>NZ_CALROT020000001.1:0-538620 GCF_943369875.1 Vulcanococcus limneticus LL
CAAGCCGGAGCCGGCCTCGCTGTGTCAGGCGGGCATTGGGGTGGCTATGCATGGAGGCGTGAGGTCGGGGTTGGTGGGTCGCACCTCAACCCGTAGCGGCCTCACACCCCCTTGTCAGCTGAACAACCTGCTGAGACAGAACAGCTAGAGCTGGAGAGATAAGCAAGGAGCCTGTCGTTACCCCCCCCCTGAGCAGTGGTGGGATTACAGGTAGTAATAGAGCGGTTACCAGGGTGGCTAGGCGGTTCATAGAGCTTGTAGAGCCACATGAGAGCGTAAGACCACGCCTAGAGGAGCTGGCTTCCATCGCAGCGCAATCCCTGCGCTGCTATCAGGTCTGCCCTCCTTATTTCCAGATCCGAACAAGGGCCTTGCGGGATCCTTCCTCTCTCAACGCTCGTGTCAAGCCAACTGCTTCTGTGTGCTGCTGAACCACCAGAGCAGTAGACCCCTAATGACCAGGGCGCAGAGTCCTAGTGGTGGGTATCCCACATTCAGGTGATACATCACACTGCCGTCTGCGCTCCTTGGCCCACTGAGTCTGCTGGTGCTGCTTGAATTGCCATTGGTCCTCGCTGACGACCATCCCGTAGTGCCCATATACTGTTGCGGGAGTCGGGCGAAACCAGTCGCTTGGCCGCGCATCCATCAGTTCCCCGTCTCTCTGGGTTGATGCCCTGTCCCTGCTGCTAGCGGGTCAGAGCGGGTACTGTAGATATTAACCCCGTCTCCAGGCACCGGATTGCCCGATCGGATCCTGCGTGTTGAAGGTGCACCTGGAGGCGTTCACCAGCGGAGCAGAGTACTTGCTACCCATAGTGCCTCCGCTTTCAATCGAAAACCACAGCCAGTACCAGTGGAGCAACATGTCTACTATTCCCTCCTCCGTTCACCCGAGTTCTCCAGGCCAAACTCAATCTGGCTCCCTCTCCATCCAGGTCTAACCATGTACTAAAGCCCACAACTCCCCTTCAGCACCCCCTCCCACAGTGCCGCGTGTGCTGCTAAAGCCTCGTTGCAAAGGTCATAGGTGCTGGGTGCTCAGCGGCGATTCGCGCGACAGGCTGGCTCGCTCTCGCAATACTCCTCAGTTTCAATGAGCCTTGCCTTGAAATGTCACCATCTGGGCTCGACAGACCTTACACTATTCTGGTATAAACATCTCAAGTACCAATCCACTCTTGCCCCTAAAGCCAATGCTCTGCCCGTGATCACTGGGTTTCATTGACAGAGTTAGCTTCGCTGGATCATTCGGGTAGTCATAGTCAGGACCAAGGAAGCGACACCCACCTTTCAAACATTCACCCACATATATCTCGATTCTGCCACCTTCTCTGTCTGGCGGTCTCCATACTGCGATCTTCGGGCGGCTACCGCTTTGTATCTTCGTCATGCAATATTCGAGGCCGCTGCCCTTTCCCCACCTACACATAGAACGTGTAAAGCCTTTAGGCGGACTATTGCTGGTGATTGGATAATATGACCCATTCCTTCCATGGTCGGCAGTCTGCCCGGGAAGCAAGTCTGCGGCATGAACTGTTGCTGTCAGCAATCCAGTGGCCCACGTACCTGCGATCAATGCAGTTCTGGTCTTCACGATCGATAGGCTGTCTTGCTTACGACAAGTCTAGCTCATCTGTTGCCACTATCGATCTATCCTCTAATTGACCGGTAGACTCTTCGCCACTCCGGGCTCTTGTCGGATCTGCCCGATTCCCGCTTGAGACCAAGCTCTGCATTATTTGGCGTCGCGACTCTATTGCATATTGTGCCTAAACCTAACGCCGCTACATCCCACAGGAACTTTCCAGGCCCCGGCCCCTGCTTGCAGTCAGTCTAAATTCTCTTTGTGACGAGAGCAGTATAAACCTGCTCCTAGGCCTGTGAATATCATCCTGTTCATATCTCTCGCGTGAGGCCTGGTCTAAGCGGGTCAAACAATTCACTCCCACTTAGAAATATGACCCTATTTGCTTCGGCTGATGTCTTCCGGCCCTCTTCGGCATCGATCGACCACCGCCCGGTCCCGTATCCGTTCGCCTTTCCAGTCGCAAATGGTGCCACTCGCTTGCTTTTGTAGCACAAGCCTCCCTCGTAGCCGAATGCCTCAGACCTGTCAATTCTGATAACTACGGATGACTTCTCCTCGCTCTTGAGTTCGTAAGTTCTCTTTAGGGACTCGGCGTTTGCCATTCTAGGGATTGATGCTGTCCCCGCTAGTAGTGTGAACGTAAAACGGGGTATCAATTGGACCCTGATTCCCGCGATGTTACACGCTGTTCCTAGGCAAGGCTTCTGGCTTGCTATGTCCAGGCTAATAATATCACAATTCGGAGTCTAGGCCTGGCACCATGGTGCTTCTCTCGCCCGTTGCATCTTTCGTGCCAATCGCACTGTGGCTTCCAAGTCTGCACCCTCCCAGAGATGTTCTTTCTTATTCTTGTGGTGGGCTGGTTGAAGTTGTGTCACGATGCATTGTGTGCGGAATCTGCTGCATTGTCTGCTGGTCTAATTCGTCGCACTCGCCGCCGCATTCTTGCTGTAGTAACAAGTCCCGTCACTCGACGTTGTCTTGCATATGTCTTCTACGTGTGGCTCTTCCTCTGGCTCCTGTGAGTACGTCTCACGCCCCAATCGTTGTTTTTCGGCTGCCTGGATTCCCACCCTCTGTCCTCCCAAGCCCCAACCCCCTCAAACCCCTCTCTCCATCCCTCGCCCACACCGATCCGCCCCCACCCTCGCCGCAGCTTCCGTGGCAAGCGAACGGCAATCCACAGCCTGCCCGCTTCCAGAGTCCTTCAATCTCGCGGGTGAAGCGTGCTGCCAGTAGGGAATAGTGAATGAGGAGCAGTATCTCTTATTGATTCGGCTCAGTAGACGTAGCTGAATTCACATCCCCCTTTAATATCGACTGTTGTCCGCTTCATCCTGCGTGCTCCCATCAAGGTGTAGTGGCGTCATAACAGGGCCAACCCACAGGACACCGTCCAACGCCTCCATGGCAACCCACTCAAGTTGACTCTTCGTAACTTTGTATCCCATTCTTTGTGCGATTCTGATGAGTGCATCGAGGAAGCCGGCTGCGGCTAATGCTTCTTCCTGCAGGTGACTACTCCTCCTCAATATATCTAGAAAGGCTTCTAGTTGTTCGTCTGGCACGGCTCGCTGGCAATCAGGCTTTCATTCCTACTCTACCTGATCTTTTGCGGAGGGTGGCTTTGTGGGTTCTTGTTGCTTGTGTGTCTGGATTGCTTCCTCTCCTTGGGCGGCGACATGCTCAGTTCTATTGGGACAGCTATTGCCTCTGCTCTCTCCGGCTTCCTATTCGAACCCCCCCCCCCCCAACTGGCTTCCAACCCCCTCACGTCCCTCCCCACCACGCGGCCAAACCGCTCTCACTCCCGCTGCAGCTTCCGTGTGCGGCCAAACCGCTCTCACTCCCGCTGCAGCTTCCGTGTCTGGAGATCGGTGATCCCCAGCTCTGCCGCCTTTGAAGTCGGTCGATTTCCCTGGTGAAGTGCCCGGCGAGCATGGGCTGGCCTAATCTTTCGACGATTATTGTTTTAGAGTGGTTTACCGCTTCTGCTAGACTATCTATGTCTTCAGAGGCAGCGAATGGTCATGCAGGCTTGTGCGCAGATTGCCTCTGGGCTTCTATTGGGCTCTTTTTTCCTCGTCCTGCCGCCAATGCGTGCTGACACGGCTTTCAGATACTGCGAACCCGGAACAAGGTGTGTCGAATTCAATACATGCTTCATTAATGCTGTTGAGCAGGCATGTGCTTATGGCAGCGGAGGCGCAACCTTTGGCGCTGTTATCTTTGATCACGGTGTGTTCCATGTGGAATGGCTTGGCAACAATTCCGCGCGTGTGACCTACGGGGTTGGAAAAGAGTTTCATGCTGCTGCAAGCATCTCAAGGGATGGCGACTATACTGTCCTCGGGCTTAGTGATGGTGTTACGGTGAGATATCCTTCCTGGGATAGCCGGGTCAGGGGTAGGCGTAACCCGAATGGCGGGCCGGTGCCCACACATCGCCCCCGCGTGGATTAGTCCCTGGCTTCCCTGGGAATCTCTACGATTTGGACTGTCTTTTGTTTTTTTGCAGGCACTGGCCGCAGAGACTCGCTTGTACGGGTTCGCTGTCTCCTGGCTTGAAACCTAGATTGCTTGTCTCCATGTATTGTCTAGTGTTGCCTTGATATCGATTGGAGTTCTTTGCGTCTGCCTACATCGCATCCTGGTCGGAGGCTTGCCTAGCGGTCAATCCTATTTCTTGCCGGTGCCACTAAATGTAGCTGACCAGGACCCCTGAAATCCGTCTACGGTGCATCTGACTTCTCTGCTGGTCGGCCTGGGAAAGGGAGCTCACCATGAAACACCCCAGGCATACGGCCGAGCTGATCATTCGCCATCCCAAAACCGTGGACCGCTGTTCGCCCAGGCCAAGAACGCCGACATCTGCCGCGTCAGCGAGGTGATTCAGCCGACCTGCGACAGCTGTCGGCGGTATGTAGTCCGAGTAAGTCAAGCGCTTGACCCAGCCTGGGAAGGAGTGATGCGGCCCCTAGGAATCAGTCCATGGTGAATGAATGTCCTCAATCGACCAAGCGTATCTGGGGTCTCCGCTAGGAAACGAATCCGCCACACCCGAGCAGACGGTTCACGGCTGCTGAGCCACTCCCCGATCAGGGCTGCGGCAACACTGGGAATGCCCACACGTCCATTCAGCCGCTCAGATCCCGCCAGCGCGGTGGTGTCCCAGGGCCTGAGGGTGGTGAGGCCCTCGCCTATCCACTCCAGTGGCTTGTACTGCAGCGACCTGTCTGGCGTGTAGAGGTGACGCAGCGACCCGGAGCCAATGGGGCCTTTCGCCCCGGCCGGGGCCGGGGCCCCAAACAATCCAACCTGCTCAGGCTTGGCCCGTGGAGCAATGCGTGTATTGCACTGGGCTTCTAGCGGCCAGATGCTGAGCCCATCACCCCAAGAGAAGCCCTAATGAATGATACCCCCCCCCTGAGCACCAGGCAGGAGTGCGCTGACGAACCGACCCCTGCTCCAACACTCTCGACGGATCTCTGGCCTTCCTGGCGTGTCAAGCCAGTCGCCGTCCTCTGCACCGCTCCAGGTGCCCCGGACCCAACAGAACGTCTCGATTGACACCTGGCCCCAGGTGCCAGCGCCGGCAGCTCCGACCACAACTGAAGACACCCTGAACTGACGATCACGGCTGATGCTAAGCAAAAACCACGCACAGCTACGCCCGACTCCCTTGGGAAGGCACCACGGCTCAGCAGATAAGTGCCCGGGGCCAACGCTCCGGGCTTTGTTTTGTCTCAGATCCTCACCCATTGAGAAGGGGCCCCTGTGCTGAGGGCCCTTGCACCGGTTGCGGTAGCTGTTGATGAACTACCGGTCGGGTTCTACCTCAGTACGAACCCTTTCCCACTGTGGTGTCAGTACGGGAAGCCGCTGTATGCTCGACATTGGTAGCTATACCAGCGCCTCCCACCAATCGCTGGCTCCAGCGGTCCCAAGGTGGCAGAAGGAGCTGACACATCGCGGCTTTTGCTGTGCCTGCCTTGTGCCTGGGTGAAGGCAGCTCGCTGACTGTCCATGGCGACCGGGCTTCTCAAGCTGGTCAGGCCTCTTCCGGAGCTTGGCCTCACGGTCGACTGAGCTCGGGAGCTGAGGGCAGGCCCCGGGCACGTGTCGAATTCGTCCCCGCGGCATAGCTTGTGGTGTCTAGGGCCGATGGCGCGGACCTTGGCTGCAGCGGTGACCCTGCTGACCTTCACCACGGCCGGCAGTACAGCACCAGTCTCTGCGTCGGTCGCCGCTGCAGGTGGATTGCGTTGCAGCGGTATCGCTCTGCTGCCCTTGCTGGCGCTAGAGCCCAGATCGCTGTTCGAGCTGCGTTACGTCAGCCCCTACAACTTCCTCGGCGCTAGCCTCTACCACGCACTTGATGGCCGGTTGCGCTGCCCAGTGGGCCTGGCCCTGCAGCAGGTGCAGCTGGATCTGGCGGCCGAGGGTCTAGGTCTCAATATCTGGGATTCCTATCGCCCCCTGGCGGTGCAGCAGCGGATGTGGGACGAGATCCGCGATCCCCGATACGCCTCCGATCCGGCCGTCAACTCCGGGCGCCACACCCGCGGCACGGCTGTGGATGTGATCCTGGTGGATCGCCGTGGCATGGAGATGCCGATGCCGACGGATTTCGATGACTTTAGCGAGGCTGCCCACGTGGACGCAGCCGGGGTCCCTACGGAGCGTCGCTGCTTCCGTTCATTCGCGACTGAGTGGTGGCACTTTGACCGGAAGGACTGGCAGACGCTGCCGGTGGTGACTGGCATCTCCCCGAACTAACCGAATTGGCCAGAATCTATGGATCACCATCAGCTGCCCATCTGTAGGCTGCACGTAAAGGACCCAATGATCCTGGTGTGGACGTGGAGTTCACAGCCGGGGTGGCGTGGCTGATGCTCTCCTTCATATGGAGGTGGATGAACCAGAGGCTGATCGACGCAGGGGCGGCACCAGCGCTTCCTGGCTCCGACAGACGTTGCCACTTAGCTTGGTCAAATTCGGTTTCCCCCGACCGCCCAGCCGATGTCCCTGCAGGATCAGCAGCTCGCCGAGACCGCCAGCCTGGGCGCCCGCAACCTGGCCGAAGCCTTCGCCAACTGGAGCTGCCTGCTGGACTTCCCCGATCCCGAGCTGCACGATGCCGACGCCATGGGCCTGACCGATCAGGTGGCCGAGTTCTCGATGCTGCTCCTGCACTGGCACGAAGTCGCCGCCCTGCTGCTTCCGGCCCAGAGCGCCCGGCTGAGCGGGATGTCACCCGAGTACCGCATCCCCGCCAGCGAGGTGGCCAGGCGGCTGGGCATCGCTACCCACCAGCAGGTCTGATCGCCACGGGGGCGGCTGAAGTCGCCCTGCTATATTGTGGATCTGGAGGTTGGAGCTACCTGTAAGAGCGCTCGGCGCTGGTGAGGTGTTGCGAGGCGCCGATCCGAAAGGCGCTGTGAACAGCCTCCACCCCATTGCCGAGCCGCCGTGAGCGAAGACGTCCTGGCTGAAGGCCCCTACGGGCCCGCCAAGCGCAACCCCGATGGAACCTTCGGGAGCTTGGAACACGCCAACGACCCGTGGGACATCCTCCCCGTGTCGATGCGGCGCTCCCTGAAGCAGCGGATCGTGGCCCACACCGCTGCCCGCAACACCAAGACCGCAGTCTGGGCCCGTGACGTGCTGGTGGCGGCCATGGAAGCCGACCAGGCAGATCCCCAGCCATGAGCGCCCGAACCCTCTGGGCCCTGCCCCTCGCACTGGCTCTGACGGGCCAACCTGCGGCTGCTCAGCTGCAGCATCCATCTGAAGTGCAAACCCCAGCCCCAGCGCTGAGCCAGCCTGAGAGTCCCTTCAAGGGGGTGAGCGAGGCCCTTGAGGCCATCTCACCTCCCGAAGCAGCACCGTCCAAGGAAGACCAGCTGCGCCAGAAGATCCATGCCCGTGAGGCTGCACGTGGGTGGCGCAGCTTCGGCGGCCCTACCTCCTACGCCTGGCGGGAGTGGAAGCTCATCGCCCCAGGCGTCAGGGACACCGCCTTCAAGACCGAAGCGGGGGGCTTCGCTCCCGTGATCACCAGCGGCACGGTTTCGGTGAACTGCTCGCGGCTCGCATGGCGGCAGCAGGGGGGAGCCTGGATCAACGCAGGCAGTCCCGAGAGCACCTCAGACGCCAACGCGATGGTGGTGGCCCTCTGCGCCCACCTCCCCAGCTCGGCCCGAAAGGCCAGTTGATACGCCCCGTATCAACGGTTTATCAACTAGCCCCCTCCGCAGGGCACGAAAAAAGGGCCCTCAGAATCGCTGAGAGCCCTTGGCATCACTGAATATCGGGGTGACAGGATTCGAACCTGCGACCTAATGCTCCCAAAGCATCCGCGCTACCAAGCTGCGCTACACCCCGTCGTGGGGCAACTTAGCTGGCCGTGACCCCGGTGCTGCGGCGGGATCACGGCGATCAGGCACCAATCCGCCACCCATCGTCCTGCCGCGCCGACGCCTGGGTGGCCGCTACAAAGGAGCGGCCCTGAAGCGCGCCATGGCTGAGGTCTGTGCGTCCTGGCCCCAGGCTGGCTCCGTGGCGCCGGGGCCGTGAGATCCCCGCTTCGGCTCCAGTGCGCCCCAGGGCTGCAGCTGCGCCACGGACCGGCCTGGCTGCAGGCCCAGGGGCTGGACCTGCCCCGGCTTCAACGCGCCTTGACGGACACGCTGCCCTGGCAGCAGCCCCTGGTCACGGTGTATGGGCGCCAGCACCCCACGCCGCGGCTGGTGTGCTGGGTGGCGGATCCGGGCTGCACCTACCGCTACAGCGGTCTGGAGCAGGCGATCACGCCCTGGACGCCGGAACTCAGCCAGCTGCGGGAGCTCCTGGAGCTGGAGCTGGGGGTGCGCTTCAACAGCCTGCTGCTCAATCGCTACCGGGATGGAGCCGATCGCATGGGCTGGCATGCCGACGACGAGCCCGAGCTCGATCCGCTCGCCCCGATCGCCTCCCTCAGCCTGGGGGCCCGCCGCAGCCTGCGCTTCCGGCCGAAGCCGCCCGGCCGCACGAGGCCTGGATCCGCCCAGGGCACAGGCCGGCCGGAAGTGGGCAGCGGGCGGTTGGATGGACCAGAGGCCCAGGCCCCCTTCGCCGTGGAGCTCGCCGATGGCGACCTGCTGGTGATGGATCCCCCCACCCAGCGCCACTGGCAGCACGCCCTGCCGGCGCGGGCGCGGGTGTCGAGCGAGCGGATCAACCTCACCTTCCGGCTGCTCCGCCCGCGTTGAGCCCGGGCGCTCAGCCCAGCACGGCGATGCAGTCGATCTCCACCCGGGCGCCCTTGGGCAGTGCCGCCACTTCGACGCAGGCCCGTGCGGGCGAAACGCCGGCGCCGAAGGTCTCGGCATAGATGGCGTTGACCAGGGCGAAGTCGCCCAGGTCGGCCAGGAACACGGTGGTGCGCACCACCTGCTGGGGGGTGGCGCCGGCCTCGGCCAGCACCGCCTCGAGGTTCGCGAGCACCTGGCGGGTCTCGGCCTCCACGTCGCCGCCGCCCACCATGGCGCCGCTGACGGGATCGAGGGCGATCTGGCCGGAGCAGAACAGCAGCCCGCCGGCCTTCACCGCCTGGTTGTAGGGGCCCACGGGGGCGGGGGCGCCGGCGGTGGTGACGGCCTCGATCGCTGCGGCGGACATGGCGGGGGAAGATGGGGCGCTGAGCCTATGGCCTCCGGGCCCGCCCGCCATCGCCAGCGCCGATCTGCCGCGCCCCGACCTGCTCTCCCCTGCGGCCGCCGCGGTCCCGGCCGCGCACGGGCAGCCGCTGGCGGCCGCCTCCGCAGCCTCCGCCGACCCGACGCCCCAGGTGGAGCTGCTGGGCCTCTGGCACCGCTACCGCGGCCCCGCCGCCAGCGGCGCCTGGACCCTGCAGGGCATCGACTTCCAGCTGCAGCCCGGTGAGCTGGTGGGCCTGCTGGGCCCCTCGGGCTGCGGCAAGACCACCCTGCTGCGCCTGATCGCCGGCTTCGAGCGGCCCGATCGCGGCCTGGTGCGCATCGGCGGCCAGGAGGTGGCCGGGCCCCACCGCTGGCTGCCGCCGGAGCGACGCGGGGTGGGCATGGTGTTTCAGGACTACGCCCTCTTCCCCCACCTCGACGCCTGGCGCAACACCTGCTTCGGCCTGCGCCGCGGCCAGGACACCAGCCGGGCCGCCTGGCTCCTGGAGCTGCTGGGCCTCCAGGGCCTCGAGCACCGCTACCCCCACGAGCTCTCGGGCGGCCAGCGCCAGCGCCTGGCCCTGGCCCGGGCCCTGGCGCCGGGTTCCTCGCTGGTGCTGCTGGATGAGCCCTTCTCCAACCTGGATGTGGAGGTGCGCCTGCGGCTGCGCAGCGAGCTGCCGGCGGTGCTGGCCCAGTGCGGCGCCAGCGGCGTGATCGTGACCCACGACCCGGAGGAGGCCCTGGCCATCTGCGATCGGGTGGCGGTGCTGGAGGCGGGGCGGCTGCACCAGTGCGCCCGGCCCCGGGAGCTGGTGCGCCATCCCGCCACGGGCTTCGTGGGCCGCTTCGTGCTGCAGGGCAACCTGCTGCCGGCCCAGTGGCAGGCCGGCCGGCTGCGCACCGCCCTAGGCCAGCTGGAGCCGGCACTGCCACCCTCCGGACCCGCGGCGGCCGTGCCCCGGCCCGAGCCCGGCGAGAGCCTCGAGGTGCTGGTGAGTCCCCAGGGGATCAGCTTCCAGCCGGAGTCCGGCGGCGAGGCCTGCGTGATGGGCCGCGAGTTCCTGGGGCGCGAGTGGCTCTACCAGGTGCAGCAGGGCAGCCTCAAGCTGCGGCTGCGCCTGCCCCTGGAGGCCGATTACCAGCGGGGCCAGCGGGGACGCCTGGGCCTGCGGGCCGGCGAGGGGGCGCGGCTGTTCCCCGGCGGCCTGGAGCTGGTGGCGGCACCGGACTGGCCGGCCGTGCTCTGAGGCGCCCGGATCCGCGGGACTGAGATATCCAGGGCCCGGATCAGCCGCGCCAGTGGTCCTTGCTGCGGCGCCGCTCGGCCAGCGCCTCCACCGTGGCGGCGCGCACGAACAGGTTGGTGGCCTGTTCCGCGCCGATCGTGCTGGGGATCGTGGGCTGGCCGGCGCTGCGGGCCGCGCCCACGGCGGTGAGCCGCTCGGCGATGGGGCCATCGCCGGGCTCCTGGGCGGCCGCCCAGCGCAGGTTGGCCTCGGTGTACTCGTGGGCGCACCACACCCGCGTGGCCGGCGGCAGGGCCGCCAGCCGCTGCAGGGCAGCGTGCATCTGGGCGGGGGTGCCCTCCATGATCCGCCCGCAGCCGCCGGCGAACAGCGTGTCGCCGCAGAAGAGCTCGCCGCCGCCGGCCCCGGAGCCCGCGGCTGCAGCCCCCGGCAGCGGCGGCAGGACATAGGCGATGTGCTCGGAGGTATGGCCCGGGACCGCGAGCACCTGGATCTCGCGGCCCAGCAGCGTGAGCCGATCGCCGCCGGCGACACCGCGGGTCTGCAGGGGGATGCGCTGGCGATCGGCGGCGCTGGCGATCACCTCGGCCCGGGGCCAGCGGCGCAGCAGGCCGGGGGTGCCACCGATGTGGTCGCTGTGGTGGTGGGTGTGCAGGATCGCCACCAGCTCCAGGCCGCGCGCCTCCAGCCAGGCGATCACGGGCGGCGCCACGGCCGGATCCACCACCACGGCAGGCCCGGGCCCGTCGCCGTGGAGCACGAACACGTAGTTGTCGTCGAGCACCGGGATCAGCGACACCCGCTGGGCCGGCTCGGGACTCGGGGCGGACGGGTGGCTCACTACAGTCGCGGTTGATGCGCAGCTCCATGATCGCCGCTGCTCAACGGCCCGGGGCCACCGCTCTCCCGGGCGTGCTGACCACCCGACGGAGCGCGCCATGATCACCGTTGCCCTGGCCAAAGGCGCCCTGCTCAAGGACTCGGTGCGCCGCTTCGCGGCCGCCGGCCTCGATTTCGCCGCCGTGCTCGAGCCCGGCAACCGCCAGCTGATGGTGCCCAGCGCCTGCGGCAGCGCCCGGGCCCTGCTGGTGCGCAATGCCGACGTGCCCGTGTACGTGGCCTACGGCCAGGCCCAGCTGGGCGTGGTGGGCTACGACGTGCTGCGCGAGCACCAGCTGCCCGTGGCCCAGCTGCTGGATCTGGGCTTCGGCGGCTGCCGCATGAGCGTGGCGGTGAAGGCCAGCAGCCCCTACCGCCGCTCCGCCGACCTGCCCGCCCACTGCCGCATCGCCAGCAAGTTCACCCGCTGCGCCCAGGAGTACTTCGACGCCCTGGACCTGCCGGTGGAGCTGATCCACCTGGCCGGCTCGGTGGAGCTGGGGCCGATCACCGGCATGAGCGAGGCGATCGTGGACCTGGTGGCCACCGGCCGCACCCTCGAGGAGAACGGCCTGATCGCCATCGAAGACCTGTTCCAGTCCACCGCCCGGCTGGTGGGCCACCCCCTGGCGCTGCGGCTCGATGACGGGCCCCTGCAGGCGATCGTCGATCGCCTCGCCGCCGCCGCCCTGGCCCCCCTCCCCGCCTGATGGCCCGTCTCGATCGCCAGCGGCTGCTGCGGCTGCTCCCCTACCTGGGCCGCGACCGCCGGCGCCTGCTGCTCACCCTGGTGCTGCTGATCCCGGTGGCGGGCGCCGCCGCCGTGCAGCCGCTGCTGGTGGGCCAGGCGATCTCGGCCCTGCGCCACGAGCCGGTGATGCCCTGGCTGGCGGGCATGGCCGTGCCCGAGCAGCTGCGCACCCTGGTGGGGCTGCTGCTGGTGGCGGTGCTGGTGCGGCTCGGGCTCCAGGGCGTGCAGAGCTACAACGTGCAGGCGGTGGGCCAGCGGCTCACGGCCCGCATCCGCGACGACCTGTTCGCCCACGCCCTCGACCTCTCCCTGCGCTTCCACGACCGCACGCCGGTGGGCAAGCTGCTCACCCGCCTCACCAGCGATGTGGATGCCCTGGCCGAGGTGTTCGGCAGCGGCGCCGTGGGGGTGCTCGCCGACCTGGTGACCCTGCTGGTGATCGCGATCACGATGATCTCGATCGAGCCGCGCCTGGGGGTGCTGCTGCTGGCCACCCAGGTGCCGGTGACCCTGGCGATCCTCTGGCTGCAGGGCCGTTACCGCAAGGCCAACTACCGGGTGCGCGAGGAGCTCAGCCAGCTCAACGCCGACCTGCAGGAGAACCTGCAGGGCCTGGAGGTGGTGCAGATGTTCCGGCGCGAGGCCTTCAACTCCGCCCGCTTCGGCCGCACCGCCGACGCCTACCGCCAGGCCGTGACCGGCACGATCTTCTACGACTCGGCCATCTCCGCCCTGATCGAGTGGGTGGCCCTCACGGCCATCGCCGTGGTGCTGGGGCTGGGGGGCTGGATGGTGACGGCCGGCGCCATGGGCCTGGGCACCCTCACCACCTTCATCCTGTTCTCCCAGCGCCTGTTCGATCCCCTGCGCCAGCTGGCGGAGCGCTTCACCCAGATCCAGGGGGGCCTCACCGCCGTGGAGCGCATCGGCGAGCTGCTGGAGCAGCCGATCGAGATCCAGGAGCTGCCGCTGGAGCAGCGCTCCGCTGCGGCCGTGCTCAGCGGCGTCGAGCGCGCCAGCGCCGGCGAGGTGATCTTCGACGACGTGTCGTTCGCCTACCGCGACGACGATCCGATCCTCACGGACCTCTCCTTCCGGATCGCCCCCGGCGAGCACGTGGCCCTGGTGGGCCCCACCGGCTCCGGCAAGACCACGGTGATCCGCCTGCTCTGCCGGCTCTATGAGCCCCAGCGGGGCCGGATCCTGCTGGATGGCGTGGACATCCGCGAGCTGCCGATCCCCACCCTGCGCCAGCGGCTGGGGGTGGTGCTGCAGGACACGTTCCTGTTCAGCGGCAACGTGGCCGACAACCTGCGCCTCGATGCCCCAATCGCCGACGCCGATCTGGAGCGGCTCTGCGCCGAGCTGGGCCTGGCGCCCCTGCTCAACCGCCTGCCCCAGGGCCTGGCCACCGAACTGCGTGAGCGGGGCGGCAATCTCTCCTCCGGCGAGCGCCAGCTGCTGTCGGTGGCGCGGGTGGCCCTGCGCAACCCCTCGGTGCTGGTGATGGATGAGGCCACCGCCTTCCTCGATCCCTCCACCGAGGCCACCCTCCAGCGCGACCTGGACCGGCTGCTGCGCCAGCGCACGGCGATCGTGATCGCCCACCGCCTGGCCACCGTGGAGGCCTCTGATCGCATCCTGGTGCTCAAGCGCGGCCGGCTGGTGGAGGAGGGCAACCACCGCCAGCTGCGGGCCGCCGGCGGCCTCTACGCCCAGCTGGCCGAACTTCAGGAGCGGGGGCTGGCCGCGCTCTGAAGGGCCGGCAGTAGGTCGTCCTCGCCCACGGCCCCTGACGCTCCGGCGCCGCTGCCGCCGAGGCCCTGCTCCGTCAGCCAGGTGCTGATCAGGGCCGCCACCGGTGCCGCGTGGCGGCCCACCGGCAGGTGCCCGGCCCCGGCCAGCAGCTCAAAGCGATGCTCGGGGCTGTAGGCCGCCAGGTGGCGCACGTAGCGGGGCTCCATCACCTGGTCGCGCTCGCCGGCGATCCACAGGCTCGGCACCTGCAACTTGGCCGTCAGGGCCGGCAGCTGCTGCACGGCGCCGCGGGTCATGCTGCAGGCCAGCAGGCCACGGGCCGCCCGCAGCTCCGCCGTGAGCGGGCTGCGCAGGGCCTCGGTGCCGGGCAGCTCCGCCAGCCAGCGGGGCCGCCAGCGCAGGAAGGCGGCCCCGCCGCGGCGCACGGTGCGGAAGGGCCGCGGCTGGTAGACGCCGCCGCCGGCGGCGATCTGCACCAGGCCCACCAGCTGGTCCTCCAGGTGGCCGGCGGCGTGCAGGGCCAGGCTGCCCCCCAGGGAATGGCCCACCAGCACCAGGGGCCGCCCCGCGGCCTGGCGCCGGGCCTCCTCGGCCACCCAGCGGCCATAGCTGGCCAGGCTGGGCTGCAGGCCCCGGGGCCGCTCCGCCAGGCCGAAGCCCGGCAGGTCCGGGCTCCAGATCTGCCACTGGGGCTCGAGTTCGGCGCGCAGCGGCTGCCACAGCCGGCCGGAGAGCAGCCAGCCGTGCAGGCACACCAGCAGGGGGGAGTCGGTCAGGGGCCCGGTGGCGGAACGGGCTCCAGCCTGCCCCAGGGGGGCGCCGCTTCGGGCAGGATCGTGCCAATGCTTAGCCGCCCGCCCAACCAGGAGCCCGCGCCGCCCGCCGCCGCTCCATCCCCCGCGCCGGAGGCTGGTGACGGCGGCGATCCGCTGTTGGAGCGCTTCTACGGCGGCGGCCACCGCTGCTGTCCGGTGCCCAACGCCCAGCTCACCCTGGTGCTGAGCCGCGAGCGGGAGATCGACCTCTACGACCTCGAGCAGCTCTGCGATGCGGTGGGCTGGAGCCGCCGGCCGCTGCGGCGGGTGCGCAAGGCCCTGGAGCACAGCCTGCTGGTGGTGGGCCTGTGGCGCCACGACGAGCGCCTGCCCCGGCTGGTGGGCTTTGCCCGCTGCACCGGCGACGGCGTGATCGAGGCCACCGTCTGGGATGTGGCGGTGCACCCCCTCTACCAGGGGGCAGGCCTGGGGCGGGCCCTGATGGACTACGTGCTCGAGCTGCTGCAGGCCATGGGCACCGAGCGGGTGAGCCTCTACGCCGATCCGGGCGTGGTGGGGTTCTACAGCGCCCAGGGCTGGGAGCTGGAGCCCCAGCAGAAGCGCTGCGTGTTCTGGTACTCGCCCTGAGGCGGGGCCGGAGCCGCCCCTGGGCGCCCCCGGCGGGCCGGCTCAGTTGCTGCGGGGCAGTTCGGCGGGCCGCAGCTGCAGGGTCAAGTCGCGGCCGCCGCGCTGCACCTGCAGGCTGAGGGGCTCGCCCACCTCGCCCTGGTCCACCGCCACCTGCACCTCCGACGGGTTGTCCACGGCGGTGTCGTCCACCCGCTCGATCAGGTCGCAGGGGCGCAGGCCGCCGCGGGCCGCCGGACTGCCGGGCACCACGTCCACCACCACCACGCCGTTGGTTTCCGGCAGGCGGCACTCGGCCTGGGTGGCGTTCACCTCCCGCGCCAGCTGGGGCGTGAGCGCCTGCAGGCGCACGCCGATGTAGGGGTGCGAGGCCCGGCCCCGCTCCAGGATCTGCGCGGCGATCGACTTGGCCAGGTTGATCGGCAGGGCAAAGCTCAGGCCGGCGCCGGGGGCCTGGCGGATGGCGGTGTTGATGCCGATCACCTGGCCCCGGTCGTTGATCAGGGGGCCGCCGCTGTTGCCGGGGTTCACGGCCGCGTCGGTCTGGATGTAGGGCACCCGCTGGCCCTCGCCCACGGCGTTGGTGCGCTGCACGGCGCTGATGATCCCGGCCGTCACGGTGTTGTCGAGGCCGAGGGGGTTGCCGATGGCGATCGCCCACTCACCGGGGCGCACCTTCGCCGAGTCCCCCAGGGAGGCCACCGGCAGCCCGGAGGCCGCCACCTTGACCACGGCCACGTCCGTGAGCGGATCCACCCCCAGCACCTTGCCGCGGTAGCTGCGGCCATTGGGCAGGGTCACCCCCACCTCGCTCACCCCATCCACCACGTGGGCGTTGGTGAGGATCACCCCGTCGGAGCGGGTGATGAAGCCTGAGCCCTGGCCCTGCTGCTGCTGCACCGAGGGGCCGCCGCCGAACAGGCCCCCCAGGGGGTTGATCACCTGCTTGACCGTGTCGATCCGCACCACCGCCGGCCCCACTTTGTCGACGGCGCTGACGATGAAGTTGTTGCCCGGCTGCAGCGGCACCGGTGGTGGCGCATCGCTCACCCGCGCCCGCGGCTCGCCGCCCGGGCGGTCGCCGCCACCACCGGGAAGGCCGGGCAGGCGCGGCAGCGAGAGCGGGCCTCCGCAGCCCGCCAGCAGGCCGCTGAGCGCCAGGCTGCCGGCCGTTCCAGCCAGGGCCAGGCGACGCGGCGACGGGGGCATCAGAGGGGCCATGGCAGCGGGCCGGGGGGCCAGGTCAGGATGCGCATCATTAAAGACGGCCAGGCCGGGGCGGGGCCCCTATATTTCGGTGCTGGGCGCAGGGGGCTGACGGTGCAGCAGGGATCGGAACTGTGGCACCAGGTCCAGCAGGCCCTCCAGGGCAACCTCAGCAAGCCCACCTTCGAGACCTGGATCCGCCCGGCCAGCTGCTCGGGCTTTAGCGGCAGCGAGCTGCAGCTGCTGGCCCCCAATGCCTTCGCCTGCGGCTGGCTGCGCAAGAACTACCTGTCCACGATCGAGGCGGTGGCCAGCGAGCTGGCGGGGCGGCCGATCAAGGTGCTGGTGGAGGCCGCCGCCGAGGCACCCGACGCTGCCGGTCTGCAGGCCCTCAACGGCGCCGCCGGGGTCGTGGTGGGGGACGCGGGGCCGAGCGGTGAATCGCGCAACGGGGCCGGTGGGCTGGCCCTGGCGGCGGGGATCACCGCCACCGCCACCGGCGAGACCCCGCGCAAGCTCGCCCCGGGGCTCAACCCCCGCTACGTGTTCAACCGCTTCGTGGTGGGCCCCAACAGCCGCATGGCCCACGCGGCGGCCCTGGCGGTGGCGGAGGCCCCGGGCCGCGAGTTCAACCCCCTGTTCATCTGCGGCGGCGTGGGCCTGGGCAAGACCCACCTGATGCAGGCCATCGGCCACTACCGCCTCGAGATCGACCCCGACGCCCGCGTGGCCTACGTGAGCACCGAGACCTTCACCAACGACCTGATCCAGGCCATCCGCAAGGACGGCATGCAGAAGTTCCGCGACCGCTACCGGGCCGCCGATCTGATCCTGGTGGACGACATCCAGTTCATCGAGGGCAAGGAATACACCCAGGAGGAGTTCTTCCATACCTTCAACGCCCTGCACGAGGCGGGGCGCCAGATCGTGATCGCCAGTGATCGCCCCCCCAGCCAGATTCCGCGCCTGCAGGAGCGCCTGATCTCCCGCTTCTCGATGGGCCTGATCGCCGACATCCAGCCGCCCGATCTGGAGACGCGCATGGCGATTCTCCACAAGAAGGCCGAGGCGGAGCGCATGAGCCTGCCCCGCGATCTGATCCAGTACCTGGCGGGCCGCTTCACCTCCAACATCCGCGAGCTGGAGGGAGCCCTCACCCGGGCCGTGGCCTTCGCCTCGATCACCGGCCTGCCGATGACCGTGGAATCGGTGGCGCCGATGCTGGATCCCACCGGTGTGGAGGTGGAGGTCACCCCGGCCCAGGTGCTGGCCAAGGTGGCCGAGGTGTTCGGCGTGGGGGTCGACGAGATGAAGAGCCCCAGCCGCAAGCGGGCCGTGAGCCAGGCCCGTCAGGTGGGGATGTACCTGATGCGCCAGGGCACCAACCTGAGCCTGCCGCGCATCGGCGAGGCCTTCGGCGGCAAGGACCACTCCACGGTGATGTACGCCGTGGAGCAGATCGAGAAGAAGCTGAACACCGATCCCCAGCTGGGCCGCCAGGTGCAGCAGGTGCGCGATCTGCTGCAGATCGCCTCGCGCAAGCGCCAGTAGGCCGCGGCAGCGGGCCTACTCGGTGATCGGCTGGCTGGGGTCGAGCCCCTCCACTTCGCCGGCGAAGACGCGGCTGGCGGTGATGTCCTCGGCCTCCAGGGTCATCAGGTCGCGCTTGGTGATCGGCAGGCTGCTGATGCGGTTGAACAGGCGGTTGGCCTGGCGCATGCGGGCCCGGTCGATGGCGTTGCGGATCGAGCGGGCGTTGGCGAAGAAGGGCAGCTGCATGCGCCGCACGATGTACTCGGCAAAGGCGGCGCCGGCCTCCTCGCTGAGCCGGTAGTTCTCCTCCGCCAGGATCAGTTTGGCGATCGCCAGCAGTTCCTCCGCCGTGTAGTCGGGGAAGTCGATGTGGTTGGCCACCCGCGAGGAGAGGCCGGGATTGGACTGGTAGAACACATCCATCCGGTCCTTGTAGCCCGCGAAGATCACCACCAGATCGTCGCGGTTGGCCTCCATCACCTGCAGCAGGATCTCGATGGCCTCGGCGCCGTAATCCCGCTCGTTCTCCGGGCGGTAGAGGTAGTAGGCCTCATCGATGAACAGCACCCCGCCCATCGCTTTTTTGAGCATCTCGCGGGTCTTGGGGGCCGTGTGGCCGATGTACTGACCCACCAGGTCGTCGCGGGTGGCCGTCACCACGTGGCCCTTGCGCACGTAGCCGAGGCGGTGCAGGATCTGGCTCATGCGCTCGGCCACGGTGGTCTTGCCGGTGCCGGGCCGCCCCGTGAACGACATGTGCAGGCTCGGGGCCGTGGTGCTCAGGCCCACCTGCTTGCGGGCCCGCTCCACCACCAGCAGCGCGGCGATCTCGCGGATGCGGGTCTTCACCGGCCGCAGGCCGATCAGTTCGCGGTCGAGCTGCTCGAGCACCTCCTGAACTTGGGCGCCCTCGTAGGCCGCCTGCAGGTTCACCGGGGTGTCGTCGGGTGTCTGGGCAGGCGAGGGCGGTGCCCCGGCGGCTGGCTCAGAGGAGTCCATCGATGGCCGCGGCGAAGGCATGGTCAGCCTCGCCGATCGGCGCGTCGGTGCCCTCGGCCCGCAGGGTGATGTTCACGTAGGTGCGCCCGAAGCTGATGTCTGGGAAGCGACCCTCCTGCTCGGAGAGGTCGTTGAGCTTCTCGAGGAAGAGGCGGTTGCTCTCGTAGTCGGGGAACTCGATGCGGCGCTCCAGGCGCTCGGGGTTCTCCGGCTTGGGCCGGGGGGTCCAGGGCTGATCCATGGGCTGAACTTAGGGCGTCGCGGGAACGGCCCCTCAGCCCGCCAGGCAATCCGTGCGGCCGGCGGCCAGGCGGGCGGCCCAGGCCTCGGCGTAGGCGCGGTTGGCGGCCTGCTCGGCCGGATCGGTGCTGGCCAGGGGATGGGGCAGGGTGCCGGCGATGGCGGCGTTGGTGACGCAGAACATCGACTTCTGGAAGCTGCTGCAGATCTTGACCCGCACGTCCCCCTCGCCGCGTGTGCGCTCCAGATACCACTGATGCAGCGGCTCGGGCAGGTGGCGGTACATGTCCTGCATCAGCAGGCTGGGAGGGATGCCGGCGCCCATGGTGGGCAGGGGATCGGCGTAGAGGGCGCCGTAGGCGAACTGGGCCTGGTCGTGGGAGATCTGCTGGGCCTGGGCGTTGAAGCTCACCGTGCCCAGGAACGGCATGCCCCGCAGGAACACCGCCTCCACGTAGGGCACGGCCACATCCACCAGGAAGGTGAGGCCCGCCTCGGGCGGCAGCACCCAGAAGTGGCTGTCGCCCAGGGTGACGCCGTAGTGGATGGGCAGGCCGGCGGCGGCCACCAGGCCCTGCTTTAGAAACTCCACCACCGCGGGGATCGAGCGCACCCGGCCGTCGCGCTCGGCCTCGGCCAGGTCAATGAACAGATCGCTCATCACCCGCCAGAACTGGCCCAGGGCATGGGTGGTGGCGGCCGAGCGGATCAGCTCGGGCAGGAAGGCCGGGAACAGCGGGGCGAGCACGGCCAGCAGCGGATCCCGCCGCTTGTGGCGGATGATCGCGGCGCAGTTGGCGGCAAAGGCCTCGCTGTCGAAATAGGCATCCATGCCGCCGGTGCCGTGCCAGAGCATCGCCTTCTGGCAATACTCGGCGTACTCGAAGTTGATCCGGTCGTGGACTAGGTGGCGCCAGATCTTCCCGGGGCTGAGGTCGCCATCGAAGAAGCGGAACACCGGAAAGGGCTTGAGAAACTGGCGCTCGGCCTGGAAGATCAGGTTGCGGCTGTAGGCATCGAGCACGATCCCGTAGCTCTCCAGCACCCCCACCACCTCCAGCAGGTGGTCGGGCGTGTCGGCCAGCAGGGTCTGTCCCTGCAACAGCCGATCAGTCAGCTCGGCCGCCGTGGGCATCAGTGCGGCACCCACGGGTGCGCCTGGGACCTGGGCCGTGGTGGCCACGGCCGCAGCACCGGCCGTGGTCTGGGCCAGCTCGGGGGAGACGGGGGTGGGGGAGTCGGTGGGGGCCATCAGCTGATCGTTCCTCCGCTGGCCGGGCCGGCGGCCATGGCCGCCACCAGGGCCGGCAGCTGGGCCATGGCGGTGGTGGTGGCTTCGCCCAGGTGGGCCAGACCGCCCGGCACCAGGCCGATCACGATCACCAGGCCCGTGAGGGCCAGGGCCGGCACCTGGTCCTGCCAGGGCACCACCGCCAGCCGCACATCCACCGGCGCCAGCCGCTGGCCTTCGGCATTGGTCTCCGGCTGGGGCGGCGTGACCGCCAGCCGGCCGAAGAAGGCCCGGTTCACCAGCAACAGGAAATAGACGGCCGTCAGGCCACTGCCCACCATGCACAGCAGCGTGGGCAGGGGATAGGCGGTGAGACTGCCGCGGAACACCAGAAACTCCGAGATGAAGCCGGCCATGCCGGGCAGGCCGGCGCTGGCCATCACGCCCGCAATCATCAGGGCGCCGGTGAGGGGCAGGCCCCGCTCGGGGTTGAGCAGGCCGCGCAGCACCTCCAGGTCCCGGGTGCCGGTGACCCGGTAGATCACCCCCACCAGCAGGAACAGCAGGGCCGAGATCAGGCCGTGGCTCACCATCTGGAACACGGCCCCCAGAAGGCTCACGGGGGTGGCGGCGGCTGCCGCCAGCAGCACGTAGCCCATGTGGCCCACGGAGCTGTAGGCCACCATCCGCTTCATGTCCCGCTGGGCGATGGCAGCCAGGGAGCCGAACAGCACCGACACCGCCGCCCACAGGGCCAGGGCGGGGGCCAGCTGGGCCCATGCCTCAGGGAACAGCCCCAGGCAGAAGCGCAGCAGCCCGTAGGTGCCCAGCTTGAGCAGCACCCCGGCCAGCAGCACCGACACCGGCGTGGAGGCCTCGGTGTGGGCGTCGGGCAGCCAGGTGTGGAAGGGGAAGAGGGGGATCTTGATGCCGAAGCCCACCAGCAGGGCCCCCATCAACAGCAGCTGGGTGCCCATGCCCAGCTGCTGGGTGAGCACGGGGGTGAGGCTGAAGTCCACCTGGCCGGTCACCAGGGCGATGCCGAGGAAGGCCCCCAGGATCAACATGCCGGAGACGGCCGTGAAGATCAGGAACTTGGTGGCCGCATAGGCCCGGTTGGCCCCACCCCACACCGCGATCAGCAGCCAGAGAGGGATCAGCTCCAGCTCATAGAAGAGGAAGAACAGCAGCAGGTTCTGGGCCAGGAAGGCGCCGTTCACCGCCGCGCTGATCACCAACAGCAGGGCGAAGTAGAGGCGTGGTCGCTGCACCACGGTGGTGGAGGCCCAGGCCGAGACCAGCGTCAGCCCGGCGTTGACCAGCAGCAGCGGCATCGACAGGCCGTCGACCCCCAGGCGGTAGTCGAGGCCGAGGCTGCTGACCCAGCCCAGGGCCTCGTTGAGCTGCATGCCGCCGTAGTCGGCCTGGAACGTGACCAGCACCTTGACGCTCCAGGCCAGCTGCAGCACCAGCAGTCCGAGGGCCGTGCGGCGCACGGCCTCGGGGCTGGGGTTACCAGGCCAGAGCACCAGGCCCAGGGCACCCAGGAGGGGGATCAGCAGGAGGGCGCTCAACATCCGATCTGCCTCACCCGAACACCCAGCTGATGGAGGCCAGCAGCAGCACGATCGCCAGCACGGCCGTGAGCACGTAGGTCTGGCTCTGGCCGCTGACGCTCAGTTTGAGGCCATCGGCCGTCACCAAAGACAGCCGGCCCAGCTGATTGACAAACCCGTTCACGACGGCCCGGTCGAACCAGTCGGAGAGGCGGGCCAGGCCGGACACCAGGGCCACGATCGTGGCCCGGTAGAAGCGATCGGTGTAGAAGTCGTAGGCCAGGAAGTCCTGCAACACCCGCACCGGCTGCAGGATCGAGCGGGCGTAGCTCTTGTGGATCGGCAGCAGGCAGCCCACCACAACCCCACCGGCGCTGGAGCCGACTACCGCCAGGGCCACCGGCAGCGAGAAGGCGGCGATGCCGGGCACCGGATCGAGCTGACCCATCAGCAGCGGCGTCAGCACCACCACCACGCCCAGGGCCACCATCGGCAGGGCCATCTGCCAGTTCACCTCGGGGGCCCGGCGGCTCTTGGGCTGGGCCGGCCCCAGGAACACCTGGCGGAACACGCGGGTGAGGTTGAGGGCCATCAGGGCGTTGGTGGCCAGCAGCAGCACGGCGAACAGCGGCGCCTTCTCCAGCAGCACCTGGGCCGCCAGCCCGAAGCTCCAGAAACAGCCCAGGGGCACCAGGCCCGTCAGACCGGCGCCCGCCACCAGGTAGGCGCTGGTGGTGGCCGGCATGCGACCGCCCAGGCCCCCCAGCTCGGTGATGTCCTGGCAGTTGGTGGTGGCGATCACGCTGCCCACGCTCATCATCAGCAGGGCCTTGGCCACGGCGTGGGCGAACAGCAGCAGCAGGGCGATCGAGGGCAGCTGCAGGGCGATGGCGATGAACACCAGGCCCAGGTAGGCGGTGGTGGTGTACGAGAAGGCGCGCTTGATGTCCACCTGGGCGATCGCCACCAGGGAGCCGCCGATGGCGCTCACGGCGCCGATCACCAGCAGCACCGTGGTGGCCACCGGCGAGTACTGCAGGATCGGCATCACCTTGATCAGCACGATCGCGCCGCAGGTCACCACCACCGAGTTGCGCAGGATCGAGGCAGGGTTCGGTCCCTCCATCGCCTCATCCAGCCAGAGGTGCATCGGCACCTGGGCGCACTTGCCGGTGGGGCCGGCGATCAGCCCCAGCCCCAGCAGGGTGGCGGCCAGGGGCGAGAGGCTGCCGTTGGCCGAGGCCTCCGCCGACCAGCGGTAGAGGCTGGGAAAGTCCATGGCGCCGGCCCAGGCGGAGAGGGCCACCACCCCCATCAGCAGCAGCACGTCGCCGACGCGCTTGGTGAGGAAGGCGTCGCGGGCGGCGGTGATCACCAGGGGCTGGGCGTACCAGAAGCCCACCAGCAGGTAGGTGGAGAGGGTGAGCATCTCCAGCAGGAAATAGCTCAGGAACAGCGAGCCGCTGATCACCACGCCGCTCATCGCCCCCTCGAAGAAGCCCACGAGGGCGTAGAAGCGCGCCAGCGACCACTCCTTGTCCAGGTAGCCCAGGCCGAAGAACTGGCCCAGCAGGCTCATGGCCGTGACCAGCTCCAGGGCCACCAGGTTGGTGGGCGAGAGGTCGAACTGGATCGCCAGGTGCAGGTCCGCCACCTGCAGCCACTCGAAGCTGAGGCTGGCGGGGCCGTGCTCGAACACGGCCTGCATCGCCAGGCTGCCGTGCAGGAAGGCCACCAGGGTGGCCAGCAGGTTGAGGTAGGCGGCCGGTCGCGGTCCGGTGCGCCGGATCCAGCCCGCGGCCCAGGGCAGCGACAGCAGCACACCGGCGAACCCGTAGATCGGGATCAGCCAGGCGGTCTGCAGCGATAGGGGGAGGGCGGCGGTCAAGGGGAAGGGCAGGGAATCCGGAGGGAAGAACGCGGATCAGCGGCGGAATCTAGGTGAAAAAGCCCCCGGACGGCCTGGCCGATCCGGGGGCTGAAAGGGGCTGAAGCGGACTGGGGTCGGGGCGCTCAGAAGCGGGCCCGATCGCCGGGGCCAGCCGCCGGCATGGCCCGGGCCTGGGGGGCCCGGCGGCCGTAGGCCTGGTAGCCGCGGCGACGCGGACCCCCCAGCTCCCGCAGCCAGGTGGCCAGCTCCTCGGTGTGGTGGGTCTCCTCCTCCCACAGGGCCCGGAAGAAGGCCCCGTTGGCCCCATCGCCGATCAGCTCGCAGAAGCGTGTCGCCTCGTCGTAGTGGGCCACCAGGGCGGATTCCAGTTCCACGTTCTGCTCCAGCAGCCCGACCAGGTCGGGGGCGTGGCTCACCGGCTGCAGCTGGGAGGCGGCGGGGGCCACCCCCAGGGAGAGCATCTGCTGCACGATCCGCTCGCCGTGCTGCATCTCCTCCACGGTTTCGGCGCGGAAACGCTCGGCCGAGGCGGCATCGCCCCAGAGGTCCACGAGGGACGCCTGGGTCATGTACTGCTGGACGGCGGAGAGCTCCAGGCTGAGGGCGCGCCCCAGGTACCCCAGGACGCGCGGATGGACGGCGTCCATGGCCATCAGAGACGACGGGCGGTGTCGGTGCTGCCCACCAGGGCGGGCTCCACTTCGGTGTGGGGGCGGGCAATGATGTGCGCCGCCACCAGGCCGTCGCCCACCCGCTCACAGGCATCGGCGCCGGCCCGCACGGCGGCGTTCACGGCGCCGGTCTCGCCGCGCACCATCACGGTCACGTAGCCACCGCCCACGAATTCGCGGGCGATGAGGGTCACTTCGGCGGCCTTGGTCATGGCGTCAGCGGCCTCAATGGCCGGCACCAGTCCGCGGGTTTCGATCAGACCGAGGGCGATGCCGTGCACGGAAGGAGCCATGGCGTTGGAAGAGCGGGTGGAGGAGGTGGGTGGGGTGCCGGCACCCCCGCCCGAACGGGCGGGGGTGGAGCTGGCCTTGGCGGCCGGGCGGGAGGAGCTGGTGGAGCGGCCGCTGGAGGCGGCCCGGGCCGGAGCCGAGCGGCTCACCGTGGTGGCGGTGGTGGTCACCACGGGGCTGGGTGTGGCCGCTGCGGCCGGGGCCTTGGCGGCGGGAGCCGGGGTGGGGCTGGCCACCTCCGGTGTCACCACCGGAGGTTCGGCCGGCTTGGCCACCGGCGCCGCCGGCGCGGAGGCCGGGGCCCCGGCGGGCTGGGCCGCAGCTGTGGGCTGAGCCGCGGCTGTTGGCTTTGCCGCAGCCGTGGGTTGGCTACCGCTGGCCCGGCTTGCGCTGGTCTTGGAGGGTCGGGAGCGGGGGGTGGCCATGGCTGGGGAGGATGCAGGCGAGGGAGGGCGAAGACCTGGAGGGATGGTCGGAGTGGTGATCCGGGCCTCAGCCGTCCGGTGACCAGTGGTCGATGATGCCGGCGATGGTCAGGTCGGTGAACAGATCCGGTTTGCCGGTGGCGAAGCGGGCGGCGGACCCGCTGGCGGTGAATACCCAGTTGCCGGGGGCGGCACCCACCGGATCGCAGGCGACGCTGAGCTTGCCCTTGGGGGTGCGCAGCACCCGCAGGTTCAGGTGGGCGAAGCCCGCCACCCGCTGGGTGCAGACGAGGGAGCCCATGACCTGCATGATCTCCATTACTTCGCGCCTCCTGCCGGCGGGTTGCCAGCAGCCATGGCCTTGGCGGCGTCGGGATCCCAGTGGTCGATGATCCCCACGATCGTCAGATCGCTGGGATACGACTTGCTGCCGGCGGCTTCGCGGGCCGCCGAGCTGCCCACGCAGATCACCCAGTCGCCGGGAATGCAGCCCACGGCATCGACGGCCACCTTCTGGGTGCTGCCGTCGAGCACCACCTGCAGGTGCTTGTGCTGGAAATCGGCGATGCGATTGGTGGAGACCAGCGGCTTGATGACTTTGCAGATCAACATCAGTGTCCCCCTCCGGTGTTGAACGTGATGGACGAGCTCACGGTCTCGGCCGGAACCGGACGGTCCCGGTCGCGAATCGTGAGCAGGGTGTGCAGCAGCCCCTGGCCGCAGAGCTCCGCATAGCGGCTCTCGATCGCAGCCTGGACCCGCTCGCAGTGGCGGATCGCCCGCTCCCTGGCCCCGGGGACGGCCCCGTGGTAGTCGAAGCGGAGCACCACGGGGATCGGCAGACCCCGCGACACATTCAGGCCCTTGAAGATCTTGACACCCACGTCGAGGTCGGGCGCGCCCTCCTCCACCGTGTCCATGTGGGCGAAGTAGGTGAGGTTGCGCAGGTGGATCTCCTTGAAGCCGATCCCGACGCCGATGAAGCGCTCGGCATGGCCCGCGTCGGCGTAGTGGCCGCCGTGGTACTGGCGCACGTAGTCGATCTGGGAGAGGTTGTGCTCGATCAGGCGGGCGATCAGCCGCACCATGCCCGGATCGGGGCTGGCGGCGGCGGCCTGGAGCACCAGCTGCTCGATCCGCTCGCGGCCCGCCTCGGGGCTGAGCTGGCGCGTGGCCTCGTAGACATCCCGGGCATCCAGCCACTGGGTCAGGTCGGTCCGGCCGTCGCGGCCCGGCACATGCACCCGGATCGCGTCGGTGTCGGTGTCCATGCCGATGAGCAGCAGATCCACCGAGGCGCCGCAGCAGAAGCTGTTCTCCACCGCCTGCTGGAAGTCCTGGAGGCGCTGCAGGCCCTGGGCGGCCGCCGCCTTGTCGTCGCTGCCGTGGGCGGCGCAGCCCTCGTGGCAGGGGTCCACCGAGCTGAAGTGATAGACGACGGTCTTGAGGTAACGGGTGTCGGCGTGGGCGGGGTTGGGGATCGCCTCGCGGTAGCGGCGGTGCTCGGTCTTCACCCAGCGGTCCACCGTGTTCTCCACGTCGAACATGGCGCCGGCGTGGGGACGCCGCCGCACGGCGCTGAAGGGCAGCCGCAGGGCGTAGGCGATGGCGTGGGCCAGGCGCCCGTCGGCGCAGGGGGTCACATCCAGCAGGTGGAAGCCGCAGTCCAGCAGGAAGGCCTCGAAGGCCTCGGCGTCGGGGCTGCCGGCCTCGGCCGCCCGGGGGTCGGCCTCGAAGAAGCTGATGCTGGTCTGCTCGTAGGCCTCGAACACGCACCAGGCGTAGAGGGTCCGCATGTCCAGCTGGCTGGTCCAGGCGGTCTCGAGGATCGGCAGGGGCAGCTCGTAGCCCAGCTCGGCCTGGGCCAGGCGCTGGGCCTGGCCCACGAAGTCGGGCTCGTGCTGCAGGGCCGACAGGCGCTTCAGCACCGGCACGATCCGATCGAAGGCGCCCTTGATGCGCTCTTCGTAGGCGCGCAGGGCTGCGTTGGCGGCGGGATGGCTGAGGGGGTGGAGGCTGCCCGCGGCGGTGTTGGCACGGGCCGCGGTGCGGATCACCTGGGCCGCCACGGGTCGTACCCGGCGTCCTGCCGGGCCACCGCTGGCGGGCCTGCTGGTCAGCGGGGATGCCGCTGCGGCCGTGGTCGCCGGGCCGGCGACCACCGGGTTGGCGGTCTCGTCACTGGAGCGGATCGCGGCCACGCTGGAGCGCAGGGCCTCGGCGGCCGGATTGCGGCGCTGGCGGGGACGGCTGCCCCCCTGGCGGGCGGCCTGGGCCAGTTCCCGCTGGCGCAGCACCTTGCTGAAGGCCCGGACCGGGGCCAGGCCCGCGTCGGCCTGGACCACGGGGGATCCGGGACGCCGGCGCGGAGCCGTGGGGCCAAGCGGGGTCGGCCGGGTCTGGTTGGAGTTGGCGGGACGCCGGGGCATGGGTTAGCTCGCTCAGCCGCGGGCGCCGCCGGACACCGTGATCAGGGAGCCCTGATCGGTGCTGCCGCTGGAACCGGTGACGCGGCTCACCGGCACGGCCACCTCGACATTGCGCTTCGGCTGGGCGGAGGGCATGGCGCTCATCGGGCCGACGCGGGTGGGGTTGCGGCGGCGGGCGGAGCTGCCCTCGGTGCCGGTCACGCGCTCACCGCGGTCCCAGTCGTCGCCGGTGATCTTGTTGCCTGAGCCCTCCCCGGTGACCCGGGAGGCGGGGCGCAGATCCTCATCGGCGGTCACCGCGGCGGCGACGGGACGGGCGGCGAGGGCCTGAGGGGCCCGGCGGTCGAAGCGGAACTGCTCCGTGCCGGTCACCTTGCCGCCGGCCATGTCAAAAGGGCCGGTGATCCGTCCTCCCTGCTCATAGGTACTGCCGGTCACGGCGCCGGTGCGCTCGCGCTCAATCTGGGCCTCCCGGGCGGGGGACTGGACGCTGAACTGCTGCCAGGCGGCGGCGTTCAGGGGCTGGGGAAAATCCGGGGCCACGGCACCGGTGGAGAGGCCGCAGGCCTCGGCCTGCTGGTCGGCGCCGATGTAGGGGGTGCCGGTCACGTCCTCGCAGGCGCCGCGCTCGTCACCGGTCATCACGCCGCCCACGCCGGGCTTGATGCCGGTCATGCGGCGGTTGGCCATGGCCATCGCCATCGGCAGACGCTCGCGAACCGCCTGGACCTGCTGGCTGGAGCACCACTGGCCGGTCTGCTCGAGGCCGGCGTAGGGGGTGCCGGTCACGGCCTTGCAGGTGCCCGGCTCATCGCCGGTGACCTTTTCGCTGCGGCCGGTGCGGGTGCCGCTCACCACCAGGTTCTTGTTGGTGATGCTGAAGCCCACCTTGGCGGCTTCGGGGGCGGGGCGGTTGCCGCAGAACTTGTCGAACTGCTGGGAGCCCAGGTATTCGTCGCCGGTGACGTTGCGGCAGCTGCCGGGTTCATCGCCGGTGACGCGCTCGCTGCGGCCCACGGAAGTGCCGGTGATGCCGGTGCCCCGCAGGGTGTTGAAGCTGGCCACCTTGGCGGGAGCCTGACCCGGGGCGGGAGCCTCCCGGCCGAGGTACTGGTCGCCGGTGAGCTGCAGGCCCGAGCCGGGCTCGTCGCCGGTCACCTTTTCGGAGCGGCCCACCAGCACGCCGGAGACGGCCTGGCCGCCCTGGGTCTGGCTGCGGCCCACCTTGCGCACGGAGGCGGCGGGGCTGGAGCCGCACCAGGCGGCGGACTGGTTGGCGGAGATGTATTCGGTGCCCGTGATGCTCTTGCAGGTGCCGGGCTCATCGCCGGTCACCTTCTCGCTGCGGCCCACCTCGTTGCCGGTGACCCGGTTGCCGTGGCTGGTGGCGCTGACGCGCACCTTGGCGGGCTGGGCGGGGCTGGGCTGCGACTGGCAGAAGGTCTGGAACACCTCGGCGCCGAGGTATTCGGTGCCGGTGATCGTGCGGCAGGTGGCCGCCTCGTTGCCGGTGGTCTTGACCGAGCGGTTGGCCTGGGTGCCGGTGACCACCTGGCCGCTCAGGGTCTCGCTCACGCCTACCTTGAGGCTGGCCTCAGCCGCCTGCTTGGCGCCCTTGCGGTTGGGGCCGCTGGGGCGGGTGCTGCCGCTGCCACTGCCGGTGCGCACGATGCCGGCGCTGCCGCTCTTGTTCTTGAGTTCCCGCAGCTTCTGGGCGAGTTCGCGGGTGCTCAGATCGGGATTGCCCTGGCGCACCACGGCGGCGCTGCCGGCGGAGGCGCTGGTGCTGGCGGATTTGCCCTTCTTGGCCAGGGCGTCGCGGCGGGCGAGCACCAGGGCGCGGCTGGGGTTGTGCTGGGCGGTGCCCTTCTTGGTGACGGCACGGTTGCCGTTGCCATTGGTGGCGCTGCTGGCGGCGCGGCTGCTGCCCAGGGACAGGCTGGCGGTGCGGTCACTGCCGCGACGATCCGCTGCTGTCGCGTCGCCACCCTTGTCCTGGCACTTGCAGGGCTGGCTGCCGGCCTCCTTGCGGGAGGGATCGCTGGCCGAAGGCGCACTGCCGGCGACGAGGGCGGCCTTGGCGGCTTCCTTGGCGGCTTCGGTGCGGCTGCGGTCCTTGGAGCGATCGGCCCGCTTGCCGCCGCGGCTGAGGGCTTCGCGGCGGGCCAGCACCAGCTCGCGGCTGGGGTTGGCGACGGGCTTGGCGGCGCTGCGGTGGCCGCCGGCCGGAGCGGAGCTCAGCTCCACACTGCGGCGCGGGGCGCGCTCGGGCTGGCCGGCCCGTCGGCGCGAGGGATCGCTCGCACTCGGAGCGCTGGCGGCGATCACCTCGGCCGGACTGGGCACCGGGTTGTTGGTGCGGGTGGGTCGGGCGTCGGCAGCGGTGCGCACACGGCTGGGGGACGAGGCGTAGCGGCCCGTGGCTTTCTTGCCACCGTTGGTCAGGGCCTTGCGGCGCTCCAGAGCTGCTTCACGACTCGATGTGCTGGCCATGTCCGCCCGGCGAATGGAATGACTGAGGAATAAGCAGTGGTCGGCGGTTCAGCTCAGCCCAGGCCAGCGGCATGCCGGCGGTGGTGCGGATGGTGAACGGCCTTCGACTGCGGAGTGCAGGAAACCTGCGAATAAAGGGAGGTGGTCCCGATCACGATCGGGACCACGGCTGACGAAGTCCGCTGAATCAGCGGCCTTCGAACACCACGAAGCAGGAACCCTGGCTCTGGGTGTAGGCGTCGTAGCCCACCAGACGCACATGGTGGTCGGGATAGGCGCGATGGCAGGCTTCCAGCTCGCTCACGATCACGTTCAGATCCTTCTCACCGAAGAAGGGCAGCTTCCAATAGGACCAGTAGGTGGCCATGGAGTTGCTGGGGTGGACGTGCTCAACGAGCGGGCTCCAACCCTGGGCAATGATGTAAGCGATCTGGTCGTAGATCTCGTCCTGGGTGAAGGGCGGCAGGAAGCCGAACGTCTCCAGGGTGGCGACTGTTTGGTAGTCACCCACGGTGCTCTTGAAGGGCATGGGGATCCTTGGTGAAGGGATGGAATGAACCCGGAACCTTGGGGTGCTCGGGTTGTGTCGCGTTCAGACGGCCCGCTGAATCGGGGCTGGGCGATCGGTTGGCAGGGCAGGGAGAGGGCCGAAGCACCTCTCCACCACACCGCCGGAACGATCAGTTGACGTCGAGCTTGTCGACGGTGTCGAACTCGAACTTGATTTCCTTCCAGGTCTCGAGGGCGATGGCCAGCTCGGGGCTGTGCTTCGCGGCTTCCAGGAGGATGTCGCGGCCTTCGCGCTCGATCTCGCGACCGGCGTTGCGGGCCTTGACGCAGGCTTCGAGAGCCACGCGGTTGGCAGCAGCACCAGCAGCCGAACCCCAGGGGTGGCCGTGGGTACCACCACCGAACTGCAGCACGGAGTCGTCGCCGAAGATGGCCACGAGGGCAGGCATGTGCCACACGTGGATACCGCCGGAGGCCACGGCGAACACGCCGCCCATGGAACCCCAATCCTGGTCGAAGAAGTTACCGCGGCTGCGATCTTCGGGAACGAAGGATTCGCGCAGCTGGTCGATGTAGCCCAGGGTGGACTGACGATCGCCTTCCAGCTTGCCCACCACGGTGCCGGTGTGCAGCTGGTCACCACCGGAGAGACGCAGGCACTTGGCCAGCACACGGAAGTGGATGCCGTGCTTGGGGTGACGGTCGATCACCGCGTGCATGGCGCGGTGAATGTGCAGCAGCATGCCGTTCTTACGGCACCACTTGGCCAGACCGGTGTTAGCGGTGAAGCCGCCGGTGATGTAGTCGTGCATGATGATGGGCTGGCCCAGTTCCTTAGCGAACTCGGCACGCTCATACATCTCCTCAGGAGTGGCGGCGGTGCAGTTGAGGTAGTGCCCCTTCTTCTCGCCGGTTTCCTGTTGGGCCAGCTTCACAGCTTCGGCCACGAACTCGAAACGGTTCTGCCAGCGCTGGAAGGGCTGCGAGTTGATGTTCTCGTCATCCTTGGTGAAGTCCAGACCGCCACGCAGGCACTCATAGACAACACGGCCGTAGTTCTTACCGCTCAGGCCGAGCTTCGGCTTGATGGTGCAACCCAGCAGGGGACGGCCGTACTTGTTCATCCGGTCGCGCTCGACCTGGATGCCGTTCGGGGGACCCATGCAGGTCTTGATGAAGGCCAGCGGGAAGCGGATATCTTCCAGGCGCAGGTGGCGCAGGGCCTTGAAGCCGAACACGTTGCCGACCAGGGAGGTCAGCACGTTGGTGATGGAGCCTTCCTCGAACAGGTCGAGGGGGTAGGCGATGAACGCATAGAAGGATTCCTTGTCGCCAGGAACGTCTTCGATGCGGTAGCAGCGGCCCTTGTAGAAGTCGAGGTCGGTGAGGAGCTCGGACCACACGGTGGACCAGGTGCCGGTGGAGGATTCAGCGGCCACAGCAGCGGCCACTTCCTCGCGGGGCACACCTTCCTGGCCGGTGCACTTAAAGCACGCGAGCAGGTCGGAATCGAGGGGAACGTAATCAGGAGTCCAATACGTGTCGCGGTACTCCTTGACCCCAGCGTCGTACTTCTTTGCCATGGAGAATCTCCGGGTGGGTTCGGGAAAAAGAATCAGAGTGTTGAGCGGCCGTCAGCGGCCCGCCTCAGGCCTCAGTCCTTGGAACCCACGAAGCCGGCGCTGCTGTTCAGGGCAGGCTCCACTTCACGGTGGGGGCGGGCAATGATGTGGGCGGCCACCAGGCCGTCGCCCACGCGCTCACAGGCATCGGCGCCGGCGCGAACGGCAGCGTTGACAGCGCCGGTTTCGCCACGGACGAGAACGGTCACGTAACCGCCGCCCACGAACTCACGACCGATCAGGCGCACTTCGGCGGCCTTGGTCATGGCGTCTGCGGCCTCGATCGCGGGGACCAGACCCCGGGTCTCGATCATGCCGAGGGCGATGCCCATGGTTTCGTTAGCCATTACCTGCTCCTGGAGGAGGGGTGGAATGTTCGCCAGCAACCATGGTCGGCGGCGGTTCCCCCCGTCAAGCCGTTTGGGGTGTTGGAGCCATCAGGGTCGACGCTGCCTTGCATAAGCGAGGCTGATCTAAGCGCCACAAAACGTCTTAAATGCTTGTGGGCGGCGCGTCAGTGGACGCCAACCTCCCGCCCCAGAACAGGGATTCCGCCTCTAAGGCGCCGTGATGCGCGCCTGTCCCGCCCACGGCTCCCGTGGGGGTCCCTGGGGGGCCGAGACCGTCCGGTCGCCCCAGGCTTCCCGGAGGGGCCGCGCCCCTGGCGTCCGCCGGCGTCGCTCGGCGGCCGTGGGCCCGGGCTCAGAGGGGCGTCGCTTCCGACACGAAGGCCACGCCGCCGTAGTAGCGCAGCAGGGGCTGGATCCCCTCCCGCAGCTTCTCCAGCGTCTCCGGCTCACAGAAGACGATCACGTGGGCGTTGGCCCCCAGGCTGCTGAAGTCCATCGATTCGGACACGGCGCCGTGGGGCCCCTTGCCCGTGACGTGGCGCATCACCGAATAGCCCGGTGCTCCGGCGGCATCGATCACGTGCAGCACCTTCTGCAGGGCCCGTTCACTGAGGATCAGATCGACGCGTTTCATGGTTCAGCCAGCGGGAATGAGTTGCTTCACCAGGACCATGTAGATGGGGATCCCCACGATGATGTTGAAGGGGAAGGTGACCCCCAGGGAGGTGGAGATGTAGAGGCTCGGATTGGCCTCCGGCACCGTCATCCGCATCGCGGCAGGAACAGCGATGTAGGAGGCGCTGGCGCACAGAACCATGAATAGCAGGGCATCGCCCTGGTTCAGGCCCAGCCCGCGGGCGATCGTCACGCCGATCAGGGCGTTGAGCAATGGCATCAGCACCGCAAAGGCGATCAGCAGCGGGCCGGCGCGGCGCAGATCCCCCAGGCGCTGGGCCGCCACGATGCCCATGTCCAGCAGGAAGAAGCTGAGGGCCCCGTAGAACATCTTGTCGGTGAAGGGCAGCATCTTCTCGACCCCCTGGGGGCTGAAGCTGGCCACCAGCACGCCGATCACCAGGCTGCCCACCAGCAGGAACACCGAGCTGTTGAGAAAGGCCTCCTGCAGCACGGCGCCCCAGCCCATGGCCCCGTCGTCGGGACGCTTCTGGGGCCCGGCCAGTTTCACCAGCAGCAGGCCGATGATGATGGCCGGGGATTCCATCAGGGCCAAGGCCGCCACCATGAAGCCGTCGAACGGCAGCCCCAGCACCCCGAGGAAGCTCTGGGCGGTGATGAAGGTCACGGCGCTGATCGAGCCGTAGGTGGCTGCGATCGCGGCGGCGTTGTAGAGATCGAGCCGGGTGCGCAGCAGCAGAAAGCTGTAGAGCGGCACCACCAGCGACATGGCCACGGCCGCCAGGATTGTGGGCAGCACCTGGCCGCCGAGCCCGCTATGGGCCAGCTCCACCCCGCCCTTGAAGCCGATGGCCAGCAGCAGATAGAGGGAAAAGAGCTTGGGTAGCGGCGAGGGAATTTCCAGGTCGGAGCCCAGGAGGACCGCCAGCACGCCCAGGAAGAAGAACAGAACCGGAGGCGAGAGCAGGTTCTGCAGCACCAGGCTGGTCTCCATGGGCGCCCGGCTCTGACAACAGTGGCCCTAACCCTAGGAGTGGTGTTTGCTGGCTCCTTCAGGCCCTTAGCCAATTGCAAACGCCCTGGGCCGACGGGTTTCAGCTGCCATGGCTCCAGGGCCGCGCGCGCCGTTGGCCACAATGGCGATCCCTGTGAGCGATGCCGTGCGGCCAGCGGCGCCCCATCCCGTGCTGGTGATCGCCAGCAGCAACCGCTGGAAGGTGGCGGAAATCGGTGCCATGCTCGATGCCGTGGCCCTGGAGGTGCGTCCCCAGCCGGATGGGCTCGAGATTGAGGAGACCGGTCTCACCTATCGGGAGAATGCGCGCCTCAAGGCCGAAACCGTGGCCCGGCTCACCGGCCAGTGGGCCCTGGGGGACGACTCCGGCCTGGAGGTGGATGCCCTGGGCGGTGCCCCCGGCCTTTACTCCGCCCGCTACGCCCCCACCGACCACGAGCGCATCCATCGGCTGCTGCACGCGCTGGGGCCCACGCCCTACCGCAGCGCCAGTTTCAACAGCGCCATGGCCCTGGCCGATCCCAGCGGCACCACGGTGCTCGAGGCCGAAGGGATCTGCCGCGGCGAGATCCTCACCGCTCCCCAGGGCCATGGCGGCGGCTACGACCCGATCTTCTGGGTGCGGGAGGCGGGCCTGAGCTACGCCGAGCTCCCCGAGCACCTGCGCCACAAGCTGGGCAGCCGCGGCAAGGCGGCGCGGGCGCTGGCCCCCGGGCTCCGGCACTGGCTGCGGTTGCCCTGAGGCCGCAGTACCGTTGAAGCGGTACCTATTGCATGGCTGTCGATCTGTGGCTCAAGGGCGTCGCTGGTTCGATCTGCCCCTGGTGTCCCGGATGGCTGGCGGCATCGGCAAACTGCGCCGGGTTGTGCTGCGGCCTGATGCCATCCTCTGGCTGCTGCTGGCCTGCCTGTTGATGCTGCCCGTGGTGGCGCTCAACGCCGTCTCGAGCGCCACCATCGACCAGATGCGGTTGCAGGCCCGGGAGGTCTCGACCCTGGCCTCGGGCATCCGCGCCTACTACGCCGACAACGTGATCGCCCGCCTGCAGGCCGCCGACGGCCAGGCGGTGTATTCCGAGAACTACCGCGAGGTGCATGGCGGCATTCCGATTCCCGCCACCCTCTCGATTGAACTCGGCGCCCTGTTTGACAACGCCCACACCGATGGGCGCATCCACTACGACTTCATCTCCGACTATCCCTTTGCCAACCGGGCGTCCCGAACGCTCGATGCCTTTGAGGAGAAAGCGCTGGAGACCTTCCGCAGCGAGCCGGGCCTGAAGACCTTCACCCAGCTGGAAGGCAACGGCCTGGGGCGCTCCACCTATCGACTGGCCACCCCGGTGCTGATGCGCCAGGCCTGTGTGACCTGCCACAACGCCCATCCCGATTCGCCCAAGCGCGACTGGAAGCTGGGCGATGTGCGCGGCATCCAGGAGGTGACGGTGCGTGGCATGCGCGTGGACGGCTTCGGCAACCTGGGCTACCTCTTGGGCTACGTGGGGCTGCTGGGTGTTGTGTCCGTTGGGGCCACAGGCGTCTTTCGGCAGCAGAGCCTGCAGCTGAACAAGACGAACCGGCGGCTGGTTGAGGCCAATGCCCGCGAGTCGACGCTGTCGGCCCGCATGGCCGACCAGCTGCAGGAGCTCTCCATCTTCGGCACGGTCGTGGACAATTCCGTGGTGGGCATCGCCGTGGCCGACATGCGCCAGCCGGACAATCCGCTGGTGTATGTGAACCAGGCCTTCACGGCGATGACGGGCTATCCCAGGGAGCTGAGCATCGGCTTCAACTGCCGCTTCCTGCAGGGGCCCGACACCGACCCCCAGGAGGTGGAGCGCATTCGCCAGGCGATCCGCCGCGGGGATGCCTACAGCGGCGAACTGATCAACTACCGCCAGGACGGCAGCCGCTTCTGGAATCGCCTCACCCTGACGCCCGTGGGTGGCGCCAGCCGCGAGAAACCAGATTTCTACGTGGCCAATCAGGTGGACATCACCAGCCTCAAGGAGGAGGCCGGTGTGCCGCTACGGGAGCTGCGCGCCCTGGAGGGAGAACTCCAGACGGCCGATCAGGCCCTGAGCGATGCCGGCCGCTTTGGGGATGCCCTCCAGCGCCAGATGGAGGCTGCGGGCGATCTCGCCTCGCTGCAGATGGAGGCGTTCCTGCGGTCGCAGCAACAGGCCCATCGTCAGCTCACCGAGGTGTTCGAGCGCATTGCCCAGCTGCTGCGACAGCACCGCGACGCCGCATGAAGGAAACCCCCTCCCTGCACCGTCGATCGTCCCGCCTGCTTCGGCCCCTGCTGTTCGGCTACTGGCTCGGGGCTTCGCTGCTGTTCACCCTGCTGCTCTCGCTGATCGACGTGCTGGAGCGCCATCGCGAGGTGGTCCGCGCCGGTGAGCAGGCCAGCGAGGTCGTGGCCAGCTCCATGGCGGTCAGGATGCCGTCCGAGCTCCGCCAGGGCCTGGTGGAGGCCTATGGCACAACCTCCGGGAATGCGGGAGCCGATGGTCTCAATCTGCTGCTGGTGGTGGATGACGAGGGACGCGTTGCCTACAGCTCCAGGCCTGCCTGGCGTCTGCTGCCCATTACCGATCCGGTGTTCTCTTTTCCTGAAACCAGCGATCCGGAATTCCGCGGGGTTGTCGACTGCTTTCGGCTGAATCGTCACGACTGCGGCCTGTTGCGATCAGGCAACATCCGGATCGCCACCGGCGGCCTGACGGTCGTCAGGCCCGTGGAGATGGCGTCGCAGGATCTGGGCCTTCCCCGCCAACGCTTCCTGGTGGTGGTGAATTTCGATGCTGGCCTCATCTGGGTGAATCTGCTGGAGGACGTGCTGGTCTGGCTGCTGGTGTCGATGGCGGTCGCCAGTCTGCTGGTGGGCTTCTTCTGGCTGGCCATCGCCACGCGGCTGCTGCCGCGGATGGCCGAGGAGGCCCAGATGGATGGCCTCACCGGACTGAGCAACCGCACCCACTTCATGGAGCAGGCCATCACCCTGCTGGCCGCCGCCGAGGAGAGCCACTCCTCGTATGTGTTCGCCATCCTCGATATCGACCACTTCAAGCGCATCAACGACACCTACGGCCACGGCTGTGGCGACGCGGCCCTGGTGGCCGTTGCCGGCGTGCTCAAGGCGGTGACCCGCCCTGAGGATCTGGTGTGTCGCTTCGGTGGCGAGGAGTTCGCCCTGCTGATCCCCGCCCAGAAGGAGGCCGGTTGCAGGGCGATGGAGCGGCTGCGGATTCAGCTGGAGACCAGTTCCGTTCGCTACGGCGGTCATCGCCTGTCGATCACGGCCAGCATCGGCGCCGTGGCCACGGGCGATAGTGGCTACAACATCGACTATCTCTATACCGTGGCGGACCGTGCGCTCTACCAGGCCAAGCAGGAGGGGCGCAACCGGGTTGTGTGGTTCGGCGGTGAGGCGAACTCGCGCCTGAGGCTGTCGCCATGACCGGACTGCAGGAGCCCGCGATTCCGGCCGATGAGCACGCCAGGTTGCTGGAGCTCTACAGCCTGGGCGTCCTCGATACGGGCGCGGAAGACCGCTTCGATGACATCAGCGAGTTGGCGCGGCGCATCGCCGGCACCGAGATCGGCATCATCAGCCTGGTGGACGCCAACCGCCAGTGGTTCAAGAGCTGCTTGGGTGCGCCCCTGGCCCAGGAGGAGACACCGCGCCGCATCTCCTTCTGCGGCCACACGATCCTGCAGCGTGATCCGCTGATCGTGGACGACTGTCTGGAGGATCCCCGCTTCGCCGCCAATCCCCTGGTGGGCGGTGATCCCCACATCCGCTTCTATGCCGGCTTTCCGCTGATCACCACCCGGGGCTTTGCGGTGGGGAGTCTGTGTGTGATCAGCCGCGAGCCGCACCAGCTCGATCAGCAGCAGATCGACAGCCTCACGCGGCTGGCCTCTCTCACCGTCGGCCAGCTGGAGGGCCGGCCCGACGCCGGCCGGCCGTCCGGCCGCACGCTGGGCCAGGAACCGGAGCGTCTGGGTGAGGCTTCCCCCCAGCGCCTGAGCTCCCTGGAGCGCCTAGTCAGTCGCGATCAGATGGTGCAGATGCTGGATCTGCTGTTCACGATGGATGTCGGCTCCCCCTTCGCCCTGATGCGCTGCCGCTTCCGCGATTACGAGCGGATCAATGCCACCCTGGGCGGCCGGGTGGCCGAAGACTTCCTCAATGAAGCGGTGCGGAGGATGTTCGCGGCCCTGCCCAGGGCGGCCACCATCGCCCGATTTGCCGATGCCGAGCTGGTGGCGCTGCTGCCCTTCCAGCAGGATCAGCCCGCCGTGGAGCAGCTGGCAGAACGGGTGATCGCCTTCAGCGGCCAGCCCTATCGCAGCGGCTCCCAGGCCCTGTCGATGGGGGTGGCCATCGGCCTCGCCCTCTGCCGCCACAACGATCAGAACGCCGAGGCGATCCTGGCGGATACCAGCATGGCCCTGCGGATGGCGAGCCGACGCACGGCCAGTGCCTTCTGCCTGATCGATGCCGAGGCCCGCGTCGCCGCCCAGCGGATCTATCGGCTGGAATCGGATTTCCGCGATGCGGTGGCCGGCAAGCTGCTGGTGCCCTACCTGCAACCGATCGTGGACCTCGCCAGCAGCGAGACCGTGGGCTTTGAGGCCCTGGCGCGCTGGCCCCAGAACGGCGACGTGCTGCCGCCGAGCCACTTCCTGCCGCTGGCCCTCGAGACCGGCCTGACCGGAGAACTCGACCTGCTGATTCTGGAGAAGGCCCTGGCGGCGCTGCCGTTGCTGGCCCAGCCGATTCCGCGTCGCGAGATGACGATGAGCGTCAATCTTTCCGGCACGCTGCTGGAGGATCCCCAGCTGCGCGAACGGCTGCTCAACCTCATCGACGCGACGCCGATTCCACCGGCCTGGACCCTGCAGGTGGAGCTTGTGGAAGACATCTTTCAATACACGGATGCGGCCTTTGATCAGTTCCTCGATGCCCTGGTGCACCGCGGCGTGAGGATCGCCCTGGACGACTTCGGCACTGGCTATTCCTCACTGGCCCGGCTGATCTCCCTGCCGATTCAGATCGTCAAGGTGGATCAGACCTTCGTGGCCCGTCTCAGTGGACAGCAGGATTCACCCCGCACCCTGCTGCGCACCATGCTCACGATGCTGCAGGATCTGGGGATGGCGACGATCGCCGAGGGCGTCGACTGTGGCGCCCAGCGCGACTGGCTGCTGCAGAACGGCGTGGCCAAGGCCCAAGGCTATCTGTTCTCCCAGCCGGTCTCGGTTCCCGAGGCGATTGAACAGCTGCAGCAGCAGGAGTTCCGTCCCCCGGCGATTCCAGCGGACCCCAGCCGCCTGCGGGCCCTGCGCCGCCGCCTGCCGGGGCGTTCCTGGGTCGCGGGTGCGCTGGGGCGGCTCAGTCGCGGGCGCGGCGGTTGATGCCGTCCACGGCGCGCATGGCGGCGGCGGCGGCCTCCTCCACGTCGCCCTCGCGGCCCGCCAGGGTGAGTCGGCCGAAGGCCCCCACCCCCTTCACGTCCACGATCGTGATATTGGAGGCCTTCTCGGCCTCATTGGCGGCGATCAGCACGTAGCCGGCGGGCTCGGTTTCGAGGATGAACATGCTCATGCCGGCCTGGATCATCGAGCCGCGCCTGTTCTGGCGGTTGATCAGCACCGCGTGGTCGGGGGTGATGGCGCGGATGATCTCGGTCCAGCTCACCTCGCAGCGGCTGCGCTGCTCCACCGTGCTGCCGATGGCCTCGAGCACCACCTCGCCCGAGTGGAGCACGTTGCTCTGGTCGCGGTGGTAGAGCGCCAGCGAGCCGAAGGCCCGCTCCACGATCATCTGGCCCAGGCGCACCGTGCTCGCCTTGAGGGCGATGTCGGTGACGCGGTGCACGGCCATGCCCGGCGACACCTCCAGCCAGAGGCAGGCATCCCCCGGGATCGGCAGGAAGCCCTGGCTCACCGTGCCCATGTAGGCGGCGAGCTGGGGCTGGAGCGAATCGAGGAACACGTAGGTGCGCAGCTCGATCGACTGCACCTGGCTCGACTGTCGGCTCAGCCGTGCCCCCTCGGAATCGGTGGTGATGACGCAGCTGGCTGCCGATGGCGAGGGACCCGCTGAGCCACCGAGGCCGCTGCCGCTGCCGAGACTGCCGCCACCGAAGCCAAGGTCGGTTCCGGTGATCTGCACCGACCGCGCTCTGGCCCTGGGGATGCGGTTCGGCAAGGGGAAGGGGTCGCTCCGGGGACTGCGTCGCCCCTGGATGGGCGAGACCAGAGGGGGGGACCGACGCGACGACCAGACGGTCCTGGTCGCTGCCCCACCTCTGAATGTTGGTGCGATCTTACCGCCCGCCCCCGGCCCGATCCCCCCGGCCGATCCCGCCATGGTGGCGTCGCCTGGAGCTCGGCCTGGGAGCGCCCCTCGGCCACCACCTGCACGTCCGGGCGTTTCAGCCGCTCGGAGAGCAGCGGCTGGCTCGCGGCGATGTCGGCTCGTAGTGGTGGCAGACGATGGAGTGGATCGGCTTCGGATCGACGCCGTGCAGGCTGATGGGCAGCTCCGACAGGACCATGGATCGGGGCGGGATCAGCTGCTGCCAGGCCACCCAGACCTAGAAGGATCGGAAGAGCCTGGCCACGGCTGCGCTTGCCCCCTTGCACGCCCGTGTCCAGGGGGTACCGTCCGGCCACCCCCAGCCCGAAGCTCCGTGGCCCCCAAGCGCGCTGCCTCCAACGGTTCCTCCGCCGCCCAGCCCCTGCCCGGCAGCGCCGATCCCCAGGGCCTCGGGGCCTGGATCGCCGAGGCCGTGGGCCCCGGCGTGAAGGCCGAGCAGGCCCTGGCGCTGGTGGGCCTGGGCCTGATGCAGAAGCTCGCCGCCAACGGCGAAGCGCCCTGGAGCTGGAGCGAGGTGGAGGATGGCGGCAGCTGCGATGTGGCCCAGTTGCGCCACCGCCTGGAGCTGATCGATCTCGCCCTTAGGACCGGCGCCCCCCTGAGCACCGCCGAGGTGACCTTCCTGCTGGGGGCCCGCCCCGGCTCGGAGCGGGTGGAGCGGGGCGGCCTCCGGGCCCGGCGCCTCAGCCGCAACGTCTGGAAGCTGAGCCAGGTGGGCGAGGAGCGCAGCGGCGGCTTCAACGACGGCCGGCGGCGCTTCTGAGCCCCAAGTCGATAACGCTGCCTTAGCCCTTCGATAGGCAACACCTTTCGCCAGCGTCACCCAACGGCCGTCCACGGTTTCTACCGTTCGCACCACGTCAGCGCCCCGACCCTTCCGGTGGTCTGCCCGCCAGGCCCCCAACACCTGGGTCGTCGCTGCGTTCGAGCTCCGTTGACCTCCGTCGCTGACATCGCCGATGCCCATCGCCCTGTTGGAAACGGCCTGGCTGGTTCCGGTCTATCCACTGCTGGCCGCCGTGGCGTCGCTGGCCTGGTCGCCCGGTCTGATCTCCCGCACCGGCCCACGCCCCTGCGGGTACATGAACCTGCTGATGGTCTCGCTGGCCTTCGTGCACAGCGTGGTGGCCCTGATCGCCCTGCACACCAATGCCAGTGCCGGCGCCGAGGCCCTCTACCGCCCCGTCACCTTCGGCTGGACCTGGCTGAGCACCGCTGGCCTGCGCATCGGCTTTGACGGCCTGATCACGGAACCGGCCCTGGTGGCCATGACCGTGATCACGGGCCTGCACGTGCTGGTGCAGCTCTATTCGATCGCCTACCTGGAGATGGACTGGGGCTGGCCCCGGTTCTTCGGGTCCCTGAGCTTCTTCGAGGCGGGCCTCTGCGCCCTGGTGCTCACCGATTCGCTGTTCTTCAGCTACGTGATCCTCGAGCTGCTCACCTTCGGCACCTATCTGATCGTGGGCACCTGGTACAACCAGTCGCTGGTGGTGAAGGGCGCCCGCGACGCCTTCCTCACCAAGCGCATCGGTGACCTGATCCTGCTGGCGGGCCTGATCGCGCTTCTGCCCATCACCGGCACCTGGAACTTCCACGGCCTCCAGGCCTGGGCCGCCGATCAGGTCAACAACGACCATCCCCTGCCCCAGGTCCTGCCCCTGATCCTGCTGGCCCTGATTGCCGGTCCCATGGGCAAGTGCGCCCAGATCCCCCTGCACCTCTGGCTCGACGAGGCGATGGAGAGCCCGCTGCCCTCCACCGTGCTGCGCAACTCGGTGGTGGTGGTGGGCGGCGCCTGGGTGCTGCTGCGCCTGGAGCCCCTGATCGAACTCAGCCCCCTGGTGCAGAGCGTGTTGGTGATCGTGGGCGGAACCACCGCCCTGGTCGCGTCCCTGATCGCCCTGGCCCAGATCGATGTGAAGCGGGCCCTCTCCTTCCTCGTGAGCAGCTGGCTCGGCCTGCTGTTTGTGGCTGTCGGCCTGGGGGGCATCAGCGTCGCCGATCACCTGATGCTCGTGTATCCCCTGCCCATGGCGCTGATGCTGATGGCCATCGGCGCCATCGTGCTCACCAACGTCACCCAGGACCTCACCCAGCTCGGCGGTCTGTGGAACAAGCGACCGCTGATGGGCCTGGCCTTCCTCACCGGCGCCGCCGGCCTGATGGCCCTGCCTCCCTTCGGTGGCTTCGCCGCCCTGCGGGAACTGCTGGAGCTCACCGCGGCGAGCGACCAACCGCTGGTGCTGGGGGGCGTGGTGCTGCTCACCAATGCCCTGATCAGCGCCGGCCTCATCCGGGTGTTCGGCCTGATCTGGGGCGGTCGTCCCTCCGTGTTCACGGCCCGCTCCCCGGAGGTGCTGTGGCTGATGGCTCTCCCCACCTTCGTGCTGATGGGGCTGGTGCTGCATCAGCCCCAGCTCTTCGCGATCAACGGTGTCTTCCCCCTCGCTCCCCTGCCGGGCTGGGGTCCCCAGGCGATTCCCCTGCTCGTCTCCACCCTCGTGGGGGGAGGCCTCTCGGCGGTGTTCTATCTGCGTCCCCATCCGCTCGCGCACCTGCCCTCGGCCCTTGGTGGCCTCCAGGACTGGCTGGCCCACGACATGCAGACCGAGCGCTTCTACCACCGCACCGTTGTCTGGCTGGTGGTGTCCCTGGCCCGCCTGAGCGCCTGGTCGGATGACCGCCTGATCGAGGGGTTCAGTGGCGCCTCCGGCAGCGCCGCCATGGCGGGGGCCCGTCGCCTCAGCCTCACCACCTCCGGACGGTCCCAGGCCTACGCCCTCACCCTGATCCTCAGCGTGCTGCTGATGGCCGCCTGGCTCATCGCCTCACCGCCCACCGACCTCGTCCGCCCGTTCCGCTGATGGGACCGACTCCTCTCCTACTGCTGCTGGTCCTGCCCCTGGTGGGAACCCTGGTGCAGCCCCTTCTGCCGGCGGGCTTCAGCTCCGCCCGCATCCGCAGCATTGCCGCAATCCCCGGCGCCCTGCAGGTTCTGTTCGCCCTGATCTGCTGGCAGCATCCGCCGGCTGATCTGCAGCTGTCCTGGCTGCCGACCCTGGGCCTCAGCCTGGATCTGGGCCTCGATGGACTGTCCCTGCCGCTGGTGCTGCTCTGCGGCCTGCTCACCAGCCTGGCCATCCTCTCGGCCCCAGCGGATCAAAGCCGTCCCCGGCTCTTCTTCTCGCTGATGCTGCTCACGAACCTGGGCGTGATCGGGGCGTTCCTGGCCCGCAATGCCCTGTTGTTCCTGCTGGCCTTCGAGCTGGTGCTGATCCCGCTCACCCTGCTGATTGCCACCTGGGGAGGAGAGCGCCGCGCCGGAGCCGCCGTGCGCTACCTGCTCTACAGCGCCGTGTCGGGGCTGTGCATGCTCGCCGCGGTGCTGGCCTTCAACTGGTTCAACGCGGCAGGTCCTGGATTTGATTTTGCCGATCTCGCCTCCGCCGAGCTCACTCCCAGCGCCCAGCGCTGGATCCTGGCCCTGCTGCTGCTGGCCTTCGGCCTGAAGCTGCCCGTGGTGCCCCTGCACGGCTGGCAGCCCTTCACCTACGGCCAGGCCTCCACCCCTGTGGTGATCCTGCTCGCCGGTGTCGTCTCCAAGCTGGGGGCCTATGGCCTGCTGCGCTTCGGCGTCGGCTTCCTGCCGGAGGCCTGGATCGCCTGGTCTCCCTGGATCGCCGCCGCCGGCGCGATCAGCGCGGTGTACGGGGCCCTCAACGCCATCGCCCAGACCGACATCCGTCGGCTGATGGCCTTCAGCTCCCTGGGGCACATGGGGCTGCTGGTGCTGGCGCTCGCCGCCGCCACCCCGCTCAGCCTGCAGGGGGCGATCGCCCAGGTTCTCGCCCACGGCCTGATCGTGGCCCTGCTGTTCGCCTGCGTCGGCCTGATCGAGCGCAAGACCGGCACCACCTCCATCCCCGAGCTCTCGGGTCTGATGAATCCGCTGCGGGGTCTGCCGTTCACGATGGGCATGCTGCTGCTGGCCCTGATGGCCGCCGCCGGTATCCCCGGGCTGGCCGGCTTCCCCGCTGAGCTGCTGGTGTTCGAGGGCAGCTGGACCACGTTCCCGGTGGCCACCCTCATCAGCCTGATCGCCTCGGGCTTCACGGCCGTCTACGCCATCCGGCTCTTCAACCGTGTGGGCTTCGGTCGACTCGACAACGAGCGTGCCGACTGGGCCCACACCCTCTGGAGTGAACGGGCGCCGGCCATGCTGCTCACCGTGTTGGTGGTCGCGGCGGGTCTGTGGCCCACGGCCCTCACCGGTTGGAGCGAAGCCGAAGCGACCGGCCTGGCCGTCCGGGCTCAGCCGTTCCTGGTGGGAGCTTCAGGCGCCACCTACTACGCCCGCTCCAGCACCGCCCTCATCGCCGCCACCCTGCCTTCCGACTCGGAGCTGCTGCCCTCATGACCCCTCCCACCGCCGCGGTCACCGAGACGGTCCGCCAGCCCCTGATCCCTCCCTCCACCCATCCCTATGCCGATGTGATCCATCGGCTGGAGGCGGGCGGCTCGATGCTTCCGGATACGCCGGAAAACCTGATGCAGATCATCGGCATCTACAAGGCTTATGCCGTGCCGATGGATTTCTACTGGCGTGATCTTCTCTACATCGCCGAGAGGGTTTTCCTCAATCCCCTGCCGGCCTTCAAGTATTTCATCAGCCAGGACTATCTCGATCTTCCCAACTCCTACGCCGGTGACCAATCGAAGCTGCGCATCTGGCGCGGTGGCGAGAAGGCCCATCCTGAGTTGCTGGAGTTCATGGCCAAGGGTGAAACCGGCAAGCTGCCCAAGCTGCTGCATCACCTCTGGCATGACCGCATCAACATGGAGTTTGCCGAGGCCTGCATGCAGGCCATGCTCTGGCATCAGAACATGGGCGGCCGCTTCAACGACTACCTGGCCAGCGACGCCTATCGCGCCAATGCCGACCGCGCGATCAAGGCCTATTTCCGCGGCAACCCCCTGATGCTGGGGTTGTACCGCCTGTTCCCTGAGATGTTCATGGAGCAGGTCAAGCAGATGAGCTACTACGCCAACCTGGGCCTGTTCTGGGAGGTGATGGCGCCCGTCTTCTTTGAGATGAGCGATATCTACGATGAGGGTGGCTTCAAGGGGGTGCCCGATGCCATGGACTTCCTGGTGAACGGCATCTTTGCCGTGGCTGGGCGGCCGATCTATCACCATGTCTACATCGATGGTGAGTGCATCGAGATCATTCCCAAGAGTGAGGGTTTTACCTGGCTCTACGAGGCGGCCCTGCCCTATGTGGAGGCGGTGTTCTATCGCACGGCTCCCTTCCGAGGCACCAAGAGCTACAACGCCCAGGCCGATCAGGTGCCGTCCGATCAGGCCGATTTCCACTACGGCATCCTCTATGCCGATGTGTTCCCGGTGGGATCCGCCGGCATCCCGCCCACCCTGCTGATGCAGGACATGCTCCATTTCCTGCCCCCCTACCTCGAGGAGCTCTACAAGCAGCACAAGCGCGGTGACGCTGACAAGCTGATCCAGCTGGGCGTCACCTTCCAGCGCTCCATGTACAACGTGACCTCGGCGGTGATCCAGGCCCTGCGCTGTGCCCTTCTGTATCCCCTCGACGACACCGATCCCGAGCATCTGCTGGCCAACCGACGCTTCTTTGAGGCCCAGATGGATCGCTTCCTGCGGCCGGAGGCGCGTCTGCCCCAGGTCCAGACCCAGGACTACCGCTGATCTCGCCGCTCACCCCATCCCCATGGCCAACATCATCGAAACCGCCAAGGGCGCCGGCTGCTTCGGCACCCTGCTCACCGCCGTGGAGGTCGCCGGTCTCACGGGTGCCCTTGAGGGTCCTGGCCCGTTCACGGTGTTCGCCCCCGTGGATGACGCCTTCGCCGCCCTGCCGCCGGGCACCGTGCAGACCCTGGTGGACAACCCTCCCCAGCTGGGGCGCATCCTGAAATTCCACGTGCTCAGCGGAGCCCACTCGCGGGAGGAGCTGGTGACCCAGCCGGAATGGCAGAGCCTGGAGGGCGCACCGGTGGCGATCCGCCGCGCCGATCCCTTCGAGGTGAAGAACGCCACCGTGGTGAGTGCCGACATCGTCTGCGACAACGGCATCGTGCACGTGATCGATCGGGTGATCCTGCCGGGCTGATGGGTCTAACGGGCCGATGTCGGATGCCCTGCTGACTCTCGCTGTCACCGAACAGCAGGGCCTTGATGGGGGCAGCAAGGCTCTGGCTGATCGCAAGAACCATGGCCTGAATTGATCGGCTCCATCCCCACCAGCGTCGGCATCCCGCTAGCAGTCCTGAGGGTCAGTCCTGATCAACACGCACCGGTTTCAGCTGCCAGCTCGCTTCACCGGGCACCAGCTGGTAGCTGATCTGCCGGATGCCGCCGCTGGGCTTGGCGTTGGTGTCGCCGGGCCGATAGATGGGGAAGCGCCGCGCCAGGGTCCGTTCGACCACGGCGAAGCTGTCGTGCCCCTGATAGCCCTGGGCGGCCTTGCCGCTCAGTTCGGGCAGGTTGATCGGCGTGATCGAGGTGGAGCCTCGGTTCACCGCATAGCCCACCAGCGAGCCATAGCTGCCGCTGCCGGCGCTGGTCACAAACACGTAGATCTCCGGCAGGCCGTTGGCGTCGAGGTCCGCCACCTCCACCCCGCTGACGCTGCCGAGGATCTCCTGCCGGATCGGGCCGATCGGCCGGCGGCCGCCGCTGGTTCTGATCGTGAGCTGGCGGGCGGAGCCCTCGCCGCTGCTGCTCACCGTGAAGGTGATGCCCTGCAGCGACACCCGGACGGGCTGGCCTGGGGGTTCCGCCCGCATCGGTGCGGCCCCGATCAACAGGCCCGCCGCCGCCGCGGCAGCCAACCGGGAACGCCGCAGCGCCGCCGTCAGGGTCATGGCCATCACCAGGGGCTCCTTCCGCTGAACCACCCTCCAGTGTTGTCGGCCTCTGGCGTCGGCGCCATCGCCAGATCCACGCCAGAGGCCCCGGGCAGAATGCCGCCATCCACGCCAGCCCCTTGGTCGCTCTGAAGCCGCAGCTGCTGCGGGAGGCCCCGGGCCTGCGCACCGTTCTGCACAGCCACGATTTCGACCAGTGGGAGGCCCTGGTGGCCAGCACCCTCGGCCACCACCGCAGTCGCCTGCTGGCCGGTTCGGTGCCCTTTGAGTCCCAGATCCGCTGCGGAGCCGTGGAGGAGTTCCAGGTGCTGCTGCTGCACGGCCGAGGCGCCCTGGAACTGGTGCGGGAGCAGTGTGGGCACGGCGTGCTCTGGCTGCCGCTGCAGGGGTTGACCCTGGAGCAGGTCAACGGTGTGGAGCTGCTGGCGGAACCGGGCCTGGGCCTGCTGGTCCGCCCCGGTGACGTCCTGCGGGGCACCACCACCGAGGCGGTGACGGGGGTGTCGATCCTGATCCCGGCAGCTCACCTCGATGGCCCGGCGCCCACCTCCCCCCTGCTGGTCCAGGGCCGGCTCCAGCGCCAGTTGATCGCAGCGGGCCTGCAGCTGGCGCAGGCCGCGGCCTGGCAACCCCAGGGCTCCGCCCAGGCCGCGGCGCTGCTGGTGGAGGCCCTGCGGCAGTGGCGCCAGCCCCCCGATGCGCGGCAGGGCCCGCCGGCGGCCTCGCGTCGCCGCGCCCTCGTGCTGGAGGCGTGCCAGTGGATGGCGGAGCACCTGGCCGAGCGGTTCAGCGTGGCTGACCTGGGCCGGGCCCTGGGCGTGTCGGTGCGCACGCTGCAGTACAGCTTCCAGCAGGAGCTGGGCTGCACGCCGATGGCCCAGGCCAGGCGTCTGCGCCTGCGCCGGCTGCGCCGCCTGCTGCAGGATCCGGCGCAACACCAGCACAGCATCGCCGAGCTGATGGCGCAGGCGGGTCTGCTGGCCTGCGGGGCCACCGCCGCCGACTACCGCCTCTGGTGCGGCGAGTCGCCGCGGCGCACCCGCCGTGCCGGAGCCCCCAGCTGAAGCAGCCGCTGCAGCTGGCGGCTTTCCAGCTCCATCACCCGGCGGGCCAGGTCTGGATCGTGGTCCAGGACGGCGTCGAACGCATCCACGGGCAGGGCCAGCAGGCGGCTCCGCTCCGCGTCCGCGACGATCGGGGAGTCGACGGTTCCATGGCTGAGCACCTCCAGCTCGTCGACCACCTGGCCAGGCCGGAGCTCCTCCACCCAGACCCCGTCGGGACTCTGGCGGTGGATCGTGACGGCCCCCTCAATCAGCAGCAGCAGTTCACGGCAGGTGTCGCCCGCGGCGGTGATCACCTCACCGCGGCCGTAGCTGCGGATCTCGGCCTGCTCGGCCAGGGCCTCGAGGCTGTCGACCCAGGTGCGCCGGAAGAAGTCACTCGTGGCCAGAAACACCCGCTTCTCCAGGTCCGGGTTGTCGGAGAGATCCGGCGCCTGGTCGGGGTTGGCCAGCAGCCACCGGGCTGTGTTCCGCGTCAGATCGGCGCCACCGGCCGCCGCGATCCCCGCGGCCAGCGCCAGCCCCCGCTCGCGGTCGAGCCGGGTGATCAGGAACAGGGCGGAGGCCACCACGATGGCGTTGCCGTCCCGCACCAGGCCCTCGAGCTGGCCCACGCTGCGGCTCAGCGGGATCGCGATGGAGCAGACGGCGGGCAGCGCTCCCGGTTCCGAAAGCTGCCGGCGCACCTCGGCCGGCAACCTGGCGGCCCAGTCGCCCTCGGCCAGCAGTTCCTGCAGGATCAGGGGGGAGGCCTGCTGGAGCGCGGCCACGAGGGGGACGACGGCCGGATCGTCCTGCAGGGTGACCAGGCAATCCAGGATGGTGCGCAGGGCCAGTTCCTTGCGCTGGCGCAGGTGATCGCTCAGCAGGGCCAGCACCACCGGTGACTCCCGCAGGTTCGGCTGGTGCAGGCAGCGGTAGGCGTCGATGAGATCAGGCAGCCGCTGCACCAGCACCTGGGCCTTCTGGGCCGCACTGGCACTGGGGGAGAGGTCGCCGAGCACCATCGCCTCCTCCTGGGGCGAGATCGCGTACTCCCGCTGCAGGGCCCGCCGGGCGACGGCATCGTTGGTCTGCAGGGCCATCAGCCGCTCCAGGGAGCGGCGATAGCCACTGAGGCGGATCTGGTTCTCGAGGCTGCGGCGCTGGGCCGGATCCAGCAGGGAAGGATCCCCGACCCCCAGCTCTTCGAGCAGCTGCTGATGCTCGTCGTCGCTGATGCCGAGTTCCCGCCGCATCTGCTGCAGCACTTCAAGGCTGCTGGCGGCATTGACGTAGCCCTCCTCCAACGCCTCGCGCACCACCCCCTTGTAGGCCTCGTGGCGCTTCTGGCGGCTGAAGCCCGGCAGCACCTTGGCCAGCACGTACACCTCGTGGGTGTTGAGATCTCCGAGGGAGCGGCCTTCGAGGTAGTGGCCCAGATCGAGGCCCAGCTTGTCGAGCTGCTTGCGGAACCGGCTCGAGAGGCCCTCGCGGCTATAAAGCTCGGGGCTGCGCCGCCAGGCCTTCACCAGCCACAGGGTGCTGGTGGCCACGATGGCCAGATCAAACAGATACTGAACCCAGCCCGGCAGCAGCAGCAGGATTGGCCGACCGCCGAACAGGAAGAAGACGTTGAACACCAGCACCGTGGCGAGCACGAACACCCGGTGCCGCACCAGGGTTCTGGCCTGCTCCACCCCTTGACCATGGGCGTGATGGCGCCAGCGGTGCTCCAGCCAGCGGCCGAGGTGCCAGCCGCCCCAGGTGAACAGGCCCAGGGTGATGGGCACCGCCACAATCCGGGGAATGTTGATCGCCTGTCCAAACACATAGAAGCCCGGGCTCAGCAGCGTGCTGAGCTGATCGCTCTGGCGCACCCAGAGGCCGGAGAAGTAGTAGTCCCAGTTGCCTGCGTAGAGGTAGTAGTAAACGAAGTAGCCCACCACGAGGCCAACGTAGGCATAGCGCTCGAAGCTGAACTGGCGGGTTTCCAGCCTGGCCCAGTACATGCGCTCGGCATCGATGTCGATGCAGGGCTGCTGGCAGGCCACACAGGCACTCTGCTCACTGCCATCCGGGCGCGTGCTGCGGCACATCGACTGGGTGATGGGCTGCGGGCTCAGATGGGCCTTGCTGCCCAGCAGGCCCGAGGGCGTGGAGTAGATGCTCTGCACCGGTGCCATCGGGCAGAAGTACTGGCACCAGGCCTTGCCGCCGTAGAGCCAGCCCACCAGAACCGCCGCTGCGATCGTGAGCAGCAGCCAGCCGGCCAGCAGCACGCGGTCGGCATTGAAGAACAGGATCCGGCCGCACAGGCCGACGAACAGCCAGCCGAACTGGATCTTGCCGTAGTGCTTCGCCAGCCACGAATCGGGCGGCACCTTGGCGAGCGTCGTGCGGACCTGACCGGTCTTGGCCTGCAGGCTGCTCAGCTGCCGCTGAAGGCCAAGGGCCCTGGGGATCTGGGAGAGAAATGCCAGCGGACAGATGCGCCGCCAGAGCTCATGGCCGAACACCAGCAGGATGAAGATGGCCGCCGGCACCACGGCTCCCCAGAACAGGGTGGTGCCCAGGGCATAGGGCTGCTCCACCACGCAGGTCCCCTGCACGGAGACACAGGTCTCCGGCAGGCGGAACAGGCTCCAGGGGTGATCCCGCTGGGTCAGCTGGGGCGTCCAGGGGTCGTAGAGCAGGGAGCCCACGATCAGCAGCCAGCCCGTGGTGAGGAACCAGCGGATGGCATGCATCCGCCGCTCCGGCACCCCGGCTGCCTGCCCCAGGTGCTGCCCGGATTCAGGCGGCTTCGTCGTCATCATGGGCAAAGCGGTTGTAGAGAAAGTCCAGGGCGCTGTTGCGCAGCTCGTAATAGAGAGGATCCTCCATGATGTCCTCCCGGTTGCGGGGTCGGGGGAAGTCGATGCTCAGTACCTCACCGATGCCGGCCGCAGGGCCGTTGGTCATCATCACCAGCCGATCGGCAAGGAACAGGGCCTCGTCGATGTCGTGGGTGATCATCAGCACCGTGCACTTCTGGGTGTTCCAGATCTTGAGCAGCTCCCCCTGCAGCTCCTCCTTGGTGATCGCATCGAGGGCGCCGAAGGGCTCATCCAGGATCAGCACCTCCGGCCGGATCGCCAGGGCGCGGGCGATGGCCACCCGCTGCTTCATGCCGCCGGAGAGCTGGGTGATGACCTTGTCGGCTGCCTGGGTGAGACCCACCAGCTCCAGGTGCTCCATCACGATCTCACGCTTCTCCCGCTCGCTCAGCTGCGGCTTCACCGAGTCGATGCCGAGATACACGTTCTCGTAGGCGGAGCACCAGGGCAGCAGGGCATAGCCCTGGAACACCACCATGCGGTCGGGGCCCGGCCGCTGGATCGGCTGGCCCCTGAGCAGCACCTGACCGCTGGTGGGCTTGGCGAACCCGGACACGGTGTTGAGCAGGGTGCTCTTGCCGCAGCCGGAGTGGCCGATCAGGCAGACGAACTCGCCGGCCTGCACCTCCAGATTGACGTTCTCGAGCACCGGATAGGGCCCCTTGGGGGTGGGGTAGGCCATGCCCATCTGCTCGAAGCGGAGCAGGGGGGCAGCAGCCGTGGGGACGCTGGGCTGGTGGGACCGCAGGGTGGAGGTCATGGCGAGGCGCGGTGGATGGAACGGGAGGTGGGAGCGGGGAGTCGAGCGGGGGCTGGAGTGGAGGGGAGCCAACGGCGAGTTCAGGTCGCCAGGCTGCGGGGAACGCCGACCGGGATCTCGGCCACGCTGAAGTCCTGGTGGATCGAGAGGGCGTTGAGGTAGCCGATCGGGTCGTCGGCGTTGAAGGGCACCCCGTCGAACAGTTCGATGCCGCTGCGCTGGTACGACACATCGTCGAGGCCCAGCTCGCGGGCGGCCGTGCTGTAGACCCCCACGGAGCACACGCGCTCGAGGATCTCCACGTAGTTGCGGGGGAAGGGAATCTCGCTCCAGCGGGCCAGCTGGGTGAGGATCCACAGGTGTTCACTGCGGCTCGGACGGTTGACGCCGGGGCCGAAGAACAGGGTGTGGGCGGTGCCGTGGGGATTGTCCTGGTCGCCAGCGGGCACGCCGAAGCGGATCAGCTCCGGCTTCATGCCCAGGTAGCGCCGGTCGCTGAGCAGCGCACTGAGTTCGTCCCAGTGGGCCGGATCGGCGCAGTAGCGGCAGGCCTCGAGCAGGGCCTTGGTGAGGGCGATGTGGGTGTTGGGGTAGGCGAGGGCCCAGTCCTCGCGCACGCCGAGCACCTTGCCGGGGTGGCCGTCCCAGATCTCGATGTCGCCCACGATCGGGAAGCCGTGGCCTTCCCGTTCCGCGCGGAAGTTCCAGGGTTCACCCACGCAGTAGCCGTCGATGGAGCCGTCCTTGAGGTCGGCCAGCATCTGGGCCGGCGGAATGGTCTGCAGATGCACGTCGCGGTCGGGGTCGATCGCGTTCGAGGCCAGCCAGTAGCGCAGCAGCAGGTTGTGCATCGAGGCCGGATGCACGATGCCGAGGGTGTGGGCGTCCCGGTTGGTGCGCAGCAGGTAGTCGCGGTAGTCGGCCACGCTGCTCACGCCCTGTTCGGCGAGCCGACTGGCCAGGGTGATGCCGTTGCCGTTGCGGCTCAGGGTGAGGGCCGTCACGATCGGGGTGGGATTGCCACCGTGGCCGCCGGCCGTCATCCAGGTGGGCATGCCCGAGGGCATCAGCGCCGCATCGAGGGTCCGATCCAGCAGGCCGTCGGTGATGCCGCGCCAGCTGGTCTCCCGCACCAGCTGCACCTCATCGAGCCCGTGCTTGCTGAAGAAGCCCTTGGCTTCGGCCACCGCCAGGGGGGCACAGGCGGCCAGGGGGATGAAGCCCAGGTCGAGATTCACCTTCTCCAGGCCATGGCGGGCCAGCACCTTGTGGGGCTTGGCCTGCCACTGCTTCACCCGCTTCTGGCGGTTGAGGAAGTAGATGATCTCGGAGCGCAGGCTGTAGTAGCTGGGGTGGTGCACCACCTCCAGGCGCTGGCGGGGCCGGGGGATGTCCACCTCGAGGATGTCGCCGATCTTCGAGCCAGGCCCGTTGGTCAGCATCACGATCCGGTCGGAGAGCAGCACGGCCTCGTCCACGTCGTGGGTCACCATCACGGCGGTGAGGGCGTGCTCGTTGCAGATCTGCATCAGCTTCTCCTGCAGATTGCCGCGGGTGAGGGCATCGAGGGCCCCGAACGGCTCATCGAGGAGCAGCAGCTTCGGTTTGATCGCCAGGGCGCGGGCGATGGCCACCCGCTGGCGCATGCCGCCGGAGAGCTGCAGCGGGGGCTTGTCGGCCGCATGGGCCAGGCCCACCATGGCGATGTGCTCCACCACCACGGCGTTGCGCTCAGCCGTGGGGAGATCCGGCATCACCTCATCCACGGCCAGGGCGATGTTCTCGCGCACCGTGAGCCAGGGCAGCAGCGAGTAGTTCTGGAACACCACCATCTTGTCGGGACCCGGCCGCTTCACGGTCTCCCCATCCAGGAGAACCGTGCCGCCCGTCGGCAGATCCAGACCGGCGATCATGTTGAGCAGGGTGCTCTTGCCGCAGCCGGAGTGGCCGATCAGGGAGATGAACTCCCCCTTGCGGATCTCGAGATCAATGCCCTTGAGGGCCAGATAGTTGCCTCCCCCCTGCAGGGGGAAGTCCTTGGCAACGTCTTGAACGGCAACCAGTGTCGTCATGGCATGGCAGTCCGAAGGGACCAGGCAGGGTGGGTCAAGGTTGTGAGCGGGGCCCTGGGCTGTGGCGATCGGCCCCGCACGATCCCCTCAGCAGGGGGCGCAGATCTGGGAGGGGTTCAGCGGCCGGCGGCGATGCGGGTCTGCAGCCAGGCCATCAGGCGATCGAGGATCAGACCGATCGCGCCGATCCAGATCACACCCAGCACGATTTCGGACACATAGCCGTTCTGGTTGGCATCCCAGATGAAGAAGCCGATGCCGGGGGTGCCGGGCATCACGATCTCGGCGGCGATGATCGCCAGCCAGGCCAGACCGATCGAGATGCGCAGGCCGGTGAAGATGTAGGGCAGGGCCGAGGGAATCAGGATCTTGGTGAAGAAGCGCTTCTTCGACATCTGCAGCACGAGGGCCACGTTGCGGTAGTCCTGCGGGATCTGACGCACGCCTTCAGCCGTATTGATCAGGATCGGCCAGATCGAGGTGATGAAGATCACGAAGATTGCCGCCGGCTGGTTCTGCTGGAACATCACCAGGGCGATCGGCACCCAGGCGAGGGGTGCCACCATCCGCAGGAACTGGAACAGGGGATCAAAGGCGCGGTTCAGGGCCTGGTTGAGCCCCACGGCGATGCCGACACCAATCCCCACCACCGCTGCCAGGGAATAGCCCAGGGCCACACGGCTGAGGCTGCTCATCGTGTGCCAGAACAGACCCTTGTCGAGCCCACCGCGGTCGAAGAAGGGATAGAGCAGCATTTCACGGGTGCGCTCCTCGGTCCACAGGCTCAGGGGGCCGGAGAGTTTGGTGAGGCCGAGGCTGGCGCTGAGCTGCCAGAACAGCAGGAAGCCGACGATGCCGAACAGGGGGGGGAGGATGGTCTTGCGGCTGCGCTTCCACCACTGGGCGAGGTTGAAGCCGGAGCTGGGAGCTGTGGTCATGGCAGTGTCCTGGAGTGGGGGATGAACGGAGAGTGGAAGGGGGAGCAACGCAGCGGCAGTTGCACAGCAGGGGATCCCGATGGTGCTCCCCACGGGATCAGCGCTTGATCCTGAGGCTGTTCAGATAGGCCTGGGGATTGCTGGGGTCGTAGACGGTGCCGTCGAAGAACACCTCCTTGCCGCGGCTGGGCGACGTCGGGATGTCCTTGGCCGGCAGACCCAGCTCCCTGGCGGCCTCCAACCAGAGGTCGTCGCGGGTCACCTTGTCGTTGATCGCCTGGGCCTCCTGGAGGTTGTCCAGCGTGCCGGGGTAGAACTTCCAGCGCAGCGACTCCACCAGGAACCAGAGTGTGAGGCTCTTGTAGGGATAGGAGATCACACCGCGATCGCTGTTCCAATAGAGCGGCCCCAGCTTCGGGTTGGTGACGGGTGTGCCCTTGGGGCCCATTTTGTATTGACCCTTGAGTGATTGCTGCAGCACGGGCAGGGGCACGTTGAACCACTTGCGGGTGCTGAGAATGCTGGCGGCTTCATCCTTGTTCTCGGCTTTGTCCAGCCACTGCTGCGCCTCGATCAGTCCCTTGAGCAGGGCAACGGCAGCCTTGGGATGCTGGTCAACCCAGTCCGAGCGAACCGCCAGGTATTCCTCGGGGTGGGCCTTCCAGATCTGGGCCGTGGTGGCCGCCAGATAGCCCACGTCGTCTCTGCTGATCCGAGACGGCCAGGGATCCCCCGTGGAGAAGGCCTCCATCGTGCCGTTCCTCATCCCCTGCAGCGTTTCCGGTGCCGGCACGGTGAGGAGTTCCACGTCCTTGTCGGGGTTCACCCCGGCGGCGGCCAGCCAGTAGCGGATCCAGATGTCCTGGTTGGCCTTGGGGAAGGTGTAGGTGGCCCGGAACCTCCGACCTTCCTTCTGATTGAACGTCTGGAAGAAGCCAGGCGACGACGTCTTCAGATCAACTGTCAGGTTCCCATCCTTGACGGAGTTGGCGGCCGCGATGCCATTCCCCTGGCTCATCAGCATGGCCAGCACCACCATCGGCACCTTCTTGCCATTGGTGATCGCGCCTTCGCTGATCATCTGGGGCATGGGCAGCTGCCACTGGCCGCCGTCGATGCCACCCCCGGTGGACCCCAGCACCACGTTGTCGCGGGCGGCCGACCAGCTGGCCTGCTTGCTCAGCTTTACATCCAGGCCATGCTTGGCAAAGAAGCCCTTTTCCACACCCACCACCAGTGGAGCTGCCTCGAGGATGGGCACAAAGCCCAGGCTGATGCTCTTGGTTTCCAGCTGGGACGCGGCCTGGGTGTTGAGGGCGATGGGGGGAGAGCTGGTGGAGCCTGTCCTGCTGGGTGGGTTACCGAGGCAGCCCGTCAGCAGGATGGAGCTGGAGAGAGTTCCTGCAACCAGGGCCAGGACGGAGCGACGCTTGGTCATGGAGAATCGGCTTGGATAAGAAGGGAGGAGCGCAGAAAAGCGAGAGCCAAGCCTCATGACTGGCTCTTGACTTGTTGCGGTGCATGTAGAGCTAACGGCAAAGACTGGGACGCAGAGGCGTGGCTTCAGCTCCGTGGATTGAATGTCCCGGAACGTTAGGGGTCGTCTCTTTGGGGTTGGGGAGACTGTTGGCTTGGCGTTGCTGACTGTGTTTATAAGCTGGGATTATCAGTGCCCGGTGTCTGGTCGTTTCGGCTGGCATCTTCCGGCTTCCGGCTGCCATGGATGCTCGGGTGTGAGGCGCAGCAGATTGTCAGGACCCTCCCTGCAACGTCGCCCTTCTCTCCGATCCGTGGTGGGGGCTTTGGACCTGGTGACCCGTGTCAAGCCTGCGCTCTCCGCCAGCTGCTGGTGGGCGAGATTCATCGCCGTGAACGACAGACTCACGCCAGGGCTGCTGACACGTCCGAACCGTTCCGCCAGTACGAGCAGCAGTTGGAACAGCCGGGTTTCCGACGGTTGAATCCTCCCAGTGCTGTGGTGTGAGAACCATCGTCCCCTGACCCTTCCTAGGGTTTCCTGTCCTGGAGATCCGTCCCGCTGACCACAGCGGTGGCGGGCTTTTTTGTGGACCATCTCCTGCCATCCCACTCAGGCCAGGGCTACGCATCAGACCCAGATCGTGCTGCCAGTCTCTAACGTCCCTGCGCCACCGCTCCTCTGCCGGCATGGTGTCTCGCCGTTATGCCGGCCGTCTGATCGCCCTGGCCACCCAGCATGGCAAGCAGCAGGTCCTGGCCAGGCCGCTCCGGCACGGCCTGGGCCTCACCCTCCGCCATGCGGCCTCGGTCAACACCGACCGCTTCGGCAGCTTTGCCGGGGACCAGGTCCGATCCGCCGATGCCCCCACCACCTGCCGCCTGAAGGCCGAGGCGGCTCTGGAGGCCCTGGATCTCGACCTCGGTATCGCCAGTGAGGGCTCGTTCGGGCCCCATCCCGCGGTTCCCTTCCTGGCCATGGGCCAGGAGTGGCTGGTGCTGGTGGATCGCCGTGACGGCTTTGTGATCACCCAGCCGATGCTCTGCAGCCACACCAACTTCGGCTCCTGCACCGCTGCCGATCCCGAGTCCTGTGCGTCCTGGCTGCGCCAGGTGGCCTTCCCCTCCCATGCCCTGATGGTCCGGCCCCATGCCGGTGAGCGTGCCGACCCCCTCCCGTGGCTGGCCAAGGGGATCCATGGGGCTGCCGAGCTCGCCCAGTGGATGGCGGTGGCGGTGGACCTGTCCCCGCTTGGTCTGGCCTGGCTGGAAACGGACATGCGCGCCCACTGCAATCCCACCCGCATGGCATCGATCCGGCGCCTGGCCTTTCGGCTGGTGCGGCGGGTGGGCGCCACCTGCCCGGCCTGCGAGGCGCCGGGCTGGGGCCTGGTGAGCACCCGCGCTGGACTGCCCTGCCGGGCCTGCGGGCTGGCCACCGAGCTGGTGCAGCTGGAGGAGTTCGGCTGTGTGGCCTGTTCCCATCGCAGATTGCTGCCAAGGCGGGATGGGCTCACGGCCGCTGATCCCGGCCACTGTCCCTATTGCAATCCATGAGGGTCCTGGCTCCCAGATCATCGATCATCCACCGGGGAGATCCTTCACGGTCGAGTCCGTGAGGTCGCCATCCAGGCTGCTGTTGGGCCTGGATCAGGCTGATTGCTGATCACGTCGGGCCCATTTGACCAGCCAATAGGCAGCAGCCAGGCCCACCACAATCACCCCAAAGCCTGCCATGAGCTGGGGCTTGCTTTCCGTGCCTGGCGGCAGCACAATCACTTTTCTGGCGATGGCCGTCATGGCCGTGAGCAGCACCAGTTCGATCTGTACAACCTGATCACGGAGATAGGCCGTCACGTTTTGGAGGACTTCCAGGGCGATAAAAATCATCAGAAGCCGATCGAGCAGTCTGATCAGGCCTCCATCAAACCAATTCGACTGAAACTGGGCAATCTTGATGCTGGATTCGAAGACCAGTTCGAGGACGGCGAAGCCAATGACAACGGCCAGTAACAGGGCTAGAAGCTTTGCAAGTTGTCGCTCATAGTTGTGGATTCCGCCAAGGAACTGATCGTCGTCGAGAAACTTCATGCCGTCAATGGTGGAATGGCGAAGTGGTAAACAATAGAAAAGCCCGCCCATGCAAGGGTGCATAAGCGGGCTTCAGAAAAGCCGGTAACAGCTACTTGCTGGAAGCGGCCTCAGAATTTGTGATCGCGCAGGGCTTCAACTGGATAAATGTAGGTGATGATCGAGAAGTCGGTGTAAAACTTGGCTTCGATCTCACGGGTGATCTTGTCTGCCAGCTCGCGGGTGCCGGTCAGTACCTCGATTTTCACATTGGAGAGGGTGTGCGACACGCTTGGTTCGCCGGTGGAGCGCACGTTGCGGCTGCCTTCCCCTCCAGCTGCGTTCACCGTATAGCCGGTGGCGCCCGCGTCTTTGATGAGCTTTGTCAGCTTTTTGGAGAGGATTTCTTCGGCAACGATGACCAGCTTCCAGACTTGTTGGCTCATGAGTTTAGCTCGTGAATAAGTGATTGGGTGAGATTGTTATCGGCCGAGCATCATTTCGGCAATGCCAATGAACAGCGGGATGCAGATCGCGATCGCCACTGGGGTGCCGATGGCCGTGGAGGCACCGATGTAAGCCGAGGGATTGGCCGATGGGATGCCAGCGCGCAGGGTGGGCGGGCCGGAGATGTCAGAGCTGGAAGCCGCAATCACGGCCAGAACCACCGAGCCCCCGATGCTGAAGCCGGTGAGCTTGTGCAGGATCAGGCCAACACCGAAACCCAGAAATCCATGCACGATCGGAGCAAAGAAGGCATAGATCGCAAACCACTGGGCGACCTTGCGCAACTCGTTCATGCGCTGGGCGGCCTCCATTCCCATGATGATCATCAGAACGGCGAGGAAGCCGCGGAACAGAGGGTTGAAGAAGCTTTCATAGACCGGCTCTGGCTTGGTGAGGATGCCAAGGGCTACGCCCAGGAGCATGGCTGTGACGGCCGAACTCTGCAGGCTCTCTTTGATGATCGGCCAGATTTCAACTTTTTCGGAGGTATTGCCGGTTTTCTTGCTGATGTACAAACTGGCCATCACGATTGCGGCCACCAGGGCCGGGATGTCCATGAACGGATAGAGCGCAGCCGTCCAGGCCTCGTAGGGAACCTTGGCGGTATCCAGCTGAGGCAGCACCGCTGCAAGGGTGGAGCCACTCACCGCGCCAAATAGTCCGCCTGTGGCAACGGCGTCGGGCACGCTGATGCCTGGCAGTTTTCCCAGCGTGTAACGGCTGATCAAGACGATCACGATGCCAATCCCCACGGCGCCGAGGGCGGGGAGAATGATTTCGGAGAAGTTCGAATTGCGAATCGCGATACCGCCTGTCAATCCGATCTTCATCAGCAGGAAAAAGCTGATGAACTTGTAGATGGAGTCAGGAATGGCCAGCTGGCTTCCAAGTGCGGCGACAACGATGCCGCCAATCAGGAAGCCTAGGGTTGGCGATTGAAGTTGCTCGATGAAGAGAGGGAGGAAGTCTGTCAAGTCAAGTCCTCTTTTTGTGCGTTCAGACTACGGCTTTTGGAGTTTAGGAGCTTTGCCGCGAACTTGGGTTGAGCTCCTATTGAGGCTGTATTGATTGGGTCGGTTGGGGGCAGTGCGCGCCGGATAATAGGCAGTGTTCCCAAAAACTGGGTCGCGGTGGTTCAACCCAGTTGTGGTCCGCTCTGCCCATGAGCGCCCTGCGCCATGGCGGCCCTTCTTAGCCCTGCTCCAGCTGGTCGGTCTTTGCTGATCGATGCCCCCTCCCCGATAGGGAAATTCAGGGTCTCATTGGCTGTGCCGCCCCAAGGTCAGGGCCACCGTCCCTATAAATCCACAACCCCTTCTGTTTGCGATGCTCGCCCTTCCCCCGCTTCTGCTGGAGTTCAGTTCCCACCAACTTGAAGTGGCGGAAACCCTGATTCAGGTGGGCCGCTTTGTGGTGATCTTCTTCGCCGCCCGCGCCATCGCTGAAGTGATGGTGCGGCTGCAGCTGCCCACCATCCTGGGTGAACTGGTGGCCGGGGTGCTGATTGGGGTGTCAGGCCTGCACCTGATTGTGCCGCCCGAAACCCAGGCCCAGCTCGCTGCCAGCGTGACAGCGCTGGTGGGCTCCCTGGCCGAGATCAGTCCTGAGGCGGTGCAGGATGTCTACAGCGAAACCTTCCCCAACCTCCAGGCCGTGTCCCAGCTGGGCCTGTTTGCGCTGCTGTTCCTCACGGGTCTGGAAAGCGAGCTCGATGAGCTGGTGGCCGTCGGACTGCAGGCCAGCACCGTGGCGGTGGCTGGGGTGGTGCTGCCCTTTGCCCTGGGTACAGCTGGCCTGGTTTTCATTTTTCATGTGCCGCTGGTTCCCGCTGTCTTTGCCGGGGCGGCCATGACCGCCACCTCCATCGGGATCACTGCCAGTGTCTTCGGCGAGCTCAAGTGGCTCAAGCGCAAGGAAGGCCAGATCGTGATCGGCGCCGCTGTGCTCGACGACATCATCGGCATCGTGATCCTGGCCGTGGTGGTGGCGGTGGTGGGAGGCGGTTCATTCAGCCTCGGCCCTGTGCTGAAACTGTGTCTGGCGGCGGTGGTCTTCGTGGCGGTGGCCCTGGTGCTGAGCCGCAAGGCTGCCCCAGCCTTTGACTGGGTGGTGGACCGGCTCAAGGCGCCCGGCGATGTGGCGGTGGCCAGTTTCCTGGTGCTCACCGTGTGCTGTTTTGCGGCCCAGGCCATTGGCCTGGAGGCGGCCCTGGGGGCCTTTGCCGCGGGGCTGATCCTCAGCGCCTCGAAGCACACCCATGACATCGATGCGGCGGTGAAGCCACTGGTGGCCCTGTTTGCCACGGTGTTTTTCGTGCTGATCGGCACGGGCCTGGATCTCTCGGTGCTCAACCCCCTGGACCCGGCCAACCGGGAAGGATTGGTTGTGGCCGCTTTCCTGCTGGCAGTGGCGATCGCCGGCAAGGTGGCGGCCGGCTGGAGTTACCTCAGCAAGGAACCCACCAACCGCCTGGTAGTGGGTTTGGGAATGATGCCGCGGGGTGAGGTGGGTCTGATTTTCCTGGGGCTGGGCAGTCAGGCCGGCATCCTCACGCCCGCCCTGGAGGCCGCCATCCTGCTGATGGTGATTGGCACCACCTTCCTGGCCCCGATCCTGCTGCGGCTGGTGATTCCTCGCGAACCCGGAGAGGGCACAACGGTGGCCGCCGAACAGCCGGCCTGATTCCGTGCCATTGGGTTCGCCCTATGCGGGGCAGCGGCTCTGCCTCGCCACCCAGCACGGCAAGCAGCGGGCCCTGGCCCTTCCCTTTGCCGCAGGCCTGGGGGTGACCATGGAGGTGTGTACCTGCGACACCGACAGCCTGGGGACCTTCAGCGGTGAGGTGCAGCGCCTCGACGATGCCCTCACCACCTGCCGCCGCAAGGCTTTGATGGGTCTCGAGCAGACCGGCTTGCGGCTCGGCCTGGCCAGCGAGGCTAGTTTTGGCCCCCACCCAGCGGTGCCGCTGCTGGCCGTGGGGCAGGAACTGCTGGTGTTCGTGGATCTCGATCTCCCACTCAGCCTGGTGGAGCAACGCCTGGATTGGCGCACCAACTATGCCCAGATGACACTCGGGCCACAGCAGGATCCGTCAGCCTGGCTGAAGCAGGTGGGCTTTCCCTCCCATGGGGTGATCGCCCGTCCGTTGGAGCGGCCTGAGGGGCCCGTCTTCAAAGATCTCATTCACCCTGTTGCCCTCCATGACGCCCTCGCGGCCTGCCGCCGGCTCGATTCCCTGGGGCAGGTCTGGCTCGAGACTGACATGCGGGCCCATCGCAATCCCACCCGGATGCGCTCGATTCGCCGCCTGGGTGTAGCTCTGGTGCGGCGCCTGGGTTCAGCCTGCCCCGGCTGCGGGTCCCCGGGTTGGGGCCTGGTGGCCAGCGCGGCTCTCACTGCCCCGGCGGGACCGGCTCACGGCTGCCGACCCGGCCCACTGTCCCTACTGCAACCCCTGAGGCTTCAGGCCTCCAGGTAGTCGATCACCCGCTCGGAGAGATCCTTCACTGCGGCCACGGCGCGGCGCTCGATGCCCCGGGCGGTGTCGCGGGTGACGCCCAGGCTGCGGGCGGCGGCACTCAGGGTCATCGGCTCCGGGCGGTTGATGCCGTAGCGCAGGCGCAGCAGTTCAGCCTCCCGGTCGGGCAACCGCGTCAGCAGCTGCTCGAGGTCGTGGCTGAGAAGCTGGCGGCTGAGGCGATCGTCGGGCAGGGGAGCGTCGCAGGCCTGCAGGTCCAGCAGATGGCTGTCGTCGTGGCCGCCCAGCCCCGCATCGAGGCTCACCGGCTGCTGGGCGCGGAACAGGGTCTCGCGGATGTCCAGGGGCTTGAGTCCGGTGGCGTCCGCCAGTTCATCCACGCCGGGGGCCCGCCCCAGCTGCTGCCAGAGGCTGTGCTGGGCCTTGCGCAGCTTGCTGAGGGTGTCGCCCACATGCACCGGCAGCCGGATCGTGCGGCTCTTGTCGGCCAGGGCCCGCGTGATGCCCTCGCGGATCCACCAGTAGGCATAGGTCGACAGCTTGTAGCCGCGGCTGGGATCGAAGCGCTCCACGGCCCGGATCAGGCCGAGGGTGCCCTCCTGGATCAGGTCCTCCAGCTCCAGCTGACGGAAGGTGTACTTGCGGGCCACGCTCACCACCAGCCTGAGGTTGGCGGTGACCATGCGCGTCTGGGCCCGCTCGGCCAGGCGCAGCTGGCGCTGCAGGTGGCGCACGGTCAGGCCGGCCTCCACGGCCCAGGCCTCCAGGCTCGGCTCCAGGCCGCCGGCCCGCAGCTTCATCTCTTCGGCCAGTTCCAGCAGTCGCCGCCCGGTCTGCACCGATCGGGCCAGGCTGATTTCTTCGTCGGGGGTCAGCAGGGGAATGCGGCCGATGGCACGCAGGTGCTGAGTCATTGCGTCGCAGCCGCCGCTGGGGAGCTTCTGTGGCGCAGGCATCGGGGGATGTCTGAAAAGAATTCGGCAAACCTTACGGGCTTTGCGGCGGGATTGGTGGGTGGTCGGGGCAGCGACTAGCAGTCCCAATCGGGGCGATCAGGCGAGCTGATCATTGGGCGGCATCGCCCGGTCCACTCGTGTGGCCCGCTTAGCAAAGTGCGGGTGTTGTTGGGGGTCTGGCCCCCTCTTCCGCCCACCTGGGGCCATGGGGATCGGGCCCATCGGTGCTGCCCCAGGCCCTGGGCAGGCTTCCCACAATTGGGGTGACGGACTGCCCCTGCCCCGCCGATGACCGTGCTGTTCCTGGTGGCCCTCGGCTGGCTGGGCCTGCGCACGGCGCTGCTGCTGGCCCAGACGGTTCGCCACACGCCCGAGGCCCAGCTGGGTCGGGCCTTTCAGCAGGAGCTGCGGGACCGGGGGCTGATCGTGGAGCCGCGCGGCCGCTGAACGCCTGCCAGGCTCAGTGCCTGGGCGACAGGTGCCTCACCGTCGCCGGCCCGCTGCCTAGCCCGTGGTCTCCTCCTCGCTGCTCACGACCCTGCTGCTGCTGCTGGTGGGGATCCTGCTGGCCCGGCTCACGGCCAGCCGGCTGGAGCGCTGGGCGGTGCCGGCCATCGTGCTGGAGCTGGTGGTGGGCTTCGTGCTCGGCAACACGCTGCTGCCCTACACCGCGATCCGGCCCCTGGCGGGGCTCACCGAGCTCGGCGTGCTCACCCTGTTCTTCCAGGTGGGCCTGGAGGTGCGCGGCGATCTGCTTCGGTCGCGCCCGGGGGCCGTGCTGCGCACCGTGGCCCTCAGTGCCCTCACGCCCCTGCTGGCCTGGGCCCCCCTGCAGGTCGGCTTCCAGCTCGCGCCGGCCACCACGCTGCTGTGCCTGGCGGTGCTGAGTGCCACGGGCACCGGCGTCACCCTGCGGCTGCTGGCCCAGCGCCAGGCCCTCGGCACCCCATCGGGCCGCCTGCTGGTGGGCGTGTCGGTGCTCGACGACCTGCCGGCGATCGGCCTGCTGTCGCTGGCCATGGCCCAGGGAACCGCCCAGGCCAGGGCCGCGGGACAGGTGGCTCTGCAATCTCCGGGTCTGCCGGGCCTGCTGCTGGGGCTGGGCCTGGCGGCCCTGAGCTACTGGGGCGTGGAGCGCTGGCGGAGCTGGCGCGGCCCGTGCCAGCCGGATCTGCTCACGATCCTGCTGCTGTTGATCAGCTGTGCCTGGGTGGGCGAGGCCAGCGGCCTCACCAGCCTGCTCGGCGCCCTCTGGGCGGGTGTGCTGCTGGGCCGGCTGTTGCCGCAGGGGCCTGACAGTCCCGAGGAGCAGCGGCTGCGCGGCCACCTCACCCTGCTCTCGGAGGTGTTCCTGCCCCTCTATTTCCTCAGCGTGGGCATGCGCGTTCCGGCGGCCACCCTGCTGAACCCGGCGGCCTGGGGCCTGGCGGCGGCGCTCACGGTCCTGGCGCTGCTCTGCAAGGCCGTCTGCGGGCTGGGGATCCGTGCGGCCGACCGGGCGGCGGGCGTGGATCCCCAGGTGGTGGTCTACGGCCTGATCCCCCGCGGCCTGCCGGGTCTGGTGTTCGCCACCAGCGCCCTGGCCGCCGGCGTGATCACGGCGGTGCAGTTTTCGGCCCTGGTGCTGATGGTCACCGTCACCACGGTGCTGGGCCTGCTGCTGCTGGGGCGGCGCCTGCAGCAGCTGGAGGCCGCGGCGGCCCCGAGGATCAGCCCCTGAGGCAGCGCCAGGACAGCCCGGCCCGCTCGTTCAGCTGCCCTGCTGCAGGGCTGGCGTCACATCCACCAGCGGGATCTCGGCATCGCCCCAGCCGTCCGCGGGCAGCAGGGTGGGTGCCGTGGGACCGGGCGCGGCGGCCGCACCCGCCTGGAAGGCCCCGTTGACCCAGGCCAGGATCAGGCCCCGCAGCGGTCCACCTCCTTCCTCCAGGGGCGAGCGCAGGTTGAAGTGGTCGCCGCCCTTGGCCAGCACCAGGCGGTGGCCCCCGCCGATGCCGCGGAGCTGCGCTGTCATCGGGGCGATCGCCTCCGGCCCCGACGGGACGACCCAGTCGCGGCTGCCGCTCACCAGCAGTGCCCGGGCATTCATCGCCTGGGAGGAGCCGACATCGAACAGCAGCGCCGTCGGCGGGCTCACCGCCACCACCGCCTTGACGCGGGGATCGGCCAGGCCCGCCTGGTCGGCGGTGGCCTTGAAGCTGCACTGCAGCACCCAGCTGAGGTTGCGATCGGGATCGCGCAGGTCGGCGCAGCGGCCCTGCATGCGGTCGGCGCTGGGCCGGAGCCCGGCCAGCTGCAGCACCGTGGTCGCCCCCCACGACTGGCCCAGGGCCACCACCGCCTCGGTGCGCACCGGCGCCGGCAGCGTCAGGGCGCCGCTGGCCGCGGCATCGATCAGCGCCGACACGTCCAGGGGCCGCAGCTTGAGGTCGTCGGGGCTGGGGGGCGGCACCTTGCCGGCGAGCATCGCCTGCTGCTGGCTGCTGTCGCTGCCGGGGTGACGGGGCAGCACCACCGTGGTGCCGTGGCTGGCCAGGTGCTTGGCCCAGCCCTCGAAACCCTCGGGCGAATCCCAGAGCCCGTGGGAGATCACCGCCAGCCGGCCGTTGCCGCCGGTCTTGGGGGCGATCACCACAACCGCCAGGGCCTCGGGCCGGTGGCGCACGGGGATGGTCTGCTCCGTGCGCTGGATCGCCAGGGGGCCCGGGGCCGCCAGGGCCGGCGAGACCGCCGCCGGGGTGGCCGCCGCCAGGCGCAGGCCTTCACTCTGCTGGCGCTGCAGCCGCTCCAGGCCGACGAAGAATTTCTTCAGGTCCACCGTCACCGTGCGGCCCGGCAGGGCCTGCAGCAGGTCCACCACGGTGAGGGGGCCGCTGGCGGCGGTTCGGTTGAGGCTGGAGGCCAGGTCCTTGCTGTCGATCGTGTCGGGCACCCCATCCACCTCGCCCAGGGCCGACACCAGCAGCAGGGCCTGATCGAGCAGCGGTGAGCCCACGGCCTGGTTGGCGAAGGAGCGCACATTGAGCGGCAGCGGTGTGCTGAACACCCGGGCCAGCTCGCGGCCGATGGATCCGCTGGTGGCCCGATCCAGCTCGGCCAGATCGCTGCTGCCGCGGATCAGCTTGCTGGGATCGCGCAGCTCCGCCGTCTTGACGGTGAAGCTCGTCTGCAGGAGGGGAAGCTGCAGCTGCACCACGTCAATCGCCTGCGCCGGGGCGGCCAGGGCGGTGCTGCCGGCCAGGGCGGCGGCGGCCAGAAGGGCCCCCCGCAGGCGGCTGGCGGGGCGAAGGCGGACGGGCGGGCGGACCAAGGCGGACGGGCGGCGGGCGCAGCGCTCAGTCAACCAGCCTTTGGCCGTCTCTGCAGGCCCGGCCCGGGCCAGTCGGGGCCGTGAGGGGCCGCCAGGCCAGCCCCGATGGCAAACCATGACAGTGCTGAACCGTGCCCGCTGGCCCTGGTCATCCTGAGGATTCAGACCGGGCACCCTTCCGCTCCATGCTCGAGCTGCTGCCGGCCCTCAACGACCACAACCTGCCCTGGATGGACACCCTCCATCCGATCGTGGTGCACTTCGTGATCGCGATGGCGCTGATCGCCTTCGTGTTCGATCTGGTGGGCGTGCTGGGACGCAAGCCGGCCCTGCTGGAAGTGAGCTTCTGGAATCTGCTGTTCGCCACCGCGGCCATCTTCGTGGCGGTGATCCTGGGCCAGGTGGAGGCGGGCCTGGCGGCCCCCTACGGCGGCGCCCGCCGCATCCTCGATCTGCACACCACCCTCGGCTGGGCCCTGGCCGGCATCCTCTCGGTGCTCACCGGCTGGCGCTATGTGCTGCGCAACCAGGACAGCCAGACCCTGCCCTGGCCCTTCCTCGGCGCCGGCGCCCTGCTGAGCCTGCTGATCGGCGTGCAGGTGGTGCTCGGCGACCAGCTGATCTGGACCTATGGCCTGCACACCGTGAAGGTGGTGGCGGCGATGCGGGAGGGGTTGATCTGATGAACGCCTACGGCCCCAACGGGCTCCCCTACCCCCTGCCGATCCACCCCAACCTGGTGCACCTCACCGTGGGCCTGGTGGTGATCGGCATCGCCTTCGACATCGCCGGGGCCCTCTATCCGATCGAGCGGCGCCTGTTCCGCTTTCTGGCCCTGCCGGTGACCCGCTCCGCCCTGCACGACGTGGGCTGGTACAACCTGCTGGCGGGGGTGGTCACCGCCTTCTTCACCGTGGCGGCCGGCCTCTACGAGATGCTGCTGGCGGAGCCCCTGCCGGGCGTCACCAGCGCCTTCGGCCTGGGCAGCCTCGACACCATGCTCTGGCACGGCGTGGGCGGAGTGGCGCTGCTGCTGCTGCTCACGGCGATGGCGGTGTGGCGCGGCTTCCAGCGCTTCGCCTGGCGCCGCGACATGGGCCGCCAGGTGCAGTGGAGCTACCTGCTGGCCGGCGTGGGGCTGGTGCTGCTGCTGGCCGTGCACGGCACCCTCGGTGCCCAGCTGGCGGCCGAATTCGGCGTGCACATCGCCGCCGGCCAGCTGCTCCAAGCGGGCGCCGACCTGACCACGGCCCTGCCATGACCACGGCCATCCCATGACCGCCACCTCCCCCGCCAAGCCGCCCAACCGGCTCGCCATCGCGGCCGTGAGCCTCTGGACCGGCCTGATCGTGCTGGTGAGCCACTGGATGGCGCAGCAGTCCCAGCGCTGGCTGCCGGTGCAGGCCTCCAGCGCCGCCCCCCTGGTGGATGGGCTGTTCGGCTTCGAGACGGGCCTGGGCACCTTCATCTTCCTGGGGGTGATGACGGTGCTGGCTTGGAGCCTGCTGTTCCACCGCGCCAGGAAGTACGACGAGAGCGACGCCGAGCCGATCGAGGGCAACACCCGCCTGGAGATCGTCTGGACTGTGATCCCGCTGGTGCTGGTGCTGCTGATCGCCGCCAACGCCATCCGGGTGAACCGGGTGCTGGGGGTGCTGGGCCCGATGGAGCACGTGCACGGCACTGCCACGTCCACCGGTGCGGTGGCTCCTGGCGCAGAGGCGTCCGGGCCGGTGATGTCGGCGTCGGCGAGCTCCGGCGCGGCGGCCTCCGAGCTGCAGGTGGAGGTGATCGCGCGCCAGTGGTCGTGGGAGTTTCGCTATCCCCTCGGCGATGGCGACGCCCAGCCCCATGCCGTGCCGGCCATCGTCTCTTCCACCGAGCTGCACCTGCCCGTGAACCGGCCGGTGAGCTTCCGCCTGCTCTCGGAGGACGTGCTGCACGGCTTCTACGTGCCCGCCTTCCGCCTCAAGCAGGACGTGGTGCCCGGCCAGGCCATCCGTTTCCGCCTCACCCCCACCAGATCCGGCCGCTACCGGCTGCGGGACTCCCAGTTCAGCGGCACCTGGTTCGCGGCCAACCAGGCCGATGTGGTGGTGGAGAGTCCGGCCGCCTTTGCCCATTGGCTGGAAGTGGCGGTCCAGCAACCCCTGCAGCCCGGCCTCAGCCCCGCCGCCGACGACTACACCCGGCGTCAGCAGCGTCCCGCCAACGGCTGGGCCACCGTGGTGCCGGCCCCGCCGCCGCTGGTCAACGTGCCTGGATCCGCTGCCCTTCCCCACGACGCCTGAGCCGATGGTCTCCACCGCTGCCACCGCCACACCGCCAGCCTCGGGCTCCTGGCTGCGCTACCTGGGCTGGAGCACCGACGCCAAGGTGATCGGCATCCAGTACATCGCCACGGCCCTGCTGTTCCTGCTGGTGGGGGGCTTTCTGGCGATGGTGATCCGCGGCGAGCTGATCACCCCCGAGGCCGATCTGGTGGACCGCACGGTCTACAACGGCCTCTACACGATGCACGGGACGATCATGTTGTTCCTGTTCATCTTTCCGGTGCTCAACGGCCTCAACAACCTGCTGGTGCCGCTGATGATCGGAGCGCCGGACATGGCCTTTCCCAGGCTCAATGCCGTCGCCTTCTGGATGGTGCCGGTGTTCGGGCTGATCCTGATGGCCAGCTTCCTGGTGCCGGGCGGGCCGGCGGCTTCGGGCTGGTGGTCCTATCCGCCGGTGAGCCTGCAGAACCCGCTCGGGATCCTGCTCAACGGCCAGGCCCTGTGGATCCTGGCGGTGGCCCTCTCGGGCGTGTCCTCGATCCTCGGGGCCCTGAATGTGGTCACCACGATCCTGCGGCTGCGGGCGCCGGGGATGGGCCTGTTCCGCATGCCGATCTTCTGCTGGACGGCCCTCTCGGCCCAGCTGATCCAGCTGGCGGGCCTGCCCGTGCTCACCGGCGGGGCCGTGATGCTGCTGCTGGATCTGGTGGCGGGCACCTCCTTCTACCGGCCTGAAGGGGGCGGGGATCCGGTGCTCTATCAGCACTTCTTCTGGTTCTATTCCCACCCGGCGGTGTATGTGATCATCCTGCCGATCTTTGGGGTGTTCTCCGAACTGCTGCCGGTGTATGCGCGCAAGCCGCTGTTCGGCTACAACTTTGTGGCGATGGCGTCGCTGGTGATCGTGGGGCTCAGCCTGATCGTGTGGGTGCACCACATGTTCCCCAGCGGCGTGGCCCAGTGGATGCGCGATCTGTTCATGGTCACCACGATGCTGATCGCCGTGCCCACGGGCATCAAGGTGTTCGCCTGGGTGGCCACCCTCTGGCGCGGCAAGATCCGGCTCACCTCGGCGATGCTGTTCGCCCTGGGGGGCATCGTGAACTTCGTGTTCGCCGGCATCACCGGCATCATGCTCGCCACGGTGCCGATCGACATCCATGTGAACAACACCTATTTCGTGGTGGGCCATTTCCACTACGTGATCTATGGTGCCGCCACCATGGGGGTGTACGCCGCCATCTACCACTGGTTCGGCAAGTTCACCGGCCGCATGCTCTACGAGGGCCTGGGCAAGCTGCACTTCGTGCTCACCTTCATCGGCACCAACCTCAACTTCCTGCCGATGCATCCCCTGGGCCTGATGGGCATGCCCCGGCGCGTGTCGAGCTACGACCCGGAATTCGCCTTCTGGAATGTGCTGGCCAGCCTGGGGGCCTTCATCCTGGGGGTGTCGATCATTCCCTTCCTGCTCAATCTGGTGAGTTCCCTGGTGCGGGGCGCCAAGGCGCCGGCCAACCCCTGGAATGCCATCGGCCTGGAGTGGCTGCTGCCCTCGCCGCCGCCGGCCGAGAACTTCGAGGAGCACATCCCCACGGTGCTGCGGGGGCCCTACGGCTACGGCAGCGGTGAGCCGCTGGTGGAGCACCAGGAGCGCTACGAGCAGGCCCTGCGGGAGGTGGCGGCATGACCAGCACCAGTGCCGGTGTCGCCCCTGGAGAGGGTCGCGCCCCCGGCAACAACCCTGGCCCCGGCGAGACCCCCGGCAGCGGCCACCACGCCCATCCGGACCACAGCCTCACCGGCTTCGTGCTGTTCCTGGCCTCCGAGAGCCTGGTGTTCCTGGCGTTCTTCGCTGGCTACGCCGTGCTCAAGACCGGCGCCCTCAGCTGGTATCCCGCCGGCGTGGCGGGGCTCGAGTGGCGCGAGCCCCTGCGCTACACGGCGGTGCTGCTCTCCAGCTCCGGCACCATCGCCCTGGCGGAGCACTTCCTGGAGCGTGGCCGGCTGGGGCTGTTCCGCGGCTTCTGGCTGCTGACGATGGCGATGGGGGCCGTGTTCCTGGCGGGGCAGGTGCTCGAGTGGCGCGGCCTGGCCTTCGGCTTCACCGATGGCGTCTTCGCCAACCTCTTCTATCTGCTCACCGGCTTCCACGGTCTGCATGTGGCGGCCGGGATCGTGCTGATGGGCGTGATGCTGGTGCGCTCCTTCACGCCCAAGCCGGGCGGCGGCCACCGGGGCCTGCAGGCCGCAGGCCTGTTCTGGCACTTCGTGGACGTGATCTGGGTGGTGCTGTTCCTGCTGCTCTACGTGTGGCGGTCGCCATGATCATCGACGACCGCTCCTACGACGTGTTGATCATCGGCAGCGGCGCCGGTGGCGGCACCCTGGCCGGTGCCCTGGCCGCCAGCGGCCGCTCCGTGCTGCTGCTGGAGCGCGGCGGCGTGATGGCCCTGGCGGATCAGAACGTGGCCGATGTCGACCTGTTCCGCAAGGACCGCTACCACCCCGGCGAGCAGTGGTTCGGCCCGGACGGCGACCCCTTCGCGCCCCAGACCGTGTATGCCATCGGCGGCAACACCAAGATCTGGGGGGGCGTGCTGGAGCGCATGCGCGAGCGGGAGTTCGGCCCCCTGGCCCTGCAGGAGGGTCCGCTGCCCAGCTGGGAGCTCAGCTACGCCGACTTCGCCCCCTACTACGACCGGGCCGAGGCCCTCTACCGCGTGCACGGCCAGGCTGGCAGCGACCCCACGGCGCCGCCGCGCAGCGGCCCTTTCCCCCTGCCGCACCGCCCCCTTGATCCGCTGATGGCGGAGCTGCGCGGCGCCCTGGAGCGGGCCGGCACTCACCCCCACCCGCTCCCCCTCAGCTGGAGTGAGTCGGTTCAGGACCCCACGGGCGATGCCGAGCTGTTCGGGGTGGATCTGGCCCGCGCCAGTGCCACGGTCACGATGCGGGAGCGGGCCCGGGTGCGCCGCCTGCACGTGAGCCCCAGCGGCCGGGAGGTGCGGGGGGTGGAGGCGGAGATCGACGGCCAGCGCTGGCTGTTCAGCGCCCGGGTGGTGGTGCTGGCGGCCGGGGCGATCAACAGCGCCGAGATCCTGCTGCGCTCCGCCAACGACCGCCACCCCCAGGGCCTGGCCAACGGCTCGGGCCAGGTGGGCCGCAACCTGATGAAGCCCCAGCTCACGGCGATCCTGCAGCGCTCCGCCGCCCCCAGCAGCGGCCGTGAGGCCCGCTGCCTCGGCGTGCACGACTACTACTGGGGCGATCGCAACGTGTCGTTTCCGCTGGGCACGATCCAGAGCGGTGGCGGGGTGCTGCAGGATCCGCTGTTCGCCGAGTCGCCGCCGGTGCTCTCGCTGGTGACGCGGCTGCTGCCCAGCGCCGTGTTGGAGCGGCTGGCGGGGCGCTCGATCTGCTGGTGGGCCAGCAGCCCCGTGCGGCCCGATCCCGCCAACCGGGTGACCCTGCGGGGCGAAAGCCTGCAGATCGACTACACGGCCAACAACCGCGAGGCCCATGACCGGCTCGTCTACCGCTGGATCGAGACCCTGGAGGCGGTGGAGGCCGATCCGCTCAACACGGTGGTGCAGCCCTTCCCGATCCATCCCCGCGGCGAGGCGCCGCTCTCGGCGATCGGCCAGGTGTGCGGCACCTGCCGCATGGGCTCGGACCCGGCCAGCTCCGTGGTGAACCTGCAGGGGCAATGCCACGAGCTGGCCAACCTCTACATCGCCGACGCCAGTACTTTCCCCAGCTGTCCGGCGGTGGGGATCGGCCTCACCGTGATCGCCCAGGCCCTGCGCCTGGCCGACCACGTGCAGGCCCTGATCTGAGCGCGGCGCGCCGGGCCCGGGCTGGCCATGGTGGAGGCAGTGCGCCGCTCCAGCCATGTCCAGCCTCTCCCCGGAACAGGCCCTGGTGCTCACCGCCATCGAGCGCTTCCTGGCGGACCCCGACCTGATGGCGGAGGAGGGGGGCGGCGCCGATGGCGACGCTGACGGCGACGTGCTGGAGGCCATCGCCCTGGCCCTGACGGCGGTGCTGCCGCCGGAGTCGATCGAGCAGGCGATCACCAGCCTGCTGGCCAGCCATGGCGCGGAACTCGACGAGGAGATCCAGCTGGTGCTGGAGGCCCTGCTCGGCGCGATCGAGCGCGACGACAGCGACCTGGAGGCTGAGGCCGACTCCGGCCCCGACCTCGATCCCGACTCCGGCCCCGATGCCGGCGAGTCGGCGCTGCAGCGGGCCCTGGCCGGCCAGGCGGCCGCGTTGGAGGCCAATGCCCTCGATGGCAACTGCCTGCTGGTGTGGGACGAGCAGCAGAGCCCGCCCCTGCAGGAGCTGGAGATCCTCGATCTGCTCGATGAGTACCCCTGCCGCGGCGCTGGGGCCCGCTGGGGCCCGGAGGACTTCGTGGTGCTGCTGGAGGCCAAGAGCCGCCTCTGGCAGCAGACGATGGCGGCGCTGGAGATCTTCGCGGAGCGGCCCGAGAGCCGGCCCAACGCGGCCACGATGCTGGCCCTGGTGCCACCGGACCTGGAGCGGCCGATCGAGCTGATGGAGGTGCTGGTGCCGCTCACCGGCCTGGCCTGGACCGCGGATGAGGGCGGCCCGGTGCAGGAGCCTCAGGCCTGAATCGGGATCACCCGGTCGCGGCCGCGGTCCTTGCCGGCATACATGGCGCCATCGGCGCGGGCGATCAGCGCCTCCACCGACTCGCCCTCCTGGGCCACCGCTACGCCGATCGTGGCGGTGATGGCCAGGGGGCCGGCGACGGTGGGGATCGGCGCGGCGATGGCCCGGCGGATCTTCTCGGCGATCTGCGTGGCGTTGTCGAGGTCCTGCACGCCTTCGAGCACCACCAGCAGTTCATCGCCGCCGACGCGGGCCGCCAGATCGCCGGCGCGCAGGCAGCCGCTGATCCGCCGGGCCACGTCTCGCAGCAGGTCGTCGCCGGCGGCGTGGCCGTACTGGTCGTTGATGGTCTTGAAGTGATCCAGATCGCAGAACAGCGCGGCCGTCCGCGAGCCGGTGCGGGGCAACTGCCGCAGCAGCGCCTGGATCCGGCTGTGCATCTCCTGGCGGTTGAGCAGGCCGGTGAGGGGATCGCTGGCGGCGCGGCGGGCCAGTTCTTCCTGCTGCCGCCGGCGCTCGGTCACATCGAAGCAGTAGCCGATGTAGCCGCCGAAGGCGCCGTCGAGGCCCGTGAAGGGAATGCCGTTGTCGGAGATCCAGCGGAACTCGCCGTCGTGGCGGCGCAGGCGGTACTCCATCACGAAGGTGCGCCGCTCGGCCAAGGCCTCCAGATAGATCTGCAGACAGCCCGCCAGATCGTCCGGGTGCACCCCTTCGCTCCAGCCGTTGCCCATCTCCTGCTCCATCGTGCGGCCGGTGAAGGCCAGCCAGGTGGTGTTGAACCAGTCGCAGAGGCCGTCCTGGCCGGCGCGCCAGATCAGGGCCGGGGCGTCGTTGAGCAGCTGCAGATAGAAGGTGGCGGCCCGCTCCCGCTCCGCCTCCACCCGCTTGAGCGCGCTGATGTCCGTGATCTGCACGATGGTGGTGCTCAGGGCCCCGTCCGCGTCGCGGATGCCGCTCACCGAGACATCCCCCCACACCGGTGAGCCCTCCGGGCGGTGGAAGCGGGCCACCAGCCGGTAGCTGCTGCACTGGTTGGTCTCCAGGTCGCGCCGCAGCCGCTGCTCCTCCGCCAGATCCTGGGGAGCGATCAGGGCGCTCCAGCTGGTGTGCAGCAGCTGCTCAGGGTCACGGCCCAGGAACTGGCAGAGGGCCGGATTCACCCGCCGGACCCCCCCGCCGGGATCGAGCAGGCCCTGGCCCACGGCGGCGTTGTCCATCGCCATCTGGAACAGCTGCTCGGCCTTGGCCTGGGCCAGGCGGGCCTCCACCGCTGTGTGCACGTCGCGGCAGCTGCCGACGCGGGCGATCACCCGCCCCTCGCCATCGAGCACCGGCTTGATGGCCACGGACACCCACAGCGGCTCGCCGCTGGCCTTGCGCAGCCGCAGCTCGTAGGTGATCGGCCGGCCGGCCAGGATCTGCTCGGTGGCCCGCTGCAGCCGCGGCAGGTCCTCGGGCTCGATGATCTCGGCGGCGGAGCGGCCCACCAGCTGCTCCGGCTCGTAGCCCAGCAGGCTGCGGGCCGCGGGCGACACCCACTGGAACACCGCCTCCGGTGTGGAGCGGAAGATCATGTCCGCGGTGTAGTCCAGCAGCAGCTGGTAGTGGTCCCGGGTGGCCCTGAGCTCCCGTTCGCCCTGCCCGCGACGCGCGGCTACGACGACCGCCGTCAGCCCCACACCCGTGAGGCCCACCAGCCGCGAGAGGAAGTCGAGCGAGGGGAAAAAGGCCCAGTGGATCCCGGAGGCCAGCGACAGGGCCAGGGCCAGGCCCGCCAGCAGCAGCACCCTGGCGGGGGAGGCAAAGGCCGCCGCCAGCACCACCGGCAGCCAGTAGTAGGGCAGTACGACGATGTTGCGGGGCAGCACCAGATCCGCCAGGAACAGGCCGATCAGCAGCAGCACCAGCAGCAGCCAGCCGCTCTGCCGGTCCAGTCGGGTGGGGAGCCGTGGGACGGGGCGATCGGGCTCCCTGCTGCTGCTGGCTGCGTGCAGTGCCGTCCCCTCCAGCCGCTCTCGTCGTCAGTCTGGTGCGGATCGGAGCGGACGGCTGCGGGAGCGCCGGGGTGTTCACCGACAGACGGGGAGCCTGCCTGCGCCAGGTGCCCTCCGGGGATACGGTGCGGATGGCGGCGTCGCAGGCACGGCCATGGCCCTGATCAACACCGCCGTGGGCCTGCTGGCGATCAGTTCGCCGATCGGGGCGCTGCCGGTGGTGGCCAAGGCGGCCGGGGGCGAGCCCGGCCGGGTGCGGCGCATCAGCCGGCTGGCGGTGCTGACCTTTCTGTTCACCCTGCTGGCGGCCTGCTGGTGGGGTCAGGCGTTGCTGGATCTGTTCGCGATCACCCTCGATTCCTTCCGCGTGGCCGGCGGCCTGATCCTGCTGCCCATCGGCCTGCGGCTGATCGAAGGCCTGGAGGTGGGTCACCCGGAGGTCGACAACGATGCCGGCACGGTGGGGGTGGTGCCGATCGGCATGCCGCTGCTGGCGGGGCCCGGCGCCATCTCCCTGGTGGTGGCTGAGGCGCCGCCGGCCTGGATCGGTCGCCTGGCCCTGAGCGGGATCATCGCCCTGCTGGCCCTCGGCATCTATCTGGTGCTGCTGGTGTCGATGCCGCTTCGGCGCGCCCTGGGGGAACTGCAGGAGAAGGTGATCAGCCGCCTGATGGGGCTGCTGCTCAGTGCCATCGCCGTGCAGATGCTGGTGAGCGGCCTCAAGGGCTGCTTCCCGGTGCTGGCCTGAGGCTCACGCTCCGGCGGGCGGGTCGGCCGCGGCCGTGTCGCCGTGCTCAGCTGCCCTCCCCTGGGAACTCGGCCGGCTGGGCCAGGGCCTCGAACACGTCCGCCAACACCCTCTGCATCCCCGGCTGCAGGCGGCAGTCCGGCACGGCCTCGGAGGCCACCAGCAACAGGGCGCAGGCGTCGGCCAGGGCTGCGGCCTCCTCGGCGTTGAGGGCCAGTAGGTGCTCGCCCCTCCACTGGCTCGCCCTCACCGCTGCCTCGCGGCGACCGTCAAGGCCATGTCCAATTCCGTCATGCCGCTGCCTCCAGCGCTGGGCTGGGCCGAGCCTGGGCGGCAGCTGTGTCTGGCCGCTGACTGCGCCGGCTGCGGTTGCGACTGGATGTGACTGCGCCGCGCCGGTCCTGCGCCCAGGGCCGCGGCTCCCGAGCCCGGGGGCACGGCTCCGCTGCCTCTCGCCACGGCTCTCCTGCGCAGGGGCCCGGCCCGTGGTCCGTCGCCGGAGGCCGTGCCTACGGTTCGGGTGTGTGCCGTCCTGCCGTGACCAGCGCCGCCGATGGTCGCCCCCGTGCGCCGGTGGCCCGCGGGGGCCCGGCAGACGAGCCGCGGGCCCAGGCCCTGCTGGAGCAGCTCACGCTGGCCGAGAAGCTGGCGATGCTCGATGGCGACACGCCCTTCTGGTCGGGCATGGCGGACATCGCGCTCCACAACGCCTCCCACCAGCACCCCTGGCCGGCCGGCGTGGTGCCGCGGCTGGGCATCGGCGGCCTGCACTTCGTGGATGGCCCCCGCGGCGTGGTGCTGGAGGGCGGCGCCACCACCTTCCCTCCGCCGATCGCCCGCGGTGCCAGCTGGGATCCCGACCTGGAGGAGCGGATCGGCGCGGCCATGGCCCGCGAGACCCGCTCCTTCGGCGCGAACCTGCTGGGTGGCGTGTGCGTGAACCTGCTGCGCCACCCCGGCTGGGGTCGCGCCCAGGAGACCTACGGCGAAGACCCCGTGCACGTGGGTGCGATGGGCGCCGCCATGACCCGCGGCGTGGCCCGCCATGCGATCGCCTGCGTCAAGCACTTCGCGCTCAACTCGATCGACAGCGCCCGTTTCCGGGTGGATGTGCAGGCGACGCCGCGGGTGCTGCACGAGCTCTACCTGCCCCAGTTCCGCGACTGCATCGAGGCCGGCGCCCTGGCGGTGATGAGCGCCTACAACAGCGTCAACGGCGACTGGTGCGGCCAGCACCCCGTGCTGCTGGGCGAGATCCTCAAGCGGCGCTGGGGCTTCCGCGGCTTCGTGCTCACCGACTTCATCTTCGGCGTCCGCGACGGCGTGGCGGCCGTGCTGGCGGGCCAGGACCTGGAGATGCCCTTCCGGATGGTGTTCGAGGCCTGTCTGGCGGAGGCGGTGGCGAGCGGTGCGGTGCCCCTCAGCCGCATCGACGATGCGGTGCTGCGGCTGCTGCGGGCCCAGCTCTCGGTGCCCCCCGGCGACTACCCGGCGTCGCTGCGGGCCTGCGCGGAGCACCGGGCCCTGGCGCGGGAGGCCGCCACCAAGGCGATCGTGCTGCTCAAGAACGATCCGCTGGCGGAGGGTGGGCCGCTGCTGCCGCTGGCGGGCGTGGAGTCGATCGCCGTGATCGGGCCGCTGGCCGCCACGGCCAACCTGGGCGATCGCGGCTCCTCCGACACCCGCCCCGCCCCCGGTGCGGTGGTGACGCCCCTGGCGGGGCTGCGGGCGGCGGCGCCCCAGCTGCAGATCCGCCACAGCGACGGCCGCAACCTGGCCGAGGCCGTCGCCCTGGCCACCGAGGCCGAGGTGGCGGTGCTGGTGGTGGGGCTGGACTGGCGCCACGAGGGCGAGCACATCCACGCCGGCGACATCGCCCCGATCCTGCGCCACACGCCCCCGCCCGATCCCCTGCTGCGCCGCATCGGCCGGGAACGGCTGCTGCCGCTGTGGTCGAAGCTGGCGGCGGGCTTCGCGGCGGTGGCCAGCCTCGGCTCGGCCCGGCCGGGGGGCGATTTCGCCTCCGGTGACCGCACCGAGCTCAGCCTCGAGCCGCGCCAGGAGGCCCTGATCCGCGCCGTGGCCGCCGCCAACCCGCGCACCGTCGTGGTGCTGATGGGCGGCGGCGGCATCCTCTGCGAGGCCTGGCGGCGCCTGGTGCCGGCGATCCTGCTGCTCTGGTATCCGGGGCAGCAGGGGGGTGAGGCCCTGGCGGATGTGCTGCTGGGCCGCGTGTCGCCCTCGGGGCGGATGCCCTTCGCCCTGCCCAGCGACCACGCCCAGCTGCCCCCCTTCCACCCGCGCACCCGCCGGATCACCTACGACCTCTGGCACGGCTACCGCCGCTTCCAGCGGGATGGCCAGCTGGCCGCCTTCCCCTTCGGCTTCGGCCTCTCCTATGCGGCCTTCGAGCACAGCGATGTGGCCGCCGCGCTGGTGGAGGGCCCCGCGGGGATGGCGGATCCCCAGGCGGCCCTGCAGCTGGAGCTCACGGTGCACAACGCCGGCGCGATGGTGGCCGACGAGGTGGTGCAGGTGTATCTGGAGCCTCCCGGGCGAGCCCTGGAGCGGCCGGTCCGCAGCCTGATCGGCTTCCAGCGGCTCACCCTGGAGCCGGAGCAGAGCGAGCGGCTGCGGCTGGCGATTCCCCTGCGCCGCCTGGCCTATTTCGATGAGGCCCGCGACGGCTTCGCCCTCGAGGCCGGCCGGCACCGGCTGGTGGTGGCCCGCCACGTGGAGGATCCGGGCCTGGCGGTGGAGCTGGAGCTGGAGCCGCTGCTGCTGGGGCCCTGAGGGGGGGCCTCAGCCGCCCCCCGGGCGCTGGCGCCCCATCCGCTGCAGCAGGGCCGTGATCCGCAGCCGGTTGAAGCGCTGCAGCAGCAGGCAGGGCAGGTTGAAGGCCGTGGCGAACAGCAGGTTCAGCAGCACCCCCGCAGGCGGCAGCCACAGGGCCGTGGCGATCCAGAACGGCCACAGGGCCAGGTGCACCAGCTCGGCCCGGCGGGTTTCGGCCACCAGTCGCCGCAGCGCCTGCCCATCCCGCCCCACCAGGCTGGCCTTGCGGACGCCGCCGGCAAAGGCGGTGCCGGCATCCGGCAGCCGGTGCTTCCAGCGGCGGATCTGCAGCCAGCGCTCGTAATCCGCGGGCCGCTCGCCCCAGGCCCTGGGGGCGGTGAGCCAGCTGTCGCGCTCCAGGGCCGCCGGGGGCAGCCGCTGGGCCAGCCAGCCGATCAGCACCGACCAGCCCAGCCAGCCGCCGGCGCAGGCCAGGATCCTCCAGGCATCCGCCGGCATGGGGGATCTCCGGCCTCAGGCGCGCAGCAGTTCCTGGGCCAGGGGCGCCAGGGCCTGGGAATCACGCACCAGCTGGGGGTGGGTGAGCACCGGCAGCTGGTGCCGCGGCCCCACCGGCAGCACGGCGCTCCAGCCGGGCAGCACCATCAGATCCAGGCCTGAATAGAAACTGCAGCAGTCCACCTGGCGCAGGCTGTCGAGGTCGGCATCGAGGCGCTGCAGCAGCGGGCTGCCCGGCTTGAGGTCGGCGATACCGGCCAGCAGCTGCCGCGGCCAGGGCTGGGCCGTGAGCGTGCCCTGCTGGGGGCTGCCCAGGCTGATGAAGCGGCGTGTGCGGCGATACCCCCCCTGCAGCTGGATCCAGGTGCGGCCGATCACCCCACCCATCGAAAAGCCCAGCAGGTCCACCGGCCGGGAGGGGCCGAACGCCGCCTCGATCTGGCGGCCCAGCCACTCGGCCAGCTCCTGCACGGGGGTGGTGCCGAAGCGCACCGGCAGGGCGGGCACGAGCAGTTCCTGGCGCCCCTCGCCCAGGTGGCGCCGCAGCCGATCGAACACCCGCGGGCTGTCCATCAGGCCGTGCAGCAGCACCAGCGGCGGGGTGGCCGTCGGCGTGGAACCCTTCGCGTTGCGCATCACTGCATTCAAGGCCAGATCGCGCGGGGCCGCCGTCCGCCCGGCGGAGGGGAATACCGGCCGGGCGGAATCCCCTGGCCTGCGCCCCTGGTCGGAGCCCCCGGGCCGCAGGCCACAGAATGCAGCCCAGGCCCCCTCGCCCGCCCTGCCGCCGCTGCGGCACCGCCATGCTCACCGCGCTCCAGCTCCGCCAGTTCAAGTCGTGGCAGGACACGGGGGCTGTGGCCCTGGCGCCGGTGACGATGCTGCTGGGCACCAATTCCTCGGGCAAGTCGTCGCTGATCCAGAGCCTGCTGCTGCTCAAGCAGACGGCCCGGTCGCCCGATCGCACCGTGCACCTCGACCTCGGCGGCGAGGAGGGCACCGCCAGCTTCCACTTCGGCGACTTCGCCAGCCTGCTCAAGCAGGGGGCCCGCCCGCGCCGCGTCGGCATCGGCTTCAGCTTTGCCCGCCGCGGCAGCACGGAGCGGGTGGCCAGCGGCCGCTTCCAGGCCAGCTACGGCCAGAGCGCCAGCGGTGCCGTGGTGGTGCAGGAGCTGACCCTGGAGGACGGGGACGGCCAGCGCTTCCGGGCCGTGCGCCGCGAGAAGGGGAGCTACGGACTGCTGCTGGGGGCCGCGAACCAGTCCCAGGGCCACAGTCCCGCCTTCTGCCCCGAGCGCTCGATCGCCCTGCCGGCCCATGCCATCGCCCAGCTGGGTGCCGCCGGTGCCCGCGCCGAGGACCTCAGCCTGGCGATCCGCCGCGAACTGGAGGAGATCCTCTACCTCGGCCCGCTGCGCCGAAGGCCCGAGCGCGACTACCAATGGGACCGGGCCCGACCCGGTGAGATCGGCAGCGACGGCGGCCGCTGCATCGACATCCTGCTGGCCGATGCGCTGCTGCCGGGCCCGGAGCGCCACGCCATCGTCAACGGGGTGTCCCACTGGCTGCAGCGCATGGGGATCGCCCAGCAGCTGCAGGTGCGCCCGCTCGGCCGCTCCGGCCGCTACGAGCTGGTGATCGACCAGGAGGCGGTGGCCGCCAACCTGCACGACGTGGGCATCGGCCTCTCCCAGGTGCTGCCGGTGCTCACCGTGGCCTTCTTCGCCCCGCCCGGCAGCACCGTGATCCTGGAGGAGCCGGAGATCCACCTGCACCCCCTGGCCCAGTCGGTGCTGGCCGAACTGTTGGTGGAGGTGAGCCAGAGCCGCCGGGTGCAGTTCATCGTGGAGACCCACTCCGAGCACCTGTTCCGCCGCATGCAGACCCTGGTGGCCCGCCAGGCCATTGCCCCCGCTGACTGCGCTCTCTATTTCGTGGACAAGCGGGCGGGCAGCTCCCAGCTGCGCCGTCTCAGCCTCGACGACTACGGCCGGCTGCTGGATTGGCCCGAGCACTTCTTCGGCAATGCCATGGGCGATGCGGAGGAGCAGGCGCGGCTGATGTTCGAGCGGCAGATGTTGGAGCGTCAGATGGCCGAGCGCCAGCGGACTGGACGGCAGCACCCGGAGCGCCCGGCGGCCCGGCCATGAGACCCCGCTACGTGGTCGACACCAACGTGCTGATCGCCGGCAGTGCCGGCGACCCGCAGCAGCACCGCCCGATCGCCGCCACCCCGGAGGATCCCGCCCTGCGCCTGGCGGTGTGGCAGTGGCTGAAGGCGTTCAAGGAGTCGGAGAGCCGGCTGGTGCTCGACGGGGCGGGGCGCATCTTCGAGGAATACCGCCACCAGCTGGGCTTCGGCGACTACGGCCACCAGGTGGTGCTGCACAAGTGGAGCACCTGCGCCAGCGATGTGGTGGAGATCGCCTACGACGCCGACGGCAACGCCGTGCTGCCGGCGGATCTGCAGCCGGTGGTGCACGATCTGGCCGACCGCAAGATGGTGGCCGCCTGCGCCGAGGCGATCCGGGTGCACGGCGCCTGCTGGATCGCCTTCGCCGGCGACACCGACTGGCACGGCTGGGAGCAGGCCCTCAGCGCCCACGGCATTCCGCTGGAGCCGGTGATCGAGGCCTGGTCGCGCCAGAAGTACGCTGAAAAGGAGGACCACGGCCCGCGGGATCAACGCCCGCAGCACCACCGCCATGGCGAGGCCCCCGATCAGCGCCCCACTTAGCGCCCTGATCAGCGCCCAGATCAGCGCCACTGACAGGGCCTCTGCCCGCGCAGGGGCCCCGGGGCCAACCGCGCCATGACCCCTGCCGTCGACCCTGCCATGACCAGCGGCGCCGGGAGCCCGGAGTTCTTCCGCTTCCCCCACACCCCCCACCTCGCCTGGCTCGGCAGCGGCGATGTGCGCGGCGACAAGGTGCTCACCCCGCCCGAGGCCGAGCACTTTCTGCAGGCCCACCTGTCGGTGGAGGAGAAGGTGGATGGGGCCAACCTGGGCCTCTCCCTCGGCCCCGATGGCCTGCTGCGGCTGCAGCAGCGGGGGGAGTATCTGCAGGCGCCGTTCCAGGGCCAGTTCACCCGCCTGGGCTCCTGGCTGGCGGTGCATGGGCCGGCGCTGACGGCCTTTCTCTCGGAGCCGCAGCACCGGGGCCTGGTGCTGTTCGGCGAGTGGTGCGCCGCCCGCCACTCGCTCGACTACGGGGCCCTGCCGGATCTGTTCCTGCTCTTCGACGTGGTGAACCCCCGGGACCCGCGCTTCTGGAGCGCGGCGCGGCGCAATGCTCTGGCCCAGCAGCTGGGCCTGGCGGCCGTGCCCACCCTGCACCGGGGCCGGCTGGATCTGCCCGGGGTGGTCGCCCTGCTGGACAGCGCCCCCAGCCGCTACCGCAGCGGGGCCCCCGAGGGCTTCGTGCTGCGCCACGACGACGCCGACTGGTGCCTGTCGCGCAGCAAGCTGGTGCGGCCGGAATTCACCCAGGCGATCGCCGAGCACTGGCGCTCCCAGCCCCTGGTGTGGAACCAGGTGGATTACGGCGCCGCGCCCGAACCTGCCGGATACGGGTCTCCGTAGCCCAGCTCACCTCCAGGGACCGTTCAACCCCGCGAGACTGGTCCACGAGAAGCCAGCCATATCCGGGCCCCAGCTCCATGCGTGAAATCGTGTTCCGGGTGCTCCCCGATCGGCCAGGTCGCCTCCAGGCCACCGCCGAGAACGAGACGATCCACATCGAGGCCGACTCCCTCGAAGAACTCCAGCACGAGGCCCGCGAGGCCCTGATCGAACGGCTGGGTCCCTCCCACGTGGCCTACCGCGTGCGGCTCAAGCGCAGTCAGGCGGCGGTAGTGGCTCGGCCCTGCCCCCGGCCCTTGCCGCTGGGCTGATCCAGCCCAGGACCATCAACACCGAATCAGTCGGAGAGTCCCGCCCGGGCCATCTTGGTGAAGGCCACGAAGTTGCGGCGTTCCGACTCCGTGCCCACGAAGGAGATGCCGATCCTGGAGTTGCTCTGGCCCAGCCGGCACCAGCGCACCACCCCCTGAATCTTGCGGCCCTCGTCCATCGCCTGCTCCATGGGGCGGTTGTCGTATTGGGCCACCTCGATGGCCACCACATCGCCCACGCTCACCTCCAGCCGTCCCCGGCGGATGGCACAGGCGCCGCCCTCGTTGATGTCGTAGAGGTTGGCCATGCCGCTGCCGGCCTTGGGTAGATGCAGCTGGATCGGTGTCGCGGAGGGCATCACCTCCCGCTCGGCGCGGCCACTCTGGTCCGGCTGCAGCGGCGCGGCACTCGTCATCGGCTTCCCTGTTGTGCGCGGACCTCTCTCCCATTAAAGGAACGGGGCCCGGGGACCAGGCCCGGCGCCGCAGATCTTGACCTTCACCGGCCGCCGCGGCGCCGTGTCCGCGCGAACCGGCGGGGCCGCGGCTCCCATGGGACAGTCCAGGTACGATCGGATCCCGCCGCGATGTCCCTCTCCCCCGCCGAGCTGCTCGAGGTCCAGCGCTGGCGCTACGCCACCAAGGTCTTCGATCCCGGCCGCACCATCCCGCCCGAAACCTGGGAGGCCCTGGAGGAGTCGCTGGTGCTGAGCGCCTCCTCCTTCGGTCTGCAGCCCTGGAAGTTCCTGGTGATCGATGATCCGGCCCTGCGGGCCGAGCTGCGCGTCCACTCCTGGAACCAGGGCCAGATCACCGACAGCTCCCATCTGGTGGTGCTGCTGGCCAAGCGCCGCATCGACGCCGCCGACGTGGATCGCCTGATCACCACCACGGCCGAGACCCGGGGCCTCGATCCCGCCAGCCTCGATGGCTACCGCCAGCTGCTGGAGACGACCGTGCTGCAGGGCTTCAGCCCCGAGCGCGCCGACCAGTGGGCCGTCAATCAGGTCTACATCGCCCTGGGCAACCTGCTCACCTCTGCGGCACTCCTGCAGGTGGACACCTGCCCGATCGAGGGCTTCTCGCCGCCGGACTACGACCGGATCCTCGGCCTGGAGGGCAGCCCCTACCGCACGGCGGTGGTGGTGGCCCTGGGCTACCGCAGCGCCGACGACAAGTACGCCGGCCTGGCCAAGGTCCGCTACCCGCGCCAGGAGCTGATCGAGCGGCGCTGAGGCCCTAGCGCGCCGCTGCCGGGCTGGTCTGGACCCGCAGCACCTGATGCTCCGGGTCCCAGCTCCACTGGGGCTTGAGTTCCCCGGCGGCCTGGCGCCGGCCCTGCCGTTGGCGCCAGGCCGCCAGGTCCCGCTGCAGCGGCCCGTTCAGGTAGCGCTGTGCCTCCTGCAGCCGCCGGGCCTGGCCGGGATGGGAGCCCAGGGGATCCTCCGGGGCGTAGTCGGCATCGAGCTGGGCGCTGCTGAGCAGCTGCTGCACGCAGGCCTTGGGGTCGTGGCCGGCGATGGCGGTCATCAACATGGCGCCGCGGTCGGCCGCCAGCTCCTGCTGCTGCGAGAGCTGGGCCAGGGCGCGTTGGCGGGCCTGCTCGGGGAGGTCCTTGTAGGTGCCGTTGGCCGCCAGGGAGGCCAGATAGGAATGGCGGCGCAGCACGTGGCTCAGCTCATGGGCGATTACGCAGCGCAGGGCCGGGCGGTCGCCGTCGTGCACGAGGAAGAAGGAGCGATCGAAGGTGATCAGCCCATGGGGATAGCTGCGGGCCTGGGCGGAGCCGAACAGATAGGAGAGCCGGCGGATCTGGCGCTGGGCGGGGCTGGTGGCCTCCGCCGGCGACTGGTGGGCCCAGTTGGCGCAGGCATCGCCGGCCTCCCTGTCCTGCTGGCTGGCCTTGCAGAGGCCGGCCTTCTCGGCCCAGTAGGGGGCCGCATCCCCGAGCTCCAGTCCGAAGCGGAGCGGGGTGGTCTGGATGCGATTGGCGCGCAGTAAGGGCTCCGCCACGGCCTGAACCTCCGCCAGCTCCCTGGGGATCGGAGCCTCGCCGCAGCCGGCCAGCGCCAGCAGCAGCCCCAGGGCCGCCAGGGGGCGAGGCAGACGGTGCGCGCAGAGACGGCCCGCGCAGACAGGGCGCATGGCGAGGCGGTGCACGGGCTGGAGGCGCACCAGGGGCTCAGGCGTGCTGGGGCATCCGGTCGGTGAGCTGGAGCGTGGTGAGCTCGAAGCGCAGCCAGGTGTGCAGCTGGTGGCGCTCCGCATCGAAGACGAAATCGAGCACCCGTCCGGCGCTCACGGCGATGCCGCGCACCGGGGCCAGGCTGCACTGGCCCACCACGCTCACCCACTCGATCGGCGCGTCGAGCTGGCGCGTGAGCAGGTCCATCAGCTCTGGGGTCACCGGCAGGGCCATGGCGCAGCTCGCGTCTGAGCCCGGCCTAGCCAGCCTGGGCTGGGATGGGGCCTGCTCCACGGTTTTCCTGCAGATCCCCGCCCCTGCGCCGCCCCCAGGGCTGCGGTTGCCGCGGCGGCCGCGGCTGGCTAGGGGAGAGGAGCGGGGCCCACCCGGCCGCCGTTGAGGCCGTCGCCATGGATTCCTCGCCATGCACTACCACGCCGTTCCCGATCGGGTCTTCCAGCGCTGTGTGGAGCTGCGGCGCCGGCTGCATCGCCACCCGGAGCTGGCCTTCGAGGAGGTGGAGACCGCCGCGCTGATCAGCGCCGAACTCGAGGGCCTGGGCCTGGTGCCCAGCTACGGGGGCAAGGGGAGCGGCGTGGTCGCCGATCTGCCCGGCCCCGGGCCCCTGATCGCCCTGCGGGCCGACATGGACGCCCTGCCGGGCGAGGAGAGCACAGGCCTGCCCTTCAGCTCCGCCATCCCCGGCGCCATGCACGCCTGCGGCCACGACGCCCACATGGCGATGCTGCTGGGGGCCGCCCATCTGCTGGGCGCCGATCCGCCGGGGGTCGGCGTGCGCTTCATCTTCCAGCCGGCGGAGGAGAAGGGCGGCGGGGCCCGCACGGTGATCGCCGCCGGGGCCCTGGAGGGCGTCGGCGCGATCTTCGGCGCCCATGTCACCCAGCACTACCGGGTCGGCGAGGTGATGGTGGCGGAGGGGGTGATCACGGCTCAGTCCGATCGGTTCACGATCACGGTGCGCGGCCGAGGCGGCCATGGCGCCCGCCCCCATGAGGCCACCGATGCGGTGGTGATCACGGGCTTCCTGATCACCGCCCTGCAGACGCTGGTGTCGCGCGAGGTGGACCCCGTGCATCCGTCGGTGGTCACGATCGGCCGGGTGGAGGCCGGCACGGCGCCGAATGTGATCGCCGAGACGGCGCGGCTGGAGGGCAGCATCCGCAGCACCCTGCCCCGGGTGCGCGAGCAGCTGCACAGCGGCATCCGGCGCATGGCGCGGGCCCTCGGCGACCTGCACGGCGCCAGCCTCAGCGTGGAGATCCAGGAGGGCTATCCGCCGGTGGTGAACACGGCCGCCGAGGCGCAGCTGGCGGAGCGCACGGCCCGGCGGGTGGTGGGGGACGGCGGCCTGGTGCGGCTCGATCACCCCAGCATGGGCAGCGAGGACTTCGCCTACTACCTGCAGCGCGTTCCCGGCTGCTACGTGCGCTTGGGGGCGCGGCCCGCTGGCCAGGAGCAGGCCTTTGTGCCGCTGCACAGCCCCGCCTTCGACATCGATGAGGGGGTGCTGCGGGTGGGGGCGGCCTTCTTCGACCAGCTGGTGCGGGAGGCCGCGGCCGCCCGGCGTGCCGTCCCCTGAGGCAGGCCGATGGAGTTCTGCCCCTCGCCGGGCTTCACGGTGGGCCTGGAACTGGAGTTCCAGCTTCTCGATCCCGCCAGCTGGGATCTGGTCGATGGGATCCTGCCGCTGCTGGACACCTACCCCGCCCAGCAGGCCGTCAAGCCCGAGTTCATCCAGAACACGGTGGAGCTGGTCTCGCCGCCGGCGGCGGGCCTGGGCGAGCTGGAGGCGTCACTGCGGCCCCTGCTGCGGGAGCTGCTGGCCCACTGCGACCGCCTCGGCATGGGCCTGTGCGGCGCCGGCACCCACCCCTTCTATCGCCGCTCGGCGCTGGTCACCCCCGGCCGGCGCTACGCCGCCATGGAGCAGGCCAGTGGCTGGCTGGGCCACAACCAGGTGACCTTCGCCACCCACGTGCACCTGGGCCTGCCCGACGGCGAGGAGGCCGTGACGCTGATGCGCGAGCTCAAGCCCTTCCTGCCCCTGCTGATCGCCCTCTCGGCCAGCTCCCCCTTCTGGCACGGCGCCGACACCCGCTTCGCGGCCTTCCGCCAGCGGGTGCTGGCCTCCGCCCGCACCTACGGCACCCCGCCCGACTTCGCCTGCTGGGCCGAGTTCGAGCGCTTCTTCGCCACCATGCGCCGCGCTGGCCTGCTGCAGGCCCTCAACGACATCCACTGGGACCTGCGGCCCCGGCCGGATTTCGGCACCCTGGAAGTGCGCGTGATGGACGCCCAGCCGACCCTGGCGCGGGCCCTGGATCTGGTGGCGCTCGTGCGGGCGCTGTGCCGGTTCCTGCAGCACGGGCGCCACGATCGCGCCCTGGTGCCGCCGCTGATCCCCCTGCCCTGGTGGTCGCAGAAGGACAACGGCTACGCCGCCTGCCGCGATGGTCTTGAGGCCCAGCTGATCACCAGCGCCGACGGCGACCTCCAGCCGCTGCGGGCCGTCGCCCAGCGCACCTTTCGCCTGATCGAGCCCTTCGCCGCGCCCGACGAGCTTCCTCGCCTCAGGCGCCTGGCCGCCGCTCTGGAGGCGGACCTCCCCTACCGCCGCCAGCGCCAGCTCCATGGCGCCAGCGGGTCGCTGCCGGCGGTGGTGAGGGCCCTGGCCCAGGAGCTGCGCGCTGACGTGGAGGCGGGATCGGCCTGAGGGCAGCCGCTGGCGTTGGCAGGGGCCGGCGTGTCGCGGTGGATGGCCGTCGCCATGGCCCAGCATGGGAGCACTCCCGCCCTGTCTGCCCCATGGCTGATCCTCAGAGCCCCGCCCAGGCCTGCGATGCAGCGGCCGGCCACGGCCCGCTGGATCTGATCCACCGTGCCGCCATCCAGACCGCCCGGGACCTGCTCGCCGCCGAGAAGCAGGTGGAGAGCCTGCGCCATGAGCTGGCGGCCGCCGAGCACCACGCCCGTTCCCTGCGCCAGCAACTGGAGATGACCGTGCACCGCATCGACAAGGCCACGCCCGCGGCCTGAGCGCTGCGGTCACCCCCACAGCGGCCGCGCCGTCGTGCTGCCGCCTGGGTCCGGCTCCCGGATCAGGGCGTGATCCGCACCTCGGCGCCCGCCGGTGTCCGCTGGAACAGCCAGCGCGCCGTGGGGCTGGAGACGCGGATGCAGCCGTGGCTGCGTCGCACGCCGAAGGCCTGGCGGGCCGCCTCCTGCCAGGGGGCGGGATGGATGCAGATCCGATCGGGCCGCAGACCGCCGCCCCCCAGGCACATCACGTGGGCCACGGCGGGGATGCGGTAGCCCTCGCCCACGATCGGCGTGCTGGCGTACTTGCCGGCCACCCGGAACTGCCCGGCGGGCGTGGGCATTGAGGCCAGGCCGGTGGAGACGAGGGCGCGATAGAGCCGCCGTCCCTCGCCATCGAAGGCCGTGAGGCGCTGCTCGGAGAGATCGATCAGCAGCAGGGCCACCGGGCCAGCCGCCGCCGGGGCTGATCCCCCCGGGGCCGGCGCCGCTGGAGCGGATCGGGGCGGGGCGCTCGGGGCCTGGGATTTCGGCTTGGCGGGGGCCGGCGGCTGGGGCAGGGGCGGCAGGGGGGGTGGCGGAGCCTGCTGGGGGCTGTCGGGCTGGGGCGACGGCGGCAGCCCGGGCTGGGGGAGATCCGGCTGCGGGGCCGACGGTGCTGGCTGGGGCGATGGCGCTTCCGGTTGCGGTGTCTCCTGCTGGGGCGCCGGGGGCTGGGGCGCCACTGGCTCGGGTTGTGCCGGGGCCGCTGCGGGTGAGAGCTCTTCGGCGCGGCTGGGCTCTGGCAGGGCTGGCGCCAGGCCGAGGCCCACCAGGAGGGAGCCCAGCAGTGCCATTCCGGTGATGCGCCTCACGTCCATGCCCTCCCGTCCATCCCGTCTGCTCGATGCCCTCTTGTTGATGCCGCCGTGTCGACGCCGTTGCGGTGACGCCATCGCGTTGACCGCGCCACGGCTGCGGTGCGGCCTCCCCCCCCCACGCCTTAGCCACTGGAGGCGACTGTCGCCATCGATCAATCCCGACCACCGGCTCCGTCGTGATGCGGGGAACACAGGCCGCCGCATCAGCTGCGGCGGCAGCCGTGGCCCCGCTGGTCCATCGTGGGATCGATGACACCGTCACGTCCATGACCAGCGCCCCCGAGTCCACCCCGGCCACCGACGAGCCGAACCCCCGCGTTCAGCAGGTGCTGGATGCCGTGGAGGCCGCTGCCGTCACCCCCGAGGACGCGCTGCGGATCAGCCTGGAGCTGCTGGGCTTCGTGGAGGAATACCACCTGGAAACCCTGGAGGAGCTGCTGGGGGATGCCGAGGCCGACGCCATCAGCGTGGCCGTCTGGGCCGCCGACAGCGCCCGCCTCAAGACCGCCCGAGAGGTGCTGGAGGAGGTGCTCGGCGATGACGAGGACGAGGAGGGCGAGGACCTGGACTTCGGGGACGAGGCCGAGGACGCCTGAGCCCCTGATCCCCTGGGCTGCTCCGGTGGGCTCCCGCGGCCCGGCGCGGCCAACTCCCCTAGGAGAGCAGGGTTCTGGACAAGATCTGGAAGGGCCTCGGGTGAACCACCACCCTTGGCCCCAGCCCGAGGGCTACGCCATCGTGAAATGCCGCTCCGGCGCCAGCATGGCTGAGCGTCCTGGGGCCGGTGCGCTCAGGCAGCCAGCTCCAGCAGTGGAATCAGCTGCTCCAGGGCCACGCCACGGCTGGCCTTGAGCAGCAGCTGATCGCCCGGGGCCAGCCACTCCCGCAGCAGCGGCGCCGCCTCGGCCGGGCTCGACACCCGCCGCAGCCGGGGCAGGCCCGCCGCCGCCGCCAGCATGGCCTCCCCCTCCTGGCCGCCATCGACGATCACCAGGCCGTCGAGCTCCAGCTCCCGGGCCCGCTCGGCCACCTGGCGGTGCAGGGCCAGGCTCTGTTCCCCGAGTTCGAGCATGGTGCCCAGCACCGCGAAGTGCCGCCCGGGCTGGCGCTGCAGCAGGGCCAGGGCCGCGAGCACCGCCTCGGGGGAGGCGTTGTAGGTCTCATCCAGCACGGTGATGCCGCCGATGCTCTGGCGACGGCTCCGCCCGCCCGGCAAGGCCACCTCCAGGGGATCCAGCCGGCCGGGCTCCAGCCCCAGCTCCTGGGCGACGGCGAGGGCCAGCAGCAGGTTGCGGGCGTTGTGCTCCCCCTCCAGGGGCAGCGGGATCCGCGCCTCTCCCAGGCGAAGCACCGTGCCGTCAGCCTCCAGCTGGCCGGTCATCCCGGGGGGAGGCAGTGGGGCCGCCACCGGCGCGGCGCCGGTGGCCTCGGCATCGGCGCCCCTGGGGGCCGCCAAGGCCACGCGCACCACCCGCCCCGACCACACCCGCGCCAGGGCCTGCTCCAGCAGGGCATCGCCGGCGGGGATCACCACGAGCCCATCGGGGCGTAGGCCCGCCGTGATCTCGCACTTGGCGGTGGCGATGGCGGCGCGGCTGCCCAGGCGGCCGATGTGGGCCGTGCCGATGTTGGTGATCACGGCGATGTCGGGCTCGGCGCAGCGGGAGAGCCGATCGATCTCCCCGAGGCCACGCATGCCCATCTCCACCACCACGGCGCGGTGGTCCGGCCCCACCTTGAGCAGGGTGAGCGGCACGCCCACGTCGTTGTTCTCGTTGCCGCTGCTGGCCAGCACCGGCCCCAGGGGGGCGAGCACGGCGCGGATCAGCTCGCGGGTGGTGGTCTTGCCGGCCGAGCCCGTGACCGCCACCACCGGCGTCCGCAGCTCCTGGCGCCACAGCTGGCCCAGCTCCTGGTAAGCCGCCAGGCTGTCGTCCACGAGCCAGGCCGCCAGGCCGGGGGGGAGACCCGCCTCCCGGCCCCGCTGCACCAGGGCGGCCTGGGCCCCCAGACGGGCCGCCTCCGGCAGGAAGGCGTGGCCGTCGAAGCGCTCCCCCACCAGGGGCACGAACAGGGCCCCGGCCGCCAGCTGGCGGCTGTCGGTGCAGATGGGGCCCAGGGGCTGATCGGGGTCGACGGCGGCGCCGATCGGGGCTCCCCAGCGTTCGATCAACCGGCTCAGCAGCATGGGCTCAATTCCGCTCGGGAGGACTGAGCAGAATCATGCCGCCGCCCACCACCGCCTCCCGGCCCAGCAGGGCTCCATCGGCAGCGCGCAGCTGCAGGTGCTCGTAGCCCAGGCCCAGGGCCAGCTGCTGCCAGGTGTCGGCGCGGCGCTGCTGCTCGGCCCCGCTCAGGCCCTGGAAGCCGTCGCCCAGCACCAGCTGCAGGCTGGCGCTGGCGGGCTCGGCGCTGGCGGAGCTCAGCAGACCCGCCGCCGCCGGGCTGGCGAGGAGGTCGGCCAGGGGATCGGGCGGCACCATGGATCCCGGCAAGGCCGCGGCTTCGGGCGTCGCCGCTGCCGTGGGGGCCGCCTCCGCGAGGCTGGGGTCTGTCTCTGGGGTTGTGCGGGCCTCGGATCGGCTGGTGCCAATTGGGGCGTCGGAGGCGTCGGCAGCGCTGGTGGCTGGAGCGGCCACCGCGTTTGTCGGGGACGCTGCTGCCGGGGGCTCCATCGCGACAGTCCCGGAGCGGGGTTCAGGCGCAGCGCTTGCTGGGCCCGCGGCCGGGCTGGTGCCTGGCCTCTCCTGAGGCATCTCCAGGGGCATCTCGGCCGGGGGCGCTGGGGATGCCGGTTCCCCTGGCCCGACGGCTGGCCCGCCCAGCCTTCGGCCCAGCCCCACCCCCACCAGGAGCAGCGCCGCCAGCGCCAGGGCCAGCAGCAGGGGCCAGAACAGGGGCGCCAGGTCCCGGGGCCAGGGGCCAGGGCGGGGCAGATCCCCCTGGCCATTGCGGCGCCACAGTTCCTGCAGGCCCAGCCGCAGGCTGGCGGCCACCGCACGCAGGTCCTCGGCCAGGGCCCGCCAGGGGCTGCGGTAGGGCGCCGGCAGGTTGGTGCTCGGCTCCGGCCGGCTCATGGGGGAGATCGCAGGGGCGGTGCCGTCCGGCTGCGGCCGGGAGTCAGCCTCCCGAGCGGCGCCGCAGCAGCGCCAGGGGGTTGAACCGGGCCGCCAGGGAGGCGTCGGACGCGTCGGCCTGTTCCTCGCCGGTGCTGGTGCCGGCCGGGGTCGGATCGGCGGCGGCGGCCTGGCCCTGGCTCCAGCCCGGAGCGGCCTCCCCGTTCAGCGGCTCCCCGCCCCGGCGGCTGGGATCCGCGTCCTGGCCGAGGGAGAACTGCTCCACGGCCTGGGCATCGGGCGAGGGCTCCTTGATGCCGCGCACCTCCTTGTACATGCGGTCGTACTCCAGGGCGGAACGCTCCCAGCTGTGGTCCGCCGTCATGGCGCGGCGCTGCAGTTCCCGCCAGCTGTCGGCGTGGCGGAAGGCCTCCCAGGAGCGCACGATCGAGGTGTAGAAGTCCAGCGGGTCGTAGCGGTCGAAGCAGAAGCCCGTGCCGCTGTGGTGGGCCGGGTCGTGGGGCGGCACCGTGTCCACCAGGCCACCGACGCGGCGCACCACCGGGATCGAGCCATAGCGCATTGCCAGCAGCTGGCTGATGCCGCAGGGCTCGAAGCGGCTGGGCATCAGGAAGGCGTCGCTGCCGGCGTAGATCAGGCGGCTCAGGGCGTCGTCGTAGGTGAGGAACACCGAGAAGCGGCCGGGGTGGCGCGCCGCCATCTGCCACAGCCCCGATTCCAGGCTGCGATCGCCGGTGCCCAGCACCACGATCTGGCTGTCGGAGTAGGCGAGCACCCGATCGGCCACCTGCAGCAGCAGATCGATGCCCTTCTGGTCCACCAGCCGGCTCACCACCCCCATCAGGTAGCTGCCGGGATTCACGCTCAGGCCCATGCGCTCCTGCAGGGCCGCCTTGCAGAGGGCCTTGCCCCCCAGGTCGTCGGGGCTGAAGGTGGCCGGCAGGCTGGGGTCGGTGGCGGGGTTCCAGTCGTCCTGATCGATGCCGTTGAGGATGCCGCGCAGCTTGCCGCTGATGTAATTCAGCAGCCCATCGAGCTTCTCGCCGTATTCAGCGGTGCGGATCTCCTGGGCATAGGTGGGCGACACCGCATTGACCCGATCGGCATAGAGCAAGGCGGCCGCCATGGTGTGGTCCCCCTGCATGTACCAGGGGCACCAGGTGATGCGGTCCAGCTTCCAGCGCCAGGGCCCCTGGTATTTGAGGTTGTGGATCGTGAAGACCGTGCTGATCTCCGGGTCCTGGTGCATCCACACCGGGATCATGCCGGTGTGCCAGTCGTGGCAGTGCAGCACCTGGGGCTTCCAGTGGTTCCAGGCGAATTCCGCGGTGGCGCTGGCGAAGAAGGTGAAGCGCCAGTCCTCGTCCTCGCCGCCGTAGATGCGCTCCGGGTCGAACACCGGATGGCCTACCAGATACAGCGGCAGGCCCGTGGTGGGATGGCGGCTCTCGTAGATCGCGAAGTCGGTGCCCATCGTGTGGCCGCGCCACACCGGCTCGCTGGAGATCGTGAGCTTGCTCCACAGCCGGCCGTAGCCCGGCATGATCACGCGCACGTCGTGGCCGAGGGCCGCGAGGGCCGGCGGCAGCGAGCCCACCACGTCCCCCATGCCGCCCACCTTCACCATCGGGGCGCATTCGGCTGCCGCAAACAGCACGCGCATGGGGTCGATCACCACAGGTGGCGCAACTCTACGGGGGGTCTCCGGCGCTCCCGTTCGCGGCGAACCGCGGCGCCCTGGCCTCAGGGCAGCACCGTCACCGGCGTGCCGATCTGCACCAGCTCATACAGGTCGCGCACGTGCTCGTCGTAGAGGCGCACGCAGCCGTGGGAGATGGCACGGCCCACGGTCCAGCGGTGGGGGGTGCCGTGGAAACCCGCCACCACGCAGCCCTGCACGTCCAGGTAGCGCTCGCCGTCCCAGCCCTTGCGGCCCGTGCAGTCGCGGTGGAAGCCGATCCAGCGGCTGCCCAGGGGGTTGGCGGGGCCGGGCCCCACCCGCTTGCCGTTCTGCGGGTGCTCCCAGACCGGATCGACCTGCTTCTCCATCACCTGGAAGCGGCCCGCCGGCGTCTCCCAGCCCACCATGCCCACGGCGGCGGGGAAGCGGCGGCGCAGCTCGCCGTTCTCCAGCAGCATCAGCTGGCGCCTGCTGCGATCCAGCACCACCTGCAGCCCGGTCTGCAGGCGCAGCTCCTCCGGCACCGCAGCCAGGGCCACCGCATCGCTGATCGGTGGCGCCGCGGGGGGGATCGGGTCGGCCTGCCGGGCGTGGCCGGCCGCGGGCGCCAGGATCCCCAGGCCGGTGGCGGTCGCCAGCAGCAGGGGGGCCAGCCGAGCGGGGGCAGGCGGCAGGGGAAGCGAGACGGGAAACCGCGGCACAGCGGCGCAGAGTTCAGGTCGCTGCCTGGACCCTAGCGAGGGCAGGCCCTACGGCAGCCAGGGTGAGCCGGAGAAGTCCGGCGGCCGCTTCTCCAGGAAGGCATTGCGGCCTTCGCGGCCCTCCTCGGTTCGGTAGAAGAGGTGGGTGGCCTGGCCGGCCAGCTCCTGGAGCCCCGCCATGCCGTCGGTTTCAGCGTTGAAGGCCGCCTTGAGGCAGCGGATCGCGGTGGGGCTGTGGCCCAGCACCTCCCGGGCCCAGGACACCCCCTCGGCCTCCAGCTGCTGCAGGGGCACCACCGTGTTCACCAGGCCCATGGCCAGGGCCTGCTCGGCGTCGTACTGGCGGCAGAGGAACCAGATCTCGCGCGCCTTGCGCTGGCCCACCAGCCGGGCCAGGTAGCTGGCGCCGAAGCCGCCATCGAAGCTGCCCACCCGCGGCCCCGTCTGGCCGAACACGGCGTTCTCGGCCGCGATCGAGAGGTCGCACAGCAGGTGCAGCACCTGGCCGCCGCCGATGGCGTAGCCGGCCACCAGGGCGATCACCACCTTGGGCAGGCTGCGGATCAGGCGCTGCAGATCGAGCACGTTCAGCCGCGGCAGGCCCTCGTCGTCCACGTAGCCGCCGTCGCCGCGCACGCTCTGGTCGCCGCCGGCGCAGAAGGCCCAGCCCCCGTCGGCGGCCGGACCGGCCCCCGTGAACAGCACCACGCCGATGCTGGGGTTGTCGCGCACCCGAGAGAAGGCGTCGAACAGCTCGCTCACGGTGCGGGGCCGGAAGGCGTTGCGCTTGTGGGGGCGGTTGATCGTGATGCGGGCGATGCCCTCCTCGCTCAGGTCGAAGAGGATGTCGGAGTAGCTCCCCTGGGGGATCCAGCGCACGGGAGATGGCTGCGGGGTGAGCATCGGCCAGGCTGGTGGTGCCGGCCATTCTGGGGCGCGGCCTTGGTGTCCCCTGGGGCCGTCCGGCCCGGCAGGCTCGCCACCCGGGTCAGCGCGGCTCTGCGGCCGCCGGCGCGCTGGCCAGCTGCTGGGCCACCGTCGCCCGCAGCTGCTGGCGCAGCCGGGCATCGCCACGGCGGTCGCTGTGCAGCACGATCAGGGCCATCGGCTGCTCCGCCGCCCAGGCCAGGGCCGCTCCGAGCTCCGCCAGGCTCGCCAGGGGCCGCAGCGGAACCCCATGGGCGGCCGCCAGGGCGCCGTGGTCCACCGCCTGGGGCATGGCGAACAGGCGCTCGAAATCCAGGGGCGCCTCCCCGCCGCCCGGGGCTGCCTGCGGGCGGATCGGCAGCTGCTCGAAGATGCCGCCGCCGCCGTTGTCCACCAGCACCACCGTCAGCCGGCAGCCGGCCGCGGCGAGCTGCGTTCGCCACAGCCAGCCATTGGCGTCGTGCAGCAGGGCCAGATCGCCCGTGAGCAGCACCAGCTCGCCTTCCGCCAGGGCCAGGCCGGCGGCGATCGAGAGGGTGCCATCGATGCCGGAGGCGCCGCGGAAGCCATGCACCCGTCGCTGGGGCGCGGCCGGATCGGCAAAGCTCTCCCAGTCCCGCACCGGACTGCTGCTGGCGAGCATCAGCGGCAGCCCGGCGGGCAGCAGGCGGCTGAGGGCCCGCGCCAGGGCGGGTTCGCTGGTGGCCCCTGGGGATCCCCCACCGGCGTCCACGGGGCCCGGGGGGTGATCCCCAGGCCGGCTGAGGCTCCGATCCAGCTCCGCCTGGGCCAGGGCCTCGGCCCGTCGCCAGCGCACGGCCAGCTCCAGGGCCTCGGCCCCGGGCCCTGGGATGGGGGCTGAGGCCTCATCCGCCAGCCGCGGCCCGGCCCGCTCCAGCCAGGCGGCCAGGCCCTCGCCGCGGCGGGCCGTGGCGCTGCCGCTGGCATCCAGGTTGCGCGGCTCGGCCTCGCTGATCAGGAGCTGGGGGCCGCGGGTCGCGGCAATCCACAGCTGCAGGCGCCGGCTGGCGGGCATGGGGCCCAGGCGCAGCAGCTGGGGGGGCGCCAGCGCCCCGGGGGGCTCGGCCAGCACCAGGTCGTAGGCGGCCACCAGCTCCAGACCGGGCCAGCCCCGCAGGCCCGAGAGTCCATCGGCCAGCACCGGCCAGCCCGTGCGCCGCTGCCAGCGCAGCAGGGCGGCGGCAAAGCGCTCCAGCCCGGCGGCGGTGCCCCGCCAGGGGCCGGCCACCACGACCCCAGGCCGATCGGGATCCAGGCCGCCGAGGGGACCCGCCGCCAGGTCATGGGCCGGGTTACGGGCCAGGTCATGGGCCCGGGGCTCGATCCACTCCTGGGCCAGCACCGGCAGCTCAGCGGCCAGCTCGGCCAGCTCCTCCGCCCCGGCGTGCAGCGGCTCCTCAAAGGGCAGGTTGAGGTGTACCGGCCCCAGCGGGGCCCGCAGGGTGGCCTCCCAGGCCTGGTGCGCCAGGGCTTCGATCGCGGCCTGATCCATGGCCGCCAGGCCGCGCCCGTCGCCCGCCAGACAGGCCCGGCAGCTGGCCACCAGGAACTGCTCCTGGTTCACGGTCTGGTTGGCGCCGCAGCCCTTCAGCCGGCTGGGTCGATCCGCCGTGAGCAGCAGCAGCGGCACGCTGCCGCTGTCGGCCTCCACCGCCGCCGGCAGCAGGTTGGCCACCGCCGTGCCGGAGGTCGTCACCACCGCGGCCGGCAGCCCGTCGACCCGCCCCAGCCCGAGGGCCAGGAAGGCGGCGGAGCGCTCATCCACGCCCGTGAGCAGCTGCAGGCCGTGGCGCTCCAGCAGGCCCGCGGCCACCGCCAGGGGGGCCGAGCGGCTGCCGGGGCAGAGCACCAGGCGCCGCAGGCCCTGGCGCTGCAGTGCCAGCAGCAGGCGGAGGGCGGCCCGCAGGTTGGCGGCGGCCCGGGTGGGGAAGGCGGGAGCGGGCACCGGCGCCGGCGGCTGGTGAGGATGGACCGATCATGCTGACCGGACCGTCCGCCCATGGCCGATACCTCCTCTCCCCCGGCCGACGCTGCCGGCGCCGAGCCCCAGGGCCTGCAGGGGTGGCTGCGGCGCTGGCTGCCCCTGCTGGCCTGGGTCGTCGTGGCCCTGCTGCTGCGCTGGGCGGTGGTCGAACCCCGCTGGATCCCCTCCGGCTCGATGCTGCCCACCCTGCAGCTGCAGGACCGGGTGCTGGTGGAGAAGCTGCGGCCGCGGCTGCACCGCCCTCTGCCCCCCGGCACCATCGTGGTGTTCCATGCTCCGCCGGCCCTGGTGGCGGCCGGCTATGACCCCGACGCGGCCCTGATCAAGCGGGTGGTGGCCGAGCCGGGCGATGTGGTGGAGGTGCGGGACGGTCAGCTGATCCGCAATGGCAGCCCGGTGGCGGAGCCCTGGCTGCGTGAGGCCATGGACTACAGCCTGCCGCCGCTCACGGTGCCCGCGGACGCGCTCCTGGTGCTGGGGGACAACCGCAACGCCAGCCTGGATTCCCATCTCTGGGGCCCGCTGCCCAGCCGCGAGGTGATCGGCACCGCGGTGTTCCGCTACTGGCCCCTGGACCGGCTCGGTCCGATTCGGTTCTCCCCCCAGGGCCGCCGCGAGGGCCTCAACCAGTTGGGGTAGTGTTGCGCCGTGACGCGGAGCACACCGGAGATGTTCAACCCGGAGTTCCTGACGAGCGAGAACGAGGCGATCGGCACCAATTCGCTGATCCAGTACCTCCAGGAGCAGTCTCCCGACGTGCTGCAGCGGGTGGCCCGCTCGGCCAGCGGCGACATCCAGGACATCATTCGCCACAACGTGCAGGGTCTGCTCGGCATGCTCCCCGGCGAGCAGTTCGAAGTGAAGATCCAGGCCAGCCGCGACAACCTGGCCGGCCTGCTGGCTTCGGCGATGATGACCGGCTATTTCCTGCGCCAGATGGAACAGCGCATGGAGCTGGAAGCCTCCCTGTTCATTGATGCCGACCAGGACGTCGATCCGGGCGAGCTGAAGCTCTGAGTCCCACTTGATAGGGCCTCAGGGCACGGGCTGGTCGGGGACCACCCCCAGCTGCAGCAGGCGGTCGTCGATGCCGGCCAGGTAGGCCCAGTTGCCGTCCCGGGGGGCCCAGGGGCGGGCCTCGATCTGATCGGCGAGGGCCGCCAGCTGTCCGGGCGAGCAGGCGATCGGTGCCTCGTAGTGGGCGGGCACCAGCCAGCGCACCCCCTCCAGGGCGGCCAGCCGTCGCAGCCAGGCCACCAGGGGCTGGCGGGCCCGCGGAAACACCAGCCGCTCCAGCACCGGCGCGATCTGCAGCCGCGGCCGCCCGTCCTCCAGCAGGGCCTCAAAGGCGGTCTGCCAGCCGGAGCGCCAGCGGAACGGATAGAGGCCGAAATAGCTGCGCGGGCTGCGCAGCCCCGGCCGCAGGGCCTGGCCCAGCACCTCGCCCAGGGGCGGCACCGCCAGGGGCTCGGGCCGCAGGTAGGAGGCGAACAGCACCAGCCGTCGCCAGCCCCGCCGACGCTGCTCGAGGCCATCCTGCAGGGGCTCGTCGCCCCGCTCGCGGGCATGGAACAGCAGCGGCGTGGGGTCCGCGGCGAAGAGTTCGGGGGGCTCGGCGCCGATCGCCACCAGGGCATCGGTCACCAGCAGGGCGCCGCTGGCCCGGTGCAGGCAGGCCAGTTCCTGGAAGCGCCCCACCCCCAGGTCCAGGGGGCCCAGCGATTCCCACAGCAGTTCGTCGGGGTGGGGCCAGCCGTCCTCGCCCAGCACCCGGGTGCGGCCGGGGGGGAAGCCCAGCCAGGCCAGGGGCAGCCGCAGTGGGAAGCTCCACTGCCCCGGCGTCACCCACACCTGGGCCGCGGGGAAGGCCCGGGCCATGGCGGGCACCGGCAGCTTGTGCTCCAGCCCTGAGGCCGTGGGCAGCACGATGGTGGTTACCGGGCCGAAGCGCTGCTCCAGCTCCCGCAGGGCTGAGCGCACCTCGCCCGTGGGCGCCACCGGCGCGTAGAGCAGCAGCCCGGCCCGCAGCCGCACCACCGTCATCCGGATCGGCACCGCCACGTAGAACACCCCCTGCAACTGCTCGAAGCTCCACAGCTGCTCGGGGATCAGCTCCCGCACCAGGGTGCGGCGCCGGCCGTAGGGGTAGAGGGGCAGCAGCGGCCACCAGGGCCAGGACTGCTCGCGGCGCGCACCGGTCATCGTCACCCGTCCAGCCCCCGTCTCAAGCTCCGTCACCCTCCAACCTCAGCGGGCCCGCTGGGCCAGCAGGCCATGGCGGGGCGCGAACAGGAACGCCAGCAGGAACAGCCCGGTCTGCACCAGCACGATGCAGCCGGCGGTGGAGGCATCCAGCCAGTAGCTCAGGTAGATGCCCATCACGCTGGAGAGCATCGCCGAGGCGATGGCGATCCAGCTCATCCGATCGAAGCGGTCCGTCAGCAGGTAGGCGGTGGCTCCGGGGGTCACCAGCATCGCCACCACCAGGATGATGCCCACCGTCTGCAGGCCCGCCACCGCCGCCAGGGAGAGCACCGCCAGCAGCAGGTAGTGCAGAACTCCGGTGTTGAGGCCGATCGAGCGGGCGTGGGTGGGATCGAAGCAGAACAGGATCAGGTCGCGCCGGAACACCAGCAGCACCGCCAGCACCAGGCCGCTGATCAGCAGGGTCTGCTGGATGTCGGCGGCGCTGATACCGAGCACGTTGCCGAACAGGATGTGGGTGAGGTCGATCGAGCTGCGCAGCTTCGAGATCAGCGTCAGGCCCAGGGCGAAGAAGCCGGTGAACACCAGGCCGATCACCGTGTCCTCCTTGATCCGTGTCATCTGCTTGATGTAGCCGATCAGGGCCACCGAGCCCACGCCGAACACGAAGGCGCCCACGGCGAAGGGCAGCCCCAGGGCGTAGGCGATCACCACCCCCGGCATCACCGCATGGGAGACCGCGTCCCCCATCAGGGCCCAGCCCTTGAGGGTGAGGTAGCAGGAGAGCAGGCCGCAGACCGTGGCCACCAGCAGGCTCACCAGCAGGGCCCGCACCATGAAGGCGTGGCTGAGGGGCTCCGTGAGCCAGAGCAGGGCGTCCATCAGCGGCCCCTCCCCGGGCTCGTCCCCACGCCGGCCACCGCGGCGCTGAAGGTGCGCGCCAGGTTCTCCTCGGTGAACACCTCGTCGATCGCCCCGTAGGCCAGCACGGTCCGGTTGATCAGCACCACCTGGTCGCAGAAGCCTCTCACGTGGGAGAGGTCGTGGGTGGAGATCAGCAGGCTGCGGCCCTCGCGCCGGAACTGCTCGAACAGCTCCACCATCAGCCCCTCGGTGCGGATGTCCACGCCGTTGAAGGGCTCATCGAGCAGCAGCACTGTGGCCCCCTGGGCCAGGGCCCGGGCCAGGAAGGCCCGCTTGCGCTGGCCGCCGGAGAGCTCGCCGATCTGGCGGTCCTGCAGGTCCGCCAGGGCCACCCGCTCCAGGCTGTCGCGCACGGCCTGGCGGTCCTGGGGCCGTGGCTGGCGCAGCAGGTTCATGCGGCCGTAGCGGCCCATCATCACCACGTCGGCCACGCTCACCGGGAAGTTCCAGTCGACGCTCTCGGTCTGGGGCACGTAGGCCACGGCCTGCTCGCGGCGGGCCTGGGCCAGGGGGGCGCCGTTGATGCGGATCGTGCCGCGGGATGGCCGCACGAAGCCCATCAGCGCCTTGAACAGGGTGGATTTGCCGGCGCCGTTCATGCCCACCAGGCCGCAGATGCTGCCGGGGGCCACCCGCAGCGAGGCCTCGTGCAGGGCCACCACCCCGTGGTAGTCCACGCAGAGCCCCTCCACGGCGATGCGCTCGGGTGGCAGGGGAGCGGATGCATCGGAGCCGGAGGGCAGGGTCTCGCGGGGCGGATCAACCATCGCCTCAGCTTCCCGCACCGCGCAGGCCCTGCACCAGCGTGCGCAGGTTGTGGCGCTGCAGCCCCAGCAGGCTGGGGGCGGGGCCGTCAGGCAGCGACAGGGAGTCGACGTAGAACACCCCACCGAAGCGGCTGCCGGCTTCGCGGGCCACTTCCCGCTGGGCCTCGTCGCTCACGGTGCTCTCGCAGAACACCGCCGGCACGCGGCGGCGGCGCACCAGATCGATCAGGCGGGCCAGCCGCTGGGGGGTCACCTGGCTCTCGCCGTTGACGGGCCAGAGGTAGGCCTCCTGCAGGCCGTAGTCGCGGGCGAGGTAGGAGAAGGCCCCCTCGCAGGTGGCCAGCACCCGCTGCTCGGCCGGCAGGGCGGCCAGGCCCTGGCGCAACTCGCGGTCGAGCTGGCGCAGCTGGCGGCGGTAGGCCTCGGCGTTGCGGCGGTAGGTGGCGGCGCCGGCCGGATCGAGCTTGGTGAAGGCGGCTCGGATGTTCTCCACATAGATCTCGGCCAGCCGCGGCGACATACAGGCGTGGGGATTGGGCTGGCCGCGGCCGGCGTCTTCGGCGATCGGCAGCGGCGTGATGCCGGTGCTCAGGGTCACCCGCGGTACGCCCGGCAGGCCGGCGTGGAAGCGCTCGGCCCAGCGCTCCAGGTTGAGGCCGTTCTCCAGGATCAGCCTGGCGCCGCTGGCCCGCTGCAGGTCGCTGGGGGTGGGCTCGTAGCCGTGGATCTCGGCCCCCAGCTTGGTGATCGACTCCACCTGCAGCCGATCCCCCGCCACCTGGCGGGCCATGTCGGCGATCACGGTGAAGGTGGTCAGCACCCGGGGCTTGCCGCTGTCCACCGTCCCTGAGGTCTGCGGCTGCCGTCCGGGCTTGCAGCCGGTGAGCGTCAGGCCCGCCAGGCCCACGGCGACCAGGGCCCAGACCAGGGGCCGGCGGAACCGCTGGGGCCTGCAGCCGCCGCCGATCGGTGAGGGGACCATGGGGGCGCGCCCGACGGGTGGAGCCTACGAAAAAACCCCCGCCGCAGCGGGGGCTCTGGGGTCGCCGCGGGGCGGCAGGGGCGGAAGGCCCTCAGCCGATCGCGGGGGCGGTCAGGGCGACGGGGGTCACCTGGGTCGCGGCCAGATCGAGGGGGAAGTTGTGGGCATTGCGCTCGTGCATCACTTCCATGCCGAGGTTGGCGCGGTTGAGCACGTCCGCCCAGGTGGGCAGCACCTTGCCCTGGGCATCCAGGATCGACTGGTTGAAGTTGAACCCGTTCAGGTTGAACGCCATGGTGCTGATGCCCATGGAGGTGAACCAGATGCCCACCACCGGCCAGGCACCCAGGAAGAAGTGCAGGCTGCGGCTGTTGTTGAAGCTGGCGTACTGGAAGATCAGACGACCGAAGTACCCGTGGGCAGCCACGATGTTGTAGGTCTCTTCCTCCTGGCCGAACTTGTAGCCGTAGTTCTGGCTCTCGCTCTCGGTGGTCTCACGCACCAGGGAGGAGGTCACCAGGGAGCCGTGCATGGCGGAGAACAGGCTGCCGCCGAACACACCCGCCACCCCCAGCATGTGGAAGGGGTGCATCAGGATGTTGTGCTCGGCCTGGAACACCAGCATGAAGTTGAAGGTGCCCGAGATGCCGAGGGGCATGCCGTCGGAGAAGGAGCCCTGACCGAAGGGGTAGATCAGGAACACGGCATAGGCGGCGGACAGCGGAGCGCTGTAGGCCACGCAGATCCAGGGGCGCATGCCCAGGCGGTAGGAGAGTTCCCACTGGCGGCCCATGTAGGCCGAGATGCCGATCAGGAAGTGGAACACCACCAGCTGATAGGGACCGCCGTTGTACAGCCACTCGTCGAGGCTGGCGGCTTCCCAGATGGGATAGAAGTGCAGACCGATGGCGTTGCTGCTGGGGATGACAGCGCCGGAGATGATGTTGTTGCCGTAGAGGAACGAACCAGCCACGGGCTCGCGGATGCCATCGATGTCAACGGGCGGAGCCGCGATGAAGGCGATGATGTAGCAGATGGTGGCCGACAGCAGGCAAGGGATCATCAGCACACCGAACCAACCCACATAGATGCGGTTGTCGGTGGAGGTGACCCACTTGCAGAAGCGTTCCCAGCTTCCAGCGCGGCCGCTGCGAAGGGCAGTGGTCATGGACCGAATGAGTACGGGAATGCCACGGGATGTGGCAGAGCCACGCTAGGCAGCGCGTTCGAAGTGATTCGTGAACGACAACGAACGTGAGCGACCTTTGGGTTGCTTCATGAAGCACTTCACGAAGGCTTTACGAAGAGTTGTGAAGTGGCAGCCTGTCAGGCTGGGCCGGGCGCCAGGGCCTGCTGGCGCCACCAGTGGCGGCCCTGTTCCAGGAAGCCGGCCCAGTCGTGCCGCTCCTCCTCGGCCGCCCGGGCCACCAGCAGCGGGGCCTGCCGCTGCAGCAGGGCCGCCAGCTGCTCCTCCGGCACGCCGGAGGCCAGGGCCAGGTAATCGGCCATGGCCCGGCCCACCACCCGGGTCAGGTAGGCCGCGCTCAGGGCCTGCAGGGCTCCGCCCACCAGCCAGGTGGCCCCGTGCAGCTTGATCAGCGAGGCCAGGGCCTGGGAGCTCCACTCCACCACCCCCAGGGTGAGGGCGGCCTTGGCCAGTTCGCGGGCCGCCGCCTGCAGCTGCTCAGCCGACCAGCTGCAGTCCCACAGCCTGGCCATCTCCTGCAGCATCAGGCCGTTGGCGGCCGCCAGCACCAGCAGGTCGAGGCTGGGCAGGGGCGCCACCACCACCCCGGCCGCCACCGTCCACTGGGTGCGCGCCACGAGGACCTGCCAGCGGCTGCGGCGCAGGGCCTCCAGCTCCACCTGCCAGCGCCCGTGCAGCTGCTTGAGGCAGCGGCACTGGGTGCGCTCCAGCTGCAGCGGGGCGCTGCGGCCCAGTTCCGCCGCCAGGGGGGCCAGGGCCTGGGCCAGGGCCTCGCCGTCGCGGCTGGCGGGATCCCAGGCCAGCCAGCGCTGCCGCAGGCGCTCCGGCAGCTGCCCCTCCAGCTCCTGCTGCCGCCGCGGCCAGTCCGCCCCATCGCCCCGCTCCACCAGCAGCCACACCGACTGGCCCGCCGGCAGGGCCTCCAGCCAGCGCAGGTCCGAGGCCCGCAGCGGCAGCGGCAGGCAATAGAGCAGGTGGTCGCAGCGGTGGAACAGCTCGGGCCACTGCCAGCCGGGGCTGCTGGCCGGCAGCGGCCGGCCCCAGTGCAGCCGCACGGGCAGGGGGGCGCGGCAGGCCTGGGCCAGCAGGGGCTGCAGCTCGGGATCGGGCAGGTCGCAGCCCACCAGGGCCAGATCCAGATGACGGCGCTCCTGGTGGGTCTGCAGGGCCGCCAGGGCCTCGCGGCGTCCCGGCAGGGCCGGTGCGTCGGCCCCCTCCAGGTGCTCGAACTGCGTCAGCACGGCCTCACAGCGGCTCAGCCAGCCCTGGGAGGAGGCCGGCAGGCGGGGTGCCACGTGCCGGCTGCGGCCGTTCAGCAGCCACAGGCCCCCGGCGGCGGCCGAGAGGGCCACGACCGACGAGAGCGAGAGGTGCAGGGTCTCGCCCAGCAGCCAGCCGCCGCCCAGCACCGCGGCCCCCACGGGCCACCAGCGCCGCAGCGCAGGCCCGAGGACGGCCTCCAGGGCGCCGGATCCAAGGCGCACGGGGCCCGAGGGGGCTGCGGTGCTGGGCGAGAGGGGGGAGCTGGTGTCGGGTGGGGTCAAGGCCGGAGGAGCACGGGCCCGGTCGCCGGGAGGGCGGGGGCTGGCGGTCGGGTCCGAGCCTCTCTAGCTCAGGCCCCGCGGCCTGCCCAGGCGGATGGCGTCGAGCGACACCAGCTGCAGCGGCCCGGAGCCCATAGCTTGGGGCTCGGATGGGCATCGGGCGAGGCTGCTGCATGGGTTCCGTCTTCAGCCAGGTCAGCGCGGGCGGCGGCGCCGTGCCCTGGGCCAGGGCCGCCAGGGCCGGGGATCCCCAGGCCCCTGAGACCCGTCGGCAGGTCAAGCGGGTGCTGCTGGTGGCCCTGGCGGTGAACGTGGCCATGAGCCTGCTGAAGCTGGTGGTGGGCCTGGCCAGCGGCTCCCTGGCGGTGCTGGCCGACGCCATGCACAGCGCCACCGACGGCCTCTCCAGCCTGCTGGGGCTGATCACCAACGGCCTCTCCGATCCGGAGCCCGACCGCGACCACCCCTACGGCCACGACAAGTACGAGGCGGTGGGGGCCCTGGCCATCGCCGGCTTCATCCTGCTGACCGCCTTTGAGATCCTGCGCACGGCCGTGACGCGCCTGACCACCGGTCTCCGGCCCCTGCGGCTCGACGGCCACGAGCTGGTGCTGCTGGTGCTAGTGCTCGGCTGCAACCTGCTGCTGGCGGCCTACGAGCGCCGCGCCGGCCGCCGCCTCAACAGCCAGCTGCTGCTGGCCGACGCCCGCCACACCACCAGCGACATCTGGACCACCGTGGTGGTACTGCTGGGCCTGGCGGGGGTGCTGCTGCTGGGTCAGACCTGGTTGGACGTGGCGGTGGCCATCCCCCTCTGCCTGCTGCTGTTGCGGGCCTGCTGGCAGGTGGTGCGGGCCAACCTGCCCTGGCTGGTGGACCAGATCGCGATCGCGCCGGAGGCCATCCACGCCGTGGCGATGGGGGTGCCCGGCGTGCTCAACGTGCACGACATCGCCAGCCGCGGCGTGCTGGGCCAGCGGGTGTTCATCGAGCTGCACATGGTGGTGGATGCCGACGACCTGACCAGCGCCCACGCCATCACCGAGGCCGTGGAGGAGCACCTGGCCGAGCGCTTCGGGCCGGTGCGCTGCACGATCCACCTCGAGCCGCGCGACTACGCCATGGCCGCCATCACCTTCCAGGGGGCCCACGGGTGACGTCGATGGCCGACAACGCCCTGCTGAGCGGTGCCCTGCAGACGCCGCGGCTGCGCCTGCGGCTGGAGCGGCTGCTGGCGCAGCAGCAGCGCGAGCAGGGCTGGCATGGGGAGCTGCCGGTGCTGCTGCTGGAGCGCTGCTGGCTGCGGCTGGAGGTAGTGCCGGTGCGGCGGCTGGCCCAGGTGCTGCCGCCGGATGCCAGCGCCGAGGCCCCGGAGCTGGTGCGCTTCCGCGAGCTGCGCCGCCAGGGGCTGACGGCCGACCTGGCCCAGGAGCGCTGCTGGGAGGAGTTCGGCCGCGAGGCCTGCAGCCGCGCCCTGCGCCGCTTCTGGTGCTCCCAGGAGCAGCCGGGCCCCGGCTGGACCCTGGAGCGCTACCTGCTGCTGCTCGATCTCTACCGCCGCCACCTGGAGACGCCGGGCCCCCGACCGCTGCCCCTGCTGGTGCTGGCCCGCGCCGGCAGCGCCGAGCCGCACCGGCTGGAGTGGTGCTGGCCCGCGGCCACCGCCATGCGTCACACTTGCCCCTGATTTCAAGGGTTGCGGCCATGGCCGACGGGTTGAACGACGCGGGCCGGTCCCAGGAGCGCCAGGACGGCGGACGGGGTGGAGAGGGCCGTTTCCCCGGCGGCCGCGGCCCCCGCGAGGGCGGCCAACGGGACGGCGGCCAACGGGACGGTGGCGGCCGTGACCAGGGCGGCTTCCGCATCCGCCTGAGCGACAACGAGCTGCGGGCCGCCCGGGCCGTGCAGGAGGCCTTCGGCCTGCGTTCCACCGTGGCCGCCCTGGGCCTCTCGATCCGCACCGTGGCCCAGCTGCTGGAGGAGGGCAAGCTCGACGAGGTGCTGGCCCAGCACCGCGCCCAGGCCGGCAGCCGCCCCCAGGGTGAGAGCCGTGGCCGCCGCGGCGAAGGCCGGCCGGAGGGCCGTGGCGAGGCCCGGGGTGAGCGGGGTGGCCAGCGGGTCAACCCCTTCGCCAGGCCCAGCAAGCCCCCGGCTCCCGTGGCCGCAGAGGCCGAGCCCGCCGTGGATGAGGCCCCTGCGGCCAGCGACAGCGCTGAGACCGCGGACGGCGTGACGGCTGACGTCATCGCCGCCGAGGGATCGGACGCCGGCGCTGAAGCCACCCCCGAGACCAGCGCCGCCGAGGCCTGATCGCTCCAGCCGCCGCCGGCCGTCCGACGCCGGCGGGGGGCCGCCCCCAGGGCAGAATCCGCCCAACCGTCTGGCTTTGGGATGCAGCGCGCAAGGGTTCTCTCCGGGGTTCAGCCCACCGGGGCGCTGCATCTGGGCAACTGGCTGGGGGCCATCCGCAACTGGGTGGACCTGCAGGACAGCCACGACACCTTCTTCTGCGTGGTGGACCTGCACGCCATCACCGTGCCCCACGAGCCGGGCCAGCTGGCCGCTGACACCCGCAAGACCGCCGCGCTCTATCTGGCCTGCGGCATCGACCCGGCCAGGAGCACGGTGTTCGTGCAGAGCCACGTGCCGGCCCACAGCGAGCTGGCCTGGCTGCTGAACTGCGTCACGCCGCTCAACTGGCTGGAGCGGATGATCCAGTTCAAGGAAAAGGCGATCAAGCAGGGCGACCAGGTGTCGGTGGGCCTGCTGGATTACCCGGTGCTGATGGCAGCCGACATCCTGCTCTATGACGCCGACCTCGTGCCCGTGGGCGAGGACCAGAAGCAGCACCTGGAGCTGGCCCGCGACATCGCCCAGCAGCGCATCAATGCCCGCTTCGGCCAGCTGGACGCCGAGGGCGAGCGGATCCCGGTGCTGAAGGTGCCCGAACCCCTGATCCTCAAGGAGGGGGCCCGGGTGATGAGCCTCACCGATGGCCGCAGCAAGATGAGCAAGAGCGACCCCAACGAGGGTTCGCGCATCACGCTGCTGGATCCCCCGGAGCTGATCACCAAGAAGATCAAGCGCGCCAAGACCGATCCGGTGATGGGCCTGGAGTTCGGCAACCCCGAGCGCCCCGAGACCGACAACCTGCTGGGGCTCTACGCGATCCTCAGCGGCAAGGGCCGCGAGCTGGTCGCCGCCGAGTGCGCGGCCATGGGCTGGGGCACCTTCAAGCCGCTGCTGGCGGAGGCCACCGTGGAGGCGCTGCGGCCGGTGCAGCAGCGCTACGCCGAGCTCAGCGCCGATCCGGCGGAACTGGATCGGGTGCTGGCGGCTGGCCGTGAGCGGGCCCAGGCGGTGGCCCAGGCCACCCTGGAGCGCACCCGTGAGGCCCTGGGATTCCTGGCACGGGGCTGATCGATCGGACTCGAACCATCAGCTTGGCTGATCGAAACGGGGCCTCCGCGCGTTGAGCGGTCAGACACCGGTGACGGCGAAGGGCCTGGCTCCGTCGCGGGCGCAGATCGCTGCGTCTCACGGCTCCCAGGCGCGTCGCAGCTGGGTCCCAGGTGCAGTGGCATGGGTCCAAGGCATGGTCCGGTCCGTTTGTCCAGGGCGGTTCCAGGGGGTCTCCCCCTGGGACTGCTCGGGCCAGCAGGCTCAACCGACTTCGCCTTGCCCGCTTGCCCATGGTTCGTCGCCCGCTGCCCGGCTCCACGCCCCCCCTGTTCCTGGGTTGCGCCCTCGCCTCCGTGCTGGCGCTGCCCCTGCTGGTGGAGTTCCGGCCGGAGTCGGCAGCGGCCCAGGGGCAGGCCATGGCCACCGGGTCCCCAGCGGTGCAGGACGCCCCGGACGCCCGCGAGGCCGCCCCGGCCCGCCCCGCCGGCCACTACGCCATCACCCCCGAGCGCCGCGCCCTGCTCAACACGATCCGCTACGCCGAGGGCACTTGGCTGGGCGGCCGTCCGGAGGGCTACCGCACCCTCTACGGCGGCGGCCGCTTCGCCAGCCTGGAGCGCCATCCCGAGATCGTGGTGGTGAAGCGCTACGCCAGCGCCGCCGCCGGGGCCTACCAGTTCCTGCCGGGCACCTGGGGTGAAGCCTCCCGCAAGCTGCGGCTGGCCCGCTTCGATCCCGCCAGCCAGGACCAGGCCGCCCTCTACCTGGTGGAGCGCCGCGGCGCCCTGGGGGCCATTGACCGCGGCGGCCTGGATCGCCAGGCCATGGCGCGCCTCGCCGGCGAGTGGGCCTCCTTCCCCACCCTGGCGGGCGCCAGCGCCTACGGCCAGCCCGTCAAGAGCGCCGAGGAGCTGGAGCGCTTCTACAGCGCCAGCCTGCGCCGCGCCCGCAGCGCTGAGCAGGCCTGAGCCTCAGGGCTCCCGGTAGACCACCCGGCCCCGCTCGTCGTTGCCGACATCGAGCAGGTGGTCGAACAGCAGCCGCTCCACCTCCTCCCGCACCCGTTCCCGCGGCAGATCGGCGGGCAGCTTGAGTTCCAGCAGGGCGTCGTTGAGGGTGAAGCCGGCGGCACCGCTGCGGCGGGCCAGGGCCAGCAGCTGGCGATCCACCGGCTCCCCCAGGGCGAGGCCGTCGCCCTGCCGGTTGGCCTGCTCGATCAGGCCCGGCATCAGGAACAGATCCAGCAGCTGGCCCACGCCGCAAAGCCCCAGGGTGCACAACCAGAGGGTGCCGCTGACGGGCCTGCGGGCGTAGAAGCGCTGCAGGCCGCAGAGGCCCACCAGCGCCAGGGCCCAGAGCAGATAGCCCGCGGCCAGGCTGCGGCGCTGCCGCGGGCGGACAGCCAGCGGGCGGGCCTGGGTCATGGGGCGTCCTGGTCGGGCAGGGGGACCCCCGCCCCCCGCAGCTGCGAGGAGAGGTTCCAGACCCGCATCATCAGCCGGTGCCAGGGGGTCATGGCGTCCATGTCCACGGCCATGGGGGTGGGGGAGGCCCGGCGCAGGGCCCGGGTGGCGGCCAGGCCCGCCAGGCCCTCGCTCAGATCGGCGCGCAGCTGCTCCCGCTCCGCGGCGGGCAGCAGGTTCTCGGGGGCGCAGTCGAGCAGCACCAGGCCGCGGCGGAACCAGGTCTCGAAGTCGTCGAACAGGGAGGTCAGCAGCTGATCGAGCAGCGCGACCGATTCCGGTGGGGGAGGGGGAAGGCTCACCCACCCAGCCTAAGGAGCCCGATTTGGGCTGCGTAGGATCGGGTTTGCCTGCCTGTCTGCCGTGACCGCGACCCGCTCTGCCGACCAATCCCTCAGCAGCAGCGCGGCCACCACGACCACCGCCCCCGCCGGGGCCCCTGGCGCGGCTCCCAGCCCGATTCCCCTGCCCAAGACCAGCGAGAGCCCCCAGCTGCTGCGCATCCGCCACTCGATGAGCCACGTGCTGGCCATGGCGGTGCAGACGCTGTTCCCCAAAGCCCAGGTGACGATCGGCCCCTGGACCGAGAGCGGCTTCTACTACGACTTCGACAGCCCCGATCCCTTCACCGAGGCCGATCTCAAGGGCATCAAGAAGGAGATGATCAAGATCATCAACAGGAAGCTGCCGCTCGAGCGGATCGAGGTGAGCCGCGCCGAGGCCGCGGCCAGGATCCAGGCCCAGAACGAGCCCTACAAGCTGGAGATCCTGGCGGGCATCCAGGAGCCCATCAGCCTCTACACCCTGGGCGAAACGTGGTGGGACCTCTGCGCCGGCCCCCACGTGGCCAACACCGGCGAGCTCAACGCCAAGGCCTTCGAGCTGGAGAGCGTGGCTGGGGCCTACTGGCGCGGCGATGAAACCAAGGCCCAGCTGCAGCGCATCTACGGCACCGCCTGGGAAACCCCGGAGCAGCTGGCGGAACACAAGCGCCGCAAGGAGGAGGCCCTGCGCCGCGACCACCGCCGCCTCGGCACCGATCTGGATCTGTTCTCGATCGAGGATGAGGCCGGCGCCGGCCTGGTGTTCTGGCATCCCCGCGGCGCCCGCATGCGCCTGCTGATCGAGAACCTCTGGCGGGAGCTGCACTTCGCCGCGGGCTACGAGCTGCTCTACACGCCCCACGTGGCCGACATCAGCCTGTGGAAGACCTCCGGCCACCTCGACTTCTATGCCGAGAGCATGTTCGGCCCGATGCAGGTGGATGAGCGGGAATACCAGCTCAAGCCCATGAACTGCCCCTTCCACGTGCTCACCTACGCCAGCACCCTGCGCAGCTACCGCGAGCTGCCGATCCGCTGGGCCGAGCTGGGCACCGTGTACCGCTACGAGCGCCCCGGCGTGATGCACGGGCTGATGCGGGTGCGGGGCTTCACCCAGGACGATGCCCACGTGTTCTGCCTGCCGGAGCAGATCAGCGATGAGATCCTGCGCATCCTCGATCTCACCGAGCAGATCCTCTCCACCTTCGATTTCCGCAACTACGAGATCAACCTCTCCACCCGCCCGGACAAATCCATCGGCGAAGACGCCGTGTGGGAGCTGGCCACCCAGGGCCTGATCGAGGCCCTCGATCGCAAGGGCTGGGCCTACAAGGTCGACGAGGGCGGCGGTGCCTTCTACGGCCCCAAGATCGACATCAAGATCGAAGACGCCATCGGCCGGATGTGGCAGTGCTCCACGATCCAGCTCGACTTCAACCTGCCGGAACGCTTCGCCCTGGAGTACGTGGCCGCCGATGGCACCCGCCAGCGGCCGATCATGATCCACCGGGCCATCTTCGGCTCGCTGGAGCGGTTCTTCGGGATCATGACCGAGAACTACGCCGGCGATTTCCCCTTCTGGCTGGCCCCCGAGCAGATCCGGCTGCTGCCGGTCACCGATGAGGTGATGCCCTACGCCGAGGAGCTGCTGGGCCAGCTCAAGGCCGCGGGGGTGCGGGCCGCCATCGACCACTCCGGCGACCGCCTCGGCAAGCTGATCCGCAACGGCGAGCAGATGAAGATCCCCGTGCTGGCGGTGATCGGCGCCAAGGAGGCCGAAAGCGGCCGGGTGAGTCTGCGCAGCCGCCGCGACGGGGATCTGGGCAGCGTGGCGGTGACGGATCTGCTCGCGGCCGCCACCGGCGCCAACGCCGGCCGGGCCGCCGGCCTGGGGCTGCCGGCGGCCGCCAGCGCCTGAGGCCCGCCCGATGACGACCCTGCTGGCCTGCGACATCGGCGGCACCAAGACGCTGCTGGCCACCTACCGGCTGGAGGGGGGCGCGCTGATCCAGCAGCGGGCTGAACGCTTCCCCTCCGCCGACTGGGACGACTTCGCCGCCCTGGTGAATCACTTCCTGGCCGGCGGCGCCACGGGGGAGCCCCCGCGCCAGGCACCACTCCGCCAGGAGCCCCCGGCCGCGGCCTGCTTCGCCGTGGCCGGCCCCGTGCGCCATGGCCGCGTCAAGCTCACCAACCTGCCCTGGGAGCTGGAGGAGACCGCCCTGGCGGCCGCCTGTGGCCTCGGGCGGCTGGAGCTGGTGAACGACTTCGCCGTGCTGATCTACGGCCTGCCCCACCTCGGCCCCGGGCAGCAGGTGCCGCTGGATCCCGCCAATCCGGCGCCGGATCCCGGCGCGCCCCTGGCGATCCTCGGGGCCGGCACCGGTCTGGGGGTGGCGATCGGCGTGCCGACGGCCGCCGGCCTGGTGGCGGTGGCCAGCGAGGCGGCCCACGCGGCCTTTGCCCCCCGCACGGCCGAGGAGTGGGATCTCCAGCAGTGGCTGCAGGCCGACCGGGGGCTGGAGCGGGTCTCGATCGAGCGGATCGTGAGCGGCACCGGCCTGGGGGAGGTGATGCGCTGGCTGCTGGCCGGCGCCGATCCCGAAGGCCGGCACGCCCTGGCGGCCGCGGCCCGGGCCTGGCGTCACCCCGAGCCCGCTGCGTCCACGCCGGACCTGCCGGCCCTCACCGCCCAGGCGGCCGCGGCCGGCGATCCCCTGGCGGGCCGGGCCCTGGAGCTCTGGCTGGGGGCCTACGGGGCCGTGGCCGGGGACCTGGCCCTGCAGAGCCTCTGCCTGGGCGGCCTGTGGGTGGGTGGCGGCACGGCGGCCAAGCTCCTGGAGGCGCTGCGCTCGCCCGCCTTCCTGGGTCCCCTGCGGGCCAAGGGGCGCCTCAGCCCGGTGCTGGCCCAGGTGCCGGTCACGGCCCTCACCGACCCGCAGGCCGGCCTGTTCAGCGCCGCCTGCCGCGCCCGCATGCTGCTGGGCTCCTGATCGGGGCGGCGGGGGCCGTCACCGGCGGGTGGGACACTGGCCCGAGCAGAAGGACAGGCATGGTGCGCCCGCGCATTGGACAGGGCGTCGTGGTGGATGTGCCGGCGACCACGGCGAACCTGGGCCCCGGGTTTGATTGCCTCGGCGCTGCCCTCGATCTCAACAACCGCTTTGAACTGCGCCGCATCGAGGGCGATGACGAGCGCTTCGATCTGATCATCGAGGGCAGCGAGGGCTCCCACCTGCGCGGTGGGCCCGACAACCTCGTCTATCGGGCGGCCCAGCGGGTGTGGAAGGAGGCCGGGGAGCAGCCGATGGCGATCGAGGCCCGGGTGCGCCTGGCGGTGCCGCCGGCCCGGGGCCTGGGCAGCAGCGCCACCGCTATCGTGGCCGGCCTGATGGGCGCCAACGCCCTGATCGGCGAACCCCTCAGCCGCGAGAAGCTGCTGGAGCTGGCCATCGACATCGAGGGCCACCCCGACAACGTGGTGCCCTCGCTGCTAGGGGGCCTGTGCATGACCGCCAAGGCCGCCTCGCACCGCTGGCGCGTGATCCGCTGCGAGTGGTCGCCGGAGGTGCTGGCGGTGGTGGCGATCCCGGCGATCCGCCTCTCCACCAGTGAGGCCCGGCGGGTGATGCCCAAGGTGATCGCGATCCCCGATGCCGTGACCAACCTCGGCTCCCTCACCCTGCTGCTGCAGGGGCTGCGCACTGGCAACGGCGACCTGATCGCCGATGGCATGCACGACCGCATCCACGAGCCCTACCGCTGGGGCCTGATCCAGGGCGGCCGGCGGGTGCGGGAGGCGGCCCTGGAGGCGGGGGCCTGGGGCTGCGTGATCAGCGGCGCGGGCCCCAGCCTGCTGGCCCTCTGCAGCCGGGCCACGGCTGCGGCCGTGAGCCGGGCGATGGTGCGTGCCTGGGAGGGCGAAGGCGTAGCGTCGAGGTCCGAGGTGCTGCCGCTGCAGCAGGCCGGCAGCCGCTGGCAACCCCTCTGAACCAGCCCTCCCGCACACCACCAGGGCAGGAGACCAAGGCTGAGTAAAAATACCTAAACTGTTACATTGACAGGGTTGGGTTGCATCCCACGGGGCGCGTTGCGGCAGCACTCTTGCCGTCTCAGCGTCGTCACTGCAGGGCCGCCAGTGCGGCCAGCGGCTGGCGTCTCCTGGGCTGTCGTCCGACCGATCTCCCCCCGATCAAGCTGAGATGGACGCCAATCTGCCCCTCACGGCCGCGTCCAACCTCGGCAGTTTCCCCTGGCTGAGCCTGATCACGCTGCTGCCGGTGGCCGTGGCGCCGCTGCTGATGCTGCTCCCGGGGGACGGCACCGATCCCAAGCTTCCCCGCACCGTCGCCCTGGCGACCCTCGCGGCCGACCTCGGCCTGATGCTGTGGGTGTTCAGCCAGCGCTTCGACGGCTCCCTGGCCGATCTCCAGCTGGTGGAGCGCTTCGCCTGGGTCCCCTCCCTGGGGCTGGAGTGGTCCCTGGCGGCCGACGGCCTCTCGGCCCCCCTGGTGGTGCTCTCCGGCCTGGTGACCCTGCTGTCGGTGGCGGCCAGCTGGAACATCCAGAAGAAGACGCGCCTCTACTTCGCCCTGCTGCTGGTGCAGGCCTCGGCCCAGGCCCTGGTGTTCCTCTCCCAGGACTTCCTGCTGTTCTTCCTGGCCTGGGAGCTGGAGCTGGTGCCGGTGTACCTGCTGATCGCCATCTGGGGCGGCCAGCAGCGCCAGTACGCCGCCACCAAGTTCATCCTCTACACGGCCACCGCCTCGCTGCTGATCCTGCTCAGCGGCCTGGCCCTGGCCCTCAACGGCCCCTTCACCCTCAACCTCAGTGAGCTGGCCGCCCGCAGCCCCGGCGGCAGCTTCGGCCTGCTCTGTTACCTCGGCTTCCTGATCGGCTTCGGGGTAAAACTGCCGATGTTCCCCCTGCACACCTGGCTGCCCGATGCCCACGGCGAGGCCAACGCGCCGGTGTCGATGCTGCTGGCGGGCGTGCTGCTGAAGATGGGCGGCTACGCCCTGCTGCGCTTCAACGTGCAGATGCTGCCCGAGGCCCATCTGCAGCTGGCGCCGGCCCTGATCGTGCTCGGCATCGTCAACATCGTCTACGGGGCGCTGAACGCCTTCGCCCAGGACAACGTGAAACGGCGCATCGCCTGCAGCTCCGTGAGCCACATGGGCTTCGTGCTGCTGGGCATCGGCGCCGTCAACAGCCTGGGCATGAGCGGGGCGATGCTGCAGATGATCAGCCACGGCCTGATTGCCGCCGCCATGTTCTTCGTGACGGGGGTGTTCTACGAGCGCACCAAGACCCTCTCGATCCCCAACATGGGCGGCCTGGCCAAGGTGCTGCCGATCACCTTCGCCTTCTTCCTGGCCAGCTCCCTGGCCTCCCTGGCCCTGCCGGGCATGAGCGGCTTCGTGAGCGAGATCACGGTGTTCCTGGGGGTCACCAGCAACGCCGACTTCACCACCGGCTTCCGGGTGATCACCGTGATCCTGGCGGCCATCGGCCTGGTGCTCACGCCGGTGTACCTGCTCAGCCTCTGCCGCCGCGTCTTCTTCGGCCCGCGCATCCCGGCCCTGGCCGTGGTGGGCGACATGAAGCCGCGGGAGCTGGTGATTGGCCTCTGCCTGCTGGTGCCCACCCTGGTGATCGGCTTCTGGCCGCGGGTGGCCATCGACCTCTACGAGGCCAGCACCACGGCCCTGGCCACGGATCTGGCCGCCCACAGCGCCGTTCAGATCGCCTCCCATCCCGCCGGCCAGCTGGTCGCCGATGCGGCCGCCGTGGTCCAGGTGGCGCTGGGCCGGCTTCCCGCCCTCGGCTGAACCGCGCCGCTCGGCCCGGTTGGGCTGGAATGGTCGCTGCGACCGCCAGCCCCCCGCGCCGATGACCGCCGCTCCCGCCAGCTCCAGCGCCCCGGACTCCGCCGCCCCAGCCGCCGCCATCCCCAGCGGCTCCGCCTCGGCGGCCGACGGGTCCGGCGTTCCGCCGCTGCTGATCGGCGCCGGCCTGCCCCCGTTTGAGGCGATCACGCCGGAGCAGGTGGGTGCCCACATCCCCAGCCTGCTGGCGGACCTGGAACTGGAGCTCACCGCCCTGGAGCAGCGGCTGGAGACGGCCCTCGCCGCCGCTGGCCCGCTCAGCTGGCAGGTGGTGCTGGATCCACTGCAGCGGCTGGAGGAGCGCCTGCGCTGGAGCTGGGGCGTGGTGAGCCACCTCACCGGGGTTTGCAACAGCCCCGAGCTGCGGGAGGCCCACGCCGGCCAGCAGGCGGCGGTGGTGGCCTTCGGCAACCGCCTGGGCCAGAGCCGGGTGCTCTACCGCGCCCTGGAGACCCTCGATCACCAGCACCGCAGCGCCGCCCCCGGCGAGGCCGGCCAGCTGGATGGCGCCCAGCAGCGGATCCTGGCCGCCGAGCTGCGGGCGATGCAGCTGCGGGGCGTGGGCCTGGAGGGCGAGGCCCAGGCCGCCTTCAACGCCGCCAGCCAGGAGCTGGCCGAGCTCTCCACCCGCTTCGGCAACCAGGTGCTCGATGCCACCAACGGCTGGACCCTCTGCCTCACGAGTGCCGAGGAGATTGAGGGGCTGCCGGCGAGCCTGCTCGAGCAGCTGGCCCAGGCGGCCCGCGGCGCCGGCCCCACGGCCGCCGATGGCGGCGAGGCCACGGCCGAGGCCGGCCCCTGGCTGCTGGGGCTCGACATGCCCCGCTACATCCCCTTCCTCAAGTACAGCCGCCGCCGCGACCTGCGCGAGCGGCTCTACAAGGCCCACGTGGGCCGCGCCTCCGGCCAGGGGGAGGGGGCCAGCGCCGAGCTCAACAACTGGCCGCTGATCGAGCGGATCCTCACGCTGCGCGGCGAGCAGGCCCGGCGCCTGGGCTATGCCAACTGGGCCGAGGTGAGCCTGGCCTCGAAGATGGCCCACTCCGAGGCCGCCGTGGAGGCGCTGCTGGAGGAGCTGCGGGCCGCCGCCCTGCCGGTGGCGGAGCGGGAACTGGAGGAGCTGCGGGCCTGCGCCGCCCGCCACGGCGCCCCCGAGGCGGCGGATCTGCAGCCCTGGGACGTGAGCTTCTGGGCGGAGGTGCTGCGCCAGGAGAGCTTTGAGCTCGACAGCGAGGCCCTGCGCCCCTACTTCCCGCTGCCGCGGGTGCTCGACGGCCTGTTCGCCCTCTGCGGCCGCCTGTTCGACATCCAGATCAGCGCCGCCGATGGCGAGGCGCCGGTGTGGCACCCCGACGTGCGCTTCTTCCGGGTGCTGGAGGGCCCCGGGGCCGGCGAGCGGGCCGGCCAGCCGATCGCCGCCTTCTACCTCGACCCCTACAGCCGTCCCGGCACGAAGCGCGGCGGTGCCTGGATGGATGAGTGCCTGGGGCGCTCCCGGGCCGCGGATGGCGCCCCGGTGCTGCCGGTGGCCTACCTGATCTGCAACCAGAGCCCGCCGGTGGGTGAGACCCCCAGCCTGATGACCTTCGAGGAGGTGGAGACCCTCTTCCACGAGTTCGGCCACGGACTGCAGCACATGCTCACCACCGTGGAGCGGCCCCAGGCCGCGGGCATCAACAACGTGGAGTGGGATGCGGTGGAGCTGCCCAGCCAGTTCATGGAGAACTGGTGCTACGACCGCGCCACCCTGTTGGGTATGGCCCACCACTGGCAGAGCGGCGAGCCCCTGCCCGAGGCGGAGTTCGCCAAGCTGCTGGCCGCCCGCACCTTCCTGGGGGGCGCCGCCACCCTGCGCCAGGTGCACTTCGCCCTCACCGACCTGCGGCTGCACAGCCAGTGGCATCCCGGCTGCGGCCAGAGCCCCGAGCAGCTGCGCCGCGCGATCGCGGCCAACACCACGGTGCTGCCCCCGATCGACGAGGACGCCTTCCTCTGCTCCTTCGGCCACATCTTCGCCGGCGGCTACGCGGCCGGCTACTACTCCTACAAGTGGGCCGAGGTGCTCAGTGCCGACGCCTTCAGCGCCTTTGAGGAGGTGGGTCTGGAGAACGAGTCGCGCATCCGCGAGACCGGCCGCCGCTTCCGCGACACGGTGCTCAGCCTGGGGGGCAGCCTGGATCCCAAGGCGGTGTTCGAGGCCTTCCGGGGGCGTCAGCCCAGCAGTGAGGCCCTGATCCGCCACTCCGGCCTGGTGGCGGTGTGAGCTGACGGGCCGCCCCCCTCGGGCTCAGGGCTCCAGCAGGGCGGCTCCGATCGGCCCCAGGGCCTCGGGGCGGGTGATCAGGTGCTTGTGGTTGGCCACCGGCAGCACCTGCACCGTGCCAACCGGCAGCACCCCCTTCCAGGGGGGCACGATCATCGTGTCGATCGGGCACCAGAAGCTGCGGCAGTCCAGGCCCTTCAGGGGCGTGAGATCGGCGTTGAGACGCTGGATCAGCGGGCTGCCCACCTTCATGTCGGCGATGCCGGGCAGCAGCCAGCGGGGCCAGGGCTGGGCCGCGAAGGTGCCGTTCTGGGGGCTGCCGACGCTGATGAAGCGGCGGGTGCGGCGGTGGCCGCCCAGCAGCTGGATCCAGATGCGGCCGATCACGCCGCCCATGGAGAAGCCCAGCAGATCCAGCTCCTGCTCGGGGCCGAAGGCCGCCTCGATCTGCTCCCCCAGCTGCGCCGCCAGCTCCTCCAGGGGGGTGCTGCCCAGGCCGTGGGGCAGGTTCGGGATCAGCAGTGGATCGCGGCGCCCCCCCAGCCACTCCTCCAGCCGCCGGAACAGCCGCGGGGTGTCCCAGAGGCCGTGCACCAGCACCAGCGGGCGGTGGGGAGGTGTGCGGCTCATGGCCTGTCGCCCTCCGGCCTCACCAGGCCACGCCCTGGCCATGCCGGCTGCGCCGCACCGCCACGGTGCCCGTGAAGCCCGGCACCGGCGCCCGGCACTTGCGCAGCTCCAGCCGCATCGGCACCGGGCCGTAAAGCTCCTCCAGCAGCGTGAGGATCCGCTCGGCGTAGTGCTCCAGGGTCAGGCAGCGCACCGTGCGGGCCTGCTGCTGCAGGGCCGTGATGGCGCGGCTGTAGTCCAGGCTGAGCTCCAGGGCATCGGCGGCGCCGGCGGCGGCCAGATCCACCGCCAGCTCCAGGTCGAGCTCGAACCACTGGCCCAGCTGGCGCTCCGGCTCCAGCACGCCCACGTGGGCCCAGAGCCGCAGGTCGCGCACCAGGATCCGATCGGCCGGGGGCTGGGGGGCGGAACCGGGCGCGGCGGCTGGGATCACAGGGGCAGGGCGCGGTGGCTGAACTGGCGCTGGCCGCTGGCGTAGTCGGCGGCGATGTGGCCCTCGCCCCGCAGCCGGTAGCGGTAGGTCACCAGGCCTTCGAGGCCCACCGGGCCCCGGGGCGGCAGGGTCTGGGTGCTGATGCCCACCTCGGCGCCGAAGCCGTAGCGGAAGCCGTCGGCGAAGCGGGTGGAGCAGTTGCGATACACCCCGGCGCTGTCCACGGCCCGCAGGAAGCGCTCGGCCGTGGCGTCGTCGCGGGTGGCAATGGCATCGGTGTGACGCGAGCCGTAGCGGGCGATGTGGGCCAGGGCCTCCTCCAGGTCGTCCACCACCTTCACCGCCAGGATCAGGTCGGAGTACTCCGTGTGCCAGTCGTCCTCCGTCGCCACCCCGGCCACGCCGAGCTCCCGGGCCGCTGCGTCGCCGCGCAGTTCCACGCCGGCGGCGCTGAGGGCTGGGATCGCCGCAGCTAGGAAGGCCGGCGCCACGGCGCGGTGCACCAGCAGGGTCTCGATGGCGTTGCAGGCGGCCGGGTACTGGGTCTTGGCGTCCACGGCGATGCGCACCGCCTGGGGGATGTCCACGTCCCGGTCCACATAGAGATGGCAGATGCCATCGGCGTGGCCCAGCACGGGGATGCGGGTGTGGTCCTGGATGAAGCGCACCAGGGCGTTGGAGCCGCGGGGAATGATCAGGTCCACCAGGCCGTCGAGCTTGAGCAGCGCCAGGCTCTCCTCGCGGGAGGTGAGCAGGGCCAGGGCCTCGGGGCTCACCGCCGAGCCGGCCAGGCCCTGCTGCAGGGCCGCCAGGATCGCCGCGCAGCTGTGGGCGGCCTCCCGCCCCCCCTTGAGGATGGCGCCGTTGCCAGAGCGGATCGCCAGGGAGGCGATCTGCACCACCGCATCGGGCCGCGCCTCGAAGATCACCCCCACCACGCCCAGGGGCACGCTGACCCGCTCCAGCACCAGGCCGGCATCCAGTTCGGTGTGCAGCTGGCGCTGGCCCAGGGGATCGGCGAGGGCCGCCAGCTGGCGTACGCCCTCGATCGCGCCGGCGAGCTTGGCGTCATCCAGCTTGAGCCGGGCCACGAGGGCCGGGGCCAGGCCGTCGGCCGCCGCCGCCTCCAGGTCGGCGCGGTTGGCCGCCACGATCGCGGCGGCGTTGGCCTCGAGAGCTGCGGCCATCGCCAGCAGGGCCTCGCGCCGCTGCTGGTCGCTGCACTGGCCCAGGGCCATGGCGGCCCGGCGCACGGAGGCCGCCCGCTGCAGCAGCTCGGGGGAGGGATCGGGAACGCTGGCTTGGTCGATCACGCTCACGGCCGGGGGCGGGCTCTGGGGTGGGGCTTGAAGAGCATCATCCCAACCGGACCTCCCCTGTGCCGGAGCGCCGCGTCGACTCAGCCCCCCGCCGGCCCGCGCACCAGCCGGTCCAGGGCCAGCTTGGCGGCGCCGAGGCGGCCGGCGCCGTTGCCCAGGGCGCAGCGGCGCAGCTCCAGCCCCTCGCGGCTCACCGCCAGCACCCGCCGCTCCAGCTCGGCCCGCACCGCCGGCAGGAAGTGCGCACTGGCGCCGCTGAGGCCGCCGCCGATCAGCACCACCTCCGGGGTGAGCACGTAGAGCAGCGAACTCAGGCCGATCCCCAGCCAGCGCCCGTAGGTCGCCCACACCGCCAGGGCCTCGGGATCCCCCGCCGCGGCCCGCCGGCTGAGCTCGGCGGGATCCAGCGGGCTGAGCCGGGCCAGGCCGCGGATCGAGCAGCGGGTCTCCAGGGAGCCACTGTTGCCGCTGTTGCAGGGCGCGCCATCGGGCTCCACGCCGATCAGGCCCAGCTCGCCGGCGGCGCCGCCGTGGCCCACGAACAGCTCGCCGTTGAGCAGGATGCCGCCCCCCACGCCGGTGCCGAGGGTCAGCAGGATGGCGTCGCGGCAGTCCTGGGCGGCGCCGCGCCAGGCCTCACCCACCAGGGCGGCGTTGGCGTCGTTGGCCAGGGTCACCCGGCGGCCCAGACGGGGCTCCAGCCAGTCGGCCAGGGGCACCTCCTGCCAGCCCTCCAGGTTGATGGCCAGTCGGGCGATGCGGTTGTGGCGATCGGTGGGGCCGGGCAGGCCGATGCCCACCACCTCCGCCAGGCCGTCCGGGTCGAGCTGGCCGATCGCCTCGGCGATCGCCAGGGTCACGGCGCCGGGCATCGCCGGGCGGGGGGTGGCGAGCTGCAGCTCCGCCAGCAGTTCGCCCTGGGGATCGAAGCGCCCGAGCTTGATGGCGGTGCCGCCCAGGTCGACACCGATCAGCTGGGTCATCGCGCGGGCCGGAGCTGGCGGGCAGGGTAGGGCGGACTGGTGAATGCCCCGGGGGGGGGGCGACGGCCGTTCACACCCGGCGGTTCAGGGCCGGGACGTCAGAGCCGGGATGTCAGAAGCCGGAACGTCATGGCCGGGACGTCAGAAGCGGAAGAACAGCTGCAGCTGGGTCTGCCAGCGGCCCTCGCTGTCGACCGAGCCCTGCAGGCCCAGCTTGTCGCTGGCCTGGTAGCGCAGGGTCATCTGTGGGGGGATGTCGCTGCGGTTGGGGGCGGCCAGTACGGAGAAGTTGAAGCGCTCCGTGAGGTCCAGGCCGATCTCGCTGCCTAGCACCAGCTGCGAGGGGATGCGGCGCGCGCGGGTCTGGCCCGGCCCGCTGCTGCTGGCCGTGTCGGCGGGGGCGAAGTAGGTGGGATAGAGGGCGAAGCTGAAGCGCTGGCCGAAGGCCTCACTGAGGCTGCCCACCACCGGCGAGAGCAGCGACTGGCCCAGCGCCGTGGCCAGGGCGGCCGTGGCGTTGCCGCCGATCAGGCCCACCAGGGAGTTGCCGCCGATCAGGGCCACCAGCCGGTCCTCCGGCAGGGGCGGGGAGCTGCGCAGGCGGATGTTCTCCATCAGCCGGTCGGCCGGCCCGCTCACGGTCAGCACCACCCGGACCAGGTTCAGCTGGTCCAGGGCCGTGGTGGGGGCGGCCACGTTCCAGTCGTAGATGTTGGAGCGGTCGTTGCGGCCCGTGGCGATGTTGTCCGACACGCGGGTGCGCAGGGCGATGTCCAGGTAGGGGATCAGCCCCAGGGACGGGGTGAACACCGCCACGTTCGGCGCGTCGGGATCCAGGCTGAAGCTGGTGGTGAACAGTCCCAGGCGGCCGTTGAGCAGCCGCACCACCCCCCGGGCCTGGAGGGAGGGATCGAGCGGGCCGTTGAGGGTCAGCAGGCCGGCGGTGCTGAAGTTCACCACGTTCGGCACCACCACCCTCAGGTCCGGCCCCAGGCGCAGCCGCAGGCCATCGAGGCCGATGAAGGGCAGGTTCGGCACCGCCTCCCGCAGGGAACGGCTGGTGCCGCTCTCGATGTCGGGCCCCATCACCACGATCGGCTGGTTGAAGTCCCAGCGCTCCTCCACCAGCTGGCGCACGCTCACCGGCTGCTCCGGCGCCTCCACCTTGGCCAGCTGGCCCGGCTGCACGTTCAGCACCCCCCTGGAGAGGCGCAGTTCGCCGCCGAGCTGGGGGCGCAGCAGGCTGCCGCCCACCCGCACCGCGCCATCGGCCACTGCCCGCAGCCGCGGCACGCTGAAGGGGGCCTGGCGCAGCTGCAGGGTCAGGGGCCGCGCCTGGTCCTCGCTGGGATTGACCAGGGCCAGCTGGCCGCTGCCGGAGAGCAGGCCGCGCTCGCCCACCTTGGCGCTGAGCTCCTGCAGCTCCAGCTCGGCGAAGTCGAACAGCACCGTGGCCTCCAGCTCGCGCATGGTCTGGCCGGCCACCTCCAGTACGCCCTTGCGGAAGCGCAGGAAGCCGTTGGCGATCGGCTGGCGCAGGCTGCCGCGCACCAGCAGCTGCAGGTCGGCCGTGCCCTGCTGCCAGCGCACCGACGGCCCCGCCAGGCTGGCCAGGAAGCGCAGGCCATCGGCGCGGCTGGCCAGGCGCAGCTCCAGGCCCTCGGCCTCTGGCTGCAGCGGCACCCGGCCCTTGAACTCCACGTCGCTGCTGGCACCGGCGCTGCGCAGCGCCCAGTCCACCTCCACGGCGTCGCCGTCGAGGGCCAGGGCGCCCCGCTCCAGGGAGAGGGCCTGGCCGTTGAGGCTGGCCTGCTGCAGGGCCAGGGTCGCCTCCAGTTCGGGACTGGCGCCCCCCAGCCGGTAGCGCCCCTGGGCCGAGAGGCCGCCGCGCAGCCCCTCCGGCACGGGCGTCAGCAGGGCCAGCAGCGCCAGGGGCAGGTGGTCGAAGCTGAAGCGGCCAGCGCCCTGGCCCAGGGGGCCCTCGAGGCGCACCCGCAGCGGTTCGCTGGCCAGCACCTGGTCCCGGTCGTCCCGCTCCAGCCAGAGGTGGCCGCGGGCCCTCAGGTCGAGGTGCAGGCGATCGGGCGAGGGTCCGGTGAGGGTGAGGTTGGCATCCACTAAGGCCTGCAGGTCCTGCAGCTGGGGGCGTGGCGAGCGCTCCCGTTCCAGGACGGCCTGGCTGGCCAGCTGCTGCTGGGCCGCCGCCAGGGCCTGGAGCTGGTCCTGCAGGCTGCCGCCCAGCGTGTCGATCGCCAGGCTGCCCAGATCCCGGGCCCGGCCGCGGGGCGGTGGCGGCCCGCCCCGCCACTGGGGCCAGGCCTCCAGCAGTTCCCGGATCAGGTCGGCGCTGAGGTCGCGGCCCTCGAGCCGGCTCCAGAGGGCACCGCCGCGCTCGCCGCGCAGGCGCAGGCCGATCTGTCCGCCGGAGCGGGGGCCATCGCCGCGGGGCTGCAGCAGACCTGTGAGCTCGAAGCGATCGCCGCGGTACTCGCCGTGGGCGTCGAAGCGGCGGCCGCGGATGCCGAGCAGCTGGGGCGCCTCGATGCTGGCGCTGCCGTGCATCCACAGGGGCTGCAGATCCAGGGAGCCCTGGCCGCTGAGCAGGCCGGAGAGGGGCTGGAACCGCTGCCTGGGGCCGAGGGCCAGGCTGAGGCCGGCGAGGGGGAAGGCGCCGGCCCGCCAGAGGTAGCGGCGCGGCGAGCCGCTGAAGGCCAGCTGGCCCTCCTGCCGCTCCAGCTGCACCCGGCTGGGGAGCCAGTTCCGGCCCAGGCTGGCCGTGAGCCTCCCCGGCGGCGCCGGGGCCTGGGCGTCGAGCGCCAGGGTGCCGCCGCCGCCCGGGGTCGGGCTGAGCCGGCCGCGCCAGGTTTCGGCCAGGGCCAGGGGGCCCGCTCCGGGGGATTGCACCTGCAGCTCCAGATCGGGCCGCAGGGCCGCCAGCGGACCCCGCAGCGAGCCCGAGGCGTCGAAGACCCCGCGCACCCGCGAGCCCAGCAGCGGTGTCAGCCGCGCCAGGGGGTAGCGGCGCAGGGCCAGCTGCAGGTCCAGCTCGCCGGCCCGCAGGCCCTGGCGGCCCCAGGCGAGGGGCATCCGGCCGCTGGCCTGCAGTTCGGGGCCCGTCAGCTGCTCCAGCACCAGCCGCTGGCGGGCCCAGGCCAGCTGGGCGTTCCAGGGTCCCACCAGGAGGTTGCGCCGCTGGCGCAGGTCCAGGGCCAGCCGCGGATCCGCCAGGCTGCCGCTGGCCCGCAGCTCCGCCTCCAGCTGGGGCGAGGCCCCCAGGGGGCCGGTGAGGGCGGGCAGATCGCGCCAGAGGTCCTGGCCCAGCCGCAGCTCGCGGGAGCGCAGGTCCAGCCGCGGCCACACGCTGCCGACCGCCGTGAGGCGGGCATCGCCGCGCCGCAGCACCAGGTCGGGCAGCCGCAGCCGCAGGGGCGCACCGCCGCGGCGGTCGGGCCGTCCATCCACCTCCAGGCGGGCGCTGAGGTCCAGGGGCCGGGCCGGACCCCGGCCGATCGCGGGCAGCTGCAGCCGCCCCTGCAGGCGGCCGGCCAGATAGCGCCAGGGACCGGCCAGGCTGCCACCGAGGCGGTGCCCGCGCCGGCGCTCCCGGGCCTGCAGCTGCAGCTCCAGCCGGCCGGCCCGGCGCCCCGCCAGCTGGAAGCCGCCCTGGACCCGCCCGCTCCAGGGCCCCATGGCCAGCTCGCCGGGCAGCAGCAGCAGGGCCTGGCCGCGGCAGCGCAGGGTCAGCCGCTCGGCCGCCAGGGGCGCGGGCAGCACCGGCCAGCGCCAGCGGGCGCCGCGGACCTGCAGCTGGCCCTGGCAGCGCCGGTCCGGGTTCCCTGCGCTGGTGGGACGCCAGCCGCCCTGAGCGGACTGGCTTCGGCCCGCATCCACGAGCTCCAGCCGGCCGCTGGCCAGGCCCTCCAGCCGGCCCGCCAGCTGGCGCTGTACCCCCGCGGGCAGCAGCGGTACCAGGGGCGCCACGGGCAGCTGGCGCGGAGCCACGGCCACGGACCAGCGCCGATCCCGCCAGTTCAGGGCACCCTCGAAGGGCAGAACGCCGCCGGCCGTAGGCCTCAGGCTGCCGTCGAGCCGCAGCTGGCGCCGCCACAGCTCCAGCCGTGTGCGGCCCTGCAGGGAGGCCTGCAGGGGCCGGTTGGGCAGACCCGCCACCGCCGGGGGCAGCAGCCGCACCTGCGCGGCCTCCTGCAGCCGGATCTCGAGCCCGAGGCGGGGTGGTTCGGCCCCGGGGGGAACACGGCCCAGTTCCCAGTAGGCGCCGCGGCGATTGGGGCGCAGCTCGGCGCGGGCCCCCCGCAGCTCCAGGCGCAGCATCCAGGCCTGGCGGGCCAGGCTCGCCAGGGGGTCGAGGCTCACCGTCACGGCCTCCACCTCGGCCGTGGAGGGGTTGTCGGGCCCCGGCCGGAAGCGGCTGGCTCCGGCGGCGACCCCCCAGGGCCGCAGGCCGCGGTAGGGGCCGAGCTCCAGGGGGTGGCCCATCACCCGGCCGAGCTGCCGCTCCAGCTGGGGTTTGAGGTGGCGGTAGAGGCCGGCACCGGCGCCATCGGCCCCCCACCAGGCCACGGCCGCAACTCCGGCGGCCAGGGCCAGGGGCGCCAGGCGCCGCGGCAGGCTGGGACGGGCCGTGGCCGGGGGGGGACTGGCCGGGGACGGGCTGGCCGGGTCGCGGGAGTCCTGCGGCTGCACCCCCATGGGCCCGTGGCTGTCAGCGGCTGGGGAGGCCCGAATATAAGGGGGTTGCTTCGCTTGCCCCGTGCCCATGCCCGCCGATCCCCTGCTGTTTTCGGCCGGCACCTGGCTGGGCGCCGCGAGCGGTGTGTTGGCGGTGCTCACCGTGGCCGGCTTCCTGGCCCGCTGGGGGATCCGCTTCCGCCTGGTGGGGGTGACCAGCTTCACCGCCCTGCTGGCGCTCTCCTGCCTGGCCTTCGCGATCAGCTATTCGCCCCGCACGGCGGTCGAGGGTGCGGTGACCGTGCCGGTGGTGTTCGACAACGGCACCGACTTGGTGATCGCCGCCGCCCCGGAGGGCCTGGCCCCCGCGGCCTATGCCCCCACGGTGGAGCAGGTGGCCCGCAACCTGCGCGGTGGCGGTCGCAGCAGTGACGACGGCCTGGTGCATGTGCGGCTGCGCCGCATCGAGGCCGCCGGGGACGGCCTGGCGCGGCCGGTGATCCTGGCGGAGGCCACCCGCAGCCTGCGCGGCGATGCCGTGACGGTGCTGCCCTGAGCGGCTGTCCCCCGCTTGGGGAGCTCCCGGTGATGCTGCGCCTGCCGAGCCACTTCCGCGCCGAGGCCGCCGTGCTCGCCGCGGCCGGCATCGACAGCTGGTCTGCCCTGGCCAGCCAGGGCGATCCCCAGCTGCGCCGCCTGGCCAGCGGTGGCCGCGCCTCCGAGCAGCGGCTGATCAAGCTGCGGGGTCAGGCCCAGCTGGTGGTGGAGGTGGGGCTGGAGCCCGAGGAGGCCGCCCTGCTGCTCTATGCCGGCATCGCCAGCCGCCGCGGCCTGGCCGAGGCCTCGCCCCAGCAGCTGCTCACCCAGCTGGGCCGGCTGGAGCGTTCCCTGCTGGGCATGGCCCCGCCCCGGGTCGATCCGGCCACGCTGCGCCGCTGGATCCGCCAGGCCCAGGCCGGCCCTGGCCAGCCGGGTCCCGGGCAGCCGGGCCCTGGCCAGCCCAACCCCAGTCGCTCGCCGAACTGACCCCCGCGCCCCTACGGCTCCGGGCGCAGGCCCCTGGAATGGATTGACAACCACACGGGTGCTGAGCCCCGCCGATCCCCTTCCCCTCGGCTTCCATCCGGCCCCGCCTCGCTCCCCAGTCCCACGCCAGGGTCTCCCCCTGTCTCGCCGTGCGTTCCTCCCGCCGCCAGCTCCGAGCCCACGACCCAGCCGCCCGGCCCGTGCTCGCGCTGCTGACCGCCGCCCTGGCCATCCCCGCCGCCGGCCTGGTCGCCCTGCCCGCCCTGGCCAATTCCCCCCTGCTGGATTCGGTCAAGCAGAACCCGCAGCTGGCCCGCAGCCTCTGCAACGACCTCAGGGCCCTCAACGCCCAGGGCATCTCCTCCACCTCGCCCAAGGCGGTGGCGATGGTGGCCTCCCGCCAGGGCCTCAACAAGACCGACGCCGAGATCCTCACCACCTACGTGGTGGGCCTGCACTGCCCCGAGGTGCGCTGAGCCGTGGCGGCCGCGGCCGGGATCCCCGGAGCTGACCAGCCGGTTCAGGTCAGCGACGTCAGCCTCACGACCCCGGATGGCGTCCCCCTGGTGGGCCGCCTCTGGCGCCCGGCCGGCCGCGGCCCCTGGCCGGCCCTGTTGATGCGCCAGCCCTATGGCCGGGCGATCGCCTCCACCGTCACCTACGCCCATCCCCACTGGTATGCCAGCCAGGGCTACGCCGTGGTGGTGCAGGACGTGCGCGGCCGCGGCGACTCCGGCGGCAGCTTCGCCGGCTTTGCCCAGGAGGCGGACGACGGCAGCTGCACCCTGGCCTGGCTGCGGGATCAGTCCTGGTGCAACGGCCGGGTGGGCTGCTACGGCTTCTCGTATCAGGGCCTGAGCCAGTTGCTCTGGCGCGATGGCGCCCAGCTGCCCGATGCCCTCGCCCCCGCCATGGCGGGGCTGGAGGAGCGGCGGCACTGGGCCAGCGACGGTGGCGCCCACTGGTGGGGCCTGGGCCTGGCCTGGGCCCTGCAGCTGGCCGCCGAGGGCTGCCGGCGCCAGGGCGACGACGCGGGCTGGATGGCACTCCGCCAGGCCCTGGCGGACGGCAGCTTCCTGGGGGTGGGTCTGGAGCTGCTGGCCCGCCACGACCCCGGCGGCATGGGGCTGGCCTGGCTGCGGCGGGATCCCACCGACCCCCAGGGCTGGCGCAGCCACCAGCCGCCGGCGGAGCTCTGGAGCCGGCCGATGCTGCAGATCGGTGGCTGGCACGACCCCTATCTCAACGGCGTGCTGGACCTCTGGCAGCGGGCCGAGGCCGGCGGCAGCGACCAGCTGCTGCGCATCGGTCCCTGGACCCACCTCAACTGGCAGGGGGGGATCGACCGGCTGCAGCTGGCCTTCTTCGATCGCCACCTGCGCGACCGGGAGCCGCCGCCGGCCGCCGCCCAGCCCCCGGCCCTGCTGGCGGACCTGACCACGGGGCGCTGGCTGGCCCGCTCCCCCCGCCGCTCCAGCGCCCAGCGCTGGCGGCTGGCCAGCGGCGGCCTGGCGGCGATCGATGCCGGCGAGGGCCAGCTGCTGGAGGCCGGCCCCGGGGCTGGCGGCCGGAGCGGCGGCTCCGGGGGCGCCGCGGTGCTGCTGGTGCACGACCCCTGGCGGCCGCTGCCGGGCCGCGGCGGCCACCTGGGCCTCGATGCCGGCCCGGCGGAGCGGGGCGATCTCGACCAGCGCAGCGACGTGGCCTGCTTCACGGGTGTCCCGCTGGCGGCCCCCCTGGAGCTGCTGGGCCGGCCGGTGCTGGAGCTGGTGGTGGCGGCGGACCAGCCGGGCTTCGATCTGGCGGTGGCCCTCTCGGTGCTCAGGCCCTCGGGCGCGGTGCTGCAGCTCAGCACCGGTGTGGCCCGCTGGCTGGGGCCCGACGCCCAGCGGCCGCTGCGGCGGCGCGTGGCCCTGCAGCCCCTGCTGGCCACCCTCCAGCCCGGCGAGCAGCTGCGGCTCTCGATCGGTGCCGCCGCCTGGCCCCAGATCGCCGTCAATCCCGGCACCGGCGCCCTGCCCGCCGGCCCCAGCGGCCCCGGCCACCGGGTGATCACCCTGGAGCTGCAGCTGGCCGAGGCGGAGCTCGGCATCACCCCGATGCTTGGGGCAAACTGAGCCGACTCCGACCCTCCCCCCGCCCGTGACCCTGCGCGCCGTCCTGCTTGGTCTCGCTGTCGCCACCGCCGGCCTCAGCGGGGCGGCCCTGACCCTGGCGCCCGGGGCGGCCCTGGCGCAGGGCGCCGCCAAGGCCCCGGCCGCCGCCGCGCGTTCTACCCAGCCGGCCCTGAGCGTGGAGCAGGCCCGGGCCGCCGCGCGCCGCGTGCTGGAGGCGGTGAAGAGCCGCGATGCCAACGCCCGCTACGCCCAGTTCTCCGATGAGCTGAAGGCGATGAGCAGCCCCTCGATGGTGGCCGCCACGATCCGCAGCCAGCCCAGGATCCTCAGCTACGAGCTGCTGAGCGTGCGCAGCGGCGTCAACAGCAGCACCGTGGAGGCTGAGCTCACCACCGCCGACGGCAAGTTGGTGATCTTCATCGTGCTCAACCACGAGGGCAAGATCAGCCGCTACTACGTGGACCGCACCGATGACGCCACCAGCGAAGTGGCGCTGAATTTCGTGCGGGCCCTCAGCACCGGCAACTTCATCACCGCCGAGAGCTTCCTCAGCCCGGACTTCCAGAAGGAGATCCCCCCGGCGGCCCTGCAGGCCAAGTGGCTGCAGCTGCAGCGCGAAACCGGCAACTTCCTGCGGGTGGGCCGGGCCGTGGAGGCGGAGAGAACCCCGGACGCCCGGCTGGTGCTGGTGAACGTGGAGTTCAACCGGCTCACCGACAACCTCTTCGTGATCCTCAACGCCAACAACCAGATCGTGGGGGTCGACTTCCCCGAGGCACCGGCCAAACCCCGGCCGGCGCGCTGACGCCCAACACCGTGCGCGGCGGCCGCGGGGTCCAGGCGACGACCACGCCCGAGACGGCCCGTCAAATCCGCAACGACCGCCCCCGGAAAGCCGCCTAGGCTCGCAGCCACGCCCTGCTCTCAATGCCTGTGCTGGCTCAGCTCGACTGGTTGGTGGACGACGCCCAGCGCCTGGCGGAATGCCGGCACGACCATCCCTTCGCGCTGTTGGGTCCCCAGCCCCTGGAGTCCGGGGGCTGGACAGTGCGGGTCTGGATGCCGGAGGCCGAGCGGGTGGAGCTGCTCCACGCCGGCCAGACCATCCCCCTGGAGACCCCGCACCACCCCTGGCTGTTCGAGGCCGAGCTGGCGGACGCCCCCGGCAGCACCTACCAGGTGCGGGTGCGGCGCGGCGGCATCGAGCACGTGGCCCACGACCCCTGGGCCTTCCGCGACGAGTGGATGGGCGAGCTGGATCGCCACCTGTTCGCCGAGGGCAACCACCACCACATCTGGCGCCGCATGGGCGCCCACCCGGTGCAGCACCACGGGGTGGCCGGCGTGCAGTTCTGCCTGTGGGCCCCCAATGCCCGCAGCGTGGCCCTGCTCGGCAACTTCAACGGCTGGGACGGCCGCCATCACCCCATGCAGAGCCGCGTGGGCGGCCTCTGGGAGCTGTTCATCCCCGGCCTTGCCGCCGGCGAGATCTACAAGTACGAGGTGCGCACCCAGGCGGGCCACTGCTACCAGAAGGCCGACCCCTACGGCTTCCGCCACGAGGTGCGTCCCGCCAACGGCTCGATCGTCGAGTCCCTGGGCGCCTTCCCCTGGAGTGATGCCGCCTGGATGGCGGCCCGGGACAGCCGCAACCCCCTGGACCAGCCGATCGCGGTGTACGAGCTGCACCTGGGCAGCTGGCTGCACGGCAGCGCCGATCAGCCCTACATCGAAGCCGATGGCACGCCGCGGCCGCCCGTGCCCGCCGCCGACCTCAAACCCGGCGCCCGCCTGCTCACCTATCCGGAGCTGGCCGACAAGCTGATCCCCTACGTGAAGGCCCGGGGCTTCACCCACATCGAGCTGATGCCCATCTCGGAGCATCCCTTCGATGGCTCCTGGGGCTACCAGGTGACGGGCTGGTACGCCCCCACCAGCCGCTTCGGCACGCCGGATGAATTCCGCGCCTTCGTGGACCGCTGCCACGCCGAGGGCATCGGTGTGATCCTCGACTGGGTGCCGGGCCACTTCCCCAAGGATGCCCACGGCCTGGCCTTCTTCGATGGCGCCCACCTCTATGAGCACGCCGATCCGCGCATCGGCGAGCACAAGGAGTGGGGCACGCTGATCTTCAACTACAGCCGGAACGAGGTTCGCAACTTCCTGGTGGCGAACCTGGTGTTCTGGTTCGAGCAGTTCCACATCGACGGCATCCGCGTCGATGCGGTGGCGTCGATGCTCTACCGCGACTACCTGCGCCCCGACGGGGAGTGGCTGCCCAACGAGCACGGCGGCCGCGAGAACACCGAGGCGGTGCGCTTCCTGCAGCAGGCCAACCACGTGCTGTTCGAGCACTTCCCCGGCGCCCTCTCGATCGCCGAGGAATCCACCACCTGGCCGATGGTGACCCAGCCCACCAGCATCGGCGGCCTCGGCTTCAACCTGAAGTGGAACATGGGCTGGATGCACGACATGCTCGATTACTTCGAGCTGGATCCGTGGTTCCGCCAGTTCCATCAGAACAACGTCACGTTCTCGATCTGGTACGCCTACACCGAGAACTTCATGCTGGCCCTCAGCCACGACGAGGTGGTGCACGGCAAGAGCCACCTGCTGCACAAGATGCCGGGTGACGACTGGCAGAAGTTCGCCAACGTGCGGGCGCTGCTGGCCTACATGTGGACCCACCCCGGCAAGAAGACCATCTTCATGGGGATGGAATTCGGCCAGCGGGCCGAGTGGAACGTCTGGGGCGACCTGCAGTGGGACCTGCTCCAGTTCGAGCCGCACCAGGGACTGCAGCGCCTTGTGGACGATCTGAACGTCTTCTACAAGTCGGAACGGGCGCTCTGGGGCGACGACCACGACCAGTTCGGCTTCCAGTGGATCGACTGCAACGACAATCGCCACTCGGTGATCACCTTCATGCGGCGGGAGAGCACCACCGGTCGCTGGGTGGTGGTGGTGGCCAACTTCACCCCCCAGAGCCACTCCCACTACCGGGTGGGGGTGCCGCTGCCCGGCTTCTACAGCGAGGTGTTCAACACCGACGCCGAGCGCTACGGCGGCAGCAACCTGGGCAACCTCGGCGGCAAGTTCACCGACGACTGGGGCATCCACGGCTATGAGCAGTCCCTGGATCTCTGCCTGCCGCCCCTGTCGGTGCTGGTGTTCAGCCGCGACGAGAAGCGCAGCCAGGAGCTGGCCGCCGGCCCAGCGGCCTGATCCGGTCTGTGACGAAGCACTTGCCCTGGCCCGGCGCGGGCCGGGCGGCCGGGGGCTGTTCGGGTAAGTTCGCCCCTGGCCTCGCTTTCCCCCATGACCGGAACCGCCCCCCTGCTGCTGCGCGCCGCCCGAGGTGAGCAGGTGGAGAGGCCGCCCGTGTGGATGATGCGCCAGGCCGGCCGCTACATGAAGGTCTACCGCGACCTGCGCGACCGGCACCCCGGCTTCCGTGAACGCTCGGAGAACCCCGATCTCTCCTACGAGATCTCGATGCAGCCCTTCCACGCCTTCAAGCCCGATGGCGTGATCCTCTTCTCGGACATCCTCACGCCCCTGCCGGGCATGGGGATCGACTTCGACATCATCGAGAGCCGCGGCCCGATCATCGAGCCCGCCATCCGCTCCCAGGCCCAGGTGGATGCCCTGCGTCCCCTTGATCCCGCCGAGGCCCTGCCCTTCGTGGGTGAGGTGCTGGGCCGCCTGCGCCAGGACGTGGGCAATGAGGCCGCGGTGCTGGGCTTCGTGGGTGCCCCCTGGACCCTGGCCGCCTACGCGGTGGAGGGCAAGAGCTCCAAGACCTATTCGGTGATCAAGCAGATGGCGTTCCGGGAGCCGGCGCTGCTGCACCAGCTGCTGGGCCACCTGGCCGATTCGATCGCCACCTACGTGCGCTACCAGATCGATTCCGGCGCCCAGGTGGTGCAGCTGTTCGACTCCTGGGCCGGCCAGCTCAGCCCGATCGACTACGACGTGTTCGCCGCGCCCTACCAGAAGCGGGTGATCGATCAGGTGAAGGCCACCCACCCCGACACCCCTCTGATCCTCTACATCTCCGGCAGTGCCGGCGTGCTGGAGCGCATGGGCCGCACCGGCGTCGACATCGTGTCGCTGGACTGGACCGTGGACATGGCCGACGGCATTGCCCGCCTGCCAGAGCACGTGGGCGTGCAGGGCAACGTGGATCCCGGCCTGCTGTTCGGCACCCCTGAGGCCATCCGCGAGCGGATCGTGGACACCGTGCGCAAGGCCCGCGGCCGCAAGCACATCCTCAACCTGGGCCACGGCATCCTGCCCGGCACCCCCGAGGAGAACGCCCGCGTGTTCTTCGAAACCGGCAAGGCCGTGAACGAGCTGCTGGGGGCCGCCGTTTGACGGCCGCGCCCAACAACGCACCCAGCGGTGGCGGCCCTGTGCGCCGGCCCCAGCGGATCCTGATCACCGGCGCCAGCGGCTGCGTGGGCCAGCACATCGCCGCCCAGCTGTTCCGCGAGACCGACGCCGAGCTGCTGCTGTGGCTGCGGGATCCCGCCAAGCTCACGGCGGTGCCGGCCACCGATCCCCGCATCACCCTGCTGGTGGGGGACCTGCGCGATGTGGCGCCCCACCGGGAGCGGATCGCCAGCGCCAGCCGCGTCATCCACACCGCCACCGCCTGGGGGGACCCGGAGCGGGCCCGCCAGGTGAACGTGGTGGCCGTGAAGGAGCTGCTGGCCGCCACCGATCCGGCGGTGCTGGAGCAGGTGATCTATTTCTCCACCGCCAGCATCCTCGACCGGGATCTGCAGTTGCTACCGGAGGCCACGGCCTACGGCACCGAATACATCCAGACCAAGGCCCAGTGCCTGCGCCAGCTGGAGCAGCACCCCCTGGCCGAGCGCATCGTGGCGGTGTTCCCGACCCTGGTGTTCGGCGGGCGCGTCGATGGCGGCGGCCCCTTCCCCACCAGCTACCTCACCGCCGGACTGCGGGACGCCACCCGCTGGCTGTGGCTGGCCAAGTGGCTGCGGGCCGATGCCTCCTTCCACTACATCCACGCCGCCGACATCGCCCGGGTGTGCGTGCACCTGGCCACCCAGCCGCACCGGGCGAACCCCGAGCCGGGCCAGGGGGCCGTGCGGCGGCTGGTGCTGGGCCAGCCCATGGTCACGGTGAACGACACCGTGGCGCGCCTGTGCCGCTGGCGCCACAGTTGGATCCCTCCTTTCGGCGTCGACCTGCAGGGCTGGCTGATCGAGGGCCTGATCAAGTTGCTGCGCATCGAGGTGAATGCCTGGGATCGGTTCTCGATCCGCCAGCGCCACTTCGTGCATGAGCCGGTGAGTCCGCCGGAACGCTTCGGCCTGGTGAGCCACGCTCCCACGCTGGAAGCGGTGTTCGAGGACGCGGGCCTGCCCGAGCGCGGCCGGGTTTGAGGCGCCCATCGCGGTGCGCCGCGGGTTAGGGGCCCCCGCCTTTGTGGCGTCCGCCAGTCCGGGGCCCACGCCAGGCAGGCCCCGAATCCCTGCAATTGTTTCGATCCGATGCAGGGGACGGGGCGTTGGCGGGGGGTGACTCCTAGCCTGGCCCGGTTGCACGAGCCCCGATGCGCCGTCTTCTGTCCCTCATCGCTCTTTGCCTGGCGCTTGTGCTGGGTGCTGCCCCCAGCTACGCCGCTGACGCCGCCCACGGTGCCCAGGTCTTCTCCGCCAATTGCGCCGCTTGCCACATCGGCGGCGGCAACGTCGTCAATGCCGAGCGCACCCTCAAGCAGGATGCCCTCGAGGCCTACCTGGCCAACTACAGCGCCGGCCATGAGGCCGCCATCGTCACCCAGGTGACCAACGGCAAGAACGCCATGCCCGCCTTCGGCGGCAAGCTCAGCGCCGACGACATCGCCGACGTGGCCGCCTACGTCGAGTCCCAGGCCGCCAAGGGCTGGGCCTGATCCCTCGGGGACCTCTCCCCGGCCTTGACCCACGAACCGCCCCCCTGGGGCGGTTTTTTTGTGGGGCAGCCTGGTCACCGTCCGTCGGTGCCGCCATCGTGCCGGTAGTCCTGACGCCCGCACGGAGGTCTGCCATGACCCGCACGGAACTGGAACGGCTGGTGGCGGACGCCGAGCGCCAGCCCGGGCTGCGCCAGCAGCTCAGCCTGTGCCACAGCTGGCAGGAGCTGCTGCAGGCGGCCCAGGGCCGGGGCTATGCCGTGGAGACCGGCGATCTCCAGCAGGCCAGCCGCGAGGCCCACGCCAGCAGCTTTCTGGAGCGCTCCCGGCTGCGGCCGATCCCCGACCTGCTGCCGGGGGCTCCGGCCGCTCAGTCGTGGCCGCGGCGCTCGGCCAACACCGCCAGGTAGAGCTCCTCGGGCACCTCGCGGATGTCGTACTCGCTGGGCAGCACCCCGTGCACGTGACGGTGGACCGCCATCCAGCAGTTGCGCTCGGCGTCGCGGCCGGTGGCATCGAACTCCCGGGAGGCCTGGGCCAACCGTTCGATCAGCGCCTGCTCAGGGGCCTGGGCCATGGTTGCTGGTGGGGGGCGGGAGCGGCCGGCACACTGGGGCCAGCCGACCGCCGCCCATCATGGCCACCGGAGCCCATCACCTGGGACCCTGCCTGCCCATTGCCCTGCTGGCGACGCTGCTGGGCCTGGCCGGCTCGGTGGCGGCTGCCGACGCGGCCCCAGCCCCAGCCCCCACCCCGGCGCCGTCCTCCGGCCTCGCTCCGCCCCTGCCGGATCTGCGCCGCATCATCCCCGGCTCCACCCCCGCCGCCATCGACGCCAGCAGCTGGCGGCCGGGGGGCAGTCGCTGCCCGCTGATCGTCAAGCCGGTGGACGCGGTGTTCCAGCCCCTGCCGATCCAGCCGAGCCAGGTGGCGGCCAAGAACCGGGCCGGCTGCCTCTCGCCGGGTGATGCGATCTACGGACCGGATGGCTGCCCGATCCGCTTCTGCCGCGAGGGTGGGGGGGTGATCCCCCTGCCCGGTCCCGGTCGCCCCGCGTCTCAGCTGCCGGCCCCGTAGGCCACCTGGCAGACGGCGTTGAGCAGCTGGGCCTGGTCGGGATCGCCCGGCACCTGGCCGTTCAGCAGGCCGTCCTGGCAGTTGGCGGCCCCCAGCAGCTGGGTGCCGTTCACGTAGTAGCTGAAGCTCACCCCGGCGCTCCCCACCGACTCCACGGAGCCGAAGTTGAGCTGATAGCTGGTCTGGGGCACCACGATCACCGGGGACTGCTGCACGGACGCCGCGTTCACCAGGCTGGTGATGGCTGCACCGGTTGCCAGGCCCGCCACGCCCCAGGCGGCGGCGCTGGCTCCCCACCAGCCCCAGGAGGCGGGTGCCCAGCTGTACCAGCCGGCGCCCCAGGGCCGGCTGCCCCAGTAGCCGCCGTTGTTCCAGTCCCTGTTCCAGCCGTTGAAATCGCGGTTGTAGAAGTTGGTATTGACGTTCACGTTGCGGTTGAACGTGTCGACGTTGATGCCCTGGCGTGTGCCCGGGCCATACATCGGGTGGAAGCCGCCGTAGCCGTTGCGCCAGGCGTCACCGCCGGCGCCATTGAAGTGGTAACCGCCGCCACCGCCCCAGTGGGCGGCCCCGGTGCCCCAGCTCGCCCCCCCGAAGCCCCGGCCGCCCCCGCCGAATCCGCCTCCACCGAAGCCGCCGCCGCCGCCGCCCCGGGCCTGGACGGGGGCGGCGGCCAGCAGCAAGCTGCTGCCGACCAGGGGAGCGGCCAGCAGCAGGGCGGCCAGGGTGCGGCGGATCCGGAGTGCAGAGGGCCGCGGGGAACGTGTCATGGGAGGGAGTGGCAAGGCTCACCCCTGCTCTTAGCAACGCCACCGCGCTCGGGCTCACCCCAGGCCTGCGGGCACTGCGTGGCCGTCGTCTGGGGGCCTCCCCAGGGCGCCACCTTGAAGGAAAGGATCGGTTTGCTTCCCACGCCGGTTCGGCCTGCCCAACCTGGGGGGTGAGGCCCGAACCGATGGGTACGGCCCTCCTCTGGGGCGAATCCGTTCGCCCTCCATACGGTTCCTTCAGCGCAGTCCGCCCAGGAGGTACAGCCCATGCATCCCACCGCCGACCTGTTCACCGAGAAGGCCTGGGGCGCCATCGTGGCCGCCCAGCAGCTGGCCCAGCAGAAGCGCCAGCAGCAGATGGAGAGCGAGCACCTGTTCGCCGCCCTGCTGGCTCAGCAGGGCCTGGCCGGACGCATCCTGGAGAAGGCCGGCGTGGAGGTGGGCACCCTCAGCCAGCGGGTCGAGGCCTTCATCGCCGGCCAGCCGAGCCTGGCCACGGCCCCCGAGAGCGTGTATCTGGGCAAGGGCCTCAACGCCGTGCTCGATGCCGCCGAGAAGGCCAAGACCGACTTCGGTGACAGCTACATCTCGATCGAGCACCTGCTGCTCGCCCTGGCCGGCGACGAGCGCTGCGGCCGCCAGCTGCTCTCCCAGGCCGGCGTGGACGCCCAGAAACTCAAGACCGCCATTGAGGCGGTGCGTGGATCCCAGAAAGTGACCGACCAGAACCCCGAAGGCACCTACGAATCCCTGGAGAAATACGGCCGCGACCTCACCAAGGCCGCCCGCGAGGGCAAGCTCGATCCGGTGATCGGCCGCGACGAGGAGATCCGCCGCACGATCCAGATCCTCAGCCGCCGCACCAAGAACAACCCGGTGCTGATCGGCGAGCCCGGCGTGGGCAAAACCGCCATCGTGGAGGGCCTGGCCCAGCGGATCGTCAACGGCGACGTGCCCCAGGCCCTGCAGAACCGTCAGCTCGTGTCGCTCGACATGGGCGCCCTGATCGCCGGGGCCAAGTACCGCGGCGAGTTCGAGGAGCGGCTCAAGGCCGTGCTCAAGGAGGTGACCGACTCCGAGGGCCAGATCGTGCTTTTCATCGATGAGATCCACACCGTGGTGGGGGCCGGCGCCAGCGGCGGCGCCATGGATGCCAGCAACCTGCTCAAGCCGATGCTCGCCCGCGGCGAACTGCGCTGCATCGGCGCCACCACCCTCGACGAGCACCGCCAGCACATCGAGAAGGATCCGGCCCTGGAGCGCCGCTTCCAGCAGGTGTTCGTGGATCAGCCCACGGTGGAGGACACCATCTCGATCCTGCGGGGTCTGAAGGAGCGCTACGAGGTGCACCACGGCGTGCGCATCGCCGACAACGCCCTGGTGGCGGCGGCGGTGCTGAGCAGCCGCTACATCGCCGATCGCTTCCTGCCCGACAAGGCCATCGACCTGGTGGATGAATCGGCGGCCCGCCTGAAGATGGAGATCACCTCCAAGCCGGAGCAGATCGATGAACTCGATCGCCGCATCCTGCAGCTGGAGATGGAGAAACTCTCCCTGGGCCGCGAGTCCGATGCCGCCAGCAAGGATCGGCTGGAACGTCTGGAGAAGGAGCTGGCCGAGCTGCGCGAGCAGCAGAGCGCCCTCAATGCCCAGTGGCAGGCCGAGAAGGGTTCGATCGATGAACTGGGCGCCATCAAGGAGGAGATCGAGCAGGTGCAGCTCCAGGTGGAGCAGGCCAAGCGCAACTACGACCTCAACAAGGCCGCCGAACTCGAATACGGCACCCTGGCCGGGCTGCACAAGAAGCTCGCCGCCAAGGAGGAGGAACTCAATGCCAGCGGCAGCGACAAGACCCTGTTGCGCGAGGAGGTCACCGAGGACGACATCGCCGAGGTGATCGCCAAGTGGACCGGCATCCCCGTGGCCAAGTTGGTGCAGAGCGAGATGGAGAAACTGCTCCACCTCGAGGACGAACTGCACACCCGCGTGATCGGCCAGGAGAAGGCCGTCACGGCTGTTGCCGATGCCATCCAGCGCTCACGGGCTGGCCTGAGCGACCCCAACCGCCCGATCGCCAGCTTCCTGTTCCTCGGCCCAACTGGCGTGGGCAAGACCGAGCTCTCCAAGGCCCTGGCCTCGCAGCTGTTCGACAGCGAGGAGGCGATGGTGCGCATCGACATGAGCGAGTACATGGAGAAGCACGCCGTGAGCCGCCTGATCGGAGCGCCTCCCGGCTACGTGGGCTACGAGGAGGGCGGCCAGCTCACCGAAGCGGTGCGGCGGCGCCCCTATGCGGTGATCCTGTTCGACGAGGTGGAGAAGGCCCACCCCGATGTGTTCAACGTGATGCTGCAGATCCTCGATGACGGCCGCGTCACCGATGGCCAGGGCCGCACGGTGGACTTCACCAACACGGTGCTGATCCTCACCAGCAACATCGGCAGCGCGTCCATCCTCGATCTGGCCGGCGATCCCGCTCGCCACAGCGAGATGGAGCGTCGGGTGAACGAGGCCCTGCGGGGTCACTTCCGGCCCGAGTTCCTCAACCGGCTGGATGAAACGATCATCTTCCACAGCCTCAAGCAGGAGGAACTGCGCCACATCGTGGAGCTGCAGGTGCAGCGCCTGGCCAAGCGGCTGGAGGACAAGAAGCTGGGCCTCGCCCTCAACGCCGATGCCCTCGACTGGCTGGCCGGCGTCGGCTACGACCCGGTGTATGGAGCCCGGCCGCTCAAGCGCGCCATCCAGCGCGAGCTGGAGACGCCGATCGCCAAGGGGATCCTGGCGGGGCAGTTCACCGCTGGCCACACCATTGCGGTGGATGTGGAGACCGCCGGTGAGCAGAAGCAGCTGCGCTTCCAGCAGACCGATCCGGCCAAGCTGCCGGTGCTGGTCTGAGGCTGTCCCCGCAGGCGGGGCTCAGGCCGCCAGGGCCGCCTGGAGCTGGGGGTTGGCCTCCCAGCTCCAGGTTCCTTCGCGCACCGGTTCGATGCCAAGCTCGCGGCGTACCTCCTCGAGGTTGCGGCCCATCTGCTCCTCCCAGCACACGGGGAACAGCGGCCGAGCGGCGGCGCCCATCTCGAGCCCCTTGCTGATCATCCCGAAGGCGTAGGCCGTTGTGCGGGCCTGCTCGGCGGGATCGTCGAGCTCATCGATCGGTGTATCGCCCTTGAACCAGCTCAGCAGCATCGCCATCAAATCGGTGAAGGCCAGGCCGGGATGGGAGAACTGGGCGACGCTGATGCTGATCACCCCCAGCTCACCGAAGTTGTCGAGGCTGAAGCCGCTGAGGATGTGGTGCAGGTCGTGGGTGGCGTAGACGCGGTAGTTGATGTAATCAGCGTCGGTGGCCAGATCGGCGAAGAATGCCGGTTTGGGAAAGAAATTGATGTCGTAGTTCAGCGCACCCAGCACCGTGGCGTAGGTATGGCCGAGGCTGCCCTTGGGTAGCGCTCGCAGGGCGGCGCTGTCGTAGGGGGGCGCGCAGTGGCGCGCAGCGATCAGCGCAGCGCTGGCCGGATCCCTGGCCAGCCGCCGCTGGCAGAGTTGCATCGGGTTCGATTCCCGCAGCCGGTGCGAGAGTTGGAAGACGTTGTCGGCGGAGGCGCCGGCTCCGGCGGCCAGATCCACCAGCTCAAGGAAGGAGCGGATGTTGTCCTCGCTGGCGACGCGATTGAGGAAGCGGAATCCCATGGTTGCGGAATCGAGGTGGTGAGGAGGCGCCGGCGAGGGCGTCGATTCGGCGCGCCATCTCCAGATCCAGGCTGGAGAGGCCGCCGGTGTCGTGGATGGTGAGGGCGATCGACACCCGGTTCCAGACGTTGCTTCACTCCGGAAGGTGGCCCGTCGCCTCGGCGATTCGGGCCACCCTTCTGACGGGGTCGAACGCTGCGCCCAATCCCAGGAGCCATCGGTCAGGGGTTGGGCGTTCGGCCCATCACTGTTCCGCTGGCCCCCACTCCACGGTGCAGACGTAGCGGGGCGAGCTGTCGATCAGCATCTCGGTGCAGTCGGTGCTGGTGATGCGGGCCCCGGGTGGCATCCAGAGCGTGGCGTTCTGGATCGCGTTCTCACGGCTCACCAGGGAGGCGGCGGTGCCCCCATCGGCCCGGGCCTCACCCGGCAGCAGCAGCACGGCAGCCGCGGTTGCTGCCGCTGCGGCTGTCGCTGCGGTGAGCAGGGTGGTGGCGGCAGGGAGCCTGGTGGGAGTCGCAGCGCTGGGGACCATGGGACCTGGCGGGTTCTGCTCCGTTGGTAGCGGATCGGACGGCCTTTGGCGATCACCAGCCGCTGGGAACCTGCGCGTGGATCAGCTCACCCCGTGGCGCCGCCGGTGCCAGGCCCAGGCGTGCTCCAGGATCACCTCCAGCTGGGGGTAGCGCGGCGACCAGCCCAGCTCCCGCCGCGCCTTCTCGGCTCCGGCCACCAACTGGGGCGGATCGCCGGCCCGGCGCGGGGCCACATGGGCCAGCAGGCCCCGGCCGGTGACGGCTTTGGCCGCCTCGATCACCTGCTGCACCGAATAGCCGGTGCCGTTGCCCAGGTTGTAGACGAGGGGCTCAGGGCCGCCGGGCTGGTTGAGCAGTCGCCCCAGTCCCAGCACGTGCGCCTCGGCCAGGTCGCTCACGTGGATGTAGTCGCGGATGCAGGTGCCGTCGGGGGTGGGGTAGTCGTCGCCGAAGATCTGCAGGTAGGGCCGGCGGCCTGCCATCACATCCAGCACGAGGGGGATCAGGTGGGTCTCGGGGGTGTGGTCCTCGCCGAGGTCGCCATCGGGATCGGCGCCGGCGGCGTTGAAGTAGCGGAAGATCACGCTCGGCAGCCCGTAGGCGGCGCCGAAATCGCGCAGCAGCTGCTCCACCATCGCCTTGCTGCGGCCGTAGGGATTGATGGGCTGCTGCGGGTGGTCCTCGGTGATCGGCACCTGCTGGGGCACGCCGTAGGTGGCGCAGGTGCTGGAGAACACGATCGGCATCGGCCCGCTGTTGCCGTCAGCGCGCAGCCGGTGCTGGGGAACGTCCACCAGGGTCTCCAGCAGCACCAGGGTGTCGGCCAGGTTGTTGCGGTAGTACTTGGCCGGATCACTCACCGACTCGCCCACGTAGGCATAGGCGGCGAAGTGCAGCACGGCCCCCACCGGCTCCCCCAGGGCGGACGGATGGCGGCCGGACAGCACCGCCTCCAGCAGGGCCCGATCGCCCACCTGGCCCTCCACCAGCGGCACGCCGAGGCTGGCCACGATGTCGCGGTGGCCGTAGACCAGGTTGTCGAGCACCACCGGGCTGTGGCCCGCCCGCTGCAGGGCGCGCACGGCGTGGCTGCCGATGTAGCCGGCGCCGCCGGTGACCAGGACCTTCATGAACGGCGGGTGGGGGCGAGGGGGAACCAGCCCGCCATCATCGACCGGCCAGGACCGCATCGATCCGCCGGGCCAGCTCCAGATCCAGGGCCGTCAGGCCGCCGGCGTCGTGGGTCGTCAGATCGATCACCACCCGGTTCCAGACGTTGCTCCATTCCGGGTGGTGGCCCAGTCCCTCGGCGATCAGGGCCACCCGGGCCATGAAGCCGAAGGCGGCCGCGAAGTCGTCGAACTGGAGCCCGCGGTGCAGCTTGCCGTCGCGCAGCTGCCAGGCCGGCAGGGCAGCGGGCAGGGCGGCGAGTTCGTCTGGGGTGAGCAGGGCGGTGGCCATGGCCGGGCTTGCGAAGGGACTGTGGGGATGGGGATGGGGATCCGGATCAGAGCTCAGGCCCTCAGGGCTGGGCCTCCAGGGCCAGATCGTGGAGCCGGTCGATCAGCAGGTCCAGCTCGGTGTCCTGTTCGGGGTCGCCGCCGAGGGCCTGGCGCTGTTGCACCGCGCTGGCCAGCTGCTCGGCCTGGCGCCGCGCCAGGGGGTTGACCGTCTGGCTGGTGGTGGGGCCAGGGCTGGCTCCGGAGGCTGCCGCCGCCGGGCTGGCTGGGGCGCTGGCCAGCTGCAGCACCAGAACGCGCAGATCCCGGATCTCCTGGCGCAGGGCGCGGATCTCCGTGGCGAGGGCGTCGAGCCCGCCCAGCTCCCCGTCCGCCCCGGCGGCTGACGCCGCTGCCCAGGCCCGCGAACCCGCGGCCTTCGACTGGCTCCGTTCCCCCATGGCGATCGCCGCCGCACCGCCCTCACGCTACGAAGCGGCTAGGCGCCGATCAGGTGCAGGCTGAGCCGGCGCCGTTGCGGCTGGGCCCGGTGCTCCCACAGGTACACCGCCTGCCAGGTGCCCAGCAGCAGCCGACCGCCGTCGAAGGAGAGGCTCAGGCTCGTGGCCGTCAGGGCGGTGCGGATGTGGGCCGGCATGTCGTCCGGACCCTCGTCGTCGTGCAGCCAGGGCCGCAGCGGGCCCTGGCCGCTGATCGGCCGCACCCCCTGCTGGGGCACGAGGGCCCGCAGGTAGGCCGCCAGGTCGGCCAGCACCCGCGGATCGGCGTTCTCGTTCACCGTGAGCGAGCAGCTTGTGTGCTGCACGGCCAGCACCGCGATCCCCTGGGCCAGGCCGCTGCGGCCGATCTCGGCGTCGAGCCGGGCGGTGAGGTCGGTGAAGCCCTCGCCGTGGGTCTGGAGGGAGAGGCGGGTGAGGATCTGGCGCACGGCTGGGATCAGGGCTTGTCGCGCATGCCGCGGAACAGCTGGTCCGACTTGTCGGCGTCGGAGCCCTCCATCGGAATGCCGGTATCGGCGCTGAAGCGGGCTCCGTTGACCTGCAGGCCCGCGCGGGAGAGCTGCAGCCAGCCCCGGGCGAACGCCAGGCCCACCACCGCCAGGGCCGCCAGGGTGAGGAACCTGAGCATGGGCTGACGCTAGCGATGGCCGCCGGAGTGGGCCAGCCATCGGCCCGAGCTGGCGCGGGAATCCAGCGCCGATAGCGTGTGATCCCCTGCTGCCGGCCGATGTCCGCGCCTGCCCTGCCTGCCCGTCGCCTGGCCCGTGCCCTGCAGCTCTCTGCCCTTCTGGGCCTGGCGCTCGCCCCGCTGGCCCTGGCCCCCGCCGCCCGGGCCCAGCGGGTGGTGCCCAGGCTGCAGGCGCTGTGTCCGCTGGGCTACGTGGACATGCTCAACGGCAAGTGCTCCACCCTGGGGCTGATGCGCTACACGGTGACGCCCACCAACGGCAAGCCCTGCCTGGAGGGTTGGATGAACGTGGGCGGCGGCTACTGCCGCAAGAAGTGAGCGGCTCAGGCGCTGGCGTTCGGGTCCGGTGCCGCGGCTGAAGCGCTGGTCCTGGCCCAGCGCCTGGTGGCGGGGTGCCTTGCCTAGCCTGGCCCGATGGCTGAGCTCACCCTCCTCTACGACGGCGGCTGTCCCCTCTGCGTGCGGGAGGTGCGCTGGCTGGGGAGCCGCGACGGGGCCCTCCACGGCGAGGAGCCCCGGCTGGCCTTTGTGGACATCGACCAGCCTGGCTACGACCCCGCGGCCCACGCCGGCGTGACCTACCGCCAGGCCATGGGCCGCATCCACGCCATCGCCGCCGATGGCAGCGTGCTGCAGGATCTGGCGGTGTTCCGCGCGGCCTACCGGCTGATCGGCCTGGGCTGGCTCTATGCCCCCACCGGTTGGCCGCTGCTGGGGCCCCTGGCCGAGGCGCTCTACCGCCTCTGGGCCGAGCGGCGCCTGTGGCTCACCCGCCGGCCCGATCTGGACACCCTGTGCCGCTGCCGCAGCGCAGCTGGAGCCTGTCTCGCGGCGGCGGAGCCCCTCAGAAGCGGCGGTTGAGCTGGGCGGTGGAGAGCTGGGTCTCCCGCAGCAGCAGCAGCAGCGCAGCCATCAGGCTGGCCATCGCCACCACGAACAGCGGCACCACGATGGCCGCCAGATCCAGCACGGCCACGGCGCTCACAAAGGTCACCGACACCACCGCCGCCACCAGCAGGCCCGTGAGCGTGGCGCACTGCATCGCCCGCCCCAGCAGCCCCATGCGGCGCTTCTGAATCCCCATCTCCAGGTGCAGGGGCTCCCGTTCGGAGGGGGAGCCGCCGCTGGCTTCGCTGCGGCCGAGCTGGTCCTGCATGGCGCGGGCCCGGTCCACCACCCGCGAGAGCCGGCCGGCCAGCACCCCCAGCAGGCCGGAGATGCCCGTGAGCAGGAACACCGGGCCCACCGAGAGCTGGATCGCCCGCGCCAACCCCAGCACCGGCGCATGGGCGTCGGGCTCGGCGATGGCGGCCAGCAGGGCGAGGGGAACGGGCAGCGGCGGCATGGGCAGGGCGGTGGCGGTGGCGGCGAGCGGTGGCGGGTCGGGGGTGCACGCCGGTGCCAGCGCGCTCGGGAGCCAGGGCACCAGGCCGCCCACTGTCAGTGTGGAGCCCGTGCCCCAGCACCGCCGAGCCCGGGGCGCTGCACCGTCGCCGCAGCCTCTAGGCGACCCCCGCCCCCGCGCCCATGACCACGATCGACACCCGCTACGACGGCCAGCTGCGCTGCCATGCCGTCCATGGCCCATCCGGCTCGGAGCTCGACACCGATGCCCCCACCGACAACCAGGGCCGCGGCGAGCGCTTCTCCCCCACGGACCTGGTGGCCACGGCCCTGTCGACCTGCATCCTCACGCTGCTCGGCATCACCGCCGAGCGCCAGGGCTGGCGCCTGGAGGGCGCCACCGCCCGGGTGGAGAAGACCATGACCAGCAGCGGCGTGCGGCGCATCGAGCTGCTGGAGGTGTGGATTGCGCTGCCGGGGGATCTCAGCCCCGAGCAGCGCCAGCAGCTGATCCGCGCCGGCGAGACCTGCCCGGTGAAGGAGAGCCTGGAGGGCGCGGTGCCGATGCGCCTGCACTGGAGCTGAGGCCCGGGCCGGCCGGCCGCGCCGCCAGGCCTAGGGTCGCGCCATGGACCCCTCTGCCAGTGCGCCCCCCGCCGCGTCTGCGGCGCCCCCGGCCGCCAGCGGCACGCGCTCGCTGCCCCGCACCGGCGCGGTGAGCGGGATTGTGGAAACCCTCGCCTTCTTCCGCGATCCCGGCTTTGCCGAGCGCCGCTTCGAGCGCCACGGCGACGTGTTCGAGACGGTGTTGCTCGGTCAGCCGATGGTGTTCATCCGCGGCGGCGCGGCCATCGGCGATCTGCTGGCCCAGGGAGAAGCGGTGGAGGGCTGGTGGCCCGAGAGCGTGCGCCAGCTGCTGGGGAGCCGATCGCTGGCCAACCGCAACGGTCCGGCCCACCGGGCCCGGCGGCGGGTGGTGGGTCAGCTGTTCTCGGCGGCGGCGCTGCGGCGCTACAGCCCGCAGATCGTGGCGCTGGTGGATGAGCTGGCCACGGAGCTGCGGAGCGCGGGCGAGCCGCTGCCCCTGGCCGGGCGGATGCGGCGCTTTGCCTTCACGGTGATCGCCACGGTGGTGCTGGGCCTGGAGGGCCCCGACCGCGACGCCCTCTTCGCCGACTTCGAGATCTGGACCCGGGCCCTCTTCTCCGTGCCGCTGCCCCTCCCCGGCAGCCCCTTCGCCCGGGCCCTGGCGGCCCGCGCCCGGCTGCTGGCGCGTCTGCAGCAGGTGCTGGAGCAGGCGCCCCAGGGCCGCGGCGGGCTGGATCTGCTGGCGGGGGGCCTGGATGAGGCTGGCCTGCCCCTCACGGATGCCGACCTGGTGGAGCAGCTGCTCCTGCTGCTCTTCGCCGGCTACGAGACCACCGCCTCCTCCCTCAGCTGCCTGATGCGGGCGCTGCTGCTCGATCCCGCTCTGGAGGACTGGCTGAGGGTCGAGCTGGACGGCTTGCCCTGGCCGCCGCCTGAGACGGAGGCACCCAGCGCCTACGACCCCGCCCATGCCCCGCGGCTCGATGCCCTCGTGCAGGAGGTGTTGCGCTTCACGCCGCCGGTGGGTGGTTTCTTCCGCCGCACCGTCCGGCCCGTGGTCCTGGCGGGGGTGGCGGTGCCGGCCGGGCGGGTGGTGCAGGTGGCCCTGGCCGCCTCCCATCGCCATGCCGACGGCCCGGAGGCTGGCGATGGGGGGGCCTCCGCCAGGGAACACCTCGATCTGGAGACCTTCTGGCCCCAGCGTCACCTCGAGGGTGCCGTCGGCGCCACCCTGCTGCCCTTCGGCGGCGGCGAGCGGGTGTGCCTGGGCAAGGCCCTGGCGGAGCTGGAGATCCGGCTGATGGTGGTGGGTCTGCTGCGCCAGGTGAGCCTCGGCCTGGCCCCCGATCAGGACCTCAGCCTGCAGCGCCTGCCCAGCCCTTCGCCCCGGGATGGGCTGCTGGTGCAGACCCGTTCCTGATCTAAGAAGAGGGTTCTAAGACCAGTCGGTTACCTGTTCGGCGCGGGCTTAGCATCCGAGCGAGGATTGTGGCCATCGCGAGCCGGGACAACAGGTGGCCCTTGAACTGACGACTCCTTGGCTGTAGACCGCCAGGTCACGGTACGCCTGCTCCTGATGGCCGGAGTGGTGGCGGCGTTTGTTGCCGCCTGGCAGCAGCTCAGAACCATCCCGATGCTGGTCCTGGGCCAGCCCCAGTCCGTGGGCCTGCTGCAGCGGGAGCAGGAAGCCCCCTTTTTTCGCCATCTGGCAGACAGCACAGATCTGCCGTTGAGGATCACCTACAAAACGGCTGATTCCTTTGGCCTGAAGGATACCCACCAGCTGGAGGCCCTGCGCGATGGGCGCGTGGATATCGCCTCCCTGCGCTTCATGCAGAACATCGCCAAGGAGCCGGCCCTGGAGGGCCTGGATCTGCCCGGCATGATTCCAGACTTCCCGCAGGCCCGCCGGGTTGCTGAGGCCTATGGCCCCACCCTGGACCGCGATCTGCAGGAGCGTTTCGGAACCAAGCTGCTGGGTCTCTGGAGTTTCGGTCCCCAGATCATGGTCTGCCGAAGCCCTATCGGGAAGCTTGAGGATCTGAAGGGCCGCAAGGTGAGAATCGCCAGCCCCGGCTTGGCGCAGTTGATCGCCGCGATCGGCGGAATCCCCGCGATTCTTCCCTTTGAAGACACCAGGAGAGCCCTGGAGCTGGGTCTGGTCGACTGCGCCGTGACCAGTGCCGCCTCGGCCAGCTTCGCCGGTTGGACGGAGCACACCCGCTACTATTTTCCGCTCGCCTTTCAATTTGGCTTCAACGGCTACGCCATCTCCCTGGCCAAGTGGAAGGCGCTGCGGCCTGAGGAGCAGGATCGCCTGGCTCAGGCCTTCAGGGCGTTCAGTGTGAAGCTGTGGCGCTACTCCGAGGACCTGCAACGGGAGTCGGAGCGTTGCATTCTGGGCGGACAATGCCGTCAGCTGCGCCCCTCTGACCTGCGCCGTGTTCCGGTCAGCAGCCAGGACGTTCAGCTTCTGCAGCGGCTCTCCCGGGAGGTCGTCCTGCCCAGCTGGTCCGCCCGCTGCGAAGCCCATCGTCCGGGCTGTCGTCGCAGCTGGGATGCCATCGTGGCGCCCGTGACGGGATTTGCCCGTCCTGCCCAGCCCCGTCCGTGATGCCCGGTCGCCTTGCCGATGGGAGCCCCGGTGAGCACCCGTCCATCACCCTGCCGCTTCAGAGTGCGGGCCTGCTTTCGGCGCTGATCTTCCTGATCAACGCCATCTATGAAGTCCTGGTGATCAACCATCTGTATGGATCCCAGTATGTCCTGATTGGCCTGTTGCTGGCCGTGCTCTCGCTATGGGCCTTCCTGGAGGTGGCCCTGATCGGTCGACGGGCCATCGTGCCACCGCTGCGGATCCTCAGGCTGCTGCTGGCTGGTCAGATTGTCTTGATCCTGATCCGTCATGCTGGCGACGTTGCGTCCCGTTCAGCGGCTTTATCCAGTTCGGGGATTCCGGTTCAGTCTCCGCAATTCGGCCTGGCCATCGTGTTCCTGCCGGTCTTTGTGCTGCTGTTTCTGGCGATCAGCCGCTGCCTGATTGAGGCCTTTGCCTACGCGGAGCGTCGCCGCGCCAGGCAATTGCAGCGCCAGATGGCCATCCTCCGGCAGACCAAAGCGGAGCTGCAGGCCAGTGAACTGCGGTACCGGCTGATTGCCGAGAATGTGGATGATGTGATCTGGACCCTGGATTCCCAGGGACTCTTCACCTTCATCAGCCCATCCTTGAACACCCTGCTGGGCTATCGGGCGGAGCAGTGGATCGGCAAACCCCTGAACAATCTGCTGACTCCAGCGTCGTCCTCAACCCTGCAGGCTGCCCTCGCCCAGTGGCTCCAGCAGCCGCAACTGGTCGATGCCCCCGTGCCGTCCTACCGGGCGGAACTCGAACATCTCCATCGCGATGGCTCCCGGTTCTGGACCGAGATCACCATGACGCCCCTGCGTGGGGAGGAGGGGCCGTTGATGGGGTTTGTCGGCGTCACGCGGGATATCCGCGCGCGCAAGCTCTATGAGCGCAACCTCAGTGAGGCCCGCGATGCCGCTGAAGAGGCCAACAGCGCTCTCCTCTCAGCGAATGCGTTGCTGCACGGTCGTGCCACCACCGATGGGCTCACAGGCCTCCTCAACCGCCGGCATTTCGAGGAGATTCTGCGGGCGCAGATGAAGACGAGCGTTGAGCATGGCAAGAGCCTGTCTCTCCTGGTGATTGATGTGGATCATTTCAAGGAGATCAATGACGGCCTGGGTCACACCCTGGGTGACAAGATTCTCATTGAGGTGTCCCAGTTGCTGGCGGCCAGCCTGCGTCAGTCAGATCGACTGGCGCGCTGGGGCGGCGATGAATTCATCATGGTGATGCCGCGGCTGCAGGCTGAGGAGGCTCTTCAGGTGGCGAACCGTCTCTGCGAGAACGTCTCCAGCCACTCCTTCCCCGGGGGATGGGGCGTCACCTTGAGCATCGGTGTGGCGGACCTGCGGGCCCAGGAGAGCCTGGAGCAGTGGTTTGACCGCGCCGATGCCGCGCTCTACGCCGTGAAGAACGCCGGGCGCAACGCCGCCAGGCACAGCGCCTGATCCAAGCCTGGCTCGGGTTCCGGGAGGCCTCGGCTCCCCTGGCTGGGGCGGCATGCTGACGCCATCGCTGCTCCGGCCCCATGGCTGTTTCGGGATCCGCCCTCGATCGGCTGCACCAGCACCTGCACCAGACGCGGCTGCTGGGCTCGATCAGCAGCGCCCTCTACTACGACCAGAACACCGTGATGCCGGCGGCCGGCGCCTCCTGGCGGGGGGATCAGCTGGCCCTGCTGGCCAGCCAGCTGCACGAACGGCAGAGCAGCAGCGCCTACGCCGAGCTGGTGGCGGCGGCGGAGGGCGAGCTGGGTGCCGAGGCGCCGCCTGAGCACCGCCGCAACCTGCAGCTGCTGCGGCTGGAGCTGGAGCGCCAGCGCTGCCTGGATCCCGCCCTGGTGAGCGCCCTGGCCAGGGCTCAGTCCCGCGGCAACGCCGTGTGGCAGGAGGCCCGCGCCAACAACGACTTCTCCGCCTTTGCCCCGGCGCTGAAGGCGCTGATTGCCCTGCGCCGCCAGCAGGCCAGCCAGCTGGCCGCCGCCGAGCCGGTGGCCCGCAGTCCCTGGGAAATCCTGGCCCAGCCCTTCGAACCCGACATCAGCAAGGCCCGCCTTGAGGAGCTGTTCGCGCCCCTGAAGGCCGAGCTGCCGCCCCTGATCGCCGCGGTGGCCAGCGGCCAGGCCTCCGTTGCAGCCCCTTCCCAATCCGCGGAGGCCGTGGATCTGCCCGAGGCCCTGCAGGAGCGCCTCTGCGCCGAACTGCTCGACAGCTGGGGGTACGACCCCCGGCGCTGCCAGCGCGCCCGCTCGGCCCACCCCTTCTCCTGCACCCTGGGCCCCCAGGACTTCCGCATCACCACCCGGGTGGTGCCGGGCCAGCCCCTCTCGGCCTTCCTGGCCACCGCCCACGAGTGGGGCCACTCCCTCTATGAGCAGGGCCTGCCCCGCACCGACGACCACTACTTCCCCTGGCCCCTGGGGGAGGCCACCTCCATGGGGGTGCACGAGTCGCAGTCGCTGTTCTGGGAGTGCCGGGTGGGGCGCAGCCGGGCCTTCGCCGGGCGCTGGCATGGGCGCTTCGCCAGCGGGCTGGAGGCCGATCCCTGGGGCGGGGCCCCGGGGTTCTGGCGGGCCCTCAATCCGCTGAAGCCCGGCCTGATTCGGGTCGAGGCCGATGAGCTCAGCTACGGCCTGCACATCGTGCTGCGCTACGAGCTGGAGCTGGCCCTGCTGGAGCAGGAGATGCCGGTGGAGGAGCTTCCCAGTCGGTGGAACCGCCGCATGGGGGAGCTGCTCGGACTCGTGCCCGCCAGCGATGCCGAGGGCTGCCTGCAGGACATCCACTGGGCCGAGGGACTCTTCGGCTATTTCCCCTCCTATGCCCTGGGGCATCTCATCAGCGCCCAGCTCTCGGCGGCCATGGAGCAGCAGCTCGGCCCCCTCGAGGACCTGGTGGCCGCGGGCCAGGAGGCGGCTCTGCAGGGCTGGCTGGGCCAGCACGTCTGGCCCCTGGGCCGCCTGGTCAACGCGGAGGAGCTGGTCCGCCAGGTCACGGGCCGGCCGTTGAGCGCCCGCCCCTTTCTGGACTATCTCGGGGCCAAGGTCGCCGATCTGCGCGGCCCCCACTGAGCGGCCCCCTCTGAGGGCTCCAGCGGAGGGGCCGCCGGGCTGCGATCCGTAGGATGCCCGCCAGCCGTTTCCCAGCCGCTTCATGGCGAACATCGACCACGCCCCGAGCCGCACGATGCTCAACCTGCTGCACGTGCTGCCGGCCTTCGCCGATGAAGCCGAGCTGCGCCTCAACGCCATCGTGGAGCTCAACTCCAACACGATCAACAAGTACGAGCTGATCACCGAGACCGGCCACCTCAAGCTTGATCGCGTCGGCTATTCCTCCCTGGCCTATCCCTTCGCCTACGGCTGCATCCCCCGCACCTGGGATGAGGACGGCGACCCGCTCGACATCGAGATCGTCAATGTGACCGAGCCCCTAGTGCCGGGCTCCGTGGTGGAGGCCCGCATCATCGGCATCATGACCTTCGACGATGGCGGTGAGGTGGATGACAAGGTGATCGCCGTCCTGGCCGACGACAAGCGCCAGGACCACATCACCAGCTACACCCAGCTGGGTGAGCACTGGATCAAGGAGACCCAGTACTACTGGGAGCACTACAAGGACCTCAAGAAGCCCGGCACCTGCCGCGTCAACGGCTTCCTCGATGCCGCCGAGGCCGTGCGCATCATCAAGGAGTGCGAGCAGCGCTACCTCGACACCATCGAGGCCAAGCTGGTCAACTGAGCGCGCTGCGGGACGCCGCCCCTCCCCGGCGGCGCCCTCAGGGCGACAGGCGTTGGCGATTCGGCACCGGCGGCTAGCGTGAATCCACGCGTCACGCAACCCCGCCCTGTGCTTCGTCCATCCCTGCGCACGGTCCTCGCCGGCTTCACGCCTCTGCTGGTGGCGGGGGCCTTCGCCCTGCCCTTGGCGGGATCGCTGGATTCGGCCAGCGGCGCCAGGGCCGCCGAGGCTGGCGGCCCAGCCCCGGCACCCGCCGCGCTGTCAACGCCGGCCAGCGGGGTCGTGCCGGCCGTGCGCCCAGCTCCCGCCGCTGCGGTGGCCACCGGCTCCCAGGCCGCAACCAGCACCACCGAGATCCGGCTGGTGCTCAGCAAGCGGGAGATCAGCCTGATCCGTGACGGCAAGGTGGAGGGCCGCTGGCCCGTGGTGATCGGCGCCCCCGGCACCCCCACCCCCACCGGCACCTACAAGGTGCAGACCAAGGTCGTGAATCCGGTGTATCGCAGCACCGTGAGCGGCAAGGTCAAGGGCGCCGTGGGGCGCAATGGCCCCCTCGGGCACCGCTGGATCGGCTTCCACCGCACCGGCATCGACGACTACGGCATCCATGGCACCCCCTGGCCCTGGTGGGTGGATGCGCGGGCGGCCGTGAGCCAGGGCTGTGTGCGCATGCGCAATGAGCACGTGGAGAAACTGTTTGATGCCGTGAGCATCGGCACGCCGGTGGTGATCAAGCCCTAGGGCTGACTCGCCCGCCGGGCCAGGGCCCGGGCCATGCCGTCGCGGCTGGCCAGGCCCTGCAGACGGCCCAGAGCCAGTCCGCCGCCGGGCAGCCCCGTGGGCAGCTTCGGCAGGCTGGGATCGGGCAGGGCGAACACGGGACACTGGCGCAGGCCGTTGGGCCGCAGCTGGTCCTCCAGCTGGGCGAGGTTGGCGCTGGCCGGCAGCCAGACCAGGTCGCTGCGGCGGCAGTCCGCCAGGCAGAGGCTGCCGCCATGGGCGGCCGTCAGGCCCCGCTGCAGATCTCCCAGGGTCACCAGGCCGATCACCCACTCGTCCTGGGTCACGATCAGGCAGTGGCCGTGGGCCGCCAGCAGCTGCTCCAGGGCCTCGCGGGCCGGCAGGGTGCCCGCCAGCACCAGGGGCGCCTCGGGCTCCAGGGCCTCCCCCACGGTGAGGGCCGCCAGTTCGCGGCGCCGTTCCTCCTCGAGGGCGTCGGGCCCCAGCAGGCCGGGATCGCTCAGGCCCTGCCAGCGCTCCACCAGGGCGGCGCTCAGGCCGGCCGCCGCCATCAGCGGCAGCACGATGCGGATGTCGCGGGTGAGTTCAAACAGCAGCAGCAGGGCCGTGAGCGGCGCCCGGGCGCTGCCCGCGAGCACCGCCGCCATGCCCACCATCGCGTAGGCCGGCGGTTCGGCCACCGGCAGGCCGAAGCCGCCGTCGCCCAGCAGCTGGCCATAGACATTGCCGAGCACGGCTCCCAGGAATAGCGCCGGCGCAAAGCCGCCGCCCACAAAGCCCGTGGCGCTGCTCAGCCCCGTGGCCAGCAGCTTCACCCCCAGCAGGGCCAGCAGGGTGGTGAGGGCGATGCCGCCGTCGCTGCCGAGCAGGGCCTCGATCGTGTCGTAACCGACGCCCAGCACCTGGGGAAACCCCAGGGCCATCAGCCCCACCCCCAGGCCCCCCAGGGCCGTGAGCAGCCAGGTGGGCACCCGGCTCAGGGCCCGCTGCACCGGGCCGCTGCGGCCGGCCGAGAGCACGCTCACCAGGGCCCAGCTGGCAAAGCTGGCCACCAGGCCCAGCCCCAGATAGAGGGGCAGCTCCAGGGGGGAGCGCACCTCGTAGGCGGGCAGCCGGAAGATCGGTTCATCCCCCAGGCACAGCTGGGTGACCAGCTCGGAGGCCACCGCCGCCACCAGCACGGCCCGCACGCTGGGCCGGCCGGGAATCGTGCTGTAGCTGCCCTCGAAGGCGAAGAACACCCCGGCGATCGGCGCCTTGAAGCCCGCCGCCAGACCCGCCGCCACGCCCGCCGCCACCAGGGCCTTCTGGCTGCTGGGGGAGAGGCCGCCGCGGCTGCCCACCCACAGGCCGATGTTGCCGCCGCTCTCCACGCTGGGCCCCTCGGGGCCGAGGGAGGCGCCGCTGCCCAGGCTCAGGGAGGCGGCCACCAGGCGCAGCAGCGGCAGCTTGGGGGCCGCCTTGACGGCGCCGTCGGCCATGGCGATCAGGCTGGGCAGGCTCGGGCCCAGATCGCGCACCAGGAAGCGCAGCAGCCCCACCGCCAGGCCGCCGAGCATCGGGATCACCACCACCGGCCAGGAGGCGAGCCAGGCCGGCAGCGGCTCCCCGGGCAGGGGGATCGGCTCCGGTGGTGCGGGCGGTGGTGGCAGGAAGCCCAGGCCCCCCAGGCCGATCTGCACCAGCGCCCTGAGGGGCGTGCCCGTGTCCGGCGCTGGGGCGGGCAGGGGCTGGGCCAGCGGCTCCGGGGCCGTGTTGCCCACCAGGTTCAGCAGCCCTTCAACGACGGGGCCGAACAGCACGTTGTTGATGAAACCGAGCAGGTAGTGGAAGCCCACCACGGCGATGCCCGTGAGCACCCCCACCAGGGCGGCCCAGGCCAGCAGGCTCCACTGGAAGGGCAGGGGCCGCGCCTCGCCCTCGGCGCCGGCTGGCGGCGAAGGCAGGGGCGCCGCGTGCTCCGGCTCCAGCCCGGCGGCAGAACCCGAGGCGGAGGCGTCCGTGCCCTGCTCAGGCCTCGGGCCGGACGCTTGCAAAGATCTCCTCCAGGATCTCGCCGGCGCCCTGGGCCTTGAGGGCGTGGGCCAGGGCGATGCCGATCGCCTCGGGATCCTCCTGGGGCCCCCGGGCCTCGTCGCGGATCAGGCGCAGGCCATCGAGGCTGGCCACCATGCCGGTGAGCACCAGGGTGTCGCCCTCAAAGCGGGTGTTGACGCCGATGGGCACCTGGCAGCCTCCCTCCAGCTCCCGCAGGAAGGCCCGTTCGGCCAGGCAGCGGCGGGCCGTGGGCAGGTGCTCGAGCACCTTGATCTGCTCCAGCACGGCGGCATCGCCCTCACGGCACTCGATGCCGAGGGCCCCCTGGCCCACGGCGTGCAGGGAGATCGAGGGGTCGATCAGCTCGTGGATGCGATCGCCGAGGCCCAGGCGGCCCAGGCCGGCGGCGGCCAGGATCAGGCAGTCGAACTCTCCGGAGTCGAGCTTCTCCAGGCGGGTGATCACGTTGCCGCGCACGTCCTTGAAGGTGAGGTGCGGGTAGTGGTGGCGCAGCTGGGCCAGGCGCCGCAGGGAGCTGGTGCCCACCACCGCCCCGGCGGGCAGGGTGGCGAGGGTCTTGTCCTTGTGCTTCTCGTGCACCACCAGGGCATCGGCGGGATCCTCCCGCTCGGTGATGCAGCCCAGCATCAGCCCCTCGGGCAGGTTGGTGGGCAGGTCCTTGAGGCTGTGGACGGCGATGTCGGCCTGGTCCACCAGCATCTGGGCCTCCAGTTCCTTGGTGAACAGGCCCTTGTCGCCGATCTTGGCCAGGGCCACGTCCAGGATCTTGTCGCCCTGGGTGGCCATGGCTTCGATGCTGATCTCCAGGCCCTCGTGGGCCTTGGCCAGCTCATCGCGCACCCAGTGGGTCTGCACCATGGCCAGCTGGCTGCGGCGGGAGGCGATGCGCAGTTGGGAGGCGGCCATCGGATGCTTCGGGGGCAGCGGCGGCTGCCGGATCACAGCCGCCCAGCCTAAGGAGTGGCCGGTCCGCTCCTGGCGCGGACGCGGGAGGTCGTGATCAGAAGAAATCGAGGGGCAGCGGTCCCCAGGTGTCCTCGGCGGCCGGATCGGCGGGGCTGTGGCCGGTGATCAGGATCCCCTCCCCCAGGCCCGCCTCTGCCCGCACCAGGTAGCGGCCACTGTTCTGGTTGGCCTTGAGGAAGGCCGGACCCTCGATCGCCTCGGGCAGGGCGCAGCCCGGATCCAGCTCCAGGGCCGGCCAGCCCAGGGCGGCTTCGGCGGCCCGCAGGGCCTGCACGGCGGCGCCGGCCGAGGGCGCCATCACCCCCACGGTGAACCAGTCGCAGCGGCCGATGGCGGCATCGAGCTGCTGGCGCAGGAGCGCCCGCTGGGCGTCCGTGATCGCGGGTGCGCTGCGCAGGCCACAGAGATCGGTCAGCGCGGCCAGCTCGGCGCTGGGCTGGGGGGCGGAGTCGGAGGGCATGGGGGGTGTTGGAGAACTCAGAAGGCAGGGCTGCGTCGCGGGGCGCCGCAGGGCGCTGGCGTTGGCAGGCAGCGTGGCATCAGGCGGGTCGCTGGCGCCGCTCCCACACCGCAAAGCCGGCCAGGCAGCAGCTCAGCCACACGTAGCCCAGGGAGGCCCCGGCCACGATGTCGGTGAGCCAGTGGGCACGGCAGTAGAGGGTGCTCAGCCACACCAGCGCCACCCAGGCACTGGAGACGAGGAACAGGGGACGCCGCAGCCGGGGGTAGTGGGCCGCCAGCAGGGTGCAGGTCAGGAAATAGAACACCACCGAGCCGGCGGCATGGCCACTGGGGAAGCTGCGGCCGCTGATGTCCTCCAGCAGCCGGTTGCTGGGGCGGGACCGGTCGAACAGGGGCTTGAGCCAGCGGTCCACGATCACCAGGATGCCGGCCGTGCCCACCGCCAGGCACACCAGTTCGGCCCAGAGGCGGCGCCACACCAGAAAGGCCAGCACCGCCAGCACCAGAAAGGCGGTCACGTGCACGCCGCTGAGCTGATACACCAGCAGCAGCAGCTGGCCCAGCCCGTCGGGGATGGCGCCGTGGATCCGCTCCAGCACCACCTCATCGAAGGCGGGGTGCCGGTCGGCGGCCAGGCGCGGGCCAAAGCCCGCCAGGGCGGCGGCCACCAGCACGCCAAAGGCCAGGCGCCAGGGGCCCAACTGCTGCAGCCACAGCCGCGCCACAGACAACAGCGTTCCCATCAGGAGTCCTGCAGCTGGTGGAGGCGGGCCAGGGGCAGGCGGATCAGCCGGTGGGCCTGGCGCCGCGCCAGCAGCTCACCGTCGCCCGGGCCCAGGCCGAACTCCAGCAGTTCGGCGTCGTTGCCGAACAGCAGCAGGCTCTCCGGTGCCGCCCCGGGACGCGCAGGCCCGGGGCGTCCTGGGGCACCACCATCCCGCAGCTCGCGGCGGGCATCGTCGGCGTTGTGCACGAACAGCACCGGCCGGCCGCTGTAGTACACGACGCTGTAGCGCTTGTAGCCCACCACCAGCAGCGGCTCCCCCGGCCGGGCGATCGTGCCCGCCAGGCGCGCCAGCTGGCGGATCGGCAGCTGGCGCTCGCGATCCATCAGGGGGGCCAGGCCGGGCAGCACCAGAGCCAGCAGGCCCAGGAAGGCGGCGGCATTCGGAAGCCACAGCCAGGCCAGACCCCCCGGCTTCACCAGCAGCAGCGCCAGGGCGAGGGCCGCCGCGGCCAGCAGGGCGGCCAGCAGCTGGGGCAGGCCCGAGGCCTGCAGGGCGGCGGCGAAGTCGGGATAGGCGGGATCGCTGCTCACCAGCCGGGGCGCCAGGGCCGCCGCCAGGCCCATCAGGCCAAGCACGGCCCCATTCACCCAGCCGCTGGCGGCCTGGCCGCGGCCCAGGGGCTGGGCCGGCTGCTCCAGGGGCTGGAACTGCAGGGCCAGCAGTAGGGCCCCGGCGGGGATCGACGGCAGGATGTAGCCCGGCAACTTGGTGGCTGCGGCCGAGAAGAAGGCCACCACCACCACCAGCCACACCAGGGCCAGCAGGGGCAGATCGGCCGCCGAGGCCGGTGTGCGCCAGCGCTCCAGCCGCCAGAAACGCAGCCTGCTGAGGGCCACCGGCAGATACAGCGACCAGGGCAACAGCAGCACCACCAGCCAGGGCAGGTAGTACGAGGGCGGCCCCGGGTGCGAATAGAGCACCGAGGTGAAGCGCTCCAGGTTGCTGAAGCCGATGAAGTGCTGCAGGAACTCCATGCCGTTGGCCTGGGTGGCCAGGGCGTACCAGGGGATCGTCACCCCCAGGAACAGGGCCGCCATCGGCAGCAGCGGTGCCCGCCGCAGCTGGGGGAGCAGCTGGCCCTTGAGCAGCAGGAACACGCCGATCACCAGGCCGGGCAGCAGCAGGCCCACCGGCCCCTTGGCCAGCGTCGCGATGCCCGCGAACAGGGCCATGGCGCCGTAGCCCAGGCGCCGCAGCGCCACCCGCTCGGGCTGGGCGTAGGCCAGGGCAAAGCCGAACAGGGCCAGGGCGATGGCGCTGGAGAGGAACATGTCCGTCACCGAGGAGCGGCCCCAGCCCACCCAGCCGGGCGAGAGGGCCAGCACGGTGGCGGCCAGGGTGGCGCGCCCCACCCGCTGCCGCGGCGGCTCCGCGGCGGGGGCCAGCTGCCACACCAGGGCGGCCAGGGCCAGCACCACGGCGCTGGCGGCCAGGGCCACGGGCAGGCGGGCGGCCCACTCGCTGAGACCGAACAGCCGGAAGCTGAGGGCCACCATCCAGTAGCCCCACACCGGGTAGTCGAAGAAGGTGGAGCCGTTCCAGCGGGGGGTGATCCAGTCGCCGCTGTCCGCCATCTGGCGGGCCACCTCCACGAACAGGCCCTCGGTCTTGTCCATCAGGCCGAGGGTGCCCAGCTGCTGGAAGAACGCCAGGCTGCAGAGCCCGATCACGGCCGCCAGGCCCAGGGCCAGCGGGCGCCGCCCGTCGGCGTCCAACCAGCCCTGCAGCCGTGCCCGGGATCGCTCCAGCGGGCCGATCAGCCTCTCCATCGGGGGGATCTGCAACCGGGTGAGGCTACGGGGTGTTCCAGACGAATCTGGAGCTGGCGGCGTAGTTCCAGACGAACACCACCAGGATGCCGGCCAGCTGCGCACTCAGCGAATCGGCATAGGAGAAGCGCACCAGCACCTGGGCCACGCCCACGTTGGCCGCCAGCGGCAGGCTGGAGACCACCAGGAACTTGAGCAGGCCCTGGAGCAGCCCCAGGCCCCGCAGCCGCGCGAAGCGGAAGGTGAGGGCGTTGTTGATCAGATAGTTGGAGCTGGCGGCCGCCAGCGCCCCCACCAGGGCCAGCTCCTGGTTGCCGGCCAGGGGGCGGCCGCTGAGCCCCAGCAGCAGCTGGGTCACCCCCAGCTGCACCAGCACGCCGCTGGCCCCCACCAGGCCGAAGCTGATGGCGCGGCGGGGCAGCAGCCGCAGGCTGAGGCTGTGCAGGATCGAGATCAGGAAATCCCAGAAGATCGCCAGGTCCAGCTTGGAGGCGCCGTAGCTGCGGGGCTGGAAGCTGAGGGGGACCTCGGCGGCCCGCAGCCGGCCGCGGCTGACCGCCAGCAGCTCGTAGAGGAACTTGAAGCCGTTCACATCCACCCCGCGGATCAGTGGCAGGGCCGCATCGAGGCGCAGGGCGAAGAAGCCGCTCATGTAGTCGCTGAGGTGCCCGTAGGCACGGGGCAGGCTGCGGCGGGCGGCGGCATTGGCCCAGGTGGAGCCGGTCTCGCGGCGGCCGCTGAGGCCATGGATCTCGGCGTCGGGGTGGAAGCGGCTGCCGATCACCAGGTCCAGATCGCCCTGCTGGAGCGCCTGCAGGGCCCGCAGCACCGCACCGGGCTCGTGCTGGCCGTCGCTGTCCATCACCAGGGCCACGTCGCCGCTGGCATCCAGCAGGCCCTCCTTGATGGCGCTGGCCAGGCCGGCCCGGCCCACCCGCCGGATCAGGCGGATGGCCGGCTCGTCGTGGGCGAGGTGCCGCACCAGCTCGGCGGTGCCATCGGCCGAGTCGTCGTCCACCACCAGGATTTCCAGGTCGGCGTGCTGCCGGAGGGGCAGCAGCTGGGCCAGCAGCGGCTCGATGTTGCCCCGCTCGTTGTAGGTGGGCAGCACGATCGACAGCCGCAGGCGTGCCGCGGTGGACGGGGGCGTGGGCTCAGGCAAGGTCGGAGGATCTCCGCGATGGGCGGGGGACGTGCTGGCCGCCGGCACAGCAAAACCGGCGGGAAACTCCCGCCGGCCGCTGAACCGTAGACCGGTGCACCCGGAGCCGGGGCTCAGGTGGCTGAGCTCAGGTGGCGGCGCTCACTTGATGTATTCCTTGAGCACGCCGTTGCGGTTGGGGTGGCGCAGCTTGCGCAGGGCCTTGGCCTCGATCTGGCGGATGCGCTCGCGGGTCACATCGAAGATCTGACCGATCTCCTCAAGGGTCTTCATGCGACCGTCATCGAGGCCGTAGCGCAGGCGCAGCACGTCGCGCTCGCGGGGGCTGAGGGTGGCCAGCACGCCCTCGAGGTCCTCGCGCAGCAGGTTCTTGGCCACGTCCTGCTCGGGGTTCTCGATGTCGGCCTCGATGAAGTCACCGAGGCGGGAATCCTCTTCCTTGCCGATGGGGGTTTCCAGGGAGATCGGCAGCTGGGCCGATTTGGCAATGAAGCGCAGCTTCTCGATGGTCATCTCCATCGATTCGGCGATCTCCTCCTCGGTGGGCTTGCGGCCGAACTCCTGGCTGAGCACCTTGGTGGTCTTCTTGATGCGCGAGATGGTCTCGTAGAGGTGCACCGGCAGGCGGATGGTGCGCGACTGATCGGCGATGGCTCGGGTGATCGCCTGGCGGATCCACCAGGTGGCGTAGGTGGAGAACTTGTAGCCCTTCTCGTGGTCGAACTTCTCGGCGGCGCGGATCAGGCCCAGGGAGCCTTCCTGGATCAGGTCCTGGAAGGACAGGCCCCGGTTCATGTACTTCTTGGCGATCGACACCACCAGGCGCAGGTTCGACTGCACCATCTTTTCCTTGGCCCGGCGGCCCAGCATCAGGCGACGCCGGAACTTGATCACCGGCATGTCCACCAGTACCGCCCACTCCTTGGTGTCGGGGTAGTGGCCGTGGTCGGTCTCGAACTGGGCGGCGAGTTCCTCGAGCTGCAGCAGATCGGCGATCTTGCGGGCCAGTTCGATCTCCTCATCCGGGCGCAGCAGCCGGATGCGGCCGATCTCCTGGAGATACACCCGGATCGAGTCCTCGGTGTAGACGCCCTTGGGGCCCACCTTGATGCTGGCCAGGGCCTTGGCCTTGGCGTCCTTCTCGGCCTTGGGGCTGGCGGCGCCACCCTCGGCGGCGGCCAGCAGCTGGTCGGCGGCCCCATCGAGGTCCGCGCCGGCCTCAGCGGTGGCCTGGCCCTTGGCGGCGGCCTTCTTGGCGGTGGTCTTGGCGGCGGCCGCCTTGGTGCCCGTGGCCTTGGCCGCCGCGCTCTTGGTGGTCTTGGTGCCCGTGGCCTTGGTGGCCTTGGCTGCCGCGGCCTTGGTGGGGCTCACCTTGTTGGCCGGCTCGGCGCTGGCGGCATCGGCGGCGTCGGCCTTGGGCTTGCTGCGGCTCACCTTCGGCTTGGCGACCTGGATGGTTTCACCGGCCTGGTTGGCCACCATCAGGATTTCCAGGGCGGCTTTCTTGGGTTTGGGAGCGGCAGCAGGGCTCATGGAGGGGGAGGCGCGGGAACGGCGGGAGGAGGACGGGGCGGATGGCCCTGGGGTTCCAGGAGGAAGGGAGGAGGCGGCGCGCGGGGCGCAGCTCCGTCAACGACGTCGGCGGGTGGTGGCGGAGGGAGACGTCAGCAGGCGCGGTCGGTCGGGGGTGGCATCAGGCGCTTCGGCGGGCGGCGGCAGGGAGCCGGGGGGTAGGCCATCGGGGCGAACGCCGCGGCACTGGAGAAGCCACCAGGAGAGTCACCGGGGAATCGCCTGCGGGACGCAGGCGAGCAGCCAGGAGTCGGATCCCAGTCCAGGCCCCCGTGTTCATGCAGAAACTGTTCGATGTTGAACAGTCCGTGACTGAACAGGGCACGGATGAACGGTTCAGTGGTGAACAGTTCACCGGGCGGGGACGTGGCGACAGGGGCGGGCGAGACCGATGGCGGGTGGTCCGGAAGCGGCTGGTCCGGAATCGGGTGGTCGGGAAGCAGTGGGACGGGGCAGACGGAGCGCTCAGCAAACCGGAGGGGGCAGACCCAGGAGCGTGGGACAGGGGGGGACGGGCCCGACAGGGTGTTCCCACGGGGGTTGGGTGTGACCCGCGGCGGCTGGACCTGGGGGGAGATCCGGCCGTAGGAGCGGGTCCGGGGGCGGACGTCCGAGGCGAGAATCCGTGCAGGCGAAACCGAAACGGTGGGCAGAAGCCCGGGCAGTGCTGTCAGGGGTGGTCGCAGATCGGGGGCACAGGGTGGACCTGGCACAGCCTCGGATCTTCCCGCTGGTGCGGAACCTTGCCGGGTTCCGACAGCAGCCCAACGGACTGCTCAACAGGCTCATTCTAAGAAACGCCCGTGAGCTTTGCAACAGTTTCTGGCTCGGACGCTGCTGCGGAGGCTCCTGCAGCTCCTGCCGAACGGGGGGCGCCCTGGCTGCAGGTGTGGCTGGAGGCGGGCCGGGAGGGGCAGGTGTTCACCTACGCCAACCCCGAGGGCTGGCCCCTGGCCAGCGGCGATCTGGTGCGGCTGCGGCTGCAGGGCCGGCGCCACGTGGGCCTGGTGGTGGAGCCGCTGGCGGCGCTGCCGCCCGAGCTGGCCGGCCGCCGCATCCTGCCGATCGAGGCCCTGCACCAGAGCGCGGCGGTGGATCCCCACTGGCAGGCCCTGCTGGCCCAGGTCGCCCGCGACTGTCACACCAGCCTGTTCCGCACCCTCAAGACGGCTCTGCCGCCGGGCTGGCTGGGCCAGCGGGCCGAGCGCCGCGCCAGCGCACCGCGCCAGCGGATCCGGGTGGAGGTACGGCCTGCCGCCGAGGCCCCTGCCGAGGCCACCGCAGGCCTCACGCCGCGTCAGCTGCAGGCCCTGGAGCTGCTGGAGCGCGCCGGTGGTGCGGCCTGGCTGAGCCCGTTCAGCGCCGCCACGGGGATCGGCCGCTCGGTGCTGGAGGCCCTGGAGCGCCGCGGCCTGGTGCAGCTGCGCCGCCTGGCCGACGGCCCGGAGGACGGCGTGGGACTGGCGCCAGGCGCTGACGGCGCGGTGCCGGGGCTGGAGCGGCCCCAGCTGCTCACGGCCCAGCAGGCGGAGGTGCTGGCGGCGATCCGCGCCGCGGCCCCCGGCCAGGCGCTGCTGCTCTGGGGCGTCACCGGCGCCGGCAAGACCGAGGTGTACCTGCAGGCGGCGGCTGATGCCCTGGCGGCGGGCCAGTCCGCCCTGTTGCTCACCCCCGAGATCGGCCTGATCCCCCAGCTGTTGGAGCGCTGCCGGCGCCGCTTCGGCCCGGGGGTGCTCGAGTACCACAGCGGCTGCAGCGAGGGCCAGCGCATCCGCACCTGGCGGCGCTGCCTGGCCAGCGGTCCGGATGCCAACCCGGGCCGTGAGCCGGCCAGCCCCAGCGGCTCGCCGGTGCTGGTGGTGGGCACCCGCTCGGCCGTGTTCCTGCCGATGCCCCAGCTGGGGCTGATCGTGCTGGATGAGGAGCACGACAGCTCCTACAAGCAGGACAGCCCCATGCCCTGCTACCACGCCCGCGACGTGGCCCGGCAGCGGGCCCTGCGCAGCGGCGCCCGCCTGGTGCTGGGCAGCGCCACCCCCTGCCTCGAGACCTGGCTCAGCTGCCAGGACCCCCAGCCCAGCACCACCCTGCTGCGGTTGCCCCAGCGCATCGGCAGCCGGCCCCTGCCGCCGGTGCGGCTGGTGGACATGCGCCACGAGCTGGCGGAGGGCCACCGGCGCCTGATCAGCCGGCCGCTGATGGAGCGGCTCGAAGCCCTGCCCGCCCGCGGCGAGCAGGCGGTGGTGCTGGTGCCCCGCCGCGGCTACAGCAGCTTCCTCAGCTGCCGCAGCTGCGGCGAGGTGGTGCAGTGCCCCCACTGCGACGTGGCCCTCACCGTGCACCGCAGCCGCTCCACCGGCGCTGGCGCCGAGGGGCGCCAATGGCTGCGCTGCCACTGGTGCGACCACCGCCAGGAGATCGGCGAGCGCTGCGGCGCCTGCGGCTCCACCGCCTTCAAGCCCTTCGGCGCCGGCACCCAGCGGGTGATGGAGCAGCTGGAGGCCGAGCTGGAGGGGCTCCGGCTGCTGCGCTTCGATCGCGACACCACCCGCGGCCGCGAGGGGCACCGCCGCCTGCTGGAGCAGTTCGCCGCCGGCGAGGCCGACGTGCTGGTGGGCACCCAGATGCTGGCCAAGGGCATGGACCTGCCCGCCGTCACCCTGGCGGCCGTGCTGGCGGCCGACGGCCTGCTGCACCGCCCCGACCTGCGGGCCGGCGAGCAGAGCCTGCAGCTGCTGCTGCAGCTGGCGGGCCGGGCCGGCCGGGGCGACCGCCCCGGGGAGGTGCTCGTGCAGACCTACTGCCCGGAGCACCCGGTGAACCGCCATCTGGTGGACGGCCGCTATGAGGCCTTTCTGGAGGAGGAGCTGGCGCTGCGGCGCAGTGCGGGCCTGGTGCCCTTCAGCCGGGCCTGCCTGCTGCGCCTGGCGGGACCCTCCGCCAGCGGCACCGCCACGGCCGCCGCCGCCCTGGCGGAGCGGATCCGGCCCGGCGTGGAGGCCGCCGGCTGGCTGGTGATCGGCCCGGCGCCGGCCCCCGTGGCCCGGGTGGCGGGCCGCAGCCGCTGGCAGCTGTTGCTGCACGGCCCCGCCGGCACCCCCCTGCCGTTGGCGCGTGAGGCGGAGCTGCGGGACGGCCTGCCCCAGGCAGTGAGCCTGACGATTGATCCCGATCCGCTGGAGCTGTAGCTCAGGCGGGCAGCTCCGGCAGGCCGAAGCCGGCCCGCAGCCGCAGCCGCTGCAGCAGCAGGGTCAGGGCCAGCAGGGTCCCGATCGCCAGGCTGCCCAGCCCCAGCCGGCTCCAGCGCCAGCAGCGCAGCTCCAGCCGGTTGAGGGCCCCGGGCTGCAGGGTCCAGGCCAGCGTGCGCCCGGGCAGGGCGCGGGCGGGCAGGGGCTCCGCCAGGCGGAGGGCCCGCGGCCCGACGGGCTCCAGGTTCAGGTGCAGGTCCAGCCCCGGCAGGGCCGGGACGGCCCGCAGATCCAGGCCCACGCTGAAGTGCTGGCGCACCCCCAGCAGCCAGTTGCGCTCCTCCAGCTGCAGCTGGGGGGGCGGCAGCTCCAGCCCCGCCAGCTGGGCGGCCGTGGCGACGCTCCGGCCCAGCAGCTCCAGGGCCTCCGGGGCCGGCAGCACGGGGCTGCGGAGGGTCTGCAGGCCGTGGTCCTGGCGCTGGCGCAGGGGGGTGGACTCCAGGGCCACGGCCAGCTGCTGCTGCCAGGGCAGGCGGCGGCCCGTGGCGCTGAGGCTGCTCTGGCTGAACTGCAGGCGGCCGGGGGCGGGGAAGCGCAGGCTGGTCTCGAGCTGCACACAGCCCCCCAGCACCAGCGTCAGCACCAGCACCAGGCCCACCAGCAGGGCCAGGCCCCAGGGGGGACTGGTGGGGCCGGTGGGAGGGGCCGGCGGCGCCGGCGGCTTCGGGCGTCGCCGCCGCACCAGGGGCCGGCTGTTGCCCTCCAGGCTCTCCATCTCAGCCAGGCTGGGCAGGGTCATCGACCACTCCCGCGGCCGCTCCAGGGCCGGGGCGTCGAGCACCTCCTCCAAGTCGCGGGCCTGGGCCCGCAGGGTGGCGTCGCGGCAGGCCCGCAGGCTGCGGCAGACGCCGGCGGCCTCGGCGCTGCGGCCCTGGCCCATCAGGGCCGTGGCCATCAGCAGCCGCAGCCGCCCCCCGAAGGGGCTGGAGGCGCCGTGGGCCTCCGCCAGCGCCTTCAGATCGGCCAGGGCGCGGCCGTAATCGCCCCGCTCCACGGCCCGGCGGGCGGGGTCGAGCAGGACATCCAGCTCCTGCGGTTCGTCCATCGGATCGGGCCCGGCACCCGGCGACGGGGCGGCGGAGCTCGGCGGGGAGTCGGGCGCGTCGGCCACGGGGTCAGGCGGGAGGCTCAGAGGACGGCGCGGGAGCTGCCCACCACCATGGTGCCGATGCCGGCATCGGTGAACACCTCCAGCAGCAGGGCGTGGGGCGTGCGGCCATCCACGATGTGGGCCGCCGCCACCCCCTGGGCCAGGGCGCGGATGCAGCACTCGGTCTTGGGGGTCATGCCGCCGGCCACCACGCCGCTGGCGATCAGCTCCCGGGCCCCGGCCAGGCTCACCTGGCGGATCAGGGTGCTGGGGTCCTCCCGGTTGCGCAGGATGCCGGGGGTGTCCGTGAGCAGGATCAGCTTCTCGGCCTGCAGCGAGGCGGCCAGCTCGCCGGCCACGGTGTCGGCGTTGATGTTGTGGGCCTGGCCCTCAACGTCGGCCGCCACGCTGGAGATCACCGGGATGTAGCCGGCATCGAGCAGAGGGAAGAGCACGGCCGGGTCCACTGCCGCCACCTCCCCCACCAGGCCGTTGCAGCCCTCGCCGTAGGTGCGCGCCCGCACCAGGGGACCATCGCTGCCGCTGAGGCCCACGGCCCTGGCGCCCAGGCGGTTGAGGCCGTTGACGATCTGCTTGTTGACCCGGCCCACCAGCACCATCTCCACCACGTCCATGGTCTCGGGGGTGGTCACCCGCAGGCCATCGCGGAACTGGGGCTCGATCTGCAGACGCCCCAGCCACTCGTTGATCTCGGGGCCACCGCCGTGCACCACCACCGGCTGCACCCCCACGGAGGCCAGCAGCACCAGATCGCGGTACACGGCATCGCGCAGGTCGGCGCGCACCATGGCCGCGCCGCCGTACTTGACCACCACCCGGCGGCCGGCGAAGCGCTGGATGTAGGGCAGGGCCTCACTGAGAACGGAGACCCGCAGGGTGTCGTCGGGGTGGATGGCGGAATCGAAGCTCAAGGCCGGGCAGCGGGGAATGGAACGAGGGGAAAGGGGGGTCTCAGCTGTGGGGCGGCGCCACCGGGGCCGGACCGGCGGCGACGGGCGGCGCGGCGGGCACCAGCTGCAGCAGCACTTCGCCCGGGGCCGGCCGGCCCAGGCGCGCCTCCAGGCCCGGCGCGAAGAAGCGGCCGAGGCGGTCCTGCTTGGCCAGCCAGCGCTCGTAGGGCACGCCGGCGGTCTCGAAGCGCAGGGCCACCCCGTAGCCGCCGTTCTCCAGCAGCTCCTGGACGCTCAGCAGCTGGGGCGGCTGATCCTCGTCCCAGAGCTTGAGGGTCTCCAGGGAGCTCTCCAGGTGGCCCTTCTGGCCGTAGCGCCAGCGGTTCACGTCCTTCACCAGCTTGCGCAGGGTGAGGTTGGCGGGGTCGTTGCGCAGGGCCTCGGCGCCGGGGGCGGGCGGCAGCAGCTCGGCCGGGGCCAGCTCCGACGACTTGAGCGCCAGGCCCCCCAGCAGGATCGGGATGCCGTAGAAGATCGTCGGCAGGCTGAGGTTGGGGTTCTCGGTGGCGTAGCCGATCCAGCCGATCACCGAGAGAAGGGCTCCGGCCAGCGTGACTAGGCTGCCGGGGGACGTGAGTGCTTGCATGGCGCCATCTTCGGCCAACGGGGCGCAGCCGCGCGATCCGGAGCCCCAGCCCGGCGCTCAGCCCGGCCCGCAGACCGGTGGCGGCAGCTCAGGCTCGGCGGGCCCCGAGGCCGCGGCAGACCCCACGGCGGGCGGCGTGGCGAACCCCGCAGCGGTGCCGTCCCCGGCGGCGGATGACGCCGCCATCAGCACGGCGGAGCTGCTGGAGCTGCTGGGGGCCGATCGCCTCTGGCTGCTGCAGCAGATCGACGCGGGCCACTGGCCCGACCTGCGCCTCGACCTGGCGGCCCTGGAGCGGGAGCTGGGTCAGCTCCTGGACCAGGCCGCCGAGCGGCTCCCCTGCTGAGGAGCCGCCGGGGCCTGGCCCCCTGAACGCGGACCAGGGCACGGATCGGATGGCAGGCGGCTCAGAACGGAATCTCGTCGTCGCCCTCGGGCAGATCGGGCACCAGCGGCGAGCTGTTCCAGCTGGGGGGCTCGGGAGCCGCCTGGCGGGCAGGAGCAGGGCTCTGGCGGGCGGCACCGGCGGGCGTCGGCCGGGGCGCCGGTCCGCGGGCCGGTGCGCCGCCGCCTGCGGCCGGCGCGGCTGCGGACCCGGCGGGCGCCGGTGCGCTGCCGTAGCTCGGGCCGGCGCCGGCGCCGATGGGGTGCAGGCGGGCCAGGGTCAGCTCGGCCCGCTTCTCCTTCACACCGTCCGGGCGGGTCACGGTGTTCATGCGCAGCCGACCCTCCAGCACGACCCGCTGCCCCACCTGCACCCGGTTCTGCAGGTCCTGGGCCAGATTGCCCCAGCCGACCACCTTCAGCTGGCCCGGCGGATCGTCGGGCCGCAGCCCCTCGATCTGCACCGCCATTTCCGCCACCGGGGTCTGGTTGTCCTGGGTGTAGCGCACCTGGGGCGCCTCCAGCACCTCCGCCTCCAGCAAGCAATGGTTCACAGGTTCGATCCGGCTCCGGGGGCCACATCCTGATGCACGGCCACCCGTTCCACCAGGGGGCCGGCCCGCCGGCGGGGGGCGGAGCGCGGCCGGCCGCGCTCTGGCTGCTGAGCGGCACCGGGGAGGGACCGCCCCTGGCGACCGCCCTGCTGGCGCGGGGCTGGCGGCTGCGGGTCAGCGTGGTCAGCGCCGCCGCCGCCCGCGCCTACGGCCCCCATCCCCGGCTGGAGCTGCAGGTGGGGCCGCTCGGGGGGGAGACCGCCATCCGCGCCCAGCTGCTGGCCGCAGGCGTGCCCAGGTTCCGCTGGGTGGTGGATGGCACCCATCCCTTCGCCCGTCGCATCAGTGCCGACCTGCGGGCGGCCTGCGCGGCGGCGGGCCAGCCCCTGCTGCGCCTGGAGCGCCCCCGGCTGACGGGGCCCGAACCGCGGCGGGGGGTGGTGGGGCTGGAGGCGGTGGCGCAGCTGGCCCAGCAGCCCCTGGCGGGGGAGCGGCTGCTGCTGGCCATCGGCTCCCGCGGCCTGGCGGAGGCGCTGCGCCACAGCCGGGCCGCAGCCCACTACGCCCGCATCCTCGACAACCCCCGCAGCCTGCAGCTGGCCCGGGCCGCCGGCCTGGCCGATGCCCAGCTGGCCTGCCTGCGGCCGGGGCGGGGCCTGGCGGCCGCTGGAGCGGGGGCCCTGGAGCGGGCCCTCTGCCGGCGCTGGGGCATCACGGCCGTGCTCTGCCGCGCCTCCGGCGGCACCACCGAGGCCCTCTGGCGCCAGGTCTGCGCGGAGCTGGATCTGCGCCTGCTGCTGCTGCGGCGCCCCCCCGACTCCGCCGCGGGCTTGTGCCCGGAGGCCCTGCTGGCGAAGCTGGGACACCCCTGAGCCCCGCGCCATGGCCGCCGATTCCGCGCCGAGCGTGCTGGTGGCCGTGACCACCGAGGCGGACCTCGAGCGGGCCGAGGCCCTGGCCGGCGCGCTGGTGGAGCAGGGGCTGGCGGCCTGTGTGGCCCTGGAGCCCCAGCGGGCGATCTACCGCTGGCAGGGGCAGCTGGAGCGCAGCGAGGAGGTGCGGCTCACGATCAAGGGCCATCCCGCCCGGCTGGCCGAGCTGGAGGCGGAGGTGCGGCGCCTGCACAGCTATGCCACGCCGCAGTGGATCCACTGGATCGCCTCAGCCGGCGGGGCCTACGGGGCCTGGGTGGCCGAGGCCTGCGGGGAGGGGGCAGGGGGCTGAGGCTTGGGCCTGGGGCCAAGGGCGGACCCCTCAGCCCAGGTGGGCGGCCACCAGCTCCTGCAGGGAGCCCTGGGGCCGGGGGCCCAGCTGGGTCACCACCTGGCCGGCGCAGAGGGAGCCCAGGCGGCCGCAGGCCTCCAGATCCTGGCCCTGGGTGTAGGCGTGCAGGAAGCCGGCGGCGTAGAGGTCACCCGCGCCGGTGGTGTCCACCAGGGGGCCCAGCGTGACGGGGGCCACCGCCAGGGTCCGGTCGCCGCTGAGCACCACGGAACCCAGCTCGCTGCGGGTGAGGGCGGCGATGCGGCAGCGGCCGCGCACCTGGTCGGCGGCCTGCTCGAAGCTGTCGGCCCGGTAGAGGGAGGTGATCTCCATCTCGTTGGCGAACAGGATGTCGACGTGCCCATCCACCAGCTCCAGGAAGCTGTCGCGGTGGCGCTCCACGCAGAAGGCATCGGAGAGGCTCAGGGCCACCTCGCCGCCATGGGCGCGGGCCACCTCGGCGGCGGCGATGAAGGCCTTCTTGGCGTCGTCACTGTCCCAGAGGTAGCCCTCCAGGTAGAGCACCTTGGCCTGGGCCACGAGCTCCAGGTCCAGGTCCGCCGGATCGAGCCCCACCGAGGCCCCCAGGTAGGTGCACATGGTGCGCTGGGCGTCCGGCGTCACCAGGATCAGGCAGCGGGCCGTCGAGGGCCCGGCGGTGGCGGCGGGGGTCTCGAAGCGGGCGCCCACCGAGCGGATGTCGTGGGCGAAGATCGCCCCCAGCTGGTCGTCGCGCACGCGGCCGATGAAGCCGGCGCGGCCCCCCAGCTGGGCGATGCCGGCCAGGGTGTTGGCCGCCGAGCCACCGGAGGTCTCCAGGCCCGGACCGACGCTGGCGTAGAGGCCCTCGGCCTGCTGCTCATCCACCAGGGCCATGGTGCCCTTGGTGAGGCCGTGGTCGCCGAGGAAGCGCTCGTCGGCCTGCACGAGCACGTCGACGATGGCGTTGCCGATGCCGACAACGTCGAGGGTTTTGGCGGTCATGGCCTGGGAGGAGGAAGGGGCTCGGGGCTCAGACGCTGAGCAGCGCCCGCTTGGGACCGTGGATCGGGTCTTCCACCACGATCGTCTGGTCGCGGTTGGCGCCGAGCGACACGATGGCGATCGGCACCTCCATCAGCTCCGCCAGGAAGCGCAGATAGCTCATGGCCGTGGCCGGCAGGTCGTCGAGGCTGCGGCACTCGGCCGTGGAGGTCTGCCAGCCGGGCAGGGTCTTGTAGAGGGGCTTGCAGCGGGCGAAGGCCTCGGCGCTGCTGGGGAAGTACTCGATCCGCTCGCCATCCAGCTCGTAGGCCACGCACACCTGGATCTCGTCGAGCTCATCGAGCACGTCGAGCTTGGTGATCGCCAGGCAGTCGAGGCCGTTCACCTCCACGGCGTAGCGCCCGATCACGCCGTCGAACCAGCCACAGCGGCGGCGGCGGCCCGTGGTGGTGCCGTACTCGCCGCCCCGGTCGCAGAGGTGGTCGTTGAGGCTGCCCTCCAGCTCGGTGGGGAAGGGACCTTCGCCCACGCGGGTGGTGTAGGCCTTGGCCACGCCGATCACCCGGTCGATCAGGGTGGGCCCCACGCCGGCGCCGATGCAGGCGCCGCCGCTAACCGGGTTGGAGGAGGTGACGTAGGGATAGGTGCCGTGGTCGAGGTCCAGCAGCGTGCCCTGGGCGCCCTCGAACAGGATGTTCTTGCGGGCCCGGGCCGCCTGGTGGATGGCGCGGGTGCAATCCACCACATGGGGCGCCAGGCGCTGGCCGTAGCCCACGTACTCCGCCACCACGGCCTCGAAATCGAGCGGGGGGATGCCGTAGACCTTTTCGAGGATCTCGTTCTTCTCGGCCAGGGGGCCAGCCAGGCGGTCGCGCAGGCGGGCCTCATCGAGGATGTCGATGATGCGGATGCCGTTGCGCTCGGATTTATCGGCGTAGGTGGGGCCGATGCCCCGACCGGTGGTGCCGATGCGCCGGTCGCCGCGGCGCTGTTCCATCGCCTGATCCAGCAGGCGGTGGTAGGGCATGGTCACGTGGGCCGTGGAGGCCAGCTGCAGGCCGCCCACCTCGATGCCGTTCTCGGCGAGCATGTCGAGCTCGCCCAGCATCACCTTGGGATCGACAACGGTTCCCGAACCGATCAGACAGATGGTGTCGGGATAGAGAATGCCGGAGGGGATGAGGTGCAGCTTGAGCACCTTGTCGTCCACCACGATGGTGTGACCGGCATTGACACCGCCCTGATAGCGCACCACCACGTCGGCGGAGCGGCTCAGCAGATCGGTGATCTTGCCCTTCCCCTCGTCACCCCACTGCGCACCGATGACGACAACGTTGGCCAAGGACACAGCGGCCCGCAGCCGCTTCTGAGCACAAACAAAGAGAATCTCAGACGGGGTGCCCCCCCGTCAAAGAGGCCGAACAAAAAAGCGGCCTCAGGGGCCGCTCTCAAGGATCGGACCCTGGATCCGGCTCGCGATGGGGTGGGACCTCGGGCCCATCGGGCCGCTGGGATCAGGCGCCGCGGGTGGCGGTGCTCTCGGCCTTCTTCAGCTCCCGGCTGATCCGATCGCGCAGGGCCTCGGGCAGGGGCCGGTTGGCGTAGTTGGCGTAGTGGCCGGCAAGGGAATTGAGGGCGGTCTGCATGGTGGTGAAGGAGCTGAGGCTGTTCACCGCCTTCTGGGGCCGGTAGCGGGACACGTAGTCGTTGATCAGCGCCCGGGCGTCGGTCTCCGCCGTGTTGCGGTCGGCGTCATCCGGGGCCAGGGCGATGGTGGCCAGGATCCGGTCCGCCACCGCCACCGTGTCCTCCACGTAGTTGCCGCTGAGGCCCAGGCTGTCGTCGCCGCAGGCGGTGAGCAGCAGCGAGAGGCTCAGGCACACCGCGAACAGGGCTGCCATCAGCCGGCGCCATCCAGCAACCATGGGAGTCAGGGGAAGGAGAGAGCCCGATCCTAGGAGTTGCCGGCGACCCGGACCCTCGCTCACGGCCGTGCCGGTGGCCGCGAGGGCGTGGGCAGCGGGGGCCTCAGATCGCCAGGCCCGCCCGCTCCACCTGCAGGCGTCCCAGCAGCGTGTCCACCACCGCGCTGGCGGCCAGGTCCTGCTTGAGGCCGCCGGAGCGCTGCACCAGTTCCACCAGCCCCTCGGCGGCGCCGCGGCCCACCACCACCCGCCAGGGGATGCCCAGCAGATCGGCGTCCTTGAACTTCACCCCGGCCCGCTCTCCGCGGTCGTCCAGCAGGGCATCGATGCCGGCGGCCTGGAGGTCGGCGTAGAGCTGCTCCCCCAGGGTCCGCTGGCCGTCGTCGGCCGCGTTGGCGATCACCACGATCACCTCGAAGGGGGCGATGGCGGTGGGCCAGCAGATGCCGTTGGCGTCGTGGTGCTGCTCCACCGCCGCCTGGGCCAGGCGCGATACGCCAATGCCGTAGCAACCCATCCACAGGGGTTCGTCCGTCCCGGCCTCATTGGTGAAGGTGGCCCCCAGGGCGCTCGAGTACTTGCGCCCCAGCTGGAAGATGTGGCCCACCTCGATGCCGCGGCTGGCCTCCAGCTGCTGGCTGGGGTCGTGCTGGCAGCGGTCGCCGGGCTGGGCGGCGCGCAGGTCCAGGCTCTCCGGGCGCGGGGCCAGGGCGCCCCAAGCGGCCCCCACCAGGTGGGTGTCGGCGGCGTTGGCGCCGCACACGAAGGCGGGCAGCTCGGCCGCGGTGTGGTCCGCCAGGCGCAGGAAGGCCCGGTCCAGGGCGGGTTTGCTGCCGCCAGGCAGGGCGGCGGTCTCAGTCGATCGCCCGTCCGCCAGGACGGAATCGGGGAGGTGGGGGCCGATCGCGCCATAGGGGATGGCCTCGAGGGCCAGGGGCACAGCCCAGTCGCGCACGGTCTCCCGGGCCAGGGGGGCCACCGCCAGCAGGGCGCCGTGGTCGCCGCCCAGGCGGGCCGTGAGGGCATTGGCCAGCTTCACCTCGTTGAGCTGCTGGTCGCCCCGCAGGCTCACCAGCACGGGCTGGACCAGCCCCGCCTCGAAGCGCGCCAGCAGCAGCAGCACCTTCACGGTCTGGCTGGGGGCGAAGCCGTGGCCGGCGCAGAGGTCCTCGATGCTGGTCTGCCCCGGGGTGTCTAGGGGATCCCCCTGGCCGTCGCCCCGGGCGCCGCCGGGCAGGGGAAGGGCCTCCGGCGCCAGGGACACGGCCCGCTCCTGGTTGGCGGCGTAGCTGCCGTCGGGGCTGGCCAGGATCAGGTCCTCGCCGGCATCGGCCGTGACCATGAACTCCTGGCTGGCCGAGCCGCCGATGGCGCCGCTGTCGGCCTCCACGGCCACGGCCCGCAGGCCGCAGCGGCTGAAGATGCGGCGGTAGGCCTGATCCATCGCGGCATAGGTCTCCCGCAGGGAGGCCTCATCGGCGTGGAAGGAATAGCCATCCTTCATGATGAATTCGCGACCCCGCATCAGGCCGAAGCGGGGACGGATCTCGTCGCGGAATTTGGTCTGAATCTGATAGAGGTTCACCGGCAGTTGCCGGTACGACCGCAGCAGATCCGCCGCCAGGGCCGTGATCACCTCCTCGTGGGTGGGCCCCAGGCCCAGCTCCCGGCCCTGGCGATCCTGGAGGTGGAACATGATCCCCTCGCCGGCGGTGTAGCCCGCCCAGCGGCCGCTGCGCTGCCAGAGCTCGGCGGGCTGGAGCTGGGGCAGCAGTGTCTCGAGGGCGCCGGTGGCATCGAGCTCCTCGCGCACGATCGCCGAGACCTTGCGCAGCACCCGCCAGAGCAGGGGCAGGTAGGCGTAGATGCCGGGGCTGAGGCGGCGGATGTAGCCGGCCCGCAGCAGCAGCTTGTGGGAAGGGATCTCGGCCTCGGCGGGGTCGTCCCGCAGCGTCACCAGCATCAGGCGGGAGACGCGCATGGCCACGACCAGGGAAGGGGAGGCCGGAAGCTATCACCGAGCCGCCGGCCACCCAGGGGTGAGACTGGATGGCCACACCAGCCCAGCCGGCAGCAGCCTCCAGTCCACGGTCCGCGCCAGTCTCGTTCGACCGCTTCGAGAAGCGCCACAGAGCCCGTCCAGACACCCCAAAATTCCCTGGGCAACTGGAAAAGCTCTGCTAAGGTCGGCCGGTGAATCCCAGTTGTCGCAGCGTCGTCTCATGACCGCCCCCACGTTTGCAAACGGCGGCATGGGCGCAACCAGCGGCTTGGCGGCTTCCAGTGGCATGGCGGTGTCCAGCGCGTCGGCGGTGTCCACCGGTCTTGGTGCGTCTGCAGGCCTGGCCTCGGCCCTGCACAGCATCAGCGAGGCGGTCGCCTCCGAGACCGCGGAGGCCCTAATCGGCATCGATGAGGTGCAGCGCTCCCTCAACCGCTCCCGGGCCTCGGTGTACCGCTACACCAACACCGATCCCCGCAACCTCAACCCGCCCTTCAACCCGCGCAAGCTCAATCCCGAGTACCGCACCGACCAGAAGGAGCCGCTGCTCTTCCACCCCAACGAGGTGGCCCGCTTCGCCCGGGACGTGCTGCGCATCAAAGAAGTGACGGTGGAGGTGCTCAACTCCCCGTCCACCGCCACCCAGCAGCTGCTCGGCTCGATCCTCGAGGAGCTGCGGGCGATCCGGGAGCTGCTGGGCAGTTCCTCCAGCCTGCCCACCAGCCTGAGCAGCAAGCGCGAGCTGCAGGACCAGGCCCGTCCCGCGGCCTGAGCGTCTGAGCCCGGTCGACGTGCTCGATGGCCGCTGCGCTGGCTGGACCCTGCGGCAGGCTTGAGGCAAGCGACTGTGTGGCCTGGCCCCTCTGACCTCCCTGGTCTGGCCAGGGGTGTCAAGATGAAGCTGGATTGCTTTGCCGGAGTTCTGCTCCGGTCGGGTCCCCTGCGGCCCCATCCCCCCATCCCCGACCGTCGCCCCAGGCCCGGCCGGTGCCCCGCTCGCCCACCGGCGGCGGGGGAGAGCCCGGAACCCGCCGGCTCGGCTCGCCCTGATCTCCCGCTGACTGGCTATGCCGTCATCGGCGATCCGCGATCCGTGCAGCGCCTTCCGCCCGCAGCGACCCGGTCGCCGCACCCGGCTCACCGCGATGGGTGGTTCCCTTCCCTGCCTCCATGGATTCCGACCCCCCTCCCCGATCCCTCTCCGACAACCTGGCCCTCGGCGCCAGCCGATCCGGTGCTCCCCAGGCCGACTTCGACGCTGACCCAGGCGAGGACCCGGACAGTCGTCTGGTCCAGTCCCCCAGTGCCACCCTCCTCGACAGCGGCGCGCCCCTGATCGGCGCCCTGATCGCCCTGGCCACCCTGCTGCTGCCGCTTGCCAGCGTGCTCAGCGACAGGTCCGGCCTCGACCCAGCCCCACCGGCCCTCCGACGCGATGGATCTGCGCAGCCTGCCGGCCTCGCCGGCACCCGGCCTGGTGAACCTGGTGGTGGAGATCCCCGCCGGCAGCCGTAATAAGTACGAGTACAACGCCGAGGCCGGCCTGATGGCCCTCGATCGGGTGCTGCACTCCTCCGTGCGCTACCCGTTCGATTACGGCTTCGTGCCCAACACCCTCTCGGATGACGGGGCCCCCCTCGACGCCCTGGTGATCATGCAGGAGCCCACCTTTGCCGGCTGCCTGATCGCGGCCCGGCCGATCGGCATCCTCGACATGATCGACTGCGGCGCCCCCGACGGCAAACTGCTGTGCGTGCCGGCGGCCGATCCGCGCCAGCAGGAGATCCGCAGCTACCGCCAGATCGCCCCCAATCAGCTGGAGGAGGTGGCGGAGTTCTTCCGCATCTACAAGAACATGGAGGGCCGTCCCACCAGCATCAAGGGCTGGCTGGACGCCGGCGCGGTGCCCGAGCTGCTGGAGCGCTGCGTGGCGGCGGCCCAGGCCGCGGCCGGCAGGGGGACGCCGCCCTAGCCGCGCCGCTGCAGCAGGAAGCCCTCGTAGCCCAGGGCCTGGAAGATCCGGGCCGGATCGCCGAAGCCGGCCGCATTCACCAGGCTGGTGAGCCGGGCCAGGCCCACCGGGTGCAGGCCGTGGGTGAAGGGCGCCAGGTCCGCGTCGCTGGCCTGCAGGCCGCTGGCCCGCTGGAAGGCCAGCCAGGCCGCGGTGAGCTGCTCCTGCAGCGAGGGCAGCGAGGGCTGCATCAGATCCACCAGCACCAGCTGGCCGCCGGGTTGCAGGCTGCGGGCCAGGGCCGTCAGGAAGCCCAGCTTGCTGCCGTCATCGGGCAGCGACTGCAGCACCAGCACCGACAGGGCGCCGGCGAAGCGGCCCTGGCAGCCCGGGTCGTCGGCGAGGGCCTCGGCCGTGCTCTGGCGCCAGTGGATCGACGCCCCAGCGCCCTCCAGGCGGCTGCGGGCCTCGTCGAGCATGGCCTCCGAGGGATCGATGGCGGTGAGGCGCCAGTCGGGGCGCTGGGCCACGGCCTCCTGCAGCTCGGCGCCGGTGCCGCAGCCCGCCACCAGCACCTCGGCCCCCGGGGCCTCCGCCAGGGGCGAGACGGCCAGCAGGGCCACCCCCAGGCGGGCCAGGCTGCCGTAGCCGGGGATCAGCTGGCGCTGCAGGTGGTCGTAACCGGCCGGATTGACCATGGCGGCAGGGCTGAGCCCACTCTGGGGCGATCGTAGGCACCCCAGCGCCGTCTCCAGCCCGAGGCATCGGGGCGCCACTTCCGTTTCAGCCGCCAACAGTCAGGCCTGCATCCGCCGGGCCATCGACGCCGGCCAGGTAAGTTGGTCGGCGCCGTGATCCCCCGTCCGACCGTGCCCACCATCCGTTTCGAACAGGAAGGCCAGCAGGTCGGTTGCATCGAGGGCGCCAACCTGCGCAAGGCGGCCCTGGACGCCGGCATCAACCCCTACAAGGGCCTGAACAACCTCAACAACTGCGGTGGCGTGGGCCAGTGCGGCACCTGCGTGGTGGAGGTGGTGGACGGCATGCAGAACCTCTCCCCCCGCTCCGACGTGGAGCAGGTGTACCTGGCCGACCGCCCGGCCAACTACCGCCTGAGCTGCCGCACCAGCGTCAACGGCGACGTGACCATCCGCACCCGCCCCGACGGCGGCGTGGGCAAGGGCTCCAACAGCCTGGTGGGTGCCCTCAAGGCCCTGCTCGGCAAGTGATCCAGCAGCGTTGACCCCGCCGCGATTCAGGCGTGAGCACCGCACCCCTGCGCCTCTACAGCTATCCAAAGTGCAGCACCTGTCGCAAGGCGCTGCAGTGGCTGGCTGAGCGGGGCCTCTCCCCCGATTCAGGCCTGGAGCTGGTCGACATCACGGCCGACCCGCCCAGCCTCGATGAGCTGCGTCAGGCCCTCGCGGCCCTGGGGGACCGCAAGCGCCTGTTCAACACCAGCGGCCAGAGCTACCGGGCCCTCGGGGCCGCGGCCGTGGCTGCCCTCAGTGACGGGCAGGCCCTGGAGGCCCTCGCGGCCGACGGCAAGCTGATCAAGCGGCCCTTCGCCCTCACCGCTTCTGGTCAGGCCCTGGTGGGCTTCAAGCCCGAGGAGTGGTCGGCGGCCCTGGGCCTCTGAACCGTCCCTCCCCCATGCCGGCCTTCCCCTCTTAACAGGGGACAGGCTGGCTCTCAGCCGCCTGCCGTGGAACCCTCCCCGGCGGGGCTCCCGGGGCCTGCCGGGGTGGTCAGCTCATCCAGTTCGTCCATCAGGGCATCGATGCCGGCGCGGTTCACCTGGGCCAGGTAGGTGAGCTTGAGCTCCTGCAGCAGGGTGCAGAGCAGCTGCTGGCTGCGCTCCAGCGCCCCGCCCCGCTCCAGCGCCGCCGCCAGCTCATCCCAGAAGCGATCGCCGAAGCGCTGCAGCAGCTCCACCTGAAGGTTGTCGCGCTGGGCCAGCCGATCGGCGGTGCTGCGCGAGAGCTCCAGCAGGCTCTCCACCACCCCGGCCGCCAGCTGGCGGCTGAGGGCCGGCGGCAGCAGGACGCCGCCGGGCACATCGCGCATGCTCTGCTGCAGGGCGTGGCCGAGCACCCCCTGCAGCTCGGGCGAGAGCCGCGGTGCCACCTGGCCGAGCACCATTGGGCCCCATAGCCTCAGCAGTTCCACCACCTCCCGCTCATCACTCACGCTCACGCTCTGGTGGCTGCGCAGGCTGCGGATCCAGCGGGGCCACTGGGGCGAGCGGATCAGCGACTGGGTGCCGTCCACCAGCTGCAGCGCCAGCACCTCGAACAGCTCCAGGGCCAGCAGCGACACCACCGCCCGGCTGATCACGGCCCGCAGGGGCTCGATGTTGATCAGCTCGGCGGTGCTCAGCCGCTCCAGCACCGGCACCAGCCGCAGCCAGCGCCAGAAGGGCAGCAGCAGGGGCAGGTCGATCCAGCGCCGCAGCAGCGCATCCCGCCAGCTCAGGCCCGGGAAGCGGCGCCGCAGCCGCACCACCCGCAGCAGGATGTCGAGGGCGAAGACGCTCTGGAACAGCAGTAGATCGAAGCGCCAGAAGTGGTCGGTGGGACGGCCGTTCTCGTCGATCGAGCGCCAGTAGCCGGTCTCCACCAGCGGCAGGATCTGCTGGCGCCAGAAGCGCTCCTCCTCGCTCCAGGGGTGGCTGGCCAGCCAGCGGTCGCTGAGCAGCAGGGCGGTGGCCTGCTTGGCGGATTCGTCGCCGGCCCGCTGGCGCAGCCGGTTCTTAATCTTTTCGAGGGTGCCGGCGTTGCCGGAATCGAGGAAGGGGTTCTCCTCGATCATCAGCACCGTGAGGGCCACCTGCTGGCGTCGCAGTGCCGCGCTGGTGGACTGGTCGCCGGTCTTGTTGCTGCTGCCTGCGGCCTTGCCGCTGCCGGTCTTGTCGCTGCTGGCTGCGCCGCTGCCGGTGCCGCCCCTGGCCTCGCCGTCGAGGGCCCGGTCCATGCGCGCGAAGCCCGCCAGCCAGTCCTCGGTCTCGCGGTGGTGCTCGATGCCCTTCACCGGGTCGTAGACGCGGGTGAGATCCGGCAAGGCGGTGAGCGGAATCACCAGCGGCAGCGAGGGCAGCGGGTGCAGGTTGCGCTGCAGCCAGAAGGTGCGCAGCGGCACGTAGGTGAGGTCAAAGGCCACCCACACCAGGTTCACGCCGGCCCAGATCGCCACGGCCCGATCCCAGATCCGCCAGCTGCGGCCCACCGCCACCCTCGGAGTCAGGAGCCAGCGGGGGCGCACCATCGGCAAGCGGACGGGGGGTGGGGAGGCCTGATCGGCCTAATCTGCCGGATCCTCCCTGCAGCCCGGCGGCCGCAACCCTTGTCCCGACACGATCAGCCATCCCCGCTGGCGGACCCCGGCGCGCCAGCCGCCGAGCCGTCGGCCCCCCCGGAGCCCGCCGAGGAGAGCCCCTGGCACTTCTGGCGCGGTGTGCTGATCACCCTGGCGGTGGCGCTGGGGATCCGCCAGGTGCTGCTGGAGGCCCGCTTCATCCCGTCGGGCTCGATGCTGCCCGGGCTGCAGATCCAGGACCGGCTGCTGGTGGAGAAGCTCAGCTACCGCAGCCGGGCGCCCCGGCGCGGCGAGATCGTGGTGTTCCATGCGCCCCACCACTTCGATCCGGTGCTCAAGGCCGACCACCAGGCCGGCCCCCTGCGCTGCCTGCTGGTGAACCTGCCCCTGGTGAGCTCGATTCCGGGCCTGCATGAGCCCGCCTGCGACGCCTACATCAAGCGGGTGGTGGCGGTGGCCGGTGATCGGGTGGTGGTCAACCCCCGCGGCGAAGTGACTGTCAACGGCCGCCGGCTCGTGGAGCCCTACGTGAAGACCTACTGCCCCGTGGACTCCCAGGGCATGGGTCCCTGCCGTCCGCTCTCCGGCGTGGTGCCCCCCCACCACGTGCTCACCCTGGGGGACAACCGGGCCAACAGCTGGGACGGCCGCTTCTGGCCCGGCGGCGCCTTCCTGCCCACCAGCGAGATCATTGGCCGCGCCTTCTGGCGCTTCTACCCCCTCACCACGGCCGGCTCCCTGGACAGCCCCGATCCGCTCAGGCCGGCCCCCGCCACAGCGAAGCCCTGAGCCCGGTGGCCAGCACCTGCCCCCGCAGCTGACGATCGGCCAGGGGCTGGTTGGCGGCCAGGGGAGCCTCCGGATCGCTGGAGGCGTCCCAGGGCTGCTGGGGATCGAACAGGATCCAGGCGCTGCTGCCGGTCGTGAGCCGCGGTTCCTCCTGGGCCAGGAAGCGGGCCGGGCCCCAGCAGAGGGCCTGCCAGAGCTGCTCGGGGCTCCAGCCCCGGCCCACCACCAGTTCCTGCCACAGCGCGGGCAGCACGAAGCGGTGGCCCGCCACCCCGGGCTTGCGCTGATCCAGGGGCAGCAGCTGCTCCTCGGGATCCAGCGGTGCGTGGTGCACCGCCACGGCGCTCAGCACCCCGGCCGCCAGGGCGTCGATCAGGGCCGTGCGGTCGGAGGGGGTGCCGAGGGGGGGCTCCACCCGCCAGCCCTCGGCGATCGGATCGAGGCTGCCGCTGTCGGCCAGCAGGTGCCACCAGCTGACGCTGGCCGCCGGGCGATCGGCGGCGGGCAGGGCCGCCAGCAGGGCCACCGCCGCGGCGGTGGAGAGGTTCATCAGCCGCAGCTGCCGCCCTGGGTGCTGGGCGGCCAGGGCCAGCAGGCCCTGCAGGGGCAGGGTCTCGCTGAGGGGGGGATCCATGGGCCAGCCGGCCCGCAGGGCCTCCACGCCCTCGCGCACCAGGCCCTGCTGGCCGAGGGCGCGATCCCGCGGGGCCACCAGCACCGGGGCGTCCTCCATCTCCCCCAGGGCGAGGCTGCGCTCCAGCAGGGCCAGCGGCGGCAGCTGGGGTCCATCCGCCAGGCCCAGGGCCCCCGCGGCGAGCTGCTCGGCGTGGGCAGCCAGCTCCTGGCCATCACCGCCCAACGAGAGGCTCCCCCAGAGCCCCAGGCTCAGGCCGGAGCCGGCGGGGGCCGTCAGCTGCAGGGCCTCCGGGGCATCGCGCCAGCGCCGGGCCTGGGGCAGCAGGGCCACCCAGCCATAGCCGGCGGCCACGGCCGAGCGGGCCAGGGAGTCGAGGGTCTCGGCGCGGCCGGTGTGGGGATCCTCCAGCAGCGAATGGGGATCCACCAGCGGCGGCGCCAGCCACCAGCCGCTGGCGTCCAGGGGGCTCAGCCCGAGGGCCGCGGCCCGGGTGCGGGCCGGCTCCCCCTCCGCCGCGAGCTGCCCGTTCTCGAGCAGCACATCGGCCCGGCGGGGCGGCAGGCCTGGCCCCTCCAGCAGCTGGACCTGGCTCAGGAGGCGCGGGGTGGCCATCGGCGGATCGGGTGGGGCTCAGAGGGCGCCGGCGGCGGTGCGATCCAGCACCCCGCCGAGGTGGGCGGTCTGGTTGAGGCACACCACCACCGGCGGTTGATCCGGCCCGTGGGGGTAATCGATCACGGTCACGCCGCCGTTGCCCTGCTTCACGGCCCAGATGTCGGCGGGGCTGAGGCCCAGCAGGGCGCAGAGGATCGTCTTGTTCACCGCGTCGTGGGCCACCACCAGGGCGGTCTCGTCGGGGTGGAGGCTGCTGGCGATCCGGTTCCAGCCCTCCAGCGAGCGGTCCCACACGTCGTGGATGGTCTCGCCCTCCGGCATCTGCACGGTCTCGGGGGAGCGCTTCCAGTCGGCCAGCAGCTCGGGCCAGCCGGCGGCGATCTCCTCCTCCAGCTGCCCTTCCCAGGCGCCGTGGCCGATCTCCACCAGGTGGGGCACGCTGGTGAGGGGCACGCCGGGGTGGTGCTGGAGGATCCCCTCGGCCGTCTGGCGCGGGCGGGCCATGGAGCTGGTGTAGGCCCGGTGCACCCTCACGCCCTTGAGGTAGTCGCCGGCGGCGGCCGCCTGGGCCCGGCCGTTCTCATTGAGGGGAATGTCGATCTGGCCCTGGAAGCGGCCCTGGCGGTTCCAGTCGGTCTCGCCGTGGCGCACCAGCAGCAGCCGCGGGCCGGTGCCCTTGGCGGGCAGCGTCGAGCCGCAGAGTTCGGGGTGCAGGTGGCTGGTGCCGTTCAGCGACTCGATCTGCACCGTCACCCCGCCGCCCTCGGCCGGGCTGAGGTTCAGCACCGAGAGGGAGGCGTTGTCGATGCGCAGCCGGCGGAAGCCGCTGGCGGGCAGGCCCAGCAGGCTGAGCAGCAGGCAGCGCAGGATCGCGTTGTGGCCCACCACCAGCACGGTCTGCGGTTCGGCGGCGGTGGGGTCGTGGGCGGCCAGCAGCCTGGCGGCAAAGCGGCCGGCCTGCTCCATCAGCTCCGGGATCGGCGCGTAGCGCGTGCCATCCGGGCGCTCCAGGCTGAGCTGCTCCGGGTGGTGGTACCAGAGCCGGTGCTCGTGGGGGAAGCGCTCGCGCACCTCCGTGCCCAGCAGGCCGCTCCAGGGGGCCAGGTCCACCTCCAGCAGGTCGTTGTCGGGGACGGCCACCAGGCCGCCGCCGTGGGCCTCCAGCAGGGCCCGGGCGGTGTCGTGGGCGCGGCTGAGGGGCGAGGTGTAGGCCGCGTCGATCGTCAGGTCCCGCAGGGCCGTGCCGGTGGCGCGGGCCTGGGCAAAGCCCTCCTCGGTGAGGGAGGAGAGGTCGTCGCGGCCCTGGATGCGGTGCTCCACGTTGAAGCTGCTCAGGCCATGGCGAACCAGCAGGATCCGGAGGGACACGGGCGCAGCGCTGCAACAGGTCTGGCTGGATCGTATTGGAGCAGTCCGGACCGACCGAACCGCCGCCGACCCTCCCCGGACGGGCCCCTGGGCCGCAGCGGCGCCGCACAGGCGGAGAGAATCAAGCCACAACGGAGCGGGCTGGGTGAGCGCAGGCGGCGGACCGGAGGGCGGAGCCCGGGCCAGGGGTGGACCGGTTCCAGGCGGATCGACCCGCCCACGCGACCCGTCCGCCGCCGGCTGGAAGGGGCTGCTGGCCCTGCTCTGCCTGGCCATCAGCCTGCTGCTCTGGATCAACGGTCTGCTCGCCAGCCTGGATCGCCCCTCCGTGGGCGATGACCTCACCCGCCGCCAGCTGGAGCTGGCGGTGCTGGCGGCGCCGGAGTTGCCCCAGCCCCTGGGCGAAGCCCTGGCCGGCAGCGACCCCGAGGTCACGCTGCAGGAGCACCTGCTCCAGGAGATCGAGCGCCGCCAGGAGGCGGGCCAGCCCGCCGCGGCCGACCTGCTGCTGGAGCGGGCCCTGCTGCTGCGCCGCCAGCAGGACCGCCGCCAGGGCGATGCCCTTCTGGAGCAGGTGCGCGCCCGCCCTGACGACGACCCCCACAGCAGCGCTGCGGAGCGCCAGCTGGCCCGCGACCTGCTGGCCGCCCCAGCCCTGGACACCGCCGCCGCCCGCCCCCTCCTCAGCCCCGCCGAGGCCCGCGCCCAGGCCGCAGCCCTGGGCCGCGGCCCCCTGCTGGAGCAGCTCAGCTGCGCGGCCCTGGCGGGCAGTCCCGAGCCCTGCGGCGCCGCGCCGGCGGCCCGTCGGGCCGCCCGCCAGCTGCTGGTGGTGAACCTGCTGCCGGCCCTGATCCTGCTGCTGGGCCTGGGCCTGCTGGTGCGTCAGCTGTGGCTGCGCTGGCGCCAGGGCCCCCTGCCCGTGGCGCCCCTGCAGGGCCCGCTGCTGAGCGGGGTGGACGTGGTGCTGCTGGTGGCCGGCGGCTTTGTGGTGGTGGGTGAGCTGCTCACGCCGGTGCTGCTCACGCCGCTGGTGCAGCGGGGGCTCCTGCTGCTGGGCCTGACCGGCCCCCTGCGGGACGGCGTCACGGTGGTGGCCCTCTACCTGGGGCTGATGGCGGGCCCGCTGGTGATCCTCACCCTGATGCTGCGGGGCCTGGGCAGTGGCCCGGCGGGGGGCTGGCTGCAGTTCCGCTGGGTGCCCCTGGGCGTGACGGCCCGCCGCGCCTTTGTGGGTTTCCTGATGGTGCTGCCCCTGGTGAGCGTGGTGGGCTGGCTGCAGGCCCAGCTGTGGAGTGACGCGGGCGGCAGCAATCCGCTGCTGGAACTGGTGCTGAAAAGCCAGAACCTGCCGGCCCTGGCCTGCTTCGCCTTCACGGCGATCCTGCTGGCGCCGCTGTTCGAGGAGACGATCTTCCGGGGCGTGCTGCTGCCGGTGGCGGCCCGGGAGCTGGGCGGGGCCTGGGGTGTGGTGGTGAGTGCGGCGGTGTTCGCCGTGGCCCACCTCAGCCTCGGGGAACTGCCGGCCCTGTTCGTGCTGGGGCTGGGGCTGGGCTGGCTGCGGCTGAGCAGCGGCCGCCTGGGGGCCTCGGTGCTGATGCACGCCCTCTGGAACGCCATGACCTTCAGCAACCTGGTGCTGCTGGGCAGCTGATGAACCGGTCTGCTGCGGTTGCCTTGCTGGGGGGGGCGGCCCGTGGTTCACTTGCGCAGTTATCCCCCCGGCACCGTGGTCGCCGTTCCCGTTTCTTCGCCCAGCCGGGCCAACCGGGCGCCGCGCCAGCGCTCCTTCGCCCTGATCCAGGGGTCGCTTTCCGCCCGCAGGGTGGAGCGTCAGGCCCCCTGGCTGGCCAGCCTGCACCGGGTGGCCGATGGGGCCCTCAGCGGCCTGGGCCTGGCGGTGCTGGGCCTCAGTGGCCTCACCCTGCATTGGCAGGGCCAGTGGACCCAGGCCTACCAGCGCCTGGAGACGGCCCAGGTGCTGGAGCACCGCCTGCAGGAATCGGCCGCGATCCTGGAGCAGCACCACCTGGGTGTGGCCCGCAAGCCCGGCCGCCTGGTGCCCACCAGCGCCGAGAAACTCGTCTACCTGCCGGCCCCCGTGCCCCATCGGCCCGCCGCCATGGGCTCGCTGCTGGCCGGCGTCAGCCCCCGCCAGATTCTGGCGGGCTATTGAGGTGGTGAGCGGCGGCCAGCGTCAGCGGCCCGCCGGCCATGCCGTGCGGCCCCGCCCTGCACGGGTTGTCGACTTTCAGCCCGTCCCGGCCGGTCGCCTCGTCGCTGTCTACGCGATCCTCAGCGCCGGCCTGGTGGGCCTGGCGGCCCGTCTGGCCTGGGTGCAGGTGGTCCAGGGCGATCAGCTGCTCAACCGGGCCCGGGCGATCCAGACCCAGACGATCCAGCCCCTGGGCAAGCGCCGCACGATCGTCGATCGCCAGGGCCGCCTGGTGGCCCTCGACGAGGAGCGCTTCACCCTCTGGGCCCACCCCCGCTACTTCGCCTTCCCCGGTGACGACCCCGGCACGGTGCGACCGTCCCTGGATGTGGCCCGCAAGCTCTCGGCCGTGCTGGCGGTGCCGATGGCCGACCTGATGCGCAACCTCGGCGACCGCAAGTCCGGCGTGAAGCTGGCCTCGGACCTCGACCCCGACACCGCCCAGCGGGTGCGCAAGCTCGCCATCAGTGGCCTGGACCTCGAGCCCTACCCCCAGCGCCTCTATCCCCAGGGCGGCCTGTTCGCCAACGTGGTGGGCTTCCTCAACCTGGAGCGGGTGCCCCAGGCGGGCCTGGAGCAGAGCCGCGACAGCGACCTCAAGCGCCACGAGGCCCAGCTGTCGCTGCGCCGCGGCGCCGACGGCACGCCCCTGCCCGATGGCCTGCGGCCCGGCGTGATCTACGGCGACGACCTGCGGCTGCAGCTCACCCTCGATGCCCGCCTGCAGCAGGTGGCCCAGCAGGCCCTGACCAAGCAGGTGAAGCAGTGGAAGGCCAAGCGCGGCGTGGCCCTGGTGATGGACGTGCGCAACGGCGAGATGGTGGCCCTGGCCTCCACGCCCACCTACGACCCCAACCAGTTCTGGAAGTACTCCCCCGGCCTGTTCCGCGAGTGGAGCGTCCAGGACCTCTACGAACCCGGCTCCACCTTCAAGCCCATCAACCTGGCGATCGCCCTGCAGGAGGGCGCCATTGATCCGGCCGGCAAGGTGAACGACACGGGCCAGCTCACGATCGGTGGCTGGCCGATCTTCAACCACGACCGGCGCGGGAACGGCCTGATCGACTTCCCCACGGTGCTGCAGGTGTCCAGCAACGTGGCGATGGTGCAGGCCATGCGCAACGTCAAGCCGGCCACCTACTGGGAGTGGCTGCGCCGCCTCGGCATCGACGAGGTGCCCGACACCGACCTGCCCGGTGCCGTGGCCGGTGAGCTCAAGACCCGCGAGCAGTTCGTCACCCAGCCGATCGAGCCGGCCACCGCCGCCTTCGGCCAGGGCTTCTCGCTCACGCCCCTGAAGCTGCTGCAGCTGCACGCCATGCTCGCCAACGGCGGCCGGCTGGTGAGCCCCCACATCACCCGCGGTCTGCGCTCCGGCGACGACCTGGCCCCGCCGCCGCCGGCCTCCGGCGTGCAGCTGATCCGCCCGGAGATCGCCAAGACCGTTCTGAACTGGATGGAGACGGTGGTGCAGACCGGCAGCGGCAAGGGCACCAAGATCCCCGGCTACCGCATCGGCGGCAAGACCGGCACCGCCCAGAAGGCCCTCAACGGCATCTACATCCCCGGGGCGCGGATCTGCAGCTTCGTGGCCAACCTGCCGGTGGATGATCCCCGCTTCGTGGTGCTGGTGGTGGTGGATGAACCCCAGGGGGGCAATGCCTACGGCTCCACCGTGGCCCTGCCGGTGGCCCGCCAGATCATCGAGGCGCTGTTGGTGCTCGAGAAGATCCCCCCCAGTGCCCCGAGCGATCACCGCACCAAGACAAGCGGTTCTGCCCCTGGCCGGGCTGGCTAGTTTGAGGCCAACCGCCGGCTCGCCGTGGCCAACCTGCTCGACCAACTCGCCGCCATGACCGTGGTGGTCGCCGACACCGGCGACATCGACGCCATCCGGCAGTTCACGCCGCGGGATGCCACCACCAACCCCTCGCTGATCCTGGCGGCGGCCCAGATCCCCACCTACCAGCCCCTGATCGACGCGTCCCTCAAGGGCGCCCGCGCCGTGATCGGCCCCGAGGCCCCGGCCGAGGAGGTGGTGCTGGAAGCCCTTGATGAGATCTCGGTGATCTTCGGCACCGAGATCCTCAAGATCGTGCCGGGCCGGGTGTCCACGGAGGTGGATGCGCGGCTCAGCTACGACACTGAGGCCACCATCGCCAAGGCCCGCAAGCTGATCGGCCTCTACGCCGAGCAGGGGGTGGATCGCGAGCGGGTGCTGATCAAGATCGCCTCCACCTGGGAGGGGATCCGCGCCGCTGAACAGCTGGAGCGGGAGGGGATCCACTGCAACCTCACCCTGCTGTTCGGCTTCGCCCAGGCCGTGGCCTGCGCCGAGGCGGGCGTCACCCTGATCTCCCCCTTCGTGGGGCGCATCCTCGACTGGTACAAGAAGAGCACCGGCCGCAGCAGCTATCCAGGCCCCGAGGATCCGGGCGTGGTGTCGGTGAGCCAGATCTTCAACTACTACAAGACCTACGGCTACAAGACGGAGGTGATGGGGGCCAGCTTCCGCAATGTGGAGGAGATCATCGAGCTGGCCGGCTGCGATCTGCTCACCATCGCCCCGGCCCTGATGGATCAGCTGCGCAGCAGCGAGGGTGAACTGGTGCGCAAGCTCAACCCCTTCGATCCGGCCCCCACCGAGGCCCAGCTGCAGCTCGATGCCGCCAGCTTTGCGGCCATGCTCGCGGCCGATCCGATGGCCAGCGAGAAGCTGGATGAGGGCATCCGCGGCTTCAGCAAGGCGATCGAGACCCTGGAGGCCCAGCTGGCCCACCGGCTCGTGGAGCTGGAGGGGGCGGCGGCCTTCCAGCACGCGGCCCAGGAGATCTTCCTGCTCAACGACCTCGACGGCGACGGCTGCATCACCCGCGAGGAGTGGCTCGGCAGCGATGCCGTGTTCGATGCCCTCGACACCGACCACGACGGCCGCCTGCTGCCGGCGGACGTGCGTGGTGGCCTGGGGGTGCCGCTGGCGCTGCAGAGCGTCTGAGCTCTGGGCTCGGAGCCCGGCTCAAGCCCCGGGACCTTGGCCTGGGCTTAACCCGGCTGTTGCACACTGGGTCCATTCCCATGGATTGCGTGAACCGTTGAACGCCCTCGACACCATGCGCGCCCTGGCCAGCCAGGGCGAAGTGCTCAACTTCGCGCCGGGGGATTTCATCTTCCGCACCGGCGAGATGGGCGACTGCATGTTCGGGGTGCTCGATGGCACCGTTGAGCTGAACTGGAACGATGGCCTGGGCCATGAGCAGATCCAGTCGGGCGATGTGTTCGGCGCCGGCGCCCTGGTGACCCCCGAGCATCGCCGCTTCGGCAATGCCCGCGCCCTCACCCCCTGCAAGCTGCTGGTGATGAACCGCGAGAAGTTCCTGTTCGCCGTGCAGGAGTCGCCGATGTTCGCCATCGAGCTGCTCAGCGCCATCGATCAGCGCCTGCGCAAGCTCAAGGACTGCACGCGGATGGTGTAGGCCGAGCGCGGCAGGGCTGCCCGCCTGGCAGTGGACCTCAGCCCCGCTGGAACAGCAGCCGCTTGATCACCCGCTGGGCGATGTCGCCGTAGCCCATCTCGCCCGAGAGGATCTGGGCGATGCGCTGGGGTGCCGTGGGCCGCTTGATGCCGAGCTGGTAGCCCACCTTCGGCACCCGATAGAACACCTGGGCGATGCGCCGCCCCCAGGCCATCGAGTCGCCCCACTGCTCGCGCATGGCGGCCGTGTAGCCCGCCAGGGCTCCGGCCTCGCCGCCAAGGTGCCGGTCGAGGGCCTCGGCGGCCCGCACGCCGCTGAGCAGGGCCGGCCGCAGCCCCTCGGCCAGGAAGGGGTCGCACAGGGAGGCGGCGTCGCCCACCACCACCACGCCGGGCGCGTGCAGCGGATGGTGCCCGTCCCACACCCGCAGTGGCGAGCTGAAGCGCTCGCCCGCCCCGGCCGGCAGGCCCAGGCTGGGCAGCAGCCGCGCCAGCACCCCATCGGCATCGGTGGCCTCGCGGCCGATGAAGGTGCCCACGCCGATGCTGTAGCCCCCCTTGCGGGGGAAGGCCCAGCAGAAGCCGTGGCGCACCAGGCCGAATTCAAATCGGGCCGTGCCGGGCTCGGCCACCGGCGCCTCCACCTCCACGGCCACGGCCGAGGCGAAGCGGGGCCGGGGCGGGCCCAGGCCCAGGGGGGCGGCGAAGGGCGAGCCGGAGCCGTCGGCCACCACCAGGGCCCGGGCGGTGACCACCCCCGCCGGCGAACCGCCCGCGGCGGCGGCGCCTGGACCGGTGACCACGCGCCACAGGTCGCCGTCGCGGCTGATCGACTCCACCGGCGCGCCATCCTGCAGCTCGGCCCCGGCCAGGCAGGCCTGTTCGCCGATGTAGCCGTCCAGAACCGAACGGCGCACGATCCAGAAGGGGGCATCGCCGGGCAGCACCGCCGTCACCGGGTCTTCGAGGCACCAGGTGAAGCGCACCTGGCCGATCACCTGATCCACCGCCGGGGCCAGATCGAAGGGGAACCAGCGCTGCACCGACGCCGCCATGCCGCCGCCACAGGGCTTGCGCCGCGGCAGGCGCTCCCGCTCCAGCACCAGCACCCGCCGTCCCCGGGCCGCCAGGTGAAAGGCGGCGGCCGATCCGGCGGCACCGGAGCCCACCACGATCACGTCGAAGTCTGCGGGCATGGCGGTCCGGCGTGGGGAGGGGCCGATCAGGGCTGGCTGCTGATCCGGAGGAGGCGTCGATTCAGAGCGCCTTCTCGATCAGCGAGGAGTGTCGATCAGACCTTGAGGATGTCGGCTTCCTTATCGGCAAGCTGCTTGTCGATCAGGGCGATGAACTTGTCGGTGAGCTTCTGCACCTTGTCCTGCTCGTCGCGGCTCTGGTCCTCGGAGAGCTCGGCCTCCTTCTCCTGCTTCTTCACCTTGTCGATGGCGTCGCGGCGGATGTTGCGCAGTGCCACCTTGCCCTCCTCCGCATACTTGGCCGCCAGCTTGCAGAGGTCCTTGCGCCGGTCCTCGGTGAGGGGCGGGATGTTGATGCGGATGCTGCGGCCGTCGTTGTTGCAGGTGAGGCCCAGGTCGCTGGTGGCGATCGCCTTCTCGATCACGTTGATCGAGCTGGCATCGAAGGGCTGGATCTGGATCGTGGAGGAGTCGGGGGTGGAGATCGTCGCCAGCGACTTCAGGGGAGTCTCGGCGCCGTAGTACTCGACGCTGATCTTGTCGAGCAGGGAGGGGTTGGCCCGGCCGGTGCGGATGGTGTTGAAGGTGCGCTGGGTGGCGTCCACCGACTTGCGCATGCTGGCTTCGAGATCCATGGCGGGACTCAGGCGGAGATGACGAACGGGAACGGGGCCAGCTTGCTCCGGTGCGGAGCCGCGGGTTCAGGCCGAGGGGGTGATGCGGGTGCCGATCGGCTCACCCGCCACGGCCCGGCCGATGTTGCCGGGGCCGAACAGATCAAACACCACGATCGGGATGGCGTTGTCCTTGCACAGGGCGATGGCGGTGCTGTCCATCACGCCCAGCTCGCCGCTGAGCACGTCCTGGAAGGTGAGGCTCTCGTAGCGCCGGGCGTCGGGGTACTGGGCGGGGTCCCGGTCGTAGACCCCATCCACCTTGGTGGCCTTGAAGACCACGTCGGCGCCGATCTCGGCGGCCCGCAGGGCAGCGGTGGTGTCGGTGGTGAAGAAGGGGTTGCCGCAGCCGGCCCCGAAGATCACCACCCGGCCCTTCTCCAGGTGACGGATCGCCTTGCGTCGGATGTAGGGCTCGGCCACCTCCTGCATCGAGATGGCGCTCTGCACGCGGGTGGGCACGCCGGCCCGCTCCAGGCCGTCCTGCAGGGTGATGGCGTTCATCACTGTGGCGAGCATGCCCACGTAGTCGGCGGTGGCGCGGTCCATGCCGGCGGCGCTGCCCTTGAGGCCGCGGAAGATGTTGCCGCCGCCCACCACGATCGCGACCTGGGCGCCGGTGGCCACCACCTGGGCCACGTCACTGGCGATCGATTGCACGATGGCGGGGTCGATTCCATACCCCTGGTCGCCCATCAGGGCCTCGCCGCTGAGCTTGAGCAACACGCGCCGGTAAGCCATCGGTCTGCGCTCGCGGCACCTTTCGGCCGAACAGTAGCAAGCGTGCGCTCCGGCGCCGAAACGCCCTGCGGCCGGGCCGATTCACCCATCGGCGGCCCCCCGCGCGATCGGCAGGACGCCGCCGCGCCGGGGAGCCGTCGGCTCAGTACTCGATGCCGGCCTGGGCCTTCACGCCCTGCTCCCGGAAGGGGTGGCGCAGCAGCTTCATCTCCGTCACCAGGTCGGCCCGCTCCAGCAGGGCCGGCGGGGCGCCGCGGCCCGTGAGGGCCACATGGGTGAGCTCGGGCCGCAGGGCCAGCCCCTCCAGCACCTGCTCCACCGCCAGGTAGCCCAGCTTGAGGGCCACGTTCACTTCATCGAGCACCACGAGCTTGCGGCTGGCATCGGCGAGGTAGTCGAGCGAGCGCTCCCAGGCCCGCTGCACCAGCTGGCGGTCGCGCTCGCGGTCCTGGGTCTCCCAGGTGAAGCCCTCCCCCAGGGCGTGCCAGGCCAGGGCGTCGCCGAACAGCTCCAGGGCCCGGGCCTCGCCCGGCTGCCAGCCGCCCTTGATGAACTGCACCACCGCCACCGACTCGCCGTGGCCGAGGGTGCGCAGCACCAGCCCCAGGGCGGCCGTGGTCTTGCCCTTGCCGTCGCCGGTGAACACCAGCACCAGGCCCTTCTCCAGGTTGCGCTCGCCCACCCGCTGCTGCTGCACCTCCTTGCGGCGGGCCATGCGGCGCCGGTAGCCGTCCTGGTCGGCCTCGGGGGCCAGGTCACCGCCCGGGCCCAGTTCGGCGGCGACCTGATCGAGTTCGGTGTCCGGCACGGGTGGGGCGCTGCAGCGGTGCGCGCACTCTGGCGGGCTCAGGCGGCCCGTTGGCGTAGGCCCGCCCGCGCGAGCGCCGTATCCACCGCCTGCTGCTGGTCGCGGCGGGTGATCCAGTGGTGGTAGGTGCGGGTGTGGATCGCCACCGAGTGGCCCATCATCCGCGCCGCCACCGTGTCCGGCAGGCCGATGTGGATCGTGCGCACGGCCCAGGCGTGGCGCAGGTCGTAGGGGGTGAGGGGCAGGCCGTAGCGGCGGAACTGCTCGGCCACCCGCCGGCCCACCTGCTGCAGGGTGGTGTGGCGCAGGTCGGTGCACACCGGCGGCAGCAGCTCGCGGGCCTCCCCCAGGGCCTCCAGGCCGAAGTGCTCCACCCACTCCGGCTGGAACGGCCACACCTGGTGCTCGCCGGTCTTGGAGGTGGGCAGCACCCGGATCACCCGATCGCCGCCGGGGGCCAGGGCGGAGAGGTCGCTGAAGAACACCTCGTGGTTGCGCAGGCCGTAGGTGGCCATCAGCCCGTAGGCCAGGCGCCAGCCGGGGTTGGGGATGGCCTCGAGGGCGCCCAGGATCTGGCGATCGCTCGGCAGCTGGCGGAACTGGGCGGCGTGCAGGCCGTAGCCGCCGGCCCGCTCGCCCCAGTCGGCCGGCAGGGCCAGCCCCTCGGCCCTGGCCAGGGCGGCCAGGGCGGTGCCGCATTGCTGGCGGCCCCGGGAGGCGAGGGGGTAGCTCTCCAGCACGGCCTCGAGCAGCGGTGGCTGCAGCCGGTCATGGCCGTCGGCCTCGGCCTGGCGGCGCAGGCGGCGCAGGTAGGGGAGGTAGGCGGCGGTCCAGGTGCTGCGGCTGCCGGCGGGATTGCGGCGCCGGCGCGGATCGGCACCGAAGGCCTGCTCGAAGCGCCGCAGGGCCGGCTCCAGGGCGATCCCCGCGGGCGATCCCTGGCCCCCGGCTCCTGCGGCTGCGGCCCCGCCCGCGGGCCTGCGCCCAGCGGCCGTGCCCCCGGTGCCCTGGCTGCTGGGCACCACCCCCCAGGCGTCCCAGCGGAAGCGCTGCTGCTGCAGCTGCTGCAGCACCTGGCGCAGCCGCTGCCGGGCCTGCTCCAGGCCCGCGGCGTCGGCCGTCAGGCCGAGGCTGAGGCGCTGCACGGGGCTGCGGCCGCTGCCGCGCTTGCAGGGCAGGGGCCCGCGCAGGCCCAGGCGCTCGCCGCGGCGCTCCAGCCGCAGGGCCACGCCGCTCTCGGCCAGCAGGGCGTTGTGGCGGCGGATCTCCCCATCCAGCGGGTGCGGCGGCGGCGACATCACGGGGCGCTCGGGGCCCGGCAGGGGCCTGACCCTATCGAGCCCGCCCGGTCCGGTCGAGGCCCCAGCGGCCGCGGACAGCGGGCCCACGGCCTGCAGGGTTACGCTCACCGCCAACTCCCCTAGCTGGAACGAAGCGGGCATGGCCAAGGTCGGCGTGGTGCTGCTGAACCTGGGCGGCCCCGAGCGCATTCAGGACGTCGGCCCCTTCCTCTACAACCTGTTCGCCGACCCGGAGATCATCCGGCTGCCGATCCCGGCCCTGCAGAAGCCCCTGGCCTGGCTGATCAGCAGCCTGCGCTCCGGCAAGTCGAAGGCGGCCTACGAATCGATCGGCGGCGGCTCGCCCCTGCGCCGCATCACCGAGCAGCAGGCCCGTGAGCTGCAGAGCAGCCTGCGCCAGCGCGGCATCGAGGCCACCAGCTACGTGGCCATGCGCTACTGGCACCCCTTCACCGAGTCGGCCGTGGCCGACATCAAGGCCGACGGCATCGAGCAGGTGGTGGTGCTGCCGCTCTACCCCCACTTCTCGATCAGCACCAGCGGCTCCAGCTTCCGGGAGCTGCAGCGCCTGCGCCAGGCCGATCCCGCCTTCTCGAGGCTGCCGATCCGCTGCATCCGCAGCTACTACGACGACCCCGGCTACGTGGGCGCCATGGCCGAGCTGATTGCCCGGGAGATCCAGGCCTGCCCGGAGCCGGCCACCGCCCACGTGTTCTTCAGCGCCCACGGCGTGCCCAAGAGCTACGTGGAGGAGGCGGGCGATCCCTACCAGCAGGAGATCGAGGCCTGCGCCCGGCTGATCATGGAAAAGCTGGAGCGCGACCTGGGCCACCCCAACCCCTACACCCTGGCCTACCAGAGCCGGGTGGGTCCGGTGGAGTGGCTCAAGCCCTACACCGACGACGCCCTGCACGAGCTGGGGGAGCAGGGGGTGAAGGACCTGGTGGTGGTGCCGATCAGCTTCGTGAGCGAGCACATCGAGACCCTCGAGGAGATCGACATCGAGTACCGGGAGATCGCCACGGAGGCGGGGATCATCAACTTCCGCCGCGTGCCCGCCCTCGATACCACCGCCTCCTTCATCACCGGCCTGGCGGATCTGGTGCAGCACGCCCTGGAGGGCCCGGAGGTCAACCTCGACCAGGCGGCGGCCCTGCCGAAGCGGGTCAAGCTCTACCCCCAGGACAAGTGGGCCTGGGGCTGGAACAACAGCTCCGAGGTGTGGAACGGCCGCTTGGCGATGCTCGGTTTTTCCGCTTTCCTGCTGGAGCTGATCAGCGGTCGCGGCCCCCTGCATGCGATTGGCCTGCTCTGATTCCCGCCGCCGGCGGGGCTGGACCGGGGCCCGGGGCGGCACCCGTTCGGGAATGGCCGGCCTGGCTGCTCTGCTGGGCCTGACGGCCCTGGCCCTGGGCCCCCTCGGCCGGCCGGCCCTGGCGGAGCTGCGCTGGCGCCAGGGGGTGTTCCCCGTGGCCACCTTCCTGGGCTACACCAGCCACTTCGGCCAGCGGGTGGGGCCGAGTGGCCGCAGCGAGCCCCACTACGGCCTCGACATCGCCGCGCCCATGGGCTCGCCGATCCGCAGCTGGTGGGGCGGCGTGGTGGCCGATGTGATCAACGACGGCGCCTGCGGCATGGGCCTGGTGATCACCTCGGGCCCCTACGAGCACATCTACTGCCACCTCTCGGGCTCCGCCGCCGGTGGGGTGTACCGCAGCGGTCCGGTGGCCCTCGCGCCGGGCATGGGCGTGCGCGGCGGCCAGCTGATCGGCCACGTGGGCATGAGCGGCCGCACCACCGGGCCCCACCTGCACTGGGGCATCCGCTACCAGGGCCGCTGGCTCAACCCCGGCGCCATCCTCAAGGCCATGGCCCGGGCCCGCAGCCTCCGCTGAGGCAGTGTCCGCCGACGCAGCCTCCGTTGAGGCTGCGTCGGCGGCCGCGGGGTCGTGTCAGCTGAACAGCCAACCCCCCGGTGCCCGAACCAAACCTTAGGGTTGTTCCTATCGTGTCGATCTCCACCCGCTGAAGTCGTGACCGTTACGTCCGTTTCTCCAGCGGCTACCGCCGCCATCCCGTCGTATCCCGCCCGCGTCAACGGCGGCTACGCCCTGATGGACGCGCTGCACCGCCACGGGGTGGAGCACATCTTCGGCTACCCCGGCGGGGCGATCCTGCCGATCTACGACGAGCTGCACAAGGCGGAAGCCCGCGGCTGGCTCAAGCACATCCTGGTGCGCCACGAGCAGGGCGGCACCCACGCCGCCGACGCCTACGCCCGCGCCACCGGCAAGGTGGGCGTGTGCTTCGGCACCTCCGGCCCCGGTGCGACCAACCTCGTCACCGGCATCGCCACCGCCCAGATGGACTCGGTGCCGATGGTGGTGATCACGGGCCAGGTGCCCCGCGCCGCCATCGGTACCGACGCCTTCCAGGAGACCGACATCTTCGGCATCACCCTGCCGATCGTGAAGCACTCCTGGGTGGTGCGCGACCCGCGGGACATCGGCCGGATCGTGGCCGAGGCCTTCCTGATCGCCGCCAGCGGCCGGCCCGGCCCGGTGCTGATCGACGTGCCCAAGGACGTGGGCGTCGAGGAGTTCGACTACACGCCGGTGGAGCCCGGCACGGCCATCCCCGCCGGCTTCAAGCTGGCGCCGGCGCCCCGGCCGGAGCGGATCGAGCAGGCCCTGGAGCTGATCCGCCAGGCCCGCCGCCCCCTGCTCTACGTGGGCGGCGGCGCCATCAGCAGCGGCGCCCACGAGGCGGTTCAGCAGCTGGCCGAGCGCTTCCGCCTGCCGGTCACCACCACGCTGATGGGCAAGGGGGCCTTCGATGAACTGCATTCCCTGTCGGTGGGGATGCTGGGCATGCACGGCACCGCCTATGCCAACTTCGCCGTCACCGAGTGCGATCTGCTGATCGCCGCCGGCGCCCGCTTCGACGACCGGGTCACGGGCCGGCTGGACAGCTTCGCCCCCCGGGCCCAGGTGATCCACATCGACATCGATGCTGCGGAGGTGGGCAAGAACCGGGTGCCGGAGGTGCCCGTGGTGGCCGACGTGAAGCAGGCCCTCGAGCAGCTGCTGGCCGCCTCTGAGGGTGAGGGCTCCGCGGGCCGCACCGAGGCCTGGCTGGAGCGCATCAACACCTGGAAGCACCACTACCCGCTGGTGGTGCCCGCCCCCGAGGGGGAGATCGCCCCCCAGGAGGTGGTGACCCTGCTGCAGGAGCTGGCCCCGAGCGCCTACATCACCACCGACGTGGGCCAGCACCAGATGTGGGCGGCCCAGTTCCTGCACACCGGCCCGCGCCGCTGGATCAGCTCGGCGGGCCTGGGCACCATGGGCTTCGGCATGCCCGCCGCCATGGGTGTGCAGACGGCCTTCCCCGACGCCCAGGTGATCTGTGTGGCGGGCGACGCCAGCATCCTGATGAACATCCAGGAGCTGGGCACCCTCAGTCAGTACGCCCTGCCGGTGAAGGTGGTGGTGCTCAACAACGGCTGGCAGGGGATGGTGCGCCAGTGGCAGGAGAGCTTCTACGGCGAGCGCTACTCCGCCTCCGAGATGACCGATGGCATGCCGAACTTCCCGGCCCTGGCCGAGGCCTTCGGCGTGCGCGGCGTGAAGATCAGCGAACGCTCCGAGCTGCGCGAGCGCCTGGCGGAGGCCCTGGCCCACCCCGGCCCGGCCTTCATCGAGGTGCAGGTGCGCCGCAACGAGAACTGCTACCCGATGGTGCCCCCGGGTGCCAGCAACGCCCAGATGGTGGGTCTGCCCAGCCACCCTGAGCTGGCGATCGACACCACGCGCCATTGCAACAGCTGCGGCAACACCACCGTGAGCTCCAGCCTCTACTGCCCCAGCTGCGGCGCCAAGCTCTGACGCCCCCGGTGCCCCCCTGGCCCAGGCGGCTGCGCCAGGTTCGCGTCCACGCGATGGGCTGGCTGATCGGCCTGGTGGCCCTGGCCTCCCTGCTGCTGCCTCAGCCCGCTCTGGCGGCGGAGGTGCTGCAGGTCCGCAGTGGCACCCTGCTGCAGATCGGTGACGGCAACCGCAGCTACGCCGTGGAGCTGGCCTGCGTGGCGGTGGCGCCCGCCGATGACGCGGCCGCCGCGGCCTGGCTGCGCCAGGCCCTGCCGCGCCGCAGCCGCGTCAACCTGCGGCCCCGCGGCTCCGACGACGGCACCCTGCTGGCCTCCGTGCAGCGCCTCGCCCCTGGCAGCGGCTCCGAGCCGCGGCTGGACATGGGGGAGGGCCTGGTGGCCGCGGGCCTGGCCACGCCTTTGCCAAACTGCGGTGGCTGACGCCCGCTGCTGACCGCAGATCCACCGAGCGCCATGGGTCTCAACCGCACCGCCAAGGGCATCGTGCTCGTGCCCAGCCTGCTGCTGGGCAGCGCCTTTCTGGCGGCGGCGGCCTGGGGCGAGGCCGGCTCCAACCGGCCCCTGGCGCTCGGCCTGGGGGCCGCGCTGATGGGGGCCGGTCTCCTGGCCCAGCTGCTGCCGGAGCAGGCCCCCGAGAACGCGGAGCTCGACGAGGGGGGCTGACTCTCCAGGCCTGGGGCCCTGCTCAGCTGGCCTACTTGCCCGGCGCTGGAGCCGCGGCCGGGCCGCCCTTGCCCTGGTTGTCGCGCACCAGGCGGAAGTACTCCTGGGTCGGGAAGATCACGTAGCTGTCCTCGGGCGCCTTGATGATTTCCCGCAGCACGGCGGTGAGATCGGCCACCTGGGGCTTGAGCTTGTCCTTGTCCGGCAGCTTCGCCAGGGCCTGCTGCATCTCGTCGTAGCTGAGGAAGAACACGCCGCGGGGGCCCTTGGGCGTGTTGATCGTGAGGAACGGCTTGGCGAAGAACACCGGCACGCTCAGGCCCTCCTCGATCTGCTTGTCGCTGAGGCCCTGCTGCTTGAGCATCGCCACGGCCTGCTGGCGATCGCGCGGGTTGACCACCACCGGCGCCACCAGGGGCTTGGTCTTGTCCTTGAGCTGCTTGTTGAGCTCGGCCACCCGCTCGTTCATCACGTTCAGGGGGATCGCCAGCACCTGGGCCTTGAGGCTGGGGCTGGTCTTGCGCAGGTTGGCCAGCTCCTGGTCGGCCTTGGCGCGCTCAAGGTAGAGGGGCAGCAGCAGGGCCTTCTCCCGGGGGATCGGCAGGGGAATGCCCTTGTCGTCGGCCAGCACGAAGACGGGGATCACCTCGAGCTTCTTGATCGCCTCGGCTTCCGGAATCGCCAGGGCACGGTCCGGGGCCGTCAGGGTCAGCCCGGCACCGAGCAGCAGGCCGAGCAGTCCCCGGGGGACCCTGCGGCGCCTCCCACCGGAGTGGGCATGGGAGCGGCGGGCCTGCATACGACCAACTGTGGAAACGCCGAGCCTAGTCAGGTGAATCGGCCTAGCTTGCTGCGGCTGGGACGGTGCACGCCATGACCACCGCCGAGGTCACGGGACCCGCCCGGGCCAACGACGCCAGGGCCACCATCGCCACGGAGACGCCACCCGCCATGACGCCCCTGCCGGCCAGCCGCCATCCCCGGATCGGGCGCCAGCTCCCCGGCCTCGGTCTGGCGGCGGTGCTGCTCGGCAGCCAGGGGCTGGCGGCCAGCAGCCCCCTGCCCAGCGCCGTGCGCCTGCTGCTGCCGAGTGAGGGCCTGCTGGCCGGCCTCGGAGACGGGCTGCGCCGCGGCTACGGCCTGGCGATGGAGCAGGCCCGCGCCTGCGGCCTGGAGCCGCCGGGTCTGGCCCTCGGCTGGCTGCCCCCCGGTGCCGATCCGGAGCGGGCCCTGGCCAGCCTGGCCCGCTCCCAGCTGGTGATCGCCCCGCCGGCGGCCCCCGTGGAGCCCTACGGACGGCTGGCGGAGCAGCAGCGGCTCACGGTGCTGCTGCCCCTGCAGCGGGGCAGCTCCCTGGAGCGCCTGCCGCTGCTGCCCGGGTCCGACCGGCTCTGGCCCGTGGTGCCGGCCCGCAGCCTGGTGGCCGACCGTCTGGCCCAGGGGCTGCTGGCGGCCAACCGGGCCAGCGTGATGGTGGTGCGGGACCGCAGCGGTGAGTCCAGGGCCCTGGCCGAGCGCTTCACGGCCAGCCTGCGCACCGCCGGCGGCCGCACCACCGGCTTCCAGGAGGATCCCCTGGCCATCGACCCCAGCGACGCCAAGGCCCTCGCCCAGCTGCGGGCCGACGTGGACTGGTACCGCCCCCAGGCCCTGGTGGTGTTCACCCGCCCTGGCAGCGCCCTGGCCCAGGCCCTGCGCCAGGCTGACTGGCCGGCCGGGCTGGTGCTGGCCTGGCCCTTCCCGCTGCAGCCCTCCCAGGACCCCGGAGCGACGGCCCAGCTGGGGGTGGATCCCCAGGGCCGGGGCGAGGGCTGGACCGCGTTCGCGCGCCGCTTCCAGGACCGCTGGGGCTACCGGCCGGCCCTGGTGGAGGCCGCCGGCTACGACACCGGCCAGCTCACGGCCCTGGCCTCCCTGGCCCCGGCCGGCCGGCCGGGCTGGGATCTGGCCTGGTTCCGGCCCCAGGGCCGCAGCCTGCCGCTGTGTGAGGCGATCCGGGCCCGGCGCAGCGGCCAGAGCGTCCGCCCCCGCGGCGCCGCCAGCCGCCTGGACCAGACGGCCGGCACCCCCCCCACCGCCACCCTCCAGCTCAGCCCCGCCCCCGCCCAGCCATGACCGACCGCTCCTCGCCGCTGGTGGTGCCCCTGGAGGCGGTGGGCATCGACGCCATCGCCGAGGTGGGCGGCAAGAACGCCTCCCTGGGCGAGATGATCCGCGAGCTCTCCGCCGAGGGGGTGCGGGTGCCGGGCGGCTTTGCCACCACGGCCCGGGCCTACCGCCACTTCATCGCCAGCGGCGGGCTGGCCCAGCGGATGCACGCCATCCTCGATGGCCTCGATGGCAGCGACATCGCCGCCCTGCAGGCGGCCGGTGCCGCCGCCCGGGCCCTGCTGCTCGGCGCGCCGCTGCCGCCCGATCTGGAGCAGGCGATCCTCACGGCCTACCGCCAGCTGGCCCCGGCCGGCGGCGGCCCGGTGGCCGTGGCGGTGCGCTCCAGTGCCACCGCCGAAGACCTGCCCGATGCCTCCTTCGCCGGTCAGCAGGAGACCTACCTCAACGTGCACGGCGAGGCGGCCCTGATCGCGGCCTGCCGGCGCTGCTACGCCTCGCTGTTCACCGATCGGGCGATCTCTTACCGCCAGATCAACGGCTTCGACCACTTCGAGGTGGCCCTCTCGATCGGCGTGCAGCGCATGGTGCGCTCCGACCTGGCCGCCTCGGGCGTGATGTTCAGCATCGACACCGAGACCGGCTTCCGCGACGCGGTGCTGCTCACCAGCGCCTACGGCCTGGGCGAGAACGTGGTGCAGGGGGCGGTGAACCCCGATGAATACCTGATCTTCAAGCCCACCCTCACCGAGGGCCTGGCGCCGATCCTCAGCAAGCGGCTGGGCAGCAAGGCGATCCGCATGGTCTACGGCGAGGGGCCGGACCAGGCCTCCACCCGCAACGTGGACGTGCCGGAGGCCGAGCGCCGGCGCTTCGCCATCGCCGACGACGAGGCCCTGCAGCTGGCGCGCTGGGCCATCGCGATCGAGCGCCACTACAGCGCCCGCCGCGGCCAGCCCACCCCGATGGACATCGAGTGGGCCAAGGACGGCGAGAGCGGCGAGCTGTTCATCCTGCAGGCGCGGCCGGAGACGGTGGAATCGCGCCGCAGTGCCTCGGTGCTGCGCAGCTGGCACCTGGCGCCCCACGGTGCCGAGCTGCTCTGCAGCGGCCGGGCCATCGGCGCCTCGGTGAGCAGCGGCCGGGCCCGGATCATCCAGAGCCCCAGCGAGATCCAGCGCTTCGCCAAGGGGGATCTGCTCGTGACCGAGCGCACCGACCCCGACTGGGAGCCGATCCTGAAGATCGCCAGCGGCGTGATCACCAACCAGGGCGGCCGCACCTGCCACGCCGCGATCATCGCCCGTGAGATGGGCATCACCGCGATCGTGGGCACGGGCGATGCCACCGCGCGGATCCCCGATGGCGAACAGATCACCGCCAGCTGCTGCGAGGGCGACGAGGGCCGGGTGTACCGCGGCACCGTGCCCTTCACCCTGGAGGAGCGGGAGCTGGGCGACCTGCCGGCCACCCGCACCCAGATCCTGATGAATGTGGGCAATCCGGAGGAGGCCTTCAACCTGGCCCGCATCCCCTGCGACGGCGTGGGTCTGGCGCGGCTGGAATTCATCATCGCCAACCACATCAAGGTGCACCCCCTGGCCCTGCTGGAGCCCGGGCGGGTGGCCGATGCGGGCGAACGCCACGCCATCGCCGAGCTGGTGGCCGGCTACGCCAATCCGGCGGAGTACTACGTGGACCTGCTGGCCCAGGGGATGGCCCGCATCGCGGCGGCCTTCTATCCCCGGCCGGTGATCCTGCGCTTCTCCGACTTCAAGAGCAACGAATACGCCAAGTTGCTGGGCGGTGCGGCCTTCGAGCCCGACGAGGAGAACCCGATGATCGGCTGGCGGGGGGCTTCGCGGTACCACTCACCGGCCTTCCGCGAGGCCTTCGGGCTGGAGTGCCAGGCCCTGAAGCGCGTGCGGGAGGGGATGGGGCTCAGCAACGTGATCCCGATGATTCCCTTCTGCCGCACCCCCGAGGAGGCGGACAAGGTGCTGGCCGAGATGGCCCGCCATGGGCTGGTGCGGGGCCAGGCCGGGCTGCAGGTGTACGTGATGTGCGAGCTGCCCAGCAACGTGATCGGAGCCGAGGCCTTCGCCGAGCGCTTCGACGGCTTCTCGATCGGCTCCAACGACCTCACCCAGCTCACCCTGGGGCTGGACCGGGATTCGGCCCTGGTGGCCGACCTGTTCGACGAGCGCCACGCCACGGTGAAGGCGATGATCAGCCTGGCGATCCGCACCGCCAAGCGCTGCGGCCGCAAGATCGGCATCTGCGGCCAGGCCCCGAGCGACTACCCCGAGTTCGCCCAGTTCCTGGTGGAGGAGGGGATTGACTCGATCAGCCTCAACCCCGATGCGGTGATCGACGCCCGCATCCGCGTGGCGGCCCTGGAGGCCCAGCAGCGGTGACCGGGGCCGGCGGCGCTGTGCCGCCCCGCTCTCCCGCTGGCCTGCCCCGAGGGGCGAGGCTCGCCGGTGCTGCGCTCGCCGCTGCCGTGCTCACCGGCACGCTGCTGGCCATCCCGGCGGCCGGGGCCGAGACGATCACACTGCAGCTGCTTCAGCTCAACGACGTCTACGAGATCACGCCCCTGCCCGGCGGTGGCGGTGACCTGGCCCGGGTGGCCGGCCTGGTGCGGCAGCTGCGGAGTCGTCAGCCCCACACCCTGGTGCTGCTCGCCGGAGATGCGCTCAGCCCCTCGGCCCTCGGCACCGCCCGGGTGGACGGCCAGCCCCTCGACGGCCGCCAGATGGTGGCGGTGCTCAATGCCCTCGGCCTGGATGGCGCCACCTTCGGCAACCACGAGTTCGACCTGGCGGAACCGTCCCTCCGCGCCCGGCTGCGGGAGTCGCGCTATGCCTGGATCTCCAGCAACGTGAGCGGCAGCGATGGCCGCCCCCTGGCCGGTGTGGCCCGGGACCGGCTCCTGGAGCTGCGCGGCCCCGGCGGCGGCCGGCTGCGCCTCGGTCTGCTCGGCGTCACCCTGCCCAGCAACCCGGCGCCCTACGTGCGCTACGCCGATCCGCTCGCCAGCGCCACCGCCCAGGCCCGGAGCCTGCGCGGGCGCGGCGCCGACGTGGTGGTGGCCCTCACCCACCAGGACCTCGCCGCCGACCAGCAGCTGGCGGACTCCGGCGCGCCCATTGACCTGATTCTGGGGGGCCATGAGCACGAGAACCTCCAGCAGCTGCGGCTGCGCAACCTCGCCGGGGCGACCCCCGGCTGCCGCCCCGCCGGCGTGCCGATCGCCAAGGCCGACGCCAACGCCCGCACCGTCGTGCTCCACACCCTCCGCTACGACACCCTGAGCCGCTGTCTGGCGATCCGCTCCGACCTGCTGCCGATCGACGGGCGCTGGCCGAGTGATCCCCCGGTGCGGCGGGAGGCGGAGCGCTGGCAGGCCCTGGGCGACGCCGCCTTCCGCCGCCAGGGCCTGCAGCCCGAGCGGGTGGTGGCCACCAGCCCCGTGCCCCTCGACGGCCGCTCCGCCAGCGTCCGCACCGGGCCCACCGCCCTCACCCGGCTGCTGGGCCAGGCCCTGCGGGCGGCCGTGCCCGGCAGCGAGCTGGCCATCCTCAACAGCGGCGCCATCCGCCTCGACGACGTGCTGCCCGCCGGCCCGATCCGCGAGCTGGATGTGGTGCGGGTGCTGCCCTTCGGCGGCCGCCTGCAGCGGATCGCCATCCAGGGGTCGCTGCTGGAGCGGGTGCTGGAGGCGGGCCTGGCCAACCGCGGCAACGGCGGTTTCCTGGTGCTCGATGGGGCCGAACGGGATGGCGCGGGCCGCTGGCGCATCGCCGGCCAGCCCCTGGACCTGGCGCGCCGCTACCAGGTGTCCATTGCCGAGTTCCTGCTCACCGGCCGCGAGAGCGGCCTGGGCTTCCTCACGGCCACCGCCCCGGGCCTGGAGCTGATGGGGGATGGCGGCGAGCTGCGCCAGGCGGTGATCAGCTGGCTGGCCCAGGGGCCGTGGCGGCCGCCGCAGCAGCAGCCCCGCTGAGGGCGTAGCGCTGGCCGGGCTGCGGATCGATCAGCCGCGTGCCGGCGGGCAGGCCCGCGGCGGCCTCCGTGGGGCTGCCCTTCTGCCACAGCCAGCGGGTGAGCAGGCCCTCGAAGCGCACCTCTCCGCCGGCGGTGCTGGCCAGCACGGTGCGCGGCGCGAAGCGCTCCAGCAGCTGGGGCAGTACCCCCTGGCCCCGCACGAAGGCCCCGGCCAGGGGCAGGCCCAGGTCCACCACCGGGGTGATCACCGCATCCAGGGGCCTGGGCGGCAGATCGGCGGCCAGGAAGCCATGGGGTTCGAGGTAGAGGCTGCCGGCGGGGTGCTCCAGCAGGTAGCCGTTCTCCACCTGGGGCACGGGTGCTCCGGCGCTGGCGGTGAGGCGCAGGTCGCCCAGGCGGTGCTCCTCACCGGGGCTGAGGGCCGTCACGGCCGTGAACCCCAGGGCCTGGACCCGGGCGGCGGCGCTGGCGGAGCCCACCACGGGCAGGCTCCTGGGCAGCAGCGCCAGGCTGGGGGGGTGGGTGTGGTCGGGCAGGCCCTGGGTGAGCAGCAGCAGATCGAGGTTCTCGGGCGCGGGCCAGCTGTGGGGCAGCTCCCCTTGGAAGAACCAGGGGCCCGGCGGGAACTGCAGCGGCCCGGTGAGCCAGGGATCCACCAGCACCCGCAGGTCGCCGAACTCCAGCAGCCAGCCGTTGGCGCCGTAATAGGTGGCGTGCAGCTCCGAACCCGACCCCATGGCAGCCCCCTGGCGTGCAGCGGGCCGCGACCCTAGGCCCCCTGCAGGCGCAGCCGCGCCCGGGGGGCGGGCCGCCGCCACCGCCAGAGCAGCAGCCCATGGGCCACGGCGCGCGCCACGCTGAGCACCGCCAGGCCGACGCACACGGGGCAGTGGGTCAGTCCCATGGACGGGGTGCTGCGGTGGGCTCACCCTGGCAGGGGGGCCCTGCCCCTGGGGTGCGGTGCTGGAATACCGACATGGGACGAGGTATGGAGCGGGAGGTGCGTGGGTGCTGCGGCTGAATGAACTGAAGCTGCCGCTCAGCCACAGCCCGGAGGATCTGGCCGCGGCGGTGCGGCGACGGCTGAAGCTGGGCGAGCAGGAGCTGCGCCACCTGCAGGTCGTGAAGCGCAGCGTCGATGCCCGCCGCAAGGACGCCATCCAGCTGGTGTATGGCCTGGAGCTGGAGCTCGATCCGGCCACGGAGCGCCAGCTGCTGCAGCGGTTCCGCCGCGATCCCCACCTGCAGCCCGCGCCCGACACCACGTACCAGGTCGTGGCCCGGTTCCCGGAGGCCGCCGGGTCCGGGCTGCCCCGGCCCGTGGTGGTGGGGGCCGGGCCCTGCGGCTATTTCTGCGCCCTGGTGCTGGCCCAGATGGGCCTGCGGCCGCTGCTGCTGGAGCGCGGCAAGCCGGTGAAGCAGCGCACGGCCGACACCTTCGGCTTCTGGAGGGGCAGCGCCCCCTTCAATCCCGAATCCAACGTGCAGTTCGGCGAGGGGGGGGCCGGCACCTTCTCCGACGGCAAGCTCTACAGCCAGGTGCGCGACCCGGGCCACCGCGGCCGCAAGGTGCTCGAGGAGCTGGTGGCCGCCGGCGCCAACCCCGACATCCTCTGGCTGCACCGCCCCCACATCGGCACCTTCAAGCTGGCCACGGTGGTGCGGGGCCTGCGGGCCCAGATCGAGCGGCTGGGGGGCGAGATCCAGTTCGAGAGCCGGGTGGAGCGGCTGGAGCTGGAGCCGGAACCCCGCCCGCCGGCCCCTGGTGACCAGGACGGCGGCAGCCCCCGCCGGCGGGTGCGGGGCGTCACCCTCGCCGATGGCCGCTTCATCGCCGCCGAGCAGGTGGTGCTGGCGGTGGGCCACAGCGCCCGCGACACCTTCACCATGCTGCGGGATGTGGGGGTGGCGATGGAGGCCAAGCCCTTCTCGGTGGGCGTGCGCATCGAGCACCCCCAGGACCTGATTGATCGGGCCCGCTGGGGCACCTGCGCCGGCCACCCGCTGCTGGGGTCCGCCGAATACAAGCTGGTGCACCACGCCAGCAACGGCCGCTGCGTCTACAGCTTCTGCATGTGCCCCGGGGGCCTGGTGGTGGGCGCCACCTCGGAAGAGGGCCGGGTGGTGACCAACGGCATGAGCCAGCACACCCGCAACGAGCGCAATGCCAACAGCGGCATCGTCGTCAACATCGAACCGGCCGACGTGGCGCCCTATGGCGAGGGGCCCGGCGATCCCCTGGCGGGCATGGCCTTCCAGCGCCACTGGGAGCGCCAGGCCTATGAGCAGGGGGGCTGCAGCTACGCCGCCCCGGCCCAGCGCCTGGCCGACTTCCTGGCGGGCCGCGCCTCAGCGGCGCTGGGCGGGGTGGCCCCCTCCTACGCCCCTGGGGTGACCCCCACGGACCTGGCCCCCTGCCTGCCGGACTATGTGGTGGAGGCCCTGCGGGAGGCCCTGCCCGCCTTCGGCCAGAAGATCCCCGGCTATGCCCTGGAGGATGCCCTGCTCACCGGTGTTGAGACCCGCACCTCCAGCCCCGTGCGCCTGCCGCGCACGGCCGAACTGGAGAGTCTGACGATCGAGGGGCTCTATCCGGCCGGTGAGGGCGCCGGCTATGCCGGCGGCATCCTCTCGGCGGGCATCGACGGCATCCGGGTGGCCGAAGCCGTGGCCCTCAATCTTCGTCGTCGGTGGAGCCCAGGGGGGCCAGCCGGATCTGCTTGCGGCCCAGCTTGATCTCGAACTCGTCGCCGGGTTTGAGGTCCAGCAGGGCGGTATAGGCCTTGCCGACCATCAGGTTGCCGTTGAATTGCACCTTGGTGGTGAAGCTCAGCTTGCGACCACCCTTTCCCACCTTGGCGGCACCGCCACCGAATTCCACGCCCTTGGCATTGAGCAGGGCCTCGTAGAAGGCCGTGAAGTTCAGCCGTTCGGTGCCGTCCTTCTTGGTGGAGACATAGCCGCAGGCGCGCACGATGTCCGACTTGCTGGCGTCGCCGAGGTCTTTGACCTTGGCGAGGAGATCAGCGCCTGTGAGCATTGGGAGGAATTATGCGACATGTGCATTATTTCACTCCATTGGCGCCATGTGCAACCCCTTGGCTAGTTGTCTTGACCGGTCGCAGTTGGTCTGGTGAGGTGCTAGGTGCCGGCCGTTCAGCGCAAAGATTGCCGAACGAGCGCGGCGCCATTCCGTTCACTCCGGCGCCGCCTTTCGCGGCTGAGCAGCGGATTCGCCACGATGGCGCCAGTGCGCACGGGCCATGGCGGCCACCCTGATCTGGTTCCGGCGGGATCTGCGCCTGGTCGACCACGCCGTGGTGGAGGCCGCCTGCCGGCGCGGACCGGTGCTGCCGGTGTTCGTGCTCGATGACGCGCTGCTGTTTCACCCCGAGACGGCGGTGGCCCGGGTGGCCTTCCTGCTGGAGAGCCTGCGGGCCCTCGACCACGACTGGCGCCGCATCGGCGGCCGGCTGCTGGTGCGCCGCGGCGAGCCGGCCCAGACCCTGCTGACCCTGGCCCGGGCCGCTGGGGCCGACCGGCTGATGGCCTACACCGACAGTGAGCGGCTGGTGGGCCGGGTGCGCGATGCCCGGGTGAACCGGGTGCTGGCGGGGGCGGGGATCGCCCTGGACTGGATCGAACCCCCCGGGGCCACGGGCGAGCTGATCAGCTCCGCCAGCTGGCGGCGCCACTGGCACGGCGCAATGGCGGCACCGCTGCACGCCACCCCCGAACGGGCGGTGGTGCCGGAGCCGCAGGGTGCCCTCGCCGATCGGCCGATCCCCAGCCTGCAGCAGCTCGGCCTGCGCCCCGACGCCAAGCCGATTCCCCCCGCCGGCACCGCCGCGGCCCAGGCCCTGCTGGAGCGCTTCTGCAGCGGTGGGGCGGCCCGCAGCTATTTCTGGGAGCTGAGCTACCCGGCGGCGAAGGTCAGCACCGGCCTCAGCCCCTACCTGAAATTCGGGGTGATCTCGCCGCGCCAGTGCCTGCGGCGGATCGCGGCGTTGTCGGGGGAAGGCGACCGCCGCCTGGCCCGCAGTGCCCTGCAGCTGGCCAGCCGGCTGCGCTGGGCCGCCGCCATCACCCAGCGCTTCCGGTACCTGCCCCAGCTGGAGCTTCGCTCGCTCTGGAGCCGCTTCGACGCCGAGCCCTGGGGCTTCGACGCCGAGCTCTACGACGCCTGGCGGGAGGGCCGCACCGGCTTTCCGATCGTGGATGCGGCGGCCCGCTGCCTGCAGGCGGAGGGCGGTTGGCGGGAGCTGAACTTCCGCAGCCGCGCCATCTACGCCAGCTTCCTCTCCAACCTCGGCGGCATCGACTGGCGCTATGGCGCCCTGCACTTCATGCGCCACCTGATCGATGGCGACTGTCCGATCGACCACTACCAGTGGGCCATGCAGGCCGGCGTGACCTACCGGGGCGAGCGGGCCTGGAGCCGCATCTATCACCCGGGCCAGGTGGCGGTGGACCGCTGCGATCCCCAGGGCCTGTTCATCCGCCGCTGGCTGCCGGAGCTGGCCGAGCTCACCAACGACCAGCTGGGGGCCCCGCCAGCGATGGCCGCCTACCCGGCCCCGACCCTCGACTACGAGTCGGCGCGCCGCCGGCGGATCGAGCAGCTGGCCGAGCGGCGTCAGCGGCTGACGGAGCGGGACCAGCTGGCGGGGGAGAGCTCGATCGCGGGCCAGAGCCGGATCATTGGGCTGGGGCCCCTGGCCGGCCTGGCCGAGCTTCCGGCCGACCTCACCCCCTTCGCGGCGGAGCGCTTCCCCGAGGCGGTGCTGGGCTGGGCCCAGGAGAAGGGGGCGGCCCTGTTCCCGCCGGCCCTGGATCTCGCCAGTCTGGATGGCCCCGCCCGCCGCGAGCTGGCCAGCTGGCTGACGATGGCCCGCAGCGGCTCCGCCTCAGGCAGCCGGGGTCGCCAGGCCGATCCAGACGCCCCGGGGCCGGCGGGCGGCCGAAGCGCAGCCAGGGGCCGCGATGGCGCCCGCAGCGGTGGGCGGAGCGATGGGCGCAGTGGTGGCCGCTCCGGTGGCCGCGCCCGGGTGGCGCCCGGGCAGCTCAGCCTGGATCTGGGGATGGATCGGGCGAGCGATTTGGACCTGGAACGGTGAGCGTCAGCGCGATCGGCCTGCCCTCACTCAGGCCGCCTGGGCCACGATGCCGCTCCACTGCACGGCCTTGACCTGATCGCGGCGCCAGGAGTGGAACAGCAGCGGCTCCGCCACCGTGCACAGGGGGCAGAGGGCGATGCGGCCGGGATCCAGGCCGGCGTTCACCAGCTGCAGGCGGGTGGCGCGGCGGATGTCGAGGCGATCGCGGTCGGGCTGGGGATCGGCCAGCAGGGCGCCCACCTCCGAGAGGCTGGCCAGGGCGGCCTCGAGGGTGTCTGGCGCGAGGGCCTCGGGCTGCAGCGGCGCGGCCCCGGGGGCGGCCAGCACACTCGCCGCCACCTGTTCACTGACGCCCCGCTCCACCTGGTAGTTGTCCCCACTCACCGCCGGCCCCAGGGCCACCAGCAGCTGCTCGCGGCGGCTGCCGGCCGCCTCCAGCCGGGCGATGGCTTCGAGCACGATGCCGCCGGCCAGGCCCCGCCAGCCGGCGTGGCAGGCGGCCACGCGGCCGCTGCCGGGATCGGCCAGCAGCACCGGCGTGCAGTCGGCGCCGCAGACCCAGAGGCTCTGGCCGCCAGCGTCGCTCACCAGGCCATCGGCCTCGGGCCAGGGCTGGCCCTCCGCGGCGCTGGCGGGCAGCACCTCGGCGCTGTGCACCTGCTGGGGCCGGTGCACGCTCACCCCCGCGCTCAGGTAGCCCGCCAGCACCTCGGGGCCGCGGCCCTGCCACTGGCGGGTGAAGAAGCCGTGCTCGAAGGCCGCCAGCAGGTCGGCCTGGAGGTAGTAGCCGCCGTAGCAGCCCACCCAGCTCCAACCCTCCAGGGCGTTGAAGCCGGCATCGGGCCGATCAAACGGGGGATCGACGGCTTCGGCCATCAGCGCACTCCGCCGTCAGGCATCGGGCAGGTCGCGCAGGATCCAGAAGCCCTCGAAGCGGGGCTCGTCCTCGGCGGCCTGCACCGCCAGGAACTGGACGCCGCCGGCCTGCTCGCGGGCCGCCTGGAAGGCGGCGGCCGCCGCCTGGGCCTCCTCGGACTCGAGGCGGCCCAGCAGCCAGCGGTCCTCCAGGCCCGCTTCCAGCACCAGCTGGTTGTCGCTGATCGCCAGGCGCACCGGCTCCAGGCCCGCCAGCCAGCCGGCGATGGCCAGGGCCCGTGGGCCGCCGATCAGCCGCAGACCGCTCACCGGCACATCCTCGGCCAGGTCGGCGGGCAGGGCCACCAGCCCCGGGAAGCTGATCTCCCACTGGCCGGCCTCCCGCAGGGCCCCCAGGGGCAGGGAGGCCCAGCTCCAGCTCTGGCCGCGGGCGGCCTCCGGCAGGGGCACCGCCATCGGCTGCATCAGCTGGGGCGGTGGGGCCAGGGGGCCGGCCATGTAGCCCTCCTCGGCCGGGTACACCGTGGCCTGGCGCTCCTGCAGCCACTCCACCAGGGCGTAGCAGCGGCGGCTGGGCACCAGCTCCAGCCCCAGGGCCTCGGCGGCCCGCTGCACCATCGTGCGCATCGAGGCCCGCCAGCAGCGCACGCGCCGCGGCGGGGCGTAGCCCTGCGCCGCCGCCGCCTGCTGGGCCTCGGCCAGGGCCTCCTTGAGCCAGGTGGAGTTGACGCTCGTGGCCGGGCAGCGCTGCACCCAGCGGAACGGCTCCACGCCGGCCGGGGCGTCGGCCGCGCTGGTGGAGCACACCAGCAGCTCCCAGCGCTTCTTGCCGTCGGATTCGAGGATCGGACGGGAGTAGTAGTCCAGTTCCCAGTCGGCCTGGATCAGGCCGGGGGCCGCTTCGATCAGCTGGCTCATCCGGCGTTCTGTTCCTGTTGGCGCAGCACGTTGCGGGCCCGGTTGGCCCGGTCGGTGGCCTCGGCCATCACCTTCTCCTTGTCGATCAGCAGCTCGCCGGGCTGGCCCTCCAGCAGGGCGGTGTTGAGGGCGATGCGGCCGCGGCTGGGATCCAGCTCGGTGATCAGCGCCTTGACGCGATCGCCGTGGTCGAACACCTCGCGCAGGTCGCGCAGCTGGCCGCCGCTGATGCTGGATTGGTGCAGCAGGCCGCTGACGCCGCCCAAGTCCACGAACAGGCCGTAGGGCTTGACGGCCACCACCTGGCCCTCCACCAGCTGGCCCACCTCCAGGTTCTGGAAGAACGCGGCGCTGGCGGCCTTCTTCTCCGAGAGCACAAGCTTGCGGGTCTCCGCGTTCACCTCCAGGAAGGCCACGCCGAGGGTCTTGCCCATCAGGGCCTCGTGGTTCTCGCCCTCCTGCAGCTGGGAGCGGGGGATGAAGCCGCGCAGCCCCTCCAGATCGGCGGTGACGCCGCCGCGGTTGAAGCCGTTCACCTTCACCTGCACCACCTTGCCCTCCTTCTCCAGCTGGCGCACCTTCTCCCAGCTGTGGCGCAGGGCCAGGGCCCGGGCGCTCACGGTCACCATGCCGTCGGCATTCTGCTCGCGGGTGACGAGCACCTCCACCTCCAGGCCGCGGGGGAAGCGCTCCTTGAGGTTCGTGATCACCCCGAGGGCGGCTTCCTTCTTGGGCATGAAGCCGGGGGCCTTGCCGCCGATGTCCACATACACGCCATCGCTCTCGACCCCCACCACGACGCCCTTGGCCACCTCACCGGTGGTGCCCACGAAATCCTGCTCGTCGAGTGCCGCCAGGAAGGCGTCGGCATCGAAGTCGAAGTCGTCGACGGTGCGGGAGGGCACGGCGGCGGTGGGCTGGCTCTGGGCTGCCGCGCCTGCCCCGAACGCCTTGGCCGAGCCGGTGGCTCCCGCTCGGCCGCCGCGGCGCTTGCTGTCGTCCGGGCCCAGCAGGTCGGCCATGGTCAGGCCCTCGAAGGCCCCCATGTCGAACAGTTCGGCATCGCCGCCCGCGGGGCGGGCGGGGGCGCTGGGGCGCTGGGGCGCCTGCGGGGCCACCGGCGCCAGGGGCTCCTCCCCCCGGGCGGCGCGGGCGGCGTTCTCCAGTTCGGCGGCCCGCTGCTGGGCCGCGTCCGCGGCGGCCCTGGCCTCGGCGGCCTCGCGCTCCAGCCGGTCCTGCTCCTCGCGGCGGTTGATGGCCAGCACCTGGGGGGGCTTCCTCACCGGCGCCTGGGCTGCCGCCGCGGGCCGCACCGGTGCCGGCGGCGCCGGTCTGGGGGACTGGGCCTGGGGCCTGGTCGGCGGCTGGGGGGGCTGCGGGGTGCCGGATCCGGCCATGACCACGAGGGATGCACAGCGCCACACTGTAGGGACGTCCGCCGGGCTTTCTGGATGCGCCCCCACCGCGGTCTGGAGCGGCTGAGCTGGCCGGAGCTGCAGCGGGCGGCGGCCCGGCCGGGCAGCACGGTGCTCTGGCCCTTCGGGGCCTTCGAGCAGCACGGCCCCCAGTTGCCCCTCGGCACCGATGCCCTGTTCGCCGAGCGGCTGGCCGCGGCGGTGCTGGAGCGGCTGGAGCAGGACGGCAGCGATCCCCCGATCTGGAGCCTGCCCTGCTGGAGCTTCGGCTTCTCGCCGGAGCACGCCGGCTTCCCCGGCACCCTCAGCCTGCCGGCGGAGCTGCTGATCGCCCAGATCGTGGCCCTGGGCGGCCAGCTGGCGGCGGCCGGGTTCCGCCGCCTGGTGCTGTTCAACGGCCACGGCGGCCAGATCGCCCTGCTGCAGGTGGCGGCCCGCCAGCTGCGGGCCGCGCACCCCCAGCTGGCGGTGCTGCCCCTGTTCCTGTGGAGCGGCCCGCCGGGCGTCTCCGCGCTGATCCCCGAGCCCGAGCGCAGCCAGGGCCTCCATGCCGGCCTGGCCGAAACCAGCCTGATGCTGCACCTGGCACCGGAGCGGGTGGGCCCGGAGCGCCCCGTCGACGGGCTGCTGCCGGAGCCGCCGCCGCCCGGCTGGAGCCTGGAGGGGGCCGTGCCCCAGGCCTGGCTCACCGCCGATCTCTCGCGCTCGGGGGTGGTGGGGGATGCCCGCGGCGCCAGTGCCGCCCTGGGCGAGCGCCTGTTCGAGCAGCTCGTGGCGGGCTGGACCCGATTGTTCACGGACCTGCTGACCAGCGACTGGCCGCCCGTCAGCACCGGATCACCATGGTTACAGTCATGACCTGACCTGTTCCTGTTCCGGTAGCCATGGCCACCCTCGACACCGCAGCGGCCTCCGCCACCCTCGAGGGCTCCGCACTGCCCGACTTTGCGAGCGCTACCTATAAGGACGCCTACAGCCGCATCAACGCGATCGTGATCGAGGGCGAGCAGGAAGCCCACGACAACTACATCGCCATCGGCGGCCTGATCCCCGAGCAGGCCGAGGAGCTCACCAAGCTGGCCCGCATGGAGCTCAAGCACAAGAAGGGCTTCACCGCCTGTGCCGCCAACCTGGGCGTGGAGGCGGACATGCCCTTCGCCAAGCAGTTCTTCACACCCCTGCACGACAACTTCCAGGCGGCCCTGGCCGAGGGCAAGGTGACCACCTGTCTGCTGATCCAGGCGATCCTGATCGAGGCCTTCGCCATCTCGGCCTACCACATCTATATCCCTGTCTCCGATCCCTTCGCCCGCAAGATCACCGAGGGCGTGGTGAAGGACGAGTACACCCACCTCAACTACGGCCAGGAGTGGCTCAAGGCCAACCTGGAGAGCGTGCGTGAGGAGCTCGAGCAGGCCAACCGCGAGAACCTGCCGCTGGTGCGCAAGATGCTGGAGCAGGTGGCCGATGACGCCGCCGTCCTGCACATGGACAAGGAGGACCTGATGGCCGACTTCATGACCTCCTATCAGGAGGCCCTGATCGAGATCGGCTTCACCTCCCGCGAGATCGCCCGCCTGGCCACCGCCGCCCTGCTGGGCTGAGGGCTGCTCCGTCGGGTCGTTCGGTCGCGCCGGACGGTTTGTTCGGACGGTTGGCCAGGCTGCCCGTGGCAAACTGTGTCCACGGTCACACCTGACCCTGCGCCTGTCGCCCTCCAGCCACCACCCCACCTGCATGTTCGGCCTGATCGGTCACTCCACCAGCCTTGAAGAGGCCCGGAGCAAGGCCCTTGCCCTTGGTTATCCCGAGTACGCCGAGGGCGATTTCGAGATGTGGTGCGTGGCTCCACCCCAGCTGGTGGAAACCGTGCATGTCACCAGCCGCACCGGTCAGGTGATCGAGGGCGCCTACATCGATTCGGTGTTCGTGCCCGAGATGCTGAGCCGCTTCAAGACGGCACGGCGCAAGGTGCTCAGCGCCATGGAGCTCGCCCAGAAGAACGACATCGCCATCACGGCGCTGGGGGGCTTCACCTCGATCATCTTCGAGAACTTCAACCTGCTCAAGGAGCAGCACATCCGCGGCACCACCCTGGAGTGGGAGCGCTTCACCACCGGCAACACCCACACCGCCTGGGTGATCTGCCAGCAGGTGGAGCGCAACGCCCCCCTGCTCGGCATCGACCTGGCCAAGGCCAAGGTGGCCGTGGTGGGCGCCACCGGTGACATCGGCAGCGCCGTCTGCCGCTGGCTGCAGCGCAGCGGCGTGGGCGAGCTGCTGCTGGTGGCCCGCCAGCAGCCGCGGCTGCAGGAGCTGCAGAGCGAGCTGGGCGGCGGCCGGATCCTGCCCCTGGAGGAGGCCCTGCCCGAGGCCGATGTGGTGGTGTGGGTCGCCAGCCTGCCCCAGGGCCTGGCCGTCGATCCCGCCAGCCTCAAGAAGCCCTGTCTGATGATCGACGGCGGCTACCCCAAGAACCTGGACAGCAAGTTCGCCGGTGAGGGCGTGCATGTGATCAAGGGCGGCATCGTGGAGTTCTGGCAGGACCTGGGCTGGCAGATGATGGAGGTGGCGGAGATGGAGAATCCCAAGCGCCAGCTGTTCGCCTGCTTCGCCGAGGCGATGCTGCTGGAGTTCGAGGGCATCCACACCAACTTCAGCTGGGGCCGCAACAACATCACCCTGGAGGCGATGGAGCGGATCGGTGAGGCCTCCCTGCGGCATGGCTTCCAGGCCCTCGGCCTCGATCCGGCCCGCCTGGGGCATCAGCTGGCTGCCGTCTGAGCTCGCGCCCCCGTCGCCATCGCACCGCGCGAGCTCAGTCCTCCACCCCGGCCCCGTCCGTCTGTCCCCCAGTCCGCCCACTCCATGGTCCGCCGCCCCCTGCTTGAGTTCGAGAAGCCTCTGGTGGAGCTGGAGGAACAGATCGAGCAGATCCGCCAGCTGGCCAAGGATTCCGAGGTGGACGTGAGCCAGCAGCTGCTGCAGCTGGAAACCCTCGCCGCCCGGCGCCGGGAGGAGATCTTCAGCAGCCTCACCCCGGCCCAGAAGATCCAGGTGGCGCGCCATCCCCAGCGCCCCAGCACCCTCGACTACATCCAGGTGCTCACCGATGAGTGGATCGAGCTCCACGGCGACCGCCGCGGCAGCGACGACCAGGCCCTGGTGGGCGGCGTCGGTCGCATCGGCGATCAGGCCGTCGTGCTGCTGGGCCACCAGAAGGGCCGCGACACGAAGGAGAACGTGGCCCGCAACTTCGGCATGGCCTCCCCCGGTGGCTACCGCAAGGCCCTGCGCCTGATGGAGCACGCCGACCGCTTCCGGCTGCCGATCCTCACCTTCATCGACACCCCCGGTGCCTACGCCGGTCTGCTGGCCGAGGAGCAGGGCCAGGGCGAGGCCATCGCCGTGAACCTGCGGGAGATGTTCCGGCTGCGGGTGCCGATCATCGCCACCGTGATCGGCGAGGGGGGCTCCGGTGGGGCCCTGGGCATCGGTGTGGCCGACCGGCTGCTGATGTTCGAGCACAGCGTGTACACCGTGGCCAGCCCCGAGGCCTGCGCCTCGATCCTCTGGCGCGATGCCGCCAAGGCCTCCGCGGCCGCCGAGGCCCTCAAGATCACCGCTGCGGATCTGCTCCAGCTGGGCGTGATCGACGACGTGATCAGCGAGCCCTCCGGGGGCAACCACTGGTCGCCGCTGCAGGCGGCCGAGGGCCTCCGGCAGGCCCTGCTGCGCCATCTGGGCGAGCTTCAGCAGCTGACCGAGGCCCAGCTGAAGCAGCAGCGCTACGCCAAGTTCCGGGCCATGGGGCGCTACCTGGAGGCCGGGGCCACCGACACCTCCCTGAGTTCCTGAACGGAGCCCCCCGCCCCTCAGCCCAAGGATCCGAACCTTTAAGGTTTCGTTTCGATTCCCCGGGGGCGGTGCCCCCTGTGTGTTTGCCCGTCGCCCTGATCACCGGCGCCTCCCGGGGCATCGGCGCCGCCGCCGCCCGACGCTTCGTCGCCGCCGGCTACGACCTGCTGTTGCTCTCCCGCAGCGCCGACGCCCTGGAGGCGCTGGCCGAGGAGCTGCGCCACGGCAGCGGCGATCCCCGTCCCGCTGGCGATCCCTCGCCCGCCGTGCGCCGGATCGAGACCCTGGCCCTGGACCTGGCCGACCCTGCCGCCATCGCCCCTGGCCTGGCCGAGCTGCTCGGCCGCGGCCTCACCCCCCAGACGGTGATCAACAACGCCGGCGCCGCCTACACCGGCTCCCTGGCCGAGATGCCCGTGGAGCGCTGGCAGTGGCTGTTCCAGCTCAATGTCACCAGCGTGTTCCAGGTGAGCCAGGCGGTGCTGCCCGCCCTGCGGGCGGCCGGGGGCGGCCACCTGATCAACGTGAGCAGCCACGCCGCCCGCCAGGCCTTCCCCGACTGGGGGGCCTACTGCGCCAGCAAGGCCGCCCTGGCCTCCCTCAGTCGCTGTCTGGCGGAGGAGGAGCGGCCCCACGGGATCCGGGTGAGCACGCTCACCCTGGGTGCGGTCAATACGCCCCTGTGGGATAGCGAAACCGTCCACAGTTCCTTTGATCGGCGTGCCATGCTTGATCCCGAGCGTGCGGCCGAAGCCCTGCTGTTGCTCGCCCAACAGCCCGCCTCCCAAGTTGTGGAGGACCTCACCCTCATGCCGGCCGCCGGCGCTCTCTGAGATCACTCCATGACCTCCACCCTCCCCTCGAGCTTCACCGGCCAGCCGAGCACTCCTGACTCCGCTCCGCTGCCCGTGAGCCTGCGCATCCGCCAGCGGCTCGAGGCCGCCGGCGTGCCCTTCCTCGCCAACGACAACATCGCCGAGCAGCTGCTGGAGGGTGAACTCGACCAGCTGGAGATCGAGGTGGCCGGCAAGGTGCGGGAGCTGCTGCGCAGCCTCGTGATCGACATCGACAACGACCACAACACCGAGGAGACGGCCGAGCGCGTCGCCCGCATGTATCTGCATGAGGTGTTCAAGGGTCGCTATCACCATCAGCCGAAGATCGCCAGCTTCCCCAATGTCAAGAAGCTGGATGAGATCTACACCGTGGGTCCGATCACGGTGCGTTCCGCCTGCTCCCACCACCTGGTGCCGATTCTCGGCTCCTGCTGGATCGGCATCAAGCCGGGCGAACGGGTGATCGGCCTGTCCAAGTTCACCCGCGTGGCGGACTGGGTGTTCTCCCGGCCCCACATCCAGGAGGAAGCGGTGATGATCCTGGCCGATGAGATCGAGCGCCTCTGCAAGCCCCAGGGCCTGGCGATTCTCGTCAAGGCTCAGCACTACTGCATGAAGTGGCGCGGCGTGAAGGAACCTCAGACCAGCATGGTGAATTCGGTGGTGCGCGGTGATTTCCGCCACGACCCAAGCCTCAAGGCCGAGTTCTTCGAACTGGTCAAGCAGCAGGAATCCCTGCTCGGCCACTGACACCCGGGCGCTGACTCTGGTCCACTTCGTCAGCTGCGCGAGTCACATCGGGCCAGTGACGTCGGCCGTTGCAGGCGGCCGTTGAAGCCGGCCAAGTCCATCGCAGGGGCTCCACAGCCCGCAGGCCGGCTGGCCCCGAACCCGGGGCCAGCCGGTTCGTGTGTCAGGGCGCGGCCTGGATCGGCCCCAGGGGCGTGGAGGCCACCCGCTTGACCTGGCCGTTCTGCGTCACCACGGCCACCACCATCACCCGCTGGCCGATGTCGATCGGGCTGGGCACGTAGCGGGTGCCGTTGGCCCCCTCGATCAGCACCCAGCTGCGCTGGCCCGGGGCCAGGCGATACCAGTGGTAGTTGGCGGTGGGCAGGGCCGCCCGCGCGGCGGCGACCGCCGTGGCGGTGAGCAGCCCGCCCACGGCGGCGTTGCCCTCCAGCACCAGCTGGCGCAGGCCATCGATCTGCTGCTGTACGGCCCCCTCCTGCTGAAGGGTGTCGGAGAGCTGTTGCTCCAGGGCGCGGATCTGCTGCTGGGGGTCGGCACTCACCCCCGGCACGCACTGGATGTCGGCCCCCACCAGCTGGCAGCCCACCAGATCCTGGGCGCGGGCGGCCCCCCCGAGGGCGAGGCCGGTCGCGGTCAGGGCCATGGCGGTGACGGCGGTGGCCGCGAAGCCGGCGGCCCTGGCGCCTCCCCTGCAGGCTCCGGCGACGGGCAGGGGGAATGGGGCGGGTGCCATCGGCGCAGCTCAGCTGGGCTGATCCTGGCGGAAGGGCCGCAGGGCAGCCACCAGGGCGCCGACTCGCTCGAGGTCCTTGTCGCCCGGGGCGCGCTCCACGGAGCTGGAGGCATCGAGGCCATCGGGCCGCAGGCTCGCCAGCACCGGTGCCACCCGCTCGGGGCTGATGCCGCCGGCCAGCCACCAGGGCCGCTGCGGATGGAACGCCTGCAGCCACTCGATCGGGATGCGGTGGCCCGTGCCCCCCAGCTGGTCCGGCACCCAGGCATCCAGCAGCAGCGCGTCCACGTGGGGGGCGTAGGCGTCCGCCAGCAGCAGGTCTTCGGGACGGCGGATGCGCAGGGCCTTCCACAGCGCCAGCCCCGGGCCCAGGCGCTGGCGCAGCGCGGCGCAGCGCTCGGGCGACTCATCGCCGTGCAGCTGCACCACCTGGTGTCCCTGCCCCGCCGCCAGCTCCGCCAGCTCGGCCTCGCCGGGGTCGGCCACCACCAGCACCCCCAGGCAGGCCGGGGCGGCCTGGGCCATGGCCGCAAACAGGGCGGGGCGCTCCTCCGGCGCCAGCCAGCGGGGGGAGCGCCGCACGCCGATCACGCCGAGGGCGTCCACCCCCAGGGCGGCCACGGCGGCCGCCTGCTGGGGCTGGCGCAGGCCGCACACCTTCAGCAGCGGCCGCTGGCGGGGCAACGCCGGTGGCTTGGGCGAGGTCGGCGCCGGGGACTGGGGCGTGGACGTCGGGGGCACGGCGGACACGGCGGCCTGCGGGGTCCGACCTTTCTAGGATCGGTGCACTGGGGCTCCGTGCGTGGGTGAAGGCTGGCAGCTGCTGACGATCCGGGGCATCCCCCTGCGCATCCACCCCAGCTGGTTTGTGATCCTGGGCCTGGCCACCCTGGCCTTCCAGCAGCAGTACGCCGCTGAGTTTGCGGCCCGCGGCAGCGCTGCGCCGATGCTCTGGCTCGTGGCCCTGGCCACGGCCCTGCTGCTGTTCGTCTCGGTGCTGCTGCACGAGCTGGGCCATTCCGTGGCCGCCCTCAGCCAGGGGGTGAAGGTGCGCAGCATCACCCTGTTCCTGCTCGGCGGTGTGGCCAGCGTGGAACGGGAGTGCAGCCGCGCCAGGGGTGCCCTGCTGGTGGCCGCCGCCGGCCCGGCCGTGAGCCTGGCCCTGGCGGCGGTGCTGATCGCCGGCCGCCACGGCGCCGCTCACCTCTCGCCCCTGCTGGGGGCGATGGTCACCGAGCTGGGCACCCTCAACCTGGTGCTGGCCCTGTTCAACCTGCTGCCGGGCCTGCCCCTCGATGGCGGCCTGATCCTCAAGGCGCTGGTCTGGCAGTGGACCGGCAGCCAGCGCAAGGGCACCCAGGTGGCCACCGCCACGGGCCGCTTCCTGTCGTTGCTGGCGGTGGGCCTGGGCACGGTGCTGCTGCTGCGCAGCGGCAGCGTCGGCAGCCTGTGGCTGATCCTGCTGGGCTGGTTCGGCCTGGGCTCGGCCCGCAACCAGACCCAGATGCTGGCCCTGCAGCAGGCCCTCAAGGACCTGACCGTGCGCGAGGCGGCCCGCCGCCGCTTCCGGGTGCTGGAGGCCGGCGCCAGCCTGCGCGACCTGAGCCGGATCCGCATCGGCGAGGTGAAGGGTCCGGCCGACTGGCTGCTGGTCTGCGACGGCGGCCGCTGGCGCGGCGTGATCGACGACGCCCCCCTCAATGCCCTGCCGGTGCAGTGCTGGGACCAGGAGCGGGTCGCGGACCACATGCGCCCCCTGGACAGCCTGCCTGCCATCCGGGAGGACGCGCCCCTCTGGCAGGCGGTGCTGCAGCTCGATCGCGAGGGCAGCGACCCGGCCTCGCGGCTGCTGGTGCTGGGGCCGGCGGGCCTGCCCAGCGGCACCCTGGAGCGCCCCGAGATCGCCGAGGTGGTGCTGGCGCGCCTGGGGGTGAAGCTGCCGCCGCCGCTGCTGGAGGCCGCCCGCCGCCAGGGCAGCTATCCGCTGGGCATGGCCCTGGCCCAGGTGGCCCGGTCGATGGTGGCCAGTGGCGATGTGGCCTCCGCTGCCGACGACGCCAGGCTGGCGCCGGCCGCCGGCCAGCAGTAGCGCGCCGCGCGGGCCTCGACGGCCGCCCACTCCTCGCCTGAGAGCGGCTGCTCCCGCAGTGCTCCTCCACAGAGCTCCTGCTCGGCGCAGCGGCGCAGCAGGGTCATCAGCTCCTCGGTGCCCAGGCCCAGGGGCGGCAGCGGCGGCGGCGCGTCGCCGAACACTTCCCGCCACAGCGGCGCCGAGGGGGCGAGCAGCAGGCTGCCGTGCTGGAGCAGCTGGCCCCGGCGCCAGAGCTGGGCGCTGCCGATGCGCTTGGCGCCGTTGGCCTGGACCAGGTCGGCGGCGGTGCTGGTGGCGAAGCAGCTGGGGCGCTGCTCGGGGGCCGGCGCCCGCGGTGCCGCCCGGCCCAGGCTGAGGGGCTGCCCCAGCTCCCGGAAGGCCCGCTGCAGCCAGCGGCAGGCGTCCGCGTAGGCCCCTGGCCGATCGACCTGGGCCGGCCTCTGGACCAGGGCATAGGTGAGGCCGGCCTGGCCCGGCTCGTGCAGCACGGCGCGGCCGCCGCTGGGGCGCCGCACCAGCGCCAGCCGGCCGCTGGCGGCCAGGGCCGGCCAGTGGCTCTCCAGGCGCCGCTGGTGGAACCCCAGCGACAGGGTCGGCCGGCTCCAGCCGTAGAGGCGCAGCACCGGTGGCCCGCCCGCCAGGGCCTGGTCCAGCAGCCAGTCGTCGAGGGCCATCTGGATGGCCCCCTCGGCCTCCAGGGGTGGGATCCAGCGCCAGGGAGCCGTCAAGGCCGCCGCGCGCGGCGCGCCCCGTCAGTCCAGCCCATCCCAGAAGCTGCCGTCGAGTTCAAAGCCGAGCACCGCGGCCATCTGCTCCAGGTTGCCGCGGCAGCTCAGCCCCTGGCTCCGGCCCCAGCCATCCAGCAGGAACAGCCGGTGGGTGATCCACAGTTCCAGGGCCTCGGGGGCGAAGCGGATCCCCTCGCTGCGGCTGAAGCTGTGGGGCAGCAGCATCGCCACATGGCGCGTGAGCTGCCCGCCGCTGCGCTCCAGCAGCAGCGGCAGCCAGGGGCAGAGGGCATCGGCCCGCAGGCTCCAGATCCTCAGCTCGGGGATCTCGGAGAGCTCGCGGGGGTCCTCCGGGTCCCGGGGCCAGTCGAAGGCCAGCTCCAGCGTGCCGCTGCGGGCCTGGAGTTCGCTGGGGGCCAGGTCCCGCAGGGGGGCCAGGGGCGCCAGGCTGCGCCGGCGCACGGCCTCGGCCGGGATCGTCAGCGGGGCCGAGGGGAGGGGCGACACGGTCCGGGTCGGCGGCAGGGCCTGGACGGTAGCGAGCCCGGCTGCGCCCTGGCCCCCGCGGCCATCACGAGCTGTGACAGCCAGGCGCCTCCGGATGACGCCGCCGGCTGGGCCGCGGACAATGGGCCCGACATCTTTTGCTCAGAACAGGTCATGGTTTCGTCCCTCACCCAGGCCGAAGTGCTGATTGCCCTGGTCGTGGCTGCCCACGCCGGCGTGCTGGCCGTGCGCCTGGCCGCCAGCCTGTACCGCGCCTGATCCCCTTGGCAGCCTGGGGCCGGCCTGCTACAAGCGGGCCAGCCCCGCCGCCACCCCAGCCTTGAGCTCCCCCCGGCACACCCAGCCATCTCAGCGGAGATCCGCGCGCCGGGACCCCAGCTCCACCAGCCGCAATGGCTCCAGCGCTCCTTCCAGCGCTTCCCGTCCCAGCCGCGCCAGTCGTCCCGGTGGTGCCCTGGCGGCGGCCCCGGGCGGTCTGATCGGTGCCCTGGCCGCCGGCCTGGACAGCCGCCGCCCGGATGGCGAGCTGGCGGGCGCCGGCCCCTCTCCCCTGTCGGAGCACCCCGGCCTGAGGCCCTCCAGCAGCCAGCAGGAACTGGTCTGCAGCGCCATTGGCCTCACCCTCAAGCTGGGGCTGTCGCTGGTGGCCGTGGTGAGCCTGGTGCGCCTGGCGGGGGCCTACCAGGAGCGGCTCGATCGCCACGGCGAGATCACCGCCGTGCTCGAGATCCAGAAGGCCAAGCTGCTCAAGGCCCGCGGGCGCTTCGATCAGCTGTTCGCCACCGGCGGCGAGCAGCGCCTGATCGAGGAGCAGGACCAGTGGATCGCCCCCAACCGGCTGCGCGTGGTCTGGGAGCAGCAGAAGCAGCCGCCAATCGGTGCCGCCGGCTCCCCGGGCGCCGCCAGCCCGTTTCCAACTGTTGAGCAGCCCCCTGGCGCCCCCGGCACCCGCCCCTCTCATCCGTAGGTTGTGACCCGCCGCGCGCAGGGCGCCATGGTTTCCAGCTCCACCACCAGCACTCCCTCCCCCACGGCGGCCACCCCCGGAGCGGTTCTGATCACCGGCACCACCTCGGGGGTGGGCCTCAACGCCGTCAAGGCACTGGTGGACCGCGGCTGGACCGTGGTGACCGCTAACCGCGACCCGATCCGGGCCGCCGCCGCCGCCAGCTCCCTGGGGATCCCCCAGGAGCGGCTGCACCACCTGCGCATCGATCTCGGCGATCTGGAGAGCGTGCGCAGCGGTGTCGAGACCCTGGTGGGCTCCCTGGGCTTCCCCATCGACGCCCTGGTGATCAATGCCGCCGTCTACAAGCCGCGGCTGAAGCAGCCGGAGTGGTCGCCCCAGGGCTACGAGATCTCGATGGCCACCAACCACCTGGGCCATTTCCTGCTGATCCAGCTGCTGCTCGAGGAGCTCAAGAAGTCCACCCATCCCTCGCGCCGGGTGGTGATCCTCGGCACCGTGACGGCCAATTCCAAGGAGCTCGGCGGCAAGATCCCGATTCCGGCCCCCGCCGATCTGGGCGACCTGGCCGGCTTCAAGGCCGGCTTCAAGGCGCCGATCGCGATGGCCGACGGCAAGCCCTTCAAGCCCGGCAAGGCCTACAAGGACAGCAAGCTCTGCAACATGATCACCACCCAGGAGCTGCACCGTCGCCTGCACGGCTCCACCGGGATCGTGTTCAGCTCGCTCTATCCCGGCTGCGTGGCGGACACCCCCCTGTTCCGCAACACCCCCAAGGCGTTCCAGAAGATCTTCCCCTGGTTCCAGAAGAACATCACCGGCGGCTACGTGAGCCAGGCCCTGGCCGGCGAACGGGTGGCCCAGGTGGTGGCCGATCCCGAGTTCGCCGTGTCCGGGGTGCACTGGAGCTGGGGCAACCGCCAGAGCAAGGGCGGCAAGCAGTTCAGCCAGGAGCTCTCCGACAAGGCCAGCAACCCCGACACCGCCAAGGGCGTGTGGGAGTACTCCGAGCAGCTGGTGGCCCGCTCCTGAGCCCCACCCCCGGTACCCCCTGATGGCCCCGTCTGCGCTGCGCCGCGCCTATCCCCCCGCCATCCTGGGGGTCGGCAAGAACTACGCGGCCCATGCCCGCGAGCTGGGCCTGGAGGACCCCACGGAGCCGGTGCTGTTCTTCAAGAACCCGGCGGCGGTGATCGGCGACGGCGAGCCGATCCTGCTGCCGCCGGTGGTGCACACCCCCGAGCCCGGCGTCGACTACGAGGGCGAGCTGGCGGTGATCCTGGGCTGCGATGCCCGCGATGTGCCGGAGGCCGAGGCCCGGTCGGTGCTCTCCCACGTGGCCGTGGCCAACGACGTGAGCCAGCGCTGGTGGCAGTGGCACGGCGGCGGCGGCCAGTGGTGCCGCGGCAAGAGCTTCGACGGCTTCTGCCCCCTGGGGGAGCCCGTGCCGATCGAGCAGGTGCCGGATCTGCAGGCCCTGGAGCTGCGCACCAGGCTCAACGGCGCGCTGGTGCAGCACGACAGCACCGCCTCGATGCTGTTCCCGGTGGCCCGGCTGATCGCCGAACTGAGCCGCGGCACCACCCTGCTGCGCGGCACGGTGATCCTCACCGGCACCCCCTCGGGGGTGGGGGCCGGCCGCACGCCGCCCCGCTTCCTGCGCCATGGCGACCGGGTGGAGATCAGCATCAGCGGCGTGGGAAGCCTCAGCAACCCGGTGCTGGATCCGCTGCTGGCTGGGGGTTGAGGGCCGGCCCGGCCCGCCGTTGCTAAGACCCGGGGGCACTGCCTGAGCCGACGATGAACCGTGCCCTGCGCTGGGGCCTGGCCGCCCTGCTCGCCACGGGCCTGCTGGTGGGCGCCGTGGTGCTGGCCCCCTTCAGCTCCTGGCTGCCCGGCGGCACCGTGGCCGATGTGCCCCTGGCCCAGGTGGTGAACGGCAGTGCCTTCAACCGCCTGTTCCCGGCCCCGGAGCAGGGCCAGCAGCTGGTGTTCACCCAGGAGAAGCGGGGCTTCAGCGAGGCCAGGCTGAAGCAGGGCGGCGAGGCCCTGGCCCTGCTCGCCATCTCCGACACCCGCACCGCCCCGGAGGCCCGCGCCAAGTTCGAGGGCAGCCGTGAGCGTCTGCAGGGCTGGCCGCTGCTGGAGCAGGGGGCCCAGGCCAGTGCCCTCCTGGTGGCCGATCGCTTCCAGGTGAAGGTGATCGGCCAGGGGCTGGGCCTGGCGGCCGATCAGCGCCACGCCCTGCTGGAGGGCTTCGACCTGCCGGGCCTGGCGGCCCTCGCCCCCGCCCGGGAGCGGGCTGCCGCGGGCCGGCTGCCGGCAGGAGCCGCGGACCGCCCCATGGCCGCCGCCCCAGGGGGGGCGGCTGAGGCCTTCAGCCCTGAGTCCGCCCTGCAGGAGGCCGCATGAGCCGCACCGTTCTCGATCGCCTCGACCGCCTGCCCCGCCGGGGCCTCACGGTGCTGGCCCTGCAGGGCATCGCCACCCTGGTGCCCGGCGGCTGGAGCAACCCCACCAACGCCGAGGCCCTGATCGCCGAGGTGCTCGGCGACGACGATCCGGTCCTGGTGCGCCAGGTGCGGGCCCGGGCCGACCTGCTCAGCGGCGCCCGCCACGAGGGCTACGGCCGGGCCCTGAGCCTCTATGACGCCGTGAACCGCTCCCAGCGGGCCAGCGGCGGCCTGCGGGTGCTGGCCAACGTGACGGCTGGGTTGCCTGTGCTCAAGCGCCTCGGCAGCATCACGCCCCCCAGCGACAGGCTCCAGGCCGCCGACCTCAGCCTCAAGGTGGGTGCCGAGCTGCTGGCCTTCACCCAGGTGAACGGCCTGCCGGGCGACTCCTTCGGCGACTTCACGGCCTCCCTGGCGGACTACGCCGGCGATGCCCGGGTGCGCATGGCGGCGCTGATCTGCTTCGACGCCCTGCTGCCCCTGGGCAACCAGGCCCTGGAACGCCTCGATGGCCTGCTGGGCCAGGTGAGCAGTGGCGAGCTGCGGCAGCTGCCGGCCTATGGCCGCCTCAGTGGCCTGCTGCCCGGCCGCGGCGACCAGGCCCACCTGGGCTTCCTGCGCCGCGGCGTGGAGAGCTGGGCCGGCTGGGCCGGCGGCTTCATCGGCCAGCTCGGTCTCACGGGCCAGCGGGCCGTGCAGGCGCTGGAGGGCACCCTCGGGCCCTGGCAGGGGCGGATGGAGGGCCTCGCGGCGTTCCTGGATGCCTTCACCGACACCTATGCCCACACCGGCGTGCAGGCGGTGGCGCGGCGGCTGGTGGAGCGGGCCGTCGCCGAGATCTGACGGGGACCGCCCCCGGGGGGCCGCCTAGGGGATCCGCCCCTGGAGCAGCCGCTGCAGCCGGCTCAGCATCCGCCCCTGCAGGGTGGGCTCCAGCGGATAGGGGCGCGGCGGACGCTTGGCCCGCTGCTGCTCGGCCTCCTCGAGGGAGGCGCTCCCCAGCAGGTTGGACGTCTCGTAGTCGCTCGCCATGTGGTCGATGCCCTCGCCCACCACCAGGTAGCCGAACAGCAGGGCGGCGGCGAGAAACAGCAGGCCCGTCAGGCCCGAGATCCACTGGCTCATCCGACTGACGCTCTCCTGGCGCTGAGCGGAGGGCTGGCGGCGGCGCTGGCGGCTGCGGACCCTGGAATCCCGGGATGGTGTGGAGGGCGGCATGGCCAGGGAGCGGGGGCGGTGCCGGCCGGCGCGTGGCGCCGACCCCGACCTGGGCCGCACCATGCCATGGATCGAGGGCCCTGAACAGGGGCGGGCCCTGGGGACCTGCCTGGGGCTGGGCCTCCCTCTGATGGGGCAGGCTTGCCAATAATCAGCATGATTGCCGTTATTGAACACTCAGCACCCCAGTCGAGGTTCCCGTCTCTAATGTGGGGTGAACCAAACAGCAGATCACCGCTCCATGTACGGACTGGTCAATCAAGCCATCCGCGACATGATCTGCGTCAACCACGGCCAGGAGGCCTGGGACAGGGTGCGGCAGCGGGCGGAGGTCAAGGTGGACCGCTTCCAGGGCATGGAGCCCTATCCCGACGACCTCACCCATCGTCTGGTGATGGCCGCCAGCGTGGAACTGGAGGAAACTCCCGACGCCCTGCTGCGGGCCTTTGGTGAATTCTGGGTGACCTATACCGCTTCTGAGGGTTATGGCCCCCTGATGGAGATGGCCGGCTCCAGCCTGCCGGAATTTCTCCACAACCTCGATGATCTTCACGCCCGGGTGGGGGTGAACTTCCCCCAGCTGGTGCCCCCCAGCTTCGACACCGAAGAGCTCGGAGAGGGAACCATGCACCTCCACTACCACTCCCAGCGCCAGGGGCTGGCGCCGATGGTGATCGGTCTGGTGGAGGGTCTGGGCGATCGCTTCGACACGCCGGTGGAGGTGGAGCAGCTGGCCTGCCGCCGCGACGGTGCCGACCACGACGTGTTCGCCGTGCGCTACGACGAGCCGGCCGATCCTCCATGACCCTGGCACCCTCGGCCCAGCGGTTCCCTGAGCTGTTTCCCTTCCATCTCGTGGTCGACGCTGACCTCGTGATCCGCCAGATGGGGCCGGCGCTGCTGCGGCTACTGGGCAGCGAGGTCCGTGGTGCCCCATTCGCCAGGCATGTGCAGTGGCACAGGCCGCGGCTGAGCCAGCCCAGCCTCGAAGGGCTGAGCAAGCTCGGTTCCAAGTTCACGGTGCTGCAGCTGCTGGATCTGCCCCTGCAGCTCAAGGGCCAGGTGCTGGTGGATGGTCCGCACGCCTTCTTCCTCGGCACGCCGGTGGTCCACACCCTGGAGCAGCTCAGCTCCCTCGGCATCCGCCTCAGTGACATGGCCCGCCACGACGCCCTGGCGGATGCCCTGGTGATGATCCAGACCAAGGACATGACCATCGCCGACCTGGTGCAGCGGCGCACCCAGGATCTGGAACAGCTCGCCACCCAGGATGCCCTCACCGGCGTGGGCAACCGCCTGCTGTTCAACCGCGAGCTGCCCTCCGATCTGGAGGAGCACTGGCACGCGGGCCAGTCGCTGGCGCTGCTGATGCTCGATGTGGACTTCTTCAAGCAGTTCAACGATCAGCACGGCCATCTCACCGGCGATGCCTGCCTGCGGGCCGTGGCCGACCGCCTCGTGACCCTGGCCGGTCGCGGTGGCGATCGGGTGTATCGCTACGGCGGTGAGGAGTTCGCGATCCTGCTGCCGCGCACCGGGATCCATGGGGCCCATCAGCTGGCCAACCGCATCGTGGAGGGCTTCGCCTCCGCCCCGCTGCATCTGGAGGGGGTGCACCTGCCCCAGAGCATCACCCTGAGCGTGGGCCTGGCCGCCTTTGATCCCACCGACCAGTCCAGCCAAGCCGATCTGGCCGCCCAGGACCTCGCCCTCACCGCCACCAAGCTGATCGCCCGCGCCGATGAGGCCCTCTATGCGGCCAAGCGGGCCGGCCGCAGCCGTTGCGTGACCCTGGTCTGACGGCGCGGGGCTGGAGATCGGCTCCAGACCCGCGGCCCTGGCTATCCCCGATCAGTCGAAGCCCAGCAGGTCGAAGATCTCGCGATCCTTGAGCGATTCGGCCTCCAGCGGCTCCACCTTGTCGAGCATCCGCTGGGCCAGATTCAGATACTCCTGCTGCACCGCCTCCACCTCGGGGCTGGCCTCCATCTCGAAGATCGTGCACTTCTTGAGGCGCGAGCGACGGATGGCATCGAGATCGGGGAAGTGGGCCATGGTCTTCATGCCCACCCGCGCGTTGAAGCGATCGATCTGGTCGGTGTCCTTGGAGCGGTTGGCCACCACGCCGCCGAGCCGCACCTTGTAGTTCTTGGCCTTGGCCTGGATCGCGGCGATGATCCGGTTCATGGCGAAGATCGAATCGAAGTCGTTCGCCGTCACGATCAGGCAGTAGTCGGCGTGCTGCAGGGGCGCCGCAAAGCCACCGCACACCACATCGCCGAGCACGTCGAAGATCACCACGTCGGTGTCCTCCAGCAGGTGGTGCTCCTTGAGCAGCTTCACGGTCTGGCCGGTCACGTAGCCGCCGCAGCCGGTGCCCGCCGGCGGGCCGCCGGATTCCACGCACATCACGCCGTTGAAGCCCTGGAACACGAAGTCCTCGGGCCGCAGTTCCTCGGTGTGGAAGTCCACCGTCTCGAGGATGTCGATCACGGTGGGCACCATCGACTTGGTGAGGGTGAAGGTGCTGTCGTGCTTGGGATCGCAGCCGATCTGCAGCACCCGCTTGCCGAGCTTGGAGAAGGCCGCCGAGAGGTTGGAGGAGGTGGTGGATTTGCCGATGCCCCCCTTGCCGTAGACGGCGATCACCAGGGCGCCCGCCTCTATGTGCAGGGACGGGTCCTGATGCACCTGCAGGGAGCCTTCGCCATCGGGGCGGGAGAGGGTCGTGGTCATGGGATGGGAACGGGGAGGTGAGGGGTTGAGAAGCGGGAGCAGCGAACGCCTGGCCTGAACCGGCGGGCTGCTGCTGGGGAGGGCTTGGGCGGGAACGCCGCTGGGGAGGCGGCTCGGGTGAAACGGGTGGGTGAAACGGGTCAGTGGTCCTGGGCCGTGGGGCCCAGGACCGGCGGATCTAGGCGCTGTAGTGGGCCTTGGCGTCGAACAGGACCTCCTCGCTGATCGCGTTCAGGCCGTGCTCGCGGGCGTAGCGCTCGGTGTTGCGGCGCACCTTGCCGCGCACGAAGAAGGGAATGCGGGCCAGCTGGGCCTCGCCGTCCGGGGTCCAGGCCAGGGCCGCCTCGAGGCTGCCCGAGGCCGCGGAGGCGGCCGTCGTTCCGGCCGGGGTTGCGGCCGCGCTGGCCGGCGCCACCGGCGTCGCGACGGCGGCCGCCACCGCGATCGCCGCCGGCGGGGCCTCGGCCGGTGCCGCCCCACCTAGGTGGCTGCGGTGGCCCTCCACGAACTCGAAGTCGTGGCGGAACATGCCGATCAGGTGTTCCTCCAGGCCCATCATCAGCGGGTGCACCCAGGCGTCGAACAGCTCATTGGCCCCCTCCCAGCCCATCTGGGGGGCCTGGCGGGCCGGCACGTCCTGCACGTGCAGCGGTGTGCTGATCACGGCGCAGGGGATGCCGAGCCGCTTGGCGCTGTGGCGCTCCATCTGGGTGCCGAGCACCAGCTCCGGGGCCGCGGCGGCCATGGCCGCCTCCACCGCCAGGTAGTCGTCGGTGATCAGGGCCTCCAGGCCCAGCTCGGCCGCCGCCGCGCGCACCTCCCGGGCCAGTTCGCGGCTGTAGGTGCCCAGCCCCACCACCTGGAAGCCCAGCTCCTGGCTCGCCACCCGGGCCGCGGCGATGGCGTGGCTGGCGTCGCCGAAGATGAACACCCGCTTGCCCGTGAGGTAGGTGGAATCCACCGAGCGCGAATACCAGGGCAGCCGCGAGCGCCGCTCGGCCTCGGACACTCCACCGGCGCCCGGCTCCAGGTCGGCCGGCAGCTCCAGCCCCAGCAGGCCGTGCAGCTCCCGCAGGAAGGCGGCGGTGGCGCCGATGCCGATCGGCACCGTGCGCACCGTCGCCATCCCGAAGCTGCGCTCCAGCCAGCTGCACACCGGCCCCGCCAGCTCCGGGTAGAGGCACACGTTCAGATCGGCGCTGGGCAGCCGCTGCAGGTCGGCGGGGCGGGCGCCCAGGGGCGCCACCACCGACACGTCGATGCCGTGCTCGGCCAGCAGGCGGCTGATCTCCCGCACGTCGTCGCGGCAGCGGAAGCCCAGCAGCGTTGGGCCCAGCAGGTTCACCCGCGGCCGCCGGCCCTCCTGGCGCCAGCGGGTCGGCTCCGGTTTCGGCTGGCCCGGCGGTGGCAGCTGGTCCTTCAGCAGGCTGCGCACCAGCTGGTAGAAGGTCTCGGCGGCGCCCCAGTTCTCCTTCTTGGAGTAGGCGGGCAGCTCCAGGCCCACCACCGGCAGATCCCCCAGGCCCATGCCCTGGGCCAGGGCGGCGGGCTGGTCCTGGATCAGCTCGGCGGTGCAGCTCTCGCCCACCAGCAGGGCCTCCGGCTGGAAGCGCTCCGCCGCCTCGGCGATCGAGCGCTTCACCAGCTCGGCGGTGTCACCCCCCAGGTCCCGGGCCTGGAAGGTGGTGTAGGTCACGGGGGGGCGCCGCCCGCGCCGCTCGATCATCGTGAACAGCAGGTCGGCGTAGGTGTCGCCCTGGGGGGCATGCAGCACCAGGTGCACTCCCTCCATCGAGGCCGCGACGCGCAGGGCGCCCACGTGGGGGGGGCCTTCATAGGTCCAGAGGGTGAGTTCCAAGGGGTTCGGGGGAAGGCGAGGGGAAGGGCGGAACCGGCCGCTGACGGGGCGGTTCGTCGGGTGGGGTGGAGCGGAGGCTGGAGCGAAGCGGAGCGGGGAATGGCTGGTGGCGGGAGCCCGGCAGCGCTCAGCCGAAGCTGAGCAGGGCGCGCCGGCGCAGGGGCCGGGCGAACAGCTCGGCCAGATCCCCCGCCTGGTCGATGCCGTGGATGGGGCTGAACACCAGTTCGATCGACCACTTGGTGGCGATGCCCTCGGCCTCGAGGGGGTTGGCGAGCCCCAGGCCGCAGAGCACCAGGTCGGGCCGGGCGGCCCGCAGCCGATCGAGCTGGTGCTCCACGTGCTGCCCCTCACTGAGCTGCACGCCCGCCGGCAGCAGCGCCAGCTCCTCGGCCATCAGGCTGCGATCCAGATAGGGCGTACCCACCTCCAGCAGCTCCATGCCGCACTCGCGGGCCAGGAAGCGGGCCAGGGGGATCTCCAGCTGGGAATCGGGCATCAGGAACAGCCGCTTGCCGGCCAGCACCTCCTTGTGGGGCGCCAGGGCCCGCTGGCCCCGCTCCACCAGCGGCGCCAGCACCGCCTGCACGTGGGCCGGCGCCACGCCGAAGGCCGCCGCCGCCGCCGCCATCCAGGCCCGGCTGCCCTCCACCCCGAGCGGATAGGGGGCCGGGATCAGCTGGGCGCCCCGCGACACCAGGGCCCGGGCCGTGGCCGAGAGGAAGGGCTGGGCCAGCAGCACCCGGGTGCCGGGTCCCACCGGCGGCAGCTCGCTGGCGCGGCGCGGGGGCAGGCTGTCGATCCGGGGGATGCCGAGGCGGGTGAACAGGGAGCGAAAGCGGTCCTCCACCCCATCGGCGAGGGTGCCGACGATCATCAGCTGGTCCGGGGGGGCGGCGCTGCTGCCGGCATCCCGCGCCACCGGCGCCGCCGGCAGCAGCGGCACCAGGGCCAGCAGGGCGTTGTCCTCCCCCTGGGTGAAGGTGGTCTCGATGCCGCTGCCGGAGTAGCTCAGCACCCGCACCCGGCCCGCCAGCTGGGCCTGGAGCCGCTCGGCCGCCTTCGCCAGATCCAGCTTGATCACCTCGCTGGGGCAGGAGCCCACCAGGAACAGGGTGCGGATCTCGGGGCGTCGCTCCAGCAGATGGCCCACCAGCCGGTCGAGTTCGGCGTTGGCATCGGCCAGGCCGGCCAGGTCCCGCTCCCCCAGGATCGCGGTGCCGAAGCGGGGCTCGGCGAAGATCATCACGCCGGCGGCGCTCTGCACCAGGTGGGCGCAGGTGCGGGAGCCCACCACCAGGAAGAAGGCATCCGGCATGCGCCGATGCAGCCACACGATTGAGGTGAGGCCGCAGAACACCTCCCGCTGGCCGTTCTCACGGATCAGCGCCGGGGCCTCGGGGCTGCCGGTAGGCGCGGTGGTGACCGTGGGGCCCGCGGCCGGATCGGACGTGGGGCTGGCGAGGATCTGCGCCATGGATGCCCATGCCGAAATTCCCCTCCTCACTAGCTGTGCCGGCTGGCGCCGGCAGCCCCCGGGGAGAAGTCTTCGGGATCACGTGTGCGGATCCGCACGCCGCCAGGCCCCGTGGCTCTCCCGTGGGGCTCACTGGGGCGGCAGGGCCTCCAGGGCTGCGGCCGAGCCCATCACCACCAGCAGCTCGCCGGCCTGCAGCACCTGGGAGGCCGGCGGGTTGACCGTGAGCTGCTGGCTGGGACCCGCCGCCAGCACGCTCACGTTGTAGGTCTTGCGCAGGTTCAGATCCCGCAGGGTGCGGCCCACGAAGGCCGAGGGCACGCGGATCTCCTCGATGCTGTTGCGGTCGTCGAGGCGCAGCTGCTCCAGCAGGTTGGGGCGCATCAGCTCCAGACCGAGGCGCTGGCCCTGCATCTTCGAGGGGAACACCACCCGGTCGGCCCCCACGCGGCGCAGCATCTTCTCGTGCAGGTCGCTGGTGGCGCGGGCGATCACCTGGCGCACCCGGCTGCCCTGGCCGTCCTTGCAGATCAACGTGGCCGTGATGCTGGCCTCGATCGGCTCGCTGATGCCCACCACCACCGTGTCGAGGTCGAGCACGCCGGCCGCCCGCAGGGCCTCCTCGTCGGTGCAGTCCACCACCCGGGCCTCGATCGAGGGGTCGATCTGACGCAGCTCGTCGATGGCCCGCTGGTTCAGGTCCACCGCCAGCACGTCAGCGCCGCAGCGCACCAGCTCGGAGATCACGGCGGAGCCGAAGCGCCCCACGCCGATCACGGCGAAACTGCTGCGCCCGGCCGCCGCATCGGCAGGCCATTGCCACCACTGGTTCATCGGACTGGAACGCGCAAGGACGGAACGGAGGACTGGTCGGGGGGAGGGGCCGGCCGCCGGGGGCCAGTGGCCAGGGGACTAGGGCCAGGCAGTGGGGACTACACGTAGAGGTCCTCCCGGGGGAAGCCGACCCGCGTCTGGGGCCTGTGGGCATAGAGGGCCGAGAGCAGTAGCAGGATCCCCAGCCGCCCCACGAACATGCCCACCATCAGCACCAGCTGGCCCCAGCGGTTGAGGTTGGCGGTCACGCCCACATCCAGGCCCACGGTGCCGAAGGCCGACACGCAGGTGAACAGCTTCTCGAGGAAGCTGAACGGCTGATGGCCGGGTAGTCCCGCCGCGCTGGGCCCCACCTCCAGCAGCAGGGTCATCAGCACCACGAACAGGGCCGAGGCCAGGGTCACCCCCACGGCGCGCAGCACGGTGGAGTCGGGGATCAGCCGCCTGCCGATCACCACGTCGTTGCGGCCCTCGAGGGTGGAGCGGGTGGCGCCCATCAGGATCGCGAAGGTGGTGGTCTTGATGCCGCCGCCGGTGCCGCCGGGGCTGGCGCCGATGAACATCAGCACGATCATCAGCAGCAGACCCGCGTCGGAGAGGGTCTCGATCGTGAGCGGGATGGTGTTGAAGCCGGCGGTGCGGGTGGTCACCGACTGGAACAGGGTGATCTGCAGCTGCTGCCAGAGGCTGAACTGCTGCAGGCTGCCGTCGGGGGCAAAGTGCTCGGTGACCAGCAGCCCCAGGGCCCCCAGCACGATCAGGCCGATCGTGCTGCGCAGCACCAGGCGCGTGTGCAGGCTCAGGCGCCGCAACCTGGAGAGCCGCCGGCGGTTGGCCCACAGGTCGTTGATCACCCGCCAGCCGATGCCCCCCGTCACGATCAGGCTGGCGATCACGCCGTTCACCACCGGGTTGTCGCGGTAGGGCTCCAGGTTGGTGGCCCAGAGGCCGAAGCCGGCGTTGTTGTAGGCGCTGATGCAGTGGAACAGCGAGGCCCAGAGGCGGGCCAGCGGGTTGGGGATATCGGAGAAGCCGAAGGCGTAGAGCACCACCGTGCCCAGGCCCATCACGCAGAAGCCCGTGAGCAGGATGCTGTGGAAGGTGGGGCCGATGCCCCCCACGCCGAATTCATCGAGGGCGCGGCCCTTGTCGAGCCGGTGGCGCAGGCCGGAGCGCCCCTGCACGAAGCCCTGCAGGAAGGTGGTGATCGCCATCAGGCCCAGGCCGCCGGTCACGATCAGGCCTGCCAGCACCACCTGGCCGAAGGGGGTGAGGTCGCGCTCCACCACGATCACCGACAGGCCCGTGACCGTGATGGCGGAGGTGACGGTGAACAGGGCCTGCCACAGGCCCACCGCATCGGTGGAGCAGAGCGGCGAGGCCAGGATCACGGTGCCCGAGGCGATCACCAGCAGCCCGGTGACGGCCGTGAACTGGGGCACCGTGAGCTGATGGCGCCAGCGCTGCAGGCGTAGCCAGAGGGTCAGCGGGGCGCTGAGGGGCATGGGGGCAGGCGGCGGCAGGGGGCTCCCGGCTCGGGAGGCGCGACATGGGCGCCCGATGCGAAACCGTAGCTGGATCCCGTTGCGGCCCTCCCGCCGGGCGGCAGCGGTCGGTGACCGGCGGTAGGTTCCCCGCACTTGTGTAGGGCCCCCCTCGTGGATCCGATCGTCGTGCTGCTGGCGATGGCCGGGGTGATCCTGGTGGGCTCGGCGATCGCCACCGGGGTAGAGGCGGCGATCCTCACGGTGAACCCGATCCAGGTGCACACCCTCACCAAGCAGGGCGTCCCGGGGGCCCGGGCGCTCGAGCGCATCAAGAACCGACCGGGGCGGGCCCTGGCCCTGCTGGTGGTGGCCAACAACCTGTTCAACATCTCCGGTTCGATGGTGCTGGGCAGCCATGCCGACGGCGTGTTCCGCGGCGGCTATGGCGGTGCGGCCGGCCTGGTGATCTTCAACGTGCTGTTCACCTTGATGGTGATCCTGTTTGCGGAGATCCTGCCCAAGGCGATCGGCAACAGCCAGGCCATGCCGGTGTCGTTGGTGTCGGCGCGGGTGCTGCTGCTGGTGGAGCGCCTCAGCCTGCCGCTGCTGCTGCTGCTGGAGCGCCTGATGCCGGCCATCACCGCCGAGGCCGAACTCACCACCAACGAGCGGGAGATCCACCTGCTGGCGCGGCTTGGCTCCCAGCAGGGCCAGATCGAGGCGGATGAAGCCGCCATGATCGGCAAGGTCTTCGCCCTCAACGACCTCACGGCCCGGGAGCTGATGGTGTCGCGGGTGGCCACCCCCTCCCTGGCGGGGGGGCTGAGCCTGGAGCTGGCCCGCGATCAGATCGTGACGGCCCCCGAGGACACCTGGTGGGTGGTGCTGGGGGCTGGCGTGGACGAGGTGCTGGGGGTGCTGAGCCGCGAGGAGGCGATGGCGATCCTGCTGCGGGGCGGTGGCGACCGCCAGGTGAGCGCGGTGTGTGATGCGCCGCTGTTCGTGCCCGAGATGATCCGCGCGGACCGCCTGCTCACCAGCTTCCGCCGCGGCGACCGCAGCGCGGTGCGGGTGGTGGTCGACGAGCACGGGGCCTTCGTGGGCCTGGTGAGCGCTTCGGCCATCCTGGGGGTGCTTGCGGGCTGGAAGCGGATCCAGGGCCGCCCCGACAGCCTCGACGTCTAGCCCGGCGGAGTCGGTGCGCCCCGGCCCCATGGGGCCGGCTGCCCTCAGGGCCGGTGCTCCGCAACCCGCTCCGGAGCGGCCGGCCCATCGCCGCCGGCCTTGGCCGCCATCTGCAGCGCATCCAGCCTGCCCATGCCGACGGCCAGCGGCAGCAGCATGACGACCCCCAGCAGGATCAGGCCGTGGGCCCGCAGCCAGCTCAGCATCGGGTTGGGGCCGAGGTGCGGTTGGGGCCGGCCGCAACCACAGCACAGCAGCTGCTGGCCAGCCGGAGTGAGCATGTGGTCACCGCAGTGGGGACAGGCCATGCCGTAGGCACGTCGAAAGAACTGACCCTTGCGGAGTGCGTGGCCACCCGCTGTTCCAGGTGAACAGTCGTGCGGCGGGTTCTCCCTGGCGTGGATGGAGTGCGGTTCAGATCTCGGCGATGCGGCGAACCCGCCGCCACTGCAGGCTGCTCCAGGCCAGGAACACCAGCAGCAGCGGCAGGATCCCCACCAGCACCACCAGTCGGAACTCATCCGCCGAGGCTGGCAGGCTGTTGGAGAGCACCTGGTCCACCAGGTAGAGCCCGTAGAGGGCCATCAGAAGGCCGCCCTCCAGGCGGTTGATCACGCCCCCGGTCCAGAAGATCGGCAGGCAGGCCAGGGTGGTGGCCACCATCACTGGGAAATCGCGGATGAGCATCACGGGATCCACCCCCAGGCCACGCCCGCCGCTCACCACCCCGCACAGCCCCAGGATCACGAGCTGGTTGAGCAGGTTGCTGCCCACCACGTTGCCGATGGCGATGTCGGCCTTGCCGCGGTAAGCGGCCACCAGCGAGGTGACCAGTTCGGGCATCGAGGTGCCGGCGGACACGATCGTGAGGCCGATCACGGTTTCGCTCACCCCCAGCCCCAGGGCCGCGGCGGTGGCGCCCTTCACCAGCAGCTGGGACCCCACCACCAGCAGCCCGAGGCCGGCGGCCAGCTTGGCCAGGGCCACCGGGGTGGGGGCCGCATCCGCGGCATCGAGCTCATCGCCGTCCGCGTCCGGCTCCTCCTTGGCCGTGCGCATCTCCCAGATCACATTGATCACCGTGCCGGTGAGCAGCGCCAGGCCCGCCACCCACGTGAGCCTGCCGCCCGAGGCCATGCCCCAGGTGGCCATCGACACCCCCAGCAACAGCGGCACGTCGCGGCGCACGAGTCGGCTCTTGACCCGTAGCGGCATCACCAGGGCGCTGGCGCCGAGCACCACCAGCACATTGAAGATGTTGCTGCCCACCACGTTGCTCACGGCGATGGCATCGCCGCCGGCGGTGCCCTGGATGGTGGAGAGCAGGCTCACGAACAGCTCCGGCGCGCTGGTGCCGAGCGACACCACCGTGAGGCCGATCACGATCTGGGGAATGCCCAGCAGCAGCGAGATGGCGATCGAGCCGGCCACGAACAGTTCGCCCCCCCCGAAGAGCAGCAGGATCCCGCCGAGGATCTCCAGAACGTTCCAGACGTAGGGCATGGCGGAGCCTGAGCTGGGGGCATTATCAGCACCCGAAGCCAGGAAGCCGCGGCCCCGCGCCCCATAGCCGGGCCGGGCCGATCTCCATACGATGGCCGCAATCACCCGTCCCTCCACGCCCGCCATGACCCGACCCCTGCTTGGCCTGGCCCTCCTCTGCGTTATCGGGGGCCTGGGCGGCGCGGCGAGCCTGCTGGCGAGCCCGGCCCGGGCGGCCACCGCGACCTTCGGCTCCTACATCTCCGAAGTGGATGCCTGTAACCGGGCCCAGCTGCCGCTGCCGGCCAACGCCGTTGTCACCCGCACCCGGGTGCGCGTCGGCCGCCAGGGCGGCACGGTGACCTACACCTGCCGCGTCAACTGGAGCGACCGCAGCGGCACCCAGCCCAGCAATCTGCCGATCCTGTTTTGACGGGCGGGGCTCAGTCGGCCCAGGTGCCCTGGAGGTAGCTCTCCAGGAAGGTGTCAGCCGGCAGGCCGCCCTGCTGCAGGAACCAGAAGCCGCAGAAGGCGTGGTGCATCTGGAGATCGCACCACTGCAGCGTGGCCTCCAGGGTCACCACCTCGGGCGACTGGGCATCGCGGATCGTGAGCTGGCAGCGGTGGCCCACCTGGTCGTGGAGATGGCCCTGCACCAGGGCGCAGCAGCCCTCCCGGGTGATGTCCCACAGGGTGGCGGCGTAGGTGGTGTCCTCCGCACCGTCCGGGCCCCGGCCGGCGCCGGCGCCGGCAAAGCTCACCTCCACCACGATCACCCCCGCGGAGAAGGGAATCGGCTGGCGCTTATCGCCACGGGGGACTTTCTGCACGTTCGGCATCACAGCCGCGGCACCACGGGCCCTCAACCTAGGCAAGCGTCTTTGGCCTATTGGGCGGGTGATTACGGTTCTCCGCAGGGCTTGGGCGACCGGATGGGCCAGGCAGGCGGGCGCGGCGGGCGGCGGCTGGAGCGCTGGCTGGGGCGGCGGCGCCGTGGACTGCAGGCGCTCGGGTCCCGCCTGCGGCTGGCGGCGCAGCGCCTGCGGTCGCCCCTGCCGGCGGCGGAGGTGTTCCGGCGGGTCTCGGGCTCGGTAGTGGCGATCGACGTGCCCGATGGCTCCGGCGGCGGGGTGCTGCTCAGCCGCGCGGGGCTGGTGGCCACGAACCACCACCTGGTGGAGGGCTGGAGCACGGTGCTCGTGCGGCTCAGCAACGGCCAGCGGGGTCCGGCGCGGGTGGTGCGGGCCTACCGCGATCCCGACCTGGCCTTCCTGCAGCTGGAGCCGCCGCTGCTGCAGCAGGCGATCGGCCTGGCCCGCCAGCCGCTCATCGGCGGGCGGGCCCCGCAGGGGCGGATGCCCCAGGTGGGTGAGACCGTCTATGCGATCGGCCATCCCCTCGGCCTCGACTACAGCCTCAGCTCCGGCGTGGTGAGCGGCATCGAGCGCTCGATCGACGGACGCCGCTACGTCCAGCTCGATGCGGCGATCAATCCCGGCAACAGCGGCGGCCCCATCTGCGACGACCGGGCCGAGCTGGTGGGGCTGATCACCTGCAGCCGCGCCGACTCCCAGGGCCTCAACTTCGCGATCCCGGCGCCGCTGCTCTACAGCCGCTTCAACGACTACCTGCAGGAGCGCGCCCAGGGGGGCCTCCACTACTGCCCCAGCTGTGGCATGGCCTCCCGCAGCGCCGACTACTGCCACAATTGCGGCGCCCTGATCGCCCTGGCCGATGCGTTCGAGGAGCTGGGCGCCGCGGCCGGATCCCCGGAGGCCCCCGGGGCCGCACCAGACCCCGAGCCCCCCGCCGCCGAGCGCTGCCCGGTCTGTGGGGCGGCCAACCCCGAGCGCCGGCCCTACTGCCCGGTCTGCGGTGCCACCCTCTGACGCGCGGCCATGACGGGCTTCCTTCCCGATCTGCTGGCCCGCTGGCTTCCCCGCGAGCCGGCTGCCCCCTCCCTGGAGCAGATCGCCGATCTGGTGGATGAGGTGCTGGCGGGGCTGGGCATCGACGGCCAGCGCGAGGACGCCGACGACGGCGCCGACTGGTCGCTGCAGGTGGGCAGCGCCACGCTCGAGGTGGGGCTGCACCGCAACGGGATCCTCGATGAGGACACCCTGGAGGTGCGCTCGCCGATCCTGCGGCTGCCGGACCACAACCTGCTGGCCTTCTACCGGCGCTGCCTGGAGCTGAACCGGATCGTGGTGGGCTGCTGCTTCGGGGTGGACGAGGACGTGGTGGTGGTGGCGACGGAGCGCACGCTGCCGGGCCTGGGCAAGCCCGAGTTCGCGCGGATGCTGCTGGATGTGGCCAGCGTGGCCGACCAGTTCGACGACGAGCTGGCCCGGGAATTCGGCGCCGAGCAGCTGGGCCAGGCCTGAGCGGCCAGCGCCCCTAGCGTGGGGATCAAGCCGCCCCGGGCGCGTGCCTGATCCCGCCCCGCCGAGCTGGCATGCCCTCGCGCCGGAGTCCTGCCTGGCCGCCCTCGCGTCCTCCCCCCAGGGGCTGACGACGGAGCAGGCGGGCGAACGGCTGGCCGCGCTGGGCCCCAATCGCCTGGAGCCGGAGCCGGGCCGGGGCCGCCTGCGGATCCTGCTCGACCAGTTCGGCAACGTGATGCTGCTGTTGCTGCTGGCGGTGGCCGCGGTGGCGGCCTGGCTGGATCTCAGCGCCCAGCGGCTGCCGCGGGACACCATCGCCATCGGCCTGATCGTGGTGCTCAACGCGGCGCTGGGCTACGTGCAGGAGAGCCGGGCCGAGCGGGCCCTGCAGGCCCTGCGCCAGTTGGCCCAGCCCCAGGTGTCGGTGTGCCGGGATGGGCAGTGGCAGGTGCTGGCCGCCGAGCAGCTGGTGCCGGGCGATCGGATCCGCCTGGCGGCGGGTGATCGGGTGGCCGCCGATGCCCGCCTGCTGGAGGGCAGCGCGCTGGGCCTGCGAGAGGCGGCCCTCACGGGCGAGTCGGACACGGTGGACAAGCGGGCCGAGCTGGTGCTGCCCGACGGCACGCCGGTGGCGGAGCGGCGCAACTGCGTGTTCCAGGGCACGGAGGTGGTGCGCGGCCAGGGACTGGCGCTGGTGTCCGCCACGGGCCTGGCCACCGAGCTTGGGCGCATCGCCCTGTTGCTGCGCCGCACGCCCCGGGAGCGCTCGCCCCTGCAGCGGCGGCTGGATCAGCTCTCGGAGCAGCTGGTGGGCGGGGCCCTGGTGCTGGTGGGGGCCGCGATGCTGCTGGGGGTCTGGCTGGGGCAGCCCCTGCTGGAGCTGCTGGAGATGGCCCTGGCGGCCGCCGTGGCGGTGGTGCCGGAGGGGCTGCCGGCCGTGATCACCGTGACCCTGGCGATCGGCACCCAGCGGATGGTGCGCCGCCAGGCCCTGATCCGGCGCCTGCCGGCGGTGGAGACCCTCGGCTCGGTCACGGTGATCTGCACCGACAAGACCGGCACCCTCACCGAGAACCGCCAGGTGGTGCAGACCCTGCGGCTGGGCACTGTGAGCCTGGCCTGGGGCCGGGAGTCTCCGCTGGCCGGGGATCCCCTGCGCCGGCAGGCCGTGGCGCCACCGGCCGGGGCTCGGCCCGGCAGCACCGCTGGGGCCCTGCCGTTGCTGCTCAGCGCCGGGGTGCTCTGCAACGACGCCCGCTGGGGTCCGGCGCCGACCGGTGGGAATCCGGCGGCGGGTGAGACGCCGCCGACCGGTGGGAGTGAGGCGCTGGGAGAGCCGACGGCGGACGCTGGCCCAGCCCTCCCCGGGCGCCCCCTGTTGGGCGATCCCACCGAGGGGGCCCTGCTGCTGGCCGCCGAGCGCGCCGGCCTCGAGGCCGAGGCGATCCGCCGGCGCCACCCGCGGCTGGCCGAGCTGCCCTTCTGCGCCGAGCGCCAGTGGATGGCGGTGGTGGTGCTGGATGCCGGCGGTGAGCTCCAGGCCGGCCTGGCGGATCCGGCGGCTGGGGATGGTCCCCCGGCCGCGGGCGGGCAGCTCGCCATCGCCAAGGGAGCCCCGGAAGTGCTGCTGGCCCGCTGCGACCGCTGGCTGGATGGCGCTGGCGTGGCGCCGCTGACGGCGCTGCAGCGGCGCTGGTGGCTGGAGCAGGCCCAGGGCCTGGCGGCCTCCGGCCAGCGGGTGCTGGCCCTGGCCTGTGGATCGTCCCGGGCCCTGGCAGAGCCCGCCGCCAGCACCGACTGGATCCTGCTGGGGCTGGTGGGCCAGCGGGATCCCGCCCGGGCGGAGGTGCCGGCGGCCCTGGCGCGCTGCCGCAGCGCCGGCATCCGCGTGGTGATGATCACCGGCGATCACCCCCTCACCGCCCGCAGCATCGGCGCCGGCATCGGCCTGGCCGACCCCCAGGGCCCGGTGCTGCTGGGCCAGGAGCTGGAGCGGCTCAGTGACGCCGAGCTGGCGGTCGCCGTGGCCGGCTGCGATGTCTACGCCCGGGTGCCACCGGAGCAGAAGCTGCGCATCGTCCAGGCGCTGCAGGCGGGGGGCGCGATCGTGGCGATGACGGGCGATGGCGTCAACGACGCCCCGGCCCTGCGCCAGGCCCACATCGGGGTGGCCATGGGGCTGCAGGGCACGGAGGTCTGCAAGGAGGCCGCCGACATGGTGCTGCTCGACGACAACTTCGCCACGATCGTGAGCGCCGTGGAGGAGGGCCGGCGGGTGCTGGCGACGATCCGCCGCTTCGTGATCTATGTGCTGGCCAGCAACATCGGCGAGCTGGTGGCGATCAGCGCCGCTCCGCTGCTGGGCGTGCCGCTCACCCCCCTGCAGATTCTCTGGATCAACCTGGTGACCGACGGCGTGCCGGCCCTGGCCCTGGCCCTCGGCCCCGTGGATCAGGAGCTGATGCAGCGGCCGCCGCTGCCGGCCCGGGAGCCGATCTTCGCCCAGGGCACCGGCGCCGCGATCCTGCGCATCGGCCTGATGTTTGCGGCCCTCACCCTTGGGCTGATGGTGGTGGCGGCCCGCTCCGGAGCCCCCTGGCCCACGATGGTGTTCACCACCCTTTGCCTGGCGCAGCTGGGCCATGCCCTGGCGGCCGGCAGCGAGCGGCCCCTGTTGACCACCAGCCCCCTGGGCAACCCCTGGCTGCTGGGGTCAGTGCTGCTGAGCGGCGCGGCCCAGCTGGCCCTGCTGCAGGTGCCGGCCCTGGCCCGCTTCTTCCAGCTCACGCCCCTGACGGCGACCAACCTGGCGATCTGCCTGGGCTGCAGTGGTCTGTTCGTCGCCTACCTGGAGGCCGAGAAGGCCGTGCGGCGGTCGCGCCGCCCGCCGCTCAGCCAGGCCCAGGCCACGCCGTGACCTCCGGATCTGGCTCAGTCCGCCCAGTGCCGGTCGAGGTAGGAATCGAGGAACAGCCCCTCGGGCAGCCGGTTCTCCGCGAAGTGGATCCCCAGGAAGGTGGAGCTGTGCTCGGGGTGACTCCAGCGGGCCAGCCCCTGCACCTCCAGGCTCTGGTGGGTCGACTCGCAGACCAGGCGCACCGTCACCAGGGCCCCGTCCACCAGCTCATCGATGAAGTGGCGCACCACCAGGCAGGCCCCGATCGGGCTGACATCCCAGAGCTGGCCGCGCGGGAAGATCTGATCCGGCGTCATCAGCTCGGCCCGCACCGCCCCCGTCATCAGCGGCACGGGCGTGCGCTTCATGGACCGACGCTCGATCCGCTGCCCCGCCTGCGCTCCGGGCTGCCGATCCGCCCCCGCACCGCCGCTCGTTCTCACTGCAACCCCACTGCACGGCCCTGAATAGCCAGCGGCCTGGGCCTGGACAATTCCCTTTGTGGGGGCTTTGGGCCGATGGGCCCTGCTCCTGCTGGGGGTGTTCCGGGGCGTCGCCCGCCCGCCGGGGCCCGGCCTCAGATGCCGGCGCCGTCGGAGAAGGTCTCGTTGCGGGCCATGGCCTGGGTCACCGTGGCCCCCGCCGGCACCGAGGAGGTGAGCCACACATTGCCGCCGATCGTGGCGCCGCGGCCGATGGTGACGCGCCCCAGGATCGTGGCGCCGGAGTAGATCACCACGTCGTCTTCGACGATCGGGTGGCGGGGTTCGCCCTTCACCAGATGGCCGTTCTGGTCCACCGGGAAGCGCTTGGCCCCCAGGGTCACGGCCTGGTAGAGCCGCACCCGGTTGCCGATCACCGCCGTGCCGCCGATCACCACGCCGGTGCCGTGGTCGATGAAGAAGCTGTCGCCGATGCGGGCACCGGGATGGATGTCCACCCCGGTGCAGGAGTGGGCCGTCTCGGCGATGATCCGCGCGATCACCGGCACCCCCAGGCCATGCAGGGCATGGGCGAAGCGGTGGTAGGTGATCGCCTTGAACCCCGGGTAGCAGGCCAGCACCTCGTGCAGGCTGTCGGCGGCGGGATCGCCGATGTAGGCGGCGCGCAGATCCGTGTCGAGCAGGTGGCGGATGGTGGGCAGGTGGGTGGCGAACTCCTGCACCAGGGCCCGGGCCCGAGCCTGCAGGTCGGCGCTGCCCGGGCCCTCGGGTTCCGCGGGATCCGGGGCGCCCGGATCGCGGGCGCTGCGTCCTTCCACCTGGTTCACCTCCAGCTCGATGCCCACCTGCTCCGCCAGGGCCTCCAGGGCGGCCTCCAGGGTGTGGGCCACGGCGCCGTCCACGTCGTGGTCATCGCCTGCCACCCGGCTGGTGGGGTAGAGGGCGTCGCTGAGGGCCTCCACCACCTGGGTGAGGGCCGCCTGGGACGGCAGGGGCAGCAGGGTGCGGGGATGGGGCCACGCCTGCTGCCAGCGTTCGCGTCCATCGCGCAGGGCCCCGACGATCCAGTCCAGGTCCCAGGGGCTCAGCGGCGTACTCATGGGGCCAGACCCTGCTCCGTGCGGGCGCATCTGTGCTGCACGGTACTGACGGGGTGGCTCAGCTCCGCTCCAGCCCCTGGCGTCCAGGCCGGGAGAGGACGCTTGACCCGTGTCCCCTGGGGCACGCCGGTGCCGGCCTGGAGGCACGTCCTGGCGGGGCTGACGCTGCATTCGCTCTGGAGCTGTAGATCCGAAGGCCTGCTCGCCCCTCAGGCCGCCTGCAGGGTGGAGCGCTCGGCGGCGGCGAAGAAGCTCTCGCGCCACTCATCCCCCTTGCGGGACCACACCCAGTGGTCGCCGTTGAGGCGCTTGGAGAAGAAGCTCAGCTGCGATGCGGTGATCTGGTAGCCGTTCTCGGCGGCGACGCCCACGATCTCCTCCGGAGACTGAACCTGGCGCAGTTTCTCCTGCACGGAGCTGCTGAAGGTGGCCAGGGCGGTGAACAGATAGAAGTGATCCGACGACATCGATGGCCTCGCAATCGAACGCCCTTGACCCTAAAAATCGTGGTTCCGCCGTGATGTAGCGGCATCCACATGGCTTGATCGCTCCCACTACCTGCCCACCCCTGCAATGGGCGGGGGATGGGATGGGCGAGGGGCCGGTGCTGGAGCTCCGATCTGGCTAACCCTGGGCTACCACCAGCCCCCGCCGCGCCCGCATGAGCCTGCTGGAGCCCACCAACCTGCTGCTGCTGGCCTGCGCCCTGATCTACGGGCTGATCGGTGAGCCGGTGGACGGCGCGATCCTGCTGGTGTTCGTGGTGGCGATCGTGCTGCTCGACGCCGTGCAGCAGCGGCGCAGCAGCCGCGCCCTGGCGGAGCTGGCGCGGCTCTCGGCGCCCCTGGCCCACGTGCGCCGCGCCGGCCAGGACCTGGAGCTGCCCGCCGGGCAGCTGCGCGTCGGCGATCTGCTGCGCCTGGAGGAGGGCGACCGGGTGGCGGCCGATGCGGCGATCCGCGAGGCGGTGGGCCTGTGGCTGGATGAGTCGCTGCTCACGGGTGAATCGCTGCCGGTGGCCCGGACCCAGCCCGGCGAGCGGATTCTGGCGGGCTCGCTCGTGGCCAGTGGCCGCGGCTGGGCGGAGGTGGTGGCCGTGGCGGAGGCCACCGAGCTCGGTCAGCTCGGCCGCAGCCTCACCGCGGTGCAGCCGCCCCCCACCCGCCTGCAGCGCCAGGCCCGTCGCCTCACCGGCCGGCTGACCCTGCTGGCCCTGGGGCTGTGCGCGGCCCTGGCGCTGGTGCAGGGGGCCCTGAGCGGCGACTGGCCCCAGGCCCTGCTGGCCGCCCTGGCCCTGGCCCTGGCGGTGCTGCCCAACGAGATCCCGGTGGTGCTGGCCCTGTTCCTGGCTCTGGGGGCACTGCGGCTGGCGCGGATCGGCGTGCTGGCCCGCTGGCCCGCGGCGGTGGAGAGCCTCGGCAGCGCCACGGTGCTGGCGGTCGACAAGACCGGCACCCTCACCGAGAACCGCATGGCGGTACAGCAGCTGCTCACCTGGCCCGAGCGGCAGCGCTGGCAGGCCGGAAGCCCCCTGGAGGAGCCCTGGCATCGGCTGCTGGAGCTGGCGGTGCTGGCCAGCCGCGGCGATCCGGTGGATGCGATGGAGCTGGCGATCCAGCGGCTGGCGACGGCCCAGCTGGGGGGCAGCGAGCACCTCCACCCCGACTGGCCCCTGGAGCGCGACTATCCGCTGCAGAGCGACCTGCTGGTGTTCTCCCAGCTCTGGCGCGATGGCGTGGGGGCCTGGCAACTGGCGGCGAAGGGGGCCCCGGAGGCGATCGCCGACCTCTGCCACCTGGAGCCCGGGCCGGCCGCTGAGCTGCTGGCTGCCGCCGACGGCCTGGCCCGCCAGGGCCTGCGGGTGCTGGCGGTGGCCTGCGGCCTGGAGGGGGCGCCGCTGCATCCGGAGCTGCACCCGCAGCGGGCGACGGGCACCGCCGGCCAGCCCCCCGAACAGGTGCACGACTTCCTGTTTGAGCCGCTCGGGTTCATTGCCCTGGCCGATCCGCTGCGTCCGGACGTGCCGGCGGCGATCGCCACGGCCCAGGCGGCCGGGGTGCGGGTGGTGATGATCACCGGCGATGGCCCGGCCACGGCGCGGGCCATCGCCGACCAGGCCGGCCTGCCCGCAGGCGCCGTGCTCAGCGGCGCCGACCTTGCATCGCTGGCGCCGGGACGCCTGGCCGCGGCCGCGGCCACGGCGCCGGTGTTTGCGCGGGTGATGCCCCAGCAGAAGCTGCAGCTGGTGCGGGCCCTGCAGGCGGCGGGGGAGGTGGTGGCCATGACCGGCGATGGCGTCAACGACGCCCCCGCCCTCAAGGCCGCCGACATCGGCGTGGCCATGGGCCAGCGCGGCACGGCCGTGGCCCGCGAATCCGCCGATCTGGTGCTGCTCCACGACACCTTCAGCGACCTGGTGCGGGCCCTGGCCCTGGGGCGGCGGGTGGAGGCCAACCTGCACCGCGCCCTGGCCTACACCCTGGCCGTGCACCTGCCGATTGCCGTGCTGGGGCTGGTGCCGCTGCTCCTGCCGGGCCAGCCCCTGATCCTGCTGCCGGTGCACATCGCCCTGCTGCACCTGGTGATCGATCCGGCCTGCACGGTGGTGTTCGAGGCCCTGCCGGGCGCTGCCGGGCTGCTGCGCCAGCCTCCGCGGCGGCCCGATGCGCCCCTGTTCGGGCCCGCCACCTGGCACCGCGCCCTGATCCAGGGCGCCCTGGTGACCCTGGCCGCCCTGGCGCTGCTGGCCTGGCCCGCCGCGACTGGCCTGGCCGGCGGGCTGCCCGGCGGGGCGGAGGCGGTGGCGGTTCAGCGCAGCCTGGTGTTCGCCCTGCTGCTGGTGGCGGGCGGCGGGCTGGTGTGGCTCAACGGCGATCCCCGCAGCCCGATCACGGCCCTCGGCGCCGGCCTGGGCCTGGGCCTGTGGCTGCTGCTGCTGGCGCTGCCGGGGCTGCAGCGGCTGCTGAGCCTGGCGCCCCTGGCCGGCCCCCAGATCCTGGCGGTGCTGCTCAGTGCGGCCCTGGCGCTGCTGCTGGCGGGGGAGATCCAGCGTCGGCTGCGGCCTGGGGCTGCTGCCAGTTCTGCTTGACCAGCTGGCGGGCGCGGCCCAGGGCCAGGGCGCCGGCGGGCACGTCCTTGGTGAGGGTGGAGCCGGCCCCGACGGTCACGTTGGCCCCGAGTTCGATCGGGGCCACCAGCACGCTGTTGGCGCCGGTCTTGCTGCCGGAGCCGATCACGGTGCGGTGCTTGGCCACGCCGTCGTAGTTGGCGGTGATCGTGCCGGCCCCCACGTTCACCTGCTCGCCCAGTTCGGCATCGCCGATGTAGCTGAGGTGGTTCACCTTCGAGCCGGCGCCGATGCGGCTCTTCTTGATCTCCACGAAGTTGCCCACGCGGCAGTCCGCGGCCAGGTCGGCGCCCGGGCGCAGCTGGGCGAAGGGGCCGATGGCGCAGTCGTCCGCCACGCGGGCCTCGCGCACCACGGAATAGAGCACCTCCACGTTGCGGCCCAGGCTGGCGTTCTCCAGCAGGCAGCCGGGGCCGATGTGGCAGCCCGCACCGATCTGGTTGGCGCCGCGGAAGTGGCAGTCGGGCTCCACCAGCACATCGCGCCCGAAGACGGTGTGATCACTGAGGGTGCAGCTGGCCGGATCCACGAAGGTCACGCCCTCGCGCATCCAGTGCTCGCGCAGCCGCTGCTGCAGCACCGCCTCGCACTGGGCCAGCTGCAGCCGGTCGTTGATGCCGTTGATCTCATCGGCATCGGCCACCTCCAGGTGCATGGCCGGCCGCAGCAGCGCCACGGTGTCGGTGAGGTAGAGCTCGCCCTGGTCGTTGTCGGCGCGCAGCTGGGGCAGCACGGCGGCCAGCCGGGGCCAGTTGAAGATGTAGATGCCGGCGTTGGTGAGGGTGTTGTCCCGCTGGGCGTCGGTGCAGTCGCGGTGCTCGATGATTGCCGACACGTTGCCGGCGGTGTCCGCGAACACCCGGCCGTAGCCCGTGGGGTCGTCCAGCCGGGCGGTCAGCAGGGTCACGGCGGCGCCGCTGGCACGGTGCCGCTCCACCAGCTCGGCGATGGTCTGGGGGCGCAGCAGCGGCACGTCGCCGTTGAGCACCAGCAGCTCCCCCGTGAAGTCGGCCAGGGGTTCAAGCAGCTGCTGCACGGCGTGGCCGGTGCCCAGCTGGGGCTGCTGCAGCACGAACTCCAGGCCGTCGTGGCTCGCCAGGGACTGCTCCACCCGCTCGGCCTGGTGGCCCACGATCAGCAGGCGCCGCTCCGGCTCCAGGGCCTCGCAGCTGGAGAGCACCCGCTCCACCAGGGTGGCGCCGGCGATCGGCTGCAGCACCTTGGGCAGCTCGCTCTTCATGCGGGTGCCCTTTCCGGCAGCCAGGACGGCAACGGCGAGCATCGGCGGCAGCGGGCGGCTGGCCGGGAATCTACCGGGGCTGGCCCGCTGGACCCGGGCGGCTGGAGCGGGGCCGCGGCAACGGCGCCGCTGGATCGGGGCTGGGGACGGGTTGCTGACTACCCCGCATGCAGTAATCCTTGGCATGGGTCACCCGTGCTGTGCCGCCGATGGTTCTCCCGTGCTGAGGCGAGTTGGGGCTGAGTCGCTGTGATCGGCCCGGAGGAATTGCAGGCCCTCGATCTGTTGATCTGGCAGCGCACCGGCCAGCAGGCCGCGGCCCTGTGCCATTGCAACCAGAGCACCATCAGCCGGCGGGTGGCCCATGTGCTGAAGGTGTTCGACCTGCGGCTGCAGCGGGTCGGCCGGGAATGGCAGCTCTCGGGCTTCCATCAGCTGCTGGCGATGGAGCGCCTGGTGCACCAGCACTACCGGCTGGCGGGCCACGGGCCGCTGCGGCTGGAGGTCGGCTACATCGCCGCTCCCCTGCTGGCCACGCCACCGCCGCCCGGCTGGACCATCGGCCCCGGCGATCGCATGGGTCGCTTCCTGCCCCTGGCGATGCTGGAGCAGGGGGTCATCGATGCCTGGATCACCAGCAGTCCGATCGATCTACCCAGCGAGGAGGCGATGGGCTGCGTGGTGGTGCCGCTCAACTGGGCACCGGTGTGGCTGATGGCCAGCGCCGACCACCCGCTGAACGGCATCCGGGGGATCCGCCGCTCCGACCTGGATCGCTTCCCCAGCCTGGCCCTGCCGGAGGGCTGGTACCCCCACATGGAGTCGGTGCTGCGCGGCCAGGGTCTGTGGACGGACCCCGTGCGCATGGCCCGCTACGACCGCGCCAGCTGGGATGGCCGCACGGCCGATGGGGTGACGCTCACCTACGCCACGCCGCTGATGGCCAGCCTCAACCCGGCCCTGCACCGGTTGGAGTGGGATCTGGGCTTCCGCAACGGCGAGGCCCTGGTGGTGCGCCGCGACCTGGCTGAGCATCCCGCCATCGCCATGCTGCTGGAGGACCTGCGCCGGCGGGTGCAACGGCTGGTGCCACTGCACCCCGAGCTGGAGGCGGTGGCCGCCTGACCCCCGTTGCCGCTCCGCCAGGATCTCGGAGGTGGGGCGCCGGCGTGGGCCCCCTCAGGCCCGCAGGCGCTGAAGGTCATCCCAGAAGGTCGGGTACGACACGGCCGCCGCCTCGGGGCGATGCAGCCGGGTGCTGCCGCTGGCGACCAGGGCCGCCACCGCCAGGCTCATGGCCACGCGGTGGTCGGTCTCGCTGTCCACCTCGGCGCCGTGCAGCGCCGTCTCCCCCTGGATCGTGAGGCCGTCGGCGTGCTCCTCGATGCGGGCGCCCATGGCCCCCAGCTGGCGGGCCATCACCGCCAGCCGGTCGGTCTCCTTCACCCGCAGCTCGGCGGCCCCGGTGACGCGGCTGACCCCCTCGGCGCAGCAGGCGGCCACCGCCAGCACGGGGATCTCATCCACCAGCCGGGGGATCAGCTCCTCGCCGATCGTGAAGGCCTGCAGCGGACCGTGGCTCACCTGCAGGTCGCCCACGGGCTCGCCCGCCACATCGCGGGCGTTGAGCACCGTGATGCGGGCGCCCATCTGCTCCAGCACCTCGAGGATGCCGGTGCGGCTGGGGTTGAGGCCCACGTTCTGCACCGTCAGTTCGGCGCCGGGGGTGATGGCGCCGGCCACCAGCCAGAAGGCGGCGGAGCTGATGTCGCCGGGCACGATCACGTCCTGGCCCCGCAGCACGGCCCCCGGGGTGACGGTGACCTCGGTGTGGCCCGGGCCCCCCACCACCAGGTCGGCCCCGAAGGCCCGCAGCATCCGCTCGCTGTGGTCGCGGCTCTGGACCGGCTCGATCACGGTGGTGGGGCCGTCGGCGGTGAGGCCCGCCAGCAGGATGGCGCTCTTGACCTGGGCCGAGGCCACGGGCGTGCGCACCGTGGCGCCCTGCAGCCGGCGGCCCTGGATCGCCAGCGGGGCCAGGTTGCCGCCGTCGCGCCCGGCGATCGTGGCGCCCATCTCCGCCAGGGGTCCGCCGACCCGGCGCATCGGCCGGCGCCGCAGCGAGGCGTCGCCGTTGAGCACGAAGTGGCGGCCGGCGCGGCCCGCCAGCAGGCCCAGCATCAGCCGCATGGTGGTGCCGGAGTTGCCGCAGTCGAGCACGTCCTCCGGCTCCCGGAAGCCATCGAGGCCCACGCCCTGCACCGTCACTGGCTGCCCCGCCTCGATCGGCGAGACGGCCACCCCCATGGCCCGCAGGCAGGCGGCGGTGCTGAGGGGATCCTCGGCCGGCAGCAGCCCCTCGATGCGAGTGTTGCCCTCGGCGATGGCGCCGAACAGCAGCGCCCGGTGCGAGATCGACTTGTCGCCCGGCACCGTGACCGTGCCCCGCAGGCTGCCGCCTCCCGGCAGGGTCAGCAGGCTGGCGTCAGCGGCGGGATGGGCCAAGGCGGGAGGGGGGATCCGGTGCGGGGATCCTATGGAGCGCCCCGGGCGGGGGCTTGGCTTGCCCCCCGCACGGCCCCTCAGCCCAGGGACTGGAAGTGCAGGGGACCCCGGGGCTCCATCCCCAGGCTCCAGAGGCCGCCCGCTAGGGCCCGCAGCCCCTCCAGCAGGGTGGCGGTGTCGCCCGTGGCGATCCAGCGGGCCTTGAGGGCCGGCACCTGCTCCTGCAGCGCCTCGATCGGCACGGTGAGCAGCAGCAGGCTCCGCTCGCCCGCCGCCTGGCGCAGGGGCGCCGTGGCGCTGCGCTGCCACACCCGTAGCAGCAGCTCCAGGGCCTGGGCCCGGCCCGCCTCCCCGGGATCGCCCTCGGGCGGTAAGGGCTCCCGCAGCGACAGGCCCTGCAGCGGCATGGCCCGTTGGCCGTCCTGCTCCAGCAGGGCCAGCACGATCAGGTAGGGGGCGTCAGCCATGGCACAGCGCAGCGGAGGCCAGGGACAGCGGACCCCCGGGCCCCAATCCTGCGCCATGGTCCGCGGGCGCCTCGCCCGCCGCGTTCTGGCGCCCGGCCACCAGGCCATGCGCTGCTGCCTCCCCTGGTGGCGCCGCCCCGCCGGCGCCGCTACCACGAGGACGCCCCTCCGCCCTTCCATGGCCCACCAGCTTGAGGCCGTCTTCGCGTTCCTGGGCCTGATCCAGGGCGATGCCGACCTGCGCGCCCGCCTCAATGAGGTCTGCACCGCCGACGAGGTGGAGGCGATCGCCGCCGAGCGGGGCTACAGCGTGCCGGCGGCCACGCTGCTGGAGCTGTTCGAGCGCTGCAACGAGGCGCCGATCGCCCGCAGCGGCCTGATGGACGAGAAGCTGATCCGCGTGTGGCTGCGGCGCCAGAGCCTGGTCGGGGGATGACGGCCTGGCTCAGCCGAGCATCAGGCCGCCCTCATTGCTGAGGGTTTCGCGCCAGCTGCGCAGGTCGTAGAGCAGCTCCTCCAGGCTGAGGGCGGCCAGTTCCCGCTCCAGGGCGCGCTGCAGCCGGCTCTCCAGGGCTAGCAGCACCTGGGCTTCGGGATCGCTGGCGGGAGGGCCGGCGTCTGGGCCGATCTCGGATGGCGCGATGGCTGGGGCGCCAGCGTGGGAGGCAAAGGCTTCTGGTGCAACCGCGCCTGCTGCAGCGGCAGCGGTCCGGGAACCCCGCCCCCCCAGGTCGGGCATCGCCCCCACGGCCGCCAGCAGCTCCGCCACCGGGATCTCCCGCGCCGGCCGGCGCAGCCGGTAGCCCCCGAGGCGCCCGCGCCGGGCCTCCACCAGCTGGGCCCGCCGCAGTTGCAGCAGCAGCTGTTCGAGCATCGGGGCCGGCAGGTCCTGGGCGGAGGCGATGGCGGCCACCGAGCGCCACTGGCGCGGATCCCCCGCCGCCAGCTCCAGGGCGGCCCGCAGCGCCTGCACCCCGCTCCGGCGCAGCATCTCAGCGCTGGGCCCGCTCGCCCGCCAGCCGCTCCAGCACGTGCTCCAGGGTGTAGCCGAACAGGGCAGGATCGGGGGCGGCATCGCCCAGGTCGGCCAGGCCCAGCTCGGCCCAGCGGGCATCGAGGCGGGCCTCCAGCTCGGCGGGCCGTTGCAGGGCCTCGCCCCACTCGTGGCGCTTCTCCGGGCCCACCTTGGTGGTGGCGTCGATCGCCAGCCGGCCCCCCAGCCCCAGGCGCTCGCTGGCGAAATCCAGGGTGTCGAAGGGGGTGTTCTCCAGCACGAACAGATCCCGCTGGGGATCCACCAGGGCGCTGATGGCCCAGATCACCTGGCGCGGGTCGCGGATGTTGATGGTCTTGTCGACCACCACCACGAACTTGGTGTAGGTGAACTGGGGCAGGGCGCTCCAGAAGGCCATGGCCGCCCGCTTGGCCTGGCCCGGGTAGGCCTTGTCGATGGCGATCACGGCCAGCTTGTAGCTCAGGCCCTCCATCGGCAGGAAGAAGTCCACGATCTCCGGGATCTGCTGGCGCAGGATCGGCGTGTAGATCCGGTTCAGGGCAATCGCCAGCATCGCGTCCTCCTTTGGGGGCCGGCCGCTGAAGGTGGTGAAGTAGATCGGATCGCGCCGCTGGGTGACGCATTGGAAGCGCACCAGCGGTGAATCCTCCACGCCGCCGTAGAAGCCCATGTGGTCGCCGAAGGGGCCGTCAGCCAGCTCCTCGCCGGGGGTGATCGTGCCTTCGAGCACCACTTCGCTGTGGCTGGGCACCTCCAGGTTCACGGTCTTGCACTTGGCCAGCCGTACGCCTTCACCGGCGTAGAGGCCGGCGAACAGCCACTCGCTCAGCTGCACCGGGATCGGCGTGGCGGCGGCCATCACCAGCAGCGGGTGCACGCCGATGGCGATGGCGATCTCCAGCTTCTTGCCCATCGCCGCCGCCTTGCGCAGGTGGCGGGCACCGCCGCGCACGCTCAGCCAGTGCACGGTCATCGTGTTGAGGCTCTGCTGCTGCAGCCGGTACACCCCCACGTTCGGCGTGCCGGTTTCCGGGTCCTTGGTGATCACCAGCCCCAGGGTGATGATCCGGCCGCCATCACCCGGCCAGGGCCGCAGCAGCGGCAGGGCATCGAGGTTCACCGCCTCGCCCTTGAACACCTGCTGGTGGCAGGGGGGCGTGAGATCCAGATCCGGCCGGGCCTTCAGCACATCCCAGAGCACCCCGCCGAAGCGGGCGGCCTCCTTGAGCCCCTTGGGGGGCCGCGGCTGCTGCAGCAGCGCCAGCCGTTCCCCGAGGGCCTCGAGCTCCTCGGGCCGCTCCATGCCCATGCTCCACAGCACCCGCTCCTGGGTGCCGAGCAGGTTCACCGCCACCGGCATCGAACTGCCGATCACGTTCTCGAACAGCAGCGCCGGCCCCCCCAGGCTCAGCACCCGATCGGCGATCGCCGCCAGTTCCAGATCGGGATCCACCGGGGCGGTGATGCGCCGCAGCCGGCCCCGCTGCTCCAGCAGCTCCAGAAAGCCGCGCAGATCCCGGCGGCTGCGCTGGCTGATCAGGGGCGCTGCCATGGGCTGGCCGGGGCGGGGGAGGGGATCCGGCCACTGTGACGCAGGCGGGTGGGCGCCTGCGGGCGGGCCAGCCGTGCCCGCGGCTCGCCCCGGGAGCGAGCGGCCCAGGGCGCAGCCCGCCGCCGGCGCGGCTGCCTACGGTGGCCACCCATCCCCCTGGCGGCGGCCGTGCAGATCTCCTATTTCCACACCTCCGAAGCCGTTCCGGCGGTGCGTCCGGTGGCCGAGGGCGGCCCGGATGCCGCGGTGGTGATCGACGTGCTGCGGGCCACCACCACCATCGCCTGGTCGCTCCGCAATGGCGCCGAGGCCATCCAGGCCTTCGCCGACCTCGGCGAGCTCGAGGCGGCCGCGGCCGCCTGGCCCGCCGAGCGGCGCCTGCGGGCCGGCGAGCGGGGCGGCAAGCGCGTCGAGGGCTACGAGCTGGGCAATTCGCCCCTGGCCGTGACGCCGGAGCTGGTGGGGGGCAAGCGCATCTTCATGAGCACCACCAACGGCACCCGCTCCCTGGCGGCGGTGCGCGCCGTGCCGCTGCTGCTCACCGCCTGCCTGCCCAACCGCACCGCCGTGGCCCAGCGGCTGATCGCCGCCGGCGCCCAACGGGTGTGGATCGTGGGCAGCGGCTGGGAGGGCGACTACTCCCTGGAGGACACCCTGGCCGCGGGCGCTGTGATCTCGGCCGCCACCGAGCTGGCGGTGGCGCCCCACGTGGGCGTGGGCACCGGCAACGACGAGGCCCTGGCGGCCCTGGCCCTGTGGCAGCAGTGGCGCCATGAGCCCGAGACCTGCCTGCGGGCCGCCAGCCACGGCCAGCGCCTGATTGGCCTCGGCAACCACGACGCCGACTTCGCCTGCTGCGCCGCCGTGGACAGCCTGCAGGTGGTGCCGACCCAGACCAGCCCGGGCGTGCTCCAGCTGGTCTGAGGGCAGCCGGCGCCTGCGGCGGCCCCGGCTGCCGGGGGTTGGCCGCGGCGGCTCAACTACAGTGCCGCCGACAGCGAGACTCCAGCGGTGACAAGCTTTCTGGCGGCAGCCCTGCAGCTCACGAGCACGCCGGATCCCGAGGCCAACTTCGCCGCCGCCGAGGAGCAGATCGAGCTGGCCGCCCGCCGCGGCGCCGAGCTGGTGGGCCTGCCCGAGAACTTCGCCTTCATGGGCGACGATGAGCGCCGGCTGGAGCTGGCCCCGGCCCTGGCGGAGCGCTGCAGCCGCTTCCTCGTGACCATGGCGCGGCGCTACCAGGTGACCCTGCTGGGCGGCGGCTTCCCGGTGCCCGCCGGCGAGCGGCTCACCCTCAACCGCTCCGAGCTGGTGGGCAAGGACGGCCAGCTGCTGGCCCGCTACGACAAGATCCACCTCTTCGATGTGGACCTGCCCGACGGCAACACCTACCGCGAGTCGGCCACGGTGCAGCCGGGCAGTGAGCTGCCCCCCGTGGTGGAGGTGCCGGGCCTCTGCCGCGTGGGCCTGTCCATCTGTTACGACGTGCGCTTTCCTGAGCTCTACCGCCACCTGGCCGGCGCCGGCGCCGACGTGCTGATGATCCCTGCCGCCTTCACCGCCTTCACCGGCAAGGACCACTGGCAGGTGCTGCTCCAGGCCCGCGCGATCGAGAACACCGCCTACGTGGTGGCCCCCGCCCAGACCGGCAACCACGGCGGCCGCCGCCAGACCCACGGCCATGCCCTTGTGATCGACCCCTGGGGCACGGTGCTGGCCGATGCCGGGGTGGCCCCTGGGCTGGCGGTGGCGCCGATCGATCCGGGGCACCGCGAGCGGGTGCGGGCCCAGATGCCCAGCCTCCAGCATCGCCGTCCCGCCCTGTTCTGAGCCGGTGAGCGTGCGCGGCCGATCCCTGCTGGCGGCGGGTCTCCCCCTGGTGGCGGGCCTGGCCACGCTGCTCTCGGCCCTGCCGGCCTGGGCGGGCAGTGCCCTGGGCGCCTGGCGCATCAGCCGCGAGGGCCAGCTGGAGCTGCGCACCTCCCCCGACATTCAGATCCAGGCTTTCTACGAGGCGGGCCGCGGTCGCTCCGGTCCGCGCATCTGGGTGGATCTGCCCGGCGCGCCGCTCCGCACCCGCACCATCCAGGGGGCCGGCCTGGTGCGCCAGGTGCGCATCGGCAAGCCCACCCCCAACGAGACCCGGCTGGTGCTGGAGTTCCAGCCCGGCACGCCGATCAACCCGGCGGACCTGCGCCTGGTGGGCACCGCCCGGGACCGCTGGCGCATGGATCTCAAGGCCCTGGGGGCCGGCCTGGTGCCCCTGGGGGAAGGGGATGTGGAGGCCCCGAGCGCGCCCACCTGGCGCCAGGGCCCGCCGGCCACCGCCTTCGTGCCCCGCGGCTCGGTCAACGCCGGCAGCCTGCCCCAGGTGCCCCGGGGCCGCTTCAAGGTGGTGATCGATCCGGGCCATGGCGGTCCCGATCCCGGCGCCGTGGGCATCGGCGGCCTGCGCGAGACCGATGTGGTGCTGGATGTGAGCCTGCAGGTGGCCCAGCTGCTCCAGGCCCGTGGCGTGCAGGTGCTGCTGACCCGCACCTCCGAGGTGGATGTGGACCTGCCGCCGCGGGTGGCCCTGGCCAACAACAGCGGCGCCGATGTGTTCCTGAGCATCCACGCCAATGCCCTGAGCATGGCCCGCCCGGATGTGAACGGCATCGAGACCTTCTTTTTCCAGAGTTCCCTCTCCCGCGCCCTGGCCCAGGCCGTGCAGGAGCAGATGCTGTCCATCTCGCCGGGCACCCCCGATCGCGGCGTGCGGCCGGGCCGCTTCTTCGTGATCCGCCGCACCGTGATGCCTTCAGCCCTGGTGGAGATGGGCTTCGTGACCGGTGAGATCGACGCCCCCCGCCTGGCCGATGCCGGTTTCCGCCGCCGCATGGCCGTGGCGATCGCCACCGGGCTGCTCAACCACCTCGGCGGCCGATGAGCCGCCCTGGGCCCCTCGAGCTGGCGGAACGGCGGCCCGGGGCCCCGATCGGCATCTTCGATTCCGGGGTGGGCGGGCTGAGCGTGTGGCGGGAGCTGGTGGCCCAGCTGCCCGGCGAATCCACGGTCTATGTGGCGGACCGGGCCCATGTGCCCTACGGCAACCGCACCAGCGCCGAGATCCGCCGCTTCTGTGAGGCCATCGCCGACTTCCTGGTGGCCGAGGGCTGCAAGGCGATCGTGGTGGCCTGCAACACCGCCTCGGCCGTGGCCCTGCACGGCCTGCGCGAGCGCTTCCCCGGCGTGCCGATCCTGGGCCTGGAGCCGGCGGTGAAGCCGGCGGTGTCGCTCACCCGCTCCGGGGTGGTGGGGGTGATGGCCACGCCGGCCACCTTCCAGGGCCGCCTCTACCGGGCCACCGTGGGTCGCCACGCCGCCGATGTGCAGGTGGTGGAGCAGGTGTGCATCGGCCTGGCGGACCTGGTGGAGCGGGGTGAGCTGGAGGGGCCGGACTGCGAGGCGCTGCTGCAGGGCTTCGTGGGGCCAATGCTCGCCGCCGGTGCCGACACGATCGTGCTGGGCTGCACCCATTACCCCTTTGTGATCGAGGCGATCCGCCGCCTGGTGGGACCGTCCCTGGCGGTGGTGGATCCGGCCCCGGCCGTGGCGCGCCACCTGGGCCAGGTGCTGCGGCACGGCGCCCTGGAGGCCCCGGCCGATGGCCCGCCGCCGCGCCACCGCTTCTTCACCAGTGCCGAGCCCGCCTGCTTCGATCGCGCCGCCGGCCGCCTGCTGGGGCTCCACACCAGCAGTGAGGGGCTGCTGTGGGGCGATTCGGAGCGCGAGGTCCTGGTCCGGGCGGCCCAGCACTCCCGGCCAGCCGCGGGTGCCTTCTAGGATCGGCCCACCGCAGGGGGTCATGGCAACGGTCGCAGAGCTGCTTCAGCCCGTCGAGGCCGACCTGGAGGCCCTGCTCAGCGATCTGCGCAGCCTGATCGGCGCAGGTCACCCGATCCTGCAGGCCGCCGCCGAGCACCTGTTCAGCGCCGGTGGCAAGCGCCTGCGCCCCGGCATCGTGCTGCTGATCTCCCGGGCCCTCTCGCCCGATGGTGAGCTCAGCGCCCGCCACCGGCGCCTGGCGGAGATCACCGAGATGATCCACACCGCCTCCCTCGTCCACGACGACGTGGTGGATGAGGCCTCCACCCGCCGTGGCGTGGACACGGTGCACAGCCGCTTCAACCACCGGGTGGCGGTGCTGGCGGGCGATTTCCTGTTCGCCCAGGCCAGCTGGCACCTGGCCAACCTCGACGACCTCGAGGTGGTGAAGCTGCTCAGCCGCGTGATCATGGACCTGGCCGATGGCGAGGTGCGCCAGGGCCTGTTCCGCTACGACACCGGCCAGAGCTTCGAGACCTACCTCGAGAAGAGCTACTGCAAGACGGCCTCGCTGATCGCCAACAGCGCCCGCGCCGCCGGCGTGCTCAGCGGCCTGGGCGAACCCCAGCTCGATGCGCTCTACCGCTTCGGCCGCCAGCTGGGCCTGGCTTTCCAGGTGGTGGACGACATCCTCGACTTCACCGGCAGCGACCAGCAGCTGGGCAAGCCCGCCGCCAGTGATCTGGCCAGCGGCTACCTCACCGCCCCCGCCCTCTACGCCCTGCAGGAACGCCCCGCCCTGGCGGGCCTGATCGAGCGCGAGTTCAGCCAGGAGGGCGATCTGGAGCAGGCCCTGGAGCTGGTGCGGGGCAGTGATGCCATCCCCCGCTCGCGGGTGCTGGCCGAGGGCTTCGCCAACGAGGCCCGCGAGGCCCTCACCTGGCTGCCCGCCTCCGAGAGCCGCAGTGCCCTGCTGGCCCTGCCGGAGTTCGTTCTCAGCCGGCTGTACTGAGGTCGCGGTTCACAACACCAGAGTCGCGGTTCACAGCAGCAGTTCCCGCAGCGAGTCCAGCCAGCGCACCCCCCCGGGATAGGCCGCCGGATCGCCGCCCTCGGGGAGCAGCACATGCACCCGGCAGCCGGCCGCCTCGGCCGCCCTGGCGCCAGCGGGCGAGTCCTCGAAGGCCCAGCAGCTGCTTGGCTCCTGGCCCAGCCGCGCCGCCGCCAGCAGGAACACATCCGGCGCCGGCTTGCCCTCCCGCAGCTCCGGATCGTCGCCATGGACGCGGACCGTGATCAGCTCCAGCCAGGGGTGGGGCGCGGCCTTGAGGGCCACGGCGGCCCGGGAACTGCTGGTGGCCAGGGCCATCGGGATCGCCAGCTCGGCGCAGCGCCGCACCAGCTCGGGCGCGCCCGCCATCGGCTGGGCGTGCACCAGCAGGGCCTCGGCGATCGGCTGGCGCACCGCCAGCAGGGCCTCCACACTCGGCGGATCGCTATGGGCTGCGCCGGATTCAGGGTCCACGGCCCCGGCGATCCAGCCGCGCACCTGCTCGGCGCAGTCGAGGCGGCGGCGACCCCGCAGCTGCATCAGCTCGGCCGCGTTGAGCTGGCGGCCGAAGTGGGCGGCGGCTTCGCGCCAGGCCCGGGCGTGCAGCGGCTCGGTGTCGAGCAGCAGGCCATCGAGATCGAACAGGCAGGCGGCGGGTCGGGCCATCGGACCATCCTGGGCCAGCGGGGGTACGGCACGGCAACGCCAGGGTCAGCGGGGGTAGGCCCGGCAGCTCGCGGGTCGGCGCCGGCCACGGCACGGCAGCGGCCGACTCTGCCCACGTCACTATCGCGATGCTGTTGACCTGGGTCGCCCCGGTCGGCGGCCCCTCGCCGCGGCGCGGCGACCCCGGCCCGTTACAGCGCAGTGTCCGGGGCCCGTTTCTCGCTTGAATGGCAGCTCGCCGACCCCCGCGCCCCCGTCGCCATGAGTGATGCCACCATCGAATCGGTGCTGCAGGAGCAGCGGGTGTTCCAGCCCCCGGCGGCGCTGGCGGCCTCGGCTCGCATCGGCTCCCTGGAGGCCTACCGCGCCCTGGTGGCCCAGGCCGACGCCGACCCCGACGGCTTCTGGGGTGAGCAGGCCCGCCAGCACCTGCACTGGTTCGAGCCGTTCCACACGGTGCTCGACTGGAGCAACCCGCCCTTTGCCCGGTGGTTTGAGGGCGGCCGCACCAACCTCTCCTACAACTGCCTGGATCGCCACCTGGACGGCCCGCGTGCCGACAAGACCGCGCTGATCTGGGAGGGTGAGCCCGGCGATGTGCGCCGCTTCACCTACCGCGAGCTGCACGCCGAGGTGGCCAAGGCCGCCAACGCCCTCAAGGCCCTGGGCCTCAGCAAGGGCGACCTGGTGGCCCTCTACATGCCGATGGTGCCCGAGGCCGCCATCGCCATGCTGGCCTGTGCCCGCATCGGCGCCGTGCATTCGGTGGTGTTCGGTGGCTTCTCCGCCGACGCCCTGCGCGATCGCCTGATCGACGGCCAGGCCAAGGCGGTGATCACCGCCGATGGCGGCTTCCGCAAGGACAAGGCCGTCTCGCTCAAGCCCGCGGTGGATGAGGCCCTCGCCGATGGCGCCGCCCCCAGCGTGGAGCACGTGCTGGTGGTGCGCCGCACCGGCCAGGAGGTGGGCTTCGAGGCCGGTCGCGATCACTGGTGGCATGAGCTGGTGGAGGGCCAGAGCGCCGACTGCCCCGCCGAGCCCATGGAGAGCGAAGACCGGCTGTTCGTGCTCTACACCTCCGGCTCCACCGGCAAGCCCAAGGGGGTCGTGCACACCACCGCCGGCTACAACCTCTGGGCCCATCTCACCTTCCAGTGGATCTTCGACATCCGCGAGGACGACATCCACTGGTGCACCGCCGACGTGGGCTGGATCACCGGCCACAGCTACATCGTGTATGGCCCGCTCTCCAACGGCGCCACCACGGTGATGTACGAGGGGGCGCCGCGCCCCTCCAAGCCCGGGGCCTTCTGGGAGGTGATCCAGAAGCACGCCGTCACGATCTTCTACACCGCCCCCACGGCGATCCGCGCCTTCATGAAGAGCGGCCGCGAGGTGCCCGACCAGTACGACATGGGCAGCCTGCGGATCCTCGGCACCGTGGGCGAGCCGATCAACCCGGAAGCCTGGATCTGGTACCAGCAGGTGATCGGCCATGGCCGCTGCCCGGTGGTGGACACCTGGTGGCAGACCGAGACCGGCGGCGTGATGATCAGCCCCCTGCCCGGCGCCACCCCCACCAAGCCGGGCTCCTGCACCCTGCCCCTGCCGGGCATCGTCGCCGACATCGTGGATCACAACGGCGCCTCCCAGGCGGCGGACCAGGGGGGCTACCTGGCGATCCGGCGCCCCTGGCCCGGGATGATGCGCACCGTCCACGGCGACCCTGACCGCTTCCGCCGCAGCTACTGGGAGGAGATCCGCCCCGCCGACGGCAGCTACCTCTACTTCGCCGGCGATGGCGCCCGCCGCGACGGCGACGGCTACTTCTGGGTGATGGGCCGGGTGGATGACGTGATCAACGTGAGCGGCCACCGCCTGGGCACGATGGAGATCGAGAGCGCCCTGGTGAGCCATCCGGCCGTGGCCGAAGCCGCTGTGGTGGGCCGCCCCGATGAGCTCAAGGGCGAGGGGGTGGTGGCCTTCGTGACGTTGGAGGTCGGCCGCACGGGCGATGACGCCCTGGTGGCGGAGCTTCGCACCCACGTGGGCAAGGAGATCGGACCGATCGCCAAGCCCGATCAGATCCGCTTCACCGATTCCCTGCCCAAGACCCGCAGCGGCAAGATCATGCGCCGCATCCTGCGCTCCCTGGCCTCCGGCCAGGAGGTGAGCGGCGACACCTCCACCCTGGAGGACCGCTCGGTGCTGGACGCCCTGCGGGTCTGACGGCGCCCAGCACGGGCCCCGCGGCGAGGCCGAATCCAACAGGCACATCCCCCGCCGGCGGGGCTCAGGTCCCGCCGGCGTGCCAGCGCTGGATGCCCTCGGCCAGGGCGTCGATCTCCCGCTGGCGCTGGGGATCGTCGGCCCAGCTGCCCAGCAGGTTCTGGCGCAGGCCGGCGCTGGCCGGGGTGAGGTGATCTCCCGGCCGCTCCACCAGCAGGGAGCGGTCGCCGCTGCGGGCCTGCAGCACCGCCAGCAGCCGCTGGCTCTGGTCGAGGCCGTCGGCCTTGAAGCGCACCAGCAGGTTGTGGGGCTGGCGGTAGTGGGCCCCCACCAGCCGCAGGGTCTCCTCCGGGGAGGGGCTGAACTCGCTGCTGATCCCCAGCCGGGGCCCCAGCTCCGCCAGCAGCGGCACGGAGCGCTCGGCGGAGAAGTTGTTGAAGCTCAGGGCCACCAGGCCGCTGCAGCCCCGGCCGTTGTCCGGGGCCAGCAGGTGCAGCTTGCAGCCCAGGCTGTGGCCCAGCCGCAGGATGCCGCCGGGTAGCTCCAGGGGCTGGCGCTCGCGGGCCTGGCGGAAGGCCCGCCAGGCCTCATTGGCCTGGGCCTGGTGGTCGAAGCCCGGCACATAGCTCCAGGCCCGCACCATCAGCCCCTGGCGGGCCAGGGCCTCCAGCAGGCGCCGGTAGCTGAGCTGGGGCGTTGCGGCCAGGTAGCTGCCGCCGATGAACTCCACCAGGGCGCTGGGCCGGGGCGGCGTCAGCACCCAGAGGCTGCCCTGCTGGCGCCAGCTGCCCGCCTGGGGGCTGGCGGTCATGCGCTCTGCAGGGCCTCCAGGGCCCGACGGGCCTCGGCCACGTGGGCCGGCGCGTTGAGCAGGTCGTTGAAGACGTGGCGGATCACCCCCGCGCCGTCGATCACGTAGGTGACCCGGCCGGGCAGCACCAGCAGGCTGTTGGGAACCCCGAAGGCCTGGCGCAGGCGGTTGCCCCCGTCGGCCAGCAGGGGGAAGGTCAGGCCGTGGCGCTCGGCGAAGCGCCGGTGGCTGGCGGCATCGTCGCCGCTGATGCCCCACACCTCGGCACCGAGGGCCGTGAGGGCGGCGTGGTTGTCGCGGAAGGTGCAGGCCTCGATGGTGCAGCCGGGGGTGTCGTCCTTCGGGTAGAAGAACAGCACCAGCGGGCGGCCCCCCAGCTGATCGCTGCGCCGCTCGATGCCGTCCTGGTCGCCCAGGGCGATCAGGGGAGCGCGATCGCCGACGCCAAGGGCCTTCGCCACGGGGAGCTTCTGGAGTGGGGCCAGCCTAGGCAGCGGCTTGCCTGGCCTGGGATCATGGCGCGATTCAGGACAGGGCCATGGCGAGCGCGGGGGACCAGCAGCCGGAGCGGCAGGCGAGCCCCGCCCCGGCCGATCCAGGCCTTTCCGAGCAGGGCCCGGCGGTGTGGGAGCAGACCGACCTGCTGTCCCTGGTGGCGACCCTGGAACGGGCCGCACCGGTGGAGCCGACCACCCGGGTGGAGCAGGTTCTCCCCCCGGAGCGGACCACGTCCTCGGAGCGAGCCACTCCCTCGGAGCCGGCCACCCCTGCGGAGCCGGCCCTCCCTCAGGAGCCCGCTGAGCCTGCCGCTGGGCTGCCCGACCACCAGGCCTCCGGCGAGGCCGCCGCTGGCCAAACCGAGACCCCGGCCCCAGAGGATCACTCGGACACGGGCGAAGCCAAGCGGGTCCAGACCGCGCCAGCGGCGGCGGCGTCACCGGCTCCGGGGCCAGGTCCTGAGCCACAGGACCTTGCCTCGGCGCCACCCGCCCCAGCGCCCGAGTCCCAGACCGCATCATCAGCCGCACCCCCAGCCGCGGCGCCGGCGCCGCCTGCGGCGGAGCCCGTGCAGCTCCCCTCGTTCGTGGCCGGCGGCGGCCAGCCCCGCTGCCCCCAGCGCCTGCTGATCCTCGACACCGAGACCACCGGCCTGGATCCCGAGCAGCACAGCTGCATCGAGCTCGGCGCCGTGCTGTTCGACGTGCCTCACCGGGCCGTGCTGAACCAGGTGTCGTTCCTGATCCCCTGCCAGAGCAACCCCGCCGAGGCGGTGAACGGCATCCCGGCCGCCGTGAGCCGGCTGCCCCAGCCCTGGCGCTCGGGCCTGGCCTGCTTCGAGGCGATGCTGGAGGCCGCCGACGTGGTGCTCGCCCACAACGCGGCCTTCGATCGCCAGTGGTTCGGCCGGGGCGAGCTGCCCGAGATCCACAAGCCCTGGCTCTGCAGCATGGAGGACCTGCGCTGGCCGGCCGAGCGCAACCTGCGGGCCACCCCCTCGGTGCGGGATCTGGCCCTGGCCTATGGCGTGCCGGTCTGGGCCGCCCACCGCGCCCTCACCGACTGCATCTACCTGGCCCAGGTGTTCGAGCGCTGCGCCGAGCTGGAGGGGCTGCTGCAGGCGGGCCTGGAGCCCCGCCAGCTCTACCGGGCCCGCCTCTCCTACGAGGAGCGCCACAGGGCCCGCGAGGCGGGCTTCCGCTGGAACGAGCCCGTCAGCGGCGCCTGGAGCCGCCGGCTCTCGGAGCGGGAGGCGGCCCTGCTGCCCTTCCCGGTGGTGCCCGTGGAGCCCCAGGGGGCCGGACGGCGCCGCTCCGCCTGAGGCCGCCCACTCGCCGGCTGCCTTCCGGCGGCGTCAGCTGGCCGCTCAGCTTCGATTCTCTTCGGCAATCCGAAGCTGATCGGCCGCTTTGGCCCGCTCCGCTCCCATGAGGGCCAAGCTGGACGCATCACGCCGTGGCGATGGTGAGGCGGTCCCCCTCCCACTGGTTTCACCGGGGCACGCGCCTGCGGGAGCAGGTGCGGCGCTGGCAGGACACCCGCACCTGGGCGCGCCTGATCCGTGAGGCCGAAGCCCTCTGGCATGTGGACGTGCGGGACCTGCGGCGCCTCGGCGCCATGGAGCTGGGCCAGCTGCTGGAGGAGGTGCCGCCCGAGCTGCGGCCCCGGGTCAACCGCTGGCTCGCCTGCTACGGCGTGAGCACCCGCCTCACCTGAATCCGGCTGCCATCCGCGGCCCAGACGATCCCGTCAGGCCAGCACGTTCGCCGACACTTCAGGCGACCCAGTCAGATCATTCGGTCAGCGCCGCAGAAGAACAGCCTGTCCGCAAGACCTGCGCACAACCAACGGCGCAACAAAACCGCCCAGAAATAACGCCCACAAAAAAACCGCCTGGGGAAGGCGGTTGAGAAGTTGTCATCTCATGGATGAGCTGATCGATGGGCCGGTGATTGCAATCGGAGCGACAGGATTTGAACCTGCGACCCCCACTACCCCAAAGTGGTGCGCTACCAAGCTGCGCTACGCCCCGGCGAGAAAGAAGTTATCACAGCGGCTTTCGGCCCCTGGCCTGGATCCGGCGCAGGAGCCGGGCGGTGAGCTGCTCGCGATCCAGGCGCCCGTAGCCGCGCAGCTGCCACGCGCCCGCCAGCTGGCGCAGCTCCGCCAGGGTCATCGAGGCCAGGCGCAGTTCCGGGATCCGCCGCCAGGCTCCCGAGGCCACCGGCAGCTCACTGCCGACACGCCCCTCGCGCAGGCCCGCCAGGGCCCCGCCGGCCATCCACTCCGGCACCAGCACGAACAGCACGGCCAGCAGGCCATAGAGCTCCACCAGGCCCCGCGGCAGGGGATGGAGCCGCCGCGGCTCCGCCAGGGCCGCTGGGGGCTCCATCGCCGGCTCCGGCGACTCGCTGCCCGGCAGCTCCCCGCTCGGCATCTCAGCGCTCGGCAACTCAGTGCTTGGCAACGCAGTGCGATCCACGGCAGCAGTCAGGGGACCCGGCGGAGCAGGCCGCACGGTCGGCATTGTCCCCCAGATCCGGCCCGCCCCCGGTTCGAGCTGGCCTCAGATCAGCCCCCGCTGGGCTGCGGGCGGCTGTTGACGCCACAGCATCGGCGCCTCCTGGGCGGGCTGCAGGCGCACGAACCAGAACACCAGGGCGAACACCAGCCCCAGGGTCGCCACCAGGCCCACGATCACGGTGCGGTCGGGAAGGGGAGTCATGACAGGGGCTTCGGGGCAGGGCGGGCTCGGAGGGGGTGCCGTGCGGGGGCGAGGGCGGCGGCGCAGCGGTCTGGGCCTGACCTCAGACCTGCTCGGTGCGCAGGCACTGGATCCGCTGGGGCAGCCGCTCCACGGTGAGCTCATCACCCTGCAGGATCAGGCGCAGGTCGTCGCCGCGGTAGCGCAGGCCGGGCTCATCGGAGGCCTCCCGGAACAGGGTGGTGCGAAAGCCGCCGCTGATCAGCGAGGCCTGGGCGTCGTTGCGCTCCACCACCACCGCCCCCTGGCCGCCGCAGAGGAAGCGCTCCTTGATGGCGTAGTCCTCCCACCAGGGGGAGCTCATGGCACGGGCCGCGGGTGCCAGGGCTGGATTCAGCCCGGCACCAGCCGTGGCGAGCGCGGCGGCCAGGGCGGCGCCGCGTCGGCGTGCTCGGGCCGCCGGCCGCCCGCAGCCCCCGAGGCCGGTTCGGGCGCGACGGGTCATGGCTGGATCGGGGCCAACTGGATCGGGGCGTTGTCACCGCGCAGCACGCAGTGGCTGATCGACCAGTCGTAGTGATCCCACACCTGGGCGGGGAGCTTGAAGGCGGCACCGGGGAAGTCATCCAGGTGCAGGCCACTGGGCTGGGCCGAGCAGTAGGGGCGGCTGCCGGGGCGGGCCAGGTACTGCTGGTGGTGGGCCTCGGCGAAGAAGAAGGGCTGGCCGCTGGTGATCTCGGTGGTGATGCGTCCCCGGCCGGCGCCGTCCAGCAGCTGCTGGTAGCGGTCGCGGCTGGCCTCGGCGAGGGCCAGCTGAGCGGGGCTGTCCACGTAGACGGCCGAGCGGTACTGGGTGCCCGTGTCGTTGCCCTGGGCCATGCCGGCGGTGGGGTCGTGGCACTCCCAGAACAGCTTGAGCAGGTCGCTGAAGTCGATGGCGTTCACATCCCACACCACGCGCACCACCTCGGTGTGGCCGGTGCGGCCCGAACACACCTCCTCATAGGTGGGGTTGGGGGTGAAGCCGCCGGCGTAGCCCACGGCGGTGCTCACCACGCCGGGCAGTCGCCAGAAGCCCTTCTCGGCGCCCCAGAAGCAGCCGCAGCCGAACAGGGCCTCGGCCTGGCTGGTGCTGAGGGGTGCCTTGAGCGCCGTGCCCAGCACCACATGGCGATCGGCCGTGGGGATGGGACCGGGGCGCCCCTTCAGGGCGGCGTCGGGGGCCACCAGGGAAGTCTTGCTGCCACCCATGCTGCTGAAGAGTCCGAACACCGTTGCCGCTGGCTGTCGGGGCCCCGCCGCTGAGCCGGGCCCGCTGGGACCGCGAGCCTAGGCAGTCCGGCCGCCGTCGGCGGGCTCCAGGGCGATGTGGTTGAGCAGGGTGGTGGTGAAGGCGAACAGCAGGAAGGGCAGCGAGAGCACCAGGATCAGGCCCACGCCCACCAGGGCGAAGATCGGCTTGCTGGCCCCCATCAGCGCCAGGCCGGCGGCCAGGCTCACGAAGATCACCAGCATCCAGATCAGGATCTGGCCGTAGATATCCCCGAAGGTGAGGGTGCAGCGGAGGTTGTAGGGCTGCCCGTCGGGACTCCCGGTGGCCATGGCGGCGGCGCGTGCGATGGCCTCAGCTAAGCCGCGCCGCCGCCGCTTGTCTGCCGGCCTCAACAAGAGTTACGGGATTGCTTCCAGCTGCTCGGCCGCCTGCTCGCGCTCCCACAGGCGCCGGTAGGTGCCGGGCTCGCGCACCAGCAGGTCGTGGTGGCCCTGCTGCACCAGGCGGCCGTCGTCGAGCACCAGGATCCGGTCGCAGGCGGCGGCGGCCGAGAGCTGGTGGCTGATCATCAGGATCGTGCGGTTGCTCTGGTCGCGCACCGAGCGCAGGATCGCCGCTGCGGTGTTGTTGTCCACGCTGGCCAGGGCGTCGTCGAGCACCAGCAGCGGTGCCTCCACCAGCAGGGCCCGGCCCAGGGCGGTGCGCTGGCGCTGGCCGCCGCTCAGGGTGATGCCCCGCTCCCCCACCAGGGTGCCGTAGCCGTCGGGGAAGCCCTTGATGTCGGCCTCGAGCCGGGCCTGGATCGCCGCCTGTTCCACCCGCTGCTGATCGGCCCCGGGTTCGCCGTAGCGCAGGTTGTCGGCCAGGCTGGCGGTGAACAGGTAGCCCTCCTGGGGCACCAGCGCCACCTGGCGGCGCAGGTCGTCGAGGTCCAGGGCGGTGATGTCGACCCCGTCGAGGAAGAGTTCGCCGCCGGGCACCTCCACCATGCGGCCGATGGCGCGGGCCAGGGTGGTCTTGCCGCAGCCCACCGGCCCCACCACCGCCACCAGTTCGCCCGGCTCCAGCCGGAAGCTCACGTCGCTGAGGGACTCGCGGTCGGCGCCGTCGTAGCGGACGCTCAGGTTGCGGGCCTCCAGGGCCGCCGCGCCGGCCTGGCCGGGGCCGCGGGCCGGGGCCACGGGCACCGCGGGGGAGGTGATGCGCGGCCGGCGGCCCAGCAGCTCCTCCACCCGCTCCAGGCTCACCTGGCCGGTCTGGAAGGTGTTGAGGGTGAAGCCGAGCAGGGCGGTGGGGAACACCAGCCGCTCCACGAACAGGATCAGGGCCACCAGGTCGCCGATCGTGAGCCGGCCGCTCTCCAGCTGGCCGCTGCCGAGGGCCAGCAGCAGCAGCAGGCTGATGGAGGCGATGCCCTCCAGCATCGGGAACAGCGTGCTGCGGGTGCGGGCCAGCTCCAGGGCCTCGTCGCGGTAGCGGCGGTTGCGCTGGGCAAAGGCCTGGCGCTCGGTGGCCTCCTGGCCGTAGATCTTGATGGCGCTGATGCCGGAGAGGTCCTCCTGGATCAGGTCGCTCAGCTCGGCCAGCGACTCCTGCTGCCGGCGCTGCTGCTTCATCATGCGGCCGCCGAACAGGCGCACCGTCATCAGCATCAGCGGGTAGAGCCCCACCGCCGCCAGGCTGAGCAGCGGGTCGATCGCCAGCATCGCCGGCAGGGTGAGGGCGTAGGCGAGGGCCGTGTTGGTCAGGCTGAGCACGGCGAAGCCCAGCAGCCGCCGCACGTTCTCCACGTCGCTGGTGGCACGGCTGATCACCTCGCCGCTGCCGGTGGTCTGCACCCAGCCGGGCTCCTGGCGGAGCATGTGGTCGAAGATCTGCTGCTTGAGCGAGGCCTCCACCTGCCGGCCCACGCCGAACACCAGCATCCGCGACCAGAGCCGGATGCCGCCCATCAGGGTGGCCAGGACCACGATCAGGCCGGCCTGGCGCAGCACCTGGGCCAGCTCGAAGCCCGGCTTGAGCTCATCCACCACGCCGCGCACCAGCAGCGGGATCGAGACGCTCAGCAGGTTCACCGCCACCAGGGCGACCACGCCCAGCAGCACCGTGCGCCGGTAGGGCCGCAGATAGCGCCGGATCAGGCCGAGGCGCAGGGTCGCCATCAGGGCGCCATTCCATTCAGGGTGCCGCCAACCTAGACAGCACCTTGGCCGGGCCGGATCCACTGCCCGCTGCCCACTGCCCGCTGCCCCCGCGAAGCCCCCATGTCCGAGTCGCTCCAGGCCCATCCGCTGTATGCCACCGACCGGGAGCTGGTGGATCAGCTGCTGGCCGTGGAGCAGCCCGCCGACGGTCACCTGGTGGATCTGGCCCGCCTGCTGCAGCGCTACGACGGCTTCCCCGGCGCCCAGGATCTGCAGGACGACCTGGCCAAGACCCTGCGGCTCTGGGGGCTGGACCTCGCGGGCCTGCACCAGCGCACCCGGGCGATCTGGGCGGCCGGGTATCGGCCTGGCCAGGCGGCCGCCGCCCAGGCCGTCGGTTCCGGCTTCGACACCGCCGATCAGGACAGCCCCTGAACGCTTGGGGGTTGTGGCCCGTTGTCTGTTTAATGGCGGCCTGATCTCCGGCCCCCGCGGCCCGTCGTATCCATGGCCGCTGCCACCGCCTGGCCGCCCCTGCTGGAGCAGCTGCTGAATGGCACCTCCCTCAGCGCCGAGCAGGCCACCGCCCTGATGGAGGGCTGGCTGGCCGAGACGATCGATCCGGTGCTCACCGGCGCCCTGCTGGCGGCCCTGCGGGCCAAGGGACCCACCGGTGAGGAGCTGGCCGCCATGGCCGCCGTGCTGCGCCAGGCCTGCGCGCTGCCGGGGGAGCGGCCGGCCCTGGCCCTGGTGGATACCTGCGGCACCGGCGGCGATGGCGCCGACACCTTCAACATCTCCACCGCCGTGGCCTTCACCGCCGCCGCCTGCGGCGTGGCGGTGGCCAAGCATGGCAACCGCAGCGCCAGCGGTCGCGTGGGCTCCGCCGACGTGCTGGAGGCCCTGGGGCTGAACCTCCAGGCCGACCCGGCCCGGGTGGTGGCGGCCCTGCCCAGCAGCGGCGTGACCTTCCTGTTCGCCCCCGGCTGGCATCCGGCCCTGGTGGGCCTGGCGCCGCTGCGGCGCGCCCTGGGGGTGCGCACGGTGTTCAACCTGCTGGGACCCCTGGTGAATCCCCTGCGGCCCGAGGCCCAGGTGCTCGGCGTCGGCCGGGCCCACCTGCTTGAGCCGATGGCGGAGGCCCTGGCGCGGCTCGGCCTGGAGCGGGCGGTGGTGGTCCACGGCGATGGCGGCCTCGATGAGGCTGCGCTCTCGGGCCCCAGCGAGCTGCGGCTGGTGGAGCACGGCCAGGTGCGGGCGGAGCAGCTCGATCCCGCCGCCCTGGGGCTGGAGGCCGCTCCTCTCTCGGCCCTGGCCGGTGGAGCCGACGTGGCGGCCAATGCCGCGATCCTTGAGGCGGTGCTGCAGGGCCGGGGCACGGCGGCCCAGCGGGATGTGGTGGCCCTCAACACGGCCCTGGTGCTCTGGGCCGCCGGCCACACCGCCCAGGTGGCCGAGGGGCTGGAGCCGGCCCGCCAGGCCCTGGCCACGGGCACGGCCTGGCAGCGCCTGGAGGCCCTGCGGGCGGCCCTGGCCTGAGCGGGCCCCCTCGGGTTGCAGGGCCCCGACCGGGCCGCGCCGGGTGCTGCGGGATGATGCGTCCATGACGACTGCACCCTCCCCGGCGACGGCCCCCGCCAGTGCCGACCCGTCCCAGGCTCCGCGCCGCCCCGCCCTGCTGGTGCTGGCCGATGGCCTGGTGCTGCGCGGCGAGGCCTTCGGGGCCAGCGGCACCGCCATCGGTGAGGTGGTGTTCAACACCGGCATGACCGGCTACCAGGAGGTGATGACCGACCCGAGCTACTCGGGCCAGCTGGTCACCTTCACCTACCCCGAACTGGGCAACACCGGCGTCAACGGCGCCGACCAGGAGGCCGACGCCCCCCACGTGCGCGGCGTGATCGCCCGCCAGCTGGCCCCGACGGCCAGCAGCTGGCGCAGCGAGGAGAGCCTGGAGGCCTGGCTGGTGCGTCACGGCGTGGTGGGCATCAGCGGCATCGACACCCGCGCCCTGGTGCGCCACCTGCGCGAAGGCGGCGCCATCAACGGCGCCATCAGCACCGATGGCCGCGCCCCCGGGCAGCTGCTGGAGCAGGTGCGCTCGGCCCCGTCAATGGCGGGCCTGAACCTGGCCGAACGGGTCACCACCCGCGAGCCCTACGACTGGTCGGCCCTCTGCCCGGCGGTGTTTGACCAGCGCCGCCAGCCCAGCCCGGCCACCCCCTACCGGGTGGTAGCGATCGACTTCGGCATCAAGCGCGCCATCCTCGAGCGCCTGGCGGCCCACGGCTGCGCCGTGACCGTGCTGCCCGCCAGCGCCACCCTGGAGCAGGTGCTGGCGCTGCAGCCCGAGGGCGTGTTCCTCTCCAACGGCCCCGGCGACCCGGCCGCCGTGACCAGCGGCATCGCCCTGGCCCAGGGGCTGGTGCAGCAGCCCGATCTGCCCGTGTTCGGCATCTGCCTGGGCCACCAGATCCTGGGCCTGGCCCTGGGCGGCAGCACCTACAAGCTCGGCTACGGCCACCGGGGCCTCAACCACCCCTGCGGCAGCACCGGCCTGGTGGAGATCACCAGCCAGAACCACGGCTTCGCCCTTGATGCCGATTCCCTGCCGGCCGACCAGGTGGAGGTGACCCACTTCAACCTCAACGACCGCACCGTGGCGGCCCTGGCCCACCGCAGTCAGCCGCTGTTCGGGGTCCAGTACCACCCGGAGGCCAGCCCCGGACCCCACGACGCCGACCACCACTTCGCGCGCTTCGTGGCGCTGATGGCCAGCCGCCGCGGCTGAGGGGACCGCTGCTTCCTCACTGCGCCGCGTCACCCCGCCGCATCACGCTCCCGCATCACTTTTGTTGCGGAGCGGTCCCTGGCGACGGCGCTCCCTACACTTCGTGCGCTTGACGTTCGAGGAGCGGACCAATCACTGATCTGCAGCGCTTGACGGTGTCGCTTCGCGGCGGCTATCAGCAGCAGGGCAACTGCCTGCTGTTCAGCTTCACCGGTCAGCTGGATGCCTACTCGGAGAAGCAGTTCCTCAGCTTCATCACCGACCATCGCACCAGCACGCCGCAGCCGCTGGTGATTGATCTGAGCCGGATCGACTTCATCGATTCCTCGGGCCTCGGCGCCCTGGTGCAGCTCGCCAAGCAGTGCAACGAGCAGGGCGTGCAGTTCCTGGTGGTGGGCAATGCCCGCGTGGTGCAGACCGTGAAGCTGGTGCGCCTGGAGCAGTTCCTCCACCTCCAGCCCGACCTCGACACCGCCCTTGGCTCCCTCGCCGCCTGAGCCGGCGGCGGCCTCCTGGCTGGCGGGCCTGACCCCGCCGCCCCTCGGCCCGGAGCTGGGCCCCCTGCAGCTGGCCTGGCTCGGCGATGCCGTGTGGGAGCTGCACCAGCGCCTGCGCCGTTGCCGCCAGCCTGGCCGCAGCGCCGATCTGCACCGGGCCGTGGTGGCCGACGTGCGCGCCGATGCCCAGGCCGCCGCCCTTGAGCGTCTGGAGCCGCTGCTGAGCGCCACGGAACTGGAGTGGGTGCGGCGGGGCCGCAACCGAGCCGGCCGCGGGCCGCGCCGTGGCGAGGCCGGTGTTTATGGCCGGGCCACGGGATTTGAGACAATGATTGGCTGGCTCTTTCTGCAGGATCCGAATCGGCTCGCGCAGCTGCTGGATCAACTCGAGGAGACGGACCCATAAACCCTTTGACTGACAGAGATATGAGCCCTCGATTTGATCGCCGCGACCAGGGACAGGGATCGGGGGCCGGTGGCGATGCCCGTGGTGGTTACGGATCTGGCGGCGGCTATGGCGCCGGTGCCGGGCGCGGCGGCAAGGGCGGTCGCCCGGGCCGTCCGGCCTTCGGCGGCGGTGCGGGCAGCCGTGGTGGAGGCGGTGGCGCCCGCTTCGGCGGCGCCGGCCGCACTGGCGGCTCCCGGCCCTTTGCCCCCCGCGGCGAGTGGCGACCCGAGGGCGGTGAGCGGCCTGGTCGCCCCGAGGGCGATCGACCCTCCCGCGGCCCCCGTCCCGAGGGCTCCCGCCCCCCGGGTCGCCGCTTCGATGGCCCCGCCGGTGGCTACGGCTCTGAGGCCCGCCCGGGCGCCGGCCGCAAGCCCTTCGGCCGTCGTCCGGACGACCGTCGCCCTGGGGGCGAGCGTCCCAGCGGCGGCCGCTTCGAGGGTGCCCGCCCCGACGGGAACCGGTTTGAAGGCAAGCGCGGCGAGGGCGACCGCTTCGAGGGCAAGCGTTCCGACGGTCCGCGCTTCGGCGCCGGACGGCCCGAGGGCAGGCGCTTCGAGGCTGGCTCTGGCCGCTTCGAGCGCGGTAGCCGGCCAGCCGGTGGCCGCTTCGGTGGCCCCCGCCCCGAGGGCGGTTCCTTCCAGCGCAGTTCCTTCAAACCCGCCCGACCGCCGGGCCGCCCCGTGTTCGGCGCCCGCCCGGACCGCGGCCAGCCCGACGTCGCCGTGGCGGTGCCGGTGGGTGAATCCGAGCGCTTCAACGCCGGCCCCGCCGACGACCTGATCTGGGGGCGCCATGCCGCCCAGGCCGCCCTGGAGAGCGATCGGCCCATCCACCGCATCTGGTGCACCGCCGAGATGCGCTTCCAGCCCCGCTTCATGCAGCTGCTGCGCGAGGCCAAGGCCAGCGGCGTTCTGGTGGAGGAGGTCACCTGGGCACGCCTGGGTCAGCTCACCGACGGTGCCGTGCACCAGGGGATCGTGCTGCAGGCCGCTGCCGCCGACACCCTCGATCTGGGCAGCCTGATCGACGGCTGCAAGGGCCTCGGCGAGCCGCCGCTGCTGATGGCCCTCGACGGCATCACCGACCCCCACAACCTGGGGGCGATCGTGCGCAGCGCTGAGGCCCTCGGCGCCCACGGCCTGGTGCTGCCCCAGCGCCGTAGCGCCGGCCTCACCGGCTCGGTGGCCAAGGTGGCCGCCGGCGCCCTGGAGCACCTGCCCGTGGCCCGGGTGGTGAATCTCAACCGCTCCCTGGAGACCCTCAAAGAGGAGGGCTACCGCGTGATCGGCCTGGCCGGCGAGGGCGCCATTGCCCTCAGTGAGGCCGATCTCGACGGTCCGCTGGTGATCGTGACCGGATCGGAGGGCGACGGCCTCTCGATGCTCACCCGCAAGCACTGCGACCAGCTGGTGCGGATCCCGCTGCGGGGCGCCACCCCCAGCCTCAACGCCTCCGTGGCCACGGCGATGGTGCTCTACGAGGTGGCCCGCCGCGGCTGGATGAAGAACATCACCGGCTCCTCCCCGGCCCCGCGCATCGTGCGGCCCCAGCTGCCCACCAAGGCCCCGGCCGCCCCGGCTGCTGCTGTGGAGCTGGAGTCTGAGGAGGACACCACCGTCCTGGCGGTTGACGATGCCGCGCTGGAGCAGGAGCTGCCCGAAGTTCAGCCCGCCGCCGTCGACGACGCTCCCGCCCCGGTCGAAACGGCTCCCCTCGCCGAGGCCACCGAGCCCGCCGTCGCCACGGCTCCCGTCGCCACGGTTGCCGAGACCACGGCTCCCGAGGCCACGGTTCCCGACGTCACGGCCCCCGCTGCTGAGCCTGTGCCCGCCTCGGAGCCTGCTTCCGCCGCCACACCCGCACCCGCTTCAGCCCCCCAGGCCGCTGCGGACCTCAGCCTCGGCCTGAACCCGGCGCTGGCCTCGGGCTTCTCGACAGACATCCAACTCTGACGAGCGCGGGCATACGGCCCCAGCCCTGGGCACAATGGGTCCATCTCCACCAGCCCTGATGACTTCGCTGCTCTGGCCCCTCCGGAGTCTTGCCAACGGCCTGGGGCTGGCCTGGTGGGCCCGGATCGAGACCCGCGATCCGGATGTGACCTATTGGTTCGGCCCCTACGTGCGCCGCGACCAGCTCGAGCAGGCCCTGCCGGCCTTCCTCGCGGACCTGCGCAGCGAGGCCCCGGGCTCGCTGCAGCACGAGGTGCTGCGCACCCGCCGCGGCGAGCCGCTCACCATCCCCGCCCAGTCCTGACCCCGGGCCGGCCAGGGCTGACTGATAGCGTCGGGCCCAGCAAGAGCGAAGGTTGATGGGGATCGCCGAATGGCGCGGGCAGTTCCAGCGCGGTGAGGTGTCCGCCCGGGAGCTCACCGACCAGCACCTGAGCCGCATCGAGGCCGTGGAGCCCACGGTCCATGCCTACCTGGAGGTGACCGCCGAGCGGGCCCGCGCCGATGCCGATCGCATCGATGCCGCCCGGGCCGCCGGCGAGGAGCTCCCGCCCCTGGCCGGTGTGCCCCTGGCGATCAAGGACAACCTCTGCACCGCCGGCATCCGCACCACCTGCTCCAGCCGCATGCTGGAGACCTTCGTGCCCCCCTACGAGTCCACGGTCACCGAGCGGCTCTGGGGCGCCGGCGCCGTGCTGCTCGGCAAGACCAACCTCGACGAGTTCGCCATGGGCAGCTCGACCGAGACCTCCTACTTCGGCCCCAGCCGCAACCCCTGGAACCCCGAGCGGGTGCCGGGTGGCAGCTCCGGCGGCAGCTCCGCCGCCGTGGCCGCCGGCGAGTGCGTCGCCGCCCTCGGGTCCGACACCGGCGGCTCGATCCGCCAACCCGCCGCCTTCTGCGGCGTGGTGGGCCTCAAGCCCACCTACGGCCGCGTCAGCCGCTACGGCCTGGTGGCCTTCGCCAGCTCCCTCGACCAGGTGGGCCCCTTCACCACCAGCGTGGCCGATGCCGCCGAGCTGCTGCAGGTGATCGCCGGCGCCGACCCCCGCGATGCCACCTGCCTCAAGGCCCCGGTGCCCGACTACCGCGCCGCCCTGAGCCAGCCGGTGAAGGGGCTGCGGGTGGGCCTGGTGCGCGAGTGCTTCGAGGCCGACGGCCTGGCGCCGGAGGTGAAGGTCTCGGTGCTGGCCGCCGCCGCCCAGCTGGAGGCCCTCGGCTGCGAGCTGGTGGAGGTGAGCTGCCCCCGCTTCAACGACGGCATCGCCACCTACTACGTGATCGCCCCGTCGGAGGCCTCGGCCAACCTGGCCCGCTACGACGGCGTCAAGTACGGCCACCGGGCCGAGGGCGCCGGCAGCCTGGCGGAGATGACCGCCCGCAGCCGCGCCGAGGGCTTCGGCGACGAGGTGCAGCGCCGCATCCTGATCGGCACCTATGCCCTCTCGGCCGGCTACGTGGATGCCTACTACAAGAAGGCCCAGCAGGTGCGCACCCTGATCCGCCGCGACTTCGATCGCGCCTTCGAGGGCGTGGACGTGCTGCTCACCCCCACCTCCCCCACCACCGCCTTCCGCTTCGGCGCCCACGCGGAGGATCCCCTGGCCATTTACCTGGCCGACCTGCTGACGATCCCCGCCAACATGGCGGGCCTGCCGGCCCTCAGCCTGCCCTGTGGCTTTGACGGCGAGGGGCTGCCCATCGGCGTGCAGCTGATCACCGGCGTGCTGCAGGAGGAGCGGCTGCTGCAGGTGGCCCACCACTACGAGCAGGCCGCCAATGTGATGGCCAGCCGTCCGGCGGCCGCCCTGGTGCCCTGAGGGCCGCACCCCAGATTTGGTGTGCCGGCCGCTGCTGGCGGCCGCTGAGGCCCTGAATCTTGCGGTGGCCCCTTAGCCTGGGGCCCTGGGCAGCCGCCCGCCGCATCGCCCTCCCGCCTTGGCCTTCGTCCCCCTCCACAACCACAGCGACTACAGCCTCCTGGATGGGGCCAGTCAGCTGCCGGCGATGGTGAAGCGGGCCGAGGAGCTGGGCTTTCCCGCCCTGGCCCTGACGGACCACGGCGTGATGTACGGCGCCATCGAGCTCCTGAAGCTGTGCAAGGGCACGGCCGTGAAGCCGATCATCGGCAACGAGATGTATGTGATCAACGGCTCGCTCGATGATCCCAACCCTCCCAAGAAAGAACGCCGCTACCACCTGGTGGTGCTCGCCAAGAATGCGGTGGGCTACCGCAACCTGGTGAAGCTCACCAGCATCAGCCACCTGCGCGGCATGCGCGGCCGGGGCATCTTCTCGCGGGCCTGCATTGACAAGCCCACCCTTGAGAAGCACAGGGAGGGGTTGATCGTGGCCACCGCCTGTCTGGGCGGTGAGATCCCCCAGGCGATCCTCAAGGACCGCCCCGATGTGGCCCGGGACGTGGCCCGCTGGTACCAGGGCGTGTTCGGCGACGACTTCTACCTGGAGATCCAGGACCACGGCTCCCCGGAGGACCGGATCGTGAACGTGGAGATGGCCCGCATCTCCCAGGAGCTGGGCATTCCGCTGATCGCCACCAACGACGCCCACTACCTCACCCGCAACGACGTGGAGGCCCACGACGCCCTGCTGTGCGTGCTCACCGGCAAGCTGGTGACCGACGAGAAGCGGTTGCGCTACACGGGCACGGAGTACATCAAGAGCGAAGCGGAGATGCTGCGCCTCTTTGCCGATCACCTGGAGCCCGAGGTGGTGGCCGAAGCCGTGGCCAACACCGCCAAGGTGGCCGAGAAGGTGGAGGACTACGACATCCTCGGCCGCTACCAGATGCCCCGCTTCCCGATCCCCGAGGGCCACACCCCGGTGAGCTATCTGCGGGAGGTGAGCGAGCAGGGCCTGCGGGCCCGGCTGGAGCTGCCCGAGGGAGCCGCCTTTGATCCCACCTACGGCGAGCGGCTGGAGTTCGAGCTGCAGGTGATGGAGCAGATGGGCTTCCCCACCTACTTCCTGGTGGTGTGGGACTACATCCGCTTCGCCCGCGAGAGCGGCATTCCGGTGGGGCCGGGGCGCGGCTCGGCGGCGGGCTCGCTGGTGGCCTATGCCCTGGGGATCACCAACATCGATCCGGTGACCAATGGCCTGTTGTTCGAGCGCTTTCTCAATCCCGAACGCAAGTCGATGCCGGACATCGACACCGACTTCTGCATCGAGCGCCGCGGCGAGGTGATCGACTACGTGACCCGCCGCTACGGCGAGGAGAAGGTGGCCCAGATCATCACTTTCAACCGCATGACCTCCAAGGCGGTGCTGAAGGACGTGGCCCGCGTGCTGGATATCCCCTATGGCGATGCCGATCGCCTGGCCAAGCTGATTCCGGTGGTGCGCGGCAAGCCCGCCAAGCTCAAGGAGATGATCGGGCCCGAGTCGCCGGCTCCGGAGTTCCGCGAGAAATACGAGAACGACCCCCAGGTGAAGCGCTGGGTCGAGATGGCGATGCGCATCGAGGGCACCAACAAGACCTTCGGGGTGCATGCCGCCGGCGTGGTGATCGCCGCTGATCCCCTCGATGAGGTGGTGCCGCTGCAGCGCAACAACGACGGCCAGGTGATCACCCAGTACTTCATGGAGGACGTGGAATCCATGGGGCTGCTGAAGATGGACTTCCTCGGCCTCAAGAACCTCACCATGATCGACAAGACCCTCGATCTGGTGGAGCAGAGCAGCGGTGTGCGGGTCGATCCCGACAGGTTGCCCCTGGACGATCCGGGCACCTTCGGCCTGCTGGCCCGGGGCGACCTGGAGGGCATCTTCCAGCTGGAATCCTCCGGCATGCGCCAGATCGTGCGCGACCTCAAGCCCTCTTCGCTCGAAGACATCTCCTCGATCCTGGCCCTCTACCGCCCGGGTCCCCTCGATGCCGGCCTGATTCCCAAATTCATCAACCGCAAGCACGGCCGCGAGGCGATCGACTTCGTGGACGCCAAGCTCGAGCCGATCCTCACCGAGACCTACGGGATCATGGTGTATCAGGAGCAGATCATGCGGATCGCCCAGGATCTGGCCGGCTATTCCCTGGGGGAAGCCGATCTGCTGCGGCGGGCCATGGGCAAGAAGAAGAAGAGCGAGATGGAGAAACACCAGAGCCTGTTCGTGCAGGGCGCCACCGAACGCGGTGTGGCCCCGAAGGTGGCCGAGGGGCTGTTCGAGCAGATGGTGCTGTTCGCCGAATACTGCTTCAACAAGAGCCACTCCACCGCCTACGGCGCGGTGACATACCAGACGGCCTACCTCAAGGCCCACTACCCGGTGGCCTACATGGCCGCCCTGCTTACGGTGAATGCCGGCGCCACCGACAAGGTGCAGCGCTACATCGCCAACGCCAATGCCATGGGCATCGAGGTGATGCCGCCGGATGTGAATGCCTCCGGCACGGATTTCACCCCCGTGGGGGAGCGGATCCTGTTTGGCCTCTCCGCCGTGCGCAACCTCGGGGATGGGGCCATCCGGGCCCTGCTCGACAACCGCCAGGCCGATGGCCCCTTCCGCTCCCTGGCGGATCTCTGTGATCGCCTCCCCGGCACCACCCTCAACCGCCGCGGTCTGGAGTCGTTGATCCACTGCGGCGCCATGGATGGCCTGGAGCCCAACGCCAACCGCGCCCAGCTGATGGCCGACCTGGACCTGATCCTCGACTGGGCCAGCTCCCGGGCCAGGGACCGGGCCAGCGGCCAGGGCAACCTGTTCGACCTGCTCGGGGGCGGAGCCCCGGCCGAGACGGACCCGTCAGCTCCAGGTGCCGCCGATCCCCTCAGCACCGCCCCCAAGGCGGCCCCGGTACCCGACTATCCCCCCACCGAAAAGCTGCGTCTGGAGAAGGAGCTGGTGGGCTTCTACCTCTCCGACCACCCGCTCAAGCAGCTCACCCGTCCGATCCGTCTGCTCTCCGCCGTGGGCCTGGGCAGCCTGGAGGAGCAGGCCGACAAGGCCCGCGTCAGCGTGGTGGGGATGGTGAGCGGGCTGCGGCCCGTCGTCACCCGCAAGGGGGACCGCATGGCGGTGCTGCAGCTCGAGGACCTCACCGGCAGCTGCGAGGCGGTGGTCTTCCCCAAGACCTACGCCCGCCTCGCCGACCACCTGATGGTGGATGCACGCCTGCTGATCTGGGCCTCGGTGGATCGCCGCGACGAGCAAGTGCAGCTGATCGTGGACGACTGCCGCGTGGTGGATGAGCTCAAGTTTCTGCTGGTGGAGCTGGCGCCGGAGGAGGCCAGCGACATCGCGGTGCAGCACAAACTGCGCGAGTGCCTCAACCAGCACCGCACCGAGCGCGATGAGGCCGGCGTGCGGGTGCCCGTCGTGGCGCTCGTGCGCCACCAGAACGAGATCCGCTACGTGCGGCTCGGCCACCAGTTCTGCGTGAACGACAGCCAGGCGGCCCTCAGCACGCTCACGGCCCAGGCCTTCCGGGCCCGGCTCAGCTCCCCGCTGGTGGCCGCTTGAAGGAGCTGCGCAGGCGGCCCACGTTCAGGCCGATCTGCTCGAGGCCCAGCAGGCTGCCCGGCGCGTCCTCCCAGCTGGCGGAGAGCACGCCGTAGCTCAGGCCCAGCAGCCCCAACAGAAAACATCCCCCCGAAGCCACCAAGGTGACGCCGGTGGGGATGTCGAGGATGGAGCGGCTCACCAGCAGGTAGCTGGCGATGAACACGCCCATCCCGAGGACACTGGGAATGCCGGTGGCGATGGCGATGCGGCGGGCCATGCGGTTGCTGACGGCCTCAGGAATGCCCTGGGAGGCGCCGCGACCAGGGGATCTCGCCGCAGCTTTACCGCCAGCCGAGGGCTTGCGCCCATCCGAAACCTTGCTGCCGCTGGCCGATGGTTTGCCACCAGCGGCTTGACTGCCGGCCGCCTGAGCACCGGAGGATCGACCGGCAGCCGGTGATCCCCCCGCCTTGGAGGGGCGGATGCCGGAGCCGGCTTTGCCCTTGCCCTTGCCGGCCATGCCCGTCCTCAGCCGCGGATGCCGAGCTTGGCGATCAGGGTGGTGTAGCGCTCCTCGCTGTTGCTGCGCAGGTAGCTGAGCAGGCGCTTGCGGCGCCCGATCATCTTCAGCAGCCCCTGGCGGGAGGAGAAGTCGTGGATGTTCTTCTGCAGGTGACCACTGAGCTGGCTGATGCGCTCGCTCAGCATCGCCACCTGCACCTCAACGGAACCGGTGTCGGTGCCGTGGGTCTGGTGGGTGTTGATCAGTTCCTGCTTCTGGATGGTGTCGAGCGACATGCGCGGCGTCTGGCCCTGACGGTGCAAACAACCAACTTACCGCCCCGTGGTCAGGCTCTCGGGGGACGCCGGATTCAGGCCGCCTGGCGGGACAGCCAGCGCAGTGATTCCCGCAGCCAGGCCTCGCCGTCCTCGGCGCCGGCCAGCCCCTGGCCGCCCACGGCCCGCAGGGCCCGGTTGATCTCCAGGGGCTCGTAGCCCAGGGCCGCCAGGGTGAGCTGCAGCTCCTCGCGGGTGGCCGCCGCCGGCAGCGCCTCGCCGTCGGCGCCGCCGGCCTCCGGATCGGCCAGGGGATCCGCCAGCTCCAGGCCGGCCCCGAAGCGCTCCTGCAGGCGGCTGCGCAGCTCCACCGACAGCCGCTCGGCGGTGCGCTTGCCCACCCCCGGCGCCCTGGCCAGCAGCCGCAGGTCGGCCTGCACGATCGCCCGCACCAGCTCCTCGGTGGCCAGGGTGGCCAGCAGCCCCAGGGCCATCTGGGGCCCCACGCCGCTCACGGCCACCAGCTCGCGGAACAGGTCACGCTCGTGGCGCTCGCCGAAGCCGTAGAGGGTCCAGCCGTCCTCCCGGATCGCCTGGTGCACGAACAGACTGAGCTCCGCCTCCCGATCCGGCAGCCGCTCCCACTGGCGGCGGCTCACCTGCACCTCGTAGCCCACCCCGTGGCAGACGAGCAGCAGCCCGCAGCGGTTGGCCTGCTGCCAGCGCTCGGCCAGTCGCCCTTGCAGCCAGCCGATCATGGAGGTCCGTCCACCCGTTGCCTGCGCCCCATGCTGCCCGGTCCGCCCCGTCCTCGGTCCGCCCGATCCCAGTTCCGCGGGCGTCCGCTGGCGGGGCTCTGGGCCCTGCTGCTGGCGGCCGTGCTGGGCCTGGGGCTGGGCGGCTGCAGCAGCGGCATCGGCCAGCCGCCCCACGGGGTGCTGCTCTCGGCCCTGGCGCTGCAGATCGAGCTCACCCAGCGGGACATCGCCTCGGCCCTCAGCCTGGAGGCCGGCGGCGGCCCCAGCGTCAGCCGGGTGCGGGTGGAGGCCCAGGAGCCGCTGACCATCGGCGACACACCGGGGCTGCACCTGAGCGGCCGCTTCGACTGGCGCCTGCCGGGCGATCCGATCCGGGTCGACAGCCCGTTCGAGCTCTACCTGCAGCGGGGCGAACGGGGCCAGAGCTGGCGCCTGGCCCGCCCCACGGGCAGTGGCGACGGCAGCCGCCAGGACTGGATCACTGACCCGCTGCCGCTGCGGGGCGAGGCCGCAGGCTGACCAGGGTGGCGGCCAGCACCAGCGCCGCCCCGGCCACCGTCCAGCCGTCGAGGCCCTCGCCGAAGACCAGCCAGCCCCACAGTCCGGCGAAGACCACCTGCACGTAGCTGATGGCCGTGGCCTGGGCCGCCGGCAGGGCCGTGAGCCCGCGGGTGAGCGCCACCTGCCCCAGCTGGGTGAAGACCCCCACCCCCACCAGCCACAGCAGCTCCATGGGGGTGGGCAGCACCGGATCGAGGGCCACCAGCGGCAGGGTCATCGGCAGGGCCACCAGCGGGAAATAGAACACGATCACCAGCGGGTGTTCGCTGCTGCCCAGGGAGCGCACGCTCACGTAGGCCAGGGCGGTGAACAGCGCTCCGCCGATGGCGATCAGCACCGCCAGCGGCGGCAGGGCCGTGGCCCCCTGCAGCAGGCCCGCCGGCTGGGCCACCAGCAGCACGCCGATCCAGCCCAGCAGCATCGCCAGCAGCACCCGCCGGCCGATAGGTTCCCCCAGCATCAGCCAGGCCAGCAGGGCCGTGATCGTGGGGTAGAGGTATTGCAGCACCGTGGCGGAGGCCAGCGGCAGCAGGGCCAGGGCGGCGTAGACGCAGAGCAGGGCCACGGTGCCGATGGCGCCCCGCAGGATCAGCAGCCCGCGCCGCTGCCCCCAGGGATTCACGCCGGCGTGCTGCAGCAGCCACCAGCTGAGGCCCACGCTCACGATCGCCCGGGCCAGCACCACCTCGGCGGCGGGGATGCGCCCCCCCACCTGCTTGACGCACACCCCCATCAGGCTGAAGGCCAGGGCGCTGGCCAGCATGGCCAGCACCGGGGTGAGGGGACGCTCGCCGTCGGCGCCGCTGCTGGATCGGTGCACCGTCATTCCTGGCGCTGGATCTCCACCGCGGTGGGGTAGGGAATCGTGATTCCCTCGGCGGCGAAGCAGGCGAGCAGCGCCTGGTTGAGCCGGTCGATCGCGTCCTTGAACAGGGCCAGGCTGGGATGGCGGGAGTGCAGGCGGAACACGATGTCGTAGCTGAAGTCGGCGATGCCCATCAGCCGGCAGCACTGCAGCTCCAGCGCTGGATCCCGCCCCACCACCGCGGCGATCAGCTCGGGCAGCCGCCGCAGCTGATCGGCCGTGCTGTCGTAGCTCACGCCGATGTGCCGGGTGGAGAGTCGCACCTGTTCCACTAGTTCCTGTAGGCGCAGCAGCAGCGCCTCCCGCACCGCCAGATAGGCAGGCCAGTCGTTCAGGGTCACCATGGCGAAGCAGATCAGGGTGAGCTCGTCGGCATCGGTCTGCTCGATGCTCACCAGGGGCTCATGCAGATCCGACGTCCCGCCCACGTGCTGGCGTACGAGCTGCAGCAGGTCGTTCACCTGCTCCGGGGACAGTCCCTCCTCCAGGGTGAGGCGCACATCGAGGGATTGCATCGGCGCCGCGCCTGAATTGGGGCTGCGGCGGGAGTAATTCACGATCGTCTCCTCGTCGGCGATCCCGTTGGGGATCGTCACCCGGCTCTCGAGGGTCTGCAGCTCCAGCGAGCGCAGCCCGATCTTGGTCACGAAGCCCAGGTTGTCGCCGATCCGGCAGAACTCCCCCACCCGCAGGGGCCGGTCGGTCTGGATCGAGAGGCCGGCGAACAGGTTGCCCAGCAGCTTGGACGCCCCCAGACCGATGGCCAGGCCCGGCACCGCCGAGAACGCCAGCACCGTGGTGGAGGGCAGCCCCAGCGCGATCAGCAGCCGGTAGATGAGCACGAGGCCCACCAGCGCGCCGAGCACCCGGCACACCGGCATCACCAGGTTGCTCACCCGCCGCAGCTGAAGCTCCGAGCCGCCGCCCCGCAGCCGCACCAGCCATTCCGAGAGCGTGCGTCCCAGGGCCTCGAACAGATAGTAGAAGAAGAAGCTGGCGGCAATGAAATAACAGATGAAGAACAGATAGGTCACTGCCACCAGTGGGGCGCCGGTGAAGTTCACATAGTCATCGATGAACAGGTCGCTCAGGCGCGTCAGTGGCAGCACCGGCAGCGTGAGCAGCACCCGGAACCAGGCCACGTTGTCCTGATGCCAGGGGCGATTGGCTGTCCTGTCGGTGTTCTGCCAGTAGCGATAGGTGTGCAGCAGCTGGCGGAACACCGTCAGCAGCAGCCAGATGTACAGCAGCAGTGTGAGGGCAGTGGCGGCGATCTGGAAGAGCGTCTGGCCATCCACCGACACCTCGGCCAGGTTGCGCACCCCTTGGGGCAGCCTCAGGTACCACTTGGGTGGTGCCAGATAGCCCGGGGTGTAAATGAAGCCGGTGTAGAAATCCGGTGTTGCAAATGGCTGCTCCACCACCGGCTTCTGGCGGATCTCCTGGAACATGCGGCCGATCTCCGTCACCGTTCCGGCCGAGAACAGGAAGGTGACGTTGCCTTCCTTGCCCTCCACCTCGCTGCTGAGGGTGATCGACGTATTGGGGAGTGTCCAGGTTTCGCTGCTCTTGTTGCGTTGGCTGTTGATCGCCTTGAGCTCTGCCGAATCGGGAATCGTGATCGGTGTGCTGCTGTGGGTGAAGACGTAATCCAGCACCTGCTTGAGCTGGATCGCCGCCTCATCGGCCATGTCGTCGCGGATGCTGTCCGGGAACCCGCTGGCATCGAGGGCCTCGACCGCCAGCGCGAACAGCTCCTCGGCCGCCGCGATGCGCCGGCGGGCCGCCGGGCTCCAGAACCAGCCGGGATCGCGTCCGGGGTCGCCGGTGACCGCGTCGAGCTCACGCGTCACCCGGGCCATCACGGCGTAGAAATTCAGCAGGGTCTGGCGGGGGCTCTCGCCCACCACCTCGCTCAGGGGCGCATCGCTCCAGCGGGCCGCCGTGGCCAGCAACTCCGGGTAGAAGGGCTGCTCGCTGATCGGGATCAGCTGCGCCCGCGGCCCAGCGGTGGGCGTGGGCGCCGGCTGGAACCAGCCCAACCCCAGGCTGCTGGCCTGAACGCCAGTCCAGGGTCCCAGCACACTCAGCAGCACGCCCAGCAGGCCTGCCAGCAGGGCCCTGGGCCAGCGCTGCCCTGGCTCGCGCCGCCACCGCGGTGCCGGCGCCCCCTGGCCCCTCAGGTGGCCGCCCCACACGTCCCTGTCCACGACGGCCCGCTGCACTTCAGTGCCCGCATGCTGACAGTGCCTCCCGTGGGGGCACCGCCGCCCGTCCCCGTCAGAATCAGGGAGCCCCCGCCGCTGCCGCCTCCTTGAGCCTGCCCCGCCTGCACCCCCGCACGATCGAGGCCGTCAAGGAGCGGGCCGACATCGTTGACGTGGTGGGCGAGCACGTGGTGCTCAAGAAGAAGGGGCGCGAGTTCGTGGGGATCTGCCCCTTCCACGACGACAAGTCGCCGTCGATGACGGTGTCGCCGGCCAAGCAGTTCTATTACTGCTTCTCCTGCGGGGCCGGTGGCAACGCCATCAAGTTCCTGATGGAACTGCAGCGCAACAGCTTCAGCGACGTGGTGCTGGAGCTGGCGCGCAAGTATCAGCTGCCGATCGAGACCCTCGAGGGCCCCCAGCAGGAGCGGCTGCGCCAGCAGCTCTCGCGCCGCGAGAAGCTGATGAAGGCCCTGGCCCTGGCGGCCGGCTGGTTCCGCGCCCAGCTGCGCAGCCCCGAGGGGGCCGGCGCCCTGGCCTACCTCAAGCAGAACCGCGGCCTGAGCGAGGCCACGATCGAGGGCTTCGGCCTGGGCTATGCCCCCGAGCGCTGGGATGGCCTGCTCTCCCACCTGCAGCAGGTGGAGGGCCTGGCGCCGGAGCTGCTGGAGGCCGCCGGCCTGGTGGTGCCCCGCAAGGGTGGGGATGGCGTCTACGACCGCTTCCGCCACCGGGTGATGGTGCCGATCGCCGACCGCCAGGGCCGGATCATCGGCTTCGGCGGCCGCAGCCTCGATGGCGGTGAGCCGAAATACCTCAACTCCCCGGAAACGGAGGTGTTTGAGAAGGGCAAGCACCTGTTCGGCCTCGACAAGGCCAGCTCGGCCATCCGCAAGGACGACCGGGCCGTGGTGGTGGAGGGCTACTTCGACGTGATCGCCCTGCACGCCGCCGGCATCACCAATGCGGTGGCGGCCCTGGGCACGGCCCTCAGCAGCCAGCAGATCACCCAGCTCTGCCGCTGCTGCGACAGCAAGCGCCTGATCCTCAACTTCGACACGGACGGCGCCGGCGTGCGCGCCGCCCAGCGGGCCATCGGCGAGGTGGAGCAGCTGGCGCTGCAGGGCCAGCTGGAGCTGCGGGTGCTGCACCTGCCCGCCGGCAAGGACCCGGATGAGTTCCTGAAGGAGCACGGCGCCGGCGACTACCGCTCGCTGCTGGATCAGGCGCCCCTCTGGCTCGACTGGCAGATCGAGCAGGTGCTGGAGGGCCGCGACCTGGCCCGCTCCGACGACTTCCAGCAGGCGGTGAGCGCCCTGGTGGCGCTGCTGGGCAAGCTGCCCCAGAGCGCCGTGCGCTCCCGCTACCTGCAGCAGGTGGCCGAGCGCCTGTCCGGCGGCCAGGCCCGGCTGGCGATCCAGCTGGAGGACGACCTGCGCCAGCAGGTGAAGGGCCAGCGCTGGCATGGCCGCTCCCAGAAGTGGGAGCAGCCCGGCGAGGCGGGGCTCCGGGAGCGGGCCGAGGCGGAGCTGCTGCGGCTCTACCTACACTGCCCCAGCCACCGCGGCGCCATCCGCGCCGAGCTGCGGCGCCGCGAGCTCGACGACTTTGCCCTCTCCCACCACCGGCGCCTGTGGGCCGCCATCGGCTCCCTCGAGGAGGGCAACCTGGGGGCGGGCCGGCTGGAGGCGGTGAACCGGGGCCTGGATCCGGGCCACGAGCTGGGGGATCTGGACCTGCCGCGGCTGCTGGGCGAGCAGCTGGTGGTGGAGCAGAGCGAGCTGCTCAACCGGCTGACGCCGCTGCTGGAGCCCAATGAGGTGCAGCGCCTGGCCCTGGCCCAGCCGCTGCTGCAGCTGCGTGGCGCCACGGCCTCGCTGGAGCGCCAGCGCAGCCTCAAGCGCTGCCGCCACCTGCTCGATGCCTGGCGGGCCCAGAACCTGGAGACCCTGGAGCGCTGCATCGCCCGGTTGCTGCAGGAGCCCGCCGCCGCCGACGGGGCCACGGAGGCTGGCGCTGGGGGCAGTGGCGCTCTTGTGCACGCGGGGCTCGACATGGAGACGCGCATCGAGGCGATGTTCGTCGAACTCAATGGCGATGCCCTCAAGTTCCAGGAGCTCTATTACAACGAGCGCAAGCACATCACCCACCTCGATGCGCAGCGGCGCACCAGCTACGAGGAGGTGAGCCGTCCGGTGGCCGCGGGGGCCGCCGCTGCGGCCGACGGCCTGGACGCCCTCAGCGCCTGAGGGCCGGGGCCTCCCCGCGGCCGCCCGGGCGCCATCGGTGGGCGGTGATCGCTGCTGACAACCGCTGACAAAGGCTGACATCCGCGCTCACCTTCCTATGGTTTGGTTGGCTCAACGCTGTGGGACATTCCGTGACGCAGGGACTGGCCGCCGGCAATCGCCCGACGGTTCTCGCGGTTGACGACACACCGGAAAACCTCGATCTGATGTCTGGGTTGCTGCAGGATCGCTACCGGGTCAAGGTGGCGATCAACGGCGAGAAGGCCCTGCAGATCGCCCGCTCCGATGATCCCCCCGATCTGATCCTGCTCGACATCATGATGCCGGGTCTCTCCGGCTACGACGTGTGTGCGCAGCTCAAGCAGGACCCGGCCACCCGCGCGATTCCGATCATCTTCCTCACGGCCATGACGGCCACGGAGGATGAGACCAAGGGCCTGGAAATGGGGGCCGTGGATTTCATCACCAAACCCGTCAATCCACCGATCGTGCTGGCGCGGGTGGCCACCCAGCTGCAGCTCAAGGCGGCCGCCGACTTCCTGCGCGATCAGAACAGCTACCTCGAGGCCGAGGTGCAGCGCCGCGGCCAGGAACTCGCCGCCATCCAGGACGTGACCATCCAGGCGATGGCGGGCCTGGCCGAAACCCGCGACACCGACACCGGCAACCACATCCGCCGCACCCAGCACTACGTGAAGGCGCTGGCGCAGCACCTGCGCGATCACCCCCGCTTCCGCGATGCCCTCGACGACCGCACCATCGATCTGCTGTTCCGCTCGGCGCCCCTGCACGACATCGGCAAGGTGGGCATCCCCGACCGCATCCTGCTCAAGCCGGGCCGCCTCACCCCGGAGGAGTTCGCGATCATGAAGACCCACACCACCCTGGGTCGCGATGCGATCGCCACGGCCGAGCGTCAGCTCGGGCTGGAGGTGGGATTCCTGAAATACGCCAAGGAGATCGCCTACGGCCACCAGGAGAAGTGGGACGGCAGCGGCTACCCCGAGGGCCTGGCCGGCGATGCCATTCCCCTCTCGGCCCGGCTGATGGCCCTGGCCGATGTCTACGACGCCCTGATCAGCCGGCGGGTCTACAAGGAGCCGATGGACCACGCCCAGGCGCTGGACATCATTCGCCAGGGCCGTGGCAACCACTTCGACCCCGACATCGTGGACGCGTTTCTGGCCATCCACGAGCAGTTGCGGGCGATCGCGGTGCGCTTTTCGGACAGCGACGCCGACCTGCAGCACAAAGCGGAGCAGATCACCATGATGACGGGAGACCCCCAGCCCTAGGAGGGAGCTCCGCCATGCGGATCAGGGCCGCCAACGCGCTGTTCACGGTGCTGTATCTGGCCTTCGCCATCGCCGGCGGGTTTGCCTTCCAGCGCTTTGACCATGAGCGGCTGCGGGAGGCCAAGGCCTACCAGCGCCAGCGCCAGGCCAGCGATGAGCTGGCCCGCTTCCTGGCCGGTGCCACCCAGATCAGCAGCAGCGTGCAGGCCTTCACGGCCACCCGCGACTCCCAGTTCTCCCGGGCCTACTGGCAGGAGGTGGAGGTGACCCGCAGCCGCGAACAGGCCACCCAGGCCCTGCTCGACCTTGATCTCACCGACGATGAGAGCGGTCTGATCGCCGAGGCCAAGGCCCGCTCCGACTCCATGATCGGCGTGGGTGCCCAGGCGATCACGGCGGCGGAGGAGGGGGATCGGGCCCGGGCGATCCAGCTGGTGTTCGGCCCGGCCTACCAGCGCGCCCTGCAGGACGTGCTGGAGCCCACCCGGCTGCTGCGGCACATGCTGGAGACGCGCCTCAACACCGAGCTGGCCGAGGAGCGCCGACTGGCCCAGGCGTGGTGGCGCCTCTGCCTGGCCCTGGCCCTGCTCAACCTGCTGCTGGTGGTGGGTGTGCTGGTGCTGGTGTACCCGCGCTTCCTGGCCTGGCCGCTGCTGCGGCTCAACCAGCGGGTGCAGGCCCTGCTGGCGGGAGGGCAGCCCGCTCCCCTCGATCTGGGCCATGCCGCCACGGAAATCCGCGAGCTGGCCGTCTCCCTGGAGGCCTACCAGGCCATGGCCGACCAGATGGGCCGCGACCAGTGGGCCAAGGCCCAGCAGGTGCGCATCACGGCGGCCCTGCAGCGGCTCCATGATCCGGCCGCCCTGGCCCGCTGCTTCCTCGGGGAGATGGCCCCCCTGCTGGGCATCGCCTCGGCCACCTTCTACGTGCGGGATCCCGGCGCCGAGCAGCTGCATCTGGTGGGCTCCTATGCCCTGGCCGACCCGGCGGCGGTGCCGGTGCTGATCCGGTTCGGTGAGGGGCTGGTGGGGGAGGTGGCGTGCCAGGGCCAGCCCATCCAGCTGGACAACCCACCGGCCCGCTACCTGGAGATCGTGAGCGGCACCGGGGCCGCTCCGGCCGCCGTGGTGCTGGTGCTTCCCGTGGCCAGCTCGGAGCAGCTGCTGGCGGTGATCGAGCTGGCCGCCCTGCAACCGCTGGCCCCCCACCAGCAGCACCTGCTCACGGATCTGCTGCCGCTGCTGGCCCTGGCCCTGGAGGCCCTGCCGCCGGCCACGCTGCTGCCGCCGCAGCCCCAGCCCGCCACCGCCACTCCCACTGCCACCGCTACCTCAACGGCTCCTGCCACCGCCACCGCCACTCCCGCCTCCACGGCCGCGTCGTCATGAGTTCCGATCCCGCCTTCCTGCGCTCCCTGGAGCGCCGCCCGCTCAAGACCAAGCTGCTGGTGGGGTTCGGACTGGTGCTCACCGTGCCGCTGGCCCTGGGGCTGGTGAGCCTGCGCCGCATCGATCGGCTCAACCGCGACAGCCAGCGCATCTACCAGGAGTACGTGGGGGCCCTGGGCCACATCAGCGAGGCCAACCAGCTGCGGGCCTCCGTGGGCCGGGAGCTGCGCCAGATCGTGCTCGATCCGCGGCCGGAGCTGCGCCGCCAGCGGCTGCTGACCCTCGACAGGGAGCAGCGCCAGCTGACCCAGCAGCTGCAGGAGGCCCAGACCCACACCACCCTCCCGCAGCAGATCGCGGCCCTGCGCGAAGCCGAGCAGCTCGTCAACCGCTACCTGCAGTCGGTGCGCCAGGCCCTGGCGCTGGTGGAGCTTCAGACCCCCGGCCGCAACCTCAAGGCGGTGGACTTCCTGGCCAGTGATGCCTTCGACACGACCGTTGACCAGCTGGATTCCACGTTCCGGCGCATCCTCCAGATCAACCAGCAGGGGGCCCAGGAGGCCTCCGCCAACTCCACCCGGCTCCAGGCCAGCTCCTACCGGCTGATCCTGGGCCTGATGGCCGGCGGCCTCGGCCTCGGCGCCCTGGCCACCGTGGTGGTCGCCCGCTCGATCAGCCGCCCCCAGGGGCGCCTGCAGGCGGCGGTGGAACGGCTGGCCGCCGGGGAGCTGGAGCTGGAGCTGCCCAGCCGCGACGATCCCAACGAGATCGGCGCCCTCAGCCGCTCCATCGACGTGCTGCGCAGCGCCGCCCTGCAGGTGGAGGGCCAGCGCTGGCTCAAGGCCCAGCAGGCCAGCATCGCCGCCCAGCTGCAGGGCTCCACCAGCTTCGTGGAGCTGGCCCGGGCCTTCTTCACCGCCGTGGCGCCCCTGCTCGGCGTGGGCCACGGCGCCTTCTACATCTATGAGGAGGAGCAGCAGCTGCTGCGCCTGCTGCACGGCTACGCCCTGCGGGAGCGCAAGCAGCTGCGCCAGCACCTGCAGCTGGGCGAGGGTCTGGTGGGCCAGTGCGCCCTGGAGCGCCAGCCGATCCTGCTCAGCGATCCCCCCGCCGACTACGTGCGCATCGGCTCCAGCCTGGGGGAGGCGGTGCCCAAGGTGCTGGCGGTGTATCCGCTGCTGCGCAAGGAGCGCCTGCTGGCGGTGGTGGAGCTGGCCGCCTTCCGGCCCCTGGGGGAGCAGGAGCAGGCGCTGCTGGCCGAGGTGCTGCCCATCCTGGCCATGAACCTGGAGATCATCGAGCGCAGCTCCCGCACCGCCCGCCTGCTGGAGCGCTCCCAGAAGCAGGCCGAGGCGATGGAACGCCAGGCCGGCACCCTCAAGGAGCAGGCCGAGGCGCTGGAGCAGCAGCAGCAGGCCCTGCGGGCCACCGAGGCCTGGTACCGCAGCATCATCGAGTCGGCCCCCGACGGCATGCTCGTGAGCGATGCCCACGGGCGGGTGACCCTGGCCAACCCCCAGGCCGAGGCGATGTTCGGCGCCGCCGCCGGTGGCCTGCAGGAGCAGTCGCTGCTGCAGCTGGTGGCCGACCGCCAGCGGCCCGAGCTGCAGGCCCTGCTCGATCAGACCGGGCTCCGCCCCCGGGCCGATCGCCCGCAGCCGTCGCCGGAGCCGGTGCTCACCAGCGAACTGATCGGGGTGCGCCCCGATGGCAGCTCATTCCCCTTCGAGATCGGCCTCTCACGCCTGCCGGATCTCGGCCCCCAGGGTGGCAGCCTCTGCGTGGCCCTGCGCGACATCAGCCAGCGCCGCGCCCAGGAGCAGGCGATCCAGGAGCTGATGAACCAGCAGGAGGCGATCTTCCAGAGCGCTCCCAACGGCATCCTCTACTCCGCCGCCGGCACCCTGATCCGCGCCAACCAGCGCATCGCCGAATACCTGGGCTATGAGCCCGAGGAGCTGATCGGCCAGCCGACCCTGATCCTGCACAACAGTGCGGAGGACCATGCCGCCTTCCGGGCCGTGATGTACCCCCCCCTGATGCAGGGGGGCATCGCCTCCACCGAGTGGGTGTATCGCCGCAAGGACGGCTCCCCGTTCCAGGCCGCGGTGTCGGCCCGGGCCCTGAAGATCGAGGGGGACCAGGTGACGGCGGTGTGGATCCTCGAGGACATCGCCGAGCGCAAGGCCGCCGAGGAGAAGGTGAATGCCTACTTCAACAGCTCCAACGACGGGCTGCTGGTGCTGGATCCCGCGCGCGGCGGCTGGTTGCACGCCAACGGCCGGGCCGTGGAACTGTTCGGTTTCGCCTCGATCGAGGAGCTGCTCAAGACCGGCCCCGCTGAGCTCTCCCCCGAGGTTCAGGAGAACGGCCGGCTCACCAGCGAACTGGCTCCGGAGATCATCGCCGCCACCCTGGAGCAGCACCTGACCAATCGCTTCGAGTGGATCCACCGCCGCTGCGACGGCACCCTCTTCCCCTGCGAGATCACCCTGGTGCCGATCACCCTGGCCGGCAAGCCGGTGCTGATGACGACGATCCGCGACATCACCGAGCGCAAGCAGGCCGAGCGGGAGCTGCGCCAGGCGATGGCGCTGGCGGAGGAGGCCACCAGGGCCAAGAGCGACTTCCTGGCCAACATGAGCCATGAAATCCGCACGCCGATGAACGCGATCATCGGCATGACCCACCTGGCCCTGCAGACCGAGCTCAACAGCAAGCAGCGCAACTACGTGGTGAAGGTGCAGCGGGCGGCCGAGAATCTGCTCGGGATCATCAACGACATCCTCGACTTCTCCAAGATCGAGGCCGGCAAGCTGGCCATGGAGGTGATCGACTTCCGCCTGGAAGACGTGCTCGACCACCTGGCCAGCCTGGTGGGCATGAAGGCCGCCGACAAGGGCATCGAGCTGCTGTTCGACGAGGCGACGGATGTGCCCAGCGCCCTGCGTGGCGATCCGCTGCGCCTGGGCCAGGTGCTGATCAACCTGGGCAACAACGCCGTGAAGTTCACCGACCGCGGCGAGATCATCGTGGGCGTGGAGGTGGTGCGCCAGCCGGCCGAGGCTGCGCTGCCGGCGGCCGATGGCCAGGCCCCGGACGAGGTGGAGCTGCACTTCTGGGTGAAGGATTCCGGCATCGGCATGAGTGAGGAGCAGTGCTCGCGGCTGTTCCAGTCGTTCAGCCAGGCCGATTCCTCCACCACGCGCAAGTACGGCGGCACGGGCCTGGGCCTGGCGATCTCCAAGAACCTGGTGGAGCAGATGCACGGCCGCATCTGGGTGGCGAGCACGCCGGGCCAGGGCTCCACCTTCCACTTCCACGCCCGCTTCGCCCTGCAGCAGAATCCCCAGCCCCGGCGCATGTTCAGCGCCCAGGAACTGCAGGGCCTGCGGGTGCTGGTGGCGGACGACAACGCCGCCGCCCGCGAGATCCTCTCGGCGATGTGCAGTGGCTTCGGGCTCGCGGTGGAGCTGGCCATCGATGGGGAACAGGCCGCCAGGCAGGTGGTGGAGGCCGAAGCGAACGGCCAGCCCTTTGATCTGGTGCTGATGGACTGGAAGATGCCGGTGCGCGATGGCATCGACGCGGCCTTCGCGATCGAGCAGGCCAGCCTCAGCCGCATCCCCAAGATCATCCTGATCACTGCCTTCGGCCGCGATGACGCCATCGAGCTGGCCAGCCAGCGCGGTGCGGTGTTCAGCTCCGTGCTCACCAAGCCCACCACCCCCTCCTCGCTGCTGGAGGCGATCGGCGAGGCCCTCGACCGCGGCACCCTGCTGGAACGCCGCGCCACGCCGCGCGTGGATCCGGTGGTGGAACTCACGGCCCAGCTGCGCGGCGCCCGCCTGCTGCTGGTGGAGGACAACGAGATGAACCAGGAGCTGGCCCTGGAGCTGTTGCGCAACGCGGGGATGGAGGTGGTGCTGGCCCAGCACGGCCAGGAGGCCCTCGACATCCTGGGCCGCGATGCCCGCTTCGACGCGGTGCTGATGGACTGCCAGATGCCGGTGATGGATGGCTACACCGCCACCCGTGCCCTCCGCGCCAATCCCGCCCTGGCGGACCTGCCGGTGATCGCCATGACGGCCAACGCCATGGCCGGCGACCGGGAGAAGGTGCTGGAGGCCGGCATGGTGGATCACATCGCCAAGCCCCTCGACGTGGCGGCGATGTTCGCCACCATCGCCCGCTGGATCCGGCCCCGGCCGCTGGAGGCGTCGGCGACGGCGGCCCCCGCCGAGGTGCCGGTGCTGCCCCAGGCCACGCCCCGGCCGTCCGCCAGCGGCGAGCTGCCGGAGCTGCCGGGCATCGACACGCGCGTCGGCCTGGCCGGCACCAACCACAACCCGGCCCTCTACCGCAAGCTGCTGCTGAAGTTCCGCACCGCCGCTGCCCACTTCGCTGCCGACTTTGCGGCGGCCCTCCAGGCGGCCCGCCACGGCGAGGACCCCGACACCCCGATGCGCCTGGCCCACACCCTCAAGGGCACCGCCGGCACGATCGGCGCCGCCGCGGTGCAGCAGGCCGCCGCCCAGCTGGAGCTGGCCTGCCGTTCGGCCGGCCCCGCGCCCCAGGGCGACGGCCAGTTCGCGGCGGAGCTCGCCGCCGTGGTGGCCGCCCTGGCGCCCGTGCTCGATGGCCTCGAGCGCCTGCTGCCCGAGGCGGCCGCCGCCGCAGCAACAGGAACGGGGGCCGATGCGCCTGGGGCGGCGACCACGGCGCCCGGGGCAGACAGTCTGCCCGCCGATCTGGAGCCCCGCTTGGAGGCGATCCGCGCCCTGCTGCGCGACAGCGACGGCAGCGCCAACGACGCCCTGACGGAGCTGGCCGACCAGCTGGCCGGCACCACCTGGGCCCCGCCGCTGCAGCGGGCCCTGCGGGCCGCCACCGGCTACGACTACGACGCCGCCCTGGCCGCCCTCGACCCCCACGCCGCCGCCCCGGCCGCCGCAGCGGCGTCCGCTGCCCCCTCGGCCTAGCGCGCCCAGACCGTGGGGATGTCGCTGAGGCGGGTGGTGGCCGCCCGCGACAGCCGGTCGCGGCGCATGGCCCAGGCCGGCCGCAGACCGCAGGCGGCCCAGCCCACGGTGCCGCTGCCGTAGCGGCGGTTGAGACCATCGACCGTGGCCATCAGCGCCTCGCGGCGCCGCTGCTGCTCCGGTGGCAGCGGCGCCAGCAGGTGGTGCTGCAGCTGGTCGTCGGGCTGGAGCTCCTGCAGCAGCACGCCCGCCTTCTGGAAGCGGCGCTGGGGGCGGAAGATCCGCTCCACCAGCGGCAGGGCCGCCGCCAGCAGCACGGCGGTGTCGTTGCTGGCCAGCGGCAGGCTGAGGCTGGCGGCCTTGGCGTAGAAATCGCCGCTGAACGGACTGGTGCGGGCGAACACCGTCAGGTGGCCGGCTTGCTGGCGCTGGCAGCGCAGCTTCTCGGCGGCCCGCACCACGTAGCTGGCCACGGCCTGGCGCAGGGGCTCCAGCTCGCTGATCGGCTGGCCGAAGCTGCGGCTCACGCAGGTCTCGCGCTTGGGGCTCGGGGCCGCCACGAGCGGCAGGCAGGCCCGGCCGCGCAGTTCCTGCTGCAGCCGCAGGCCCACCACCCCCGCCTTCGCCTTCAGCTCGCCGCTGGCCATGTCGCGCAGGGCCCGGGCATCGGCCACGCCCCGCAGGCGGCACCAGCGGGCCAGCCGGCGGCCGATGCCCCACACCTCCTCGATCGGCACGGCCTCCAGCCACGGGTCCGGGTCGTCTGCGGCCCCCAGGTCGAACACGCCGCCGTGGCTGGGATCGCCCTTGGCCAGCCGATTGGCGAGCTTGGCGAGCACCTTGGTGGGGGCGATGCCGATGGCCACCGGCAGCCCCAGCTCCTGCAGCAGGCGGGCCCGCAGCGCCCGGGCCCAGGGCCCCAGATCGCCGCCGGCGGGGCGGGGCAGCCGCCCGAAGGCCTCATCGATCGAGTAGATCTCCAGCTCGGCCAGCCAGGGCTCGAGGCTGGCCATCAGCCGGGCGCTCATGTCGCCGTAGAGGGCGTAGTTGGAGCTGCGCACCACCACGCCGTGGCGCTCGATCAGCGCCCGCACCTGGAAGTAGGGCTTGCCCATCGGCAGGCCCAGGGCGCGGGCCTCGGCGCTGCGGGCCACCACGCAGCCGTCGTTGTTGGACAGCACCACCAGGGGGCGGCCCATCAGGGCCGGATCGAGGGCCTGCTCGCAGGAGGCATAGAAGTTGTTGGCGTCGATCAGCACGGTGGCCTCCGGGGCCCGGCCTGGGCCCGTGCCAGCGGCCCGATCGCGTCCAGGAGGGTTTGCCAAGGCTCGGACGCGCCGCCACCGGAATTCCTGGATAGTAGATCTGTACTGGCTGTTTTGCCTCGGGTTGGCTGCCGCTGCCGCTGCCGGCGGCCTGCGGGGCTCGTGCTGCGTTGCCCACCGCTCTCAGCCCACCATCACCCGATTGCGCCCGGCCTGCTTGGCGCGGTAAAGCTCATCATCCACCCGTCGGAACCAGGATTCCGCCGACTCCAGCGGCCGCCGCTGCACCACCCCGAAGCTGGCCGTCACCGTGCCCACGCCCTCGATGGGGGTCCCGGCCACCAGCCCCCGCAGTTTCTCTGCCAGCTGGTGCGCTTCCTTGTCAGTGCTGTGGGGCATCAGCACCAGGAACTCCTCGCCGCCCCAGCGGCCCAGGCCATCGCTCTCGCGCAGCTGGGCCCGCACCCGCCCGGCCAGCTCCACCAGCACCCGATCCCCCGCCGCATGGCCGAAGCGGTCGTTGATCGCTTTGAAGTGGTCGATGTCGAACAGCACCAGGGAGAGCTCGTCGCCGTAGCGGTCGGCGCGATCGAGCTCGCTGCGCACCAGCTCATCCAGCTGGCGCCGGTTCCAGAGGCCGGTGAGGGGATCGGTGTGGGCCAGCCAGGCCAGCTTGTGGTGATGGCCGTCGGTGAGCCGGAACACCAGCAGCAGGGCCAGGATCAGGGTGAGCAGCGCCGTCACGCTGATCTGCAGCAGCGACGACCACAGGGGCCCCGAGGGCACGCGAACGGGCTGGCTCACCACCAGGGTCCAGTTCAGTTCGGGAATGCGCTTGGTGCGCACATAGATCATCTCCCCGCCCTGCCGGAACTGGAAGGCATTCGTGGCTTGGTCGCGGAGGCCGTCGCGCAGGCGCTGCTGGCCGATGGCCCGCTGGAGCAGCGGCGGCGGCGGGGCAGGCCCGCGTCGGGGGCTCAACAGGATGCGGCCCCGATCGTCCAGGAACATCACCTGAATCCCGTTGGTGCGCTCGGCCTGCTGAATCCGCCGGGTCAGCTGGCTGGTGGAGCGTCCGAGGCCCACGGCTCCCAGGAAACGGCCGTCATCCCCCAGCAGCTTGTAATTCACGAACACCGTGGTGCGGCTCGGATCGGCGGTGTCGCGATCGAGATTCACCTCGTAGGGGGAGGAGCTGGCGCGCAGCCGGAAGAACCAGGCGTCCTGGGCGCTGCCCGGTGACACCGTCTTGAGGACGCCGGTGGGGTGGTAGTAGCGCCGCGAGGCGTCGGACACGAAGAAGGTGGTGGTGGCCCCGTGCTCGGCCTGCACCCGGCTCAGGTGGCGCCGCACGGCGGCCTCGGGCTGCTCGCCCTGGTTCACCCAGTCGATCAGCAGGGTGTTGGCCGCCATGCCGGAGGCGAACAGGATTGGCTCCACGAAGTCGTGCTGGAGGTCGGCGGAGAGGGCGTCCAGGGTGAGGGGCAGGGTGGATTCCACCACCTGGCGGCGGGCTGCCGTGAGGGCGTTGGCATAGGTGAACAGGGCCACCGCACCGAAGCCCAGGGTGAGGATCACGCTCAGCTGCACCGAGAGCCACCAGCGGTCCCGGGCGAGGCTGTCCTGCGGCTGCCGGCGGCGCCAGCGGCTCCGCAGCCGCGGGCCGATTGATGGGAGGGTCGCGCTCAAGACGCTGGTCCCTGCGGGATCGCCGCCACCGGGGTCCGCTGCCCCTGGGGCCCGGAGCTCTGGCTGTCGGGCGTGGCCTCGAAGATCTGCCGGAACTGCTCACTCACCTTGAGGAATTCCTCCACCAGGGAGGGATCGAACTTGGTGCCCGCCAGGGCCACGACGGTGTCGACCACCTCGCCATGGGGCAGCGCCTCCTTGTAGCAGCGCTTGGAGGCCAGGCCGTCGTAGACGTCGAGGATGGCCATGATCCGGGCCACCAGCGGAATGCTCTCGCCGCTCAGGCCCTGGGGATAGCCGCTGCCATCCCAGTTTTCGTGGTGGGAGAGGGCCAGATCCTTGGCCATCTCGAACACCCGCCTGTCGTGAATGTCGATGTCCTGGCTGAGGAGATCGAGGATATTGAACCCGATCTGGGGATGCAGCTGCATCGTGGCCTGCTCCTCGGCCGTCAGCCTGTCGGGTTTCTTGAGGATCGCGTCCGGGATGCCCACCTTGCCGATGTCGTGCAGGGGAACGGCCATGGTGAGGGCGTCCAGATCGGCGTCGCTGATCGGCAGACCCTCCGCCTGCAGCTGGCGACCGATTACCTCAGCGTAGCGGGCGCAGCGCTCCAGATGGGCGCCGGTCTCGTCGTGGTGGGTGCTGGCCACGATGGCCATCGCCTTCACGGTGGCGTGGCGCAGGCGGCGGGCATCCCGCAGGGCCCGAAACCGCGAGCGGTTGCCGTTGAGCAGGGCCAGGGTGCCGCCGCCCGTGACCACCAGCCCCAGCAGGCCCACGAGTGCCTCCTCCCCCCAGCGCTCCAGGGCCGGGCGTGCCCGGGTGGCGGCGATGGTCAGCTGTCCCCCCGGCAGGGGCAGGCTGAGGCGGCTGCCCGCCCCCGACCGGGCCAGGGCCGCGAAGCCCGGGCTCTCCTGCACCCTGCCGCTGGAGTCGACCACCCGCAGCTGGCTGTCGAAGCCGCCGGCGCGGGCGTTCTCCCCCAGGTCGGCGGTGAGGGCCTCCCAGTCGAGCAGGATCCCCGAGAACCCCCAGAAGCGCTGGCTGCCCGCCAGGAAGATCGGGGTGCGGATCACCAGGCCCTGGCCCCCCTGCACCAGGGGAAACGGCCCCTGGGACACGCTGGTGCGGCGCTGCAAAGCCAGCTGGCTCGTGCGGCGATTGGTGGGGCTGGTGAGCAGGTTCAGACCGATCTGGGGCCCGCCCTGGTAGGGGTACTGGGCCGCGATGCTGCCGCCGGGCGAGAGCTGCAGGGCCAGCACGTCGCGCTGCTGGTTCAGTGCCTGTTCGGCGAAGCGGTAGAAGCCGTCGATCGTGAGCCGGGGGTTGAGCACGATCGAGGCCGCCAGCGATTCGGAGATCACCTGGGCGGCGATGAAGCGGGGCTGGAGGCCGGAGGCCTGGCGCCGCAGCCAGGCCTCCGCCTCGCGCCGGTCGCTGCGCTCCCGGTTCTGGCGGAACCCCTGCCAGCAGGCCAGGCCGCCGATCAGCCCCAGCCCCAGGGCGAGGCCGAGGCCCGAGCTGAGCCCGGCGCCGGTGAGGCGGCGCCAGATGCGGCTGGTGGGTGGAGCGAAGTGCATCGGCATCCTGCGGGCACTGGCGCGGGTCCGGTCTCGCCTCAGTCGGTCAGGGCATCCTGGTGGCGGTCGCCGATGGCGGCCACCTCCTCGGCATGGCGCTCGATCGCGGCCACGCAGTCGCCGTCGAGCTTGCCGGCGGCCACCAGCCGGTTGAGCTCGGTGCAGGCCTCCGCCACCGACCAGGCCGGCTTGTAGGGCCTCCGGCTGGTGAGGGCATCAAACACGTCGGCCACGGCCACGATGCGCGCCTCCAGGGGGATCTGCTCGCCCCGCAGGCCCCGGGGGTAGCCGGAGCCGTCGAGCTGTTCGTGGTGGCCGCCCACGATGGCCCGCAGCACGTGGGAATCGGGCAGGTCCTGCAGGGCGAACTCCCCCAGGATCTTGTCGATGATCTCCAGGCCCAGGGTCACGTGGCTTTCCATGATCTGGCGCTCCTCGGGATCCAGCCGGCCCGGCTTGAGCAGGATCCGATCGGGGATGCCGATCTTGCCGATGTCGTGCAGCGGCGCGAACAGGAACACGTGCTCGATGAACTCATCGCTGAGGCCGTGGGAGGGCGCCAGGTCGCGGGCGATCAGGCGGGAGGTGTGGGCCATCCGGTCGAGGTGGCCGCCCGTCTCGAAGTCGCGAAGGTGGGCGAAGTCGCGCGCCACCTGGGCTGAGGCCATGATCGAGCGAACGGCATTGAGCTCGTTCGAGATCGTCATGTTGATCAGCCGGGTGAACAGCTCCAGGTTGCGCTGCACGATCGGCGTGAAGGCCGCCAGCTGGCAGGAGTCGTAGAACACGAAGCCGATGAACTGCCCCTGGTCGGTGAGCGGCACCGTGAGGGAGGAGCGGTAGCCCTGCTCCAGCAGCCAGTTGGAGTGGAGGCTGTTGGGTTTCACCGCGGCCTGGATGTCGTCGATCACCCGCGGCCGGCCGCTGCTGGCGATGGCGCTGAGGGAGGCGCTCTCCTTCAGGGGGAATTCGTAGCCCTTGATCGCCTCGCCGCTGCGGGTGCTGTTCACGAAGGTCTTGAGCCGATCGCTGTCGTCGTCGTAAAGCACGCAGGCGATGCGATCAATGGAGGGCACCATCTCCAGCAGCTGGTCGTGCAGCTGGGAGAGCCGATCGTTCAGCAGGCGGCTCAGCTCCTCCTCGCCGGTGTGCACCACCTGGGAGCTCGAGCCCGGGATCGCGTTGAGGGTCAGGGCGATCGGATTGGTCATGCTGGCGTTCCACCTGTGGCGGCCCTACCCCTCCAAGGTAGGGAGATGCTCCGAATGGCGCAGCGGCCGGCGCTGGCGGGCCGGGGGCTCAGAGGGCGTGGATCACGTGCACGGCCACGCCCCAGATCAGCACCTCGCCGCACTGCTCCAGCTCCAGGGGTGGATAGGCGGGATGGGCGGCCTCCAGCCGCAGCCGGCCCTGGCAGCGCACCAGGCGCTTGAGGGTGAAGGCCCCGTCCAGCACGGCCACCACCACCCGGCCGGGGCGGGGATCGAGGCTGCGGTCCACCACCAGCAGGTCGCCGTGGTGGATGCCGGCGCCGGTCATCGAGTCGCCGCTCACCCGCAGGAAGAAGGTGCTGCTGGGATGGCGGATCAGCTGCTCGTTGAGGTCGATGCCGACCTCGATGTAGTCGTCGGCGGGGCTGGGGAAGCCGGCGGCCACGCTCTCACCGGCCAGGGGCAGCCGCAGCGGAAGGGGCGGCGGCGTGCGCGCCGGCAACAGGCCCGGTGGAAGTCGCTCCGGTGGGCACAGGCCTGGCGGGAGCGGTCCCGGCGGCAGCCGGTCTTGTGGCAGTCGGTCTGGCGGCAGCTGGTCTGGCGGCAGGACAGCGCCCATCGGGCCCGCAGCAACGCACTCACCAGGCTAGTTCATCTGTACTGATGGATCGTGGGCGCGTGGGCGGGCGCTCAGCGCAGGCCCGTCAGCTCGCCGCGGCCGTGGCGTTCGGCCAGGGCGTCGTAGCCGCCGATGAAGACGCCGTCGATGAACACCTGGGGCACCGATCCCTCGGCCCGGGGCTCCACCAGCGCATGGGGGATGCCGAGGGTGCGCAGCATGCGCAGGGCCCGCGCCGAATAGGGACAGCCCGGCCGCACGGCGATCGCCACCCGCGGCTGGCCGGTGGCCGGGGCGGATTGGCCCGCTGCCGGTGCGGGTTGCTCCGCCGGCGCCGGCTCCGCCAGCACCCCCACCAGCAGGTCCGCGCCCTTGAGCACCAGGCTGCCGGGCTCAAGGTGGCCGCCCCACACCTGGCAGTCGCCATCGGAGAAGCTCAGGTGCAGGTGCACCCCCTCGGGCCCCACGGTGCCCTGCAGGCTGATGATCTCGAAGTCGCCCTGCAGCACGGTGGGGCCGCCGGGCCCCGGGCACTGGAAGGCCACCTGCGACAGGTTGCCCACCACCCCGAGCACGAAGCCCGGCGCGTTCTGCGCCCGCCCCAGCTGCACCAGGCTGCGGTGCAGGTCGCTGCCGGGGCCGAGCTTCAGCGGCACGGGACGCATGGAGGGGCAGGGCGATCGGCGTGCAGCAGCCTAAGCAGCGCCAGACTCGCGGCCCCGCCGCCGTCCGCCCCCGCGCGCCCGCCCATGACCCAGCTGCAGCTCAGCACCCTCGCCGGCTGCGGCCTGGCCATCGGCGCCTATCCCCGCTTCCGCTACGACGCCCGCGGCGGTGGCGGCCTGGGCCGGCTGGCGGCGGCGACGGGCCGAGACCCCCAGGCCCTGTGCTTTGAGCCGGCGGGCCTGCGGATCCCCGACCTCGATGGCCGCACCACCCGCTGGCTGGGCCTGCCGCTGCCGCCGGGCCTGGCGATCGCCATCGCGCCGGAGCAGCTGGAGGGCCAGCTCGATCCCGCCAGTGGCCAGCTGGAGCTGCGCTTCCGGGCCCGCTTCCGCTTCCGGATCGGCGCGCTGGTGCAGGCCCCCGACCTGCTGATCGACGCCCAGCTCGGCACGGGCCCTGTGGTCAGCCGGCGCCACCGGGCCGAGGGCCAGCCCCTCGATGCGGAGGGTCAGGCGCTGCTGGTGGGGGTGGCCACGGTGCAGCCCAGCGGCGCGGCCTGGCTGGATCGGTTTCTGGGCCTGCCCGATGAGGCCCTGGCGATCCTGCGCTGCCAGCTCGGGCCCTGGGCTGGCTGAGCTCAGGCCCCAGGGTTCAGGCCGCTGGGTGCAGGCCTCAGGCCTTGTGGTACGGGCCGCCCTGCTGGATCGTCTGGGCGCGGTAGAGCTGCTCCACCAGCAGCAGCCGCGCCAGCTCGTGGGGAAAGGTCATCGGCGAGAGGCTCAGCAGCCAGCGGGCCCGGGCCTTGAGGGCAGGATCCAGGCCGTCGGCGCCACCGATCACGAAGGCCAGCCGCTCCGAGCCCAGCCCCTCCAGTCGCCGCGCCAGCGGCACCGAGCCCAGCAGGTCGCCCTCCTCGCTCAGGCCGATCAGCTGTTCGTCGGGCCGCAGGGCCGCCAGCACCGCCTCCGCTTCCCGGGCCGGTGTGGAGTCCTTGAGTTCCACGATCTGCAGGCCCGGCAGGCGCTTGAGGTAGAGGGCCAGGCCGTCGCTTACCCAGCGCTTGCGCAGCTTGCCCACGGCGAGCACGCGGATCCGGGCGGGGTTCAGCACCGCCTCAGCCGGCCTCGAGGTCGCCCAGGCGATCGCCCGGCTGGGCCCCGAGCTGCTGGAGCAGGGCCTGGCCGGCGCTGGCCCGGCGGCCCTCCAGCTGGGCCTCGCGGATCAGCACCGGGCAGCCGCCCGTGGCCACCACCAGCCCGGTGCCCTCCGCCACCGCCAGCACCGTGCCGGGGGCCGGGGCCGTGGGCGCGGCGTCTTCGCCAGCGGCCGGGCTGCCGCCACCACTGGCTTCTGCGTGCGTTTCCAGCGGCGTCCCCGCCGGCAGGCCCCAGCGCTCTGCCAGGGCGGCGGCCTCCGGGCTGAGCTGGTCCGCCAGGCGCCGCACCAGCGGCTCGGTGGCCAGCAGCTTGAGGCGCTGGCCCTGCCAGCTGGTGTGGGCGCCGGGGTAGAGGCCCATCACCCGGCGGTGCACCGCCAGGCCGGAGGCGCTCCAGTCGATGGTGAAATCGGCTTTTGCCAGCAGGCGGGCATAGGTGAGGCCCTGCTCCGGCTGGGGCCGCACCCCCAGCCGCGCCAGCCGCTCGGCCTCCGGCCCCGGGCCGGCCGCTTCGATCCGGGGCAGGGCCTCCACCAGCAGCTCGCCGGTGAGCTGGGCCAGCCGGGCCCCCAGCTGCTGGGCGTTCTCCAGCAGGCCGATCGGGATCGCCCGCTCCAGCAGCACGGGGCCCGTGTCCAGACCCTCCTCCATCGCCATGATGCCCACGCCCGTTTCGGCGTCGCCCTCGATCAGGCTCCACTGGATCGGGCCGGCGCCGCGCCAGCGGGGCAGCAGCGAGCCATGGCCGTTCCAGCAGCCGAAGGCGGGCTGGGCCAGCACCTCCGGCGGCAGGATCTGGCCGAAGGCGACCACCACGGAGATGTCCGCCCCCAGGGCGGCCAGCTGGGCCTGGAGCTCCGGCTCGCGGCGGATCCGCTGCGGCGTGATCACCGGCAGCCCCAGCTCCAGGGCCCGCGCCTTCACCGGCGAGGGCAGCAGCTCCTTGCCGCGGCCCCGGCGCCGGTCGGGCTGGCTCACCACCCCCACCAGCTCATGGCCGGCGGCCGCCAGGGCCTCCAGGCTGGGCACGGCGTAGGCCGGCGTGCCCCAGAACAGCACCCGCATCCTCAGGCGTCGCCGGTCACCGACAGGCCCTCGACCCACACGTGGGGGCAGAGGCCGTCGGGGGTGACCTTGGCCTCCCCCTCGAAGCCGACGATGGCGTTGAGCAGGGTGCGGATGTCGCCGGCCACGGTGGCCGCCTCGATCGAGCGGGCTTCGCCGCCCTGCACCAGCCAGCCGTCGAAGGGCAGCGAGAAGGAGCCCTGGCTGGCCTTGACGCCGGCATGCAGCGCCGAGAGGGAGTCGATCCACACGATCGGCTCAGGGGCGCGGAAGCGATCGAGGCCCTGTTGGCCGCCGCCGCTGCCGGGGGTGGGGCCGATCTCGAACCAGTCGGGACCCACCGACACCTTGGCCCCCAGGCCCGCGTGGCCGGTGGGGGCCACGCCGAAGGCCCGGGCCGTGGCCTCGGAGTGCAGGAAGTTCTGCAGCACGCCGCCCTCCACCAGGGCGAGGCGGCGGGTGGGGGTGCCCTCGCCGTCGAAGGCGGAGGCGCCGATGTTGCCCGGGTGCAGGCCGTTGTCGTGGATCGAGAGGAACGGCACGGCCAGGGGCTGGCCGATCGACTCGCGGTTGCTCAGGCTCACCCCGTCCAGCACGGCGCGGGCATTGAACAGGCTGCTGAAGGCGCCGATCAGATCGAGGAAGGCCTCGGGGCTGAACACGCAGGTGTAGCGGCCCGTGGTGATCGGGGCGTAGTCGAGGTGGCTGATGGTGCGCTGGGCGGCCTCGTCGATGCAGCCGGCGATGTCGAGGTCGGCGGCGCCGTAGGCCAGGCGCACGGCGCCGGCGCTGCGGGGTTTGCGGCCCGTCTCCTCGGCCCGGGCATAGAGGTAGACGCTGGCGGTGCTGAGCCGCTGCTGGCGGCTGGCGCCGGCGCTGTTGAGGTAGAGCCGCTCGCTGCTGCGCTCGGCCAGGCCGTTGTAGGGCACCGTGGCGATGGCGCTGTGGCGCCCCAGCAGGTCGGCCTCGGCGCCCTTGAGGGTGTCCAGCAGCCGCAGGATGCCCTGGGGGTCCTGCAGGGGCTGGTGCAGTTCCTGCAGCGGCGCCGTCGCCAGCGGCGAGAACTGCGGCGTGTCGTCGGCGTTGCCGAAGGCGCTGGCGTCCCGGGCGCCAGCGAGGGCCTTCTCCAGGCCGGCCTCCGACAGGTCCGAGGTGCTGGTCACGCCCACCAGGCCGTCGTCGTTCCAGACGCGGATGGTGATGGAGCTGCGCTGGGCGCCCTTCATCTGCTTGGCCTCGCCCCGGTCCACCTGCACCGAGGTGTCGGTGCTGCAGGCGGCGCCGAGGTCCCACTGGCGGATGCCGGCGCTGGCGGCCAGGCGCTCCAGGCTGGTGCGCAGGGCCTGGGCATCGAGGCCCTGGCCCACGCCAGGGGTTGCGGTCACGGTCGACGTCATGCTCAGCGGCCTCCCACGGTGATCGAATCGACCTTGATGTGGGGCTGGCCCACGGTCACGAAGATGCTGCCGCTCACCGAGCCGCAGAAGCCGGCGGCGAGCTCGAGGTCGTTGGCGCACATGGAGATGCGCGGCATCACCTCCTTGGCCTCGCCGATCAGGGTGGCGCCCTTCACGGGCTTGGTGAGCTGGCCGTTCTCGATCAGGTAGCCCTCCTCCACGGCGAAGTTGAACTGGCCGGTGGGGCCGACGCTGCCGCCGCCCATGGCCTTGCAGTAGAGGCCCCGGTCCACCGAGGCGATCAGCTCTTCCGGCGTGTGGGGACCGGCGGCGATGTAGGTGTTGCGCATGCGGCTGGCGGCCGCGAAGGTGTGCCCCTGGCGGCGGCCGCTGCCGGTGCGGGCATGGCCCGTGCGCCGCTCGCCGGCCCGGTCGGAGAGGAAGCGCTGCAGCACGCCGTTCTCGATCAGCACCGTGCGCTGGGGCTCCATGCCCTCGTCGTCCATGGACAGGGAGCCGAAGGCGCCGTCACTGAGCCCCTCGTCGATGGCGGTGACGGCCTCGTGGGCGATGGCCTCGCCCACCTTGCCGGCGAACGGGGTGGTGCCCCGCTCCACCTGGGTGGTTTCCAGCAGGTGGCCGCAGGCCTCGTGGAAGATCACGCCGCCGAAGCGGTTGGCCAGCACCACCGGCAGCTGGCCGGCCTCCACGTAGTCGGCGTAGAGCATGGTGCCGGCGCTCTCGCACACCTCCTGGGCGGAGCCGTCGGCGTTCCACTCGCGCAGGTCGTCGGGGCGGCCGGAGGTGCCGTAGCGGCGCCCCACGCTGGAGCGGTGCTCGCCATCGGCCGCCAGCACGTTCAGCCCCACTGACTGGTGCAGGCGGATGTCGCGGCCGAAGGTGCCGTCGCTGGCGGCCACCAGCACCTCCTGCCAGTCGCGGGCGTAGCTGCCGCGGCGCACCTGCAGGTGGGAGCCGTGGCGCTCCAGCAGGCCGGTGCCCTCCAGCAGCCTGCCGGTGGCCTCGCGCAGTTCGGGGCAGCGGCGCAGCCAGTCTTCCTTGGCAGCGGCGAAGTCCCGCAGGTCGGCCAGGCCCTCGAAGCCGCCCGCCAGCGCCGTTCCGGCCAGGCTGGGCAGCTGCAGACCGAGCATGCCCAGGGCCTGCTCCAGGGCCCGCCGCAGGCCGGCGTCGCTGAGGTCGTTGGTGCTCACGAAGCCGTCGCGCTCGCCGCGGAACACGCGGATGCCGGCCCCCATGCCGAAGGCGGGGCTGACGCTGGTGATCGTGTCCTGCTCGGCCAGCACGCCGAGGTGGTCGGTGCGCTCCAGGAACAGCTCCACCAGGTCGGCGCCGGCGGCGCTGCCGCTGGCCAGCAGGCTCTCCAGCCGCGGCCGCCAGGCGGCATCGAAGCGCGGGGGAGCGCCGGGATCGGGGCTGGTGGTGCCGGGTCCGGCGCTGGTGGCTGAAGCGACCAAGGGGCTGACGGGCAGTGGGGTTTGGGGGTGGAGCTCGGCGGGTGCAGCGCGGGGCTGGACCCGGGGGGCTCGGCTCTCGACGACGGTCCTAGCAAGAAGGCCCCGGCCGCAGGGGCCAGGGCCTCGAGAACAGCGCTGCTGCAGGGGTGCTCCGGTGGGTCCGGCAGGCTGCCGCTGCGCTGCGGCAGGTCAGCGCACGGCGGGCTGGAACTGCTCGCTGCGGATCGGGGCCGTGAGGAACAGCTTGGCCATCTCCAGGCCGTTGGCGGCCCAGTAGGGCAGCTTGCGCAGCAGCTTCAGGGGAGCGGGGGCGCTGCTCTGGTCGGCCTCGGCCAGGGCCTGGTTGTTGGTCACCAGGCGCTCCAGGCGCTCGTAGAACTTGGGGTGATCCACGTTCAGCACCACCGGGAACACGCGGGCTGAGGTCTCGTTGGTCTTGGCGATCACGTACTTGTCGTACTCGCGGGCATCGAGGCCGAGGGCTTCGTAGAACTCCTTGCGGGCCACGTCGCGCACATACATGGTGGCGAACACGGCCAGCAGGAAGAAGCGGCACCACAGGCGCGCCTGCAGACCGGTGACGGTCTTGGGCTGGGCCTTCATCAGAGCATCGAAGAAATCGCCGTGGCGGTTCTCGTCCTGGCACCAGTTCTCGAAGAAGTTGAAGATCGGGAAGATCTTGCTGTCGGGGTTCTTCTCGAGGTGGCGGAAGATGGCGATGTAGCGCCAGTAGCCGATCTTCTCGCTCAGGTAGGTGGCGTAGAAGATGTAGGCCGGCTTGAAGTAGGTGTAGGCCTTGCTGGCGGTAAGGAAGCCCAGGTCGAGCTGCAGGCCGAAATCGCCCATGGCCTTGTTGAGGAAGCCGGCGTGGCGGGCCTCATCGCGGGCCATGTGGGCGAAGCACTCGGCCAGCAGCGGGTTCTTCTCCTTGATGCGGCGGCTCAGCTCCTTGTAGAGCAGGAAGCCGGAGAACTCGGAGGTGCAGCTCTGCTCCAGGAACTCAATGAAGACCTTGCGGGTCTCGGGGTCGAGCTTGTCGGCGGCCCCTTCAAATTCCTCGTTGCGGACGAAGTGGTGGCGGTTGTAGTCCTTGCGGAACTCCTCGCAGATGGCCTCCAGCTCCGCCTCGTTGGGGCGGAGATCCATCGCCGCCATGGCGTCGAAGTCCGTGGTGTAGAAGCGCGGCGTCAGGATCGTGTCCTTGACCGGATCCTTGACGGCCGGCGCCTCAGGCGTGCCGAGGGCGGGTGTGGCAACGGCGGCGGGGGGCACCATCGGGATGCGCAGCTACGGGCGTGGGAGCCATCGTAGGTGGGGCGGGGGCTCAGACGCCGGACTGTGAAGCAAGCCCGGCAGGCGGGCCGGCGCCGGCGGGGCCGCTGCTGCGGGCCCCCGCCCAGGCCGACGGGTGTTGGGGCTCAGTTGGCGCCCAGCCACTTCTGGCCGTTGAGGCGCTGCACCAGCCGGGACACCAGCAGGGCCAGGGTGGTCTTCTTCTCGTCGATCAGGAACGACTCCAGCAGGCTCGGCTCCGCCCCCGCCTCGGCCACGGCGATGGTCTTGGAGGAGCTGATGGAATCGCTGGTGAAGCAGAGCCAGAAGCGGCGGGCGCCCGGCAGGCTGCCGATCACCATCCAGCAGTTCGCGCCCACCACGGGCATGGGCCCCTGCTCGAAGCGCAGGTCCACGGCCGGCCCGCCATAGGCCTGGATCTCCTGGGCCAGGGCCGGGATCAGCAGCTGGGGCACGAACTCGGCGAAGGGCCGGTCCTCCGGCGCGGGCGGCTTCTCCTTGGCCGCCGGCTTGACGGCGGCGGCCGCCTTGGGCTCGGGGACCGCCGGGGTGTCGGGGGCGGGGCTGGCGGAATCGGTCACCGGAGCGGGCCTCGGGCTTAACGCTGGTGCGGACTCTAAGGACCCCGGCCCTCGATTCTGGTTTGGCAAGCCGCGTCCGCGGCCTGATCCCTACCAGTCGTCGCTGCCGGGCTCATCCCAGCCATCGCCGGTGCTCACCACGCTCGCCCCGGCCGGGGCCGTGGAGCGGCGGCCGGCCGGGGTGCCCGCGGAGGCCGCAGCGCTGCTGGCCGGGCCGTCAGGCCGCGCCGAGCCCGCGGAGCCCCGGCGCAGGATCCGAAAGGGCACCGAGACCGTGGGAGGGGGATCGCCGGGGGCGCGGCTCGGCCCGGCCCAGCCCTCCGCGGCCGGGGTGGGGCCGCCCCAGCCGTCGCGCCCCGCCGGACCGGCACCGTCGTCCTCCGGCCAGGCCTCCGCCTCCCGCCGGCGGCCGAACACCTCGGCCACCGGGCGGCGCCGGAAGGGGCCGGGCTGGCCGCCGCCGCCGCCGCCGCTGCGCAGGGCCAGGGCCGTGGCGCCGGCGCTGAGGGCCCCACCCCCAGCCGCCGCCAGGCTGATCCAGGCCCCCAGGGGCCAGGCGGGCGTGCGCCACACCAGCAGCTGCAGCGCCGCCCAGGGGCGGGGGTTGAGGGCCCCCACCAGCAGCGCCGCCAGCAGGGGCGCGAGCAGGGGCAGCAGCAGCAGGCGTTGCAGCACGGGCCGGATTCAGGCGTGGGGACGGGCCAGGGGAACGGGTCCCTGCCAGCGCTGCAGGGCGCCGAGCTCGAAACCGAGGCAATCGAACACCCGGATCACCAGAAAATCCACCATCTCCTCGATCGTGGTGGGCCGGTGGTACCAGGCCGGCACCGGCGGGGCGATGCGGGCGCCCGCCTCCGCCAGGGCCGTGAGGTTGCGCAGGTGGATCAGGTTCCAGGGGGTCTCGCGCGGGCAGATCACCAGGGGGCGGCCCTCCTTGAGGTGCACGTCCGCCGCCCGCTCCAGCAGGTCGGTGGCCACGCCGGCGGCGATGCGGCCCACGCTGCCCATCGAGGCGGGCAGGATCACCATCCCCTTGGTGCGGAAGCTGCCGCTGGCGATGCCGGCGGCCTGGTCGTTCCAGCGGTGGCAGCGCAGGCTGCCGGCCGTGGTGCCGGTGCGCTCGCGCCAGAAGACCTCCTGGGCCTCAGGCTCGCTGGGCACCCGCAGCCCCAGCTCCGCCTGCCACACGCCGATGGCGCCGCGGCTGGTGACCATCTCCACCCGCTCGCCCGCCTCCAGCAGCAGCTGCAGGGCCCGCTGGGCCAGGGGCTGGGCGGAGGCGCCGGACACCGCCAGCACCACCGGATCACCGGCGGCGTCCATCGGTTCAGGCCTCGTCGGAGTCGCTGGATCCGGGCTCCTCGCCCGCGTCCGCGTTGTCCAGGTCGCCCTCCGGCAGCACCACCTCGAGGTCGATCTGGTGGCGCAGCACGTCCACCTTGCGGATCACCACCTCCACGCTGTCGCCGAGCATGTAGGTGCGGCGGTTCTTGCGGCCCACCAGGCGGTTCTGGCGCGAGCGGTACTCGTACCAGTCGTCCTTGAGGGAGCTCACGTGCACCAGGCCCTCCACCTCGGTGGGGGGCACCTCCACGAAGAATCCGTAGCTCTGCACGCCGCTGATCACGCCGGTGAGGGTCTGGCCCACCTGGGGCTCGGCCTGGCGCGCCTGGGCCATGGCCACGGCGTCGTTGCGCAGCTCGGCGGCGAAGCGGGAGCGGGCGTTGAGGCGGTGCAGCAGCGCGGCGCTGCGGCCCTCCTGCAGCGGCGTGATCTGGCTGGGGGCCAGCAGCGGCCAGTCGATGGCGCCGTGGCTGGCGTCGCCGGCGATGTCGACCCGGGTCTTGTGGCGCACGGAGGGGCGGTCCTTGCCCTCGGTCAGCAGCAGCACCAGCAGGTGCTGGTTCCACAGGTCGGCGTAGTGCAGGCCCGGGCAGCTCCAGGGGGCGAAGGCCAGCGGCTCGCCGGCCAGCATGTTGGGGCCCGGCGCATCGGCCAGCAGCACCGGCTGCAGCGGCTCCCGCAGCTGCTGCTGCAGCACCCGGCGGCGGTCGGTGGCGGCGAAGGCCACGGCCAGCTCCTGGGCGGTGGCGTTGCCGTCGGCGGAGAGTTCCAGGGGGATCTCCAGGGCTAGGGCGGCCTTGGCCACTTCATTCACGGCCTCGGGGTCGGGCTCGGCGTTGGTGGCGAACAGGCCCGGCAGCTCCAGGGCGGCGAAGTGGCGGCCCAGGGCCCGGTGGGCCGGCAGCACCAGCTCCCGCAGCAGCCCCATGGGTGAGCCGGCATCCAGGCTCACCAGCCAGCCCTCGCGGCTCTCGTCCGGTTCGGGGATGGCCAGGTCTCCCAGGCCGGCGATGGCGGGCAGGGGCAGGTCGAGCTCGATGGAGCCGGCCGCCAGCCGCTGCTGGTGCAGCAGGTCGGCCAGGGCAATCAGCTGCTCCAACAGGGGCAGCTGGTCCTTGAGGGCCTTGAGGGCGGCCGGGGTGGTGCGGGCCTTGGGCTTGCGCTCGGCCAGGGCCTGCAGGGCCTTGTCATCCACCAGGGCGTCGGGGCGGATCGTGCTGCGGCTGAAGCGGTAGTGCTCCAGGGCGCCGTCTGGGCCGATCTCCAGCGCCACCGAGAGGGCCGCCTGGGCCTCGCCGGCCTTGAAGGCGGCCGCCTTGGTGAGGGCGGGGGTGAGCAGGGGCAGCCAGCGCTCGCCCACGCAGAGGGCCTCGCCCTGGTCCCGCAGGACGAGGTCGAGGGCGCTGCCGAAGCCCACCCGCTCGGCGATGGCGGGGGCGTGCAGCCATAGGCGCTGGCCGCTCTCCGTCGTCTCCAGCGACACGGCCGGCAGGATCGGGGCCTCGGCGCCGCTCCAGCCCTGCAGCAGCAGGGTGGGCAGGGCGGTGAGGTCGTCGCGCTCCTTGTCGGCCGGGGCCTTGAGGGTGGCGCGGGGGGCGGCGGGGCGGTCGCGCAGGCCGTGCTTGGTGAGCAGCAGGTCCAGAGCGGCTTCGGGGCCGGCGTTGATGGCCAGGCTGCGGGCCACGTGGCCCTGGGGCGGCAGCTGGCCCACCGGGTAGCGGTCCACCTTCACCTCCACCACCGCCTCGCCCTCGGGCTTGAGGTGTTCGGCGTCCGCGGCGGGCAGCTCCACGGTCGTCAGCAGGCGGTCGTCGAGCGGCACCGCCACCAGGCGCTCGTTCTGCTGCTCCACCTGGGCCAGCAGGCTGGTGGTCTGGCGTTCGAGGATGCACTGCACGCCGCCCTCGGGGGAGCGGCGCCGGCCGCCCTCGCGGGTGACGCGCACCAGCACCCGATCGCCGTTCCAGGCGTGGTTGAGCTGGTGGTCGCGGATGTAGATGTCCTCGCCGCCGTCGTCCCGCAGGGCGAAGCAGAAGCCCTTGCTGCTGCAGCGCAGCCGCGCCTCGATCAGGCCTTCGTCCTGCACGCGGCCGACGCCGTCGTCGCTCTGGGTCAGCACGCCCACCTTGGCCAGGGCGGCCAGGGCGATCGCCAGCTGTTCCTTCTCGCCCTTGCCGGACAGGCCCAGGGCCTTCTCGAGCTTGGCGACGGCAAGCGGCTCCTCGGCGGGCAGCTGGTCGAGCAGGTCGGCGACCGTGAACTTCATGGGGCGCGAAGGGGAGGCGAGGGGGAAAGCGGCGCTGGCGGGCTGGCCCGGCCCTCAGCCCTGGGCGGTGCCACGCCACGGCGCGGCTCGCGGGGTGCGGGATCCAGGGGAGCGGGTGCCACCCAGCGGCTGCAGCGGAGCTGCGGCGACGGTTGCGGCGGAGCTGGCAGGGCCGTGGGCAGCGGAACTGCTGGGGCCGGTGGCAGCAGGAGCCCCCGCGATCACCCGGGTGGAGAGAGAGGTCTCCGGGCGCGGTAGTGGGTCCTGACTCTGACTTTAGGCAGTGGGCGGTTCGCTGTCTGCGGCTTCCGCCTGGCCCGCCTTGATCACCAGCCGGATGCCGATCACCAGGAAGCCCAGCGAGGCCGCCAGCTGCAGGGCATTGGTGGGGATCACCGCCGAGAGCGACCCACCGGCGCCGGCCCCCAGCAGGCTGGCCAGCACCAGGGCGCAGGAGCTGCCGGCGAACACGGCGCCGCTGCGGCTGGAGGTGCCGCTGATGGTCACGATCGCCAGCTGGGTCTTGTCACCCAGTTCGGCGAGGAACACGGTGGCGAAGGTGGAGGCCAGGAGGGGCAGCTGCACGGGGCCGGAGCGGAGGACGGACGGAAGGGGACTGGATGGGGTGGGGGGGCGCGAGTGGGTGACGCCGACGGTCGGCAGCCTCAGCCCACCGGCAGCGCGCCGGGCAGGCCGGACGGCAGCAGCGTCAGCACCGCCTGGCGGCCAAGCCACAGGCCCAGGGCGATCATCAGGATGCCGGCGCCGCGCTCCAGCTGGTGGGGCGGCACCACCCGCGACAGCCAGCGGCCCAGCACCACCCCCACCAGGCTGGAGCTGATCAGCGCCAGGGAGGCGCCCACGAACACCAGCACCGGCCGGCCCGACTCGGCCGAGAGCAGCAGGGCCGCCAGCTGGGTCTTGTCGCCCAGCTCGGCCAGGAACACCGTGGTGAAGGTGGTCAGGAACACGGCGCCGAAGCTGCCGGCCTTGGTCTCGTCGCCGGCGGTTCCGGGGGTGGCGTGGTCGGCCCCAGTGGCCTGCTCGGCGGCCTGCTCAGCGGCGCTGGCGGCCTCGGCGGCCTCGGCGGCCTGTGGCTCCGGCGGGTCGGCGGCTTGGGTCATGGCTGGGGCAAGGGGGCTGGCGGGCTCGGTCGGCAGGCTCCGGGGGCCGGGCTCAGCCGGCGGCGTCGGGGGGCTGGCGGATGGCCTGCTCGAAGCGACGCATCACCATGCCACGGCCGCCGTGTTCGCAGCGGATCTGCTGGCGGCAGCAGGCGATGGCGAAGGCGTTGCGCTCCGCCTCGGGCACGTCGAACAGCACCCCCAGGTTCTCCACCCGGCAGAACGCGGGGCGCTCGTCATAGATGCGGCACTGGCTCGAGCCGGTGTCGAAGTGCAGGCACCAGCCATCGGGGCCCACCATTGCCAGGTACTGCTCCTGCTGCTCGGGCGAGAGGGCCGCCAGGGCCTCGTTGCGCTCGCCCGGATCGAGCCGGCAGCAGGAGCCGCAGCCACTGATGCAGCGCCAGGTGAGGGACTCACTCATGGCCGCCCCTGGCCGAGGCCTGCTGCCTGTGACAAGCCGTCACAGAGCCACCGCGGCAGCCCGAGAGCGGGGGCCGGCACCCCGTAACCTTGCCCACAACCTGTGCAGCCGCTGCGCCGCTTCTCCATGGGAATCGACTTCCATCTGATCGCCAACTTCGCTGCCCTGTTCCTGATCACCATTGCCGGCCCGGCGGTGATCTTCATCCTCTTCTACCGCCGCGGCGCCCTCTGAGCTCCACAGCTCTCAGCACCTGAACCCCCCGGCTGCCGGGGAGTTCGCTGTCCGGCCCGTTCCCTCCAGGGAGCGGGCTTTGTCGTGCTGGGGGCCTGCGCTCGGGCCCTGTGCTGGCGCCCTGCTGGGGCCTTCTGTGCGCGCCTCGGGCTGACCCTGACGCCGCCCCTCAGGCGGCGAGGCCCAGGGCCAGGGCCGCCTCCTGCAGCAGCGACTGCAGGTAGGGGTGGTCTCCCCGGGGGTGGTCGGCCTGCAGGCCGCCGCCCTCGCCATCGGGGCGTCCCCGCAGCTCCTCGCCGGCCGCGTTGCGGATCACCAGCTCCTCCCCCTCACGGCTGCACCAGTAGGTGCGGTCGCGGCGCTGCAGCCGCACCGTGTCGCCGCCGCTGGGGCGCAGCCCCACCAGCTCCAGCTGCAGGCGCTCCTCCCCCTGCCAGCGGTTCAGCCGCAGCCGGTAGGCCACATCCACCCGGGGCGGCAGGCGATCGCCACCCTTCCAGCGCCAGGCGATCGCCCGCACCCGCGTCTCCCCCTGGGCCAGGCTGAGCTGCAGGTGGCCGCCCCGCAGCTCCTTCTGCTGCACCACCCGGCAGTCCGCGCTCCAGAACACCGGCGCCGGGTGGCCGCTGCCGAAGGGCTCCAGCCGCTGCAGCTGCTGCCACAGGGCCCGATCGATCCGCTCCAGGGGCAGCAGCGCCTCCGGCTCCACCAGCACCGCGGCGCCCCGCTGCTCCAGCCACTGGCTGGCCAGCCCATTGAGCGCCTCGTGCAGCTCCGCCACCCGCTCCGCCCGCACCGTGAAGCCGCCGGCGGCCGGATGCCCCCCGAAGCGCTCCAGCAGGTCCCCGCAGTGGGTGAGGGCCCGATCCACCGCGAAGCCGCGGGGGGCCCGCACGGAGGCCCGCAGCCGGCCGTTGCCCTCGCTGGCCAGCAGGGCCACCGGCAGGCCGAAGCACTCCACCAGGCGGGCGGCCACGATGCCGATCACCCCGTGGTGCCAGTGGTTCTGGGCCAGCAGCAGAAACGGGCTGCGCTGCTCGCCATCCGCCAGCACCAGGGCCACCGCCTCCGCCTCGATCGCCTCGCACAGCTCCCGTCGCTGGCGGTTGAGGGCCTCGCACTCCCGGGCGAGCTCCAGGGCCTTCTCCCGGTCGTCGGTGGTGAGCAGCTCCACCACCAGGGCGGGATCCCCGAGCCGGCCCACGGCATTGATGCGCGGTGCCAGCTGGAAGCCCACCGCCCCCGCATCGAGGGCGCCCTCCTCGAGGCCGGCCAGCTGCTGCAGGGCCTGCAGCCCCGGCAGGGGGCTGGCCTTGAGCCGCGGCAGCCCGTCGATCAGCCAGCGCCGGTTCACCCCCTCCAGGGGCGCCATGTCGGCGATGGTGCCGATGCAGAACAGGTCCAGGGCCATGGCCAGGTCCTGGCCGGAGCCCTGGGTTTCCGCCAGGGCCCGCGCCAGCACGTAGGCCAGGCCCACCCCCGCCAGGCCCCGGTAGGGCGAGCCCTCCGGGGTGCAGGCCGGGTGCAGCAGCGCCAGGTAGGGCGGGCGTTGCTCCGGAATCGTGTGGTGGTCGGTCACGATCACGGCCACATCCAGCTCCCGGGCCCGCTCCAGGGCCTCCCGGGCGGCGATGCCGTTGTCCACCGTCACCAGCAGGCCGATCCCCTCGCCCGCCAGCCGCTCCACCATGGCGGCGTTGAGGCCGTAGCCGTCGTCCTGGCGGCTGGGGATGGCGGCCACGGGCCGGGCACCGAGGCGCCCCAGCAGGCCCACCAGCAGGGCCGTGCTGGTCATGCCGTCGGCGTCGTAGTCGCCGCAGATGGCCACGGCCTCGCCGGTCTGGCAGGCCCGCTGCAGGCGCGCCACGGCTGGGGCCAGGTCGGGGAAGTGGTCGGCAGGATCGGGGGCTGCGGGCGGATCCAGCAGGGTGGCGATCGCCTCGGGGCTGCTGAAGCCCCGGCGGATCAGCAGCGCCAGCAGTGGCTCACACAGGCCCAGGGCGCGCAGCGGCTCCGCGATCGCCACGGGGGAGGGCAGCTGCCAGTGCTGCTCGCTGGCCTCGGGGCGGACGGCGGGGTTTGACACAGGGTCCATTGTGCGCGGCCGCTCGGGGGGCGGCGATGTGTTGCCTCGGCCGGAGCGGGATCGGGGGGCGAGAACGGGGGCCGGGAGCGGTGGGCTTGGGGGCTGTCTCCGCTGGCTCAGGGTTCCCGCCACGCAGTCGCCCGACCGCTGCCCCCCTGGTCCACGCCTGGCCGCTGCCTACCCTCACCTCCTGCCACCACGCCCCGGATCCTGCGCCGCCATGTCCGTCACCCCGGCCCCTCCAGCGCTGGCGGCCCTGCTCTGGGACGTGGACGGCACCCTGGCCGAGACCGAGCTCGACGGCCACCGGCCGGCCTTCAACCGGGCCTTTGCGGAGCTGGGCCTGCCCTGGCACTGGGATGAGCCCACCTACCTGGAGCTGCTGGCCATCAGCGGCGGTCGGGAACGCCTGCGCCAGTTCCTGGCCGAAGCCGAGGGCTCCCCGCCGGCTCCCGCCCTGGTGGAGGCCCTGCAGGCCGCCAAGCAGCGCCACTACACGGCCCTGATGGCAGCCGGAGCGCTGACGCTGCGGCCGGGGGTGCGTCAGCTGCTGGTCGAGGCGGCGGCGGCGGGCCTGCGCCAGGTGATCGTCACCACCAGCGGCCGGGCGGCGGTGACGGCACTGCTCCAGGCCCTGCTGCCGGAGCTGGCCGGCGGCTTCGCCTTTCTGGTCTGCGGCGAGGATGTCGCCCGCAAGAAGCCCGACCCGGAGGCCTACCAGCTGGCCCTGGAGCGGCTGGGGCTGCCCCCCGGCGCGGCGCTGGCCATTGAGGATTCCGGCAATGGCCTGGCGGCGGCCCGCGCCGCTGGTCTCGCCACCCTGGTGACCCGCAGCCGCTCCAGCGCGGCCGAACCGAGCCAGGCCTTCACCTCCGCCAGCGCCGTGGTGGACCAGCTGGGTGCGCCGGACAGCCGCCTGCGGGTGCTGCACGGTCCCGCTTGCCCCCAGGGCCGGGTCACGCTCTCCTATCTGCAGCAGCTGCTGGGGCGGCCATGACCCGATTGCCGGTTCGGGCGACGCGCTTTGAGCGCCTGCAGCGGCAGCTCGCCGCCGGCCTGTTCGGCGCCTTCCGCGGCCCCTGGCGGCGCCGCAGCCTGGGGCTGCTGGCCCTGCTGCTGGGGCTCTACTCCGGCAACAACCTCACCGTCTACTGGCTGGTGAAGCTCGGTCCGCGGCCGCCGGTGGTGCTGAGTCTCGTGGTGCTTCTGGAAGTGGTGGTGCGGCTGCGCACGCGGGCGGTGAAGGGCGAACCGGGCCTGGGCTGGCTGATGGCCGACAACCTGCGCATCGGGCTCGTCTACGCCCTGGTGCTGGAGGCCTTCAAGCTGGGCTCGTGAGCGGGGTCGGCATGGCGACGGTGGTCTCCGGTGAGTCCGGCCAGCCAGGACAGGGGCCGCAGCCGCCCCTGCCACAGCCGATGCACCAGGACGTTCAGCAGCCTTCCGAACGGCGGCGGGAGCGCTTCATCGCGGCCCTGCTGGATCGCTGCACCGCTCTGGTGGCGGCGGGTCAGCGGCCGGTGCTTGGGCTCAATGGCCCGGTGGGGGCCGGCAAGAGCACCCTCAGCCGGCTGCTGCGACAGCGGGCCCAGGACCGCGGCCTGGCCCTGGCGATCGCCTCGATCGATGACGCCTACCTGCCCTGGCAGCAGCGCCTGGAGGCCATGGCCGCCAACCCCTTCGGCGTGAACCGGGTGCCGCCCGGCAGCCACGACCCCGGGCTGCTGGCCTCGGCAATCGCCGCCTGGCGGGCCGAACCCGCCGGCCTGGCCTCCCTGCAGCTGCCCCGCTTCGACAAGACCCTGCGCCAGGGCCTCGGCGATCGTTGCGATCCCTGGCACGGCCCTGCCGACGCCCTGCTGCTCGAGGGCTGGCTGGTGGGCTACCGGCCCCTGGGCCCTGGCCTCGCGGAGGCTCTGGCTATAGGTGACGCCTTGGCGGGCCTCAGCCCGGAGGAGCGCCGGGCCCTACCCCGCTGGGATCAGGCGCTGCAGCCCTACCAACCCCTCTGGGACGCCCTCGACGGCCTCGGCCTGCTCTGGCCCTGCCGCTGGGAGCTGCCGCGGCGCTGGCGCTTCCAGGCCGAGGCGCGGCAGCGGCGGGCGGGCGGGGGCTGGATGCAGCCCAAGGCGCTGGAGGCCTTGATACGGGCCAGCCTGGCCTCGCTGCCCCCGCTCCTCTACGGGCGGGCGCTGCTGGGCCAGGCTGATCGGGTGATGCTGCTGGATGGCCGGCGCCGCTGCCTGTGGGAGGGCAGTGGCGCCGAGGCCATGGGCCAGCGTTGGGCTCAGATGGGGGCGAGGGCTCAGGCCTCGTCGCCGTCCTCTTCAGCCACGGGATAGACGAATCCCTGGGCGCGACCGCTCAGCACGGCCTTGCCGATCGAGAGGGCTTTCTGCGCCGCGATGGCAGCTTTGCCTTTCCAGGTGGCGTGGCGCTGGTTGCGCTTGCCCTTGGAGGTTTTCTTCTTGGGAACAGCCATCCCGCTCGTGATCAGCCAAACAATGATCTTCCGTTGCCGCCCTCCCTTTCGTCAAATCGCTAAGCTCTTCCGAGAAGCAGAGCCCAGTGAGCACCGGCGTTTCCCCGTCTTCCCAGGGCTGGGCCATCGCCCAGGCCGTGCCTGCCCCCGGCTCCAAGGCCCCCGCTGCTGCAGCTCCTGCCGCAGCCTCCCCTGACGCCGCAGCCCCGGATGCCGTTGCGGCGCCTCCTGCCGTCCGGCCCGCCACCGAGCCCTCCACCGAGCCCGCCACTGAGCCTGCAGCCCAGCCGCCCGCCCAGCTCCAGGCCCCGGCCAAGCCCAAGCCGGTGGAGGCCCAGCAGGGCGGCCGGGGTCTGCTGCAGGGCCTGGTCCAGCAGGCGCCGGCCCCCAGCTACAGCCAGCTGCTCCAGCAGCTGCGCGGCGGCACGGTGCGGGATCTGGAGCTCTCCACCCGCCGCCGGGAGGTGCGGGTCACCTACACCGATGGCCGCACGGTCACCGTGCCGGTGTTCAGCAACGACCAGCTGCTGCTGCGCAGTGCCCAGGAGGCCCGGGTTCCCCTCACCGTGCGCGACGACCGCCGCGACGAGGCCACCGCCGGGCTGGTGTCCAACGTGCTGCTGCTGGTGCTGCTGTTCGGCGGCCTGGCGCTGCTGATCCGCCGCTCCTCCCAGGTGGCCAACAAGGCCATGGGCTTCGGCCGCAGCCAGGCCCGCGTCCAGCCGGAGGGCAGCGTCACCGTGCGCTTTGAGGACGTGGCCGGCATCAACGAGGCCAAGGAGGAGCTCCAGGAGGTGGTGACCTTCCTGAAGGAGCCCGAACGCTTCACCGCCGTGGGCGCCAAGATCCCCAAGGGTGTGCTGCTGGTGGGACCGCCCGGCACCGGCAAGACGCTGCTGGCCAAGGCGATCGCTGGCGAGGCCGGCGTGCCCTTCTTCTCGATGGCGGCTTCCGAATTCGTGGAGCTGTTCGTGGGCGTGGGCGCCTCGCGGGTGCGGGATCTGTTCCGCAAGGCCAAGGAGAAGGCGCCCTGCATCATCTTCATCGACGAGATCGATGCGGTGGGCCGTCAGCGCGGCGCCGGCATCGGCGGCGGCAACGACGAGCGGGAGCAGACCCTCAACCAGCTGCTCACCGAAATGGACGGCTTCGCCGAGAACTCCGGCGTGATCCTCCTGGCGGCCACCAACCGCCCCGATGTGCTCGATGCGGCCCTGACCCGGCCCGGCCGCTTCGATCGCCAGATCCATGTGGACCTGCCGGACCGCAAGGGCCGCGAGGCGATCCTGGCGGTGCACGCCCGCAGCCGGCCCCTGGATCCCGAGGTGTCCCTGAGCGACTGGGCCAGCCGCACCCCGGGCTTCTCCGGAGCCGACCTCTCCAACCTGCTGAATGAGGCGGCGATCCTCACCGCCCGCCGCGGCCGGCAGACCCTCGACGACCAGATGCTCAACGAGGCCCTGGAGCGGATCACCATGGGCCTCACCGTGGCGCCGCTGCAGGACAGCGCCAAGAAGCGGCTGATCGCCTACCACGAGGTGGGCCACGCCCTGCTCACCACCCTGCTGCCCGCCGCCGACAAGTTGGACAAGGTGACCCTGCTGCCCCGCTCCGGTGGCGTGGGTGGCTTCGCCCGCACCATGCCCGATGAGGACGTGCTCGATTCGGGCCTGATCAGCAAGGCCTACCTGCGGGCCCGGATGGTGGTGGCCATGGGCGGCCGCGCCGCCGAGCTGGTGGTGTTCGGTCCCAGCGAGGTGACCCAGGGCGCCTCCGGCGACCTGGAGCTGGTGAGCCGCATCGGCCGCGAGATGGTGACCCGCTACGGCTTCTCCAGCCTGGGCCCGGTGGCCCTGGAGGGGGATGGCCACGAGGTGTTCCTCGGCCGCGACTGGCTGCGCTCCGAGCCCCACTACTCCCGCGAGACCGGCAACCGCATCGACGCCCAGGTGCGCGGCCTGGCGGTGGAGGCCCTGGACCAGGCCGTGGCGCTGCTCACCCCCCGCCGCGAGCTGATGGATGCCCTGGTGGAGCAGCTGATTGAGCAGGAGACGATCGACGGCGACCAGTTCCGCGCCATCGTCGACCGCCACGAGGCGCAGCCGGCCGGCGCCGCTGCCGGCCTCGTGGAGCTGCCCTGCTGAATCCGGCGTCTCAGCTGAGCCCGATCAGGCTCGGCCCGTGAAGGCTCAGCCCGCGAAGCGGATGTCCAGGCTGCGCAGGTAGGTGTGCAGCCCGGCATCCTGGATCGGCAGCAGCAGCGCCGTGCGGCCGCTGGCGTTGACGTGGGCGTGCCAGTGGCCCGGGGGGGTCACGAAGGCGCCGCCGGCCTGCCAGTCGATGCGGGTGGGGTTGCGGATCGCGCCGTCGGCGTCCAGCTCGGTGCCCACCAGGGTGTAGCAGCCGGGATCGCAGTCCACGATCAGATCGAGGGCCACGGACTGGTGGCGGTGCGGGGCCTGGACGGCCCCGGCGGGCACCATGCCGAACATGGCCCAGAGGGTGTGGGTCACGGTGCGGCTGGCGGGCAGATCCGTGTTGGCCAGCAGCAGGCTCAGCCGGTTGCTGCGGGCGCTGCTGGGGTCGGCGGCCAGGGCGTCGAGCTCCTGGCGCAGCCAGCTGCCGGCGTAGTGGGTGGCCTGAAAGCGCGGCTCGCTGGCGGTGGCACCCAGGAACTGCAGCAGGGGGGCGTCGTGCACCCAGTAGAGAACGCTGCTGGTTTCCGCCTCCAGCAGGGCCGCCCCACCGGCCGGCAGCACGAACAGATCCCCCGCCTGCCAGCTGAGGCTGACGGCCGGCGAGGCCCCCTCGGCCCGGCGACGGCACAGGCCCCGGCCCTCCAGCACGAAGAAGAGGGAGCTGGTGGCGTTGGCGGCGGCGGGTAGACCCTCCCCCGCCTCGATGCGCAGGAAGTGGGCGGCCAGGGCCGGGCTGGTGCTGGGGCCCGCGTTCCCGAGCTCCTGGCTCAGATCCAGCGGGATCACCCGGCTGGCACCGCTGGCGTGCAGCTCGGGTCCCCACTGGTGGTAGGGGATCGGTTCGGTGAGTCCGTGGCGCACCGGATTGGCGGCCTGGCGATAGTCGAACAGCAGGGCCTTGGCAGCCGGATCGGCGGTGCCGGGTTCAGCCGATGGGCGGGATTCGAGAGGGCTGGAGGAGCGGATCTCAGGAGCCTGGGTCATGGCATCTCTCCGGCGTCTTCGTGGAATGAAGCCTATTGAGCCGCCGGCGGCGCTGGCGGATGGCCGCCGTTGCTACCGGGGGCGCTATGGGAGCTGCTCAGCCACCGGCCACGGCGGGCACGATGCTCACCTCATCGCCGTCCTGGAGGGCCGTTTCCTGGTTCTGCAGGAAGCGGATGTCCTCGGAATTCACATACACATTGAGGAAGCGGCGCAGCTTGCCGCCCTCGTCGCAGAGGCGCCCCTTGATGCCGGGATAGCGCTCCTCCAGGGCGTCGAGCAGTCCATCGACGCTGGCGGCCGTGAGCGCCACGCTGGCCTCGTCGTTGGTGAACTTCTGCAGGGGGGTGGGGATCAGAACCTGAACGGCCATGGATGCGGTCGGAAGGGGGGATGGAAGCAAGAAGGGTTGGGAGGGGAACGCCGGGCTCAGGCCACCGGCTCCCAGCTGGCCCGATGCAGGGACTGGGCCCGCTCCCAGGCGGCGTTGAAGCTGTCGAGCTGGGCCTCGATCAGGAACGGCTCGCCGATGGCGGAGCTCACGGCCTCGGTGGTCTTGAGGCCGTTGCCGGTGATGTAGGCCACGGTGGTCTCGTTGGGGTCGATCTTGCCCTGCTCCACCAGCTTCTTGAGCACGGCGATGGTGGTGCCGCCGGCGGTCTCGGTGAACACGCCCTCGGTTTCGGCCAGCAGCTTGATGCCGTCGATGATCTCGGCATCGCTCACCGCCGCGATGCTGCCGCCGGTCTTGTTGGCGATGTCGATGGCGTAGGGGCCGTCGGCCGGGTTGCCGATGGCGATCGACTTGGCGATGGTGTTGGGCTTCACCGGCGTGATGAAGTCGCGGCCCTCGGCGAAAGCCTGGGCGATCGGGCTGCAGCCCTCGGCCTGGGCGCCGCTGAAGCGCACGGGCTTCTCGTCCACGAGGCCCACCTTGATGAATTCATCAAAGCCCTTGCGGATCTTGGTGAACAGGGAGCCCGAGGCGAGCGGCGCCACAATGTGGTCGGGCAGTTGCCAGCCCAGCTGCTCGATCACCTCATAGCCCAGGGTCTTGGAGCCCTCGGAGTAGTAGGGGCGCAGGTTGATGTTCACGAAGCCCCAGCCGTAGGTGTTGGCCACCTCCGAGCACAGGCGGTTCACCTGGTCGTAGTTGCCCTTCACCGCCATCAGGGTGGGGTTGTAGATCAGGGTGCCGAGCACCTTGCCCAGCTCCAGATCGCTGGGGATGAACACGCAGCACTCCAGGCCGGCGTGGGCGGCGATGGCGGCGGTGGAGTTGGCCAGGTTGCCGGTGGAAGCGCAGCTCACCGTGGTGAAGCCCAGCTCGCGGGCGCGGGTGAGGGCCACGGACACCACCCGGTCCTTGAACGAGAGCGTCGGCATGTTGACGCCGTCGTTCTTGATGTAGAGGTTCTTCAGGCCGAGGCGGCGAGCCAGCCGATGGGCCTTCAGCAGGGGCGTGAAGCCGGTGCCCACATCGATCGGGTCGCCCTCGATCGGCAGAAACTCGCGGTAGCGCCAGATGGAGGTGGGGCCGGCCTCGATCGAGGCCCGGCTGACGCGGCGCTTGATCGCGTCGTAGTCGTAGACGACCTCCAGGGGGCCGAAGCAGACGTCCTCACAGACGTGACGGGCTCCGGCCTCATAGGCATGGCCGCATTCCTTGCAGCGCAGGCCGGTGAAGGTGGAGCGGGAGAGGGTCGCGGTCACGGGCACGCCCAGGAATTGCAAGGACGCTAACAGCGGCGCTCGGCTGGCCTGGAAATACCCGAACTAGGGGATCGGGTATGGAGTGTCGATGGGCTGGGCCTTGTCGCCAGTTGGGTTCTGCCTACGCTCGTGGGGTGAGCACCCTCCCCTCCCCGGCCCGGCGCCGCCGGTTGTCCGCGCTCCGTGCCGCGGCCATCGCCATCGTCATCGCTGTCGCTGCCCTGGCGGCGATCCTGCTGCTGGCCCGCATGGTGGTGGAGTGGGACTGGTTCGGGCAGTTCGAGCTCCAGGGGGTGCTGCTGCGTCGCTGGGCCCTGCAGATCGCCGCGTTCACCCTCGTGTTCGGCGGCGGTTCGCTCCTGCAGCTCAAGCAGCTCCAGCGCTGCTGGCGATTGCGCCAGGAGGCGGCCACCAAGTCGCTGGGTCCTGAACCGCTGCTGCGGTTGGGTGGTCGCGGCCTGCTGTTGGCCCTGGTCGCCCTGCTGCTGCTGCTGGCCACCGGCCTGACCTACCTCGTGCTGCAGGCTCGCGACCTGATCGGGGCCCCGTTCAGCGGCCAGGTGATCACGGGCTTCAGCGTGCTGCTCGATCTGCCGCCGCTGCTGCCCCTGGGGCTGGCGGCCGGCCTGTTGATCCCCCTGCTGATCCGCCCCCTCGCCACCCTGCGCATCACCCTGGCGGCCGCTCTCGCTGCCTCCGCTACGGCCCTCGCCCGAGGCTGGAGCCTCTGGCTTCCGGCCCTGCTGGCGGCGCCCTTCGGCGAGCTGGATCCGCTGGTGGGGCTGGATCTGTCCTTCACGGTGCTGCGGCTGCCTGCCCTCAAGCTGCTGCTGAGCGTGCTGCTGGCCCAGGGTGTGGTCGGGCTTGCCGGCTGCCTGCTGCTCTGTTTCAGCGAGGGCACCAGCCTCTCTGATGGCGCCTTCCCCGGCCTGAGCCGCGCCCAGCAGCGGGTTCTCCAGCCCCAGCTGGCCTTTCTGGCGGTGGTTGCGGCCCTGATCAGCGGCCTGGCGCCCTTCGATCTGATGGTGGAGGGGAGCGGCATCGCCTCCGGAGCCGGGTATGTCGATCTCCATGTGCGCCTGCCGCTGCGGCTGTTGCTGGCCCTGCTGCTGCTGCTCACGGCCCTGGGTCTGCTGGTGCCCCTGCCGAAGGGATGGCTGCGGCGCGGGGCTCTCCTCCCCCTGACCTTCACGGCCCTGCTGGTGCCGATCAGCGAGTGGCTGCTGGCCCCGCTGGTGCAGCGGCTCTGGGTCCAGCCGCGGGAGCTGGCCGTGGAGACCCCCTATCTGCGGCGCAGCATCCAGGGCACCCGCCGCGCCTTCGGCCTGGAGCGGGTGCGCACCATCACCCTGGAGCCCCGTCAGAAGATCACTGCCGAAGACCTGGCGGCCGCCCCCGGGACCCTGGCCAACGTGCGTCTCTGGGACAGTCAGCCCCTGCTCGCCGCCAACCGCCAGCTGCAGCAACTGCGTCTCTACTACCGCTTCTCCTCGGCGGCCGTCGACCGCTACCCCCTGCGGGACAAGACCGGACGGCAGGGCAGCCGACAGGTGCTGATCGCGGCCCGCGAGCTCGACAGCAGCGCCTTGCCCCTGGGCTCGCGCACCTGGCTCAACCGTCACCTGGTGTTCACCAACGGCCACGGCTTCACGGTTTCCCCGGTCAATGCCGCCGGACCCGACGGTCTGCCGCTCTTCTTCGTGAAGGATCTGGGGCGCAGCGGCCGGGTCCAGGGACTGCCCCAGCTGGGGGTGAGCGACGCCGAGGCGCAGGCCGCCCTGCCGGTGGGCCGGCCCAGCCTCTATTTCGCGTCGGCGCCGGCTCCCTACGCCATCGCTCCCACGAAGGTTCAGGAGTTCGCCTACCCCGACGGCGAACTGAACGTCTACACCCACTACGACGGCACCCGGGGAGTGCCCCTGGCCACGGCCTGGCAGCGTCTCTGTGCAGCTGCCTACCTCCTCGAGCCACGGGTCCTGTTCACCGGTTCCTTCACCCCCCGCTCGCTTCTTCTTCTGCGCCGTCAGGTGAACCAGCGCCTGGAGGCCCTGGCGCCCTTCCTGCACTTTGAGAGCGAGCCCTATCTGGTCACGGCCCGGGTGGGCCAGCACAAGGGGTACCGACGGGATCAGCACCAGTACTGGCTGCTGGACGGTTTCACCAACAGCCGCTCCTACCCCTACAGCGATCCCAATCCCCAGGGCCTGCGTTACTTCCGCAACCCGGTCAAGGCCGTTGTGGATGCCCACGACGGCCGTCTGTGGCTCTATGTGAACGACCCTTCCGATCCCGTGCTGCGCACCTGGCGTCGGGCGTTTCCCGAACTGTTCCGTCCTCTGTCGGAAATGCCTGAGGCCCTGCTGCGCCACATCCGGGTGCCCCAGAGCCAGTTCACGATCCAGTCGGAGCGGCTGCTGCGTTACCACGTCACTGATGTGCGCACCTTCTACAACGGCGACGACGTGTGGTCGGTGCCCTTCGAGATCTACGGCAACAGCAACGTCCAGGTCCGCCCGTATCACCTCACCCTTCAGCTTCCGGGCCAGACCAGCACTGAATTCGTGCTGCTGCTCCCCTTCGCCCCGCTGAAGCGCACCAACCTGGTGGGCTGGCTGGCTGCCCGCAACGACCCTCCCCACTACGGCGAACTCCTCCTGGTGCGGTTCCCCCAGCAGCGCTTGCTGCTGGGTCCCCAGCAGGTTTCTGCCCTGATCGACCAGGACCCCACGATCAGTTATCAGTTCGGTCTCTGGAATCGCCTGGGATCGCGGCTGTTCCGGGGCAACATGCTGGTGTTACCCGTGGGATCGGGTCTGCTCTACGTGGAGCCGGTGTATCTGCAGTCGAAGGCCAACGATCTGCCCACCCTGGTGCGGGTGGTGGTGACCGACGGCACGACCTTCGTGATGGAGCGAAACCTCAGCGATGCCCTGAAGCGGCTGGCCCGTGGGGGCCAGTGGTCCCCCACTGCCCGACCGACTCCCGCCGCCCCCGTTCAGCCCTGAAACGCCGGCTCGGATCGGCAGGGAACGCGCAGTGAACTGGTTGGCCTGGAAAGCCGGCCATGAAAAAAGGGCCCCGAGGGGCCCTTGGCAGAATCCGAGTGGTGACGTCGAGGCGGATGGAGCCCCGATCAGCCGAATCAGGCGGCCACAGCGGTCTTGGGATCCAGTTCGCCCTTGGCGTAGAGGCCGGCGTAGTAGTTGATGTCGCGCTGCTTGATCTTGCTGGCGTTGCCGGCACACCAGAACTGCTGATAGCGATCCAGGCACACCTGCTTCATGTAGGCCCGGGCGGGCTTGTTGAAGTGGCGGGGGTCGAAGTTGGCGGGATCCTTGGCGGCGGCTTCACGGATGGCGGCGGTGAAGGCCAGGCGGTTGTCGGTGTCGATGTTCACCTTGCGCACGCCGTTGCGGATGCCTTCCTGGATCTCTTCCACGGGCACGCCGTAGGTCTCGGGGATGGCACCGCCGAACTTGTTGATCATGTCCAGCCACTCCTGGGGAACCGAGGAGGAGCCGTGCATCACCAGGTGGGTGTTGGGGATGGCCTTGTGGATCTCGGCGATGCGGCTGATGGCCAGTACTTCACCCGTGGGCTTGCGGGTGAACTTGTAGGCGCCGTGGCTGGTGCCGATGGCGATCGCCAGGGCGTCCACCTTGGTCTTGGCCACGAAGTCGGCGGCCTCGGCGGGATCGGTCAGCAGCTGGCTGTGGTCGAGCTTGCCCTCGAAACCGTGGCCGTCCTCGGCCTCACCCATGCCGGTCTCCAGGGAGCCCAGGCAGCCCAGCTCACCTTCCACGCTCACGCCGATGGCGTGGGCCACGTCCACCACTTCCTTGGTGACGGCCACGTTGTACTCGTAGCTGGCGGGGGTCTTGGCGTCGGCCATCAGCGAGCCGTCCATCATCACCGAGGTGAAGCCATTGGCGGCAGCGCCGTAGCAGGTGGCGGGGCTGTTGCCGTGGTCCTGGTGCATCACCACCGGGATGTCGGGATAGGTTTCCACGGCCGCCAGGATCAGGTGGCGCAGGAAGTTCTCACCGGCGTACTGACGGGCACCGCGGGAGGCCTGCAGAATCACCGGAGAGTCGGTCTCGTAGGCCGCCTCCATGATCGACTGCACCTGCTCCAGGTTGTTCACGTTGAAGGCAGGGATGCCGTAGCCGTTTTCAGCGGCGTGATCGAGCAGCAGCCGAAGCGGAACGAGCGCCATGGGAAAACCTCGGGGAGGGGTGGAGGGTGAAGTCAGGTGGTGCCGAAGGAAACACCTCGGCCAGCCGGGCCCAGGGCTGCGCCTCGCGAAGGAGGCCGTCTGCCCTGGCTTTGGACTGGGGGGGACTCTAGCTGGCCGTCAAGGGCGGTTCTGACCGGGCCGGATGGGGCGCCCGTCGGGCCCCGCCGCCCAGCAAAAAGCCCCGCCGGGGGCAGGGCTTCAGCGGCCTGCGGCGGGCGCAGGCTCGTGGTCTGATTCGCGGAGAGGTTCGCGGAGTGGTTCGCGAACAGGCTCGCGGACTGTGGCCCGGGCAGGCGTTCGCCGGTGCACCGGGTCCCCTGGTCGGGGCCTCAGTCGATCAGGTGCTGGCGGCGCAGAGCGTGCACGGCGTAGGCGTGCTCGCGGGCGTCGCGCCGGGCCTGTTCGGCCTGGCGGGCCAGCAGTTTGGCGGTGGTGATGGACATGGGACGTGCCTCCGGGGAATGCCGCCGGCCCAGGGCTGGCGGGGTGGATGGCGCGTTGCTTCGGCGAGGACCGGCCGGCCCTCCCCTACTTCCGCCGACGCCGGCCAGGGCCGGTCGTGGTCAACGTTCCCAAATGGTAGCGGTTGCTACGGAGCGATGGGGTGGAAGGTGATACTGGAAAAGCCAATCCTGTCCGTCTACGGGGCGCGACTCATTCCGCCGCTGTGCTGGCTCCCGGCTGACCAGGCCGCTGGCGCTGCCGTTCGGGGAGGGCGTCAGAGGGTCCGGCGCAGGCCCGTGGCGGCGGAGTCCAGGGCCAGGTCGGCGATGGCCTGGCTGTGCACGGCCTCCGCGAGCCCGGGCACCATCGGCCGGCCCGCGCGTGCCGCCTCGGCCCACCAGCCGAGGATCCGCTGCACCGGCGCCACCCGCCCATCCACCCAGGTGCGCGCAAAGGCCAGCCCGGCATCGGGCTCCACGGGCTGCAGCGGCTCCCCCGGCCGCGCCTGCCAGAGCTGGAAGCCGTGCACGTAGTCGGCCTGGTTGGAGGAGCCCAGCACCAGGGTGCCCTCGCTGCCATACACCTCGATCCAGTAGCCGCGCCCGGCCCGGGTCACCGCCGCCAGGCTCACCTGGGCCGGCACGCGGGCGCCGCTGGCGCTCTCCAGCTCCAGCTGCAGCAGCGCGATGTCCTCGGAGTCCACCGCCGCCAGGCGGCCGCTGCCATCGGCCAGGGGCCGCTGGCCGATGGCCGTGCTGCAGCTGGCGCTGACGCTGCGGGCCGGACCCACCAGCCAGTGCAGCGTGTCGAAGGCATGGGTGCCGAGGGATCCCAGCACGCCGCCCCCCTCGCTGCGCTGGGAGTACCAGTTCCAGGGCCGCTGGCTGTCGGCGCGGCTGCCCATCAGCCAGTCGAGCTTCACCAGCCAGGGGCTGCCGATGGCCCCCGCCGCCAGCAGGGCCGCCAGCTGCTGGAACAGGGGCACGGCCCGGTATTCGAAGTCCACGGCCACGGTCACCCCGGCCTGGAGTGCCAGCCGCTGCAGCTCCTGCACCTGGCTCGCCGCCAGGGCCACGGGCTTCTCCAGCAGCAGGTGCTTGCCGGCGGCGATGGCGGCGCGGGCCAGCTTGAAGCGGGGACCCGGGGGCGTGGCGATCACCAGGGCCTCGATGCCGGGGTCGGCCAGCAGGGCGTCAAAGTCGCTGAAGCCGCTCAGGCCGGAGCTGGCGCAGGCTTGCTCCAGCCGTTCGCTGCGCGGATGCCAGAGGGCCACGGGCTCGGTGGCGGGGCAGTCGGCCAGGGCCGGCAGGTGCACCGCCGCGCCGAAGCCCAGCCCCGCCACCGCCACCCGCAGGGGGGCGGCTGGGGAGACGGAGACGTTGGGGGTGGACGGGCTCACCGGGAGGCCAGCAGGGAGCTCCCAGCCTCACAGACGGCAGCGACCGTTTCCTCGATCAGCCCATCGCCGCCCACCGGCTGCCACTGGGAGCCCCACTGGGGTAGGCCATTGATGGAGGTGTCGCGGAACAGCAACTGGTCGCAGTCGATCTCCATCACGTAGAGATCGCTGGGTCGGGGGCGAGGGGCTTGAGCCGCTGGGTCGGTCGCCGCAGGCGACGCCCCGGCTGGGTCTGTGCCACTCGTTTCTGCCGGGGGGGCGGCTTCGGGGCTGCTGGGCTCGGAGGCCGGCTGGAAGCGGCTCAGCACCGAGAGGTTGCCGGATTTCGTGAGCCGCAGGCTGCCGGCATCCCACCACTGGCGCCCGTCGGCGGTGGCGGGCAGCTCCTGCCAGTTCACCGGCCCAGCCGAGGCGATTGCCGGTGCCACCAGGCCAATGGCGAGGGCCAGCAGCAGCGCCAGGGCCAGGCGGATCAGGCGGCCCCCGCGCACGCTGGCCTCCCTCACGCCGCTACGGCCTGGCCGCAGCCGTGCAGGCGCAGCAGCGTGGCGAGGGTGGCCCGCAGGCGGGGCCGGGGCACGATCGTGTCCACAAAGCCGTGGTCCTGCAGGTATTCGGCGGTCTGGAAGTCGTCAGGCAGCTTCTCGCGCAGGGTCTGCTCGATCACGCGCCGGCCGGCGAAGCCGATCAGGGCCTTCGGTTCCGCCAGGATCAGATCGCCCAGCATGGCGAAGCTGGCGGTCACCCCGCCGGTGGTGGGGTGGGTGAGCAGGGGCAGGTAGAGCAGCTCGGCGGCGCGGTGGAGCTCCAGGGCGCCGGAGATCTTGGCCATCTGCATCAGGCTGAGCATCCCCTCCTGCATGCGGGCGCCGCCGGAGGCGCAGACGATCAGCACGGGATAGCGGCGGGCGGTGGCCTCCTCGATCAGGCGGGTGAGCTTTTCGCCCACCACCGAGCCCATGGAGCCGCCCATGAAGCGGAAGTCCATCACCCCCAGGGCCAGGGGCATGCCCTCCAGCCGGCAGAGGCCGGTGATCACGCCATCCTTGAGGCCGGTGCTGCGCTGGGTGTCGCGGATGCGGTCGGCGTAGCTGCGGCGATCCTTGAAGGCCAGCGGATCGGTGGGGGCCAGATCGCCATCGAGCGGCTCGAAGCTGCCCTCGTCGGCGATCAGGCGGATGCGCTCCTCACTGAAGATGCGGTGGTGATGGCCGCAGCCGGTGCAGACGCTGGCGTTGGCCACCAGGTCCTTGCGGTACATCACCAGGCCGCACTCGGGGCACTTGCTCCAGAGGCCGTCGTCCTCGCTCACCTCCTGGGCGTTGCGCACCGCCGGGGCGGTCTTGCGGCGGTCGGCGAACCAGTCGAACAGCGACATCGAGGCGGCGGCTCAGAAACGGGGCACGGGCGGCGGGCCCGGCGTCCCAGGGGTTGGCTCTATTTAAAGGTTCAGAGGGGGCCCCAACCGAACAGCAGCGCCAGCTGCTGCAGCCACCAGCCGTTGCCCCCCAGCCAGACCGCCACCCCACCGGCGGCCAGGAAGGGGCCGAAGGGGAAGGGCTGACCGCGCTTCAGCCGGCCGCTGGCCAGGCCCAGCACCCCGAACAGGGCGCCGGCGGCGATCGCCAGCACCACCGCCAGCCCCACCCCCGCCAGCCCCAGCCAGGCCCCCAGCAGGGCGGTGAGCTTGGCATCGCCGAGGCCCAGGGCCGGTTTGCCCATGGCCCGCTGGGCCAGGGCGCTCAGCCCCTCCAGGACCAGCAGTCCTGCCGCCGCCGCCAGCAGGTGCTCGAGCAGCAGGGCGCGGCCGCTGGCCTCCCCCTGGCTGAAGCCGGCGATGGCCGTCACCAGCAGGCCCAGCAGCACACCCCAGCGGCACAGGGATTCGGGCAGCCAGAGGTGGTCCAGATCGATCAGGGTGAGGGGCAGCAACCAGCTCACCAGCAGCCAGCCGGCTCCGAGCAGCAGCCAGGCGGGCACGGCCGCCCCCAGGGCCGTGGTGCTGCCGGCCTGGACCGCCAGCAGCACCGCCACCCACAGGCCGGCGCTGAGCAGTTCCACCGCCGGGTAGCGCAGGGCGATCGGGCCGTGGCAGTGGCGGCAGCGGCCCCGCTGCAGCAGCCAGCTCAGCAGCGGCAGATTCTCGAACCAGCGCAGGGGCGTGCCGCAGTGGGGGCAGTGGCTGCCGGGGGTCACCACCGATTCCTCCCGGGGCAGGCGCCAGGCCACCACGTTGAGGAAGCTGCCCACGCAGGCCCCCAGCACGGCGATGAGCAGGGGGTCGGGGCCGGCCATGGCGGGAGCGAGCGGGTCGGGAGGGAGCATCGGCGGGAGGCGGGGCGGAGGGGTCAGCCGCGCCAGCTGGGCCGGGAGCCGCGGGCCCGCTGGCCCCGGCCGCGCACCACCTCCAGGGGCACGTACTGCTCATCGGGCAGCAGCACCGGCAGATCGAACACCACGCGGCCGCCGGAGCGGCCGGTGAGCACCACGCCGAGCGGTTCCAGGCCACTGGGACCTTGCTCGATGTAGAGGAAGTAGACGCGGCGGGCCCGGGCGATCACCTCACCGCTGTTGATGCGATCCCAGCGCACATCCAGGTTGCGCAGCCCTGGGTTGCGCTGGTCGGAACTGCGGGGCTCGCTGCGGCGCGCGTCGGAGCGCAGGTCCGGGCGCTGCGGCTGACCGGAAGGTCCGGCGGCTCCCCTGATCTCAAAGGAGAGGGAACCGCCGGACGCAGGGGCGTCGGATTTTGAAGCCACCGGGTCCGCCTGACCGCCCCAGACTAGGGGCTGGGGCTGGCCTGGGACCGATCAGAAGAAGGAATCAGGCGAACGCCTTCTTCTCCTCGATCATGCGGTGGATGATCGGGGTGAGGATCAGCTCCATGGCGAAGCCCATCTTGCCGCCGTTCACCACGATCGAGGTGGGGCTGGACATGAAAGAGTCGTGGATCATGTCCAGCAGATAGCGGAAGTCGATCCCCCACTTCTCGCGGGCCCCCTTGCGGAAATGGATGATCACGAACGACTCATCCGGGGTGGGGATGTCCCGGATCATGAACGGGTTCGAGGTATCCACGGTGGACACCCGCTGGAAGTTGATGTCCGTGCGGCTGAACTGCGGGCAGATGTGGTTGATGTAATCCGGCATGCGGCGCAGGATCGTGTCGACCGTGGCCTCGGCCGAATAGCCGCGCTCCTTGTTGTCGCGGGCGATCTTCTGGATCCACTCCAGGTTCACGACAGGCACCACGCCCACCAGCAGGTCGGCCATGCCGGCCACGTCATAGCCCTCGCCTTTGACGCCGCCGTGCAGACCCTCGTAGAAGAGCAGATCGGTGCCGGAGGGGATTGCCTCCCAGGGGGTGAACTGGCCGGGATCCAGGTTGGTGCCCAGGCGGGCGTTGTGCTCGGCGGCCTCCTCGACGGAGTGCAGGTAGTAGCGCTTCTGGCCGCTGCCGGTCTCGCCGTAGGTCTGGAACAGTTCGGCGAGCTTGTCGAACAGGTTGGCCTCGGGGCCGAAGTGGGAGAAGTTCTCACCCTTGGCGAGGGCCTCGGCCATGGCCTCCTTCATGGGGCCGCGCTCGTAGCGGTGGTAGCTGTCGCCCTCCACCACCGCGGGCGTGATGCCTTCGCGCTTGAAGATGTGCTCGAAGGCGCGCTTGACCGTGCTGGTCCCAGCGCCGGAGGAGCCGGTGACAGACACAACCGGGTGACGCTTCGACATGCGCAGGAACCAGAAAACCGACCGTGAGTTTGGCAGGTCACCGGACCCGCCCTCGCCTCGGGCTCTGGACCGCTGCCGCGAGCGGCCCCTCGGCCGCTGCGCCGATCAGGCCTCCAGGGCCGCCAGCAGCTGCTCGCCCATGGCACGGCAGCCCAGCGGGGTGCAGCCCTCGGCCATCAGGTCGCCGGTGCGGAAGCCCGCCGCCAGGATGCGCTCCACCGCCCGTTCCAGATCGGCGGCGGCGGCCTCCTGCTTGAGGCCGATCCGCAGCAGCATGGCGGCGCTGAGCACCATGGCCATGGGGTTGGCCTTGTCCTGGCCGGCGATGTCCGGGGCGGAGCCGTGGATCGGCTCGAACAGGCCCGGGCCGCCCTCCCCCAGGGAGGCCGAGGGCAGCATGCCGATCGAGCCGCTGAGCATGGCGGCCTCGTCGCTGAGGATGTCGCCGAACAGGTTGCTGGTCAGCAGCACGTCGAACTGCCGGGGGGCCCGCACCAGCTGCATGGCGGCGTTGTCCACGTACATGTGGCTCAGCTCCACGGCCGGGAACTCGGTGTGGATCGCCTCGACCCGGTCGCGCCAGAGCTGGCTCACATCCAGCACGTTGGCCTTGTCGACGCTGCAGAGCCGGCCGCTGCGCTCGCCGGCGAGCTGGAAGCCCACCCGGGCGATCCGGTCGATCTCGAAGTCGGAGTAGGCCATGGTGTTGAAGGCCCGCACGTGGCCATCGGCCTCGACGCGGCCCTTGGGGGTGCCGAAGTAGACGCCGCCGGTGAGCTCCCGCACCACCAGCAGGTCCACCCCTTCGATCACCTCGCGCCGCAGGGTGGAGGCCTCCACCAGGGCGGGGATGATCTTCACCGGCCGCAGGTTGGCGAACAGGCCCAGGCCGGCCCGCAGGGCCAGCAGGCCGCTCTCGGGCCGCTGCTGGCGGGGCAGGCTGTCGTACTGGGGCGAGCCGATGGCGGCCAGCAGCACCGCATCGGCGGCCTTGCAGGCCTCCAGGGTGCTGGCGGGCAGGGGCTCGCCGGTGGCGTCGATGGCGGCGCCGCCCATGGGCTGCTCGTCGTAGACGAGGGTGAAGCCGTGGCGCCGACTCACCGCATCCAGCAGCTGGCGGGCCACCGCGGTGATCTCCGGGCCGATGCCGTCGCCGGGGAGCAGGGTGATCCGGTAGCTGGACGTCATAGGTCTGGAGGGGGCTGGAGCGCCGGGCGCGGGATTCGGGGCCGGGCGCGAGGCTACGGCGCGGCCGGTCGCGGCTCCGGCCACGCGGACCCAGACGCGACTGCGGGCCCCGCCGACCGGCGCGGACCCCTCAGCCCTCGCTGCGCCCCTCGGCCGCCTTTTCCAGCCGGCGCAGGCCCTTGGCGAGGTCCGGCAGCTTGTTGAAGGCGGCGGAGCAGCGCAGCCAGAGCCGGTTGGGGATGGCCGGATAGCCGCTCACCACCTCGCCGGCCGCCACCTCGCCGTGGATCCCCGACTTGGAGGAGGCGATGGCCCGGTCGCCGATGGTGGCCCGGTTGGCCACGCCCACCTGGCCCGCCAGGATCACGCCGTTGCCCAGGCGGGCGCCGCCGGCGATGCCCACCTGGGCCGCCAGGGCGCAGCCGCGGCCGGTGCTGACGCCATGGCCCACGTGCACCAGGTTGTCGATCTTGGTGCCGGCGCCGATGCGGGTCTCGCCCACCGAGGGGCGGTCGATGGTGCTGCCGCAGCCCACCTCCACGCCGTCTTCGAGCACCACCAGGCCGGTCTGGGGCATCTTGCGCCAGCCGCTGGCGGTGGGCACGAAGCCGAAGCCCTCGCTGCCGACCACGGCGTTGGAGTGCACCACGCAGCCGCGGCCCAGGCGACTGCCGGGGTGGAGCACGGCACCGGCGTGCAGCTCGCAGCCCTCGCCCATTTCCACGTCGTCGTAGATCACCACGCCCGGGTGAATGGTGCAGCCGTCGCCGATCCGCACCTGGCTGGCGATCACCGCCTGGGCGCCCACGTGCACTCCTGCGCCGAGCCTGGCCTCGGGATCGACCACCGCGCTGGGGTGGATGCCGGCGGGCCTGGGCCGGCGCGGGTAGAGGGCCTCGAGGGCCTCGGCGAAGCCCAGGCGCGGATCGGCCAGGGCAATCCAGGCCAGGCCCCGCTCGGTGGCCTGCTGCTGCAGCGCGGCCGCCTCGTCGCCCCTGGCCGGGATCAGCACGGCGCTGGCGCCGGTGGCGGCCAGGGCCGCCGCCAGGGCGTGGCCGGCCTCCAGGAAGCTCAGCTGGCCGGGGCCCGCCTGGTCGAGGGCGGCGGCGCCGCCGAGCTCGGGATCCTCAGCCAGGTGGCGGGCCGGACCGGTTCCATCGCCACTGGCCTTCACCTCACCCAGGTGGCTGAGCAGCTCGCTGAAGCGCATTCCCGGATCGCCGAATCGGCCGGATCGTAGGCGCGCCGCCCGGTCCGGCGGCCGCGGGAGCGGTGATGGGGTCAGCCGGCGCCCGGGGTTTCTACCGCGCTGGCCAGGGTGAGCACCAGGTGGTCGCGGTGCACCACGGCGCCACCGACGGGCCCGTAGCTCTGGCGCACCTCGGCGCTGCTGCGGCCCATCACCGCCCGCAGCTCCTCGCTGCTGAGGGAGCAGAGGCCCCGGCCCAGCTCGCGCCCATCGAGGCTGAGCAGCCGCACGGCATCTCGGCGGTTGAAGCTGCCCTCCACCTGGCGCACGCCCACCGCCAATAGCGAGGCGCCGCGCTCCACCAGGGCCCTCTCGGCGCCGGCATCCAGCCGCAGGCTGCCCTTGGGCAGCAGGGCGTGGGCCAACCAGCCCTTGCGGCCCTCCAGGGGGCTGGGGGAGGGCCGGAACAGCGTGCCCGGGCTCCCACCCGCCAGCAACTCCTCCAGCACCGCCGGATCGCGGCCATCGGCCAGGCGCACCTGGATGCCGCTGGCCGTGGCGATGCGGGCCGCCGCCAGCTTGGTGGTCATGCCGCCGGTGCCCCAGCGGCCGCCGCCCTTGGCCACCCCCGCCAGGGCCTCCAGCTCCGCCAGGCTGCCCACCTCACGGATCGGGCGGGCCTCGGCGTCGCTGCGGGGATCGCCCGAGTAGAGGCTGTCGATGTCGGTGAGCAGCACCAGTTCATCGGCGCCGATCGCCACGGCCACCAGGGCCGAGAGGGTGTCGTTGTCGCCGAAGCGCAGCTCGTCGGTGGCGAGGGTGTCGTTCTCGTTGATCACCGGCGTCACGCCCCAGGCCAGCAGCTGCTGCAGGGTGCGGCAGGCGTTCTGGTAGCGGCGGCGCGAGGCCAGGTCACCGCGGGTGAGCAGCACCTGGGCCACGCAGCGGCCGTGGCTGGCGAAGGCCTGGTCGTAGAGGGCCATCAGCCGGCCCTGGCCCACGGCGGCGGCGGCCTGCAGCGCCTCCAGCTCCGTGGGCCGCTGGCCGTGGCCGAGGGCGCGGCAGCCCAGGCCCACGGCGCCGCTGGTCACCAGCGCCACGGGCTCGCCCCGCTGCCACAGGCCGCTGAGGCTGGCGGCCAGGTCGGCGATCACCGCCTCGGTGCCGCGGCCCTCGCTGCCGCGCAGCAGGCTGGTGCCCACCTTGATCACTCGGCGCATCGGCATGGGGATCCGTTCGGTTGGGTTCGCTTCAGCTCAGTTGGTTCGGGTCGATGGGGTTGCGCGGGGCGCTGATCAGTGCAGATCGGCGCCGGCGAGGCGGGCCAGGCGCACCTCCAGCCGCTGCCAGCGGTCGTGGGGGCAGGGCTGGCCCTGGGGGTTCACCGGCCGCACCAGCACCGTGTAGAGCCCCAGGCGGTTGCCCCCGAGCACATCGGTGAACACCCGATCGCCCACGATCGCCACCTGCGCCGGTGGGATCGCCAGCTCGGCCATGACCCGCCGCAGGGCGCCGCGGCGGGGCTTGGCGGCGCTGGTGGTGTAGTCCACCCCCAGCTGGCGGGCCACCGATCCGATGCGCTGGCGCGACGGGTTGTTGCTGAACAGGTGCAGATGCAGCTGCTCGGCCTGGGCCCGCTGCAGCCAGTCCGCCACGGCGGCGGGCAGCTGGTTGCCGCGGCGGGGCAGCAGGGTGCGGTCCACATCCAGCACCAGGGCGCGGATGCCCCGATCCAGGAAGTGCTGCAGCGGCAGTTCGGCCACGGTGGCCTCGGGCTGCCAGTCGGGCTGGAGCAGCTGCCGCAGCTGGCTGGGGAGGGGGCGCGCGTCGCTCAAGGGCTCGGGGTTGGATGGGGACCGCTCGGTGGAGGTGTAGGTGCAGCGTCAGTCGCCCGCCAACTCGCGTTCATCGAGTTCGGCCTCGATGCGGGGTTGGATCCGCTCGAATTCCTCACCCTCCACGACTACACCTTCCCCGTTTTCGATGCGGGCGACCACGAAGAAGGGATCGATAGGCACAAACAGCGCGTATTGCTCTTCTCCGACCCAGAATGGGCGGCCAAGCATTTCGTACAGGTCGCTTTCCTCTTCTTCGGTCTCGTCATCCTCAAAGGCCTCAGGATCGATCTCGTCAGGATCAGGCTCCTCCAGTTCGCCGCTCACCGTAAGGGTCACTGCCGAACGGATCAAAGTGAGATCTTCTTCCTGAAGGATCACGTCGGCAATCGAAAGGATCTCCTCTGCACCCTCAAGTTCGTCAATCGGCTCGTCTTGCTCGTCGTCGTCCTGGGCAAGACGTACCAAACAGACGGGGGTGTCCACCGGCGTCATCAGGCCGTAGTCGTGGCCGTCGAGGGGGATCAGCTGCTCGAGGAAACAGAGCAATCGACGGCCCTGGCCGTCGCGCACGAGCACCGTGGGCACATCGCCGGAGCCGGAGGTGGAGGGGCTGTCGGAGCTCATGGGGGAGAGGCAGATGCCCTCAGGATGCCTGGGCGCCGGACCCGGGGCCAAGCTCCGGTCCCCGACTGCCCACCGGAGCGGCCGGGACGGGTGCAGGGGCCAGGGCCTGGGGCTCGGGCCCCTCGGCCAGCCACTGCTCCAGCAGCAGGGCGGCGGCGGCACTGTCGAGGGCGCCGCTGCGGTCGCCGTGGAGGCCGTGGCGTTCGCCGGCGGCCCAGCTGCTGGCGTGCTCGTTCACGAAGGCCAGGGGCAGCCCCAGCTGGCGGGCGAGGCGCTCGCCATAGCGGCGGCAGTGTTCGGCCTGGTCCGTGGGCTGCTGGGCCGCATCCAGGGGCAGCCCCACCACCAGGGCCTCCACCCGGCGCCGCGCGATCAGGGGCTCCAGCACGGCCAGGTCGGCGGGGAAGCGGCCCCGGCGCAACGCAGCCAGCGGCGTGACGGTGAGCCCGAGGGGATCGCAGCCGGCCAGGCCGATGCGGCGGCGGCCCACGTCCAGGGCCAGCACCGAGCGCGGCCGGGGGTGGCGGGCGGCCACGGCGTCAGCGCCCCAGGGGCGTGGGCAGGGGCCGCTGGCGGGGCTGGAGCTGGCCGAGCACCGCGTCGAGGCGGCGGGCCACCGCCGCGCTGGGCTGGGGGGAATGGCGCCGCCAGACGCTGCGGGCCATCACCACCTCCTCGCCCTCGGGGGCCATGCCCAGGCTTTGCAGCCAGCGGCTGCGCTCGCTGTCGCCCATGTCGCTGCGGACGATCAGCTGCTCGCAGCCGGCGGCGCTGCGCTCCAGCAGCAGCTGCAGCGGCGCCCCCAGCAGGTGCTGCCAGCCCGGGTGCAGGGTGAGTTCCAGTTCCGGCAGGCCTCGACTGCCGGGCCGCAGGCGCCGGGCGCCGGCCACGGCCGTCTGGCGGGAGGCATCCACCAGCATCAGGCTGGGGCCCTGGCTCTGGTCGAGCAGATCCTCCACGCGCCGATCCAGCAGCTGGCGCAGCTGGGCCGGCAGGGCCGCCTGCTCCAGGTGCCACATCAGGCCGGCCGTGCGGCGGCTCAGGGGTTGCAGCTGCAGATCGGCCGGCAGGGCCTGCAGCTGCCGCTCCGCCTCACCGCCGCTGGGGCTGCCGCCGGGCTGGGGCTGCCAGCGCCAGAGGGTCTCGTGGCGCAGGGGCTGGAAGCCCTGCTGACGCAGCAGGGCCAGGCGGGCGTCGTCGCAGCTGGAGCTGGTGGCGATCCAGCTGGCGGCGCTGCGGCTGCGCTGGATCGCCTCGCGCACCAGGGCCGATTCCAGGGCCATGCGGCCCGCTTCAGCGGCGGCCAGCACGGCTTCGCTGCTGCGCAGGTGCAGCAGCTGCCAGCAGCTGCCGCTGCGGTTGAGCCGCTCGCTCACGATCAGCCCCAGGGGCCGCTGGGGATCGCGGTAGGCGACCAGCACCGTCGGTGCCAGGGCGCGGCGTGCCACGACGCTGCGCAGCAGCCACTCCGGTCCCTGCAGCAGCAGGGAGCGCTGGAGCAGCGGCTGAAGATCCAGAAAGGCGGGGTCGTGGAGCAGGGGCAGGTGCCAGCCCTGCAGGGGCTCGATCCGCAGCGGTGGCAGGGGGCCAGCGGCGGGCTCGCCGGCCGCCCCGCTGGCGGGGCCGGCCGATGGCTGGCTGCTGCTCGGGACCGCTCGGGTGGTCGACACGCTTGCGCTCGGCAGGGTTACGGCCCCGCTCGACAGGCCTCACCTCCATCGTATGGGGCCGGGCGGGCTATGGGCGCACCAGCACCAGCGGGGTGCGCTCGTTGGCGTTGCCGGCGGGGTTGGGCCTGAGGGCCCGCTGCAGCAGCTCCTCGTCCGTGCCGGGGCTGGCGGCCAGCACCTTCACCCGGCCCAGGTCGTTCACATCCACCACGGCCACGGCGACCCCGAGCTCGGCGGCGAGCTGGGCGCAGATGGCGGCGGGCTGCTCCGGGCCCAGCACGATCGTCTGGTCGTAGGGCGGTGTGGTGCCGGTGATGTCGTCGATCAGGCGGGCCTGATCCCCCGCCAGCCGGTAGAACCAGCCCTTGAGGCCCACCAGCTTGAGGCCGGTGCCCACCAGCCAGGCCACCAGCACCCGGGCCGGCCCCACCACATCGATCAGGCTCTGCAGGCCGCAGGCGGAGGCCAGGGAGCTGGTGGGGTGGAACACCCGGCAGAGCAGGCGCGCCAGGGCCGAGGGCTGCACCGTTTCCGGGTGGTGGTAGCGGCCCTGGATCACCGCCAGGGGCGTCTCGCCGATGGTGAGGATGTCGCCGGGCTGGAGCACGGCGCCGGCGTAGTGGCGCAGCACCTCGGCCGGATCGTCGAGCACGCCGAGCAGGTGGGTGCGGATCGGCAGCACCTGGCAGTGGTCGCCCGGGCGCCACTGGGCGTTGGCCGGGGTGGTGGCGGCGGGCCGGCGCAGGGGCACCAGCACCGCGTCGCGGCGCTGCAGCCGCCCGAAGGGCCCGTAGTTCATCCAGAGGATCTCCACCCAGAGGGTGTCGAGCAGCCCCTTGAGGTCCACCCCGGCGGGGGCCGTGATCTTCAGGCGCAGCTTGGCCTCGGTGCTCTTGCGCCCCTTGACGATGTAGGCGAACCAGTAGCCATCGGCCCGCGCCGGCTCATCCGGGTGGTTGGCGATGATCTCGCTGCTGATCTGCACGGCCTTGAGGTCACCGCGGCCCAGCAGGGTGGGCTTCACGCGGATCTCCGGCACGAACACCTCCATGCGGGGATGGGGGTTGGTGATGGTGAGCGTGCCCTTCACCAGCGCCCCGTCGTCCTGGCGCAGCACCTTCCAGGCGCCGGAGCGCAGCTGCAGGGGGGAGGCGGGCCGCAGGCGGTGGCGCAGCTCGAGCCAGAGCAGGCTCAGGCCGAACAGCAGCAGCGCGATCAGCAGAACGGAAAACAGCGGGGCCACGCCGGAGTTTCAGGGACCGCCGGAGCGTAGGCCGCGCCGCCGGTAGCGGCCCCGATTGCGGCGGTTGGTGGCGGCCTCGTTGCCGGCTGGATCAAGCGCCGTACGGTGCGAGTAACGCCGCCGGAGCGGGCCCCATGCGCAAGACCTACGTTCTCGATACGAACGTTCTTCTGCACGACCCCCAGGCCCTCACCCGCTTCCAGGACAACGCGATCGTGATCCCGATCGAGGTGGTGGAGGAGATCGACCGCTTCAAGCGCGATCCGGCCGAGAAGGGGCGCAACGCCCGCCAGGTGTCGCGGCTGCTGGATGCCCTGCGGGAGAAGGGCAACCTGGCCGACGGCGTGCCGATCGACGAGGACAGCGGCGGCACCCTGCAGGTGGTGTTCTGCCGGCGCGAGACCCTCGATCAGCTGCCCCCGGAACTCAAGGGCGGCAACGGCGACAACAACATCCTGGCGGTGGCGCTGGAGCAGCTGCGCCAGGGGGTGATCGGCGGCGATAAGCAGCCGGTGGTGCTGGTCACCAAGGACACGAACTTGCGCATCAAGGCCGATGCGGTGGGCCTGATCGCCCAGGACTACACCACCGACAAGGTGACGATCGCCGACCTCTACCCCGGGGTGTGCGATCTGCCGGTGAGTGCCCAGCAGATGGAGGCGATCAAGGGGGAGGGCGGCCTGCCCCTCGCCGAGGTCCAGGCGGCGCTGGAGGCCACGGGCCTCTCCCTGCAGGCCAACGAGGGCGTGACCCTGGTGGATGTGTTGCAGCCGGGCCACACGCTGCTGGCCCGCTACGACGCGAAGCGCGGTTCCCTGGTGCCGCTGCAGCGGGTGCAGCGGGCGCGGCTGGGGCGGATCAGCGCCCGCAACCGCGAGCAGACCTTCGCCCTGGACCTGCTGCTGGATCCGGCGATCCAGCTGCTCACGCTGGTGGGCAAGGCCGGCACCGGCAAGACCCTCCTGGCCCTGGCGGCCGGCCTGCACCAGGTGGCCGATGAGCACCTCTACGACCGGCTGCTGGTGACCCGGCCGGTGATCTCCCTGGGCAAGGAGATCGGCTTTCTGCCCGGCACCCTCGAGGAGAAGATGGGCCCCTGGATGCAGCCGATCGTCGACAACCTCGACTTCCTGCTGGGCCGCAGCTCGGAGGAGGAGGGCCGCGCCTCGAGCCGCAGCGGCAGTGCTGGCCGGCCGGCGGGCCACCGCCCGCCCCGCAGCAACTGGACGGATCTCAAGGGCATGGGCCTGCTGGAAGTGGAGGCGATCAGCTACATCCGCGGCCGCTCGATTCCGCGCCAGTTCATGGTGGTGGACGAGGCCCAGAACCTCACCCCCCATGAGGTGAAGACGATCGTGACGCGGGTGGGCGAAGGCACCAAGATCGTGCTCACCGGTGATCCCTACCAGATCGACAATCCCTACGTGGACGCCGAGAGCAATGGCCTCACCTGGCTGGTGGAGCGCTTCAAGGGCCAGACCCTCGCCGGCCACGTGACCCTGGTGCGCGGCGAGCGCTCCGAACTGGCGGAGCTGGCGGCCAACCTGCTCTGAGCGCCCTGGCGGGAGCGCTGCCGGATCGGCGCTGGCGGCGCGATGCCGAGGGCTGGCGGCCCCTGGCCGTTGCGCCTACGGTCCGCAGACTTCAAGCGCTGGGTGCATGCAGGTTCTTCCCCTACTGCTGCTCGAGCTGGGCGGCCACAGCGTGGAGGTGGCCCACACCCTGATCGAGGTGGGGCGCTTCGCCCTGATCGTTCTGGCGGCCCGCGCCCTGGCCGAGCTGATGGTGCGGCTGCAGCTGCCCACGATCCTGGGGGAGCTGCTGGCGGGCGTGCTGATCGGTCTCTCGGGCCTGCACCTGATCCTGCCCCCCGACCTAGGGGCCCAGCTCAACGGTGCCCTGGTGGCGGCGGTGGCGGGCCTGTCCCACCTGGCGCCGGATCAGGTGAGCGCCCTCTACAACGACAGCTTCGCCAACCTGCAGTCGGTCGCGCGCCTCGGTCTCTACGCGCTGCTGTTCCTCACGGGCCTGGAGTGTGAGCTGGAGGGGCTGATCGCCGTGGCGGCCCAGGCCGTCGGCGTGGCGCTCACCGGGGTGCTGCTGCCCCTGGCCCTGGGCACCGCCGGGCTGCACCTGCTGTTCCATGTGCCGCTGCTGCCGGCCCTGTTCGCCGGTGCCGCCATGACCGCCACCAGCATCGGCATCACCGCCAGCGTGTTCGGGGAGCTGGGGGTGCTCAAGAGCCGCGAGGGCCAGATCGTGATCGGTGCCGCCGTGCTCGATGACATCCTCGGCATCGTGATTCTCGCGGTGGTGGTGTCCCTGGCGGCGGGGGGCAGCATCAGCGCCGGCCCGATCCTGCAGTTGCTGGCGGCCGCCGCCGTGTTCGTGGCGGTGTCGCTGCTGCTGAGCCGCAAGGCCGCACCGCTGTTCGATGGTCTGCTCGATCGGCTGAAGGCCCCGGGCGAGGCGGTGGCGGTGGCCTTCCTGGTGCTGTGCCTCGGCTGTTTCGCCGCCCAGGCCATCGGCCTGGAGGCGGCCCTGGGGGCCTTCGCCGCCGGACTGGTGCTGAGCAACTCCCGCCATGCCCACGCCATCGAGGCGGCGATCCAGCCGTTGGTGGCCCTGTTCGCCACCGTGTTCTTCGTGCTGATCGGCACCACCATGGATCTGGCGGTGCTCAACCCGCTCGAGCCGGCCAACCGCGAGGGCCTGGTGGTGGCGGCCTTCCTGCTGGGGATCGCCGTGGTCACTAAGCTGGCGGCGGGCTTCAGCTACCGCTCCGCCGAGCCCACGAACCGCTGGCTGGTGGGGCTCGGCATGATGCCGCGGGGGGAGGTGGGCCTGATCTTCCTGGGCCTTGGCAGCCAGGCGGGCCTGCTCAACCCGGCGCTGGAGGCGGCGATCCTGATCATGGTGATCGGCACCACCTTCCTGGCGCCGGTGCTGCTGCGGCTGGTGCTGAGCCCGGCTCAGCCGGCCGCCACCGGCTGACAGCTCCCATCCATCATCACCTCCCCCGGCTGGCCCCCCTTGGTGAGGGCCTGCTCCTGGAAGGTGAGGCGATGGCGGTCGATCGTGGTGCGGTGCTCCACGTCGTGACGACGGTCGAAATGCACCACCACCGGGGCCGCCGTGGCAGGGATGCCCAGCTCCCGCCGCTCTTTACTGCCGACCCCCATCCCATCCTCATCGCCGTCATCGTCGGCGAGGTGGAAGCTGTTCGACTCCTTCTCCAGGAACGTGATCCGATCGCGGGACGTCTCAACCGGCAGGGTCTGCCCATCGGCGAAGCGCACCTGATCCTGGCCTCGGCCCACGGTGACCCGGAAATTGATCAGTCCCTTGGGATCGTCCCGGTGGCGACAGATCAGCGACTGGGGACCCACGGGGTCCCAGCTCCTCACGGCCAGAACGACGAGAGCGACGCCAGCGGTGATCAGCAGCAGGCCGGGCTTGCTGATCCTGAACTGCCACGGATCCGGGATGGCCATGCTGATCCTGCGGTCCGTCGCCCATGCTGGTCCGGCCGGACGGCGCCTGGCAACCCCAGTGGTGGGCTTGGTGATCTCCGCTGGGCAGGCCGTTCGGGTGCACGGAGCAGGCCACATCCAACGGCCCCCTGCCTCACACCGGCTGCCGGGGCCCACCCTGGGCGCCCAGTCAGCCGATCAGGGTTCTAAGGCTGGGGAACATGATCCTGATACTGAGCACGAATGGCCTGAAACTGATCGGAGAGGGCGAGGAACGCACTCACCACAGCAGGATCAAAGTGACTGCCGCCCCCCTTCATGATGATGGCGCTGGCTTCATCGTGGGAAAACGCACGCTTGTAGACGCGCTCACTGATCAGGGCGTCATAGACATCGGCCAGTGCCATCAGGCGTGCTGCCAACGGGATCGTCTCGCCGCTCAGGCCCTGGGGATAGCCACTCCCATCCCACTTCTCATGGTGACAGTAGGCAATGTCCTTGGCGGTGACCAGAAACGAACTCGGTGAATTCAGGGCTTCTTCCGCCTGCTCAATCGTGAGTTTGCCGAGAGTGGTGTGGGTCTTCATGATGTCAAACTCCTCCACAGTCAGGCCGGCTGGCTTCAGAAGGATGGAGTCTGGTATTCCGACCTTGCCGATATCATGCAGTGGCGCAGACTTGTAGAGGATCTCAATCTGTTCGTCCGAGAGTTCAGCCGCGTGGGCCGGGCTTGATTGGAGGTGCTTGGCCAGGGCGCGGACGTATTGCTGGGTTCGCTTGATGTGGGCACCCGTTTCGTTATCCCTGGTTTCTGCCAGTGAGGCCATGGCCAGGATGGTGGTGTCCTGAACCGCCTCCACCTCAGCCGTCCTCCTGATCACTTCGGAGGTGAGGTAGGTGTTGTTGTCCTTGAGGACATCCCGGGCGCGTTTCAGTTCAACGTGGGTGGCAACCCGAGCACGGAGGATGGAGGGAGAGATCGGCTTGGTAATGTAATCAACACAGCCGCATGAAAATCCCATCTCCTCGTCATGGGTCTCGGTGCGGGAGGTGAGAAAGATGATGGGGATATCCTGAAGGTCCGGGTCTTCCTTCAGGATCCTGCAGACCTCGTAGCCATCTGTTCCTTCCATGATGATGTCCAGAAGGATCAGGTCTGGCAGGGGTTGCTGTCTGATGCTGCGCAGTGCCGCGCTGCCACTCGTCGCCATGCGAATGTGATAATTCTCCTTCAACAGACTGTTGATCTGTTGCAGGCTTTCGCGGGCGTCGTCAACGGCGACGACCAGTGGCTTGGTGGAGGAACTCTGGGTCATGCCTGGCGGGTCTCGGGATCTTGATTTGTTCTGTAGCCTCTGGGTGAATGTCTTCGCGGAAGGGATTCAGTAGGGCCTCTCCGTTGTGGATTGCCTCGTGCTGCACTTCTCATCGTTTTCCGCCCGTGTTGGTTGCATCTGGGGAAAGCCATCCTGGATCTGCTGGTGAAGGCCGTGTGGTGCTGGGGAAGACAGCAACAGCAATGGATCTTTTTTCTACTTTCAGGCTATCCAGCCTGGAGGCTGTCTGAGAGGCCTGCAGGTCGCCCGTCGGTGCACGTGATACAAAACCTCATGCTGCCAGGGGCCGCTTGCGGCGGGTCGACGCCTCCATGCCCACTCGATGCCCCGAGTGGCCAGCGGTGCGTTCAGACGGTGCCTCCCAGGGCGGGTTGCAGGGTGGCGAGGGCCGCTTCGAATTCCAGATCATCGAGCTGTCTGTGGAGTTGGGTATACACCTGATCTCCCAGAATCTGTTGCAACAGGGTCTGCTCCCGCGCGGCGAGCTCGATGGCTTCGCCGTCACCGCAGTCGATCAGGCCGGCCAGGGTGTGGAGCAGGTCTCTGTGGGTGTCGGCCAGGTCCTGGTCTGGAGCGGCCTCTGCAGGGCTGGGTGTGGGTGGATTCGTCTGACCGCTCCTTGCCAGCTCCGGCTGGTGCAGGGCTGCATCGAGCCATTGCAGCGTGGAGGTCAGGCACTGGTTGAACGTCTGCTGAGCTGTGTCTGTCGGTGCACGCTCCCGCAGAGCGTGCTCCAGGGCATCGGCGCTGCTGTGCAGCGCCATGACACCAAGATTGCCCGCCACCCCCTTGATCGTGTGCACCAGCCGCTCCGCCGTGGCGTGATCCCCGCTCGCGAGGGCCTGCTCCACCTGCTCGACGGCAGTTCTCTGGGTGGTGGCGAAACTGTTCAACAGCTTCAGATACAGCGATTCGTCCCCAGCTGTCCGCCGCAGTGCACCGGCCACGTCCACACCGGCCTCCCGGAGGGCGTCCAGAGGCTTGGCCCCCGGGTTCGCGGCTGAGGGGGCATCCAGGCTGGGTCCTGCTGGTGCCGCTGCCGCTGCTGCCGCTGCTGCTGCGGGCGCCGCTGCCGGTGCCGGTGATGGCGCTGGGCCCTCGGGCTTGTAGGCCGTCAAGGCCTGATAGAGCCGATCGGGGTCGATCGGTTTGGTCAGATGATCCTGCATGCCAGCGACCAGGCAGCGATCCCGTTCCTCGGCAAAGGCATGGGCTGTCATCGCCAGAATCGGAAGATCGTGCCAGCGGCTTTCCGAGCGGATTCTGTGGGTGGCTTCCCATCCATCCATCACCGGCATGGCCAGATCCATCAGCACCACATGGAAGGGAGATGGCGTGCGTTCAAGCTCTTCCAGGGCCTCAAGACCATTCTGGGCGACAACAACCTGGCCGCCGACGGCCCGGATCAGTTCGACGGCGATCAGCTGATTGATCTCGTTGTCTTCCACCAGCAGCACCCGCAGCCCCTCCAGGTTCCAGCGGCTGCTGTCGTGGCCCGCTGCCGGCTTCTCCGCCTTGGATGCGTCTCCCTGGGTGATTCTTGCCAGGGCCTTGCGAAGGGCGCTGCCGGTGACGGGCTTTGTGAGAAATCCCTCAATGGCTGTGTCGGGATGGTCTCGCAGGGCCTGGTCTTTGTCAAAGCCCGTCACCATGATCACGGGTGGGTAGTGTTGCTTCAGCCTGCGTTCCAATTCTTCCGCCGTGCTGCAGCCATCCAGGCCTGGCATCATCCAGTCCATGAAGATCACATCGTAGGGATTCCCCTGTTCCACGGCCGAGAGCACCATCGGGATGGCCTCCTCCCCCGAGGTGGCCGTCTCAATCCGGGGACACAGCTCGCTGAGACGATCCTCCAGCACCGACCGGGCCACAGGGTTGTCATCCACCAGCAGCATCCGCCAGTTCTGCAGCACCTCCAGGTTGCCGTCTGCCTGCCGGTTCGCTTCCGGCGCCATCCCCAGCCAGGCCAGGCCATGGAAGGTGCTTCCCACTCCCGTATCACTGCTCACCGACAGTCCTCCGCCCATCAGCTCCAGCAAGCGTCGACTGATCGTGAGCCCCAGACCCGTTCCTCCATGGGTACGGGTTGTGGAGGATTCCGCCTGGGTGAAGGCCTGAAACAGTCGTGTGATCTGTTCTGCGGACATCCCGATGCCCGTATCCCGCACGTCGATGGCCAGCTTGATCCTGTCCTCCTTGCTGTCAGCCACCCAGATGTGGATGTCAATCAGGCCCGTTTCCGTGAACTTGATCGCGTTCGTGATCAGGTTGATCAGGACCTGTTTGAGCCTCAGGGAGTCGCCCCTGAGTGAGGTTGGCACGCCTTGCTCAACGTGATAGGAGATCTCGAGGCTCTTTTCCTCTGCCTTGAAGGCCACGATGTTCGAGATCTCCTCGAGAATCTGATCCAGTTCAAAGGTCGCCTCTTCGAGCTCAACCTTGCCGGCTTCAATCTTGGAGAAATCAAGGATGTCGTTGATGATGCCCAGCAGGTGAATGCCTGCATTGTGAACCTTCGAGATATAATCCTCCTGTTTTTCGGATAGTTCTGTTCTCAGCGCCAGATGGGAGAGGCCAATGATGGCATTCATTGGTGTGCGCAGCTCATGGCTCATCTTTGCCAGGAACTCAGACTTCGCTCGGGTTGCTTCTTCGGCCTGCAGAATCGAATCCTTCAGCTGTTCATTCATGAGGCCGGTCTGTCGAAACAGTTCCTCCCTGGATTGCTCCTGAAGGATCGCTGCAGCCTCGTTGATCCGTTCTTCCGGTATTGACGGCTCTGGGAGGGGCAACCTCAGGATCTGTTCGGTCGATCCATCGTCCGTGGTGGCCGTCTCCAGTCGAACCAGGCGGATCGGACAGCGAGGCAACTGACAGGCCCAATCCGTCTGCAGCCGCAGGGTGAGAGCAGGCTGCTCAGGCTTCTGCTCCAGCTCCACGCCCACATGAATCGGATGCAGCTCGGACACCAGCGGCGACCATTCCCCTACCCAGGCCAGACAGGCTTTGATCGGTAGGTCGGCGTCCAACACCTGCAGCACACGATGCAGCTTGCTGCGCAGCAGAAAGCAGGAGCTCTCGTCCCACACGTCCAGCGATCCCAGGGCTACGGATGCAGGCATCTCACAATCAGGCAGGAGGCGTCGTCGTGGTTCTTGCCGGCATCCCGCAGGATCATGTCGCTGAAGTCCTGGGCTTTCATGCCTGGCCTGTAGAGGTCCCAGAGGTGTCGAGAGGTCGATTCGGAGATGCCGTCTGATGTCATCACCACCATGTCTCCCGGATGGATGTCGACCTCCTGAATGAACGCTGATCGCATTCTCTGGCCGATGATTCCATCCCTGCTGACTCCTCGCCATCGCTGGTGCCCCAGCAGCCAGATGCTGATGTTTCCCACGCCAGAAAAGAGCAGTTTGTGCCGGGTCTGATCCAGCAGGGCCAGGCCGATCGCTGCTCCACGGCTTCCGCGGTGCTCCTGGTGCACTCTTTCTAGGATCTGCCCGATCCCCGCGCCACCGTGCTGCTCAACCGTTTGCTGCATCTCGCAGGCCAGGGCGTGGGCCTCCGACCCATGCCCCGACACATCAATCAGGCCAGCGAGCAGGCCATCGGGATGGTTCACGAGAACGCTGATATCCCCGCTGACGCGCTCTCCCTGGATCGGTCTGATGGAGAGGCCAACGTCGTAATGCTCCAGATTCAGCTTGGCGGCTTCAGCGGCCTGCCCATGGCGAACAAGTTGTCTGGCTTTGATCGGTTCTCCATCCAGCCACTTATTCGCCACAATTCTGGTGCCCTCACCCTCGGTTGTCTCGATCGCCATGTTGGTCATCATGCGATTGACGGCGGGGAGGCCCATGCCCAGGGTTCCTGAGGTGCTGAAGTGATCCGTCATGGCCTTCTCCACATCGTCGATTCCCTTGCCCCGATCCACGGCTGAGACCTGAATGGCGTCGTGGCCGTGATCCATGGTGCGCTGAACCCGAATGGTTCCTTTGCCGGCGTATTTCAGGATGTTCGTCCCCAGTTCGGAGACTACGGTGGCAATCAGAACCCTGTCCTGTTCGCTGAGATCCGCCATGAAGGGCAGTCTGCGGGTCATGGCCACGGCGCCATACAGGCTGGTGATGCTCACGATCTGGAAGGCGGCGGCCTTCTGTTCAGCCTCAACGTCAGCGGCCATGGCTGCTGGCCCCTTCCGCTGAGAAGTGCTGCATGGCATCCTCAATGCCCAGGAAGAACCTGATCTCAGGGTGTATGGCTTCTGACTCCGCAAGATAGAGAACCACTTCTCGACAAAGATTCGAGATGGCTACCTGCGGCCCCAGCAGGTGCAGGGAAAGCAGCATGGAATAGATGCGCTCATATTCGCTATGGCTGAGCAACTGCACCGTGGAAAAATCCAGCACAACAGCCTTGGGCCTGTCCTTGGCGACTTTCTCTCCCAGCAGGGTGGTGAGATCCCGGAACTGGTCTGAATCCAGATCGGGCTGCATGGTCACCAGCAGTATGCCCTGCACTTTTGTGATGGAGATGCCTGAGTTGTGGCTTTCCCTCATGCTGCCTCCATCCTTCTTGCTTGCGTCTGCATCGTTGCGGCCCAAATCACCGCACGCTCAGGGCTGTGCCCTTCTCCTCCTGTCGCGACTGGCCGATGCGGGTCCCCAGGCTGGCCAGGGCCGTTTCGAAGGCGTCCCGGAGGGTGGCCGTCGTGCGGATCTCCCCCACATTCACCCCGAGTTCCACGATGGTGCGGGCGATGGCTGGGGAGAGTCCGGAGATGATGGCCTCACAGCCCATCAGCTGGGTGGCCTTGGTGATCTTGATCAGCTGGTTGGCCACGGCCGTGTCCACGGTGGCCACACCGCTGATGTCCAGCACGAAGATGCGTGCCCGCGTCTGGGAGATCATCTCCAGCGACTTCGTCATGATGGAGGCGGCACGGGTCGAATCGAGAATGCCCACCAGGGGCAGCAGCAGGATCTGATCCCAGATCGGCGTGACTGGGGTGGAGAGTTCCTGGATGGCGAGATCCATTTCCTTTCTGGCCCGTTCCGCCTCGTTGGCCTTGGCGAGCTCGATTTCCAGTTCCTTGGCCTTGTGGGAGGCTTCGAGGGCTTGCTCCAGTTCATCGGCCTGGTGAACAGCTGTGGTGATGTCGTAGGCGAACTTGACGATTTTGACGACCTCACCATCCGGACTGAGAATGGGCGCATAAGTGGCCTGCAGCCAGATTTCTTCTCCTGTCTTGCTGAATCGTTTGTACCTCCCCTCCATGGACTCACCGGCTCCTAGTCTGCGCCAGTGCTCCGCATACTCTTCTGAGTGGGCGTACTCCCGCCCCACGAACAGGCTGTGGTGCTGGCCGGTGATCTCCGACAGGGAGTAGCCGGTGAGGTTGAGAAAGTTCTGGTTGGCCGAGATGATGGTTCCGTCCTTCTGGAACTCGATCACGGCCATCGCCCGCTCGATGCCGGCGATCATTCCGGCGTTGTAGGTGGCGATCAGCTTGCTGGCGGTGACGTCTGAGGCCACCTTGACAATCTTCACGGGCTGGCCGGAGCTGTCTGTTGCCAGCATGTAGGTGCCTTGCAGCCAGATTTCGCGCCCACCCTTGCCGAACCTCTTGAATTCGGCTGTTGTGCTTTTGCCGCTGGCAAGGCTTTTCCAGAATTCTTGATACTCTTCCGACTGGGCGTAGCCGGGATCGACAAAAATCCTGTGGTGTTTGCCGACCACGTCCCCCAGTTCGTAGCCCATGATCTCCAGAAATCTCTGGTTGGCGGAGAGGATCTCGCCATCCAGAGAGAAGGTGGCAATGGCAAGCGATTCGGAGATCGCCCCCATCAGCTGCTTCGCCTCTTCTGTCGCCATGCCCTTGGCCATGGTTGCTCCGCCAGTTGTCAGGCGTTCAGGACCTTCCCTGGCAACCTAGCCACGCTGGCCAGATCACACCATTTGCTGGGGCTGCACCCACTGGTCGAAGTCCGCGGCGCTGATCTCGCCGAGCACCAGGGCGGCCTCCTTGAGGCTGAGCTGGTGGTTGTGGGCGTGCTTGGCGATGGCGCTGGCCCGGTCGTAGCCGATGGCGGGGGTGAGCGCCGTCACCAGCATCAGGCTCTGATCCAGCAGCGTCTCGATGCGGGCCTCATTGGCCTGCAGACCCTCGATGCAGTGTTCCCGGAAGGTGCGGCAGGCGCCGGCCAGCAGTTCGATGCTTTCCAGCACGTTGTGGGCGATCACGGGCTTGAACACGTTCAGCTCGAAATTGCCCTGGCAGGCGGCCAGTTGTACGGCGGTGTTGTTGCCCATCACCTGAACGGCCACCATTGTGAGGCTCTCGCACTGGGTGGGATTCACCTTGCCCGGCATGATCGAAGACCCCGGTTCGTTCTCCGGCAGCACCAGTTCGCCCAGGCCGCAGCGGGGGCCGCTGCCCAGCCAGCGGATGTCGTTGGCGATCTTCATCAGGCTGCCGGCAAGCACCGTGAGGGCGCCATGGGCCATCGCCAGCCCCTCGTGGCCGGCCAGGGCCTGGAACTTGTTGGGGGCGCTGCTGAAGGCCGTGCCCAGCCGCTCCCCCAGCCGTTTCGCCACCAGCTCGCCGAAGCCCTTTGGGGCATTGAGGCCCGTGCCCACCGCCGTGCCGCCGATGGCCAGCTCGCGCACGGCCGGCAGGCTGGCGTCGATCGCGTCGAGCCCCAGGCGCAGCTGGGCCACGTATCCCCCGAACTCCTGGCCCAGGCTCAGGGGCACCGCATCCTGCAGGTGGGTGCGCCCGATCTTGATGATCTCCGCATAGGCCGTGGCCTTGGCCTGCAGGGCCCCCATCAGCCCCTGCAGCGCAGGGATCAGCTGGCGCTCCAGCTCCAGCACCACCGCCACGTGCATGGCCGCCGGGAAGGTGTCGTTGCTCGACTGGCTCAGGTTCACATGGTCGTTGGGGTGCACCGGCCGCTTGCTGCCGAGCTCGCCGCCGAGGGCCTCGATCGCCCGGTTGGCGATCACCTCGTTGGCGTTCATGTTGCTCTGGGTGCCCGAGCCCGTCTGCCACACCTTGAGCGGGAATTCGGCATCCAGGGTGCCGGCGGCCACCTCCTCGGCGGCGGCCACGATCGCCTTGCACAGCTCAGGGTCGAGCTTGCCCAGATCGCGGTTCACCTCGGCGCAGGCGGCCTTGAGCTGGCCGAAGGCATGCACCACCGGCAGCGGCATGCGCTGGCCGAAGGGGAAGTTGTGGATCGAGCGCTCGGTCTGGGCGCCCCAGTAGTGCTGCGCCGGCACCGCCACGGCGCCGAGGCTGTCGGTTTCGATCCGGGTGGCAGGGCTCATGGCGGGCGGGGCGCGGCGGGGCGCCGTGGGGGTCAGCGGCTGAGGTGGCGCGGTGGTGGTGGTGCCGTTGGGCGCCGGGTGGGGCCGGCTGGTGTGACGTGGCGCCGACGGTCACCTGGAGATCGCGCCACTCGAGAACACCATCAATTCGAAAACACGATCTCGCTGTTCAGCTCGTTCACCTCGCGGCTGACGCTGGCCTTGGAGTCGCCCTGGGGCTTGAGGCCCGTCACCGTGGTGAGGGCGGCGTTGATGGCGTTGATGTCCACCGGCCCGGTGGCGTCGAGCACCGGCTTCCCATCGGTGCCGAACACCAGCACCTGGGGAATGACGCCCTTCCAGTAGTGGCCCGGCTCGCCGGGGCCGGGGTCTGGGCGGCCCTGCAGCGGGTCGGTGGTCACCAGGATCAGCTCGACGCTGCGGCCCCAGAGGCGCTGCAGCTCGTTGAACACCACGGCGTTCTGCTTGCTCACCGCGGCGTCGTCGAGGAAGTAGGCCAGCACCACCGGTCGGTGCTCGGCCAGGGCGTCAGCCAGGTTGCTGCGGGGGGGCACCAGCGAGCCGTTGCCGGCGTAGAGGGCATAGATGTTGCCGTCGTAGCTGTTGGTGTCGCGGGCGGCCCAGGCCGGGGCCGCGGGCAGGGCCCAGCACAGCACCAGGGCGAGGGCGACGCCGAGGGCACGGACCAGAGGGCGAACCAGGAAACCGGGGATCAACGGGCCGAGCCGGAGGGTGGGGCCATTGTGACGCGCGGCCGTCGGGGACTGGGCTGGGGGGCTGGGCTCAGCTGCGGCCGAAGCTGCGGCCCATCCCCTGGGCGATGCCCCGGCCGATCAGGCCGATGGCCCGGCCGATCACCTGGGTGAGCACCACCACCACCAGATCCCCGAGGCGGCGCAGGGCGCCGTGCACCTGGGGGGCCAGGGCGTCGCGGGCCTCCAGGGCCAGGGTCACCAGCTGCTGCAGCCAGCCCAGCTGGCGCAGTTCCGCGTCGCGGGGTTCGGTGAGCTGCACGGTCACGATCGTGCCGCCCTCCAGCCGGTAGAGCTGCCGCTGGCTCTCGTAGAGCTGCACGGGCCGCTCGAACAGGCCGCTCCAGCGCTGCTGGCTATTGAGCTGGTTGCGCAGCCGCTCCAGGTTGCGGGTGGCCAGCAGATCCGCGCAGAGCAGGTAGCGGCGCAGCTCCGGCCAGGTGCTGCAGCAGGCCAGCAGTTCGGCGCTGATCAGCTCGGCGCTGCGGATCAACCAGTTGGCGATCAGCGCCTCCAGCTGTAGCAGGGCCAGGGGCTCATCGGGCGCCAGCAGCCGCCCGTCCACCAGCAGCGGCTGGGCCAGTACCAGGGCCGCCAGCATCGGCAGCGGTGCCGGCAGCTCCGGATCGCTGAGCTGCAGATCGGCGCTGGCGGTGAGGGTGTCGGCCACCGGCAGCAGGCTGCCCTCCTGGGGCAGCTGCACGTATTCCCCCGCCATGGCCCGCAGGGCCAGGCGGCGCAGATCCGGCTGCAGCTGCAGCCAGCGCTCCTGCAGCTCCTCGCCCCGCAGCTGCTCCTGGCGCAGCCGCAGCACCAGCAGATCCAGCTGGCTGATCAGGGCCAGCAGCAGGTCGCGGCGGTGGGCGGGGCTGAGGCCCTCGAGGGCCAGCAGCTGGCCGCTGGCGTTGGTGAGCTCGCCGCTGCTGGCTGCCACCAGCCGCTCCTGGATCGCCTGCCACACGCCCTCCGCCGTGCGCTGGCGCAGGGTGATGGCGGTGCTGGAGGCGGTGGGCGGCAGGGGCAGGGGAGCCGCGGGGGCCGGGTCGGGCAGGGTCTCGGGCCAGGCCATCGCGATCGGGCCCCACAGCCACAGCAGCAGGCGCCGGGCCACCGCCAGCTCCCGCAGTCGCCCCCGCAGCAGCAGCCGGGCCAGGCCGCCGCGATCGGCCAGCTCCAGCCACTGGTGGCAGCGCCGTCGCTCGGCCTCGATCTGGGCCAGGCCGCTCTGCAGCAGCCACTGGCCCAGGCCCACGGCCCCTGGCAGGGGCTCGGCGTCCGCCGTGGCGCGCGGACCCGCCAGCGGTCGCAGCTCCACCACACGCCCGCCCGCCAGCAGCGTGGCGACGGCCCGGGTCAGTTCCTCCGGTTCCCCCTGCTGCAGCAGACCCTCCACCGGCAGCTGCAGCAGCCAGGTGCTGGGGTAGGGGGCATCGGCGGCCAGCAACAGCAGCAGGCAGCTGCCGGGCCAGCGGCCCCGCAGCTGCTCCAGTTCCCGCAGCAGGGTGGGGGCCGGCAGGGTGGCGGCCACATCCCACACCACCAGGGCCGGGGTGCCCTCCAGGTCTTCCAGGCGTGAGGCGAGTCGGTAGCCGGCGCTGCCGAGCAGGCCGCTCAGGCCCTCGCGCACCAGCGGTTCGGCGAGCAGCAGCAGCTGGGGTGAGGCCGGGGCCTGGGGCACGGTGGGCTGCGGGAGGGAATCGCTGGCGCCCAAGGTAACGAGGCCGCTGCCATTTCTCCAGACGGCGGGCCAGCGGGGCGCTTGGCTGCCGCCGGTCCGGGCGGGCTCAGCCGCCGGTGCGGGGGCGGCCGCTCAGGTGCAGGGTGTAGCTCTCGATCGTGAAGCCGGTCAGGTCCTCGATCCGGGAAATCAGGTCGGGGGGAAGCTCCACATCCAGGTCCTGGATGGCGCCCGACTCCACGCAGGTGAGGTGGCTGTGGGGGTCGCTGCGGTAGCCGTAGAGGCGACCGCTGGCGCGATCGAGGCACTCGATCACGCCGGCGCTCTGTAGGGCCTCCAGGTTCTGGTACACGGAGGTGTGGCCGATGTTGCGGCCCTGGGCGTTGAGCTTCTCGAAGATGTCGCGGGCGCTGAGGTGGGCCTTCTCCGACCACAGCAGATCCAGCACCATGCGCCGCTGGCGGCTCAGGCGCATGCCCAGTTCACGGCAGCGCAGGTAGGCGATGTCGGCAGTGCTGGTCGCTGGACTGCCGGACGTGGCGCTGCCGGCAGCCGAGGGCAGGTGGGTGGCGGGCACGATGCTGCCGTCTCTTTACACCGTTATAGAACCGCTAGGCGGAATGACTGCGTCCTGGAGCCGCTCGGGCCCCACGGCGGCGATCGCCTCGGCCAGGTCCACGGCGCCGTCGTAGAGGGCCCGGCCCACGATCACCCCCTCCACCCCCAGGGGCGCGATCGACAGCAGGGAGAGAATGTCCTCCAGGCTGCCGATGCCGCCGGAGGCGATCACCGGGATGCGGCTGGCCTCGGCCATGGCCCGCAGCGCCGCCAGGTTGGGGCCCGCCAGGGTGCCGTCGGTGGCGATGTCGGTGCTGATGATCGCCGCCACGCCGGCGTCCTCGACGCTCTTCGCCAGCTCGGTGGCCTGCACGGTGCTGGTCTCGATCCAGCCGCGGGTGGCCACCAGGCCGTCCTTGGCGTCGATGCCCACCACGATCCGGCCCGGGTGCCGCGAGGCCAGCTGCCGCACCAGCTCGGGCTGCTCGATCGCCACCGTGCCCAGGATCACCCGGTCGAGGCCGCAGGCCAGCAGCTCCTCGGCCCGCTCCAGGCTGCGCACGCCGCCCCCCAGCTGCACGGGAATGGTCAGGGCTGCGGTGATCGCCTTCACCACCGCATCGTTGACGGGCTGGCCGGTCTTGGCGCCATCGAGATCCACCAGGTGCAGGCGCTGGGCCCCCTGGCGCTGCCAGTCCAGGGCCTGGGCCAGGGGGTCGTCGCTGAAGCGGGTCACCTGCCCGTAATCCCCCTGGTGCAGCCGCACGCACTGGCCGCCGAGCAGGTCGATGGCGGGGATGATCTGCATGGGGATCGCTTGGCTGGATCCATCTTGAAGGCCCGTTGCCGGCGCTCCCTCGGGCTCCAGGCCAGCGAGGCGCTGCCAGCCCGGCTGCCAGAGGCGGCGATCGCGCAGCTCCGCCAGGGGCACCAGCACGCGGAAGCCCTTCTCCAGCACCGCCTCCAGCTCCACGGCCCGCTCGCCGCCGCGCCCCCGATGGCCCAGCAGCCGGAAGTGGCGGTAGCCGCCCGTGGTCTCGAGGGCGGGCGGTTGGGCGGTCCAGGCGTTGCCGAGGCGCACGGGCATGGCCTCAGTTCTCCCCCAGCAAGCCCTGGCTGCGCAGCCCATCGACCTCCCGGTCGGCCGGCTCGGCGATGCCCAGCCGCTTGAGGGTGTTGAGGGAGCGCAGCAGCTCGCCGAAGCGCGACATCGAACCAGGTGGGCAGATCGCCCCACTGTGGGCCGGCGGCTTGAATGGCGCCCAGTTCCTCAAGGGCCGGCGTGAAGATCCTGGTGATGGGCGGTACCCGCTTCGTGGGCAAGCCCCTGGTGGCGCGGCTGCTGGCGGAGGGCCACGACCTCACCCTGTTCACCCGTGGCCGCAACCCGGTGCCCGCCGGCGTGGAGCACCTCCAGGGTGACCGCGGCAGCGCCGAGGGCCTGGCCGCCCTGGCGGGGCGCCAGTTCGATGTGATCGTCGACAGCTCCGGCCGCAACCTGGAGGATTCGCGCGCGGTGCTGGAGCGCACCGGCGCGCCGTCGCACCGCTTCGTGTATGTGAGCTCCGCCGGCGTCTACGCCGACAGCGACCTGTGGCCCCTCAGCGAAGACTCCCCCACCGACCCCAAGAGCCGCCACAGCGGCAAGCTCGACACCGAGGCCTGGTTGCACGCCGAGAAGATCCCCTTCACCAGCTTCCGGCCCACCTACATCGTGGGGGCGGGCAACTACAACCCGGTGGAGAGCTGGTTCTTTGATCGGATCGTGAACGGCCGCCCTGTGCCCCTGCCGGGCGACGGCAGCACCATCACCCAGCTGGGCCATGTGGCCGACCTGGCCGAGGCCATGGCCCTGTGCATCGGCGTGGAGGCGGCCGCCAACCGCATCTACAACTGCAGCAGCGTGCAGGGCATCACCTTCCGCGGTCTGGTGCACGCGGCCGCGCGGGCCTGCGGCAAGGACCCGGCGGCGGTGGAGATCCGCAGCTTCGATCCGGCCGGCCTCGATCCCAAGGCCCGCAAGGCCTTCCCGCTGCGGCTGGCCCACTTCCTCACCGATGTGACGCGGGTGCAGCGGGAGCTGGCCTGGACCCCCCGCTACGACGTGGAGCGCTCCCTGGCCGACAGCTACGCCAACGACTACGCGCGCCGGGAACCCACGGCGGTGGACTTCAGCGGCGACGCGGCGTTGCTGGCAACGGTCACAGTCAATTGAGTGGTCGGCCGTCAAACCGAGAAATCGGTACGATCCAACCATGTGAACGGTTGAATCTTGGCGGCAGCTGCGCTCAGCGCCCTCCGCTCCTGGGGGAAGGAAGAGCGCCTCGTTCTGGGTGTGCGTCCGCTGCGGGTCAGATTGGCCGTGGCGGGTGCGGTGCTGCTGCCGCTGCTGGCTCTTGTGGGCCGTGCCCGGCTCCTGGAGGCCAACGAGACCCTGCGCACCGAGCGGCGTGAGCCCCTGGCCGTGGTGCTCTCCTCCCTCACAGACGCCAACCGCGATGCGCGGGACTGGGGCCAGTGGGATCAGATGCGCGACTACGTGGAGCAGCCCGAGCCCACGGTGCTGCCCGAGGCCATCGAGCCCACCTCCGTGCTGGAGATCGGCCGCGTCATGGCCGTGGTGCACGACAGCGGCCGCGTGCTGTTCATCCGCGGTGGCGACGGCGATCTGGGCGCCCTGCACCGCTCGCTGCTGGCCTGTGCCCGCCCCAACCTGACTGCGCTCCGCGCCGTGAATCAGGTGCGCCTGCTGGCCTGCCGGGATGGTGCTGGCCGCGACTTCCTCGGCGCGGCCACCCGAGTGACCAACAGCGCCAGGACGGCGGTCTCCCCGGCCGTGCTGATGTTCTTCGTGCCCCTGCACCACCTGGAGCTTGGCCCCGCCATCAACGCCCAGGTGCGCCGACTCGCCAGGGATTTCGTGTGGGTGTCCTCCGGGCCGGCCCCGGGGGCGTCGGCCCCCGATCGTGACGCCGGGCTGGAGCCGCTCGGCTTCCCAGCGCCGGTCTACGGCCCCGGGGGACAGCAGCTGATGTTGCGCCACCCGTCGGCCCTGGGGCCCGCCCTGACCCTGCTGCAGCGGGATCTGGCCCTGGCGGCGCTGATTCTTGCCGCGGTGCTCGGCCTGCGCCTGGCGGTGATGTTGCAGCGCCGCCGCTCCCGGCTCGTGCAGCGCCAGGTGGAGCGCCGCGGCAACAGTCGTGTGCGTCAGCTGGGCGCCGAGCTCGAAGCCCTGCTCGGCGGCACGGGCATCACCCAGCTGGCCGCCAGTCGCTCCGATCAGGTGTTGGCCCGGCTGATGGGGGGCCATGGGACGGCCGCACTGGACAGCGGCGGCGACCAAGCGGCCGTGGTCGGCTTCGAGCAGCGGATGCAGCGGCTGGCCAGCCGGTGCCAGGACGTGCTGGAGCGGGCCTGGTCCCTCGCCCTGCTCGATCCCCTCACCGGCCTGCCCAACCGGCGCTACTTCATCGAACACCTGCAGTTGCAGCTGGAGCAGTGGCGTGGCCGGGCGGCCGCTGCCGACTCGTCAGGCCCGGAGGCTCCGGCCGCCAGGGACTCCGCCGGAACGGTTCCCTTTGCGGTGGTTCTGATCGACATCGATCGCTTCAAGATCATCAACGACAGCTATGGCCACCGCACCGGCGATGCGGTGCTCAAGGCCGTGGCCCTGCGCCTCCAGCAGCTCATCACCCCCGCCGACTTTCTGGCCCGTTATGGCGCCGATGAACTGGCCATCTGGGTGGATCTGAGCCGGGAGGACGACCAGTCGCCCCAGGGCCTGCGCCTGGCGCTGCAGGGGCGGGCCGATGCCCTGGCCGGCGCCTTCCGCTTGCCCCTGAATCTGGAGGTTCTGGACCTCACGGTGAGCATCAGCCTCGGCGTTCACCTGCTCGCCACGGCCCAGGACGACGGCAGTGAGGCCCTCAAGTGCGCCAACCTGGCGATGGTGCGGGCCAAGGCGAAGCGCCACAGCGCCGTGGTCGTGTTCGACCCCGAGCAGGACGTGAGCGATCTCACCAGCTATCAGGTCTATCTGGACCTGATTGCGGCGATCCGCGGCGACGACGACCAGCTGCAGGTGCTGTTCCAGCCCATCTTCGGGACCACCGGAGAAGTGCGTGCCGTGGAGGCCCTGGCCCGCTGGACCCACCCCACCAGGGGGCCGATCTCCCCGGACATCTTCCTGGCCCTGGCGGAGCAGCACCGGGCCATGGCGGATCTGGGGGAGGCGCTGCTGCGGCTCACGCTGGCGAGCTTTGCGCCCATCCACCGCCGCAACCCGGCCATCCGCCTCGCCCTCAACCTGCACCCCACGCAGCTCTCCGAGGCGTCGCTGGTGCGGCGTCTGATGGATCGGCTCGATCAGGTCGGCATCGCCGCGTCCTGCCTCACGGTGGAGCTCACCGAGCAGGCCCTGCTGGAGCCCGAGCCGTCGGTGAGCGCCAACCTGGAGCTGCTGCGCCAGCACGGCATCGCCCTCTCCCTCGACGACTTCGGCACCGGCTATTCCTCGCTGGTGCTGGTGGGCAGCCTGCGGCCCGATGAGGTGAAGATCGATCGCTCCTTCAGCCAGGCGATGCTCGCCAACGCCTACGCGGCCCAGACCGTGTCGCTGATCGCCAGCATGGCCAGCAGCCTCGATCTGGCCCTGGTGGCCGAAGGGGTCGACAGTGCGGAGGTGCTCCAGGCCCTGATGGCCCTGGGGGTGCGGCGCTTCCAGGGCTTCCTGCTGGCGCGGCCGATGCCGGTGGCCGAGCTGATCGACCGCCTCGACGGCCGTGGCTTCGACTTCCCCGTTGCCTCAGCGCTGGCGCAGGTATCCCAGGGCTGAGCTGAGGGCCAGCAGCAGCGACGGCCAGAACAGCAGCCAGCCCAACCCGTGCAGCAGCCCCACCAGGGCTGTGGTGCCGAGGGTGAGGGTGCCGCCCCAGCCGCTGGGCCAGAGCAGCAGCAGCAGCGCAGCGAACTGCAGGATCGTCTTGGCCTTGCCGCTCCAGGAGGCGGGCCCGCCGCTGCCCTGGCCGGCCCGCCAGCCCGAGATCAGCAGCTCCCGGGCCAGCAGCAGCCACACCGCCCAGAGGGGCAGGCTGCCCTGGGCCGCCAGCCAGAGCAGCGGCGCGCTGATCAGGATCTTGTCGGTGAGGGGATCGAGCCGCGCCCCCCACACCGAGCCGCCGCCGGCCCGGCGGGCCAGCCAGCCGTCGGCGGCGTCACTGACGCCCCCCAGCAGCAGCAGCCACCAGGCCAGGCCCTGCCAGCCGGCCGCCAGGGCCAGCAGCAGGGGCAGGCCCAGCACGGCCCGTCCGATGGTGAGGGCATCGGCGCTGCGGCGGCTGATCGACATCGGGGTTCGGAACGGCGAGGACAGGGGCGGGCCCGGCCGCGCTGCCAAGGGGGAACGGCAACAGGGCCTTGCGACGCCCATTCTTTCGCCCACCCCGCGGGCGAGAATGGGCCCAGCAGCGGACGAGCGATGGTGGTGGAACGGAGCGTGGCCGAGGTGATGACCGCGCCGGTGCTCAGCGTCGCCGTGGACACGCCCCTGCAGGAGGCGGTGAAGCTGCTCAGCGAGCACCACATCAGCGGCCTGCCGGTGGTCGATGCCGGCGGTGCCCTGGTGGGCGAGCTCAGCGAGCAGGACCTGATGGTGCGCGAGAGCGGCTTCGACGCCGGCCCCTACGTGATGCTGCTGGATGCGGTGATCTACCTGCGCAATCCCCTGGAGTGGGACAAGCAGGTGCACCAGGTGCTCGGCAACAGCGTGGGCGAGGTGATGGGCCACCATCCCCACTCCTGCGGCCCGGACACCAGCCTGCCGGCGGCGGCGCGCCAGCTGCACACCAGCAGCACCCAGCGCCTGTTCGTGCTCGATGGCGAGCGCCGTCCGGTGGGCGTGCTCACCCGCGGCGATGTGGTGCGGGCCCTGGCCGCCGCCGAGTGACTACGGCGGGGCTGCCCGCGGCGCTGCCCCGGGGGGCTGGGCTGCGGGCAGCGGCGGGGGTGGCAGCAGTGGCGCCGCGGGCGTGATCGGTGCGGGCGAGGGCGCGGTCGTCCCTGGAGCGCCGCTGCCGCTGTCCGGGGCCGCATCCTGACCTGCCTCCGGGGTCTCCGTGGCCGGCCCGCCGCTGCCGGGCAGGGCGCCGGGTTCGGGCGTGACCGCCTCGGGATCCTCCGGCAGGCTCTGACCCTCCTGCAGCAGCAGCGGCGGCGGCAGGTCCGGGGCCAGCGGCGCGTCCACCGGGCTGCGGTCCTCCCCCTGCTGCTGCAGTTCCCGCAGGGCCATCGGGTCGGCGGTGATCGGCGGCTCCCGCAGCGGCGCGCGCACCCCCAGCCGCTGGGGGTCCTGCGGGCCGCGGGGCGCCCAGATCAGCCGCGCCACCGGCTGGACCCCCTCCTCCATCAGCCGGTTGAAACCCGCCAGGGCCCGATCGAGCAGCTGGCCGCCGAGGGTCTGGCCGCACTGCAGCGGGTTGCCGCAGCTTCGGGCGCCGAAGCGGGGCGTGAGGCTGGCCAGCAGGTCGCCCTGGAGCGGCACGCTGCGCCGGCTCAGCCGCAGCAGATAGGGCACGTGCACGAAGCTGGTGGCGCCGCCGCTGATCCAGTTGGCGTCCGCCTCACTGAAGTCCTTCACCCCCGGGATGATCAGCCGGCTCTTGGAGGCGTGGTCGGGCAGGTAGGCGGCCCGCAGGCCCCGCTCGCGGGCCAGGGCCCGCGTCTGCTCGAGGGTCAGCCCCTCCCGGCTCATCAGCACCTCCAGGCGGCCGTCGCCGCGCAGGCCGATCACCATGCGGATGCGCGGCAGGAAGTAGCGGATCTGCTGCCCCATCGAGATGCTGTAGGCGCCGCGGTAGTCGCTGGGGGGCGATTCGAGGTCGTTGTAGAGGCTGTGCAGGCCGCCGATGAAGCTGTCGTAGTCGGCGGCCCGCTCGGGGGTGAGTTCGCCGTAGCTGAAGTCCACCCGGCCGTCGTGGCGGATGCCGATGAAGGCCCGCTGGCGGGCGGCGGTGCGGTTGCGGCCCCGCCACACCCGCTCGCCGAGCTTGATGTCCCCCAGGGGAACGGTGATCTCCTGGCCGCTGTTGTTGACGTGCCGCTCGTACATCGGCCCGCTCACGTAGGCCAGGGCGGCGCTGTCGGCGTAGGCGTCGGCTTCCCGGTCCCAGCCCTCCAGCAGGTCGAGGCGCACCTTGCGGGGGTCGAAGTCCAGGGCGAAGACGGCGTCGTCCGGGGCGTAGCGGAACACCTCCTCGCCGCTGGCCAGGGGCGTGGCGTCGGCCGGGCGCCGCTTCTCCGGCAGGGGCGGGGCGATCGCCACCAGCACCGCCAGGGTGCCGGCTGGAATCCCCAGGCTCAGCCAGCGCTTGCGCCGCCACAGGGGCCTGCGGCGGGGGGCGGCCTGCGCGGCGCGCGGGGAGGGTGGGGCGGACAGGGGCGGCGTGGCTCGATCCAGGGTGCTCGGTTGGCTGGGGAACTACCGCTCGGGAGAGCCCCGGATCGGCCGCAATCCCTGGAATCTAGGAGCAGCCAGCCGCTCCCCTAGACGCCGGCGGGCAGCTCCAGCACGGCGCCCTCCGCCACCACCCAGCGCCGTAGTCCCGGTGGGCAGGGGTGACCGCCAGTGAGCCGGCCGAAGGAGGGCAGCAGCAGCCGCGGTGCCCCGGGGTCGAGGGCGAAGCAGGGCAGCCGCAGCCGGTCGGCGCCGGGCCGGCCCGTCCGGCCGCCCCCCAGCAGCGCCACCGGGTGCAGGTGGCCGCAGACGTTGAGCAGCCCCGGCGCGCCCGGCGGCTCCGGTTCATGGCTCAGCCACAGCGGGCCGCGCCGCTGGGAGGGCTGGGCCGGCAGCCCCTCGATCCAGCTGCCCCGCTCGTGGTTGCCGCCGATCAGTCCGAAGCGGCAGCCCAGCAGCTCCGGCAGGGCCGCCAGCTTGGCGCGCAGCTCCGCCGTCAGGCCCAGGCGGCTGTGGATCAGGTCGCCGAGCACGAGCACCTCCGCCGGCCGCAGGCGGTGGGCCAGCTCCAGCAGGGGATTGAGGGTGGCGCCGTCACCGTCGCTGGGCAGGGGCACGCCCTGGGCCTGGAAGCTCTCGGCCTTGCCCAGGTGCAGATCCGCCAGCAGCAGCAGGCGCTCGCCCGGCAGCCAGAGCGCCCGCTGCGGTAGCAGCTCCAGTGTGCTTTCTCCCCAGACCAGCACGGCGGCGCGCTCAGGCCAGGCCCATCACCGTGCGGTAGGCGGGTCGGGCCTGGGTGGCGGCGATGGTGGCTTGCACGTGGGGCCAGGGGCTGAGGTCGATCTGGGGGAAGAAGATCGGCAGGTAGGCCAGGTGCGCGTTCACGGCACAGTCGGCCACGCTCCAGCCATCCCCCAGCAGGGGGCCCTTGGCCAGCACGGCGTCGAGCACCTCCATCAGCCGCGGGAATTCCCGCTCGCGGCTGCTGGGCACGAACAGGGCGGTGGCCAGGGTGGCGTTGGCGAACAGCACCCACTGCTGGGCCAGGGCCCGCTCGGCTGGGCTGCCGAGCTCGCCGCCGTAGCGCTCCGCCAGATAGAGCAGGATCGCGCCGCTTTCGAACAGCTGCAGCCGGCCCCCCGGCAGGGCGGGGTCCTCATCCACCAGGGCCGGCACCTTGCCGAAGGGGTTGATGGCCGTGAAGGGCTCGGCGCGGTGCTCGCCGGCCTCCAGATCCAGCACGGTCCAGGTGTAGGCGATGCCCCGTTCCGCCATGTACCAGCGGGGCATCGAGGCGCGGCTGCGCAGGCCGCCGTAGAGGGTGAGGGCCATCGGGAAGCAGGGAAGCGGCGGCCATCATCCCGCCGGGGGCCGAACAGTCCATGGCCGCCATCGGTCCATCACAATGGCGTTGAACCGTGAGGGGCCAGTGCCGGAGCCGCAGCTGAGCACCACCGCGGCCGATGCCGCCCCTGCCACCGCGGAGGAGGCCGCCAGCGCCGAGGCCCCCGCCGCGGCGAGCCCGGGGGGGACAGCCCCCGCCGAGGCCCGCGACACCGGCAGCTCCGCCGCCTCCGCCCTGCCCGAGGCCTTCCGCCGGCTGGCGCCCCATGCGGTGGGCCGCACCCGCCGCGGCGTGGTGGGCAGCAGTCGCTACGCCCGCAATCTGCGGGAGGCGATCCGCCGCGCCGCCGAGGATCCCGCCGCCGGCCCGGTGCTGCTGGTGGGGGAGCCCGGGCTGGAGAAGGACAACCTCGCCGCCCTGATCCACTTCGGCTCCCCCGCCCGCCACCAGCTGCTGGTGCGCTTCGATGGCGCCCTGCTGGCGGCCGACGGCAGCGACCTGTTCGGCAGCGCCAGCGGCGCGGGCGAGGACGCCCTGCTCGACACCCTCGGCGCCGGCTCTCTGCTGATCGACAAGCTCGACCAGGTGCCCCAGGCCCTGGTGCCCGGCCTGCTGGAACTGGCCCGCAGCGGCCGCTGGACGCCGCCGGGCGGCACGGGCCCGGCGCGGCAGTTCCAGGGGCGGCTGTTCTTCACCAGCGAGGCGGCCCAGCCGAGCTTCGATCGTGTGTGCACCCTGATCCGGGTGCCGCCGCTGCGGGTGCGCCGCCAGGACCTGGGGGAGTGGATCCGCTACGGCGTGCGCCAGCGCAGCCGCAAGCTCGGCTGGGCTCAGCCGCCGGAGGTGCCCGAGGCGGCGGTGAAGCGCCTGCAGAGCTACGACTTCCCCAACAACCTGCGGGAGCTGGAGGTGCTGATCTACCGGGCCCTGCAGCAGGCCCGCCAGGTGCAGCCCGAGCTGAGCGAGCTGCCGGAGGACGTGTTCTGGACCACCCCCCGCCAGCAGCGCCTGCGCTTCGACCTCTGGCGCTGGAAGCCCCAGCTGCGCGACTGGATGCGCTCGCCGCGGCTGTGGAACGGCCTGCTGTTCGGCCTGGTGAGCTGGGTGTTCGTGCTGGTGAATCTCTGGCTGTGGCTCGGCCCCCAGGACCGGGCCCACAACGGCGCCCTCAACCTGTTCTGGGCCTGGTGGTGGCCCCTGATCCTGCTCAGCTTTCCGTTGGTGGGCCGGCTGTGGTGCTCCTTCTGCCCGTTCATGGTGTGGGGCGAGATCAGCCAGCGCCTGGCCCGGCGCCTGGGCTGGCAGCCGGCCGCCTGGCCCCGGGGCAACAGCGACACCTGGGCCTCGCCGCTGCTGGCGGCGGGCTTCGCGGGGATCCTGCTGTGGGAGGAGACGGCGGACCTGCTCAACACCGCCTGGCTGAGCAGCTGCCTGCTGCTGCTGATCACCGCCGGCGCCGTGGTGGGCTCGCTGCGCTTCCAGAAGCGCTTCTGGTGCCGCTACCTCTGCCCGGTGGGGGGCATGAACGGCCTGTTCGCCAAGCTCTCGATCCTGGAGCTGCGGGCCCAGGCGGGCACCTGCAGCGGCAGCTGCAGCACCTACGCCTGCTTCAAGGGCGGGCCGGCCGATGGCGAGGGGATGGCCACTGCCGGCTGCCCGCTCGGCACCCATCCGGCCCACCTGGCCGACAACCGCAACTGCGTGCTCTGCCTCACCTGCGCCCAGGCCTGCCCGCACCGCTCGGTGCAGCTGAGCCTGCGGCCCCCCGCCGCCGATCTCCAGCGCGACATGACCCCGCCGGTAGGCGAGCCGGGCCTGATCCTGGTGCTCGCCGGCGACATCGGCCTGCACCACTGGTCGAAGCTGCTGGGCTGGCTGCCGCTGGCTCCCGAGAGCCTCAGCGCCGGTCCGCTGCTGCCGCGGCTGGCCTTTGCCACCCTGGCCCTGGCGATCCCCTCGGCCCTGTTCCTGCTGGCGCGGCTGGCCTTCTCCAGCGTGCGGCTGCGGCGCACCCTCTACGGCCTGCTGCCCCTGATCTGGGGCCTGCTGCTGGCGCGGCACCTGCCGGTGGGCATGGCCGAGGCCGGCGCCCTGCTGCCCGTGAGCCTGGCGCCGCTGGATCCGGCCTGGGCGGCCAGCCTGCCGGCCTGGCGCGCCGATCCCCACGTGATCGGCTTCTGCCAGAGCGCGGCGGTGCTCACCGGCCTGGTGGGGGCGCTGGTGGTGCTGCGCCGGCTGCTGCAGACGAGCCAGCTGGCCTGGGGTGGGGCGTCGGTGCTGGCGGTGCTGCTGGCCGCCGCCGGCCGCTGGCTGGTGGCGGCCTAGGTGCCGCGGCAGAGGCGCTGCAGGTCGCCGAAGCGGTAGAGCTCCACGGGCTTGGAGGGGTCGGATTCGGCCAGCCGGGTGTTCTTGGTGAGCAGGTGATCAGCGCCCAGCTGGTTGGCCACCGCGATGCGGGCGTTGCCGCTGGCACTGGCCCAGCGATGGCAGTCCTGGGTGAGGTCGCCGGCCTGCAGGGGCAGCGGGCTGAGGGCGCCGGCCAGGGCCACGCCGGCGGCGAGGGCGGCGGGCCCCAGGGCGGCACTCCTGCGCCGGCCTGCACCGTTCCACCCCTGCGCGCCCCTGCTGTGCCCCATCGCCGCTCGGCTCCGTTCCGGCCGGCATTGTGGCCTGGCCGCTCAGGTCTGCGTCCTGCCCCGGCCGCGCCAGCGGCCATCGGCCAGCAGCCGGGCATGGCGCACCTGCCGCGGCCGGCCCAGGTACACCCAGGCGTGGCTGCCATCCAGCAGCTGCAGCCAGTGGCGCCCGTAGAGACGGGGGCAGCCCTCCAGCAGGTCGAGCTGGGCCAGGCCGTTGGCGCTGACGCGGTAGAGCTCGCCTTGGATCGGCGCGAGGGCGCTGTCTGCCGCTGCCGTGGCGCTGGTCTCGGTTGTGCTGCTCGCCTCGGCGTCGCTCGCGGTTACGCCGCTTGAGGCCTCCAGATCACCGGCGACGGCCACGGCCATGGGGAAGGGCCCCAGGTCGAACAGCTGGGCGCCGCCCAGCTGCCGTTGGCCCACGAAGCTGGCCCCCGCCAGCCAGTGGTGGTTGCTGTGGCCCCGCTGGAGCGTGCCGTAGACGAACACCGGTTCACCGGCCGCCCCCGGACCGCCCGCCAGGGCCATGGCCTCGGGGTCGTGGTTCGCGGGCTTGCGGGGCGCGGGGGCTGGAGGCGTGGGGGCAACGGGCGCAGATGCATCTTCTGCATCCAGGTGCTGGTTGTGTGCCATCGGCTACCCGGATCCGGCCACGCTCGATCAGGATTCTCCTGGACCCAACGGGCACACCGCCATGGCCCAGCGCCGCCAGCTTCTCCAGCTCCCCTCCGAGACCCTGTTCGGCATCGAGCAGCGCATCGACAGCCTGGAGCGCGACCAGCTGTTCGAAGAGGCCTACGCCCTGCGCATGGAGATGGCCGAGTGGCTGCTGGCCAGCCCCGGGTCCGCCGACCCCCTGCTCACGGTGACGGCGCTGCTGCGGCGCCGCAGCCCCGAGGCCGGCCCGCTGCCCCAGACCTGAGCGCCCAGGTGGCCGCCCTCCCTGGGGATAATCAGGCCTTCGCCGCTGCGAGTTGATGACCATCGCCCTGCTGATCGCCCTGGCCGGATCCCTGGTGCTGATGACCGTGATCGTGCGCCGGCTCGAGCGCACCTGAGTCCCGAGGCCTCGGCAACCCCTCCTGTTTCAGGCGGGTGGCAGCGGCAGCTCGGTGGCCACGTCGATGAACCCGTCCGCCTCGTGTTTGGCCTTGTACATCGCCCTGTCGGCCGCAACGAGCAGGCCGTCGGCATCGAGGGCATGGTCGGGCCAGCGGGCAATGCCGATGCTGAGCGATACCGCCACCGACTCCGGTAGGTCGGGGTAGGGCTGCCCCACCCTGTCCCGCAGGGTCTGGGCCAGCGTCACGAGCTGCGTCAGTTCGGGTGCCTCGGGAATCAGCAGCACGAACTCGTCGCCGCCCTGGCGGCAGAGGATGTCGGATTCGCGCAGCTTCTCCCGCAGCCGTGTCGCCACCAGCTGCAGCAGCTGGTCGCCGACGCCGTGGCCGAGGGTGTCGTTCACGGGCTTGAAGCCGTTGATGTCCATGAACATCACCGCCACCTGGTGCTGGTGGCGCCGTGCCATGGCCAGGGCCTGCGCCAGCTGCTCCATCAGCAGGGCCCGGTTCGGCAGGCCCGTGAGGTAGTCGTGGGTGGCCTGGTAGCGCACCGCCTCCTGTTCCTCGTGGCGCTCGGTGATGTCGCGCAGCATCCCCACGAAGTTGGTGATCTGCAGGTGGTTGTCGAGCACGGCATTGATGCTGAGCTCATGGCGCCGCAGCTGGCCGTTGCGGTGGCGGTTCCAGATCTCGCCGTGCCAATGGCCCTGCTGGATGACGCTGTCCCAGAGGTCGCGGTAGAAGGCCTCATCGTGCTGGCCCGACTTGAGCAGGTTGGTCTTGCGGCCGTGGACCATCTGGCGGGAGTAGCCGCTGATCTCGGTGAAGGCCTCGTTGCTGGCGAGCACGAAGCCATTGGCGTCGGTCACCACGATCGCCACCGGGCTGTTCTCGAACACGGTGGTGGCCAGGGCCTGCTCCCGGCTGGCCCGGTCCGCCATCTGGAGCGCCCGCTGCAGCGTGAGCTGGCTGTCCACCAGGGTGCGCAGGCCCAGGGCCGCCGCCAGGCTGATGGCGAGGCCCACCAGACCCCTGATCAGGAGGCTGCTGCTGACCCCGTTGGGGCTGATCTGGTCGGGGGGCAGCTGGATGCCGATCAGCCAGTCGCGGTTCACGACCCGCAGGCTTTGCCAGGTGGGGTGCTGCAGCCGACTGGTTCCATGCACCTTCTGGCTGTCGAACAGCAGGGCACTGGCCAGGGGTTTCGAGCCGTCGAAGATCAACACCGCACTGCGGGCCAGGACGGGGTTCCTGATCGCGGCCAGGGTGGCCTGCAGCAGGTCTTCCATCCGCAGGGGGGCATAGGCCCATCCCTCCAGATGGCGCAGGCGATCGGCTTCGGATCGGGGCTCCTGGCGGTAGACCGGCAGGTAGAGCAGGGTGCCGGGCTGCACGCGCTTCCCCGCCTCCTGCATCAGCTTCACCGGGCCGGTGAGGGCGGGGCCTCCGGTGCTGGCGGCCCACTGCATCGCCTCGCGGCGGGTGGGCTCGGAATACATGTCGAAGCCGATGGCGCGCTGGTTGCGCCAGTCCAGGGGCTCGAGAAAGAGGATCGCGCTGGTGAGGGGGCGACGGCCCGCCGGTCGCACCTGGAAATCGGTCAATCCCTCGCGGCGGGCCTGGGCCTCAAAGGCCGGGATGCCGCCCGGCGGGATGACCGCGGAGTAGCCCACCCCCTGGACCCCCGACAGGGTCGAGGGGGAGAGGGAGAGGGAGCGGTAGAAGCGATTGAACTCCGTTGCCTCCACGGCGGCTGAGCTCTGGAACAGGCCCACCACCGCCGCGAGCACGGCCTGGGTGCTGGTGAACTTGGCCTCAATGGCGCTGGTGATGTCATCGGCGAGGTCGCGCTCGATGCGTTCGTGTTCGGCGCGGCCCTGGCGGCGCTGGCCTTCGCACACCACCCCCGTGAGGCCCAGGCCCAGCACCAGCACCAGCCAGGGCAGGGTCTGGATCGTCGGCCGGCCCAGCCGCTGGCTGCACCGGGCCACGGCGCGGCTGATGCCTGCCTTCAGCCCCGCAGGCCATGGGGCGCGCTGCCCCTGGGCGGGATCGGGTGCTGGCTGAGGGGGCGAGGCTGGCAAGGGCCTACCTCTTCTGGGGCGTGGCTCAGGTGTACAGCAGATCAGGGCGGTTTGGGAGCCGACTTAGAGACTCTTGGCAGAACAACGGGCCTAGATGCAAAAGATGCATGAAACTTGCATCGGACTCCGGAATGATTAGCCCAGCCCCTCGGCCCGCTGGGCCTCCCGCACCAGCCGCTGCACCCGCTCCAGCAGCGATTCGTTGCTCAGCCGGCTGTTGAGGCGCTCCACCAGCAGCGGAAAGGCCAGGGGCCCCGGCCGCCGCGGTGTCTCCAGCACCCAGCGGCTCTCCGCCAGGCGCTGCAGGGCGGCCGCCAGCCGGGGCAGCTCCAGCTGCTGCTCGATCACCTCCCGCCGCGCCTGCTCCAGCAGCCGGTGGCCGGGCTCATGCTTCTGGAACACGTCGAACAGCAGGGCAGCACTGATCTGCAGCTGACCCCCCTGCACCTGCCCGCCGCCCCTGGTCTGGCCGGGCAGGCCGTTGTGCACCAGGCCGCTGATCTGGGCGATGGCGCGGAAGCGGCGGCGGCAGAGCTCGGAGAGGTTCACCGCCTGCTCCAGGTCGGCCTCCAGCTGCTGCTGATCCAGCAATGCATCGCCGTGGAGTTCCAGCAGCTCGGCGAAGGGATAGCCCTTCGGGGCTAACAGCTCAAAGCCGTAGTCGTTCACCGACACGGTGATCGTGCTGGGGCGATGGCGCGCCAGGCGCCAGGCCCAGAGGAAGCCCAGGCCCTCGTGCACGAAGCGTCCCTCAAAGGGGTAGGCGAACAGGTGGCTGCCCTCGCGGCTGCTGCACACCTCCACCAGCAGCTCCTCGGCGCGGGGCAGGCGCGAGAGGTCGGCCTGGCGGCGCAGCAGCGGTTCGAGGGCGCGCAGCTCGGGGCTGTCGAGGTCACCCTCGGCGCAGCGGTGCACCTCCTGGCGCAGCTGGCGGCTGAGCAGGTCCGAGAGGGCCAGCTGGCCCCCGGCCCAGGCCGGCACCGTGCTGCTCTTGCGGGTGGTGGCCTTCACCTGGGCCGTCATCTGCCGCAGCCGCACGAACTCCAGCTGGCGGCCCGCGAAGAAGAACACATCTCCGGGTTTGAGCCGGCCGATGAAAGCCTCCTCCACATGGCCCAGCACTCCCCCGCGCACGAAGCGCACCGTCACGGCCCGATCGGCGGTGATCGTGCCGATGTGGAGCCGGTGCAGGCGGGCGATGGCGGTCTCGCGCACCACGTAGGCGAAGGGCTGCCCCGGCGCCGGGGTGGCGTCGCGATCGAGGCGGCCGTCGGGCGTGAGGGCGGCCCGCTGCAGCTTGCGGTAGCGCGGGTAGGCCCCCAGGCACTCGCCGCCCTCTTCGAGGAAGCGCAGGCACCAGGCCCAGTCGGCGTCGCTGAGCTGGCGGTAGCTCCAGCAGCGCCGCACCACCGGCAGCTCCCGCTCCGGCACGAAGCCCGGCCCGCAGGCCAGGCTCACCAGGTGCTGCAGCAGTACATCCAGCGGCAGCCCCGGCGGCCGGCGCGTTTCTACCAGGCCCTTGGCCAGGCCCCTCCGCATGGCGCTCACCTCCAGCAGCTCCAGGGCGTTGGTGGGCATGAACAGCACCTGGGCGGTGCCGCCGGGGGTATGGGCGCTGCGGCCGGCCCGCTGCAGCAGCCGCGCCAGGTTCTTGGCCGAGCCGATCTGCACCACCCGCTCCACCGGCTGGAAATCCACCCCCAGGTCCAGGGAGCTGGTGGCCACCACCCAGCGCAGCTGCCCGGCCTTCACGCCCGCCTCGATCGCCTCGCGCTCGCCGCGGTCGATGGCGCTGTGGTGCAGGGCCAGGGCCCCCTCCAGCTCCGGGCAGGCGTAGCGCAGGCACTGGTGCCAGCGCTCGGCCTGGTTGCGGGTGTTGGTGAACAGCAGGGTGGAGATCGCCGGATCGAGGGCGGCCACCAGTTCCTCGTACATGCGCAGGCCCAGGTGGCCGGCCCAGGGGAAGCCGTCGATGGCCTCCGGCAGCAGGCTGCGGATGGCGGTGCCGCGCCGCAGCGGCGCCGTGATCAGCGTGGGCACCGCCCCCACCCCCACGGCCACCTGGGCCGCCTCCTCGAGGTTGCCGATGGTGGCGCTGAGGGCCCAGGTGCGCAGCTCGCTCCGCAGGGCCCGCAGCCAGCCCAGGCACAGCTCGCTCTGGCTGCCGCGCTTGCTGCCCATCAGCTCGTGCCACTCGTCGAGCACCACCGCCTGCAGCTGGCCGAACAGCTCCGGGGCCTTCGCATTGCTGATCAGCAGCGCCAGCGATTCGGGCGTGGTGATCAGGATCTGGGGCGGGGTGCGCAGCTGGCGGGTGCGCTCGCTGCTGGGGGTGTCGCCGTGGCGGATGCCCACCCGGATCGGCCAGCCCATGGCCTCGATCGGCTGCTGCAGCGCCAGGGCCAGGTCGCGGCTGAGGGCCCGCAGAGGGGTGAGCACCACCAGCCGGATGCCGGGGGAGAGCCCCCGGCCGCTGCCCCGCTCCGCCACCCCGGCCTCGGCGAGCATCGTGGCGATCGGGCCCATCACGGCGGCGTAGGTCTTGCCAGAGCCGGTGGGTACCTGGATCAGGCCGCTCTCGCCGCGCAGGTGGGCGCGCCAGCTCTGGCGCTGGAAGGGCAGCGGCCGCCAGCCCTGCTGGGCGAACCAGGCCTCGATCGGCGCCAGGCGCTTCATGGGCCGGAAGGCGGTGGCGTGAGCACCAGTTCGCCATGGGCGGCGGCCCAGGGCTCGAGCCGCTGGCGCAGCAGCTCCGCCAGGGCCAGGGTGCGCGGGTGCTCGGCCCACTCGCGCCGCACCACCAGGGCCTCGCCGCTGCTGATCGGCAGCTGCAGCGGCAGCCGCACCAGCTGCCCAGCCACCTGCTCGCTGAGCACCGTGGCGTAGCCCACCTGCAACTCCTGTTCGCTCTTGCCCTCCCAGCGCTCGCGCCGGTAGCGGGCCATGCGGATGGGGCTGCTCCACAGGCCCAGGGCCCGCAGGCTGGCCTCCACCTTGGGGTAGGTGCCGGGCGGCAGGGCCAGGGAGGGGAAGGCGGCCACATCGTCCCAGCTCAGCGGCTCGCCCCGCTCCAGCGGCTGCAGCAGCGGATGGCCCGGCGCCACCACCAGATGCACGGGCATCGTGCACAGCGGAAGCGTGCGGAAGGTCGGGTCGTCGGCCTCGGGCCAGTCGGGGCCACCGGTGAGCCAGGCGTCGATGACGCGATCGTGCAGCCACTGCAGCGGCCGCTGCACGCCCACGGTGTCGTGGCGGCCCCCCACCCAGCCCTCCGGCTCCGGGGTGAGCAGCAGCGGTCCGCTCCAGTAGGTGCCCTCGATCCGCAGCGGCCCCTCGCCCAGCCAGCGGGCCGTCTGGTGCACGTGGCGCTCCAGGGCCAGCAGCGTCAGGTTCGGCTCCGGGCCCTGCACCTCCCACTCCTGCTCGCTCTTCTGCAGCGTCAGCTCGAACAGCCGCAGGGCCATCTGCAGGCGCCGGCTCACGTTCGATTGGTTGAGGGCCAGCCGCTGGCCGGCCTCCTGGCCGGAGCGCAGCCACAGGCTCAGGTCCAGGGCGGCGAGCTTGTCGAGGCTCAGCATGCGGGCGCCCCGCCGCCGCTGGCCTCGGCCGCATCCGCCGACTGCAGCAGGGCCAGGGCCGAGGTCAGCGTGTCGGCTTCGTGGGCGGGCTTGTCGCGGCGCCAGCGGGCGATGCGCGGGAAGCGCACGGCGATGCCGCTGCGGTGGCGCCGCGAGGGCTGCAGTCCTTCGAAGGCCAGTTCGAACACCTGCAGGGGCTCCACTGCGCGCACTGGCCCGAAGCGCTCGATCGTATGGCTGCGGATCCAGCGATCGAGCTCCGCGATCTCGGCGTCGCCGAGGCCGGAGTAGGCCTTGGCGAAGGTCACCAGGGCCGGTGTGGGCGCCTCCGGCTGGGGCGGCTCGCTCCAGAGGGCGAAGGTGTAGTCGGTGAACAGGTTGGCGCGGCGACCGCTGCCGGCCTGGGCATACACCAGCACCGCATCGAGCCGCAGGGGCTCCAGCTTGTGCTTCCACCAGTCGCCGCGGCGCCGGCCCACCCCGTAGGGGGAGGTGGCGGCCTTGAGCATCAGCCCCTCGGCCCCGGCGCTGCGGGCCTGCTGGCGCAGGTGCTCCAGGCCCTCCCAGGCGGGCAGGGGCAACCGCGGCGAGAGGCGCAGGAGCCCGGCGCCGGGAGTGGCCGCCGCCTCTGGTAGCTCCTGCAGCAGACACTCCAGGGCGGCGCGGCGCGGCTCCAGGGGCCGGGGGCGCCAGTCCTCGCCGTCCCGTTCGAGCAGGTCGTAGGCCACGAACACCGCCGGACACTCCGCCAGCAGTGCGCGGCCCGGGGCCCGGCGGCCCAGGCGGCGCTGCAGTTGGGCGAAGGGGGCCGGCCGCTCGGCCGCCTCGGGCCACACCAGCACTTCGCCATCGAGCACGGTGCCGTCCGGTAGGGCGGCGGCGGCGGCGATCAGTTCTGGGAAGGCGGCGTTGATCAGCTCCTCGCCGCGGCTCCACAGGAAGCTCTCGCCGCCGCGGCGGATCAGCTGGCCGCGGATGCCGTCCCACTTCCACTCCGCCAGCCAGGCGCCGGCCGGGCCGGGCAGGGGTGGGTCGGCGGGGTCGCCCGGGGGCTCCAGGGGGGAGGCCAGGCAGAAGGGGTAGGGGCGGCTGATCGGGCCGTCCGCGCCGCCGGCCGGGGCCAGCAGCGTCTGCCAGGCCACTGCCGCGGGGTGGGCGCCGCCCTGCCCTGGGCCGGCCAGCGGCAGGCCGCCCATCAGCCGGTGGGCCAGCAGCGACGCCTCCAGGCCGCTCACCTGGCTGAGGGCCCGCAGCACCAGGCCCTGGGCCACCCCCACCCGGAAGCCGCCCGTGAGCAGCTTGTTGGCCACCAGCAGGGCGCCGGGCTCCAGACCCCGCCAGAGCCGTCGCACCGCCTGGGCCTGGGCCTCCCCCTCCAGGGCGGCGGCGGCCGGCAGCAGCTCCGCCATCCAGCGGTGCAGGGGCTGCTCCAGCAAAGGCTCCGGCCGAGAGCCATCTGCCGCTTCCTGGCTCGCCTCGGGCTCCAGCTGTCGCCAGAGCAGGGCGATGGTCTCGGCGGTGTCGCCCACCTGGGCGTAGCAGTCGTCGAACAGCCACTCGGGCAGGGCGCTGCCCTCCAGGGCGATCTGGCGCAGGCGGCGGCCGGTGATCAGGCGCCGGCGCTGCTTGCCCAGGAGCAGGTGCAGGGCCCAGGCGGCATCGGCGGGGTCGGCGGCGGCGAAGTAGGCGGCCAGGGCCTCCACCCGGGCACTGGTGCCGCCGCTCGCATCGAGCTCGCCGAAGAGGGCGGTGAAGCGGCGCATGGGCTAGGCGAGCGGAGTCGCCGCGGGCGTCTCGGCCGCGGGCGTCGCCGGCTCCGCGCCGTCCGGGTCCTCGCCGCCGCGCTCGGCGCTGAAGCCCCCCTCCAGCGGCTCGGCGCAGATCCCCTCCACCTCGCGCAGGTAGCGGGCCAGGCCGTCGCTGTTGCCGTGGGTCACGTACACCTGGCCGGCGCCGCTCTGCCGCACGCTCTGCAGCAGCCCCGGCCAGTCGGCGTGGTCGGAGAGCACGAAGCCGCGCTCGATGCCGCGGCGGCGGCGGGCGCCGCGCACGGCCATCCAGCCGCTCACGAAGGCCGTCTGCGGCCGCTTGAAGCGCCGCATCCAGGGGGCGCGCTGGGCGGCGGGCGGCGCGATCACCAGCCGCCCGGCCAACGACTCTCCCCGCGGCAGCTCGCCCACGGGCCGCGTGGGCGGCAGCGCCACGCCGGCCTCGCGGTAGGGCTCCATCAGGGCCTGCACGGCCCCGTGCAGCAGGATCTCGTCGCCCTCGGCCCCGGGCCGGCCCGCCTGGCCCACCCCGAGGGCCGCCAGCTCCGCCAGCACCCGCTGGGCCTTGCCGAAGGCGTAGCAGAACAGCACCGACGGTTGCTCCGGCGCCGCCTGCCACCAGTCCAGGATCTCCCGGGCCACCGCGGCGCCGCCCTGCCAGCGGTAGATCGGCAGGCCAAAGGTGGCCTCGGTGATGAACACATCGGCGCCCACCGGCTCGAAGGGCGCGCAGCTGGGGTCGGCGCAGCGCTTGTAGTCGCCGCTCACCAGCCAGCTTTCACCGCCGGCCTCCAGCCGGATCTGGGCGCTGCCCAGCACGTGGCCGGCCGCGTGAAACGACACGCGGGCGTCGCCGATGCGGTGTGGCTGGCCGTAGTCCACTGGAATCAGGTGGATCGTGGCGCCCAGGCGCTGGCGCAGGATCCCCTCGCTGCTGCCGATCGCCCAGTACTCGCCGCTGCCGGGGCGGGCGTGGTCGGCGTGGGCATGGGTGATCAGGGCCCGGGGCACCGGCCGCCAGGGGTCGATCCAGGCCGCCGCCGCCGGGCAGTAGAGCCCCTGGGGGGTGAGCTCCAGCAGGCTGCCGGGGGGGAGGGGCATGGGACCGGTCCGGTGATCAGGCGTCGCCCTCAGGCCTCAGGGCTCATCCCAGAGGGCCTGCAGCGTCCAGGGGCTGCCCTCCATCAGCCAGAACGACCCATCCACCAGGCGCCGGTGCTGATCCAGGCCGGCGATCCGCTCGAGATCGGCCGCTGTGAGCTCGATCGCCGCCGCCGCCAGGTTCTCCCGCAGCCGCGCCGGTCTCACCGACTTGGGAATGGTGGAGATGCCGCCCTGCAGCTGCCAGGCGATCAGCACCTGGGCGGGGCTGCAGCCGTGCTCCGCGGCGATCGCGCCGATTACCGGGTTCTCCAGCAGCACCGGTTCATCGGCGCCCTTGAGGGCGGCCGGCCGGTCCTGGGATCCCAGCGGCGAGTAGGCGGTGATGTGCACGCCTGCGGCGGCGCAGTCGGCCACCAGGGCCGGCTGTTGCAGCAGGGGGTGCCGCTCCACCTGGTTCACCTCCGGGCGGATCCGGCCGTGGGCCAGCAGGTCGTGCAGCTTGCGGCTGGAGAAGTTGCTCACGCCGATGTGGCGCGTGAGCCCGGCCTCCAGGGCCGCTTCCATCCCCTCCCAGGTGGCGTGGAGCGGCAGCTGCTCCAGGGGCACCAGTTCGCTGCCGCTGCTGGGGAAGGCCACGCCGGGCTTGATCGGCACCGGCCAGTGGATCAGGTAGAGGTCCAGCCACTCCAGGCCCAGATCCGCGAGGCTGCGGCGCAGGGCCGCCTCCACGTTGTCGCGGCCATGGGCATTGCACCAGAGTTTGGAGGTGATCCACAGCTCCTCACGCCGCACCTCGCCGGCCTCGATGGCGCTGCGGATCGCCTCGCCCACCTCCGGCTCGTTGGCGTAGACGCTGGCGCAGTCAATGTGGCGGTAGCCCAGCCGGATGGCTTCCCGCACGGCGGCCCCCACCTCACCTGGAGCCGATTTCCAGGTGCCCAGCCCGAGCAGGGGCATGCGGTCGCCATTGGCGAAGGCAACGGTGCGCATGGGTGGAGCAAGGGCTGGCGCGCGCACCCTAGGGCTTGGCTCCCACCGGGGTTGCCAGCTCGGTGCCGGCCTCGAGCCGGTGCTGGGCGCTGGCCGGATCGGTCAGGCCGTGGGGGCATCCGGGGCCAGGGCCCGGCTGAGCCGCTCCACCAGCGGCAGCCGCTGCTCCGGATCGCCCACCAGCTGCAGCACCCCGCTCTGGGGCCACCAGTTGAGCTTCAGGTTGCTGACGCCGTCGTCGATCACGGCCACCTCAAAGGCGCCCTTGTGCTCCCAGTGGCACGGCACGTCCAGGCTCTGGAGCAGGTCCTGCAGCTCGCTCAGGCTTCCGTGGAATTCCATCGCCATGCCACTGAGTTTTCGGCATGGTACGGGGATTGAACGGCAGAAATCGGCCACAGATGTGGCACCGGTCCCTGCCTCAGCGGCTCATCTCCAGCATCTTCCGGATCGGTGCCAGGGCCCGCTGGCGCAGGCCTTCGTCCATCACGATCTCGGGCTGCATCGTCTGCAGGCAGTGCTCCAGCTTCTCGAGGGTGTTGAGGCGCATGTAGGGGCAGGCGTTGCAGCTGCAGCCGTCGGCGCCCGGCACCTCGTAGAACGCCTTATCCGGCACCGCCTTGCGCATCTGGTGCAGGATTCCGGGCTCGGTGAGCACGATGAAGCTGGGGGCGGGGCTGGCCTCGGCCCGGTGCAGCAGCTTGCTGGTGGAGCCGATGAAGTCGGCCAGATCAAGCAGGTGCTGCTGGCATTCCGGGTGGGCGAGCACTTCGGCCTGGGGGTGCTCGAGCTTCAGTTGCAGCAGCGCCTGCTCGCTGAAGGTCTCGTGCACGATGCAGCTGCCGGGCCAGAGGGTGAGCTCGCGGCCGCTCTGGCGCTGCACCCAGCGGCCCAGGTTCTGATCCGGGGCGAACAGGATCGGCCAGGTCAGCCGCCTGCAGGTCAACAGCGTAGAAACCATCCCGATCGCCTCGGGCCGGGGATCCGAACAGCGGGACGCTCGCTCCAGGCCGATCAGCCACGGGCGATGCTCTCCCTTGGCAAAGAGGCGCCAGCGGGATGCCGAGCTGCCATCCGCCGACCAGGAAGATCTGCCCCTCACGAACCCCATCGGAGGGAGAGCAGAGAAAGCCGATCTGACGAGAAACTGCCCACTGATGACTCCCTTGGCGCTGTGGATCAGGTGAGCCACGCCTCATCCATAGGAACAGCCGTCAGGAGTCGAAACAGATGGGTTATGGCTGCTCAGGCACTGGATCAGGCCCAGAAGGAGCCTGCCGCCACGCCAGCAACACTGGGATCAGCGAAAGCATCAGGCCGATGACAAGAATCAGCAGCGACAAACGACGAGCCGATTCGTAGACTTGATACTGGAGACTCTCAACCATCAGAGCCGACCGGAAATTTGGAAGATACTGATAGACGCCGATCACCGGTTGAGATTGGCTGTTTAAGTAAAGACCCTCCCCAGATGCTCCTTCCAACGCGCGTCGCAGTCCCTTGCTCTCCAAAGGCACGAAGCCGAAACGGGCCGCCTGCTGTTCTGTGAGAAAACTGGGAGGTGAAATCACGGTGATTCGATCCAGAGAGGTGCGTGCTGCCAGATAGGCATCAACGTCAGGCCCCTTGTTGATCTGAGTGCTACCGCCCTTGAGCTGAGAGGTCACCTGACCATTCAGTCTACGAAGATTGAGATCAATGGCGAGAAAGCCAGCGCGGGTCTGTTGTGCTGTTGTGATTGGCAGAGCCACTGAGATCGACGGTCGCCCGGAGAAGGAATCTGTGAAGAAATTGAGTGGCGTCATAGCCAGATCCACCAAGTCGACACTGGTGGTGGTGTTCTTCAGGGGTTGGTACATGCCAAGCCGCTGCGGGTCTGTGGAGAACACCACAATTCCCCCCTTGGTCAGCAATGAGACACTATTCCGATTGGCTGCGTGGGGCTCAAGCAGCGTCTGAAGCCCGAGGCTCAGCGGATTGTTCTTGTTGGATCGCAGCTGACGTCTTGACTGGAGGATCAATAGCGAGCGACCAACGAGCTCTTGATTCTGGAGATCGCTGCCGATCCGGTTCACCTCTTGACCCCACCACGCGGCGATGCGGTTACGGTTGATCTCCAGCAGTTGCCGTTGTCGTGCGAAGGCCTGTTCAGTCAACGGCCTCGTCGCCATGAAATAGCTGGCGAGGCTGATCATGCTGGTCACGCCCACGGAGGCGACCGAGAGCCTGAGCAGCTGTTCTTTCGTCAGGGATACAGTCATGGCATCAACCCCAGCGTTGCACGATGTCGCGAATGTCGGCGATAGCTTGATCGGCAGCCTTGACCGCGGAACTGGATCCCGTGGCGATCGACTCGATCGCATGGCCCCAGATGTTTTTCGTAATCACTGCGCTGTAGGCGGGGTTCAGAATCCAGGCGGGGGGCTTGACAACCTGAAGATTCTTGATCGCTGTCTGGATATGTTGATCCCGCTCATTGTGCCAGAAGGGCATGGCGATGATCGTTTTTGTGATCGGCAGGAAGCGCCCCTGGGATCCCTCCACATAGCGGCTAAGATTTTCAGGTTTGAGGAGATAGGCAAGAAGACTCCTTGCGGACTCGGCATTGGAGCCTTGAAAAACAACGGCCTGCTTGATTGAGTTAAAGGAGCGAGTCTGCTGTCCATCAAGGCTACTGGGCCAGCGCAGGCTGCCAAGACGCTCAAAGTAGGCTATTTCGTCTGAAATCTGAGATCCAGGAATTGAGAGAGTTGGATTCGCCGTCATCAGTGAAAGACTGCTGAGGAAATGGATGTTGTTGTCCGGGTCACTCCAGCTGGTGGATTTCGGCGGAACGGCTTTTTCCTTGTAGAGATCAGTGTAGTTGCGAAGTGCTGCGATCACCCGGCGGCGCATGTCAGCGTCATCGAGCTGGAACTTCCCCCCTGGATTGATGAGCTGAGCCCCGTGGGCTTCTAAGAAGAATTCAAAGATATAGGTTGTATCCCTAGACTGGCTTGACATCGGTAGGGCAAGGCCGAAGACATCGTCATAGCCCTTGCCTCTCAATCTGCTTTGACAGTCAAACCAGAAGCGCCAGAAACCGTTCCAGTCCTTTGGGATGATCGCCGTGTCGTCAGTGCCTATGGCCTCCTCCAGCAGATCACGCCAGTAGTGAAGGTTTACCGAGTGCTGGGAGAGCGGTGCGCCATAGATGGACTTGGTTCGCGACTCTCTGTTCAGATAGGTTATGCCATCAATAACCCCTGGCAGTAGATCATTTTTAATCGGCCGGATGATGTCATTGAGCGAGACAATCTGATTGCGATAACTTAAGACTGGCACCGTGGTGTCATTGATCCCGTACCCATAGAGAATGTCCGGCACGGGCCCGCCATCCACAGCAGATTGAGCCTTGGCTGTGATCTCATTCTCACTGAAGAATGTGAGGTTCAGCTTCTTCCCTGATAGGCGCGACCAGGCAGTGAAGATACGTTCGATCGCATCAGTTTCTTCCGGGTAGTAACCCTCTGACCACCAGATCTGCAGGTCATGGGGTGCCTGGTTGCCCCCCCCTGATCCAGGCAGGCCAAGCGAGCGGCAGGCGGCTAGACCGCTCGCTATCAGGCCGAGGCCCAGTATTTCGCGACGCTTCATGGCAGGCCGAGTGATGAAGTGATGCTAGCAACGCAGATCGTTGCTGCCTGCATGACATCGCCAAACAAAGCAGGCACCTAGCAACAGACCCACACAAGGAACAGGTTCTAATCACAGAGTCATCCCCATAAAGTGACTCGAACATGGGCCTGAGCAATGGCCTTTCAGCCCTAGCATGACTCGTGAGTCTGTGGTACGAGGATCTACCAGAATCGAGGCAGGAGCTTGGGCATCTGAACGACATCAATCGAATTCGCGGCGGCCTCAACCTGGGTTGCGTCAGCCCGTTGGGGTCTCCGGTGATAGCCTCTATCCTCCTCTCGTACTGTGATCACCAGCTTGTGAACATCAGTACCCAGATCGGCATCGTGAATGCGAAGACCAGGCATGAGAGCAGTATGGAGGCCACCGTCAGCTTCAGGTCAAGGTCATACTTCTCAGCCAGGAGCAGGGAGGCGAAGGCGCAGGGCATTGAGGCCTGCAGCACCAACACCAGACGCTGCGGCCCATGGAAGCCCACGGCGGTCAGAGCAGCACCCATGATCAGCGGCACCAGGATTGTCTTGATGGCCACCGGCTGCAGGGCCAGCCTGAGATCTCCGCCAGTTTGCAACTGCTGAGCACGCATCCCCATCACCAGCAGCGCAACCATGATCGATCCCCAGGCAATCCCGTTGAGAATCGTGGCGATGCCATCGGAGATTGGAATTTGTTTGAGGAAGAGACCAATGAAGAAGGCGTAGAAAATCGGATTCTTGATCAGGGATTCCACCGCTATCACCCAAGGTGTTGGTTCACCAGGTCCAACCACGGTCGATGGCCCCGTCTGTTTGGCGACATCTCGCTCCTGTATGGCATCGCAGCCAGGGCTGCTGAATGGCTCAGACTGGCCCTCGCCAGAGACAGCCATGCTGCGGGCCGAACGCAGGATGGCCGACTTGATAATGATAACCCCCAGTCCGTAGCCGGCCAGCAAAGTACCGAGAATGTCGTAAAGAACTGCTGAACTGAAGTATTGGGGACCAAGCTGCGGCAGCAATAGAATCACCGGAAAGCCCATGTAGCTTGTGTTTCCGATGTAGCTAAGCAATACGAAGCTAGTCTTGGTCTGCGCTGAATAGTGCCTTTTGGAAGAGCGAAGTAGCAGAACGCTGAGGAAGATTGCGAGAAGTATGGCCACCCAGGCTACGACGGGTGATAACCAGACTGAGGCATTTAATTCGGCCTTGCGGATAAAGTTACCCACGGCGATCGGGATGCCAACAAGAGAAAGAAACCGCGCTAGAACGTCTGGTATCTGCTCCTCGATCGGAATAGTGTTTGCCTGGTTTCTTCTGCGCTTCAGGAGCAGACTCAGGAAATAGCCTGCCAGCGTGAACGCCAGAATCGGCACGTAGACCGCGGTTACAATCTGAAGAATGGCCTGCATGCTCTGATACGGACAACAGGACGTCACGGGCGACGCTGAGTCGGTGGAGCACCGCTTCTCAGGTCACACTTGTGTCTGACCCATTATCTTCTCATTCCTGCCAGGCTGGGCAGAGCCCAGCAGATTAATTTAGAACTTAGGAGAATTCTCCGGTCTTCATCGATGCCACGCCTGGGCACCTCAGGATCACCGGCTGCTGCAGAAAGGCCAGGCACGGGCTGGACGGAGTCTCCTGGCCCTCTGTCTTGTGGCGAGCCTGTGTGACCAGCTTGTGGTGGCTGAGGGTATGTTCCAGAGCCTGTTGAGGTGTGTGATCCCGTAGCGAGATTCCATAGAGACCGATCAGACTGAAGGGCCGGGCGTCTATCCCCTGACTGCCGCCAGCTGCAGCGCCGTTCACCGGCTCAACCTCTGGGCTGAACTGACCCAGAAAGTCGAGGACTACAGGGTTATCAGTGGCCACATGTAATTGATCAAAGGTACGCAGCAGGGCCAGAAGTCTGAGTGCCCGTTGGCCACCTTCTCCAAGGCCCTTAAAGCCGAACTCATCACTCGCCTGACGCAGGAACTCCAGAGCCGTGAAGGCATCCGAGCGCAGCAACCGGGCCCTGACGCCACTAAAGAGATGGCGGTGAGCGCCGAAACTGTTGGGTAAGGCCTGATCCAGCATCTGCAGGGGGCTGAGTCCGGGTTTCGTTATGCCCGCGTCCTGGTCCACATCATCTTCAAGGGCCTGCTCCAGGGCGCCGAACACCGTCTCTTCCTCACTCACCAGGTACAAATAGCGTTCCCAACGATCGAGAATCTCTCTTTTCAAGTGGTCACTCAATGCCAGGCGACGGCTCAGGCACGTCTCCAGGTGCTCGGCCTCCTGACCGGTCTCCGCCGGGATTGACCGCCAGGTCTCCAGGCTGAACTGCAACAGGGCCTGAAGGTGAAGAACGGTACCTGAATTGCCGAGGCCTTGAGCATTGCGTTGTTCATGGCAAGGATTGAACAGCAATGCTGATCGGCAGGGGGAGTTACGAGAGAGGATCGTGTTGCCAAAATCGTTGAAGTTACTGAGCAGGTGAAGACTGCGGGCTCCAGCCAACAGATCCGTTCCTTTTTCCCACTCCGTATCGGCGATCACCACATCCACGCTGGCCCGCATGATCAAAGTGTGCCCCCGTTCCAGGGGCTCCATCAGGGCGGCACGTTCCTCTTCCCGATCACCGATCCAGAAGGCCTCCACCTGGTCCCGTTGGCGGCAGACCACGGAGATGCCGATCGGATCGGACAGCAGCCGACCAGTTCGTGCCCTCAGGGCACGAATGATCTCCGAAGCGAAATGATCGATCAACTGCACGAAGCGGTTGCCGGTTTCGCCAGGGCGCGTCAGGCGATCGGTGAGCACATCCAGAGAGTGTGTGATCCGCACGGTGCTCATACAACCGACACCGATCGCGAGCATCTTGTGGATTCCGCCACTGCCAGCCCGCCCTTCATAGGGGTGGAGATCAGTATCCCCGGCGACCAACAGCAGATCACAGCTCCAGAGCTGCTCTGGCACCTGCAGCACCACGGTCTCGCCTGTTCGACCCCTCGGATCGGCAACTCGAAGGCTGCGACAGGGCAGGCTGTCGAGTGTGGTCTGCTGCAGCAACGGCACCGCCAACCTGGCGAGCCGGCGCTCGCGTTCCGGTTCCAGGATCCTGCTCACATCCTCCTTGGCCATCCGGGGATGGGTGCCCAGCCCGAACAGGATCGTCAGTGAGAGGCGCTCATCCCGTTCGCAGAGATCCAGCACCGCATCAATGCTCAGGCGAGCGGCCGTCTGGCGCCGGGTCTTGTCGGGAAGCAGCAGCAGCAGCTCGAAGGAGTGAGGCCGAGCGCCGCTCGGAGCAGCGGTCCACGTCGCCAGGACACGCTCCTGGATGGATTGAATCACTGTGGCCCGATCCAGAGACTCGCAGTTTCCGGCCGTGGGCGTCAGAACCTGGGTGCCTGCAGGCAGGGCGATCGTCGATCCTGGAAAGCTCTGCAGCTCCAGCTGGTGGAGGCAGAAAGAATCCATGCCATTGCCTCGGTCCCTGAATCTGCGGTAATCAAGCACGACCGCCCTGATGAACGTTCCGTGATTTGTCAGGGTGCTCTGTCTCGCCAGGTGCGTCGCCCAGGCCGCTCACAGAGCCGCTGCTGCGGCAAGCTCGAGCCCAGAGCCGAGCACGTCCTGAAACGGTTGAGGATCGCTAGGTCTCGGGGCAACCACCCGTTTGACACCTGCGCGTTCTGGGACAGCCTCCCGGAGGCCCATTCGCGGTAGGAGTCTGGATGAACCTCTCGGCCTTGCCATCTCTTCTGGGCTCATAGCGCCTGGCGCGGATGTGCCGCAACCCGAGTGCGCTGCAGGCCCTGGCGAACGGCTTGGCGTCGTCGACGGCGACGTGCACCCTCTCGTAGACGACCCCATTGGCGACGCTGGAGAACGGAGGTTACAGCTGGACGGCCGATGGTGAGATCGCCCTCAGCGAGGCTTGCTGGCAGCCGCTTCAGTGGAGTGGAGCGTCCTGGCGGAGCTCGATCAGTCGGGCCGCGATGCCGTTGGAGTCGCCACGACACTGCGCGTTGCCGTCTGGTTGACGGCCGCAGGACCTGCCGGAGCCGGGCGATTCACCGGCGGGTCTGGCCAGCGACCGCTGGTCTCAGCGGCTCATCTCCAGCATCTTCCGGATCGGTGCCAGGGCCCGCTGGCGCAGGCCCTCGTCCATCACGATCTCGGGCTGCATCGTCTGCAGGCAGTGCCACAGCTTCTCGAGGGTGTTGAGGCGCATGTAGGGGCAGGCGTTGCAGCTGCAGCCGTCGGCGCCCGGCACCTCGTAGAACGCTTTATCCGGCACCGCCTTGCGCATCTGGTGCAGGATTCCGGGCTCTGTGAGCACGATGAAGCTGGGGGCGGGGCTGGCCTCGGCCCGGTGCAGCAGCTTGCTGGTGGAGCCGATGAAGTCGGCCAGATCGAGCAGGTGCTGCTGGCATTCCGGGTGGGCGAGCACTTCGGCCTGGGGATGCTCGAGCTTCAGCTGCAGCAGCGCCTGCTCGCTGAAGGTCTCGTGCACGATGCAGCTGCCGGGCCAGAGGGTGAGTTCGCGGCCGCTCTGGCGCTGCACCCAGCGGCCCAGGTTCTGATCCGGGGCGAACAGGATCGGCCGGTCGGCGGGCAGCTGCTGCACCAGATCCACGGCGTTGCTGCTGGTGCAGATCAGGTCGCTCTGGGCCTTCACCGCCGCCGAGCAGTTGATGTAGCTCACCACGATGTGCTCCGGGTGCTCGGCCCGGAAGGCGGCGAAGCCATCGGCGGGGCAGGCGTCGGCCAGGGTGCAGCCGGCCTCGAGATCCGGCAGCAGCACCGTTTTCTCCGGGCTGAGGATCTTGGCGGTCTCCGCCATGAAGTGCACGCCGCAGAACACGATCACGTCCGCGTCGGTGGCGGCGGCCTTGCGGGAGAGTTCCAGGGAGTCGCCGATGAAGTCGGCCACGTCCTGAATGGCGGCGTCCTGGTAGTAGTGCGCCAGGATCACGGCGTTGCGCTCGCGCTTGAGGGCGGCGATGGCGGCGGGCAGCTCAGCCAGCGGCGGGCAGGGCGGCGTGGCCAGGCCGGCAGCTCCCGGGGCGCCCTGGCTTGACGACCCATCGCCCGCAGCGCCGCTGAGGGGGCCATCGCCAGCCGGTGTGCCGCTGCCGGGAGCACGGTCCGGGGTGTTCTGGGCTGCCGCGAAAACCAATTCGGACCCTCTGCGATGCAGGATGGGGCAAGCCTAGGGATCTGGTTGGCGGCGACCGGCACAGCAACCGAACCGGGGCCCGACCCACGACCCGAGCCCAGCCGGCCGATCCAGATCGCCATTGCCGGTGACCTGCACGGCCAGTGGGATGCCAGCGACGAGGCCCTGCTGGGTCTGATCGCTCCCGATGCCCTGCTGGTGGTGGGCGACCTCAGCGACGGCCAGCAGCGCATCCCCGCCCGCCTGGCGCGGCTGCCCCTGCCCACCGCCTGCATCCTCGGCAACCACGACACCGGCCGCGACCCCACCGGCCACACCCTGCGCCGCCAGCTGGATCTGCTGGGCGACCGCCACTGCGGCTGGGGCCTGCGGGAGCTGCGGCCGCCGGGGCTGGCGGTGGTGGGGGGCCGCCCCGCCAGCGCCGGTGGCGGCTACCACCTCAGCCACGGCGCCCATGCGGTGTTCGGCCCGGTGACCCTGGAGGACTCGGTGGCGCGCATCACCGCGGCGGCCCTGGCGGCCGATCCGCTGCTGCCGCTGGTGCTGCTGGCCCACTGCGGCCCCAGCGGCCTGGGCAGCGGGCCGGCCGATCCCTGCGGCCGCGACTGGAAGGCCCCCGCCCGCGACTGGGGCGACCAGGACCTGAGCCTGGCGATCGACCGGATCCGCCGGGTGCGGCCGGTGCCGCTGGTGGTGTTCGGGCACATGCACCACCGGCTGCGGCGCGGCCAGGGCGACCGGCTCAGCTTCTGCCGCGACCGGGCCGGCACCTCCTATCTCAATACGGCCTGCGTGCCCCGCCACGACCAGGACGACCGCGGCCGCAGCCTGCGCCACTTCAGCTGGGTGGTGCTCCAGGACGGGGAGCTGTTGGAGGTGAGCCACCGCTGGTATTCCCCCGCCGGCGATCTGCTCTACCGCCAGCTGCTGCACGAGCAGCAGGCGTCGCTGCCGGCCCTGGCGCCCTGCTGAGGTGCCGCCGCCGTGATCCTCTACGCCTGCATCAGCGGCCACGGCTATGGCCATGGTTCGCGGGTGGCGGCGGTGCTCTCCGCCCTGCACGCTCGCCGCCCCGACTGGCGCCTGGTGCTCTCCACCCCCCTGCCGGAGCCGTTCCTGGCGGCCGCTTTTGGCCCGGTGCCCGTGGAGCGGCGGGTCTGCCGCTGGGAGGTGGGGGTGATCCAGGCCGATGCCCTCGGCGCCGACGGCCCCGCCACCCTGGCGGCCCTGGCAGATCTGGAGCGCAGCCTGCCGGCCCAGATCGCCGCCGAGGCCGCCTGGCTGCGCCAGCAGGGCGAGCCGGTGCTGGTGCTGGCGGATGTGGGCCCTGCCGCCGCCGACCTGGCCGCTGCGGTGGGGGCGCCCCTGGTGTGGATGGGCAACTTCGGCTGGGATGCCATCTACGGGCCCATGGGCGGCGCCTTCGCGGCCTGGGCGGAGCGCTGCACCGCCCTCTACCGGCGCGGCACGGCCGTGATCCGCTGCCCCTTCGCCATGGCGATGCCCTGGGGGCTGCCGGAGCACCCGGTGGGGCTCACCGCCGGGCAGCCCCGCGGCGATCGGGAGGCGCTGCGGCGCCAGCTCGACCTGCCCAGCGAGCGGGAGGCGGTGGTGCTGGTGGGCTTCGGCGGCCTGGGGTTCCCCCTGGAGGCGGCCCTGTTCGCCCGCTGGCCCGAGCACCGCTTCCTGGTGGCCGACCCCCAGCTCGCGGGCCAGGCGGCCAATGCCGTGGCCCTGCCGCCGGGGCTGCGCCCCCTGGATCTGCTGCCCCTCTGCGGGCGCCTGCTCACCAAGCCGGGCTACAGCAGCTTCTGCGAGGCCCTCACCCAGGGGGTGGGCCTCCACCTGGTGCGGCGCGAGGGCTTTGCCGAGGCCCAGGTGCTCAGCGACGCCCTGGAGCGCCACGGTGCGCACCGGCTGCTGAGCCGGGAGCAGCTGCTGGCGGGCGACTGGCAGCTGGACCAGCCCCTGATTCCCCCGTCGGACGGGCCCCTGGCGGCCGGCGGCGAGGGGGAGGCGGCCGATGTGTTGATCGCTTACGCACCGGAATGATCAGCATTACTGAATTGACCCGGAAAGATGGCCGTGAAGCCATCGAGAACTCTGTTGCAGCCAGTGATCCGAATCTGGTTCCGTAGTTTTGAATACATGTGGACACTTGTGTGACTGTCACTAACTAGATTCCTCTGGAGGGTTGATTTGACAAACTCTGCGCAACCAATTGACTAACTCGGCACAACTGTTCTTTCGCTCGCTGTCTGACGGGTTCCTTCCCGCCTGATACGGCTTCAGATCCAGCTCTGCTGCAGTCCGGTTTTTTGGCTTCCTTCGCCCGCTGAGGTGGGTGACTCAGGCCCCGGCCCTTCTTTCCAAGGCCTGCCTGTCGATCCCGGCTCCCCCCTGTGTTGTCCCTTGCGGTGCCAGTTCCTGGCGCCGGCTTTGGCCTGACGCTTCGCGGAATGTCCTCTGCTTCGAACGGTTTGCGATCCCTCCTCTCCCTGGCTCCCATCGCCCGTGCCCGTGGTTCTCGCCTGAGCCGCGCCGGACTGATCGGAGGCTGCGCCGCCGCCCTTGCCCTGCCCCTGGCCGCTCCCGTCCAGGCCGCAACGGAGGCTGACCCCCAGGAGCCGATCCATTCCAGCTTCCAGCTGCAGACCCCGGCGCCCCGGCTGGCCATGCTCGACGCCGGCCCGGACCCCTCGGCGCCGCCGGCCTCCCTGCCCACCACCGGCAGCCGCTTCAGCGGCCCCTACCCGATCACGCCCGAGCGCCGGGCCCTGCTCAACACGATCCGCTACGCGGAGGGCACCTGGGCCAATGGCCAGGACATCGGCTACCGGATCATGTTCGGCGGCGGCCTGGCCCCCGGCCTGGAGCGCCACCCCGACCGCGTGATCCGCTCCGGCGGGTACGCCAGTGCCGCCGCCGGCGCCTACCAGTTCATGCCGTTCACCTGGTCGATGGCCAGCCGCGTGCTCGGCCTGCAGGGCTTCGGTCCCGACGTGCAGGACCAGGCCGCCCTGCTGCTGGTGCACCGCCGCGGCGCCCTGTCCCTGGTCGACCAGGGCACCTTCACCCGTGAGCTGGCCGCCAAGCTCGCCCCCGAGTGGGCCTCCTTCCCCACCCTGGCGGGGCAGAGCTATTACGGCCAGCCCGTGAAGCGCTACGACGGCCTGCGCCGCTTCTTTGAGGACAACCTCGCCCAGCTGCGGGCCGGCCAGGGCCTGGTGGATCCCAGCGTGGCCTCGGTTCCCACGCCGCCGCCGGCACCGCCCTGCAACGACGGCAGCCTGGAGTGCGCCCTGCGTCAGGTCGGCAACTGATCGCTCGCAAGCCGATCGGCGCTTCGAAACCGATCGGCTGTGTCCGGGATGATCGGCGGGGGCCTCAGCCCTCGCCGCCTCCATCGGCAAGCCGCGCCTTGCCCACGGTGTTCTGGGCGATCAGGTAGGCCACGGCGATGGCGCCGGCGAAGCCGAGCACGTTGCGGGCCACCGGCAGCAGGTCGCTGGTGCGGGTCACGATCGGGCCCAGGCCGAACACGCCGAAGAGGATCACCCACAGGGGCGAGAGCAGCAGCACCCAGGCCCACTCCACCTTGTGCTCGGGCTTGCGCGGGTAGGCGGCGAAGCCCACCACCAGGCCGCCGATGATCGAGGTCACCAGGGTGAGCAGCCACTGCTCCTGGGGCAGGCCCGGCACCACCTGGCAGCCGCCGCGCTCCAGGCAGATCGCCACGGCGTCGAGGGCGTCGGTGATGGCGCCGTCCTCGCCGTGGTCACGCACGTAGTACTGGTTGCCGAAGCGGGTCTGCAGCTCCACCCAGTAGGTGCGCGGCATCAGGGCGAACAGGGCATCGCCCACGTTGAAGTTGAGCAGGTTGCCGCCGCGGGGATCGGCGATCAGCACCAGGCTGCGCTCATCCAGCCCCCAGAACTCCCGGATCGCCAGCCCCGGCGTGCGGTCGTACTGGGTGAGCACCCGCAGCTTCCAGCCGGTGTCGGCCTCGATGGCGTTGAGCTTGGTCTCGAGGGCAGCGCGCTGGCCGTCGGTGAGGGCCTTGGCCAGGTCGATCACCGGAGTGGGGTGATCGGGCAGCAGGTCGGGGTTGTCGTAGGCGTAGGCGGGGCCGCCGGGCAGGCCGGGGCCGGCCGGGGCGCCCAGCAGCAGCGCCAGGGTCAGGCAGAGGCCCAGCACCAGGGCCCGGGCGCCCCGGCCGAGGCGGCGCAGGTCTCCCCAGGCCCCGACCTCTGGCCCGGCGTGCTGCTCCCGGTCCTGTTCCCGCGGGGCCATGGCGACTGTTCCAGAGTGGCCAGCATTCTCCCTGAGTCCGCCGGCCGCCGTGGAGTTCCCCAGTCCCCGCCCCACGGTTCCGAGCAGCCCGGCCTCCACCGCCCCGGCCCCCGGGCCAGCGCCGGATGCGGAGCCCGCCGTGCCCGCCTGGCTGGCGGAGCGCCTGGCGGCGGCCGGCGGCTCGGTGCCCTTCGCCACCTACATGGCCTGGGCCCTGCACGACCCGGAGCACGGCGCCTATGGCAGCGGCCGCCTGCAGGTGGGCCCGGGCGGCGACTTCGCCACCTCCCCCTCCCTGGGCCCGGATTTCGCCGCCCTGCTGGCCCCCCAGATCGCCCAGTGGCTGGGTGAGCTCGCCGCCGATGGCCCGCTGGCCCTGATCGAGGCCGGCCCGGGCGAGGGCAGCCTGGCCCGCGACCTGGCCGAGCAGCTCGCCGCCGGCTGGCCCGAGCTGGCCGCCCGCACCGAACTGGTGCTGGTGGAGCCCAACGCGGGCATGGCGGCCCGCCAGCGCGCGCTCCTGGCTGACTGCCCCCTGCCCTGCCGCTGGAGCAGCTTCGAGGCGCTGGCGGCGGCGCCGCTGCGGGGGGTGGTGCTGGCCCACGAGGTGCTCGATGCCCTGGCGGTGGAGCGGATCACCTGGGACGGGGCCCTCTGGCGCCGCCAGCGGGTGGCGCTCCACCAGGGCGTCCTGCGGCTGGAGCCCGGCGAGCCCCTGGAGCCGCCGGCCACGGCGCACCTCGAAGCCCTCGGGCTCCTGGGCCCGGGCCCCCAGCGCCTGGTCGGCTGGAGCACGGAGCTGCACCCGGAGCTGGAACCCTGGCTGGCGGCCTGCGGCGCCGCCCTGGCCTGCGGTCCGCTGCTGGTGATCGACTACGCCCTGGAGGCCTGGCGCTACTACGCCCCCTCCCGCGCCGACGGCACCCTGATGGCCTACCGGGGCCAGCGGGCCAGCGGCGATCCGCTGCTCGAGCCCGGCCACTGGGACCTCACGGCCCACCTCTGCATCGAGAGCCTGCAGGCGGCGGCCCTCGCCAGCGGCTGGGAGCCGATCGGCCAGTGCCGCCAGGGAGAGGCGCTGCTGGCCCTGGGGCTGGCCCAGCGGCTGCACGGGCTGCAGCAGCCGGCGGCGAGCCCGGCGGGAGTTGTCAGTCCGGTCGGAGTCTCTTCCTCGTCGTCGGAGATGAGCCTCGGAACCCTGCTGGCCCGGCGCGAGGCCCTGCTGCGGCTCGTGGATCCAGCGGCCCTGGGCGATTTCCGCTGGCTGGCCTTCCGCCGCGGGCCCGCCTCCGCCCCCGACCTGCCGCTGTTCCTGCAGGAGCCGCCCCTGGCCTAGCGGCAGCGGCTGGAACGGGGTGGGCACTGGTGAGCGGCGTTGCGGCTCCCCCCATGGCCCCCGGTTCCCTGCACAGCTTCCACGGCTTCCCCGGCGGGGCCCCGCTGCACCTGCACCTGCCGCACGTGGTGGATCCGCAGGCGGCGGCCTGCTGCTACGTGGAGGCCCTGGAGCTGGCGGGCGCTCCGGCCGCGCTGCTGGAGGGCTTCCGCCTCTGCCAGCCCCAGGCCCAGCCCGTGGCGGCTCCCGAGCAGGACACCCTGGCCCTCTACCGCTACCGGCTGCGCCACTGCCCCAGGCGCCGCCAGGCCCTGGAGCTGGAGTGCTGGCGCCTCTACCCCGGCTGCGGCGGCTGGCAGCGCCGCTGCGGGCCGATGCCCCTGGCGGCGTTTCTGGAGGAGTTCCTGCCGGAGCTGGAGGACTGAGCTCAGGCCAGTCGGGCCAGCACCTGGCGGATCGTGGCCGCCTCCACGTCGTCGCGGATCACCACGCTGCCGTACACCGACCCACCCGGCTCAGCGGGGGCTCCGGCGCCGAGGGGCAGCACGAAGCGCACCTTGCCGTCGCGCACCTTCTTGTCGCCCTGCAGGCAGGCGAGCACGGCGTCGGGATCGAGGGCCGGCCAGGCCAGGGGCAGGCCGGCGGCGGCGATCAGGCGCAGCTGCCGCTCCTGGTCGGCCGGGCTCCACAGGCCCAGGGCCAGGCTCAGTTCGCCGGCGGCGCGCATGCCCAGGCCCACGGCCTCGCCGTGCAGGTAGGTGCCGTAGCCGCAGAGGGTCTCCACCACGTGGCCGAGGGTGTGGCCGTAGTTGAGGATCGCCCGCAGGCCGCCCTCGCGCTCATCGGCGGCCACCACCTGGGCCTTGGCGGCGGCCGAGCGCTCCAGCAGGGTCTGCAGCAGCGCGGGTCCCACCGCTGCCTGGCTGGCGAGGCCGGCGGCCGGGTCCCGCTCGGCGGCGGACTCGAGCGCGGCCATCAGTGCTTCATCCCCGATCACTCCGTACTTGATCACCTCCGCCATGCCGGCTCGGAACTCGCGCTCCGGCAGGGTGGCCAGGGTGTCGGGGTCGATCAGCACCAGCCGGGGCTGGTGGAAGGCGCCGATCAGGTTCTTGCCGCCGGGGTGGTTCACGCCGGTCTTGCCGCCGATGGCGGCATCCACCATGGCCAGCAGGGTGGTGGGCACCTGCACCACGGCGATGCCCCGCAGCCAGGTGGCGGCCGCGAAGCCGGCCATGTCGCCCACCACGCCGCCGCCGAGGGCCACGATCAGCGAGCCGCGCTCCAGCCGGCGCTCAAAGGCCGCGTCGTGGATCAGGGCCACGGTGGCGGGGGTCTTCTGGTCTTCGCCGGCCTCGATCACCAGGGCGGAGGCCTCCAGGCCCGCGGCGCTGAGGCTCTGCAGGGCGGTGGCGCCGTAGTGCTCGTTCACCACCGGGTTGGTCACCACCAGCACCTTGGTGCCGGCCTTGATCCCCTGGGCGCGGATCTGCTCCCCCAGCTGGGCCAGGCTGCCGGCGCCGATGGCGATCGGGTAGGGGTTGGCGCTGAGCTCCACCCGGATGGTGCGGATCGCGGTGGGGGTGGCGGTCATGGCGGTGGGAGCGGCCAGGGCGGCGGGTCGGCAGGCTGGGGTGAGGCTACGGCGGTGGGCTGAGGGGGGATTTGCGGTCCCTGGAGCTGGCGCTGGGGGCCAGCCCTTCAGGGGCAGAGGCCAAGGATCTGGCCCACGATCTCCAGCACCTGCTCCAACGGCTCAGCCGCCAGCCGGCCCAGCGGATGGGGGCGGGCGCCGCGGGCTTTCCAGTCGAACGATTTGATCTGGTGGCAGAGCACAAAGCTGTGGGCTCCTGGCCGGTCGGCGATCGCTCCGAGATCCACCGCCAGGGAAGACCCTGCGTTGTAGGCGGCCGATGTCATGGCGCAGCCCACCACAAGACCCACCGTGGTGTGGAACGAAGCGGTGGAGAGCACCAGGAAGGGATGGTGGTCTTTCATCTCCCGGCCCGCCTGGGGGTTGTGGTCGATCCAGATCACCTCGCCCCGATCCGGCACCCAGCCGGTCGCAGGGCGGCGTGGCGTCATGGGGTCACTTCCGCGCCGACCGGCTGCCAGGCCATGGCTTCCGTGGGCTCCGCAGCCATCGGTTCATAGGAGGCCAGCCGTTCGGCCAGGGACAACCGACGCCGGACGGGGCGAATCAGCACGCCCTCCTCCACAACCGTGAGCTCGATGGCCTGATCTTCCTGGAGATGGGCTTCCCGTGCGATAGCGACCGGAAGTCGGATCCCAAGGCTGTTGCCCCAACGCCGCACGGCCTGCCTGGACATTGCTGGCGCCATTGGGCTCTCCTGTATAAACGCAGTTTAGCCGTGGCGACCACGGTCGGGCGCTGCGGCATCGGACGCTCCCCGCTCTCGGAGCGCCCCCGTCAGAGTGGGCCCATGGCTTCCCCTTCCGATCCAGGCCCAGCCCCCACCCCAGGCGCCCCCGTGCTGGTGTTCGACGGTGGCTGCCTGTTCTGCCGCCACTTCGCCCAGCTCAGCGAGCTGCGCAGCGGCATCCCCGGCCTGCAGATCCGCGATGGCCGCGCCGACCACGCCCTGCGGCGCCAGCTGGCCCAACGCGGCTACGCCCTCACCGATGGGGCCGTGCTGCTGGTGGGCGAGCAGGTGCTGCACGGCGCCGCGGCGATCCAGTGGCTCTGCGCCCGGATGAGGCCCTCCGCCGCCCTGTTGCAGCTGCTCGGCCCCCTGCTGGCCACCCCCGCCCGGGCCCGGCGCCTCTACCCGCTGCTGCTGCTGGCCCGCCGCGGTGCCCTGGCCCTGCGCGGCCTGCCGCTGGATCCGGACGCCACCCTGGCGTCGCCGGCCGCCGGGGCCCATCCATAGGCTGAACGACCTCTACAGCCGGCGCCCTCCGTGGACCCCACCAGCCTGAAGGCCCTGTTCACCAAGCCCTACGGCGCCCCGGCCCCGGCTGAGGCCCAGTGGCGGGCGGCCTACGCCGACGACGTGCACTTCCAGGACCCCACCCAGGAGAAGCAGGGCATCGCCGCCTACCTGGAGGCCCAGGAGGGTCTGCTGCGCCGCTGCGACGACGTCTACCTGACCCCCGGGGCCATCGCGATCGACGGCAACACGGCCTTCGTGGAGTGGGAGATGGGCCTGAAGATCAAGGGCATCGAGTTCATCTACCCCGGCACCAGCCGTCTGCTGTTCAACGCCGAGGGCAAGATCGTCGACCACCGCGACTACTTCGACTTCGTGGGCCCCACCTTTGCGCCGGTGCCCGTGGTGGGCGGCTTCGTGCGCTGGCTCTACAAGCGCTTCGTGGCCTGAGCGGAAGGGCCTCGACGTGGCAGGCGATGGGCTGCGGCTGTCCCCGCCTCCCTAGGGCAGGGTGAAGCCCGACTGCATGCTCTTCACATCGAGCATCACCCAGGTGAGCCAGATCACCAGGGCAATCACGCCCGACACCGCCGCAAAGCGGCCGACGAACCGCAGCAGCAGTTCCCCAGGACTGATCTCTCGCATCGGCAGCTCCGTTCAGGCCTCCACTCTGCTCTGCGGAGGTCTGCCGGGCCCGGGTACCGGGATCTCATGGTGAGGGCTTGACTACCTTGACGGCATCCCGCGCACGCCATGGCCCGATCCTTCGCCGAGATCCTGCATGGGGGGCCCGTCGACCTCGCCGAGGTGGAGCGGGTCCGGGAGACCTTGGTGTTCGAGGGGCCGAGGCTGGGCCCGGCGGTGTTCAAGTTCCTGTGCCTGCTGGTGCTGGCCTCGAGCATCGCCACCTACGGCCTGCTGGGGGATTCGCTGGCGGTGGTGATCGGGGCCATGATCGTGGCGCCCCTGATGCTGCCGATCATGGGGCTGGCCTTCGGCATCAGCCTCGGCGATCGCCGGGCGATCCTGAGCACGTTGGGCGTGAGTGTGGCCGGCATCGTGGCGGCCGTGGCCGTGGGCTATCTGCTCACCCTGCCGATCGCGCCGCTGAAGCAGCCCCAGGCGATCCAGCAGGTGATGGTGCGCACCGCCCCCCACCTGCTCGACCTGATGGCGGCCCTGGTCACGGGCCTGGCCGGCGCCTTCGCCCTGGCCCGCCGGGACGTGTCCGACACGCTGCCCGGCGTGGCCATCGCGGTGTCGCTGGTGCCGCCCCTGGCCAACGTGGGGATCCTGCTGGCCCTGGGGGAGCCCGCTCTGGCCTCCGGCAGCCTGCTGCTGTTCGGCACCAACTACGTGGCGATCCTGCTCACGGGCTCGCTGGTGTTCTCGCTGATGGGATTCCGGCAGGCGGCCCTCTCCCCCTTCGATCCGCGTGCGCGGCGCCGGGCGCTGGCCGTGGCCGTGGTGGCGCTGGTGCTGATCGCGCTTCCCCTCACGGCCACCAGCACCCGCCTGATTGTCACCACCAAGGTGGCGGCCCGCACCCAGGCCATCGCGGAGACGTGGCTGCAGGGCTCGAACTACCGGATCCAGTCGGTGGACGCCGAGACGGCGGATGGCTCGGTGAACCTGCTGCTGCTGGGCGAGGGGCCCCTGCCGCCGATCCAGACCCTCGAGGAGCGCGCGCGGGCCAGCCTGCTCGGCCGCACCCTGCGGGTGACGCTGGTGGAATCCCGCACCCTGGAGCTGGCCAAGCCAGCGGGCTGAAGGCCGGCCCGGGACGCTGGAGGATGGGGCCGCGAGCCTGCGAGTGATCCGCCATGTCCACGGTTCTGGTGACCGGTGCCAGCGGCGGCATCGGCCTGGAGTACTGCCGCCAGCTGCAGGCGCGGGGGGAGCAGGTGATCGCCGTCTGCCGCACGGCCTCGCCGGAGCTGCAGGCCCTGGGTGTGCGGATCGAGGCGGGGGTGGAGCTCACCAGTGAGGCCGCCATCGCCGGCCTGGTGGAGCGGCTGGACCGGCTGCCGATCGATGGCCTGATCCTCAACGCCGGCATCCTCGAGGCCACGAACCTGGAGCATCTGGACCCGGAGAGCATCCGCCGCCAGTTCGAGGTGAACGCCCTGGCGCCGCTGCGGCTCACCCGGGCCCTGCTGGATCAGCTGCCCAGCGGCGCCAAGCTGGTGCTGATGACCAGCCGCATGGGCTCCATCGACGACAACAGCTCCGGCGGCTCCTACGGCTACCGGATGTCGAAGGTGGCCCTGAACATGGCGGGCAAATCCCTGGCGATCGACCTGCGGCCCCGCGGCATCGCCGTGGCGATCCTGCACCCGGGCCTGGTGCGCACCCGCATGATCGGCTTCAACCCCCAGGGCATCAGCCCCGAGCAGGCGGTGCAGGGGCTGCTGGCGCGCATCGACGCCCTCACCCTGGAGACCTCGGGCACCTTCTGGCACGCCAATGGAGAGGTCCTGCCCTGGTAGGGCGCGCCGATGGCGCACGGGCCGAGACACGCTCTCAGATTCTTCACGTTCCGTTACCAGAGTTGCCAGACTTTCGGCCGCTTCAACTCGGCCATGGCCCTTCCCCTGCCCCTGGAAATCGTGGCGGGCATCTGTGCCTCCACGCTCACCATCGGTCTGCTCCGTGGTGACACCACCTCCGCGTCGATCGCATCACCGAGCGCAACCACGCCCACGGCGCAACCCACTGCACCGTCGGCCGTCGCCTTGAACCTGCCGCCCGCGCTGGAGGGCGCCATCCGGGGCTACCTCCTCGGCCAGGGCCGGCTGCAGAGCCTGGGCCTGCTGCTGCTGCGCCTGGCGGTGGGCGTGATGATGATTCACCACGGCCAGGACAAGCTCGCCGATCCCCAGAGCTTCGCCACCAACTACGTGGCGGCGCTGCACCTGCCCTTCCCGCTGCTGATGGCCTATGCGGCGGGCTATGCGGAAATCCTGGGCTCCTGGCTGCTGATCTTCGGCCTGTTCACGCCGCTCGGGGCCCTGGCGCTGAGCGGCACGATGGCGGTGGCGGGCTACCACCACATCCTCACCAGCGGCCTCAACATCTACGTGCTGGAGCTGGTGGTGCTCTATCTGGGCGGCAGCCTCGGCCTGCTGCTGCTGGGGCCCGGGCGCTTCTCCTTCGATGCCGGCATTGCCCACGAACTGCTGGGCGATGGGGTGCAGCAGGCGGAGGACGTCGCCATGGCCGCCTCCCGCTCGGGCCTCTCGGCAGTGGTGAGCTCCCCGTCTGGGGCGGTCTGAACCGCTGCGCCGTCGCCCAGCCGGCTACGCGCGCCAGCCGGCAGGGCGACCACCAGCCGGCTACACCACCTCCAGCTCCCTCTCCTCCAGCTGCGCCACTCCGCGCCGGTGGATCTCGCTGGCGTAGTCGGTCCAGGTGCCCTGGCCCCAGTAGCGGAAGCAGCTGGTTTCCAGCAGCAGCAGCTGCAGCAGCGCCCGCTGATAGGCCTCGCTGCGGGTCACCGCGGGGTCGGCGGCCACCAGCGGGTCGAAGCGCTGGTGAAAGGCGGCGCTGAGGCTGCTCATCGGCTCGAGCACGTTGGCGTAGCCCTCCACCCAGCTGAGGTTGTTGGTCCAGGAGGCGCCGGCCATCGAGAAGCCGGAGTCGTGGGCCTGGAGCTCGGCGATCACCGCCTGCACCGCGTCCGGCGTGGGTGGGCCCTCCAGCTGCTGCCAGAGCCGGTGCTGCTGCACGGCCTGAATCCGGGGGAACGCCTCCGATGACACGCCGGCGGCCTCCAGCAGCTCCAGGTATTCCGTGCCGTTCATCGCCACCGTGCCGGTGCGGCCACCCCCTTCAGCGGCGATGCGCTGGTGGGCCTGGATGAAGGCCTGGGGGAATTCGTTCATCATCACGCCGCCGTTCTCGCCATCGGCGATCTGCGACACCAGGGGCGGAATGGTGGTGCCGCCCAGCTCCAGCCGGTTCAGCCCCAGGGCCTCGTAATAGGGCTGCATCTGCCCCACCAGCTTGGTGTCGGAGCCCTGGGTCTTGATCAGGGCGGTGATGCTCAGCGTTTCGCCGTGGGAGTTGCGGGCCACCAGCTGATTGGGGATGTAGCGCTGCTCGTGGCCGAGGGCGGAGCCATCGAGGTTTTCCACGCTGTGTTCCTGCACCAGCAGCCAGCGGTAGCCGCACTCCCGCAGGGCCTTCACGAATTCATAGAGCGTGTCGGGGTGGTTGGGCAGGGCCATCTCCGGCGGCGAGAAGCCCTTCACCCGCTGCAGGGCTTCCGGCCCGAACAGGGCCTCGAACTGGTGCTGCCAGGCCAGGATCTGCAGCTTCAGATCGGGGATGGGTGTGGAGGGGGCCACGGCATGGCTCCAGAAGGTGCCGAGCCACTCCACATGGGGTTGCAGGGCGGGATCCCAGGCCAGCCGCTGCAGTGCCTCCACGATGTCGCGGCGGCCCATCTGCTCCACGCCCCAGAGCAGATTGCCGGAGTAATCCAGCATGATCCGCGGGTTGCAGCCCTCGGCGATCAGCTGGGGCAGCAGGTCGGCCAGGCGCCGGTAGCACTGGGCGAAGGCTTCGGCGTTGTGGTTATCGCCCTCGCCCGGGTGCTCAAACATGTATTGGAGATGGGAGATCAGCTCCCCCTGGGCTCCAGCGGGGATCGTGGGCTGATGCATGTGCAGCGCGCAGGCGAAGCCGGAGCGGATCTGGGCCAGATCGAGGGCGTTCGGCGGCGACGCCAACGGCCGGTTCTGCTGCACCAGGGCCAGGATCTCGGCTTCGCGGCCGGCGATCGGTGGCAGGGCGTGGGGATTCATCAGCGGGGCTCGGGGGCTTGCGCCTGAACCTGCATCATCGAGAGCTCCGTCCAGGCGCGCAGCACTTCCGCCACAGACCAGGCCTGGGCGATGCAGCCGCGGGGCGCATGGGGCGGATCGCCATCGAAGATCTCGCTGACGCTGCCGAGCCCGGCGGCGGCCAGATGATCCCCGATCGCCTCCAGCCATTGCAGGGCCGGCTGGGGTGATCCCTGCACGCGGGCCTGGGCAATGGCCCAGGGCCCCAGCCACCAGCCCCACACCGTGCCCTGGTGGTAGGCCCGGTCGCGGGCCACGGGGTCGCCGCCGTAGTGGCCCTGGTAGCGGGGATCCTGCGGGTCGAGGCTGCGCAGGCCCATGGGGGTGAGCAGCCGCTGGCCGCACACCGCCAGCAGCTGGCGGGCCTGCTCCGGGCTGAGCAGCTGATCCGTGAGGGCCACCGCCAGCAGCTGATTGGGCCGTATGGCGGCGTCATGGCTGCCGCCTGGGCCATCGAGCACGTCGAAGCAGCAGCCCGCCTGCGGGTTCCAGAAGCGCTGAAAGCCCGCACGCGCCTGCTCGGCCAGCGCCGCGTAGGGCTCGGCGGCTTCCCCACACAGCGGCGCGAAGCGGGCCAGGCTGCGCAGGGCGCAGAACCAGAGCACGTTCACCTCCACCGGCTTGCCGCGGCGGGGGGTGATCACCGTGCCGTTCACCTTGGCGTCCATCCAGGTGAGCTGCAGGCCCTCGGCGCCGGCGGTCAGCAGCCCATCCACCGGATCGCGGCGGATGCCATGGCGGGTGCCGCGGCAGTGGGCGTCCACGATCTCCCGCAGGCGCGGGAACAGCTCGCGGATCAGGGCTGTATCACCGGTGGCCTCGTGGTAGCGGCGCAGCGCCTCGACGTACCAGAGGGTGGCGTCGACGGTGTTGTAGTCGTGCTCGCCCAGGGGAGCGCCGCCCTCGGGGAAGCGGTTGGGCAGCATGCCGGCGCTGAGGTGGCCGGCGTAGGTGCGCAGGATCCGGGCGGCGACGGCGGGGCGGCCGGTGGCCAGGGTGAGGCCGCTGAGGCTGATCATCGTGTCGCGCCCCCAGTCGCCGAACCAGGGGTAGCCCGCCAGCAGCGTCTGGCCCGCCTCCGCTGCGCCCGTCGCCGCGCCCTCGGCCGGGCCTTCGCCGGTGCGGGCCACCACGAACTGGTCGGCGGCCAGCACCAGCTGCCGCACCCAGGCGGGGGCGCGGCCGGCCAGCTGCGGATGGGCCGCCCGCCATTGCTGCAGGAGGGCGTCGTCGTGGCGGCGGCGCTCCTGCAGGCTGCGCTCCCCATCCAGGGGCGGGGCGGCCTCGGTGCTGGCCACCAGGGTGACCGTGGGGGCCTCGCCGCTCAGCGTCACCGTGATCCGGCAGGCCCGCAACGGGCTGTCCTGGCTGCGCAGGCCCCGCTCCCGCTCGGCGCTGAGCGCCACGTCCACCCAGTCGCCTGGGGCGGCCAGCTCGGTGCGGCCCCGATCGCTGAGCACCACGAAGGGCGGTACGTCGTGCCGTTCGGGCTGCAGCTGCACGCCCCGGGGCAGGGCCCGCACGCCGATCGCCGGCTTCTCGCCGCTGCCGTGGTGGGAGCGGGCATGCACCAGCACGGCGATCTGCAGCTCCAGCGGCCGGCTGGCCTGCAGCAGGCGGTAGTGCACGGTGGTGGTGTGGGCGCCGGGCTGCATCCAGAGGCGTTTCTCCAGCAGGGCGTCGCCGATGGCGTAGCGCCAGCAGGGCACGCTGCCCTCAAGGCTGAAGGCCACGATCGTGCGCGGGTTCAGCGCCGGGCCCTCCTCCAGGCCAGCCACCAGCAGGGTGCGGGTGCAGGGATCGGTCGGGGCGCCCAGGGCCGCCACCAGCAGGCCGTGGTAACTGCGGGTGTTGGAGCCGGCCACGGTGCCGCTGGCGTAGCTGCCCAGGCCGTTGGTGATCAGCCATTCGCGCTGCCCGGCGACGGCCGGATCAGCGCAGAGGTCGCTGCCGAAGCGGATGGCCATGGCGCTGCCCTTTGGGCCGGCGGGTGTGATTCGGTCTAAGGCGCGGCGGGGGCGGCGAGCTCCCCTCGATCCACCTGGTGCAGAAAGTCGATCAAGCCGCGCCTGTACACCGTCTGATCGTCGACCATCGCCAGGTGACTTCCCTCGGGGCAATGGAGATGACGGCCCTGCGGCAGGGCCTCGGCCATGGCGGCCATCACCCGGGGATCCATGGTGTCGTGGGCGGCGCCGATGGTGAGGGTTGGCACCTGGATCTGGGCGAGATCGGCGCTGCGATCCCAGTGCGCCAGCTTGCCGCGGGCCCCCAGTTCACTGGGGCCCTGCATGGGGATGTAGACCTTCGGATTGATGTGATCAAAGGCCCGCAACACCGAATCGGGCCACTGCGCGTAGGGCCGCCTGAGCACGTGCTGCTCATAGTGGTAGGGGATCAACAGCTCCATGTAGCGCGGATTGTCGTAATCCTCCGCCGCTTCGATGGCCTGCAGTTCGGCCAGCACCTCGGCCGGCAGGGCGTTGATGAACTGCTGCTCGGCGTAGCGGTTGTACTCCGGCACGCTCCAGACCATGTTGGAGATCACCAGGCCCTTGAGCTGCTGCTGGTGCTGCAGGGCGTATTCCATGGCCAGGATTCCGCCCCAGGAGTGGCCGAGCAGGAAGAAGTTGCTCGCCTCCAGGCCCAGGGCCAGGCGAACCTGTTCCACCTCCTCCACAAACCGGTTGATCTCCCAGAGATCCTCGTGATCCGGCTGGCTGCTGTGATACGAGCCCAGCTGGTCGTAGAAATACAGCTCGATTCCCGCGTCCGGCAGGTAGCGGTCGAACACCTCGAAATATTCGTGGGTGCAGCCAGGCCCGCCATGGAGCAGCAGCAGCTTGATGCCCGCACTCGCGCCGCTGCGCCGCGTCCAGACCTCAAAGGTGCCGTGGGCCGTGCGCACCGGAATCCTGCGGACCGCGGCGTTGTCCTGAGCCGGATGGGACGTCATGGGCAACGGCGACGGGGCAACCAGGTCATGGTGGCAAGGAACGCCTGCGGCCTCCGCCGGAACGGGTCTCAGGCGAGGGGCGCTACGTCGGGCGCACCATCTCCCGGTGATGGCTGGCCCTGCCGCTGCTGCCCATGGCCGATGGCCAGCAACAGCAGGCTGATCACGCCGAGCAGGGCCGTGAGCAGGGCCACGATCAGCAGGGTGCCCGCCAGGCCGCTGGCGTAGGCGCCGTAGACGGCGCTCTCCCACACCTTGGCGGTGGGGGTGGCGTCGGGCAGCACGCCCTGGCTGAGGAAGGCGCGCACCTTGGCCACCAGATCGGTGAGGTCCTGGGGGTGCACGCCGAGGGCCAAGAGGCGCTGGCGCAGGCTGGCGAAGCCGAAGCCGTTCACCATGGCGCCGCTGGCCGCCAGCCCCAGGGCGAAGCCCAGCTGGCCGGTGGTGGTGCGGAAGGCGGTGACGGCCCCGAAGCAGTGGGCCGGAGCCTCCTGCACGAACAGGGCCGACTGCGGCACCGAGATGAACGAGAGCCCCAGCCCCACCAGCAGCAGGCCGGGCACCAGGGCCAGGTAGGGGCTCTGGGCCCGGATCACCGCCAGCAGGCCCACCCCGAGCACCAGGGCGACGAAGCCGGCGGCCATCAGCTGGGTGGTGCGGCGTCCGGGCTGCATCAGCCGGCCCGCCAGCAGGCCGCCGAGGCCGAAGCAGAGCAGCAGCGGCAGCTGGGCCAGGGCCACCTGGCTGGTGCTCCAGCGCTGCACCACCTGCCAGAAGTTGCTGGTCTGCAGCTGCACCACCGACTGGGCGAAGTTCCAGGCGATGCCGCTCACCACGGCGGCGGCGAAGCAGCCGCGGCCGTAGAGGGCCACCGGGAAGATCGGCTCGGAGCGGCGCCGCTCGATCAGCAGGTGCACGGCGACGAGCAGCAGGCCGCCGAGGCTGGGCAGCCAGAAGGCGGGGGCGGTGAGGCCCTCCACCGCATGGCTCACGCCGCTGAGCACGAGCACCATGGCGGCGGCGATGCTCAGCAGGCCGGGCACGTCGGCCCGCAGGGTGGGGTTGGCGGGCATCGGCGGCAGCAGGGCCGGCAACAGCGGCAGGCAGAGCAGGCTGATCAGGGGCACCAGCCCCATGGCCAGGCGCCAGCTGCTGTCGGCCAGCACCCCGCCCAGCAGGGAGCCCACCACGAAGCCGGCGATGATCAGCAGATTCCAGAGGCCGAGGTCGCGGGCCAGCTGCCCGGGGGCACCCACGGCGCGCACCGCCGCGAAGGAGGCGGCGAGCACCGAGCCCATGGCGATGCCGGTGAGGCCGCGCCCCAGCAGGAACACGCCGGCATTGGGGGCCGCCAGGGTCAGGGCGTTGCCGGCGATCGCCAGCAGCAGCGAGGCGCCGAGCACCCGGCGGCGGCCGAGCCGATCGCCGAGGAAGCCCATCAGCAGCACGGTGGCGGCCTGGGTGAGGGTGGAGAGGCTGGCGGCCAGGGCCAGGGTGGAGCCGTGCATCGCCAGGCTGCGGCCGGCCTGCACCAGGGCCGTGTTGGCCACGGTGGGATCGATCAGCTGCAGGCTGGCCAGCACCCCCAGGTAGGCCACGGTGAGGGTGTTGGAGCTCTCGCTGCTGCGGGGGCTGGCGGTGGCGGTCATGCGGGGAGGGACACGGGGGCGGGGAGGGGCCAGCGCAGGGCGGGAGCATCGGCGCGGCTGATGGCCACCAGCCGCCCGCGGCGCTGCAGGGGAGAAGGCCAGGGCCAGCGGGGCCCGTCGGCGAGCTCGAGCTGATCGCCGGCGCGATCGAGCGGCACGGGCCCTTCGGGCTGGTCTTCAAGCCACACATCGCCCTTGAGGCGCAGCACCTCCGGCCCCAGCTGCCGGGCCCAGGCCAGCAGCTGCCGGCGCGGCAGGGGCTGCAGCTGCAGCCAGGATTCGCTGCGCACCAGCCGGCGCTCCTCGTGCACCGGCAGGGCCGGGCCTGGGCGGCGGGCCGCCAGCTGCTCGGCCAGCCACCGGCGGCATTCGGCGGCGCGGGCGGGATCGATCCGGTCGACCTTGGTGAACTGGAGCAGGTCCACCCCGTCGAACTGCTGCTGCACCAGCTGGCCCACCCAGGGGTCGTGCCAGAGGGCCTCGATGCGCTCGAGATCCACCACGAGCAGCAGGCGGGCCAGCTCCAGGCCGTGCAGCTGCAGCTGGCTGGCCACCCGCTCGGGCACGGCCATGCCGCTGGTTTCCACAAGCACGTGGGCGGGCGGTTCCGGCAGCTGGGCGAGCTGCTGCAGGGCCGGGCCGAGGCCCTCGCGCAGGCTGCAGCAGAGGCAGCCCTGGCTGAGCTCCAGCACCTGGCCGCTCACCTGGCGCAGACGGTCGGCATCCACGTTGATGCTGCCCAGGTCGTTCACCAGCACGGCCCAGCGCCGGCTGGCGGGGTCCTGGAGCCAGCCGTTGATCAGGGTGGTCTTGCCGGAGCCGAGGTAGCCACCCACCACGGTGGTGGGCACGCCGCGCAGGGCCGCCAGGGGCGAGCCGGCGCTCATGCAGCGGCTCCGGTCGTGGTGCCGGCGGGGTCGCCGTACACGCACACGCCGTCCTTGAAGGTGGCCACCACGCCGATGGCGTTGAGCTGCTCCGGCGGCGTGGCGGTGGGGTCGCGGTCGAGGATCACCAGATCGGCCCGCTTGCCCGGCGCCAGGCTGCCCTTGCTGGACTCCTCGCGCAGCTGCCAGGCCGCCTCGATCGTGAGGGCCCGCAGGGCCGCTTCGGCGCTCACCCGCTCCGATTCGCCGAGCACCACGCCGCTGCGGCTGCGGCGCGTCATCGCCGTTTCCACCATCCGCATCGGCTCGATCGGCGTCACGGAGAAGTCGTTGTGGTTGGTGCAGTGCAACCCCAGGGCCATGGCGCTCGCCATCGGACTCAGGCCGCTGGCGCGCTCCAGGCCGAGGTTGGCGACGTGGGTGTCGCCGAAAAAGAAGGCATGCACGGTGAAGAAGCTGGGATGCAGGCCCAGCTCCACGTACTGCTCCAGCTGACCCGGGGCCATGAACTGGGAGTGCACGATCACGGTGCGGTGGTCCTGGCCGGCCGTGAGCCCGGCCCGGCGGCAGGCCTCGATCATCATCGCGATGGCGGCATCGCCGTTGCAGTGGGCGAACAGCTGCAGCCCCTGGGCCGAAAGCCGGGCCACCGTGTCGTTGAGCACCTCGGGCGGGAACAGGGGCTGGCCGCGCCAGTTGTCCTCACCGTTGGGGCCCGGGGTGAGCAGCGGTTCACTCCAGAAGGCGGTCTTGCCCTGGGGGGAGCCGTCCACCAGCAGCTTGATGCCCTGCAGCTTGAGGTGGTCGTCGTAATGGCCGAAGGCGTCGCGGGCCGGCTGGGGCAGCTCCAGGGTGTCGCCGTGGAAGTCGGGGAAGCGCTCCTTGAGCATCCCCGGCACCTCCAGCACCAGGGGCAGCAGCACCAGGTCGATCGAGAGGCGGCCCTGGCGGGCGGCGGTCTGGAACAGGCCTAGGTCGGCGGCGGCGGTGGCGCCGTCCTGGGCGGTGGTGATGCCCTGGCGGGTGTAGAGCTCCTGGGCTTGGGCGAAGCGCTCCAGCCGCTCCTGCTCGGAGGGCTGGGGCATGTGCACGAACAGCGGCAGGAAGGCCGTTTCCATCACCAGGCCGGCCGGTTCGCGGCTGCCGGGACGGCGCACGATCACGCCACCAGCGGGGTCGGGGGTGTTGGCGTCGTAGCCCACCAGGGCCAGGGCGCGGCTGTTGAGCACGGCGCCGTGGTTGGAGTTGTGGATCACCATCACCGGGTTGTCCGGAAACAGCGGATCCAGATCGGCCCTGTCGAGGGGGCGGCCGTCGGCGAGGCCATCGGGGTCGTAGCCGTAGGCCACCACCCAATCGCCGGGCTGCACGGGATGGCGGGCCACGTGCTCGCGCAGCACCTGCTGCAGGCTGGCGATGCTGTCCACCGGCCCCGCCGGCGGGCGCTGGATGTTGGCCCAGGTCACCACCTGCAGGGCGTTGGCGAAGTGGCCGTGGGCGTCGATGAAGCCGGGCAGCAGGGTGCGGCCCTGCAGGGGGATGCGGGTGGTGGCGGGGCCGGCCAGGGCGAGCACGCTGGCGTCATCGCCCACGGCCAGGATGCGGCCCGCGGCCACGGCGATGGCTTCGGCGCGGGGCTGATCGGCCTCCATCGTGAGCACGGTGCCGCCGTGCAGGATCAGGTCGGCAACGGGGGCGTCGGTCAAGGGGAGGCGTTCGCTACCCGCGGCTTAGCCAGCCGGCCTGGCGGCGTCAGCCCGCGGCCTACGGCTCCACCTTCTTGAGGAAGCGGCCGGCCAGGCGCACGGCCAGCACCACCGCCGCGATGCCGTAAGAGGTGAACGTCACCACCTGGCCCGCCGTGCCGGGGGCGTAGGCCTCGCGCTCCAGCAGCACGATGTCGGCCAGGGAGGCGGCGGTGCCCCAGAGCAGCACCCACACGCTCACGTAGAGGACGCCTTTGAGGGTGGGGTTCATGGGCTGCCTGCAGGGGCCGTGGGGCCGACCCTAGGCAGACGCGCTGCCCCCCACCCACTGGGCCGGGCGGTGGCTTCAGGCCAGCTCGCCGGCGGCCACCTTGGCGCGGATGCGGCGCAGCAGGTCGCGCACCCGGGGGCTCACGTCGGCGCTGCAGCCGCTGTGGCGATCGGCGCGGGCCACGAAGAACAGGGTGGCGCGCAGTTCGGTGAGGGTGGAGGCGCTGCCGCTGTGGGCGAGGGCGGCGCAGGCGTCGAAGCCACCGGCCGCTGCATAGCCATCGATGGTGTGGGCGAAGGGCCCCCAGTCGGCGAGGTCGCCGTCGGGATCGGGGATGCGCTCGAGCCGGAGCTGCCGGTTGCTGAGGTGCGTCATCGGGGCGCCAGGGGAGCGGGGCCGCATTGTGCGACTCCCGGCGGCGGATCCGCCAGGCTGGCCTCCTCCCTGAGGCCCCGGCCCGATCCATGGTTCCTCGCTTCCTGATGGGGCGCGTGCTGCGTCCCCTGCTGGCCTGCTGTGCGGCGCTGCTGCTGTTGGCGAGCGCCGCACCGGCCTGGGCGGAGTTCGCGCTGCCGCCGCTGCCCTATCCCGCCGACGCCCTGGAGCCGGCGATCGATGCCACCACGATGACGATCCACCACGACCGCCACCACGGCGCCTACGTGGCCAACCTCAACGCCCAGATCAAGGCCAACCCGGCCCTGGCCAACCTCAGCCTGGATGTGTTGCAGGGCCAGATCGCCGGCTTCCCCGAAGTGGTGCGCAACAACGGCGGCGGCCACTGGAACCACAGCCAGTTCTGGGCCGTGATGGCGCCCAAGGGCCAGGGCGGGGTGCCGTCGGAGGAGCTGCTGGCGGCGATCACCAGCCGCTTCGGCTCGCTGGAGGCGATGCAGACCCAGTTCAACCAGGCGGCCGCCGGGCGTTTCGGTTCGGGCTGGGCCTGGCTGATCCGCAAGCCCGACGGCAGCCTCGCCATCACCAGCACCCCCAACCAGGACAACCCGCTGATGGACCTGCCGGGGATCGAGCGGGGCACACCGCTGCTGGGCCTGGACGTGTGGGAGCACGCCTACTACCTCAAGTACCAGAACCGCCGGCCCGACTACATCCAGGCCTGGTGGGACCTGGTGAACTGGAACGAAGTGAACCGCCGCTACGGCGAGGCGGCGGCGGCCCCCACCGCCACGCCCGCCCGTCCGTGAGGCTCCTGCCCCTGGCCGCTCTGCTGGCTCTGCCGGTAGGCGTGGTGACGCCAGTCCCGTCCGCCCTGGCGGCGCCTCTCCCCGTGGCGCGCCCGGTTGGGGTGGATGCGGCGTTGCTGCAGCAGAGCCAGGCGCGGGTGCCACCCTTCCTGGCGGAGCTGGACCGCCTGGTGTCGATCGACAGCGGCAGCGCTCAGCGGCAGGGCCTGGAGCGGATGGCTGCTCACCTGGAGCAACGGCTGCGGCGCCTGGGGGCGCGGGTGGAGCGCCACCCGGCCAGGCCAGGCGGCGGCGACATCCTGGTGGGCCATCTGCCGGGCCGCGGGGATCGCTCCGTCCTGCTGATGGTGCACACCGACACGGTGTTTGCGGAGGGGGAGGCGCGCCGCCGGCCCTTCCGGATCGCGGCGGGGCGGGCCCGCGGCCCGGGCGTGGCCGATGCCAAGGGCGGCGTGGTGATGATTCTGCAGGCCCTGGAGCTGCTGCGGGCGCGTCAAGGCCCCAACCACGCCCCGATCACGGTGCTGTTCAATCCGGATGAGGAGATCGGCTCACCTGGATCGGCCCGGCTGATCGCCGAGCAGGCCCGTCGGCACGCGGTGGTGCTCTCGTTCGAGCCGAGCCCGCAGAACGGCGTGATCGACAGCACCAAGGGCATCGCCCTGCTCAACCTCGCGGTGCAGGGCCGCTCGGCCCATGCCGGCGCCGATCCCGACAGCGGCCGCAACGCGGCGGTGGAGCTGGCCCATCAGGTCGTGGCCCTGCAGAGCCTGGGGGATCCGGCCCGGGGCACCACGGTGAACTGGACGGTGTTGCGCAGCGGTGAGCGCCCCAACGTGATCCCCGCCGAAGCCAGCGCCACCGCCGACATGCGCTACAGCGATCCAGCCGAACTGGAGCGGGTGCGGCAGCAGGTGCAGGGCAGCATCGGCCGCCCCCACATCGCCGGCACCACCACCACGCTCGCCCTCAAGCTGCGGCGACCGCCCTTCCCCCGCAATCCGGCCTCCGAGGCGCTGGTGCGCCAGGCCGAAGCGATCTTCCGCGAGCTGCAGCTTCCGCTACCGGCGATCACGATGGGGTTCGGCACCGATGCCGGCCATGCCTTCCAGCCCGGCAGTGCCAGCCCCGCCGTGCTGGAGGGCCTGGGCGTGGTGGGCGGCGGCCTGCACAGCCCGGAGGAGTGGATGGATCTCGGCAGCCTGCCGGCGCGCCTCTATCTGGTGGTGCGGCTGCTGGAGACGGTGCCCCTCAGCGGTTCCCTGCATCGGGCTTCTGGTGATGATCTCCCGACAGGCAAAGTGCGCGAGATCAGGGATGCGCTGTATCGCTGAACAGGGTCACCAGTGGGTGGCCCTTGATCACAGCTGGAAACTCCTGCAGGTAAAGCGTGGTGGCTTCGCGCAGGTTGGCGAGGGCCTCCTCGATGGATTCCCCTTCCGTTGTGGTGCCCGTTTCAGGGTTGAAGGCCACGTATCCGCCTTCCTCCGCAGGTGTCAGAACAGCGGTTAGTTCCATCGGTGACGGTGCAGTGGCTTCAGTCTGACGGCCTCAAGCTGTTGCGGCAGGCCCACGACCGCCGCCAACGCCCCCCCAACCGCCCCGCCACCACTCCCCACCGCCTCGCCAGGATGGGGGCCTCAGCGTCAGGGCCCTGCCCAGGCCGCGCCACACCCGAGAGATCCGTGCCGACAGCCGTGCCGACCGCCGCGTCCACCACCGTGCCGACCAGCACGTTCGCCGCGTTCGCCCAGCGGGCCGACTACTCGCTGCTGGAGTCCCTGCAGGTGGATCCCCAGGCCACCGACGACGGCCGCGATCACCGGCCCCGCCAGGTGCTCTCCGGGCACTACGTGCCGGTGACGCCCACGCCCCTGCCAGCGCCGGAGTATGTGGCGCACAGCAGCACCCTCTTCCACGAGCTGGGCCTGAGCGATGGGCTGGCCCACGACGAGCAGTTCCGCCGGCTGTTCTCCGGCGACATCGGCGTGGCGCAGGAGCCGATGCGGCCGTTCGGCTGGGCCACCGGCTATGCCCTCTCGATCTATGGCACGGAATACATCCAGCAGTGCCCCTTCGGCACCGGCAACGGCTACGGCGATGGCCGAGCTATTTCCGTGTTTGAAGGCGTGTTCAACGGCAAGCGCTGGGAACTGCAGCTGAAGGGCGGCGGCCCCACCCCCTACTGCCGCGGCGCCGATGGACGCGCCGTGCTGCGCTCCAGCGTGCGCGAGTTTCTGGCGCAGGAGTTCATGCACGCCCTGGGGGTGCCCACCTCCCGCTCGCTCACGCTCTACATGTCGCGGGAGGAAACGGTGCGCCGGCCCTGGTATCTGCCGGATTCCCGCTCGTTTGATCCCGACGTGATGGTCGACAACCCGGCGGCGATCACCACCCGCGTGGCCCCCTCGTTTCTGCGGGTGGGCCAGCTGGAGCTGTTCGCCCGTCGCGCCCGCAGCCAGGCGCACCCGCAGGCCCTGAATGAGCTGCGGCTGATCGTGCAGCACCTGATCGAGCGCAACTACCGGCCGGAGATCGATCCGAGCCTGGATTTCGCCGATCAGGTGGTGGAGCTGGCGGGCTTGTTCCGCGGGCGGCTCACCGCCCTGGTGGCCCACTGGATCCGCGTGGGCTACTGCCAGGGCAATTTCAACAGCGACAACTGCGCCGCGGGTGGCTACACGCTCGACTACGGCCCCTTCGGCTTCTGCGAGCTGTTCGATCCCCGCTTCCAGCCCTGGACCGGCGGCGGCGAGCACTTCTGCTTCTTCAACCAACCGGCGGCGGCCGAAGCCAACTACCAGATGTTCTGGGCCGCCATCCGCCTGCTGCTTGAGGGCAACAGCGAGGCCCTGGCGAAGGTGGATGCGATCCGCGACGGCTTCGCCGGCGCGATGCAGCAGGAAATCGAGGCGATGTGGGCCCGGAAGCTGGGCCTGGCCAACCCCGATGCCGACCTGGTGCAGGAGCTGCTGCAGCTGATGGCGCACTCCAGGGCCGACTACACGATCCTCTTCCGCCGGCTCTCTGCCCTGGCCGCTGACCCTGGCGCTGGCCTGCCGGAGCAGCTCGCCACCCTTTCGGAGAGCTTCTACATGCCGAGCAGCGAGGAGCTTGAGGCGCGCTGGATCCAGTGGCTGCAGCGCTGGCGGGATCAGCTGTCGGCCAGCGGCGACCCCCGCGACACCGCTGCCGCGATGCAACGGGTGAATCCGGCCATCACCTGGCGCGAATGGCTGGTGGCCCCGGCCTATGAACAGGCAGCGCTTGGCGACACCAGCCTGGTGCAGGAGCTACAGCAGGTGCTGAGCCACCCCTACGACGAGCCCTCCCCTGACATCGCAGCGAAATACGACCGCCTGAAGCCCAGGGAGTTCTTCAGCGCCGGGGGCGTGTCGCACTACAGCTGCTCGTCGTGAGCAGCTGTCGTGCCCTCAGTCGAAGACGTGGCCGTGGGCGAAGCGCTCCTCATGGCCGGCTGCCTCGGTGAGGGCGGCCACGTTGTCGCGGGTGAAGAAGCCGTCGTAGCCCTGGCAGCGCTGCACGTATTCGGTGATCAGCAGCGAGTGGGGTGAGCTTTTGGAGAAGATCTGCTTGAGGTTGGGCTGATCGCGGCATTCGCCCACCACCTCGGCGAGGAAGGGCACGCCGTGGCTCTGGAGGTTGCGCACCACCCAATCCACGTTCTGTTCTGAATTGATCGCACCATCGAGTACCTCCAAGGCGATGTGATGCATCCGACGGCCGAAGTTGCGCACGAAGTCTTCCGTGGGCATCGGCAGGTTCACGAGCGAATTGAGATAGGAGGGGGTGTTGTTGGCCGTGAACACCCTGGCTGGCGAGTGCTTCTCATCGCTCACATGGGGGCAGCGGGTCACATTGGTGGAGGAGTTCATCTCATGGATGTTGTAAGCCCCCCAGAAGTAGTAGGGGACCATCGTGAGATATTCCAGGATCGCGTCCTCCCGTTCACCGGCCAGCACGCGGGTGGCCATGTGATCGATGCCCAGCACGCGCCCTTCGAGGCCGAGGCTGCGGTGGAGCTCCGCGGCCTCGAGGAGCGGCCGTTCGCTGTCGTCGTCGAGCAGCACACGATCGCCAAGGTTGAGGGGCGCCAGCGAATCGAGCGGCACATCCACATAGCCCACCCGGTTGTAGGTGTAGTCGGAGAGGAAGGTGAAACTGAGATGCGGTTGGGCGTAGAAGGGATTCGGCGTTTCGCCGGGATACACGAAGCGGATGTTCTGCTCCTCCAACGCCGCCCGCACCGCGCTGCAGGAGTTGCAGCTGTAGATCTCGCCCACATAGCGCGCGTTGGGGTGGGGGGCCGCCAGCGGATACATGGCATTCCAGCGGGTTCCCTCATCCTCGAAACCGCTGTTGAGCGGTTCCAGCACGATCAGCCGTGGCCAGGCCGGATCCGCCGCGAGCAGATACACCCGATGCGTTTCGATCAGCCAGCATTCCCGGAAGCGGTAGGGACCCATCAGCGCCAGTTCGGCCAGATAGGGCAGGCCATGGCCGTGGTCCACCTGCACCACCAGCGCCGCCATCGTTCCCACCAGCTGATCGAGGCCGGAGCGGGCCCGCCGTTCGTAGACGAGCGGCAGAGTCTCCTCGAAGAAGGGGGTGTTCCGCTTGTCGCCGCGGGGGCGGTAGGTGCTGAGGTCGATCATGCGCCCGTGGCGGATGGCGAGGCGGCAGCCACAGTGAAGCAGCTCTGACTCAGCTGCGCCGGCTGCAGTGCCACGGCTGTTGGAGGCGACGGCTCGCTGTTGCGTAGAACCGCATCCTGCATCAGGTGATTGGTTTCGAACTGTGCCCGGTCGAGTCCTGTGCAGTAGCTCACGGCACGCAGGGCAAAGCGCTCCATGTCGTGTGCATAGAGGCGCCAGTCGCGATCCCGGCCCCTGTCAGAGGGTGATGGCATCCGCTTCAACCGTTGGCCTGAGCTCCTTTCGGAGTGCCTGTTCCGTGACCAGATCGACAGGCTGCTGAAGCAGGTCTTCTAGGAAGAGCTGGAGCCCATAGAAGCGTCTGGCCGTGGCGGGGCCATCGAAGGCCACCAGCAGATCCACATCGCTGCCGGTTGTCGCCGTGCCACGCGCCCAGGAGCCGAAGATCCGCAGGCTGCGGACGCCGAAACGCTCACTCCAGGTGGGCGCGTGCTCCCGCAACCGGCTGATCAGATTGTCAGAGCTGACGTCCATGGCCGGCAGCGGACATTGAGGCGGGGCCTGGTCCAGACGCTAAACCGCCAACGCCATCACCGGCAGCCCCATCGCCGGACTCTCCCGCTTCAGCTGCCAGCGGATCGCCATCGTCTGCTCGCCCTCGTGGCTCTTGTACCGGGCAAAGCCGAGGCAAACAAACGGCTCCGTGACCGCACCCTGCCGGCGCTGCTCCCACACGAACAGCAGCACCCGCGCACTCTGCGCCTCGTGGTGGATACACCGCTGCCCGGAGGCGAAGGCAGCTTCGATCTCGGCGCGGCTGTAGCGACGGTGCACGCGCAGGTTCAGGTTCCGCGATGAAAGGTTTCAGAGGGCATCGATGAACGTTTCCGCGTCGACTCCTGCCTGACGAAGCACGCTTCCCAGTGTCCCCAACGCCAGATCACGCCGATGGAGTGGCACCACGCAGGTCACATTGGCGTCGCCACGTTCAGGGTTGGGGGACTGTTTTCGCAGGACTACATGGGAGCCTTTCTGGCGCACGATCTCGAAACCGAGGCGCTGCAAGGCGGCGATGACGGCAGATGCCGGCAACCGAGGCAACTTAGGCAACGCCGACCTCGAAGGTGGTCAGCAGTCGGGGCGCGAGGGCAGGTTGCGGACACTCCTCCAGGTAGAGCTCGGTGGCTTCGCGCAGGTTGGCCAGTGCTTCCTCGATGGTGTCGCCTTGGCTCGCAGTGCCGACCTCCGGGCACTCCGCCACGTAGACCTCGTCTTCCCGATACAGGATCGCCGTGAGGCGCTGGGGGGTGGCGGTCGTCATGGTCGCCGGGGTGCTCTGGACACCAGTCTGGCGGTTCTCCAACCGGCAACGCCACGTTGAGGGACACTGAGGCAGAGACGGCGCCGGGGATCCCGGTGAAGTCGGCCGGCTCCATGGCGAGCGCTGATCACGATTGTGGACCGCTTCCAGGACGCCGTGCGGAAGGCGGCATGGGAGCGCAGGCCTTGTTCAGACTCGATATCGATCACCTGTGGGGGGTCATACGCGTCAAGCTGTTCCGCAACGGCCGCAGCCAGGCGGTGCGGATGCCGGCCGATCTCGAACGCCACGGGAAGCCGTTGGCGGCGATGGATCTGCTGATCGCCAGCCATGCCTCAGCGAAGGTTGCGCCCTGGTGACGGCGGATCAGGCCTTTGCCAATGGGCCCGATCTGCAACTGGAGGCCTGTTAATGGCAAGCAGGGCGCGAATCGCCATCGGCCGCTGCAGGGGATCAGGACCCATGGCCTCAGCTCTCTGGTCGCGCTGACATCGATGGGATCCCAGTGAGAGCCCCTTGAGTGGGGAACAGCAGAAGCAACGATGGGCCACGCCAAAGGCCGCTTCGAGGCCTGCCCCGCCGTTCTCTGCCTTCCCTGTCAGCCCCTGCAGCCGACAGGACTGGTGCGGCCGGGTTTCCCACGGAAGCGGCCGCTGGTCTCTGCTGTTGGCCTTTGTTTTTGGCCCAGTCGATCCAACAAGCTCGACTAGCGTGGTGGGGCTCGCAATGACGCCTCCCATTTGACGACCGTAAGCGTCATCACGCCGACCAGGCTTTTGCCCGATCGCCTGTCGATGTTGAGCGATTTAAATCGTAGCCTTACTCAAAATAGCTGCAAGATAGAACATGTGATTGTCGTTGATGGCAACGGCATCGAATCGCTGCCTGCGGATCTTGCGGCTAACGCCACCGTGATCGCTTCCGCTCGGCCCATTGGTCAGGCCGCAGCGCGCAATCTTGGTCTGCTTGTGGCACGGGGTGAGTGGATCACCAGCGCCGACGATGACGACTGGCTCTATCCCCGCTCCATCGACCAACGCCTGGCGGCGATTGATGACCAGGCCGGGGCCCTGTGGGCAGCCGGCTATTGCACCGACGACCTCAAGAACGATCCGGCCATCGTCGCCGCAGGCCCCTGCCTGGCGGGTGATGTCTGGCGGGCGTGGCCATCTCCCCATGACAGCATTCCCCTGGGTCCAACCACCCTGCTGGTGGAGGCTGCCTTGCTCAAGCGGGTCGGCGGCTGGATGGGGCTACCTCAAGGTGAAGACCTGGGCATGATGATCGCCGTCACCAGCACGGCGCCGGGGGTGTTGATTGCTGATTATGTGTATCACATCCGCCTCCATGTTGGCCAGATGACCAAGGCAGCATGGTTCGACGATTTGGAACTCCTGTCGCGTCGATCTGCCTGGGAACGTGGTCAGTCCATTCTCTCCCAGCAGCAGCCTGCCAGTGCATCGGTGCCTCTGATCCGCCAACGGATGGCCACCCTCTGAGCTCGCCTGACGTGGCTGCCGAGCCTGGCTCAGGCCTGGGAGGGATGCTCGGCGAGCCACGTCGTCAGGTCAGCGAGCGGCATAGGCCGGGCAATGGCGTACCCCTGCACGTAGTCGGCGCCGGCGTCGCGAGCGAGGGCCCGATGTTCGTCGTCCTCGGCTCCTTCAACGACGACCTTCGCACCGATCACATGGGAGATCTCAACGGCTGAGCGGATGAGGGCAGCTCGTGTTTCGGATCCCTGTTGTCGGCTCAGGAACGATCGGTCCAGCTTGATGTAGGCGGGGGTGAGTGCTTGCAGGAGTCCGAAGTTCGAGTAGCCGGATCCGTAGTCATCGATGCACGCTTCCACTCCAAGCGCCACGAGGCTATCCAGCTGCTCCAGGGCTTGGCTGCGGCCGGGGAGGAAGACGGATTCAACGATCTCCACGACAAGGCCACCGAGGCCGTCCGGTGCGTCGATCGCGGTGAGGTTGTTCAAGGTGTTCCTGTCCTCGAGCTGCGTGACGGACACGTTGAAGGCGATGCGTAAGTCGTCGTAGCGCGTGGCCTGGATGATCGGTAGATCGTTGCGCAGCAACTCCAGGGTCAGCAGGCCCAGGGCGCGGATCTGGCCACTCTGCTCGCAGAAGTCGATGAACTCGCAGGCTGGAACGAGTTGGCCGTCGCGGCGCCAGCGCACGAGGGCTTCCACGCCCCACACGTCGTTCGTCGTCGCGTGGACGATGGGCTGATAATGCAGTTCGAAATTGCGACTGTCGATCGCCGCGCTGATGTCCAGGCGCATCCGTCGCCGCTCAGCGGCCGCGTTGTTCATCGACGGGGTGAAGTAGGCAGCACCGTCCCCCAGGCGTTTCTTGACCTCGTACATGGCCGCATCCGCCGCCCCGAGCAGGTCATCCGGCGATTGGGCATCCCCGGGGAACAGCGCCACCCCGATGCTTCCTGAGATCTTCGCCTCCCGCCCATCCACCTCGACAGGCTGGCGAAGGATGGCCAGCAGCCGATCCAGCACGGCGTCGAGCTCGGCGGGGCTCTTGTAGTCGGCGATGATCACGCCGATCTCGTCGCCGCCGAGTCGCCCCACCACGTCTGTGGAACGCACGACCTCCAGCACCCGCGCACTCGCGGTACGCAGCGTCACGTCGCCAGCGTCGTGCCCGTGCTCGTCGTTCACCTCCTTGAAGCGGTCCAGGTCGATCCAGGCGAGGGCGAGTTGCGACCCGGCGCGGGACGCTCGAGCGATCTCGTTCGCCAGGGCCTCCGAGAAGTTCTTCCGGTTCAGGAGCCCGGTGAGCGAGTCAAACGCCGTCTCTTCAAGGAGTTCGGACTTGACTTGCAGCTCGGCCAGAGCCGCCTCGGCGGTGGCCCTCAAGCTGTCCAGCTCCGTCACATCCGTCAGGGTGATGATGGCGCCCAGAGGGAGTCCCTCGGAGTCCCTGTACGGGAGGACCTGAACCAGGTAGCAAACCTCGTTGTCTCGAGCCTGGATGGTGAGTCGCTGACCGCCGCCGACGACGTCGCGCAGGGCTGCCTCCAGGCCAGGAATCGGCAGCGTCGTTCGTGCGGACAGCACGGGAAGCCCGACATCAGCGTCCACGAGGCCGAAGACCCGAACGGCCAGCGGGGTGAAACGCATGATGCGCAGGTCCTGGTCCACGATGACCATGCCTTGGTTGACCGAGGCCTCGACGTTCGAGAGGTGGGAGTTCAGGTTCTGCAGGAGGTCACCGCGCTGAAACGACTCCTGATTGAGAACGGCGAGTTCCTCATTCGTGGCTTGGAGCTCCTCGTTCGATGCCTGCAGTTCCTCGTTCGACGCCTGCAGTTCTTCCGACGCCGCCTGCAGTTCCTCCGACGCCGCCTCGAGTTCCTCGTTGACCGATTGGAGCTCGGCCAACGACCGGCGAAGGGTGTCCTGGCTGACGAGTACTTCCTGCTCGAGGCGCTTCAGTTCGCGGTCGAACGAGGCGCTGCGATCAGACGGTGTCGGTGAGCCGACACTCAGGCCGCTGTCTGGGATGAAGGCGAGCACCGTGAGCGATTCCTCGCCCACCTGGATCGGTTTGGCCGCGATGTGGAACGGGTGAGCGATGCCCTCGATGGACAGTGACTGCCCGCTGACGGGTTCGTTGTTCCCACGGCAAAGGAGAAGCAGCGCACGCGCCTCGTCCCGCAGCTCTTCCCGCAGGAAGGACGAAATCGATGCTGCCAGAGTCCCTTCGGGAACCCGGCAGTAGGAGGAGACGTCACCGACCACGCGGACCGGCCGTTGCCGGTCGTCCAGGACCACATAGGCGTCGCCGCTGAAACGCACGAGCTGTTCGAGCAGGGCGATCAGCTCCACATCCCGCTCGGGCTCCAGGGTCCGCGGACGATGGGCGGGTCGTTTCTGCCGGGCGGCGTCGGCGAAGAACGGGGGTGGAACGTGTTCGTAGGAGGGCAGGGATTCACCCGAGTGCCGGAAGATGCGGCTGCCTGCATCGACAACGGTGAAGCCCTCGCAATGACGACCGAGGCCCTCGCTCTCGCCGAGGAAGAGGAGCCCCCCCGACCGGAGCGCGAAGTCGAACCGGCGGATCACACGCCGCTGCAGCGGTGACGTGAAGTAGATGAGGGTGTTGCGGCACGAGATCACGTCCAGGCGAGGGAACGGCGGATCGGTGCCCACGTTGTGCAGGGCGAAGACGGCACACTCGCGCAGCACGTCGGCAACCTGGAAGCTGTCGCCACCTTGCCTGGTGTAGGCCGTCCGCAGCGGTTCCGGGATCTGCGACAGAGCCGAGGCGGGGTAGATGGCGCGCCGGGCCAAGGCCAGGGACGCATCATCCAGGTCGGTGCCGAAGATCTTCAATCTCCGGGCGAGGTCGGCCGGCCGGCCCATGAGATCGCCCACGATCATGGCGATCGAGTACACCTCCTCACCCGTGGCGCAGCCGGGCACCCACACGCGCAGAACCTCGTCAGCGCCAGGACGGGCCAGGTAAGTGCCAAGCACGTCGCGAAGCACCTTGAAGGCCTCCGGATCCCGGAAGAACGAGGTGACCGACACCAAGAGGTATTGCTTGAGCGCCTGCGCCTCATCGGGTTCAGCAGCCAGCAACGCCACGTAGTCGCTGATGACGTCGATCTGCCGAACCGCCATCCGCCGCTGCACCTGCCGTTTGAGCGTGGATGCCTTGTACTCAGCGAAGTCGACTCCGATCGACCGCCTCAGCTGCGCCACCACCTGGGGGATGACGCCTTCCTCGACCTGAGGCAGATCCGCCTCCCCATCGCCCACGGAGGTCGGGATCTCGGCCAGTCTGGGGCCGAGCTCTGCCGCATCGGCCACCACGTCAGGCTTGCCCAGGGCGAGTGCGGCGCGAGGCATCCCGTCGAAGCGGGCCGACTCCGGCGTCTGCACCATCGTCAGACCGCCTGCAGCCCGGATGGCACGCAGGCCACGGGCGCCGTCCGATCCCGTCCCCGACAGGACGATGCCCACGGCGCGTGCCCCCCAGCTCTGCGCGAGTGACTCGAACAACAGGTCGATGCTGGGGCTGGGACCCACCCGCTCCGCAGCCTCCACAAGAGCGAGCCGATCGCCGACGAGGGTCAGATCATGGTCGGGCGGCACCACGGTCACGGTGTTTGGACGGAGCGGACTCCCGTCAACAGCCTCCTCAACGTCGAACGGTGTCGAACGGGACAACAGTTCGACGAGCAACGTGGGGTGATCCGGTGCCAGATGCTGGGCCACGAGGATCGTGGAACCATCAGGCGTCAATGAGCCGAGGAACTCCTGCAGGGCTTCCAGCCCACCGGCCGAAGCCCCCACACCCACCACCCGCGATACGGCGCTCAACGTCGAGCCAGAGCCCTGGTCGTCTGCGGTGGCGCTGTTCAACGACCGGCTCTCCTCATTGGCCTGCTCGAACGCTACGTGGCCCTTGCCGCTTCCATCGCCCTTAGACCGAATTTCAATAGAGCTGCCGCAACTGACAAGTCAGCTGTTTTGGCAGCCCCACTTGGTCTTGTGTCTCACCAGGTTCGTCGGCGGCGCAGCTCGATGAGCCGCTGCAGCGCCCGCTCGACCAACAGGGGAATGCCCTTGGATCGCCACCAGGCGACATCCACCGATCCGCCGGACATCCCGCCATGGTCGAGGTGGGGCCGGTGCACGACCCGCTTGTCGGTCTGATCGATGTCCACGTCGGCCACGCGGCGCAGGGCGTCGACGTAGGCCGCACGGATCGCCTCGCGATTGTTCGGTGTGGGCATGGCTCCGACGAGCTCACGCATGGCCCTCCAGGCGTGCCCATCACCGCGCAGGCCCCACTGCCGGTGGTTGACGTCGAACCCGTCACCGAGCAGTCCGTCGCCGGGGTCGTCGGTTCGGTGTCCACAGGTGGGGCAGCGCCAGACCCCCGCCACTCCGTCCACAGGCTCCAGCGGCGCACCATCGGCAGCACACACCTCCCCGACCAAAAGCCTGGACATCAGCCCTCCTCTGTGTCCAGAAGGCGGATGCGGTAGGCCATTGGGTTGGCTCCTTGGCTGACCCACTCTGGCCGGCATCAAACCGCCAACGCCATCCCCTGCAGCCACCCCGCCGGGATCTCCCGCTCCAGCCGCCAGCGGATCGCCATCGGCCGTTCGCCTGCATGGCTCTCGTAGTTCACGAAGCCCAGACACCGGAACGGCTCGGTGACCGTGCCCTGCCCGCGGTGCTCGCGCACGAACAGCAGCACCCGCGAGCCTCGCGCCTCGTGGTGGATGTAGCGCTGGCCGGTTAGGGAGGCGGCGGTGGTGGTGCTCTGGCTCTCCCAGTGGAACAGCGCGGGGCCCAGGGCCAGGTCGCGGTAGCGGGTGGTGGGGGAGAAGAGCGACTCGCTCTTGTTGAGGGTCACAAACAGCAGATCGGTCTGGCTGGGTTCGTGCCAGAGCACGCCTTCGCGGTGGATCCAGGGGGCGTCATCGCGCAGGATGCCGAAGGCCGCTTCGATCTCGGCGCGGCTGTAGCGGCCGTGGACGCGCAGGGGCACCGGCAGCGCCCAGGGCAGTGGGTGGACCCGGTGATCGGCGGCTTCGGCCAACAGCTCCAGCAGCTGGCGCAGTTCCTCGCGCCAGGCGTCCGCCTGCCAGAGCAGGGCCAGGGCCTCGGGCAAGGGACGCCAGCGGCGGCCGGTGCCGCACAGCTGCACGGCGAGCATCAGCCACTGGCGCCGCTCGCGCTCGCCCAGGCCGGCGGGGTTGGGTGGTGCGGCGGCCTGGAGCGCTGCGGCCAGCCAGCGCAGGCGATCGGGATCGTCGAGGTGGAGCAGGCCGGCGGCGATGGCGCGCGTGAGCCGCTCCTCCTCGAGGTGGGGAGCACCTGGGAGCCAGCCGAGTTCGCGCCGCAGGGCGGTGAAGCCGGCGCCACGCACCCCGTAGAACTCGGCCGGCTCCATGCCCAGCGCCTCGAGCCAGGCCGCCAGGCCGGAGGCGGGGCCGATCACCCCCTCGGCGGCCAGGGCCCGCAGTTCCTCCAGCAACTGGGGGCGGCGGCTGGGCAGGCTCTGGCGCAGGTTCGTGAGCACCCGATCCGACGCCACCCGATCGAGCACCAGCCGGCAGCCGGGTGGCAGAAACGGGAAGCCCTGTTGCAGCTGGGTTTCCAGCTGGCGGCGGCTGCCCCCCAGCAGGGCGCGGTAGCGCAGATCGAAGCGGAAGCGGCGGTGCTGCTGGCCGATGAAATCGAGCACCGTGAGGCAGCTCTTGCCGGTTTCAGGGGAGAGACGCAGACCCCGGCCCAGCTGCTGCAGAAACACCACGGCGCTCTCGGTGGGACGCAGCAACAGCACGGTGTCGATAGCGGGGATGTCGAGGCCCTCGTTGAACAGGTCCACCGCGAAGAGGATCTGCAGCTCGCCGGTCTGGAGGCGCCGCAGGGAATCGCGGCGCTGATCAGCTGGGCTGCTCGCATCGAGGGCTTCGGCTTTCAGCCCACGGGCGCGGAAGCGCTCGGCCATGAAGCGGGCATGCTCCACGCTCACGCAGAAGCCCAGGGCGCGCATGCGGGCCGGATCGGCGAGCGTCTTGTCGAGCTCGCTGAGGATCAGATCCACCCGCCGGTGATCGCCTGTGTAAAGGGTGCTGAGCTCGGCCGGCACGTAGCCACCGCGGCGCCATTCCAGGGCGGAGAGGTCGGTGGCGTCGGCCACGGCGAAGTAGTGGAAGGGGCTGAGCAGGCCCTGGTCGAGGGCGCTCCACAGGCGCAGCTCGGCGGCGATGCGACCGTCGAACCAGTGGAGGATGTCGAGCCCGTCGGCCCGCTCGGGGGTGGCGGTGAGGCCGAGCAGGAGCTTGGGGGTCAGGTGATCGAGCCAGCGCCGGTAGCTGGATGCGGCGGCGTGGTGGAACTCATCCACGATCACCACGTCGAACAGATCGGGTCGGATCGCCGCGGTGTCCTGCTGGCTGAGCGACTGCACGGAGGCGAACACATGGCGCCACTGGCTGGGCCGCTCGCCATCCACCCACAGCTCCCCGAAGGAGGGATCGCGCAGCACCTGGCGGAAGGTCTGCTGGGCCTGCTGCAGGATCTCCTTGCGGTGGGCGATCAGCAGCAGCGGCGGCGGATCGGGCGATGGGAACTGCTCGGGGAAGTCGGCATGGAGCCGGGCCACATCGAAGGCGGCGAGCACGGTCTTGCCGGTGCCGGTGGCGGCCACCACGAGGTTGTGCCAACGCTGGTGCAGCCCACGCTCCGCCGCCAGCTGATCGAGCATCTCGCGCTGGTAGGCGTAGGGGCGCAGGTCGAACCACACCGGTGTCGTGCTGCCGCCGGCAGCTGGATCGTCGCCACGGGCGAGGGCGAGCTGGTGGTCGATGCGGGCCTGCTGCTCGGCGGTGGCGGCATAGGGCTCGAATTCGCCCTCCTCCCAGTAGGCGTCAAACGTGTCCTGAAACTTGCGCAGCATCGCCGGGGTTTCCAGGGCCGCCAGGCGCACGTTCCACTCCAAGCCGTCGAGCAGGGCGGCACTGGAGAGGTTGGAGGAGCCGATGTAGGCGGTACTGGTGCCGCTGGCGCGGTGAAACAGCCAGGCTTTGGCGTGTAGGCGCGTGCGGCGCGTGTCGGTGCTGACGCGCACCTGGGCCCGATGCTTCACCAGCCAGTCGAGCGCTTTGCGATCGGTGGCGCCCATGTACACGGTGGTGAGGACCCGCAGGGGCCGACCAGCTCTTAGATGGGTGCTCAGCTGCTCCTGCAGCAGACGGAGCCCGCTCCACTTGATGAAGGCGCAGAGCAGGTCGATGCGATCGGCTGAGGGGCATTCCGCCTGCAGGGCCAGGCCGACGCTCGGCTCACTGGGGGCATTGATCAGCAGGGTGCCATCGGCCAGGGGGATCAGGGGCCTGGTGATGGGGGGTTGGTCTGGGAGCAGGGGAGCCGTGCGCAGTTCCTGCAGGAGCTGCGCACTGGGGTGCAGTTGGTCGCCGGGGTGGATCGCGGTGGGTACCTTCTGGTGCAGCAGGGCCACGATCTGATTCACCAGGGCCAGCTGGTGTTGCTGTCGCTGGGCTTCTGGCAGGGAGGCCAGGGCTGTTTCGCTGAGCTGGCGCAGGTAGCGGGCCAGGCGCTGAGGGGCTTCGGCAGGGTCGAGGGGCTCGAGGTGGTGGAGTGAGGCCGGATGGGACGCGAGGGCCTGGTGCTTCGCCGCGCTGAGGAGGTGGTCGTAGAGCCCGGCGGGGAGGTCCTGCGGGGGCATGAATTGGCTACCCGTTACAAGGACTGCCTCAGTACTAGCAAAGGCCTCGGAGTGAATACCACCTTGCTCTACACCCATACCCCTAATTGGGAACGCCCCAGGGTCCGCGGCCCAGCGGATAGTCAGTAGCAGAGTGAACAGATGGTTCACGGACGCGAGAACCACGGCTATCTTGGGCAAGAATTCCGCGAGACCCTTGTTTTTATAAGGACTTTCAGCGGGCTTCCTAGTGGAGCTGGCAGTGGTTCTCGGAATGTGATGCCAGCTTGGCTCTTTTTTGCGGAACCGCCCAATAAAGAGTTAGGCCGCACAAGCTGACGTGACGCAGTTCCCCCACCCCTCAATACTCATTCGCGCTTCCTACAGTTTAGGTACACCTTCAAGAATTTTTCGGAAGCGCGCGGTGTTGTTACCAGCAGGTTTGTCGAATTACGTATGAAGACCATCGGGACAGTGCTATTTCTTACATTTCTTGCTTTGCTTTTGCTCGCCAGTAAGCTCTCCGAAAGCGGCTTTGCATTGGGAGGACACTGTGATCTTGGTTTCGGCAAAAGTCTTCGTGATGTTCAAGAGAAAGCAATCCGCAGATACTTCATCGAGAAATTACCCAAAGCAATTGATCTGGAAAGTGTGACCTGCGGACAACTCTTTGATTCTAAACTCGTGGCTACGTTTCGTATATCCAAAGACGAGGCTAAACAGTTGGTCGCAGAACTAGAAGCAACATTCGACTCATCACAGAATCATCCTACTTTTCCTGATTCATGGAAACGTCGAAAGATGATCGGTAGACCCGAAATAATTACTTACATCTATCATCTTCCAGGGACATCAAATATTGATGAGCGAATTGTGAGTGTTTCATTTCCCGAAGACGCAAGCAATGTTTCCACGGTGGTATTCCAAGGCACCAAGTTCTAATTCAGAGTGCCAAGAAACTAATCCGCGCCAGATGGAGGAAACTTTTTCGCTAGATCAAGCAGTATTCTGCGTAGTGCGGCCTAACCCCTCGCTCAAGCTGACCCGCTACGGCATGCAGCGTAAACCTGGTGTGCGGCGCCTTCGTCACCTTCGCACGCCAAGCCTTCACTGTATGCCTCCGTGGGCAGCTTAGCTCGAACGTTAGTACAACAAGTGATTTCCCTCAAATCTTGCTTGCAAGAGTTCCAGTCTGTTCATGAGCTTTTGGAGCTTCTGCTCCTTCCTTTTCTTGGCACTGGGCGGACCGTCAAAATGGCTCATTTCATTGCCCAGGAGATAGTCGACAAAGTCTTTGGGCTCGCAAGGCCTTGAGCCCATCCACTTGTGGAAGTTTCGATGAATATTGCTGCTGATGGCAATCAAGTTCTCTTCATAAGCCGCTAGATCTGGCCTTGAACCTGCATCGAACAGGTGATGCACTTCTAGTTCAACTGGATTCTGATCGGAGGAGGATGGTTTGTGGCCAGAGACCGCGCAACCTGATCCGTCTTTACGCAGCGCCCTCTGGCGGACTTTCTCCTTCGCTGCCTTCACCCTTGCTTCGTGGCTTTCCAGCAGCTTTCGCTGGACCTCGAAGCACTCCTCCGCCACATCGGCAACGGCTTTGACCCATGCCTTCCGTGCCTTGGTGATCCTGCCTTTGTCCCTCATCGTCTTGGCTAGGCGCACGATGCCGCGCTGGCTCCAATGACGCTGTTCTTTGCCCTCAAAGCTGTCGAAGTGAACGCCAATCTCTAATCCCTCGGCCCCTTCTAGGCCAGAACTTTCTTCTTGGATCCTCGTGATTGTGCCAGCCATGCCTTTGCCATTCGTGCCGAGCACTCTGACGACAGAGCGCTGTTCAAGAAAAATTAGATCTCCTCGGATCTGGATCGTGCTTCGGTCTTGGGTAACTTGGATGATTCTGCGTTTGACGAGTGTGCGGGTCACTCTCGCGCGATGGTGAGTGAAGAACTCATGAATCTTGGCCAAGATGCTCCCGCCCTCCTTCTCCTCCAAATACTTTGCAAGTGCCATCACGCCTTCTTCGTAAAAGCGCCGGCTCCGAGCCTGGCCTGGTTCGTACTCAAAGAATTCTCCTTCTATGAGCTCCCATTCATCATCTGAATGGGCATCAAAAAACTCGCAAATGCTATTGAGCTTCTTGGGGGTTATTCCAAGAATTCTGGCAGTCTCCTGAAAAGAAAAAGCGTCGCGTGACCGTTTGGATGTCGTCGTCATCGGATTGCTTAGAGGAAGGCAAGAAGGGAGTCACGCATTTTTTGGAGCCGTTCCATGACGCGAGGGTCGCCGCCTACATCGGGATGGTGTTCCTTGGCAAGCCTGCGGAAAGCCTCTTTAATGTCTTCGGCAGTCGCTGTTGACGGGTCAAGAGAGAAGACATGCCAAGGTCTGAAGTTCTCTAAAACATCGATGCCATTGATTGACGTCTTGCCAGTTTTGGCGCGCTCGCTGTGGGGAACACCAACCCACTCCCGATAGAGCTTGAGCCAATCAGCCTTTGTTTTCAGATCAAATGTGCGGCCCGCCATCGCCATGGTGAACTCACTTGATTTGCGAAGCTCAGTGGCGTTCTTGGTGCCAAACACCTTGCATACTGCCGTTTTGAGCTCTGACAGTGTGAGAGCGGGCTCGGGGAACGGCTTCCCGTTGATGAACTCTGCGAAAGCTAAAAGGCTTTCGGCATCAGGAGTCCCATCTGAGAGGATCTCTTCGATCTTTGCTAGGACCGTTGGTCGATCGAGCTTCTTGCGCGTCGGCGTCTTGGTGGCCACGGCTCAGTACGGCTGTTTTCCCTTGATAACCCCCCGAACCCCTCCGCGGGGAGAATTGTCATCACCTGTTCGACGAGGGATCAGATGCCAGTGCGCATGAAACACCGTCTGTCCAGCCGCCTCGCCTGAATTCAGCCCCACGTTCCAGCCGCTGATCGTGGCGTCCTGGGCGCTGAGATGCTCCTGCCTCCGCTTCAGCAGTTCCACTACCGCGTTCCACTCTGGCTGGTGCAGCCCCATGCCGTCCGCCACGTGCCGCCGGGGGATCACCAGGCTGTGCCCCGTGCTCACCGGGTAGGCGTCGGCGATGCAGACCGCCAGCTCGTTCTCCAACAGCACTCGCCCGCTGCCCTCTAGCGCGCAGAACACACATCCCTCTTCCCGCCGCCCATAACTGGCCTGAACACCCCGGAAGTCGGTGCGGTCGGTGTCGCGCTTGCCGGCGTTGCAGCGGAAGCAGAGCGCCTGCAGGTTGCTGATGTCGTCCGATCCCCCTTGGTTTTTGGGGATGATGTGATCCACCTCCAGGGCCCGCTGGTGCTCGTGCGCGCCGCAGCACTCGCAGCGGCCACGAGCCCTTGTGAGCACCCGGTATTTCACGGAACCGCTGATCGGGTTGCGGTGGCGGGAGCGATGGGCAAACACCTCCTCACCCCGTTGCTCGCGAAACCCGTCCAGGCGCTGGCGACACAGCTGCAGCAGTGCGTCGCGCTCGCTGTCGCTCAGCTCTTCTGCTCCGATCAGCGTGTAGAGCCCATCGCCATAGCTGGTGATGCCGTTGCCGGTGAGGACGCGGCCCACCATCCGCTTCACCCGCTCGGTGTAGTACTCGACCTGGGTCACGTCTTCGCCCAGGATCCGCCGGGCGATGTCCTGAGCTGGGGCCGGACTGCTGCGGCCCAGCAGTTCCATCAGCATCAGGGGTTGGTAGATGTGGCTCATCCGCATCCGCTCGGCGATGTAGTGCCGGAGGCGCTGGTAGGCCTGGGAGTGGTCCGTCATGCCCCCATGTCCGCGCCGGATGCCTGATTCAGCCAGTTGTCTAGCTCGGGATCACAGGCCAATGACGTGCCCCCCTTCAATGGTCTGGAGCCCTGATCTCGCCGTTCTCCCTGGATCGCCTCTGCCTCATCAGGCGTCTCCCGTCAGGGCGGGGCGCTCGCTATCCGACAACGTTCACGGTGTTGCCGTAGCGCCCCAACTGGCGGTCCGCTGTCAGCAGCAGCATGGGTTCCGTCCTGCTCTGGCACACCAGCAGCCGATCAAAGGGATCGCGATGGTCGCCATCGGCCTCCAGCTCCGCCAACGCCAGCAGATGGGCGTTGCGAATCGGCAACCAGCGAAAACCCTGCAGCGGCACCTGGCGCTCCAACTCAGGAAGATCCACTTGCAAGCGGCCGATCGACACCTTGATCGCCATCTCCCAGAGCGAGGCCTGGCTCACGAACACCTCTGCCTCCGGAGCCCGCACGCGCTCCACCACAGGCTTCGGCAGCCGCGGATCGTCATTCAGCCACCACAGAACCAGGTGGGTGTCGAGCAGCAGCCGCGTCACTGCAGCGCTTCGAACAGGTGATCCAGTGGTGCATCGAAGTCAGCCCCGAGCTGGATCTGGCCGCGCATCGCTCCGGGCGCTGCCACAGGCTGGGCTTGAGCCTGCCAGCTCACCAGCCGTGCAATCGGTACGCCGGCCCGGGCGATCACCACCTCCTCTCCCTGCTCCACCACCTGCAGCAACTGGGAGAGCTGGGTCTTGGCCTGGTGGATGTTCACCGGCTCCATCATGGATTGCGCTGAACTAAGTCTTAGTCTAGTCCGTCCATCTCGGGTGCGACGTCCATGGCGATGCAGAAGGGCACCCGTCGCCATCCCCTGGGGCGCCCCCTCCTCGCGTGCGTCGCTTGTACCAACACTGATCGATGGTCTTCGCCTAGGGGTTGTCACCATGTCTGCCATCGGTACGTGAGCTCCTGAGCGCTCAGCCCGGCTCTCCCTGCGCGCCACGCCGGAACAGGTAGCCGTGCTGCGCCGTGCCGCCGAGGTAATCCACAAGTCGCTCACCGGCTTCATCCTCGACAGCACCGACCTTGCTGCCAGCAGACGCTGCTGGTCAGCGCCTGTCTCTCCAGGTCCTTAGGCCGCCTTGGAGCCTGCCTACGCTGAAAAACCAGCCGGCGTAGCGTCGGCCTCTTGGCGACAGCCCCGCTCTGGCATGACCTACTGCATCGGCTACTGGCTGGAAAAGGGCCTGGTGCTGGCCTCCGATTCCCGCACCAACGCCGGGGTGGATTACATCTCCACCTACAGCAAGATGACGGTGCTCCAGCCTGCCCCGGATCGGCTGTTCGTGATCCTGGCGGCCGGCAGCCTCGCCACCACCCAGGCGGTGATCAGCGCCATCCGCCGCGACCTCGACCGCCCCGCCGACCTGGCGGCAGGCGCCGGCCAGGACCTGCGCCACTGCGACTACCTCTTTGAAGCGGCGGCCTACGTGGGCCGCCTCAGCGTGGCGGTGCAGAAGCAGCACGAGGAGGCCCTTAGCCAGTCGGGCGCCAGCGGCGCGGCCACCTTCCTGCTGGGTGGGCAGATCGGCAACGAACCCCATGGGCTCTACCTGATCTATCCCCAGGGCAACGCGATCATGGCCACGCCGGAAACGCCCTACCTGCAGATCGGCGAGAGCAAATACGGCAAGCCCCCGCTCGACAACATCGGCCACACCAACCTCTCCCTGGAGGACGCAGCCCGCCTTTGCCTCATCTCCGAGGTGCTCACCCAGCGCTCCAACCTCTCCGTGGGGCCCCCGTTCGACCTGGTGGTGATCGAAGCCGGCCGCAAGACCATCACCCACCAGCTCAAGCTGGAGGCGGGTGATCCCAGCCTCGACGCGATGATCCACACCTGGAGCCAGGCCCAGCGCGAAGCCCTGCACCGCCTGCCGCGCCTCCCCTGGGAACCGGACGGCAGCGGCAGTGGCACCTGATCCAGGCGGCATGTCATGACGGTCGAGGCCTCCCTGCTGGCCTGGATCGGCAACCGCGGCCGCCGCTGCAGCGTCGGTGAGGCGGCGGCCGGCACTGGCCTGGCGCTGCAGGAGGTGGAGCAGGGCCTGATGGCCCTGGCGGCGGAAGCGCCCGGGCGGCTGCAGGTGGCCGACGACGGCACCGTGCTGTTCGTGTTCCCTCCAGCCCTGCGGGCGCGGCTGCTGGCCCGCAGCGGTCGCCGGCGCCTGCAGGCCCTCGTGCAGGCAGTGCTGCGCCTCGCGGCCCGGGTGATCCGGCTCAGCTTCGGGGTGGTGCTGGTGGTGGTCACCACCCTGGTGGTGCTCTGCCTGCTGGTGCTCCTGATCTGGCGGCTGCTCAGCAGCGACAAGGGCGGTGATCTGGCGGCGGGGCTGCTGCAGGTGATTGCCCAGGTGCCCGCCACCATCCTCGATCTGCTGGTGTCCGGCATCGGTGCCCTGGCCCAGGAGGGCAGCGCCTCCGCCACGCGCCAGCACCTGTGGAGTCTCCTCTGGGACCTGCCCGGAGAGGGGGCCGAACCCGATTCGCTCGGCTTCCTCAGTGCCGTGTTCTCGATCCTGTTCGGCGATGGCGATCCCAATGCCCGCCTCGAACCGCTGCGCTGGCGTCGCATCGCCGCCTTCCTGCGCCTGCACGGCGGCGTGGTGATCGCCGAAGACCTCGCCCCCCTGCTCGACCTGCCCGACTGCCCCTCCGATCCCGACCGCCGCCGCGACCTGGCCGATGCCGCCATGTTGCCGGTGCTGCTGCGCTTCGACGGTCGCCCCGATGTGAGCGAGCACGGCGACCTGATCCATCGCTTCCCGGCCCTCCCCAGCAGCGACGCCGGCGCGGTGGTGCCGGCGGGGCCCGTGCCCGCCGCGCCGGTGCCGCCCCTGCGTGAGCGGGCCCATCGCTTCAGCCAGGCCGGCGTTGAGCAGCGGGTGGCCTATGGCATCGGCGTGGGGGCCCTGCTGGTGCTCTCGCCCTATCTGCTGGCGATCACACCCGCCTGGCTGCCGCCCGTGGCCTGGCTGGCGCGCTTCGCCATCGGCTACGCCCTGTTGTTGCTGCTGGTGCCCCTGCTGCGCCTGCCGTTCCTGCACGGTCGTAACCGGGCCATCGCCCTCCGCAATGGCCGCCGCCGGGCCTGGGCCCGGGCGGCCCGCCATGGCGGAGCGCGGCTGAACCGGCGCCGTGAGGCCGCCCGCCAGCTCCGGGCCGCCGAACCCCACAAGCCCGCGTCGCGTGTGATCTACGACAGCGGCCGCGATCTGCTTGAGCAGACTTTGGACAGCCTGGATGCCGCTCCGGAATCTCCGCCCCCCGTCGATCCACCCCCGGGCGCTTGAGCGCTCGCTGCCCCGTTGCTCTGCGCCGATGACCCGCTACGTCCCCACCCACGCGCAGCAGTGGCAGCCGATCGATGTGCGGGGCATCGCCATGCAGGCCTGCCGCCTCTGGGAGGGCGACCACAACGTGGAATCGGGCCTCTACCGCCTGCCCCAGGGCCTCACGAATCCCCGCCATCACCACCCCACCTGGTGCCAGGTGTTCGTGGTGAGTGGTGAGATGCGGGTGCAGGCCGAGGGTGATGCAGCCCACAGCATCGATGCCGGCGGCTATTACTTCGTGGAGCCCGGCGACACCCACACCGAAACCGCCGTGGTCGACACCCTGCTGCTGGTGACCTGTGAGGAAGACCGTCCGGACCTGCGCCGCCAGCCTTAGCCCGACCCTGGCGGCCGCCGCTCTGCTGGCTTGGCCCGCGGGCCTGCCGGTTGCGGCCGCCCCGGGGCCCTGCCCCGCGGCCCTGGTGGCCCAGATCGATCGTCTCTATCGCTGGCAGGTGGCCCGGCAGGAGCAGCGCGGACCCATCGATCTCACCAGCCAGAGCGCCCGCTTCACGCCGTCCCTCGATCGGCAGCTGCGCGCCGCCTTCCGCCTCGACCCGGCGACCGATGGCCGCTTCGTGGATTTCGACGTGTTCAGCGGCACCCAGGTGAGCACCTTCGGCGCCCGGGTGCTGGGCTGTACGCCCCTGCCGGGCGGTGAGCTCGAGGCTCTGGTGAGCGTGCAGGCGGGCCTGCGCAACCGGCCGGCGGAGACGCCGCTGCAGCTGCGCTACGTGATGCGGCCCGGCCCCACCGGCACCTGGCAGATCGCCGACATCCTCTACCGCGGCGACCCGGGCTTCCGCCTCACCACCTTCCTGGCCGAACTGCTCGCGCCGCCCCGCCCCTGAACCCCTGCGCATGACCGTGCTCAGCGCGCCGTTGCACAACGCTCAGGCCGGCCCCTCGATCCTGCGGCAGCGTCCTGTGCGCTTCCCCTCGCGCACCTCCGGGCCCCCATCGACTCGAAGTTGCCACCCCGACGTGTAGGTGAGCGAGGTGAGATCGATCGTGTTGGTTTCCCGCTCGAACTGGGGGCGATACATGCTGTTCTCCCAGGTGATGCGCCGCGGCGTGATTGTCACCTCACTGTCATCAATGATGCCGCCCCCTAGTTCCGGTGGCGGCCTGCTGGTGGTGATCGTGCGGGACACCTCGCCCGTTTTCGGATCCAGCTCCTGCACCTGTTGCAGCCGGGGCACGATGCGGAAGAGCGTGGGCGGGTCGGCGCCGAGGCTGCAGCTCAGCCGGAACGGCTGCGCCGTCCAGCGCCAGAGGCTGTCGCATCCCGCCAGTAGGGGAGTGAGCAGAGCCAGGGCGGTAATGCGGCCGGTCATGGGGATCCGGGACCCAGAACGGCCGGTGGTGCGTTCTGGCTTCTGATCAGGGGTGTGGTGGGTCATGCCACAACGGCGGATCGCCTGGGAGATGCCAGCGATTGGCGTCGTTTTCAGGATCGCGATTCCGCAGCCGTTGAACCACGGCAATGATGGAACCAATGAACCGACAGGGACCTCCCAACCTCGATGAGCTCCGGCGTCTGGCGCCGCAGCTGCAGACCCTCACGGCTGCGCACGGGGGCCGGGAGCTGCGGGTGTTCGGCTCGGTGGTTCGAGGCGCCTCAGGGCCGACCAGCGACCTCGACCTCCTTGTGGACTTCCCAGCCAGTCCGAGTTTCGAGCAGTTCATGGACCTCAAGCTGGCGCTGGAGGATCTCCTGAACGTTCGCGTCGACCTGGTGACCCGCAACGGTCTGCGCGCCGAGCTGCGCGACCGGATCGAGCGTGAGGCCCTGCCCCTTGCCTGAGTCGGGCTGCCCTCGCGATTGGGCCCTGTTCCTCAGGGACATGCAGGGCTTCTGCGCCAAGGTGATGCGCTACACCGACGGCCTCAGCCAGCAACAGTTCCTGGACGACGAACTGGTCTTCGATGCTGTGCTTCGCAATCTTGAGCTCCTCGGCGAGGCCGCCAAGCAGATTCCTGTAGAGGTGCGGAATCGTCACCCGACTGTGCCCTGGCGCCGGATCACTGGCCTGCGTGATGTTCTGGCCCATGCCTATTTCGGCTTGGAAAATGACACCATCTGGCAGACCGTGAGTCGCAGTGTTCCTGCACTGGCAGAACAGCTGGATGCCGTTGCCGCGAGCGAGCGGCTTGGCCCGACCTGACCACCGCCACTGACCCCGCCCCGCCAGTACCCCGCGATGCCCGACGCGATCCTCGCTGTAGACCTGCAGGCCTTTGAGCGCGGCGACGCCGCCGCCCGGGCCGCGGTGGTGGATGGGGTGCGCCGCAGCCTGGCCACGGGTTTCGTGTATGCCCGCACCGACCTCTCGCCCGACCTGCTCGACACCGCCTACGGCCTGCTGGGCCAGTTCTTCGCCTGCGACACCGCCACCAAGGAGCGGTTCCGCGCCCCCGGCAGCGCCGGCCAGACGGGCTACACGGGCCTGCTGGTGGAAACGGCCGCCGGCAGCACCCAGGCCGACTGGAAGGAGATGCTCAATTGGTCCACCCCGCTGCCGGAGGGCCATCCGCTGCGGCGTCGCTATCCGCTGCTTTACCCCGAGCCCGTGCTGCCGGAGGCCGTGGTGCCGGGCATCACCGCCGTGCTCGACAGCTTCCACCGCACCCTCGCCGAGCTGCAGCGCCGGTTCCTGCGGGTGGTGGCCCTGGGGATTGGCTGCGCCGACAGCTTCTTCGATGAGATCGTGCAGGAGGCGCCCACCCTCAGCCGCGCCGTGCGCTACCCGCCCATGGCCCAGGCGCCGGCCGCCGGCCACCTCTGGGCCGAGGCCCATGCCGACATCAACCTGATCACGGCATTGCCCCGGGCTACTGCCGCCGGCCTGCAGGTGCAGGTGGAGGGCACCTGGGTGGAAGCGCGTCCGCCCAAGGGCCACGTGATCCTCAACAGCGGCCTGATGCTGGAGCGCCTCAGCAACGGCGCCATCCCGGCCGGCTGGCATCGGGTGGTGGCGCCGGCCGGCCACAGCGGCGAGCGCCTGAGCGTGGTGCAGTTCTGCCACGCCCGTCCCTGGACGGTGCTGGCCCCGGTGCCCTCCTGCTGCACGCCGGAGCGGCCGCCCCGTTGGGCCGGCATCACAGCCGCCGATGCCCTGGAGGAGGTGCTCTACCGGATCAACCTGCTGGGGTCGCCTGAGCCGCGGTCCTGAATCCTCAACGGGGGCAGGCCGACGCCGTGCCAGCGGCTCCTGGGGCGGCGTGGGGGATCACGTTCTCCTGTTCATTGGCATCGTTGCGGGCCACCAGGGCGATGGCGGGCTCGCGGCTGCTCAGGTTCACCGGCATGTGCGGCACGCCGGCGGGGATGAACAGGAAGTCGCCGGCGCGGTTGACCACCGTCTTCTCCAGGCAGGTGCCGTAGAAGGTCTTCACCGTGCCGCTCAGCAGATAGATCGCCGATTCCGAGCCCACGTGCCGGTGCGGCGCCGCCCGACCCCCGGGCGGAATCACCACCCGGTTCATCGAGAGGCCGCGGGCGCCGCTGTTGGCGCCGGAGATCCCCACGAACTGCTGCAGGCCCTGGCGGTTGGTGATGCTGCTGCGGGGCCGCACGGTCACGATCGAATCGGGCCCCGGGGTGCCGATCACCTGCACCGCCGGCGGTGCGGCTGCACCGGGGCGTGGCTGTACCGGCGGGGTCTGCGCCAGGGGGAGATGGGCCTGCGCTTGACCCGCCAGCCCTAACCCCAGCCCCAGCAGGGAGACTCCGATCCTTCGCATCCCCCCGATCTCCGGCTGGCTGTCTGCCCGGAGGTCTAGCGGTTCAGCCGCTGCCGCGCCGATTGCGGTGGCTCAGAGCTGGCGATTGTCGAGGGCATCGGCCAGGCGGGTCACGGCGGAGGCCAGCTGAGCCTGGGTGTCGGGTGCCGCCACGGCCTTCTCGGCCCGCCGCAGGCCCTCGATCGCGCGCACGATCAGGAACACCACGAAGGCGATCACCACGAAGTTGATCAGCGCCACCACCACAGCGCCGGCGGGCCAGTCCGCGATCGCGGCCACGTTGGCGGCCTTCAGGGCCGGCTTCAGCAGGGAGCCCATCACCAGGCTCACCACGGCATCCACCACCTTGCCGAAGGCGCCGCCGATCACCACGGCCACCGCCAGGTCCACCACGTTGCCCTTGTTGATGAAGTCCTTGAAATCACCAAGGAAAGAACGGGAGCGCGACATGACGGGCGGTGCCTGGGGGAGGGACGCCGTCAGTCTTACCCCCAATGCGGGGGTTGGCTTCAGGTCTGCCGGGCCATCGACGCCCACAGCCAGGCCGCCAGCGTGGAGATGGCGGCCCCAAAGGCCAGAAAGGCAATCAGCAGGTCGGTGCGTTCCATGCGCTCATCCTGGCTCGGCCGGGGGGCTGGCTGCGGGGTCAGCCATCGAGCGGCTCGATCGCGGGTGGCGGCGACGTGATCCCCTGTTGCTGCATCACCCAGGTGGTGGCGGCCCTCTGGGTGTGCCAGGCCTGCAGCAGCTGCTTCGCCAGATCGCGCAGCTGGCTGGCGTCGGCCGTGGCGTCGATCACGCGGTTGAAGCGTTCGATTTCGAACTGCTGGCCCATGCTCAGCTCGATCTTGCACTCCACAGGGCGACTCCCAAACGTGGGCGCAAGGTATGAATGGCAGCGCTGCGAAGGCGTAGCGACAGCAACAGAGCGCGATCCCTGTCAGGGAACGGTGGTGTGATCAGGCCTTGCGATCACACGGCCAATCACCTGGCCGTATGGCTGCAATCAGCAGGACTGATCGACGTTGGTGGCAGCGGAGTTGGCCTGGCCGTTGTCACTCAGGTCCTGGAGCAGCAGCAACAGCGCCACCCCCATCAGGGCCAGGGCGGTGCCGCTGTTCTCCTGGCCGGCATGCCCAAGGGTGCGCGCCGCAGACAGATGCTCGGTCCAGGTGAAGCGCATGCCGCTAGGGGAGCTCAACCGGTCCTAGCAACAGTGGCCGGGCTGCGCGCCGCCAGCCGCCCGTGGCGGCCGGTTGCGTTACAAACGGTCACAGGGCGAATCTCGGCCGGGCCATTGACACGCACATCCGCAATGGCTAGTACAGGTGTACTTAACCCCTCGGAAGGTCCATGGCTGCCTGTGCCTCCGTCTCCCGTGTTGCCGCCGCCTGCTCCCCCTACGCCGTGTTCCGCGCCAGTGATCGGGTCTGGGCCCGCGCCTGGGCCCTAGCGCCGTCCCTGGCTCCGCCGGCGGCTGCCCAGCCCGTCGTCGCCCCGCCGAAAGCCCTGTCCCAGTCCCGGCCGCGCCGGCGCCGGGACGCCGCGGCGGTGATCCAGGGCGAGCTCTTCGGCCTTCCGCCAGGCCTGCCGCAGTCCACTAGCCGGCGGAAGTCGTCGCGCTGAGCGGGGGATGGGCCCGGCTCGGCTAGCAAGCTCCCGGCCTGGCTCTAGTGGCCCTGCAGCAGCTCCAGCAGGCCCTCGCCGTAGCGCTCCAGCTTGGCGGCGCCGATGCCCCCCACCTCCGCCAGCTCCGTAAGCGACCCGGGCCGGCGGGCGGCCAGCTCCAGCAGCGTGCGGTCGTGGAACACCACGTAGGGCGGCACGGCCTGCTGCCGGGCCTGTTCGGTGCGCCAGGCCTTGAGGGCCGCCACCAGGTCGGGATCGGCCTCGCCCCACTCGGCTGCCGCACCCGACCCCGCGGCCCCGCCGCTGCGGGAGCTCGAACTGGAGCGTCGCCGCTCCTGGCGTGGCGGCGGCAGCGGCAGCTCCACGGTCCGCTCGCCCCGCAGCACCGCCCGAACCTCCGCCTCCGGGCCCCATTGCAGGCCGCCGCGCCCCTCGGGCACGGGCTCCAGCAGCCCCAGACCCGTGAGCTGGCGGATCAACGACTTCCACTGCTCCTTGTCGAGCTCGTTGCCGATGCCGTAGACGCTCAGCTCCTGGTGCCCCTGGGCGCGGATCTTCTCGGTGTTGGCCCCCAGCAGCACATCCACCAGGTGGGCGGCGCCGAAGCGGTGGCCGGTGCGCCACACCGCCGAGAGCAGCTTCTGGGCCGGCACGGTCACATCGGTGCGGGCGCGCGGCTCGAGGCAGCCGTCGCAGTTGCCGCAGGGTTCCGCCAGGGCCTCGCCGAAGTGGGACAGCAGCACCTGCCGGCGGCAGCCCGTGGCGTCGGTGAAGCCGATCAGGGCATCGAGCTTGCCGTGCTCGATCCGCTTCTGGGCCAGGGGCGCGTCCGAGTCGTCGATGAAGCGGCGCAGCTGCGGCACATCGCCCGGGCCGTGCGCCATCCAGGCCACCGCCGGCAGGCCGTCGCGGCCCGCCCGCCCGGTTTCCTGGTAGTAGGCCTCCAGGCTCTTGGGCAGGTCCACGTGCGCCACGAAGCGCACATCCGGCTTGTCGATGCCCATGCCGAAGGCGATCGTGGCCACCACCACCACGCCCGAGTCGCTGCGGAAGCGCTCCAGGGCGCGGCTGCGCTCGGCGTTGCCCAGCCCGGCGTGATACGCCACCGCCTCGAAGCCGGCGCCGCGCAGGTCGGCCGCCAGCTTGTCCACCCGGCTGCGGGAGCGGGCATACACGATGCCGGCATCGCCGCGGTGGTCGTCCAGAAAGCGCAGCAGCTGCGCCTTCACCTCCTGCTTGTCGCGCAGCAGGTAGCGGATGTTGGGCCGATCGAAGCTGGCCAGGAACACCTGGCCCTCCTGCAGCTGCAGCCGCTCCACGATCTCGGTGCGGGTGCGCGGATCGGCGGTGGCGGTGAGCGCCAGCCGCGGCACCGCCGGGAAGCGCTCCGCCAGCACCCCCAGCTGGATGTACTCCGGCCGGAAGTCGTGCCCCCACTGGGACACGCAGTGGGCCTCATCAATCGCAAACAGGGCCAGGGGTTCCGGCCCAGGCAGCTGCGCCAACCGCTCCAGCAGGTCCCCCGCCAGCAGCCGCTCCGGCGACACATAGAGCAGCTGCAGCTCGCCGGAATTCAGCTGGCGCCACAGGGTCTGGGCCTCCTCGGGCTCCAGGGCCGAGTGCAGCGCCCCGGCCCGCACCCCCGCCTGGCGCAGGGCCGCCACCTGGTCCTGCATCAGGGCGATCAGGGGCGACACCACCACCGCCAGCCCCGGCCGGCACAGGGCCGGCACCTGATAACAGAGCGACTTGCCGCCGCCGGTGGGCATCAGCACCAGCCCCGAGCCGCCGCCGATCACGTGGCGCACGATCGCCTCCTGGGGGCCGCGGAAGGCGTCGTAGCCGAACACCTGGCGCAGCACCTGGCGGGGATCGGCCTCAACGGCTCCGGAGCTGGTCAAGGCGCTGGTGGGGCCGTAGGGATCTCCCACAATGGCCGCATCCAGTCCGGCGTGATGCAAGGCTCCTCCCCCTCGTCCGCCAGGCCAGCAGTCCCCGCGGCTGGCGCCGTAGCGCGCCAGCGCAGCGCCACCGCCTGGGGCTTCCTGGCCCCCGCCCTGCTGCTGATCGGCCTCTCGGTGCTGATCCCCGCCGCCATGGCCCTGGTGATGAGCTTCACCCGCAGCGGCCTGGATGTGGGCGAACCGCTGCAGTGGGTGGGCCTGGCCAACATCCGCCGGCTGCTGGCCGATCCGATGTTCTTCCGGGTGCTCGGCACCACGCTGCTCTATTTGATCGGCGTGGTGCCGCCGGTGGTGTTGGGCTCCCTGGTGCTGGCGGTGCTGGTGAACCGGCAGCTGCCGGGGATCCACTGGTTCCGGGCTGCCTTCTACACGCCGGTGCTGGTGTCGATCGTTGTGGCGGCCATCGCCTTCCGCTGGCTCTACGCCGAGACCGGCCTGATCAACGGCTGGCTCAGCGCCCTGGCGCGGGACGGCTGGCTGGCGGACCTGCTTGGCTCCTTCCAGCCCATCGGCTTCCTCACCAACCCCGCCCTGGCCCTGCCCTCGGTGATGCTCGTGACCCTCTGGAAGGGCCTCGGCTACTACATGGTGATCTTCGTGGCGGGCCTGCAGGGCATCCCCAAGGACCTCTACGAAGCGGCCGAACTGGACGGCAGCGAGGGCTGGCGCAAGCACGTGGACATCACCCTGCCGCTGCTGCGGCCCTACATCACCCTGGTGGCCGTGATCTCCGCCATCGCCGCCACCAAGGTGTTCGAGGAGGTGTACCTGATGACCCAGGGCGGCCCGGCCGAGTCCACCAAGACCCTTGTCTATTACGTGTACGACCAGGCCTTCGCCGAGCTGGAGATCAGCTACGCCTGCACCGTGGGCCTGGCCCTGTTCGTGATCGTGCTGCTGCTCAGCCTGGTGCGCTTCGCCTTCGCCGGCGACAAGGGCTTCACCTGAACGGGCTTCACCTCAGCGCGCTTCATCGGATCCCGGACCGGCCAGTGGTCCGCGGCCGCCATCGCCCCTAGGGTCAGCCCGCGCGTGTACCCGGCCATGGCACCCTCCGGCGGCAGACGCCCCAGCGGCCTCAACGAGCGGCAGTGGCTCGGGGTGTTCAGCCTGGGCCTGGGCCTGGTGCTGTTCGCGCTGATCGTGCTGCGGGGCAAGCAGGCCGAGGCCGAGGGCGACCAGACCTTCCGCAACGACGCCTTGGTGGTGCTCGTGTCGCCCCTGGTGTTCTCCGCGGCCGGGGTGGCCCTGCTGCGCTCCAAGCGATCCGGCTCGCCCCGCCCCTCCGGCCCGGCTGCCACCCCCGCCTGGGCCGCCCGCCGCCCCCGCGATCCCCAGCTCCCCAAGGCCCTCGACAAGGCCGCCACGGCCGCCCGCAGCGCCGACGCCAGCCTCAGTGCCGTCGCCCCCCAGCTGCAGGCCCAGCTGGACCAGGCCCGCGCCGAGGCGGAGGCGGCCCAGCGCCAGGCCGAGGCCAGCCAGCGCCAGTTGGAGGCGGCCGGCACCGCCACCCAGGCCGCCCAGGCCCGCATCGCCGAGCTGGAGCGCCAGCTGCTCCAGGCCCAGGAGGCCCGCCGCCAGGGCCAGGCGGAGCTGGAGACCGCCCTCAGCAGCCAGGCCGGCAGCGCCGCGGGCGTGCTGGCGGCGGCCCGGGCCTCCCAGCAGCGCTCCGAGCAGCTGGCGGCCGAGCTGGCCAGCCGCCAGGCCCAGCTGCGATCGGCCGTGGAGGCCCTGCAGCGCAGCCAGGCCTCGGAGCTGGACCAGGCCCGCGCTGCCGTGGCCCAGGCCCTGGGCGCCGCCCAGGCCAGCGGCGCCCAGCTGGAGCGGCTCGCCGCCAGCCTCGATGGCCAGGCGGGGCAGCTACGGGGCCAGCTCGATCAACTCGAGAGCCAGCAGGTCGGCCAGCTGGCCGGCGCCCGGGAGGCGGCCAGCGAGGCCCTGGCCCGGGCCGAGGCGATCCAGGCGGCGGTGTCCGCCGGCGCCGATGCCCTCACCAGCCGGCTGCTGGAGCTGGAGCAGGAGATCCGCCAGGCCCAGCAGACCCGCGCCCGGATCGAGGCGGACTCGGCCTCCCTGACGGGCCTCTCGGCGGCGACGGCCGAGGCCCAGGCGGCGGCCAAGGCCGCCCAGACCAGCGTGGAGCGGGCCGCCGGCAGCACCGCCGCCCGGCTGGAGCAGGCCCGCGGCGAGACGGCCGAGGCCCTGCGGCTGAATCAGGAGGCCCGGAGGCGCCTGGAGCAGCTGGAGCAGGCCGGCGCCAAGGCCGCCACCGACAACTGGAGCCTTCCCACCCAGGAGGCCGATCCCTTCCTGCGCTGCTACCGCGAGGCCTGCGAACAGATCGGCGTGCTGCCCGGCAGCAACTGGCAGGAGGTGCGGGCGGTGTGGCGCCGCAACCTGCTCCAGTGGCATCCGGACCAGGGCGGCGACGCCGACCTCTGGGGCCGCCGCAACGCCGCCTACCAGCTGCTGGCGGCCTGGTACGAGTTCCACGGGGCCGGCTGAGCGCCAGGGGGCTTTCCGGCCCGGGCCCCACGGCCCCGGCAGAGGTGCGAAAGTGGCCGATTGGTCCGCAGCGCCGGCTGGATCTGGTGAGCACCCTCTCCCCTGCCCCTATCCCTGCGGCTGAGGCCGGTCCCGCCATCGGCATCGTGGGCGGCGGTCAGCTGGCCTGGATGCTCGCGGAGGCCGCCCGCGACCGCGGCGCCGCCCTGCATGTGCAGACCCCCGCCGACCACGACCCGGCCGTGCGGCTCGCCAGCAGCGTTGTGAGCGCCGGCATCCGCGACGCCGCCGGCACCCGCGAGCTGGCCCGGCGCTGCAGTGCCATCAGCTTCGAGAACGAGTGGGTGGACCTGGAGGCCCTGGCGCCCCTGGCCGCCGACGGGGTGCAGTTCGTGCCCAGCCTCGAGGCCCTGCGGCCGCTGGTGTGCAAGCGTAGCCAGCGGGAGCTGCTGGATCGCCTGCACCTGCCCTCCCCCCGCTGGCTGCCGCTCGACCAGCTGCTGCTGCCGCCCGATCCGGCCCCTGAGACCGATCCGAATGCCCCTGCGGCGGCCGCAGACTCCGGCGGCCCGGCCCTGTCAGTCTCCGCCCCATCCCCCGCCGGCGCCTCCGGCCAGACCTGGGCCCTGCCCGAGGGCTGGACCTTCCCCGTGGTGGCGAAGGCCGCCACGGGCGGCTACGACGGCAAGGGCACCCAGGTGCTGCCCGGCGCCGAGGAGCTCGAGGCCCTGCTGCAGCGCGTGCAGCCTCACGACTGGATCCTGGAGGAGTTCGTGGCCTTCGAGCAGGAGCTGGCCCTGGTGGCCGGCCGCGATCGCTCCGGCGCCGTGGTGTGGTTCCCCCTGGCCAAGACCCACCAGCACCAGCAGGTGTGCGACTGGGTGATGGTGCCGGCCCAGGCCAGCCATGCCGTGGAGCAGGCCGCCCGCAACGTCGCCGCCTCCCTGCTCACCGCCCTCGACTACGTGGGCGTGCTCTCGATCGAGTTCTTCTACGGGCCCCAGGGCCTGCAGGTGAACGAGCTGGCGCCCCGCACCCACAACTCCGGCCACTACTCGATTGAGGCCTGCAGCGTCAGCCAGTTCGCCCTGCAGCTGCAGCTGGTGTCCGGCCAGGCGGCCCTGCAGCCGGAGCTGAGTGCCGCCGGCGCCCTGATGGTCAACCTGCTGGGCTTTCAGGACAGCGACGACAGCGACTACCTGCCCCAGCGCCAGGCCCTGGCCGCCCTGCCCCAGGCCCACCTGCACTGGTACGGCAAGCGCGGCTCGTCCCTGGGGCGCAAGCTGGGCCACCTGACCCTGCTGCTGCACGAGCGCCGCGGGCCCGAGCGGGAGCAGGAGGCGATGGCCCGGCTGGCCGATGTGCGGGCGATCTGGCCCCTGCCGCCCGCCTGAGGGCTTAGGCTGATCACGGACTGCTGTGTTGGTGACTGCCTTCTACAGTTTTCTGATCTGACTCCCTTTTCGACTTGGGGTGTCTGTCGCGACGGCAACGTAAACCGGCCCCGTAGCCGGAAACGGAACCCCGCTCTGACGCCCCTTCTGGTTTATCCAGGTCGGAATCTGGGGCAGAACGGCACGGTGGTCCACCCCTTTTCGGCTCGCGCTGCTCCCTGCCGTCCATGCAGAGCCGCCCGCCCCGTCCCCAGGCCGCCCGTCGGCTCCTGGCCATCCGCAACGGCCTGATCAGCCTGGCCCTCGGAGCTCTGCTGGCCCTGGCCCTGCTGGTTCACGCCGAGCAGGCGCGTCGCCAGGGGGATGCGGAACTGGCGCGCGACAGCCTGCGCATGCTCTGGTCTCCGGCGGTGTTCGCGGGGGTGGGGGTGCTGTTTCTGCTGCGCAGCATCGGCCCGCCCTACCGGCTGCCTGGAGCCATGCCGCGGCAGCTCCGCTGGCGCCGGCCCGCCCCGGTCCGCTCCGCCCGACCCCAGGCCCAGGTCTCGGCCGCCCAGGCCCGATCCAGCGCGGCCGCTGCCGCTCCACCCCCAACTCCCGCTCCATCTCCCCCGGCCCCTGCCGCTCCGCCCGGCGGCGACCGCTACCTGCAGGCCTGCCAGGAGCTGGGGGTCAGCCCCGGCGCCGAGTGGGTTGTGGTGCGCTCCACCTGGCGGCGGCAGCTGCAGCACTGGCATCCCGACAACGGCGGCGATCCGGAGCAGTGGAACCGCAAGAAGGCCGCCTATGCCCTGCTCGAGGCCTGGGAGCAGTTCCGCGCTTGAGCCCCAGGCCTGCGCAGGCCGCTCAAGCCGTTCAGGCCGCCCCCAGACAGGTTTCGATCAGCGCCTGCAGCCCCGCCTGCTCGAGCGCCGTGACCACGAACACCTCCTGGGCGCTGGAGCCCCGCCGCGCCAGCAGCTTCCAGCCCCCCGTGATCGGCGTCGAGACCCGCAGCCGCAGCTCCGGCGCCCGGCCCCGCACGCGGCTGATCACCGCTGGGGTCACCGTGTCGATGGCGTGCTCCTTGGCGAGGCGCCGCAGCACCGGGATCAGGCCCTCCAGGTAGGTGCTGTGGGTGATCACCAGCCGCCCCATCGCCCCTCCTGAATCGGTAGCTGCCAACCCTAGGAAATTCTGCTAAGAATCATGTCCCTCGGGCCCTGGTCATGGCCGCGGATCCACCAGCGCCTTCCGCCCCTGGGCCCCTGCAGGACGGCGCCGGCCTGCCCTCCCGGCAGGTGCTGACCCGGGAACTCAGCGACGCCCTCGGAGCGCCCGCGGCCCTGGTGAGCGTGCGGCCGGAAAGCCGCGGGCGGGTGCGGGGGCTGGCCGTGTGCTCCGGCCGCATCCTCAGCTTCGTGCGGGAGGCCCAGGGGCAGGGGCTGCGCACCCGCGAGCTCTTTGCCCTGGTGCGCCGCACCGTGAGTTCCCGCGTGACGGTGGAGCCGCCGGCGGCGCCTGGTGCAGGGCCAGCGGCAGACCCAGCTCCCAGGGATGGCGGCTGATCGGCCTCAGCCCCGCTCCAGCGGCGCCATGGTGAGGCCCTCGGCGCCCAGTTGCTGGTGGTAGAGCTCCGCCTGCTCCAGCGGACCGCTCCACACCTCGGCGGAGCCGCTGCCGTCGATGCGGTGGGCCAGCTCCCAGGCCCGATCCGGCGTCATCGCCGGGATGATTCGCACCAGGCACTCCACCACGTGCTGGAAGGTGTTGATGTCGTCGTCGAGCACGATCACGCGCCCGTTGGGGTAGGGCTGCTGCAGGCTCTGCCGATCGAGCACCTGCTGGGGGCTGGACAGGGTGGCGGAGGGGCGGGCCGCTGCCATGGCGGAAGGGGCGAAAACGAACGGGGGAATGGGCTCTGGAGCGAGGCTAGAGGTCTACACTGCCGCTGCACCAAAGATTCGCTCCATGTTGATCACGCTGGGTTGGGCCTCCCTGGCCGCTCTGTTCAGCTTCTCGATCGCCATGGTGGTGTGGGGCCGCAACGGCGACGGCACCCTCAAATTCTGAGCGTCCGGCCCCTTGGCTGACCTGCCCCTTCCGGCCACCAACCTGCTCGCCATCGTCGCCACCGTGCTGCTGGTGTTTGTGAGCGGTGGCGTGCTCTACCTCTCCACCGTCGAATGGCGCGACCGGCGTCGGCGTCAGACCGCCGGCTCCACCAAGCGGTGAGCGGACAGCCCGCAGCCCTGGCGGACTGGTCCTGGCGTCTGGCGGCCGACCTGCTGGTACCGCCCCCCGAGGGGGTGAGTGTCCCGGTGGAGGTGCGGCCGGCTCAGATCGCTGCTGACCCTGAGGCTGGGCTGCAGGGCCTGGTGGAGCGTCTGGATCAGCATCTGGATCCGCGCCGTGCCGAACGGGTCGATCCCAGGCAGGCCGCACCGTTGGCCCTCGAGCTGCTCACCTGGCCTGACCACGCCGCGGCTGAGCCGGTGGTCCGTGGCTCAGCGGAGACCGGCGTCGAGTCCACAGGCGATCCCGGTGGCCAGCTCGCCGCCGCTTCCAGCCTTCGCCAGCTGGCCGATCGCCGCCGGCAGGCCCTGGCCGGGGAGACGGTCACCTACGTGGTGAACCGCAACCTCAACTTCACCAACCACTGCGAGCAGCACTGCGGCTTCTGCGCCTTCCGCCGCGACGCCGGCGACGCCGGCGCCTACTGGCACCCCCTGGAGCTGCTCCAGGAGCGCGCCCACCAGGCCCAGGCCATCGGCGCCACCGAGCTCTGCCTGCAGGGGGGTCTCAACCCCGAGGCCCGGCTGAACGGCAGCGCCCTGGCCTACTACCGCCAGCTGCTGGAGGCCTGCCTGGAGGCCGCCCCCGGCATCCACCTGCACGCCTTCTCCCCCCAGGAGCTGCTGTTCATCGCCGAGCAGGACGGCCTGCCGCTGCAGCGGGTGATCGCCGAGCTGCAGGCCGCCGGGCTGGGGTCGGTGCCGGGCACCGCGGCCGAGGTGCTGAGCGAGCGGGTGCGGCAGCGGCTCTGCCCTGAAAAGCTGAGCGCCCGGGCCTGGTGTGCCGTGGTGCTCGAGCTGCACCGCGCCGGTGTGGCCAGCACCGCCACCCTGATGGCCGGCCACATCGAGCAGCCGGCCGACCTGGCGGCGCACCTGCTCACCCTGGTGGCCCTGCAACAGCACGCCTGGCAGCATTCCCGCCGTGGCTTCTCCGAGTTCGTGCTGCTTCCCTTCGTGGGCGCCCACGCCCCAGCGCCCCTGCGGCAGCGGGTGGGGCGCGACCAGCCCGACCTGCAGGCGATGCTGCGGCTCACGGCCCAGGCGCGGCTGCTGCTGGGCAGCTGGTTCGTGAACCACCAGCCCAGCTGGGTGAAGCTCACCCTCGCCGGCGCCCGCGAGGCCCTGCGCTGGGGCTGCAACGACCTGGGCGGCACCCTGATGGAGGAATCCATCACCAGCATGGCCGGCGCCCGCGGCGGCACCGCCCAGACCCCGGAGCAGCTGGAGGGCGCCGCCCGCCAGCTGGGCCGTCCGGTGCGCCGGCGCACCACCCTTTACGGAGCCCCGGCGTGAGCCTCGCCCCGCCCAGGCCCCTCGGCCCCCAGCTGCGCGCGGCCCTGCTGCGGTGGCCACTGCCCGCCACCTGTCTGGCCCTGGCCCTGCTGCTGCTGCTGCCCCTGATCGGCCTGCGCCGCCAGCCCCGCAGCAACGCCGCCGGCCTGCAGCGCCTGCTGAGCTCGGCCGCCCTGCTGCAGAGCTTCGGCACCGCCAGCGGCCAGCCCCTGCCGGAGCTGTGGAGCCAGCGTCTCGGGGCGGCGCGGGCCCAGCAGCTCTGGCAGCGCCAGCCGCGGCTCTGGTGGCAGTTCTGGGGTGCCCATGCCGATGCGGGCGCCTATCTGGTGCTGCCGGCCGAGCTGGTGGCGCCCCGGCCTACCTCCCCCCTTCCGTCTCTGGCCCTGCGCCTCGACGACCTGGTGGTGGTGGCCCCCGACCCCCTGGCCCTGCAGTTGCTGCAGCAGCAGCTGAAGGTGCGTCAGCGAGCCCCCCAGGGACTGGAGCAGCGCTGCGTCGCCCTGCTGGGCCAGCGGGAGGCGGTGCTCTGGAACGGGGCAGCCCTGGGCCAGATGCTTGGCCCCCTGGCGCCCCTGGCGCTGGCGCTGCAGCAGGGCTGCCTCGGCCTCGACAGCCGTGGCGGCTCCCTGGTCTGGCAGGGGGAGGCCAGCGGCACCGCCGGTCTGCTCAGCGCCGCGCCCCCCGTGCCCGCCCTGGGCCCGCGCCAGCCGCTGGCGGGCCCCGTGGTGCTGGAACTGGCGGGCCGCCGCCTGGGGCTGCTCACCCAGGGCCTGCTCGCCAGCCAGCTGCTGCGCGAGCCCCTGGCCCAGCGCTATGGCCTTGGCCCGGCCCAGCTGCCACTGCTGCAGCGCACCCCCTTCGTGCTGCGGCTGCGGGAGCAGCCCACCGGCCCCTTTCAGGCGGGCCTGGAGCTGGAGCTGGCCGTCGGTCCAGACCGCGGCCCCTGGCTGGAGGTGCTGGCCCGCACCCGCAAGGCCCTGCTGGATCAGGGCCTGCTGGAGCAGGAGTCCGGGGCGTCGGGGCAGCAGCTGCAGCGGCCCGGCCCGGCCACCAGCCTGCCGGTGAGCACCTGGCAGCGGGAGGACGGCACCGTGGTGGGTGGCTGGCGCTGGAGCCTCCCCCGCGGCGGCGGTTCGGCTCAGCAGCCGCGGCTGCTGCTCTCCCTGGGTCCGGTTCCGGCCGTGACGGCGCAGTCGCCTGGACAGGCCGCCCAGGGCACCGATGCCGGTGCCGCTGTGGGGGCGGCAGGGGAGGGTTCCACCGATCTGATCCTGCGCCTCCGGCCCGCCGCCCTGGCCCGGCTGGGGCTGCTGCCCGAGGCGCTGCCCCCCCTGGTGCGGCGAGCCTCCCAGGTGGAGCTGCTGGGCCTCAGTGCCCCGGCCGATCGGCGCGGCTCCACCGGCCCGCAGCTGGGCCTGGCGGGGCGCCTGGAGCTGGGCCGTTAGGCCTGGGCGGAGGTGTCGCCGGCCGGAGTGGCCTCGGGAGCGGCGGCTTCGTCGGCGGTCGGGGTGGCGCTGGCGCCCTCTTCCTGGCGCTGGCGGCGGCGGCGCTCGGCCGCCAGGGTCTCCTCCATCAGCTCCACGGCCTGGGCCAGCTTCTCGATGTTGGCGGCGTAGAGGGCCAGGTCCTTGTCGACCCGCTCCTTGAGCAGGCCCATCGCCTCGCCGATGCCGTGGGCCGCTTCCCGCAGGGCCTGGGGGTCCATCCCATCGGCCCCCTGGGCCCGCTGCAGCAGGCTCAGCAGGCCCACGGCCACCAGCCGGGAGTAGTGAAAGTCCTCGCGCTGCACCTGGCCCAGCAGCTCGGCGATCGGGGCCGGAGCGCCCTCGCCCCGGTTGGTGAGCCAGCCGCGCACCTCGTCGAAGCTGTGGTGGCCCGCGGCCTCGATCGCCTGGGCCGCCTGGCGGCGCATCTCAGCGGCCTCGTAGCCGGTGGCGCTGCAGAGGGCCTGGAACAGGGGCTCCTTCTGGTCCTCCGGGCGGTAGCCACGCGAGAGGCTGTCGAACACCTGGGTGAGCCCCACGGCGAACAGGCCATCGGGGCGGAAACCCTTCTGATGGCTCAGCAGGTGCAGCTCCACCAGCAGCTCATCCACGAGCCGGCGGTAGAGCGGCGCGATCACATGCGGAAAGGCCTGGTGGAAGGCGCGCTTGCTGTCGGCAACGGTGAGACAGGCGCCCACGCTGAAGGATCCAAGGGTCCTGGGACCATAGCGCTGCAGCCGCTGGCGCCGCTCGCGCAGCGGCCGGGCTCAGTAGGATCAAGCCCAGCTGCTGTCCCGTCTGTGTCCGTGATCCCGATCGTGATCGAAGAGTCGGGCCGGGGAGAGCGCGCGTTCGACATCTATTCGCGCCTGCTGCGCGAACGCATCATCTTTCTGGGGGAGCCGGTGACCGCCGAATCGGCCAACCGGGTGGTGGCGCAGCTGCTGTTCCTGGAAGCGGAAGACCCCGAGAAGGACATCTTCCTCTACATCAACTCCCCCGGCGGTTCCGTCTACGACGGCCTCGGCATCTTCGACACGATGCAGCACATCAAGCCCGATGTGCAGACCGTGTGCCTGGGCCTGGCCGCCTCCATGGGCGCCTTCCTGCTCGCCGCCGGCGCCAAGGGCAAGCGCAGCAGCCTCACCCACTCGCGGATCATGATCCACCAGCCCCTGGGCGGCGCCCGGGGCCAGGCCAGCGACATCCGCATCCAGGCCGACGAGATCCTCTACCTCAAGAAGAAGCTCAACCAGGAACTGGCTGATCGCACCGGCCAGCCCCTCACCCGCATCGAGGAGGACACCGACCGCGACTTCTTCATGTCGCCGGCCGAGGCCGTCGAGTACGGCCTGATCGACAAGGTGATCGACAAGCGCCCCGTGCGGCCCGTCTGAATCCGGCCCGTCTGAGTCGGCTCCCGTGGCACGCGGTCGCGGCAAGCCGGACGCCCGTCCCGGCGGCAAGGGCCTGCCCCCCAGCCAGCGCCCCTCCAAGGTCTGCCCGGTCTGCGGCAGGCCTTTTGTGTGGCGCCGGAAGTGGAGGGCGGTGTGGGAGGAGGTGATCTACTGCTCCGATCGCTGCCGCCACCAACGCTGAAGCCCCCTGAACCCATCGCGGGTCCAGGGGGCTTTGGTTTCAGCCGGCTCGTTCGAGGCGGCTGGCCAATCTGTTCGCGCCCAGCTCACCGGAGCTGGGCCAAGGCCCTCGCTCAGCCGGCGGTGGCGGTCTCGGGGGCCGGGGTGGCCTCCACGTTCACCTCGGCGAGGAAGGGCGAGAAGCGCTCCTTCTCGGGGATCGTGGCGAATTCGCTCACGATGGCGCGGAACTCGTCGCCGTCGAGGCTCTCCTTCTCGATCAGCAGGTCCACCACCCGGTCCATGCAGGCCCGGTGGTCGGCCACCAGCTTCACGGTGTCGGCGTAGCAGGTCTGCACGATCTCGCGCACGGCCAGGTCGATCTTGCTGGCTAGGCGGTCGGAGCCATCGCTGCGGGTCATCAGGTCGCGGCCCAGGAACACTTCCTGGTTGCCGGCTTCGAACGACACCTGACCCAGGTCGCTCATGCCGAAGCGGGTCACCATCTGGCGGGCGATCGAGGCCACCTGCTGGATGTCGCCGCCGGCGCCGGTGGTCACCTCGGCGTGGCCGAACACCACGTCCTCGGCGGCGCGGCCGCCCAGGGCGCCCATGATCCGGGCCCGCAGCTGGGCGCGGCTCACCAGCATCTGCTCCTCATCGGGGGAGAACCAGGTCAGACCCTGGGCCTGGCCGCGGGGCACCAGCGTCACCTTCTGCACCGGGTCGTGGGCCTTGATCAGGGTGCCCACCAGGGCATGGCCCACTTCGTGGTACGCGATCAGGCGCTTGCTACGACCGTCGGTGAGGGGCTTGCCCTCCATGCCGGCGATGATCCGGTCCACTGCGTCGTCGATCTCGGCCAGGGTGGTGGCCTCCTTGCGGCGGCGGGCGGTGAGGATCGCAGCCTCATTCAGCAGGTTGGCCAGGTCGGCGCCGGAGAACCCGGGGGTGCGGCGGGCGATGGCCTCCAGGCTCACGTCCGCGGCCAGCTTCTTGTCGCGGGCGTGCACGTTGAGGATCGAGAGGCGGCCCTTGATGTCGGGCACGTCCACCATCACTTGGCGATCGAAGCGGCCGGGACGCAGCAGCGCCGAATCGAGCACGTCGGCCCGGTTGGTGGCGGCAATGATGATGATGCCGCTGTTGCCCTCGAAGCCATCCATCTCCGTGAGGAGCTGGTTGAGGGTCTGCTCCCGCTCGTCGTTGCCGCCGCCCACACCGGCGCCGCGCTGACGGCCCACGGCGTCGATCTCGTCGATGAAGATCAGGCAGGGGCTGTTCTCCTTGGCCCGCTTGAACAGGTCGCGCACGCGGCTGGCGCCCACGCCCACGAACATCTCCACGAACTCGGAGCCCGAGAGGGAGAAGAAGGGAACGCCGGCTTCACCGGCGATGGCCTTGGCCAGCAGTGTCTTGCCGGTGCCGGGAGGGCCCACCAGCAGCACACCCTTGGGGATCTTGGCGCCCACGGCGGTGAAACGCTCGGGGGTCTTGAGGAAGGTCACCACTTCCTGGAGGTCCTGCTTGGCCTCCTCCACGCCGGCCACGTCGTCGAACTTGACGCCGGTTTCGGCCTCCATGGCGAAGCGGGCCTTGGTCTTGCCGAAGGCCATCGCCTGGCCGGGGCCGCCGGGCATACCGCTGCCGCGGCGGGCCAGGAACACCAGGGCGCCGATCAGCAGCAGCGGGAACAGCAGGTTGCCGAGCAGGCCCAGCACAGGCGGGGAGGTGCGGGGCGGATGGATGTCGAAGCTGATGCCCTCGGACTTGAGCTTGTTCACCAGCTCGGGGGCCAGGCCGGGAAGATCAACCCGCAGGCGCTGCACGCGGTTGTCGAGGTCCGGATCCACCGCCTCGATCACGGCGCTGCGGCCGCCGTCGAACACATCCACCGCCGTCACGCGACCCGCCTCGACGTAGTCGAGGAAGCGGCCGTAGCTCATGCGGGCCACGGCGGCGTTGCGGGGTGCCACGGTGGGGCCGCTGGGGCCGATGCGGTTGGGGCCGCTGCCGAGCACCTGCCAGCCGAGGAACAACGCGACGCCGATCGGGAGGACCCAGAGGGCGATGGTGCGCCAGCGCTGATTCATGGCGGGGACGGAATCCTGAGGGATGTTTAACAAGTGTAAAGCTCCCTCACGCGGGGCGGGAGCTTCGCGATCACTTGATTGATCCCATTCTGGGCCGTCTACGGGTTCAGCCGGCGTTCAGCCAGCGGGCCGGCTCCAGGGAGCGGCAGGCCGCGGGCTCCGGCGCCAGGCCCAGACCGCCGGATTCGCCGCCGCGTGCCGCCTTGGCCTTGGCGATCGGCTCGGCCTTGGCCTCCGGCTCCGGGTCCGCCTCAGGCTCGGGATCCAGCTCCTGATCCATGGCCAGTTCCGCGGCGCCGAGGCTCTCCACCAGCTCGGCTCCGCCGAGGCCGTGGGTCCAGATCTCCACCACCGCGTCGCGCGGTGCCAGGAAGTTCAGCAGCTCAAACGGGAACACCACCCGCTCAAGGAAGAACTCCTCGGGGCCAAGGCAACGCACGATCACCATGCGATCGGTGCCATTGCGGTAGCCGCAGGAGAACAGGCCCAAGAGTCCATACCTCAAGATCAGGATCTATCAAGCCATCGCCGCCCGCAGCGGTTGGTGGCCTTCGACACGGATTGGCGTTCTTAAGGGTTTCTTTGGGGATCGGCCGGTGGGGCGGCGGCGCTGCCCAGGTGCCGGCAGCGGCGGCTCAGAGGCTGCGCAGGGCGGCAATCGGATCCAGCCGGGCGGCCCGTCGCGCCGGCAGCACCCCGAAGATCAGGCCGATCGAGCCCGAGAGCCCCACGGTGATCAGCACGCTGTCGGCGCCGATCGAGGCGGGCAGGGGGGTGAAGCGGGCCACCGCCGTGACCGCCGAGAGCCCCAGGGCGCTGCCGATCACCCCGCCCAGGCTGGCCAGCACCAGCGACTCCACCAGGAACTGGGCCAGCACGTCGCTGCTGCGGGCCCCCACGGCCTTGCGCAGGCCGATCTCCTCGGTGCGCTCACTCACCGACACCAACATGATGTTCATGATCCCGATCCCGCCCACCAGCAGGGAGATGGCGCCGATGGCGGCGAGCATCAGGGTCAGGCCACCGGTGATCGTGCCCACGATCGAGAGGGCGTCCTTCTGGGAGCGCACGGCGAAGTCGTCGTCCCGCAGGATGCGGTGGCGCTGGCGCAGCAGGTTCGTGATCTGGAACTTGGCCGCCCCGGTGCTGGCCTCGTCGCGGGCCTCCACGCTGATGAAACTGAGGCTCACCCCGTAGGTGGGATCGCGGCCGCTCAGCTTGCTCACCATCGTGGTGAGCGGGATGTAGGCGATCTCGTCCTGGTTGGAGCCGAACACGGCCCCCTTGGGGCTCAGCACGCCGATCACCTCGAAGCTCTGGTCGCGGATGCGCAGGTTGCGGCCCAGGATCGAGCCCACCGGCTGCAGCTTGCTGGCCAGATCCGGGCCCACCACCGCCACGTTGCGGGCCGAGTCCAGGTCGCGCTGGTTGAAGAAGCGGCCCTGGGCCACCTCGAAGCGCCGCACCGTCAGAAAGTCGGGCGTGATGCCCGACACCGAGCTGCTCTGGCTGCGGGATCCCGCCTGCACCACGGCGTTGATCGTGATCTGGGGCGCCACGCGCCGCACGCTGGGCACCTGCTCGGCGATGGCCTCGGCGTCCTGCAGCACCAGCGTCTTGGGGGAGTCGATGCCCTGGCGGCGGGTGTCGTTGTTGCCCGGCACCACGAACAGCACGTTGGCGCCGAGGGTGTTGAGCTGCCCCTCCGCCAGGTTCTGGGCACCCTTGCCCACGCCCACCAGGGTGATCACCGAGGCGTTGCCGATCACGATGCCGAGCATCGTGAGCAGGCTGCGCAGCCGGTTGGTGCGCAGCGTGTGCAGGGCCATCCCCACGGTTTCACGCAGGGGCAGCTTGGCGGCCATGGAGGTGCGGCTCCGCTCGACGAAGGTGGGCTGGGAGATCCTGGCGGATCCGGATCAGGCCAGCGAGCCGGCGGAGGCCACGGTGTGGTTGCGGGCGCCGCGGTGCACCACGCCCTCACGCAGTTCCAGGGTCACCATCTCGCCGTGGCGCAGCTCGTCGGTGGCGTTGGCCACCCCCACGATCACGGGCACGCCCAGCTTCTGGGCGATGGTGGCGGCGTGGCTGCCGGGACCCTCGGCCTCGGCGATCACCCCCTTGGCCCGACGGATCGCGTCGAGGTAGTCGGCGTCGGTGTCGCGCACCACGAGGATCTCACCGCTCTCCAGGCCCTCGGCCTCAGCCGCCGTGGTGGCCAGCCGCACCCGGCCGCTCACCGAGCCGTTGCCGATGCCCAGGCCCCGGCCCAGCACGGCGCTCACGATGCCCACCTTCACCAGGTCGGTGGAGCCGCTCACCCCGGCCAGGGTGCCGGCGGTCTGCACCACGAGGTCGCCCTCGCTGAGCACCCCCAGCTCCTGGGCCACGCCCATGGCGATGGTGAAGGTGCTGGTGGCGGAGTGCTCCTGATGCACCAGCAGGGTGTTCACGCCCCACACCAGCTGCAGGCGGCGGGCCACATCCACCTCGCTGGTGATCGCCAGGATCGGGGTGGAGGGACGGAACTTGCTCACGTTGCGGGCGGTGGCGCCGCTCTTGGTGAGGGTGAGGATCGCCGAGGCCTCCAGCTGGCGGGCGATGGCGCTCACGGCCTGGCTGATGGCGTTGGGGATGGTGGAGGCCAGGTGGCTCTCCACCGAGCGGCGCGGGTAGTCGCGCTCGATGCGGCGGGCGATCTGGCTCATGGTGGCCACCGCCTCCACGGGGAAGTCGCCCACGGCGCTCTCGTTGGAGAGCATCACGGCGTCGGTGCCGTCGAGGATGGCGTTGGCCACGTCGCTCACCTCGGCCCGGGTGGGACGGGGGCAGCTCACCATCGAATCCAGCATCTGGGTGGCGGTGATCACCGGGATGCCCAGGTTGTTGGCCTTGCGGATCAGTTCCTTCTGGAGGAGCGGCACCTCTTCGGCGGGCATCTCCACGCCCAGATCGCCGCGGGCCACCATCACCCCGTCGCAGAGGGGCAGGATCGCGTCGATCTGATCGATGGCCTCGAACTTCTCGATCTTGGCCACCACCGGCGTGTTGTAGCCGTGGCCGCGGATCAGCTCCTTGATCTCCTGCATGTCGGAGGGGTTGCGCACGAAGCTGAGCGCCACCCAGTCCACGCCCTGCTGCAGGCCGAAGGCCAGGTCGGTGCGGTCCTTGTCGGTGAGGGCCCGGATCGAGAGCTGCACGTCCGGGAAGTTGACCCCCTTGTTGTTGGAGAGCACCCCACCCACCGTCACGGTGCAGTAGAGGGTCTGCTGGGCCTGATCGACCCGGTCAACCACCATCTCCACCCGACCGTCATCCAGCAGGATGCGGCTGCCGGGCAGCACCTCATCGGCCAGCTTGTCGTAGGTGACGGTGGCGATTTCCTGGTTGCACTCCACGTTCCGCGAGGTGAGCGTGAAGGCGTCGCCCTTAGCCAGGGTGATCGGGCCGTCCTTGAAGCGGCCCAGGCGGATCTTGGGGCCCTGCAGGTCCTGCAGGATGCCCACATCGATGCCGAGTTCGCGGCCCACCTGGCGGATGGTGGCGATGCGGGCGGCGTGCTCGCTGTGGTCGCCGTGGGAGAAGTTGAGGCGGAAGGTGGTGGCGCCGGCCTCGATCAGGTCGCGCAGCTTCTCGGGAGATTCCGTGGCAGGGCCGATGGTGGCCACGATCTTGGTGCGACGCGTGAGATCGGGCAGGGCCATTCGGCGGGGCCAAAGTTAGGGGCGACACTACCATCGGGGCCCACCAACCCTGTTGCCCCAATGGATCTCAATGCCTATCAGCAGGGAGCCCGCGAAACCGCCCGCTATCCGGATGTGGGCCGCAATCCCATCTATCCAACCCTGGGGCTCTGCGGCGAGGCCGGTGAAGTGGCCGACAAGGTGAAGAAGGTGCTGCGCGACAGCGGTGGCGTGTTCTCGCCGGAGGTGCGGGAGGCCCTGAAGCTGGAGCTGGGGGATGTGCTCTGGTACGTGGCACAGCTGGCCAGCGAGCTCGACTTCGAGCTGGAGGAGATCGGTGCCGCCAACCTGGCCAAGCTCGCCAGCCGCGCCGCCCGTAACGTGATCGCAGGCAGTGGCGATCAGCGATGACAGGGGCAGCGCCGGCGACAGCGGAGCGGTCGTGGGGGCCGCGTCAGGTCCGGCCCTGGCGCCTAGCGGCACTGCGCTGGTCCGGCGCCCTGGTGTCTGCGGTGCTGCCCCTGGCACTGGCGGTGCTCCTGGCTGGCGGCTCTCTGCTGGCCGTCGCCGCGCCGGCCTGGGCGGCCAACCTGGTGGTGAGTGAGGTGAGCCTGGAGCCCTGCCCCGCCGAGGACGTGGGCTCCCAGCCCCAGCTGCGGCGCCCCAGCGGCGCCAGCTGCTATGCCCTGCGCGGCGTGGTGACCAACCCCGGCAAGAAGCCGGTGGTGGACACCGATGTGTTCGCCCAGATCCTCGATGCCAGCGGCGAACCGGTGCTGCAGAACCGCTCGCGGGTGGGCTCGATCGGCGATGTGCCGCCTGGCCCCTCCGCCTTTGCCCTCCGGCTGGCGGTGCCGGCCGGCACGCCGGGTCCCTTCACCTTCTCCAACGTGAAGGCCCGCGGCTTCAACGCACCGGTGCGCACCCGGGCCGGCGTCGACGACGACCTGCTGCCCCTGGAGCAGGACGTGGCCGGACTGGACTGAGTCCGGCCTGGGCCGCGCCTCAGTAGCCGCTGGCCAGCATGCTCATGCTGGCGGCCCCCAGCAGCTGCTGGCCGAGGCTGAGGGCCAGGAAGGCCACGATCGCCGAGAGGTCCAGGCCGCCGATGGGCGGGATCAGGCCGCGGAAGGCATTCAGGTAGGGATCGGTGATCGAGCTCACGGTGGAGAGCAGCGGGTTGCTCCAGTCCAGGTTGGGGAACCAGCTCAGCAGCACCCGCACCAGCAGGATCAGCGAGTAGATCTCGAGGGTGCGGCCCAGCACGGAAAGGAGCAGGCTCACGGCTTCCATGGGCTGATCGGCGGCGATGGGGGGAATCCCGTGAACTCTATGCAGCGCCGTTCCTAGGCGGCCTGCTCCCAGTCGTCCGCCGTGGCTCCGGGCTCAGATCCGGTGGGGGCGCCTTGGCCGGGATCCGGTTCCGGGGCGGCGCGCAGCGGCTCCGGCCCCGGCGCAGCTGGCCGCCGGGCCGCCAGCAGCTCATCGGTGCTCACGGCGAAGGTGCGGTGGAACTTCTCGCTGAGGCTGAGCCAGAAGGAGCGGCCATCGCTCTGGCGCTTGCGATCGATGAAGTTCTGGGCCAGCAGTTCCTTGATGTGGTCGTAGGCGCCGGAGCCGCGCAGCTCCACCAGCTCCGACTGGAGCACCCGCTTCTTGAGGGCGATCGTGGCCAGGGTGCGCAGGGCGGCGGTCGAGAGGTCCACCGGCAGCAGGTTCTGCACCAGATCCGCCAGGCCGTCGCGCAGCTGCAGGCTGTAGCGCTGGCCCTCCTGGCGGATCTCCAGGGCCGTGTCGCGGTGGGCGTAGTCGGCCATCAGGGTGATCAGCCCCAGCTCGGCGGCATCGCGCTCCACGCCGGCGATCTCCGCCAGTTCGCCCAGGGAGAGGGGACGGCCCTTGAGGTAGAGGATCGCCTCCATCCGGGCCGGCAGCGACAGCCGCTCCAGGCTGGGGGGGATGGGCGCTGGGGAGGCGGGCGCAGGAGTGGCGGCGGCTGCGGGGGCCTCGGCCTGGTCGTCGCTGGGCATGGCCTCGCTCCAGCTCGGGGATGGGGAAACGCTACCCAACGCCTGCCGTGCCGGCCACCAGCGCCGGCAGGGGCTCCGCCAGCTCCCCCAGGAACAGGCGGTAGGCCGGGTTCTCGGTCTCGTTGATGAAGTCGTAGTCGAGGCCGTCGAGGAACGCCTGCCAGGCCTCCAGCTCGGCCGGTGGCACCTGCACCCCCACCACGATCCGGCCCACGTCGGCGCCGTGGTTGCGGTAGTGGAAGATGCTGATGTTCCAGTCCGGATGCAGGCTGGTCACGAAGGCCATCAGCGCCCCGGGCCGCTCCGGGAACACGAAGCTGTAGAGCAGTTCGCGGCCCTTGCCGGCGGCCGCGCCGGCGCCGGCGGGCAGGCGGCCCCCCACCATGTGGCGCAGGTGCAGCTTGGCCAGTTCGTTGTGGCTGAGGTCGAGGCAGGGGAAGCCGGCGTCCTCCAGGGCGGCGATCAGCTCGCGGGTGTCGCTGGGCCCCTGGGTCTGCACCCCCACGAAGATGTGGGCGCGGCGCGGATCCGCCAGGCGGTAGCTGAACTCGGTGAGGCTGCGCTGGCCCAGCAGGCCGCAGAAGCGCCGCAGGCTGCCGGGCTGCTCGGGGATCTCCACCGCCAGCATCGCCTCCCGCTCCTCGCCCAGCTCGGCCCGCTCGGCCACGAAGCGCAGGCGGTCGAAGTTCATGTTGGCCCCGCAGGCCACCGCCACCAGGGTGCGGCCCTTGAGGCCCCGGCGGGCCACATCCGCCTTCATGCCCGCCACGGCCAGGGCGCCCGCCGGCTCGAGGATCGAGCGGGTGTCCTCGAACACGTCCTTGATGGCGGCACAGATCTCATCGGTGTCCACCGTCACCATGGCGTCCACCGTGCGGCGGGCCAGGGCGAAGGTGGTGGCGCCCACCTCGCGCACGGCCACGCCGTCGGCGAACAGGCCCACCTGCTCCAGGCGCACCCGCTCGCCCGCCGCCAGGGAGCGGGTCATGGCGTCGGCGTCCACCGGCTCCACGCCGATGATCTCCACCTGGGGCCAGAGCGCCTTCACGTAGGCGCCGATGCCGGCGATCAGGCCGCCGCCGCCCACGGCGATGTAGATGGCATCGGGCGGCTCCGAGCACTGGCGCAGGATCTCCAGGCCGATGGTGCCCTGGCCGGCGATCACGTCCGGATCGTCGAAGGGGTGGATGAAGGTGAGGCCCCGCTCGGTGGCCAGGCGGGTGGCCTCGGCGCAGGCGGCGTCGTAGTTGTCGCCGTGGAGCACCACCTCGGCGCCGCGGGCGGCCACGGCCCGCACCTTCATCTCCGGCGTGGTGACCGGCATCACGATCACCGCCCGGGTGCCCAGCTTCTGGGCCCCCAGGGCCACCCCCTGGGCGTGGTTGCCGGCGCTGGCGGCGATCACGCCCCGCTCCAGCTCGGCCGGCGTGAGGCCCGCCATCTTGTTGTAGGCACCGCGCAGCTTGAAGCTGAACACCGGCTGCAGGTCCTCCCGCTTGAGCAGCACGGTGTTGCCCAGGCGGCGCGAGAGGTTGGGGGCCGGGTCCAGGGGCGACTCGATCGCCACGTCGTAGACCCGCGCCCGCAGGATGCGCCGCAGCATCTCGGCCCCGGGATCCGCTTCGGCCCCGCTGGCCGTGCCGGTGGGTTCGCCGGCGCCCTGGGGGCTGGCCTGGCCCAGCGCCCGGTGCTCCTCGCCGCTCCCCATCCCGATCTCCCCTGCCGACGCACCGATGGGACCAGTGTGCCAAGCGCCTGAGAGGCAGGGCGCCGGCCGCCGGCTCCTGGGGCGCAGCACGTAGATTGATCTTCAATGAAGGCGTGGGGCATGCATCTCAGCGAGCTGAATCATCCGAATCAGCTGCATGGCCTGAGCACGGCCGAGCTCGAGGGCATCGCCCGGCAGATCCGCGAGCGCCACCTGGAGGTGGTGAGCACCAGCGGCGGCCACCTGGGCCCAGGCCTGGGCGTGGTGGAGCTCACCCTGGCCCTGTACCAGACCCTCGACCTCGACCGGGATCGGGTCGTGTGGGACGTGGGCCACCAGGCCTATCCCCACAAGCTGGTGACCGGCCGCTTCAACAGCTTCGACAGCCTGCGTCAGCAGGGCGGCGTCGCCGGCTACCTCAAGCGCTGCGAGAGCCGCTTCGACCACTTCGGCGCCGGCCACGCCTCCACCTCGATCTCGGCGGCCCTGGGCATGGCCCTGGCCCGGGACCAGCGCGGTGAGCACTTCAAGTGCGTGGCGGTGATCGGCGATGGCGCCCTCACCGGCGGCATGGCCCTGGAGGCCATCAACCACGCCGGCCACCTGCCCAAGACCAACCTGCTGGTGGTGCTGAACGACAACGACATGTCGATCAGCCCGCCGGTGGGGGCCCTCTCGACCCACCTGAACCGCATGCGGCACAGCAAGCCGCTGCAGTTCCTGCAGGACAACGCCGAGGAGGCGATCAAGCACCTCCCCTTCCTGCACGGCGAGCTGCCGAGCGAGCTCAAGACCCTCAAGGAGAGCATGAAGCGCCTGGCGGTGCCCAAGCTGGGCGCCGTGTTCGAGGAGCTGGGCTTCACCTACATCGGTCCGGTCGATGGCCACAACATCGCCGAGATGGTGCGCACCTTCGAGCAGGCCCACAGCACGCCGGGTCCGGTGCTGGTGCATGTGGCCACCACCAAGGGCAAGGGCTACGCCTTCGCCGAGGAAGACCAGGTGGGCTACCACGCCCAGAGCGCCTTCGACCTGGCCACCGGCAAGGCCTACCCCTCCAGCAAGCCCAAGCCCCCCAGCTATTCCAAGGTCTTCGGCCAGACCCTGGTGACCATCTGCGAGCAGGACCCGCGGGTGGTGGGCATCACCGCCGCCATGGCCACCGGAACCGGCCTGGACCTGCTGGAGAAGGCCCGCCCTCAGCAGTATTTCGATGTGGGCATCGCCGAGCAGCACGCTGTGACCATGGCGGCCGGCATGGCCTGCGAGGGCCTGCGGCCCGTGGTGGCGATCTACAGCACCTTCCTGCAGCGCGCCTTCGACCAGCTGATCCACGACGTGGGCATCCAGAACCTGCCCGTGACCTTCGTGATGGACCGGGCCGGCATCGTGGGGGCCGACGGCCCCACCCACCAGGGCCAGTACGACATCAGCTACTTCCGCGCCATCCCCAACTTCACGGTGATGGCCCCCAAGGATGAGGCGGAACTGCAGCGGATGCTGGTGACCTCCATCCACCACAGCGGTCCCTGCGCCCTGCGCATCCCCCGCGGTGAGGGCGAGGGCGTGCCCTTGATGGAGGAGGGCTGGGAGCCCCTGGAGATCGGTCGGGGCGAGCTGCTCACCGACGGCGACGACCTGCTGATCGTGGCCTACGGGGCCATGGTGGGTCCGGCCATGGCCACCGCCGGCCTGCTGCAGGAGCAGGGCGTGCGGGCCGCCGTGATCAATGCCCGCTTCCTGCGGCCCCTGGATGAGGAGCTGATCGGTCCGATGGCCAAGCGCATCGGCCGGGTGGTGACCATGGAGGAGGGTGCCCTTGCCGGTGGCTTCGGCGCCGCCGTGGTGGAGGCCCTCAACGACCACGACGTGCTCGTGCCCGTGTTCCGCATCGGCATCCCCGATGTGCTGGTGGACCACGCCAGCCCGGACCAGAGCAAGCAGGCCCTCGGCTTGACGCCGCCCCAGATGGCGGATCGGATCCTGCAGCGCTTCGGCTCGGCCCTCCAGCGCCACCCCGTCGGCGTCTGAGACCACCCGACCGTCCGCTCGCCCCGGCCCTGTTCCCCGAGCGCTGCGATGTGCTGATCGCCGGCTGCGGCCCCGCCGGGGCCGAGCTGGCGCGGCTGCTGGCCCGCCGCGGCGTTCACGTGCTGGTGGTGGAGGCCCTGCCGGACCTGGACCGGGCGGCCTTCAGCAGTGCGGCGCTGCCCCTGGCTGCCCTGGAGCGCCTGGACATCCCCGCTGCGGTGGTGGCCCACCGCTGGAGCGGCTGGCGGCTGCTGGGGCCGGGCCCGGCCGATCGCCACTGGCGGGCCAGCGATGGCCGTCCCCTGGGGGCCGTGCTCGACTTCGCGGCCCTGCGCCGCTGGCTAGCTGGCCAGGCCCAGGGCTTCGGGGCCCAGATCGCCCTGGGCTGGCGCGCCCTGACGGTGCAGCAGCCGGCTGCCACCGGGCTGATCCGGACCCGGCTGCGGGGGCCTGGGGGCGAGGAGCACTGGCTCACGAGCCGCTGGGTGGTGGATGCCACGGGTCAGCAGCGGGGGCTGCTGGGGGATCCGCCGGCCGATGGCGCCGATCCGTTGGTGAGCGGCCTCGGGGCTGAATGGCTGCTGGAGCTGCCGCTGGAGCGCTGGCGGCCGTGGAGTGATCAGCTCACCTTCCTGCTGGGCAGCGACTGGATGCCCCAGGGCTATGGCTGGGTGTTCCCGATGCAGCCCGGCCAGCTCAAGCTGGGGGTCTGCCGCCTCAATGCCGAGGGAGTCGGCCCTGGTGCCGCGCCGGCGGGTCGGCGCCAGGCGCCCCTGGGGCCCTGGCTGGAGGCGACCCTGGCGCGCACGGGCCTGGCGGGGGCGCGGGTGCTGGACCGCCACGGCGGCCTGATCCGCAGCACGGTGCGGCGTCGGGAGCCCCACCAGCGGGGGCGGCTGATCGGCCTGGGCGACGCGGTGAGCACCGCCAACCTGCTGGGGGGCGAGGGCATCCGCCACGCCATGGCCAGCGCCCGGGTGCTGGCGCCGCTGCTGCTGGAGGCCCTGGAGGACGAGCCGGAGCAGCTGGCGGCCTACCCACGCCGGCTGCGGCGGGAGCTGGGCTGGCGCTGGAGCCTCAGCGGCCGGCTGGCGCGCCGCACCTGGCTCGGCCTGGAGGGGCCCCGGGCCGATCGCCGCCTGGAGGGCCTGCTGGCGGGGCTGGCCCAGCAGCACAGCGCCGAGGATCTCTCCGCCCTGCTGTTTGACTACCGCTTCGAGCGCTACGGCCTGCGCGCCCTGCCCTATCTGCTGGGCTGGCGTCGCTGAGGGCCGTCATCCCACGGGCCGTCATCGCAAGGGCCGCCATCCCAAGGGACTGCAGCCAGAAGGCCGGCAACACGCCCCCATCAAAAAAAGGCGGGGGTTGTGGACCCCCGCCCTGCGCTGTGTGAGCTGTCGCTGCGGCTCAGAGCACGCCGCGGGAGGCCAGGCCCAGGATGGTGCCGATCCCGAGGATGTGGCCCAGGCTGGTGGTGGCCAGCAGGGAGGCGTGGCTCAGACCGCCGAAGAAGGCGTCGTTGGGCAGCTTGGCGCCCACGTTGGGCTGTTGGATCGTGGCCTTGCCGATGGCGATGGCGATCACGTTGGAGATGATCATCACCAGGCCCACCTTCGGGGACCAGGAGACCGCAGCGGGGGCGATAGCCAGCAGGGTGGGGAGCATGGGATTCAAGGCGACGCCCCATCTTCCGGGCAGTGTTCGCCGGCTACCCCGCCCGCTTAAGACTTGTTCATCGCCTCCCGGCGCAGGGCCGCCACCACGCCCTGCTGCTTCAGGCGGCTGATGGCGTGATCGATGCGGGCCTGGGTGGCCGGATCCAGCTGCGGCGAGAACACAAACGCCTGGGATTCGCTCTGCTGGTTGCGCAGCACCAGTTCCAGCTGGCGGTTGCCGGAGCGGCGCAGCAGAAACTCCAGCTGGGGGTCGTCGGCCAGCACGGCATCGGCGCGGTCGTCGGTCAGCAGCTGCAGCGCCTCCTGCACCCGCGGCAACGGCACGATCGTGATCGGCTCGGCCGTGCCACCGGCATTGATCCGCTCCAGGCTGGCGCTGCTCACGCTGCCCGGACGGGCCGCCACGCGCTGGCCCGCCAGGTCCTGCAGGCTGCGCAGCGGACGGGCGCCGCTGGCCCGCGGCTCCTGCACCACGTTGATCGTGATGTAGCTCACCAGCAGCGAGGCGGTGACGATGCGGATCAGGTAGCTCACGATCACCAGCCCGTGGCCGCGGGTGGTGGTGGCGATGGTGTTGGTGCCGGGGCCGGTGGCCAGGATCTGGAACACCTTGGCGAAGCCGCGCCGGTGGTCCTGGCCATCCCGCAGCCGCTGCGGTCCCTCCACCACCCAGAGCACGCCGCTCACCAGGCCGATCGCCACCAGATAGCCGCCGAGCAGCCGCAGCAGATCCGGCGCCAGCAGCGAGCGCAGCACGGCCTGGCCCAGCTCCAGCCGGTCGCGCTTCACCAGCACCGCCAGCCCCATCTCCTGGAAGGGCAGGCTGAAGCGGTAACGGCCGATCCGTTCCGGCGTCACGTTCAGGCAGCCCACGCCCACATCCAGCTCGCCGGCGGCGGTGGCCGCCAGCAGGCTGCTGGCGCTGGCCCGGGCCTCGAACACGAAGGGCAGGCCCTCCTCGATGGCCAGGCGGTTCCAGAGTTCCACCGCGCTGCCGCTCCAGCGGTTGCCCGTGTGGTCGGAGCAGGGGGCGGAGCCGCTCAGTACGCCCACCCGCAGCACAGGCGGCTCGGCGGCGGTGGCAATGGTGGCGGCGGTGGCGGCGGAACCGCCCAGTAGCCCGGCCAGCAGCAGCCCCGCCAGCGCCAGGGCGCCCCGGACCTTGCCCCTGCGCCGGGGGTGGTGCCGGTTCATCGCCCCGGCTTGCCGCCAAGGCTGAAGCCGGCGAGCACCAGCAGGTTGCTCAGGGTGAGCAGCGACTCGGCGGCGCCGTGCAGGTGATCCACATCGGCCAGCTGGCGGCCGTAGTTCACCTGGGCCAGCACCGCCGCCACGATCGTGGCCGCCACGAACACCAGGGTCATGGCGAAGCCCCAGAGCGCCAGCGGCGGGAAGCGGCGGCTGCGCCAGCCCCACCAGAGGAAGGCCAGGTAGGGCACCAGGGAGAGCACGAACAGGGGGGCCGGATCGAAGCCGGCCAGCCCGTCGAGGAAGGTGCCGACGCTCATGCGGAGGGCGTGTCGCTGGCGGACGGCACGGCGGTGGCGGGTGCGGTGCCCTGGCGGGGGCTGCGGCTCTGGCGCCAGATCACGTAGGCCACCGCCGCCAGGGCGATGTTGCCGAGCAGCGTGGTGCCGGCCTGGAGCACCACCAGCCCCCGCAGCCCGTCGGGGTTGTCGAACAGGTGCCAGGTGCAGGCGCACATGGCGCTCACCAGGGCCGGCACCATCGCCAGGGCCAGCCAGCTCCAGATGGGCTCACCGCGGCGCTGGCCCCAGCGCTGCACCAGCAGCATCGCCAGGGCCCACTCGAGCACCGAGGTGATGTGGATCCACCACGTGGGCAGGGAGAGGGCGTGCATCGGCTCAGACCGTTCGGCGCAGACCGTGCGGCAGGGCCAGAACCCCAACGCGAAGGCCCTCAATGTAGGCAGCACGCGTCTGGGGGCGGGCGCCCACCTGCGCGGCAGGCTACCCGTAGGCAGCGGCCCATGCCGCCCCTACAACGATGGGGTCCGGGGAGTCCCGCCATGACCGGCGTCGCCCAGCTGATCCACGCCGCCTTCAGCTTCCAGCCGGGGGATTTCCAGCGGCTGGAGGCCGTGGCGCCGGGCACCGCCATGGCGATCTGGGTGGCGGTGCTGGCGGGCCTGTCCCAGGGGGTGGGCGAGGCCTTCGTGCTGTTCGTGAACCGGGTGCGGCCCCAGCGCTTCGTTCTCAGCCTGCTGGTGGAGGCGCTGCTGTTTGGCTGCGGTTTCCTGGTGTGGGCGCTCAGCACCTGGCTGGCGGCGCGGCTGCTGTTCGGCGTGGCCGTGCCCCTGGCGGCGGTGGTGCGGGCCCTGGGCCTGGCCCACACCCCCCAGCTGCTGGCCTTCCTCGGTGCCCTGCCCTACCTCGGGGTGCCCTGGCTCACCCTGCTCTCCCTCTGGACCGCCGTGCTGTTCGTGCTCGGCCTGGTGACCGCCACCGGCCTCTCGGCCTGGGGCGCCTTCTGGTGCCTGGTGAGCGGCTGGCTGGCGATGCATGCCCTGCAGCGCAGCGCCGGCCAGCCGGTGATGGCCCTGGGCCGGCGCCTGCAGGACTGGGCCGCCGGCGTGACGATCGTCAGCGATGGCGAGCGGCTGCAGGAGCTGCTGCGGGCCGGCCCGCGCGGTCGCCGCTAGCGGCGCGCCCTTCCCCCCGACCCCCCCCCTCACGCCGCTGCCGCTGTGCGCCGTCCGTCCCTCTCCCCGCGCCAACGCCTCTGGCTGCTGCTGGCCCTGGTGGGGCTGGTGCTGGTGCCGGGCACCGGGGCGCTGCTGCACCTGGCCTACGCGGGCCTGCGCCGCTCCTTCGGGCTGGCCCTGGATCTGGGGCTGATCGCCCTGGTGCTGGTGCTGATCGCCCTCTTCTTCGCTCCGCTGGAGGCCCTGGGCTGGTGGGCCGGCTGGGAGGGCGATCAGCCCCTCGACACCGGCACTCCGCCCGGGGCGTTGGCGGCACCGGTGACGCGCGATCGGCCCATCAGCCGCTTCGTGGTGTACCTCGACGGCATCGGCCAGGCCTCGGGCGATGCCCTGCCGGAGGGGGAGGACTTCCTGCGGCGGCTGGCGGCGCGCCTGCCGGATGACGTCGCCATCCTGCGGGGGCTGATGCCCTATTCGGTGCGCAACGTGCCGCTCACCGAGGGCAGCTGGCTGGCGGGCTTCTGGCGCTGGGTGGATCGCCTGCGGCTGCGGGATCCCCGGGCCCTGCTGGGCGCCCTGATCAACCTGCGCAACGTCACCGTGGTGGCGGTGTCGGCCGACCAGCGCTACGGGCCGATCTACAACCAGGGCATGGCCCAGGTGATCGCCGACAGCCTGCTGGCCCACGGCTATCCCCTGGGGAGCTGCACGCCCGTGACCCTGCTGGGCTTCAGCGGCGGTGGCCAGATCGCCCTGGGGGCCCTGCCGCACCTGCGCCGCAGCCTGCAGGCGCCGATCGAGGTGATCTCCCTGGGCGGGGTGTTCGCGGGCAACACCCACATCCTCGAGGCCGAGCACCTGTATCACCTGCTGGGGGATCGGGATCCCGTGGCGCGGCTGGGGCCGGTGCTGTTCCCGCGGCGCTGGCGCTGGCAGGTGCTCAGCTACTGGAACCGGGCCCGGCGGCGGGGCCAGGTGACGATCCGCTCCCTGGGGCCGGTGGGCCATGCCCTGCCGGGCGGCCTGATGGATGCCGCCTTGCTGCTGCCCGATGGCCGCAGCGCCATGGACCAGACCGTGGATCAGGTGGCGGCGATCCTCACGGACCGGGATCCCGCCCAGGCCGCGCCGCGGCGGGCCACTAGCAACGTCGACCGCTTTCGGGCCAACGGCTGGCACCGCCTCGACGTGGGCCGCGACACGGCTCCCCCACCGGCGCCCTGCTTCCGCCCCCTGGCGGGCTGGATCGGCCGTCTGCGGCTGCCGGCCCCGGAGCAGCGCGACGGCGGCCGGGTGGGCTTTGAGGTGTTCGCAGCCCCCGAGCCCTGGCGGCAGCTGGTGGGTCGCACCTGCCAGCTGGAGTGGCTGGACCCACGCCTGGGGGCGGTGGTGCGGGATCTCAACCTCAGCCCGGAGGCCCGCTGGAGCGCCGGCCAGGGGCTGGTGCACCCGCTGAGGCTCGACCACTGGCGCCAGGTCTCACCCCTGGAATCCCTGGCCGGCAGCCGACCCGAGGACGACGTGCTGGTGCGACTGCCCGAGCCAGTGCAGGTGCTGGAGGACGGCCGCCTGTTGCGGATCGAGGCCGAGCCGGTGCAGACCACGGGCCTGGCTCTGGCCCTGGTGCAGTTCCGCCAGCCCCTGGGCGGCGACCTCTGGAGCGCCGCCAGCTACGAGCCGCAGCGCGGTGCCTTCCGCACCGAGCCCGACCTGCGGCTGCGCCTGCCCGCCCCGATCGCCAACGGCGAGGGAATCCTGCCGGCCACGGCCGAGGGCATCGAGGGAGCGGCGCTGAATGCCGAGGGCTGGCTGGTGAGCGGCGTGCCCGATGGGGCCGGGGCGTTCGTGGTGCAGTCGCTGATTCCGCGCCGGCTGCGGCGCCTGCTCCCGGACCGGATCGTGACGGGCCGGCCGGCGACCCGGCAGCTGCTCAAGCGGGAGATCTGGGCTGCCCTGGAGCCGGGCACGGCCTTCAGCGCCCTGGTGTCGCTGCAGCCCCTGGCGGCGGCCGCAGCGGCCGGCCCAGCAGCAGCCCCAGCGCTCGACCCAGCAACGGCACCGTCGCCCTCCACCCTGCCGCCGGGCTGGCAGCTCGGCGACCGGCTGCTGGTGGTGCACGTGTTCGGCGGCATCGGCGGCGAGCAGCGGGAGCAGGCGCTGCAGCACGGCCTCTGCGCCGGCCACTTCGCCTACGGCATCGCCGAGGTGGTGGCGGAGCCCCTGGCCGGCGAGCCCGTGATCCAGCTGGCCTACCGCCAGGTGTACACCCACAACCCCGACGGCCTGATCGCCGGTCGCCACGACGACTGGCGCTACCTGGGTGATCGCCAGTGGGGCTGGCTCGGCACCCGTCCCGTGGCCGACATCCTGCTGCGCTATCCGCCCTTCACGGGCTCCTACCGGATCGGCGACCACAGCCGCTCCCCCCTCGATGGCCTCGACCATCAGCTCACGGCGATGATGGCTCGCTACCGGGTGGGCGATGGCACCGGCGCCACCTTCGTGGGTCCGGCCAACAACTGTGCCCAGGATTCCAACCAGGCCCTGTTCGCCGCCATCCGCGCCCTGCAGCAGGAGGTGGCCCACCAGGATCCGGCGGCCCTGCGGGCCTGGGAGCAGGCCGATCCGGAGCAGGCCGAGCGCCTGCGGGCGCTGCTGCGGCTGGAGCGGCGGCTGCGCCACCAGCTGCTGCCCTTCGCCGGACTGCGGCCCGACTGGCAGCGCAACGCCGCGGTGCTGGGCAGCAGCCTCGAGGATCGCCCCCTCGACAACCTGCTGCGGGGCCTGGGCAGCTGGCGCCTGCTGCTGCCGCGGCTGGCCAGCGAGACGGTGGTGTGGGCCTTCCTCGAGGCCGGCGCCAGCGCCTTGATCCTGCGCAGCAACCAGTGCGGCGGCGCGCATCCGCAGATCGAACCGGTGGCGCCGATCACCCTGCCGCTCTGAGCCGCGATCGGCCCCCGTCGCGATCAGGGGACGCCAGCGCCCACCAGAGTGCCCGCAGCATGGTCCGCTTGATCGTTGTGCCGAAGCCGATGCGCAGGCCCTGGTTCCTGGCCCTTCTGCTGGCCCTCAGCTGCCTGCTGCTGCCGGCGGCCTGGGCCGGCGCGCCGGCGTCGGCGCCCGAAGCCCAGGCGGACCCCACCGAACGCCTCGCCGGCAGTTACGACGTGGCCCCGGTGCGGATCCTGGGGATTCCGGCCATCAGCGTGGCCTCGCCGGTGGTGGGCCCCGGGCAGGACAGTCCCGATGCCCGCCAGCGGGCCACGGTGATCGAGGGCAACCTGAGCCTGCTGTACAGGCCCCAGACCCTCTGCAGCGGCGGCGAGACCGTGGCCGAGAGCCTGCTGGAGACCCTGGTGCTGGGGGGGCCGGATCGGCTCTGCACGGGTGATCCCTGGAACGTGCTCGGCACGCCCGAGGACCTCACGGTGGTCGTCGCCCAGGCGGCCCAGGGGCCGCCGGTGCTGGAGGCGCACCTCAAGGGGCGAACGGAAGCGCTGCCGCTGCTCACCGTGACGGCCGCCGATGCGCAGCTGCACGGTCAGACCCCGACGGCCCTGGCCGCCCGCTGGCGCCAGCTGCTGCAGCGGCGGCTGCGCCACGCCCGGCTCACCATGCAGCCCGAGCAGCTGGCGATGCGCTTCCGGGCCGTGGTGGCGGTGGAGCTGTTCCTGGCCGTGACGGTGGGCCTCAGTTTCTGGGGCTGGTCGCAGCTGCGGGCCCGGCTGCGGGCCCGGCAGCGCAGCGCCCAGACGGCCGCCGACCTGCAGGGGCTGCGGCCGCAGCTGCTGATGGTGCTGGGCCGGCTGCTGTTCCTGGCGGTGCTGGTGCAGCTGGTGACCATGCTGGCCCTGGGGGTGACGGCCGTGCCCGGCCAGATCCCGCTGGGGATGGCCCTGTTGATGCAGCCCGTCGCCGTGCTGGCCAAGCTGCTGCTGCTGGGCCTGGTGGCCTTCCTGCTGCGGCTGCTGGCGGCCTTCGTGCTGCGCCAGTGGGTGAGCAGCCTGCGGGTGCCGATCGAAGAGCGGGCCCGGCGCGACCAGCGCTACCGCAACCTGGTGCAGGCCAGCCAGCGGCTGATTGATCTCGCCTGCATCGCCGTGCTGGTGATCCTGGTGCTGGCCGACATTCCCGGCATCAGCGAGCTCTCCTTCAACGCCGTGCTGGCCGGTGGTGCCCTGCTGGGCGGCCTGGCCATCGCCTTCCAGGGCCTGCTGCGGGATTTCGTGGCGGGTCTGGTGGTGCTCATCGACGACCACTACGCCGTGGGCGACTGGGTGGAGATCGATGGTCTGGAGGGCGATGTGGTGGATGTGGGCCTGCTGGTGACCGTGCTGCGGGCCGCGGACCAGCGGGTGGTGGTGGTGCAGAACAGCAGCTGCCAGCGCCTGGTGAACCACACCAAGATCCGCTCCGGCATCGATGTGGTGCTGCCCCTGGCGGTCACCAACGCCGATCTCCCTGCTGCCCTGGCGGTGATTGGCGCGGAACTGGAGCTGTTCGCCAGCGACCCGCTCTGGAGCCTCGAGCAGATGGCCCCACCGCTGCTGCGGGGGGTCAACGGCGTGGGGCCCCTCGGCATTCAGGTGAGCGTGATGCTCACCACCCGCACCGGCCGCCAGTGGGCCTGCCAGCGGGAGCTGCTGGCCCGGCTGATCACGCGGCTGCAGCGGGAGGGCATCGCCCTGGCCGGAGCCCCGGCGGCGGTGCCGTTGCCCACCTGAGTCGTCATCCCGGCCCGCTGGCCTTTGGGTTGTGGCCGGGGATCAGCGCTAGGACGGAGGAACACGATCCGCGCCGCCCGCGCTGGCGCCTGGGGCCCATGCTCAGCCAACGTTCCCCGCTGCCCCACGGCCCAGGGCAAGCTGGCCCGTTCTGGACGGGCCGGAGAGCTGGAGCAGCCCGGCTCCTCGGTGGGCTCCTCCCAGCGGTGCTGGCCCTCCCAGCCCTGGCCGGCCCCGAGGGCCTGGCCAGATCCCCCGCCCTGGCCGGCCCCGAGGGCCTGGCCGGATCCCTCGCCCTGGCGGGGAGTCCGCCTGCCACGGCCACGCCCCAGGCCCAACCGGCCCCGATCGTGCGGCGCACCGTGCCGCCGCTGGCCAGCCCCGATCGGCGTCTGGAGGCGGCCCTGCGCCGGGCCCTGTTTCCGGTGCGGGTGGACGATGGCCAGGGCCACGGACCCGATCCGGGCTCGCCCGAATGGCGGCAGGCCCAGGGCCGCCTGATCGAGCGGGCCTGCCTGGCGGCCCGTCTGCCCGGGCAGGAGACCCGCTACGCCTACAACCGCGTCGACCTCAACGGCGATGGCCGCCTGGAGGTCGTGGCGACGCTGCTGGGCCCGCTGGACTGCGGCACCGGCGGCTGTCCGCTGCTGATCTTCCGCGAACGCCAGGGGGATCTGGAGCTGGTGAGCCGGATGACCCTGTTCCGGGATCCGCTGATCGTGGGCGAGGGTCGCCACCACGGCTGGAGCGACCTGATCAGCCGCGTGCGGCTGGATGCGGCCCACGGCTTCTACGCCCTGCTGCCCTTCGATGGCCGCCGCTATCCCAGCAACCCCAGCGTTCCGCCCGCCCGGCCGCTGACCCGTCCGGTGCGCGGCACCGCCTACCTGCCCTGGGTGGAGGATCCGGCCACACGTCACCCCCTGCCCTGCGCCGCTCCGCAGCAGCCGTAGGCTCGCCCGGTGCGGCAGCGACGCTTTGGCAGGGGTTGGGGACCTCCGGGATGATGGGCCTCGACCCGTACTGCTCTGCGGCTACTACGGCGAGCACAACCTGGGCGATGACGCCCTGCTCACGGCCCTGCTGCGCCAGCTGCCGCCCCAGCTCACGCCCCTGGTGACTGCCCACGACCAGGCGGAGGTGCGCGAGCGCTTCGGCGTGGCCACGGTGGATCGCCGCAGCCCCCGGGCCGTGCTGGCGGCCCTGGCCGGCTGCGGGGCCCTGGTGTTCGGCGGCGGCAGTTTGCTGCAGGACTCCACCAGCTTCCGCAGCCTCCTCTATTACGCGGCCCTGATCGCCTCGGCCCGCCTGCGTGGCAAGCCGGTGCTGCTGTGGGGCCAGGGGCTGGGTCCCCTGAAGCGCCGCCGCAGCCGTGCCCTCGTTCGGGCCCTGCTGCCTTTGGCCCAGGGCATCACCTGGCGGGATCCCGAGTCGGCCCAGCTGGCCCAGCGGCTGGGGCGGCGGGCGCCGGTGGGGAGCGATCCGGTCTGGTCGCTGGAGCCGCAGCCGTGGCGGGGGGCCGGCGGGCCGATCGTGGTCTGCTGGCGGCCCACGCCCCTGCTCAGCGGCGCGGCCTGGCGGCCCTACCTGCAGGCCCTGGAGCTGCTGGCGGTGCGGCAGCAGCGGGAGGTGATCTGGCTGCCGTTCCATCGCGAGCAGGACACCGGCCTCTACGCCCGCCTGCTGGCGGAGCGCCTGGTGGGTGAGGCGCTGGCCCGCCACAGCCGCCAGGTGGAGGCCCACGAGCCCAGCGAGGCCATGGCTGTGTTCCAGGCCGCCGGCCTGGTGGTGGCCATGCGCCTGCACGCCCTGATCCTGGCGGCCCTGGCGGGGGCGCCGGTGGCGGCCCTGAGCTACGACCCCAAGGTGCGCGCCGCCGCCGCGGCAATCGAGGCCCCCTGGCGCGACCTGGCCGATCCCCCGCCCAGTGCCGAGGAGCTGGCGGCCAGCTGGACCGCCAGCCTCGATCGGCCCCTCGCGCCCAGCGCCATGGCCGCCCAGCGGGCCGCCACGGCGGTGCACCGCGATCTGCTCACCCGTCTCACAGCCTGACCATGCGTGCCATCGGCTACCAGCAGTCGCGGTCCGTGGAGGATCCCCTCTGCCTGCTCGCCATCGAGCTGCCCGACCCCGTGCCGGGACCCCGCGATCTGCTGGTGCGGGTGGAGGCGCTTGCGGTGAACCCGGTCGACACCAAGGTGAGGCGCCGCGACACGCCCGCGCCAGGGGAGTGGAAGGTGCTGGGCTGGGATGGGGCCGGCACGGTGGAGGCCGTGGGCCCGGCGGTGCAGGGGTTCCAGGTGGGCGACCGCGTCTGGTACGCGGGGGCCCTGGACCGGCCGGGCTGCAACGCCGAGCTGCAGCTGGTGGATGAGCGGTTGGTGGCGCGGCGGCCGGAATCGCTGTCGGCCGCCGAGGCGGCGGCCCTGCCGCTCACGGCGATCACGGCCTGGGAACTGCTGTTCGATCGGCTGCGTCTCATTCAGGGGCCCGAGGCGCACCAGGGTGAGGCCCTGCTGGTGGTGGGGGCCGCCGGCGGCGTGGGCTCGATCCTGGTGCAGCTGGCCCGGCGCCTCACCGGCCTCACCCTGGTGGGCACGGCCTCGCGGCCGGAGGGTCAGGCCTGGCTGCGGCAGCTCGGCTGCCAGCACGTGATCGACCATCACCAGCCCCTGGCCCCCCAGCTCGAGGCCCTGGGCCTGCCCGCGGTGCAGCGGGTGATCAGCCTCACCCACACCGACCAGCACTTTCCCCAGCTGGTGGAGGTGCTGGCCCCCCAGGGCGCCCTGGCCCTGATCGACGACCCGGCCCCCGAGGCCCTCAACGTGCTGGCGTTGAAGAAGAAGAGCCTGTCGCTGCACTGGGAGCTGATGTTCACCCGCTCCCTGTTCCACACCCCGGACATGGCCGAGCAGGGTGCCCTGCTGGCGCGGGTGGCCGCCCTGGTGGACGCCGGCCAGATCCGCAGCACCGCCCGCCTGCAGCTCGGGCTGATCAGTGCCGACAACCTGCGCCGTGCCCACGCCCTGATGGAGAGCCACACCAGCGTGGGCAAGGTGGTGCTGGCCGGCTGGGACTGAGCCAGGCCGCCGGATGGCGGCTCCAGGTGCCCTCACGCCGTCGCCATCGGTCCGGGGATCGTGGGATGCCCCTGTTCTGCCGCCGTGCACGGTGCTATCAGGTGGGGAACCTGGGCCCCCCATGACCCTCTCCACCCAGAGCCTGGTGCTGCCGGTGCGGCAGTACTACGTGCAGACCGACAGTCAGCTGCCGGGCCAGGCCCTGCGCATGTGCTTCTCCTCCACCTGCGCCATGGCGGTGAAATACCTGCGGCCCCAGGCGCTGCGCGGTCCCAACGCCGACGACACCTACCTGCGCACCGTGCAGCGCTACGGCGACACCACCTCCCCCGAGGCGCAGATCGCCGCCTGCGCCGACTACGGCGTGACCGGCAGCTTCCGCACCGATGGCACCCAGGACCAGCTGCTGGAGGACCTGGACCAGGGCTTTCCGGCGGCGACCGGCTTCCTGCACCACGGCCCCTCCTCGGCGCCGCGGGGCGGCGGCCACTGGATCCTGGCGGTGGGCTACAGGCCTGGTTTCGGCGTGTTCAACGATCCCTACGGCGAACTCGACAACCCCAACGGCGGCTACGTGCAGGTGGGCAGCGGCGGCCGGGCCGTGGCCTACAGCTGGCGCCACTGGCTGCCGCGCTGGCAGGTGGAGGGTCCGGCGAGCGGCTGGTGGATGCGCTTCCGCCCGGCGCCGTCCGTGGCGCCCCCCGTTCAGCCCAGCGACGCCCGGCTCGCCTGAAGCCGCTCCAGCTCGCTGAGCACCTCCTGGCTGTGGCCCGTGGGCCGCACCGCCACCCAGCGGGCCCGCAGCACGCCGTCGGGGTCGATCAGGAAGGTGTGGCGCTGGGAGAAGGGGGCGATCCAGGAGCCGTAGCGCTGGCTCACCGCGCCAGCGGGATCCGAGAGCAGGGGGAAGGCGAGGTCCTCACTGCCGCAGAAGGAGGCGTGGGAGTCCGGGTCGTCGGCGCTGATGCCCACCACGGCGGCACCGCGGCTCCGGAAGCTCTCCAGATCCTTCTGGAAACCGCGGGCTTCGAGGGTGCAGCCGCCGGTGAAATCGCGCGGATAGAAATAGAGCACCAGCCACTGGCCGGCGAAATCGCCCAGGGCGAGGCGGGCCTCACGCACGCCACCGCTCTGGGGCACGACCCCGTCGAGGTCGAAGGCCGGGGCCGGCTGGTCGAGATCGGGAAGGACCCCACCAAGGGCAAGGGCCTGCGGCGCGTACGCCAGCAGGCCCAGGGATGCCAGGGTGAGGCCGCCGAGGAATTGGCGGCGCTGCATGGGGAAGGTCTGAGAGGCTTTGGGGCTGAACAGCCGCCGGGCTCAGATCTTGGCCAGGTTGATGCCCAGCTCCTTGGCATAGGCACCCAGACCCTTCTTCTGGATGGTCTTGAGGGCGCGGGTGGAGACGCGCAGCTTGATGAAGCGGTTGCCCTCGGCCCACCACAGACGGCGCTCCTGCAGGTTCACCTGCTGCAGCTTCTTGGTGCGCACGTGGGAGTGGCTGACGGCCATGCCGTTGTTGGCGCGCTTGCCGGTGAGTTGGCAGACCCGGGACATGACCGATTTCCGAAACGATGACAGGGCTTGACACCCGTCGGCCATGGTACCAAACGGACCCACGCAACCAGGCACGACCACTCGTGGTGATCCTAGGCAGACACTGCCGTTTGGCCGGAACGGCCCGTCGGGTCCATCGCCGCGCCCCTGGGCAGGTCCAGCAGCACGTCGGCACCGCCGAGGCTGGCGCTGCGGCCCAGATGCACCTGGCCCTGATGGTTGGTCACGGCCGTCTCCACCACAAACAGTCCGATGCCCAGGCCATCGGGTTTGGTGGTGCGCAGCAGCTCGTAGGGCGTCGAACGGCTGTAGTCCGCTGGAAAGCCGGGGCCACTGTCGCTGATGCGGAGCTGCACGCGTGGGCCGTGATCCATCAGCTCGATCTGAATCTGGCGGCTCGACGGTGCTTGTGCCGCCATCGCCTGGATGGCGTTGCGGATCAGGTTGACGACGGCAATCTGCAACTGAGCGCCATCGGCCGTGATCAGGCAGGGCTTCTCCGTGCCGATGCAGTGGCAGCGGATCTGATGGGCCAGCAGGTCGTTCTTGAGGAAGACAAGGGCACTGTCGATGTTGAGGCAGAAGTCGATCAGGGTGTGATTGGATTCCACATTGCGAAGGAGCATTCGCACGCGCTCCATGCTCTGGGACACCCGCTCGCCTTCATCCTTCAGGCTGAGCAGCTGGGTGCGCAACTGTGCCGGGATGGAACTGGGTGGCGCCGTCCGCAGGCCGTCGTCGGCCAATCGGCAGTTGAGCAGAATTGAGCTGAGCGGTTGCTGGATTTCGTGAACCAACGCAGCCGCCGTCAGGCTGGTGCGTAGCTTTGTTTCCAGTTCATCGCGTTGGTGCTTGAGTAACTCCTTTTCGCGCACCAGTGCAGCAGCAAGCTCCGATTCAATCTGTTTGCGCTGCGTGATATCAATGATATTGAGATAGAACTGGCTGGAATCTTGGTGGTTGGCAGTGCTGGGCCTGCCGGAAAGCATCACTGAAATCACGGATCCATCCCTTCGGGCCAATCGCGATTCAATCTCGAATCCATCGGGTTTCGAGCCAAGCAGGCGCTCGAAGTTTTCGGCATGGGGCGGCTCATCAACGGGACGGATGATCTGCTGCCAGGGCCTGCCAAGGATGTCCTCGTCTGTGTAACCCAGAATCTTGGCGCAGCGCTCGTTCATGGCCAGGAAGCGCCTGTCTTTGCAGAGGATGGCCGTGCCAACAAGCTGCTGGTTGAAGATGTTGCGGTAGCGGCTTTCGCTGGCCATCAGATCGTGCCTAGCCTTCTCCAGCAGTTGCATCTGCTTGGTCAGCAGTCTTGTTTTCAGGCGCTCGGCATGGCCATAGATCATGACGAGGCACCGGCTCGTTGCCAGGAAGACAAGCAGTTCAATCAGGATGAAGAGCGTGGAGGCCAGCCAATCGCCCTGAGGAGTTGAGAGTGGCAGGTTCTGTTCGGTGCTGACATGGGCTGCGCTGTGAACCAAGGATCGGATCAGGATGAAGCCAAGCTGGGCAGCAAGAATGCCCTTCATGGTTTGCAGCGCCCTGAAATTGCGAGCAGGTCTGATCAGAACGGCTTCCAGCAGGGCCCAGATCGAGAGGGTCAGCAGCAGCAGCAGCAGATCATGCTGTTGAGGATAAACATTGGTGAGGACCAGAAACTCGAAAAGAGTGCTGAACAAAAAGATCAGTGCCGAAAGCAGGCCAATGCTCTGCAAGTTGACACTCAAATCCGAACTGTCTGTCGGTGCTGTTGGAAAGTAACGGCGTGGCAGTCTCATTCCGTCTTGCCGATGTCTGCCGTGGTCAGGATCGGCGCGACCGTTGTAGTCCAGGCGCGGCGGCAGCCGGGGTGTTTGGCCTCACAGCGTGCCAGCCACGCCGGAATCACAGCATGGCGTGAAATCTGATGCAAGAGTTTGACATCGTCTCTGGTTGGTTCAACGCGGATCAGTCGCCGATGGGTGGAGCCACTGCAGCGGCCAGTGCTCAGGCAACGCTCCGATTCCTGCCGCAGCTCTTCCGAGAACCGCCACAGCTCCGCGTTGAACGCAGCGAAGCTCCTGGCCAGTTGCTGTTGTTGGTCGCTGGACAGCTTCGACCATACCTGACTGCCAATCGTGTAGCCATTCAGGCCGTAATGCATCGGCAGTGGCAGATAGTAGTTGGTGTGGTCTGTCCAGCCTGCGGCCATCGCAGATGCAGCGCTGGTGACTGCGCAATCGACAATCTGAGCTCGAAGAGCCGTTTCTGTGTCGTCGAAAGGTATCACTGCGGGGACACCACCAAGGCCTCTGATGATCTGGGCCAGTGAGCTGCTGGCCACGCGAACTGGACGGCCCTTGATGTCTTTCAGGCTCGCGATGCTGCTTCTACAGAACAGCACCTGGGGGCCAAAACTCCAGATCCCCAGCAGCTTGATTCCATACAGGCGATGCAGCTCATGATCGAGCCAGGGGCTGTAGGCATCGGTGACCTGGCGCGCCGTTGCAGCCGTGGACACCATGCCGGGCAGATCGATCCCCTCCAGGGCTGGGGCGGCGGCCGTGTTCTGCATGAACCGTAGGGAAGCCAGTCCAATCCGGTTAACGCGGAGGGCTTCCAGTTGATAGTTGTCCTTCAGGCCGAAGGCATTGGCTGGGATGTAAGCGATGCTCAGGGGCAAGCCTGTGCGCGCTGCCAGGGTGTGAAAGAAGGGAACTTCCTTCTCGGCCTGCAAACGGCCAACGGACTGGGGTTGCCCCAGGACAAGGATATCGATCGTGTTGCGGATCCGCCAGGCCCAATAGAACACGCTGCCGATGCTCAACAGCAGCAGAAGGCGGATCCAGATCGAATTAGAAGACGTCAGCGGGCGACCGGATGGGTGCCGACGGGTTGAGGCCTGTCGGTTGTCAGCTGACACAAGAACTTACAGGCTCGAGACTGTAACTCCGCCGCTCGCCGGCCAGTGCAGCCAGCCGGATCAGGGCAGCACCGCTGAGATTGAGCTTGCTGCAGAGGTTCCGCCGGTGCGTTTCCACCGTTCTCAGCGAGATATTGAGGATGCTGGCAATCATCTTGCTGGTCTTTGCCTCCCCCAGGAGAAGCAACACCTCCAGCTCGCGCTTGGTGAGTTGCGCCAGGACTGCTTCCAGATCGGAAACGGCCGGTGTGAGGGTCGGCAGCAGGTTCCGCACTTCGTCGAGCAGGGTCTCGATACCTTGGTTCTTATCCAGGATGGCGGTGACCATCTCCTTCAGCTCTGCTGGCCGAACCACGGTGCTTGCAAAGGACGAGAGCACGAACACCTGGGCCGACGGATTGAGCTGTTGCAGGGCGAAGGCCACGTCAAATCCGTCGCCATCCGGCAGGGCCATATCCAGAATCAGCAGGTCGGGCTGGAACGACGAGCAGGCCGCGATCCCTTCCGCCACCGACGGCGCGCTGGCCACGACGATCTGTTCCTGCCACTGTTCCAACAGGCCAACCAGCAGCTGGCGCAGGATCGTCTGATCTTCCACGATGAGGCACCTGATCGTTGCGCCAGAAGCAGTCATGCGTGGGCTGCTGACATCGAGCGCTCGTACCCGCTAACAAGGAAGTGCAGTTTTTGCATTCTAGGCGATGGCCTGAGTCGCCAGCCGACATCGTGCCGACTTGTGCTTAGTTGCCGCTCTGGTTCAGCCAGGCCTCCATCCAGGCCTCGAGCTGGGCGTCCCCTTCCAGTTGATACAGCCGTGGTGGCACCACGGGATCGTTGAGGCTGGCGGCCTCGAAACGTTCCACGCGCAGAATCACCCAGTCCCCCGCTGCCAGCTGCACGGGTTCCCGCAGCTTGCCTGGCGGGGAACTCCTCACCATGTCGGCAAGGGCCGGGGGCAGCTCGATCAGCGGTCGATGGCCCCACTGGCCCGCCTGGCGCTGGGGTTGATCACGGCAGTAGCGCTCGGCGAGCTCCTGCACAGTGGCCTCGCCCTCCTGGAGCTGCAGGTAGAGCTCGCGGGCCAGGCCCTCATCCTCCAGGCGGAGCAAGGCGATGCTGGCCTGATCGAGCTGGTTCTTGTGCTTGAGAAACAGCGCTTCCTGGCTGTGGGCCCAGCGCTGGCTGCACCACTGCCTCCAGCGCTGCGGACGGCTGAGCATGGCGATGAGCTCCGCTTCGCTGAGATGGCGCTGGCGCAACCAGCTGGCCTGTTTCTCCGGGGGCAACGTCTGGCGCTGCCAGAAGTCACGGAGCAGGGCCTGTTGTTGCTGCTCATCCGGAAGGGGGATCTGGTCGTCGGCTAACGACTGTTCGATCAGCTCCACTCGCAGGGCCTGGCGCAGCACGCCGCTGCGGGCCAGGGTGGCGCGGTGCCCATTCAGCCAGCTCAGGGTCATCGGGCGCTCGCCTCCAAGCGACTCTCGAGCAGCTGCTGCCGCTGGGCGCGCCACGCGTCTGCGGCTTGTCGATCGCCGAGGGTCTGTTCAATCGCGGCCAGGTTGGCCAGCCAGCTGGGTTGATAGGGGTGGAGCTGCACCGATCGACGCATCGCCTCTTTGGCCGCCGGTAGATCTCCCAACAGGGCCAGGGCCGCGCCATGGAAGTGGTGGGCGGCGGCGTGCTGCGGCTGATGCGTCAGCAGCTGCGCAAACCGATAGCGGGCCAATTCGGCCTGGCCTGCCTGAAGGGCTGCCATGCCGGCGCCAAACAGGCCAGGCTCCGCGTCTGGCAGCGGCAGTGGGGGGGGATCAGCGGGCAGTGGTGCCGCCAGGGTGGCGTCCAGGTCATCGAGCTGGCCGGCGTAGCGACGCCAGCGGGCCTTCGAGCTGGTGTACACCGGCTGGCGCACCTGCCAGACGCTGGCGGTGCGGACGGAGCGCTCCAGCTGCTGAAAGTCCAGCACCTGGGGCTCCCAGTCCAGGTCGAGGTGCGCGAGCAGGCGCCGAGCCCAGGCCTCGGTGTCGTCCACCAGATCCTCGTAGGGCACCTCGAGGATCTGACCGGGGAAGAGCCGGTGCCAGTGGGCCATCAGCCTGTCGTGATCGCGCAGTTGTTCACCGATCCAGCGCAGGTCGTAGGCGAAGCCCATGCCGCCGAACTTGGCGGCGTAGTCGGTGATGTAGTTGGAGATGGCGATGTCGCGCGCGTCGCGGCGCAGGTGCACGATCGCGGCGTTGGGGAAGAGCAGCTTGATCAGGCCGATGTGCTGGAAGTTGTGGGGCAGCTTGTCGATCACGCGGGCGCTGCCCCTGGGGGCGAGGGCTTCCAGGCCGCTGAGCAACCTGGCGGCGTGCCGCTTCAGGTCCGTTGCGGTGAGATCGCTGACGCAGTCGGGATAGCCGCAAACGCTGCCGAGGTGCAGCTCCCAGGCGAGCAGGCGCTGGATCAGCTCGCCGATCTGGGAGAGTTCACCGGCGCCGTGCACCTGGCTGTGGCCGGCGAGAATCTGCTCCACCAGCGTGGTGCCGGATCGCGGCATGCCGAGCACGAACACCGGCAGGCGGGAGGGGTGCCCCCAATCGCGGCGGGCATCCAGGAAAGCCTGGGAGAAGCGGGCAATCGCGGCGTCAACGCTGCGGCGATGGGCGGCAGGGTCGTAAACGAGCAGCGCCTTGGAGGCCTCATTGGCTTCGCGGGCCAGGGCGAAGGCCCGTTGCGGCTGCTTCTGACGATCCCAGGCGGCGGCGAGGGTGAAGAGCACGCCGGTGCGAACCCGGCCCTCCAGGCTGGGTTGCCGCGCGGCGCGCTCCATCTGCTCGAGCACGGCGGGATCATCCGGCAGTTCGCGGGCGTGGATCAGCTGACTCCACCCCTGCAGCGGTGCGGTGCTGCGCAGCAGGCGGAACTGCTCGAGTGCCTCCGGCAGGCGCCCCTGCTGCAGCAGCAGATGCCCCAAGCCAGACAGGGCGGGCACCAGGCTGGGGGCGAGGGCCAACGCCTCGAGCCAGGCCTGCTCGGCGGCGGCCGTGTCGCCACTCTCCGCCAGCACGTGGGCATGGGCGGTGAGGGCCAGGGCCCGCAGCGGTGGTTCGGCCTCGGCCGACAGCGCAAGGGCACGATCAGCGGCCTGGCGCGCGCCAGCGGATGGGATGCCGCGTTGGCCCAGTTGGCCCAGTTGGGCCAGGCGGGCCCAGAGGGCCACATTGGTGGGATCGCTGTCGATCGCCTGGCGCAACAGCCGATCGGCTTCCGCCAGCCGCCCCCTGAGCTGGGCCAGATCGGCCGCCGCCAGCAGCAGCGGCGTGGCGGGGCTCACCCGGGTTCCAGCCTCCTGCAGCAGCTGGGCTGCGGCATCGTGGCGGCCGACGCTGGCCAGGGTGACGGCCCGGGCAATCAGGATCTGCGGATCCGCACTGGTTTCGGGCAGCAGATCGAGCGCGGCCTGGCCCTGGCCCAGTTCGAGCAGGGCCTCCGCCAGGGAGCGCAGGCCGAGCGCGTGATCGTGGCGCACCAGTTCCAAGGCGGCGCGCAAGGGTGCGAGCGCCTCTTCGGCGCGGCCGCTGAGGGTGAGGGCACGGCCGAGGTTGAGGTGATCGGAACCTGGATCGCTGCTGTTGCCCGCCACGGCGGCCTGCAGGGCCGGCAGGGCGAGCTTGAGTTGGCCAAGGGCCAACAGTGCGGCACCGGCCAGGCTCGCCGCATCCGCCGGTGCGGCAGGCCAGTCGTACTGGAGATGGGGCAGGGCCTGGCGTGGCTGGCCGCTTTGGATCAATGAAGCTGCCAATCGTGCTCGCCCGATTGGATCGAGCGGCACGACTGATGGTTGTGTGCTGACGGACTCGGTCGGGATGATCACCGGATCAGGTGAACTCAGGCCAACTGACGATGATTTGGTCTTGGCTGACGACCGTGCTTACATCTGATGTATTGTAGCCGAACACGCAGACAGCATTCTGTTCATTGTTAAAGACGTTGATTGCGCCTATGGCTCGGCCAGAAGTCGGTTGGCCCCAGTCTGCCACCATATAGACAGAACCTGTACCTGCAGGACGGCTAGCAGTAGGTGCTTTCAGATTTTCAACAAGCAAGGTCTTTATTAGGCCTTGGGAGTCCGAGGCAACTGTTCCTACGACATTTCGAACGGCTTGGTTGCCAGTTTTTTGACCATAGGCGTCAACCATGTTTGCCAAGTCGAGCTCGATGCGGTCATCCGAGGTGAAACCGTGGAGATCCAGGCAGCCACCATCCAGTTGCCAGGCCTTGATGCGGATGTCGTCGGTGGCAAAATCAACTCCGTCAAGAGTGTATGAAGTTGTTCCGTTGAAGATGCTGTTCTGCTTCTGGTAATTCTCGTCTACAACTGTCTTGCTGATGCTGGTTTCACCTTCGTCAAGAACGCCATCCTGGTTGTCGTCGTACCAGGCACGACCGGGATTGGTGGCATCGCCCTTGCCATCGACCGAGATGAAGAGGTCAAGCTCGCTCAGCGCGATCTCCTGGACGCTGGACCAGTTGCCTTGCGTGTCGCCGGCCTGGACGTAGTAGGTGGGTTCTAGTGGCAGGGGTTCGAAGAAGATGGGTTGAAAGAAGTTGGGTAGCGCAAAGCTGAAATCCGCCAGCCCGTCGGTGGATGGATCCGTCAGGGTTTCAAAGTCGTTCACGGCTGATCCCACACCAGCGGCCGTCATGGTGATCTTGCCGGAGCTGTCGATGCTGAAATAGCCATCCTCCGATATATCACCGTGGATCACTTCACCATCGAAGCTGACAAAGCGGTATTGGGTGACACCAACCTTGTCTGACACCGTGCTGCTGATGTCGGCGACAAGTCCATCGACTCTCTGGTTCTCCCTGTAGCTGAAGCTGTAGTCGGCATCCTGACTGAAGGCGGGTGCCGTGCTGTCCACTGCATTCAGCGTGATCGTTTGCGAAGACGACCAGTTGCCCTGCGCGTCACCGGCTTGCAGGAGGTAAGTGTGAGAGGTCTGGGTCTGGATGTCGTTCACTGCGGCGGCGGCGCCTGCATACTTGATGCTGATCTTGCCAGTGCTATCGATGCTGAAATAGCCATCGGACGTTCTAGCGCCGTAGATCGTCTGGCCGTCGGTGCTGACAAAACGGAATTGCGTGACGACGCCGGAGTTGTCTCCCACCAGTGTTGACGTAATCTCGGCAACAACGTCATTGGCAACGTTGTTCTCGTTGTAGTTGAAGCTGTAGTCGATACCGACGCCCTGATTGAAGACCGGTGGCTTGTCGTCCAGCTCATTCAGCGTGATCTGCTGAGCACTCGACCAGTTGTCCTTCGCATCACCGGCCTGTACGTAATAGGTGTGTTGATCTCCCTCGCCGCTTCCATATTGTGCGACCACATCATCCCAGCCGGCATCCGTAATGCTGACCTTGCCAGAATTATTGATACTGAAAAAGCCGTCCTCCGTTGTGGACCCGATGACCGTCTGACCGTCTGCGCTGACAAATCGGTATTGGGTGACGCCAACATTGTCTGTCGCGGTCGTGATCTCAGCGACGACGGCGTTGGCGTCTACGGTCTCCTTGTAGTTGAAGCTGTAGATCCCGCCCTGGCTGAAGGTTGGCGCCGTGGTGTCCACAAACGGATCGGCTTCGGCGTTGAGCTTGATGCCACCAGTGCCGTTCACGGAGGTGGCACGGATGCCCAGGGTGATGTCGGCCAGGGACTCCTGTGACTCGAGGAAGGCCAGGGAGCCGGCATCGAGGGTGATGCTCTGGGTTTCGCCTGCCGTGAGGAATGTGATTTTAGTCGTACCCGCTGAGCCCAGCCCCACCGTGCTGAGCCTGGTCATCTCATCCCAGGTGATCGTGTTGCCGTCCGCATCTACGGAGCCGGCACCTGTCATCTTCAGGGACGAGAGGTTGTTGGTGAGGCTGGTGTCACCCTCCTTGAGGCTGTCGCCATCGGAGAACCAGAGGGCATTGAGATCCATCGAGCCCTCGATCATGTGGACCGATGCGGCGCCGCTGTCGTCAATGGTGACGACAAAGTTAAGGCCGCTCCCTGCAGTCCCGAAGGTCCAGGTGGTCATGACGGAGGGTTGCCCGATGTTCCACCAGTTCACCAGTGGCGGGCTCCCGAGCGCATCGCAAAGACTCGGTATTTTTGGGAGGGAGCCAGCGGCGGTGGCCCCACCACCACGGCCAGCGTCAGTCCAGTCGCTGGCCGCTGGCGGCCGCGAAGCGCAGTTCGTCCTCCGGGCGCCAGCTCACCTGCAGCGCGTCGCCGGGTGTGAGGCCCGCCTCCGCCAGCAGCAGCAGTTCGCCGCGGCTGGTGTCCAGCCAGAGCAGCTGCTGGCTCCCCTGCCACTCGCGCCGCAGCAACCGTGCCGGCAGCCCGTTGCTCTCCACCAGGCGCAGCTGTTCCGGGCGGATGGCCAACTGCACGCCGCCTTCGCTGGCCAGCAGGTTGATGCCGGGGCGGCCGAGGAAGCGGGCCACGAACAGGTTGGCGGGGCGCTGATACAGCTCCTGGGGGGTGCCCACCTGCTGCAGCACGCCACCCTCGAGCACGGCGATGCGATCGGCCAGGCCCATGGCCTCCTGCTGGTCGTGGGTCACATGGATCACGGGGTGGCCGGCCCGGTGCAGCAGGGCCCGCAGCTCCGGCCGCAGCTGATCGCGCAGCTGGGCATCGAGATTGCTCATCGGCTCATCCAGCAGCATCAGCCGCGGCTGCCGCAGCAGAGCCCGCGCCAGGGCCACCCGCTGGCGCTGGCCGCCCGAGAGCTGGGCCGGCCGGCGCCGCTCCAGGCCCTCCAGTTGCAACAGGGCCAGCACCTCGGCGATCCGCTGCCGCCGTTCCGGCGCCGGTACGCGCCGCACCTCCAGGCCCAGCTCCAGGTTGGCCCACACGCTCAGGTGCGGATAGAGCGCGTAGCTCTGGAACACCATCGCCACCTGGCGTTCACCCGCCGGGCGGTGGGTCACGTCCTCGCCGTCCAGCCGGATGCGGCCGCCGCTCACCGGATCGAGCCCGGCCAGCAGCCGCAGGGTGGTGGTCTTGCCGCAGCCGCTTGGCCCCAGCAGCGCCAGGCTTTCGCCCGGCGCCACCGACAGGCTGAGGCCCTCCAACAGCAGGCGATCGCCGACGCGGCGGCTCAGGTGTTCGCAGTGCAGTCCGGCTGTGGTCATCCCTTCACCGCCCCCTGGGTGAGGCCGCTCACGATCTGGCGCTGGAACACGAGCACCAGGGCCAGCAGCGGCAGGCCGCCGAGCACCGTGGCCGCCGCAAACGCGCCGTAGGGCACCGCATACACCGAGGAGCCGGCGATGCGGGCCATCGCCACCGGCAGGGTGAGCAGGTCATTGCGGCTGATCCAGGTGAGGGCGATCGGGTACTCGTTCCAGCTGAACAGGAACACCAGGATTGCCGTGCTGGCGATGGCCGGCGCCAGCAGGGGCAGAAGCACCCGGTGCAGGCGCTGCCAGAGGTTGAGGCCCTCCAGTCGGGCGGCATCCTCCAGTTCGGTCGGCAGATCGGCGAAGGCCGCCCGCAGCAGCAGCACCGCCAGCGGCAGCGACAGGCCTGCATAGGGCAGGGCCAGCGCCAGCAGCTGGTTGCCCCAGCCCAGGGCCCGCGCCAGCTCCAGCAGGGCCAGAAACAGCAGCACGTAGGGGAACATCGCCGCCGCCAGCAGCAGCAGGCTGATGCCACCGCGCAGGGCCGGCCGCTGCCGCTGCAGCCCGTAGGCGGCCGGGATGGCCAGCAGCAGCGTCAGCCCCGTGCTGGCCGCCCCCACCAGGGAGCTGTTGAACAGATAGCGCCAGAAGGGGGGATTCCCCTGCAGCACCTGGCGGTAGTTGGCGAGGGTCCAGCCCTGTAGCCAGGCCGCCGGCCCCTGCAGCACCAGCGCCTCCGGCGTGCGCAGCGAGGTGAGCAGCTGCCAGAGCAGGGGCAGCAGGCTCCAGGTGAGGGCCGCCAGCAGCGGCAGGGCGATGGGCATGGGGCCTCGGGTGGTGGAGGTCATGGCGTCAGCTGGGGTGTTACCTCAGCCGCTTCCGCCAGGCGGCGGCGCAGGGCCTGGCTCAGCAGCACCAGGGCGCTGAGGCCGAGCACCAGCGCGAACATGCCGAGCATCACGGTGGCCGCGTAGCCGAAATCGAGGAAGCGCATCGCGTTCAGGTAGGCGTAGAGCGCCAGGCTCTCGGTGCTGCTGGCGGGCCCACCCCCCGTGAGCACCTGGATCAGGTCGAACACCCCCAGGGCCTGGGCCAGGCGGAACAGGGCGGCCAACAGCAGGTAGGGCGCCAGCAGGGGCAGGGTGAGCCGGCGCAGTCGCTGCCAGGGGCCGGCCCCCTCCAGCACCAGGGCCTCCTCCAGCTCGGGCGGGATCGCCTGCAGGCCCGCCAGCAGCAGCAGGGCCACGAAGGGCGTGGTCTTCCACACGTCCGCCAGCACCGTGAACAGCCAGGTGGTGGCGGGGGTGGAGAGGAAGCCGTAGGAGCTGCCGCCCAGCCCTTGAATCAGGCGGTTCAGGGGCCCGAAGGGATCGTTGAGGATCCAGCGCCAGCCCAGGGCCATCACGGTGGTGGGCAGGGCCCAGGGCAGCAGCACCGCCGCCCGCACCAGGCCCCGGCGCGGCAGGGGCCGGTGCATCAGCATCGCCAGGACGAGTCCGAGCAGGAGCTCCAGCGCCAGCGACAGGCCGGCGAAGCGCAGGGTCTGGGCGGCGTCCTGCCAGAAGCGCCCATCGGCCAGCAGCCGCTGCCAGTTGGCGCCGCCGTTGGGCACCGGCACCAGGCCGGTGAGCACCGAGCTGGCCTGCAGGCTCAGCCAGCCGTAGCGCAGCAGCGGCCAGAGGAACACGCCGAGCACCAGGGCCAGGGCCGGGAGCAGCAGCAGGGTCATGGCCGCCTCATGCCGCTGGCCCCGCCGACTGAAGGATCAGCGTGCTCTGGCGCTGGGCTTCGGCCATGGCCGTCTCCGCCGTGCCGGAGCCGGTGATCAGCCCCGAGAGCTGGCGCTGCAGCACATCGCTCAGCTGGGCGTAGACCGGTGTGAGCGGCCGCAGGGCCGTGCGTTCCAGGGCCTGGCGCAACACCGGCAGCAGCGGCAGCCGCTGCTGCAGCTGGGGATCGTCGAGCAGCGACTGCCACACGGGGGTGTAGCCGAAGCGTTCGGCCAGATCCCGGCTGGTGGGCTCGCTGGTGAACCAGCGCATCACGGCCGCCGCCTGCTGCGGATGGGCGCTGCCCCGCAGCATCGAGAAGCCCCAGCTGCCCTGGGTGCCGTCGCCCAGGCTCACCACCCCCACCCGGCCGGCCACGGCACTGCCGGGCTTCTGCAGCTCGGCCCAGGCATAGGGCCAGTTGCGCATGAACGCGGCCTCACCGGCGCCGAAGATCTGCAGCGACTCCGACTCCGACACGTTGGCCACCGCCGCCGGCGTGACGCCCTGGCGCACCAGATCCCCCAGCCAGCGGGCGGCGGCGATGGCGGCCGGGCTGTCGAGGGCGGCCTGGTCTCGGCCGCCTGGGCTCGCCTGCAGCCACGCGCCGCCGAAGGCCCGCAGCACCTCCAGGAACACGCAGCTCAGGCCCTCGTACTGGCGTCCCTGCCACACATAGCCCCAGCTCACCTTGCCCTTGGCCTTCAGGTCGGCGGCGGTGGCCGCCAGCTCCTGCAGGCTGCGGGGCGGGGCGTCCATCAGATCGGTGCGCCAGTAGAACAGGCCCATGTCCGCCAGCAGCGGCAGGCGCCAGAGGTGGCCGCCGAAGGCATTGCCCAGCTGGGCGCCGGCGGCCATGCCCTCCATGGCGTCCTCGCCCAGCAGCCGCTCCAGCGGCTCCAGCCAGCCGGCGGCGGCGTACTTGGGCGTCCAGGTGACGTCCATCAGCAGCAGGTCGTAGGGGGTGTCCCCCAGCAGCAGGCTGCTGATGGCCAGGTCGGAGAGGGCCTCGGTGTCGAGCGGGCCGCGGGTCACGGCGATCTGCAGATCGCGGTGCCCGCGGTTGAAGGCCGCCACCAGCGGCGCGGTGGCATCGGCGAAGGGCGCCGGCATCAGCACCGAAACCTCCACGGGCCGGGGCCGTGCCAGCCCGACAACCCCCCAGAGCACCAGGGCGAGCGCGCACAGCGAAGCGGTCAGCGCCCGCAGGCGCCGACCGCCGAAGCCGATTGGTGGGGGCTGAGGGCCAGCCGGCAAGCGATCAGAGGCCGCGCTCCATCAGCTTGCCCATCAGATCGCAACTGCGCTGCTGGAACCCGGCCAGCTGGTTGGGTTCCAGGCCGCCCACGGCCAGCCGCGCCGTCTCGTAGAGGTGGCGGCTGAGGTCGTCGGCCAGCTGCTGGCTGGGGGAGCTGGCGCCGGCACCGGTGATCACCGATCCGGCCGAGAGCTTGAGCAGCCCCTCCACCAGCGGGTGCTTGCGGTTCACCAGCAGCACGTGGTGGTCGGGCAGGCCGGGCAGGCGCTGCTCCATCAGGGCACCCATGTCGTTGAGGCGGCGCATCTGCTCGGGCAGCAGGATCAGGGCGGCGGGGGCGTTGTCGCCCTTGAGGGCCTGCACCTGGATCGTCACCTTGTCGTCGGCCAGGGCGCCCTTGAACAGATCCCGCAGCTTCTCGGAGCTGTCCTTGCCGTCGGCGTCGGCCAGCTCGCTCTCCTGCTCCTGCAGCGAGTCGTCGAGTTCGCTGTCGACCCGCTGGAACTTCAGCTCGCTGTGGCGGTATTCCAGCCAGGGGATGAACTGGGTGTCGATGAAGGTGTCGGCCAGCAGCACCTCGGCCCCCTGCCCCTTCCACAGCGCCAGGGCCCCGGCCTGGCCGGCCTCATCGGTGCAGTAGAGGATGCGCTTGTCGTTGGCGGCCTCCAGGCGGCTGCGGTAGCCCGCCAGGGTGGTGTAGGCCTTGCCGGCCTCGCCCGGGATCGGATCGGGGTTGGCCAGTTCGGCCTCGCCGCCCTCCTGGGCGGGGGCGGTGGTGCCGAACAGCACCAGATCGGCCACCTGCTCGGCGAACTTGTCGTCCTCCATGGCGCCGATCTTGATGAAGGGGGCCAGGGATTCCCAGATCTCGGCGTAGCGCTTGGGTTCGTCCCGGTGCAGCTGCTTGAGGCGGTCGCCCACCTTCTTGGCCACGAAGCCGCCGATCGAGCGCACGCGACGGTCGGTCTGCAGGGCCGAGCGGCTCACGTTGAGGGGGATGTCGGGCGAATCGATCACGCCGCGCAGGGGCAGCAGGTAGCGGGGCACCACCTCCTTGATCGAGTCCGACACAAACACGTTGTTGCAGTAGAGCCGGATCTCACCCTTCTCCCAGTCGGCACGGCCGGTGGACTTGGGGAAGAACAGGATGCCCTGCAGGTTGTAGGGGTAGTCGGTGTTGAGGTGCACCCAAAGCAGCGGGTCGCCCTGGAAGGGGTAGAGGTAGCGGTAGAGCTCGATGTAGTCGTTGTCGGTGAGGTCGCGGGGGCTCTGGCGCCAGGGGGCCTCCCGCTTGTTCACCGTTTCACCGTCCAGCTGCACCGCCACCGGCAGGAAGTCGCAGTAGGTGGTGATCAGGGTGCGGATGCGGGAGGGCTCGATGTATTCGAGTTCCTCCTCCATCAGGTGCAGGATCACATCGGTGCCGGGCTCACTGCGCTCGGCCCCCTCCAGGCTGAAGTTGGGGGAGCCGTCGCAGCTCCAGCGCACGGCCTCGCTGCCCTCGCGGGCGGAGCGGCTCACCAGCTCCACCTGCTTGGCCACCATGAAGCTGGAGTAGAAGCCCAGGCCGAAGTGGCCGATGATCGCGTCGCTCTCCTGCTTGTACTTCTCCAGGAAGTCTTCGGCGCTGGAGAAGGCCACCTGGTTGATGTAGCGCTTCACCTCCTCGGCCGTCATCCCGATGCCGTTGTCGGAGATGGTGAGGGTCTTGGCCTCGCGGTCGATGCGGATCTGGATCTGGCCTTCGGGGCCCTCCGTGCAGTCGCCGGCCATGGCGGCCATGCGCCGCTTGCTGATGGCATCGACGCCGTTGCTCACCAATTCCCGCAGGAACACCTCGTGGCCGGAATAGACGGCCTTCTTGATGATCGGGAAGATGTTCTCGGTGTGGATCTGGATCTGGCCCTGTTCTTCCAGCACCGCCATGGCAGTTCTCGTGGGATCTGGGGGGACCGTAGGGGCCGCGGGCGACCCGCCTCAACGGCGGCGAGGGAGGGGTCTCCGAACACGGCGTGGCGGACGCGGTGGCGGACGCGAACCCCCTGGGCCCTACACGGCGGCCCCACAGGGCCTGGGCTGGGGATGGAGCATGGGGGTCAGGCGCCGGCGCAGGCGCCGCAGGCTGCGGCGCTCGGCGTTCTGCACCTGGTTCCTGTTGAGGCCCAGGGCCTGGGCCGTCTCCGTCAGGCTGTGGCCCTCGTCGCTGCCGAAGCGCAGCTGCAGCAGCCGCTGGTCGATCGGATCGAGGCCACGCAGCTGCTCGTGCAGCCAGGCGTAGGTGTCGCTGACCCCGGGGCTGTGGGGATCCGGGATGCTGTCGAGCAGGGTGGCGCCGTTCTCCAGCCCGTCCAGGCTGCGGTCGAGGGAGGCGGTGCTGCAGAGCTCGAGGGTGCGCAGGGCCGTGGTCACGCGGGCCTCGTCCTGTCCCAGGCGTTCGGCCAGGCCGCCGAGGCTCAGGCGCTGCGGCGAGCTGGCCTGCAGTCGCTGGGCCCGGAAGGCCAGCTGGATCATCTGGGTGGGCAGGCGGATGGCGCGCCCCAGTTCACTGATGCAGCGCCGCGCCGACTGGTCGATCCACCAGAAGGCGTAGGTGGAGAGCCGGTAGCCGCGGCTGGGGTCGTAGCGCTCCACGGCGCGGATCAGCCCGAGGTTGCCGGCCTGGATTAGGTCGAGCACGTCGAGCTGGAGGCTGCTGATGCGGTTCTGGTAGCGGCGGCACACCATCACCACCAGCCGCAGGTTCGCGGACACCATGCGGTTGCGGGCGCGGGTGCCGCGGCGCCGCAGGGCCGGCGGTGGCTCGGGGTGCTGGAGCCACTCCTGCACGATGGCGCCGAGGTGCAGCTCCTCCGCGGCCGTGAGCAGGGGGATGGTGCCGGCCTGGTTGAGGTAGTCGAGCAGGGCTTCACCGCGATGGGGGCGCGTCATGGCTGGGCTGGGCGGTCCAAGGGATCCATCGGCAGTGGTTGATCGGAGCTGACGCAGCCCAAGCTCCGCACCCGTCACCACGGGGCGGGCGCCCAGCCCTTCGGCTGGATACAGGGATCACAGGGGAACCAGGGTGATCTCAGGGGTCCGTTCAGCCCTGAGCGCCGTCCTGTCTCACCGTACGAAGCGCGGCCGGGCCTGAACGCGTTTCCAGCCGATCGGGCACCTCAGCGGCACGATTGCGCCTGGCTGCTACACGCATTGCAATGGCGGGAACGGGGCCGGGCGGCGCGGCCATGTCCGAGGCCCCGCTGCGTGGCCGTTCAGCCCTGGCGACTGGCCTCCACCCGCAGGGTGTAGCCCGTGCTGCCGTCGTGGCGGCGGTAAGGGCACACCTGCACCTCCACAGCGCGCGCGGGGCCCTGGTGGGTCTGCAGCTGCGCAGGGCGCCGCGCACTCCAGCCAGCGGGCAGGGCTGGGGGCGTCGCGGCGCCGGAGCTGGGGGCCGCGAGGCTGGCCCGCAGCTGCTGGTCGTCCGCCGCGGAGGTGAGCTGGCCGTAGGCCATGCCGACCAGCGCCCGCGGGCTGCGGCGCACCAGGGCGCCGAAGCCCTCACTGGCGGCCAGCACCTGCAGGTCCTGATCCAGGAAGGCCACGGCCAGGCCGGGGGTGGCCAGTAACGCGTCCAGCCGGCCGGCCAGCTCGGCGTGGCTGCGGCCGAGCTGCTCCAGATCCGTCACATCCGCCAGGGTGCCCATCACCACCAGCTCGCCCTCCTGCCCCACCACCCGGGCCGACTCCTGCACCCAGAGCTGGCGGCCGTCGCGCCCCCGCAGCCGATACCGCACCGACCACTCCCCCTGGCCCACCTGCCGGGCGGCGGCCACGCGCGGGCGGTCGGCCTCCAGGATCGCCGCATCCAGCAGCTCGGGGTGGTTGCAGAGCTCCAGCGGCGCCCAGCCCGTGATCGCCGCCAGGCGCCGGCTGGCGTAGAGCAGGCGCCGCAGGCTGTGGTCGCGCTTCCACACCCCCGCCTCCAGGGCGTCGGTGAGGCCGCTGAATTCCGCCAGGGAGGCCTCCGCCGCGCCGTGCAGGGCCGCCAGCTCACTCATGTCGCTGAGGGTCACGATGGCGCCCTGGCGCCGGCCGTCGCCCTGCTGGTGGCGCTGCACCTGCACCAGATAGACCACGTCGTCGCCGCTGGCCTCAAGGCTGCGCCGCTCCGCCCCGGCGACCGCCGCCTGCAGCGCCTCGCGCAGCCCCGGCAGCGGCAGGCGCGTGGGCACCTCCAGCAGCGGCCGGCCGATGTCCGCCTCGATCAGGCCGAACAGCCGCACCGCCAGGGGCGAATAGCGCACCACCCGCAGCTCGGCGTCCACGATCACCATCCCCTGGTTGAGGGAGTGGAGGAGACCGCGCAGGTCGGTGTTGAGCCGCTCCAGCTCCCCGCTGTGGCCCTGCAGGTGGACGTTGAGGCGGCCCAGGTCGGCATTGGCGGCCTGCAGCTGCTCGTTGGCGGCCTCCAGTTCCTCATGGGAGGTCTGCAGTTCTTCGCTGGAGGCCTGCAGCTCCTCCGCATGGGCCTGCAGGTCTTCATGGGCCTGCTCGAGCTGTTGCAGGGAACGGCGCAGGCTGTCCTGGCTGGCGAGCAGCTGTTGCTCCAGCCGCGCCACCTCAGCGCCGTCGGCGATGGGTGGGGCCACGGGGATGGGAACCGCGCCGGGGTCGGGGTGGAAGCTCAGCAGCAGCCACTGGCGCTCGCCCACGGGTAAGGGCTGCACGCTCAGCCGCAGGGGCGAGGGTGGGCTCGCGGGCTCAGCGCTCAGCGCCTCTCGGCTGCACTCCTCGCGGCAGCCCACCAGGCCGCTGACCCCCTCGCCCCGGGCGCGGGCCTGGAGCAGCAGCGAGCGCGCCAACGGCTGCAGGTCGGGGCGGAGGTAGGCGTCGGCGGCGGCGGTGGCACTCCCTTCGGGCAGGCGGCAGTAGGGGCTCACATCGCCGATCACCTGCACCAGCTCGTGCTGCTGCCCCACCACCAGGGCCGCCGGTCCCACCAGGCGCACCACGGCCTCCAGCAGGGCCAGCTGCAACCCTGCCGCTTCGGAGGCGTCTTGGCTGCCAGACGGCCGCGCCGTCAGGGCCGCCAGGCCGCGGAACGGCGCCACGGAGGATCGCCCCAGCGGCGAGGGCATGGCTAGCTCCGGCGCTGGGCTGGCCGCGGGGGCAGTGAGGGACGGCCTGCGGCCCTTGGCGTGGGTTACCACCCGGTAGGTCTGTGCACTCCCGGCCACGGCGTCGAAGCCCCGCGGCGGCTCGCCAAGGCGCTCACCTGCGGCCAGCACCAGCACGCCGCCGCGCTGCAGGCTGAAGCGGAACTGGTCCAGCAGCCGCTCCCGCAGGGGGTCCGCCAGGCCGTCGAGGTGGTGGCGGCAGACGATCAGATCCAGGTCGGGGAAGGAAGGGTCCTCCGCCAGGGCATGGCGCGCGAACACCACGCAGCGGCGCAGGGGATCGCCGATCACCAGCTGCTGCTCCTCCTCGCTGCCGTAGCGCCGTCGCCCCTCGGCCGGCAGCGCGGCGGCCTCGGCCGCTGGGTAGGTGGCGCGGCGGCAGCGCACCAGGTTGGCCTCCAGCGGATCGGTGGCGAAGATCCGCAGCCGCTCCACCAGATCGGTGGGATGGCCCAGCAGTTCGGCGAGCTGCATCGCCAGGCCATACACCGCCACGCCACCGCCACAGCCGGGCATCCACACCCGCAGGCGCGCGTCCGCCAGGCCCAGGTCCACCCCCGGGGAGAGGAGGTGCCGCAGGGCGGCGGCGATGGCCGGTGGCCCGTCGGCCGTCCCACGGCTCCGGGTCGATCGTCGTGTCACGCGCCCCTCGATCGCCGTCCCAAACCACGCTAGTGAGCTTGTGGGGCTCCTCTCCATCCCCGCTCCATCACCGCTTGGCCCCATGGGCCGTCATCGGCCCGCCTCTGCGGCGGCGCTGCCCCTGGGCCGTGGCTGCCACCGGCAGCTGTTCCTAGGGTTCCAGGGCCGGCGGCCGCATCCTGCCCTGCCCGCTCGCCCCGGTGATGCCAGAGGCCAGCTCCGCCGCTTTTGAGGCCCATCCCCAGGCGTCGGAGCTCGACAACCCCTTCCGCTGCCACCTGCAGCTGATCGAAGACCCGCAGCAGAGCACGGAGCTGATCAGCCAGGTGCTGCCGCTGCGCAGGCTGGTGCCCGCCTGTCACCAGGAACCCTGGTGGCACTACGGCCACCACAGCCGCCTGGGCAGCATCGCCGTGAGCGCCGGCATCCTGCCGCCCGCCCGCCTCTGGATCGCCGAGCACCATGCCCTCACCCTGATCCTCGGCTACGCCGGCGAGCAGACCTTCCGGCAGCCCGCCGGCGACGTGGCCTGTCTGGCCAATGGCTGCCTGATGCTCTCGGGGGATGCCGCCAGCAGCGAGAACACCCTGCTGAGCACGGTGGCGCTGCAGCTGGAGCCGGAGCGGTTGATGCACACGGCCCTGCAGATGGGCGGGCTGGTCCAGAGTCCGCCCGGCTGGGCCGACCGGGTGGAGCACAGCCAGGCCTGGCCGCCGGCGGACCCCGCCGTGGCGCCGCTGCAGGAGATGCTGCGGCAGGTGGTGGAGCGGGCCGAGCGACTCAGCGTCTACAGCCAGCTGCTGGTGGAGCGCCTGCAGCTCGATGAGCAGATCTACCGGGTGATGGCGGCGATGCTGCTGCCGGAGCTGCGGCTCGATGGCCCCCTGGATCGGCTCAGGCGCCGCTCCGACCAGGGACTCGATGCCTTCGATGAGCTGTTGGCCTTCATCAACGCCAACCTGGATCAGCCCCTCGATCTGGCGAGCCTGCAGGCCCACAGCTTCTACTCCCGGCGGGCCCTGCAGTACGCCTTCCAGAAGCGGCTGGGCTGCACCGCCGGCCAGTGGATCCGCAACCAGCGGCTGGATCTGGCCCGCCAGCGCCTGCAGCAGCCCCAGCCCGGCGACAGCGTGGCAAGCATCGCCGCCTCCTGCGGCTACCGCTCGATGAGCCTGTTCAGCGTGGATTTCCAGCAGCGCTTCCACGTCAAGCCGTCCCACCTGCTGCGGGAGGCCCGCGCCGGCCTGCCCCCGGAAACCTGGTGATCGCGGTCAGGAACCGACCGGCACCGCGCGGTCAGGGGGTCTGGGGCGGGCCGGGTTGTTCCGGCAGGTAGTCGTCGAGGAAGGTGCCGCGGGGCAACACCGCGGGCGTCACGAAGCGGAAGCCACAGAAGCTGTTCTTGATCGTGTCGTCGCACCACTCGAGCAGGGCCACGGCCTCGAGGGTGGAGCCTGAAGCGGGATCCTTGAGCCTCAGCCCGCAGGTGCTGTCGACCAGCTCGTCGGCCAGGCCGTCCACCACCACGCAGCAGCCGTCATGGGTCAGGTCCCAGAGGTTGCCGTGCAGAACGGCGTCGCCGTTGGGAGGCGTGATCTCCACCCGGATCGCGCCGGAGGGAAAGGGCATCACGGTGCGCAGCTCGTGGCGCGGGATCCGTCCTGCCCCTGGCGTGGGCCGGGGATCGGCAGCGCGTTTCCCGTCAGCCATCAATCCGGTGGGGGGGTGAGCTGAGCCTAGGAGTTCCCACGGGGCAGGTAACGGTGCAGGAAGCTGCTGCGGATCGGCGCCGAGCCCTTGCGCAGCTTGAGGCCCAGATAGAGGTCCTGGCCCTCGATCTTGGTCCACATCAGCTCCATGCGGAAGCGCCCCGTGATCGCCGTCACCGGGTCGTGCAGCCGCAGGCTCATCGCCGCTCCACGCCGCAGGTCGGGCTGGCGCCCGCGGATCGCCACGCAGATCCCCGACTCACTTACGTCCCAGAGCACCACCCGCCAGAGGCCCCCCTGGAGGTCGGTGAGCTCCCCCGCCGGCGGATTCACCATCACGGTGCCCCGGGCCTTGCGCTGGGCGCGGCCCGAGGTCCCCACCCGGGCCGTGGCCTGGCGGGCCGGTGCGCCCCAGCCGATCAGGCCGGCGAGCCAGCGGCCCAGGGCTGCGATGGCCCGCCCGAGGGCTCCGAAGGCGTCGCCAATCCGCCCGATCCAATCCACCCGTGTCTCGCCGATGCCTGGAGGGTTGTCGAAGCTGCGGGCCCAGTCAAGCCCGGGCAGGCCAGTCGAGCGTTGGGTTCAGCGGCGTCTCTCGTGCGCGCTGCACCGGATCGGCCCCGTGGGCGCCATTCTGGGGCGCAGTGCACGGCCGCTGCCCTCGACACGGCCGGTGTCGTCCCGTCTTCTCGTTGGTTTCGCCCCCATGCCCTCCCTGTCCGACCGGCTCGCCCGCGGCCTGGCCGCCGCCGTGATCAGCAGCGCCGCCGTGGCGGCTCCAGCCCTGGCCCAGAGCTCCGCCAGTGGCAAGGCCACCACGCCGGCCGCCAAGGGCAGCAAGCCCAAGGCCGCCCCGGCCAAGCCCACCGCCTCTGCAGCGGAGGCCGGCGGTTGCGGCGCCTCCAGCCAGGCCGGCGGCTGCGGTGCCCACAGCGGCCACTGATTGCTCGGCGCCGCTGATGGCCCGGCGCCACTAAGCGCCCGGCGCCGCTGGCGCCCGCTGCGTTGTCCTGATCGCGTCCCTCCCCATGCAGACCGTCGACTGGCTCTGGCTGCTGCACCCGGTTCTGGCCGTGGTGGTGATCTATCCCCTGCTGGGCCAGGTGCTGCGCCTGGCGCTCCAGACCCGCCGGCGCCGGCTGGAGCACAGCAAGGATCCGGCCAGCGTGGGCCGCCACCATGCCGACCTGGGCCGTCTGCTCAGCGGCGCCGTGGTGCTCGGCGTGCTGGTGGCCCTGGTGGTGGTGATCGGCACCAGCAAGCCCCTGGCTGAGTTCGCCGGCGGCTCCAGCCGGCTCGGACTGCTGAGCCTGGTGGTGGTGGGCACGGCTGCCGCCTTCGCTGCCCTGTGGCGGGCCCGCGATGCGGCCTACCGTGCCAGCTTCGCCCTGCTCACCTGGGCGGGCCTGATCGGCCTGGGCCTGCAGGGCGAGGTCTACCGCCTCAGCGACAACCCCCTCCAGCTCACCTTCTGGCAGTCGCACTTCTGGGGCGGCATCGGCCTCTGTGGCCTGCTGCTGCTCTCGCTGGCTTCGAAGCCGGAGATCCACCGCAGCCTGCGCTGGCGCCGCCTGCATGTGAGCGCCAACGTGCTCGCCGCCGTGGTGTTCCTGGCCCAGGGCATCAGCGGCCCACGGGACCTGCTGGAGATTCCGCTGAACTGGCAGAAGCCGGCCGTCTACAGCTGCAACTTCGAGACGCAGCAGTGCCCGGCGCCCCAGCCGCCCCAATCCTGAGGCCCCTCAGCTGGGCAGGCCGAACCAGGGGCGCAGCCGCACCCCCACCGCCGTGCCCAGCAGCGCAAAGCCGATCCACAGCCAGCCGTGCAGGCTCGTGGAGGCGATGCCGCTGAAGTAGGCGCCCACGTTGCAGCCGAAGGCCAGCCAGGCGCCGTAGCCCATCATCAGCCCGCCCAGCAGCGCCGCCAGCCAGGCCGCCGCCGAGGGCGGCGTGCGCACGCTCAGCCGCCCCGCCAGGGCCGCCGCAGTGGCGGCGCCCAGCACGATGCCCAGGTTCATCACCGAGGTCACGTCGGCGAACAGGCTGGCCCGCAGGGAGGCGGCGAGGGGGCCCTGGCTCCAGAGCGGACTGGTGTCGGGGTTCCAGCCCAGCAGGGTGGCCAGCTTGGCGGCCCAGAGGGTGAAGCCCCGGGTGACGCCCCAGGGTCGCCCCGCCAGCACCACGGTGAGGCTGTTGAGCAGGGCCAGCGACACCGCTCCCCCCACCAGCGACCAGGGGCCCACCGCCAGGCTGCGCCAGCCCGTGGCCCTGGGCCAGAAGCCGTCCTCCGCCAGCCGGGGCCGCTGCCAGCGCCAGAGCGCCAGGGCCACGGCAGCGAGTACCAGCAGCTGCAGGCCCGCGCCGCCCCAGCCCCACAGCTGCACCAGCGACACGGGCTCGAGCCGCGGCAGCACCGACCAGGGCTGGCTGCTGAGGCTGGCGGCGAAGGAGCCGCCCGAGAAACTCACCAGGGTGAGCAGCATCATGGCGCTGCCCCCACCGATCGTGTAGAGGGTGCCGCAGGCGCAGCCGCTGCCCAGCTGCATGCCGATCCCGAACACGAAGGCGCCGATCACGGCCTGCAGGGCCAGCGGCGCCACGGCGCCGCGTCCCACCCCGGAGATCAGCAGCGGGGCGAACAGCAGGGTGGCCAGGCTGAGCATCAGCACCTGGGCCAGCACCCCGCGGCCGTCCCCGCGCAGCAGCAGCTGCCGGTAGGAGGAGGCAAAGCCGAAACTGGCGTGGTAGAGGCTGATCCCGAACAGCACACCCACCAGGGCCAGGGCGCTCTGGCGCCAGCCGTAGCCCGCCACGCCCACCACCAGGGCGGCCACCAGGGCCAGCAGCACCGTGAGCGTTCGGTTCTGGGGAGCTGGACGGATCGCGGCCAGGGGCTGGGCTGGGGCCATTGGAGCGGCGTGTTTGCAGCAAGTTAGGCCAGGTCGTGACCAGCTTTGGGCTCCAATGACCCGCCTCAGCGTTGCACCGATGAGGACATGTGCGCTGTGTCCGAGTGAGCTGAAGCGTCGCAATCAGGGGCTTTGTCCCTTGTTGCCGGCGGCGGACTGAGAGCCCCTCAGGGTCATGCTGGACGGCGTCAGGGGTGGTGGCGGAGCCGTCCGGGTCTGGCTCGCCGGGGCGAGTCAGCCCTGACCGCCGTGAGGTCATCGCTGGAGGTCCTGGGGGCCTCAGCGGCGGGCGTCGAAACTACCGGGGTTCATCCGTGCGGATGCCGATGGCCAGTTCCGATCCGCTGCTGGTGGCGCTGGGGGCCGTGCCCGGGGCCTGGCTGCGCTTCCGGGTGGTGAACCACTTCGAGCCGATGCTGCCCCGCAAGCACTGGGGCACCTTCGGGGTGAACGTGATCGCCTGCTTTGCCCTGGGTCTGCTGGTGGGCCTCGAGCGCAGCTGCGGCCCGGGTCAGCGGGTGATGCTGCTGCTCGGCACGGGCTTTCTGGGCAGCTTCAGCACCTTCTCCACCTTCATGGCCGAACTGCGCGCGGTCCTGGCGGCTCGCCACTGGCGCGAGGCGGGTCTGCTGGCGGGGGGCTCGGTGGCCGGGGGGCTGGCGGCGATGGCGGCCGGCCTGGCCCTGGGGGAGCAGCCATGAGCGCGGGTCCCTGGAAGCCGCTGCTGCGGGGCGAGGTGCGCGACCTGGTACTCGTAGCCGCCGGCGCCATCCCCGGCGCCCTGCTGCGCTGGCAGCTGGAGCACATCGGCCACCACGCCGTGGGCGGCCTGCGGGGCCTCACCGCCGCAGATCTGCTCGCCAACCTGATCGGCTGCCTGTTGATCGGCGTGCTCACGGCCCAGCCGCCCGGATCCCAGCGGCTCTACCTGTGGGCCGGCATCGGCTTCTGCGGCTCGCTCACCACCTTCTCCTCCTGGATGCTGCAGCTGGCCGAGGCGCTGCGGCGCGGCTCCACCCCGGCCGCCCTGGCGGTGCTGCTGGTGAGCCTGGGGGTGGGCCTGGCCCTGGTGGTGCTGGGCTTGGCCCTCGGCCGGCGCCTAGGGGCCCGGCGGGGGCGGTAACGGCGGAGGGGCGGCAGGTGGGGCCGGGGGTGGAGCGAGGCTCTCCGGAGCTTGGGATCCGGGCGCTGCGGCGGCAGTCGGGCGCTCGCGCCGGGCCGGCGTGGCGAACAGCTGGGCCAACCCCGCCAGACGGGCCTCGCGGGGCTCGCTGCCGAGGTTCCAGAGACTTTCCAGGTAAAAGAACGCCACCCCGAGCTGGCGCTCGCGGGCGGCCTGCACCTGGGCCTGGACCAGCGCCAGCGGCGCCGGCCGGGTGCGCTGGCCGCTCATGATGCCGATCGCCGTGGGGATTCGCCGCTGGCTCTCCTGCACCTCGGGCCGGCTGAGCTGGGGCAGGAAGCTCTCCAGATCCGGGCGGTAGATCTGGATCAGCAGCTCATCCACCAGGCCGCGCCGCACCCAGGTCAGCCAGTCCTGCAGCTGCAGCTTGAGGGCGAAGTCGTAGTAGTTCGGCGACACGGAGACGATCGCTCCGGGCTTGCGCGCCTTCACTGCCTGGCTCAGCTGGGCCATGAAGGCGGTGATCCGCTCGGTGCGCCAGCGCATCCAGGCGGCATCGGCGGGGTTGGCCGGTGGCGGCTTGCCCGTCTCCTTGGTGTAGAGCGCCACGGTGAACGGGTCGTAGCCGAAGTCCCGCGGCAGGCTCATGTGGTCGTCGAACTGGATGCCATCGCCGTCCGATGTGCCCACCATCTCCAGCACCAGGTCGGTGATCAGCTGCTGCACCTCCGGCCGGAAGGGGTTGAGCCAGGCCACTTCCCCGGCGGCGCTGATCGAGGTCAGGCCGCCGTCCTGCTTGCGGGTGAGCCAGTCGGGATGGCGCCGGGCCAGGTCGCCGTCGGGGGGCGTCATGAAGCCGAACTCGAACCAGGGAATCAGCAGCAGGCCGCGCTGGTGGGCCGCGTCCGCGAGTTCGGCCAGCACGTCCTGGCCCTGCAGGCCGCGGTAGCTGAAGCTCTGCAGCCCGCGCCCCTCGCTCACGGGGCTGGGGTAGTAGGCGTGCCCCCCGTTCCAGGCCACCGCATAGAGGGTGTTGAAGTTCAGGGCGGCCAGCTGGGCCACGGACGCCTGCATGCGCTCGCGGTCCCGCAGGGTGGGCATGTCGTTGGCGGTGAGCCACACGCCGCGCAGTTCGGTGCGCTCGATCGCCTGGGCGGCCTGGGCCGGCACCGCGGCCGCGGGAGCTGGCCCAGGCTGGGCGTGGACGCCACTGGGCACCTGCACAAGCAATGCCAGCAGCCAGCCCACCACGAGCATCAGCACCGCGATCCGGCGAGCCCTGCGGGCCATGGCTGCCTCGGCTGAAGGCTGGGCCGGAACGCTAACGCTGGGGAGCGGAATCCTGGCCTCGAGCCCCCGAGCGCCCAGTCCTTGAGGTGCCGTGCGGCGGCCGATAGCCTGGCCCCCTGATGCTCAAGGGCGCTGACCGGCTCTGGCCTCGATCCACGGGCGCTGCAGCGCTACCGGGCGGCCTGCCGAAGCCTGCGGCTCTGGCTGCGGCTCACCGAGTGCCATGGCTCCGTCGTCGTCGCGCTCACGGGTGGCGCGCCGATCCTGGCCCAGCGCCACTACCCCGAGGGCGATGGGCGCGATCCCGCTTCCGGCGCGCAGTTCTACTACCACTGCCACCGCGATGGCGGCGAACACGGCCACCTGCACCTGTTCCTGCCGGCCACCCCAGGGGCAGAGCTCACCCACCTGATCGGCATCAGCCTGGATGCCAGGGGCCTGCCGATCGGCCTCTTCACCCTCAACCGCTGGGTGGCGGCGGATGCCTGGATGCCGGCCGCCGAGACGATCCCGCTCCTGGAGCGGTTCACCTTTCTGGTGCCGGATCGCCATGGGTCGCTGGGCACCCCGTTGGCTGGAGCTGCTGAATCGACGGGGTCTCCGGGAGCTGGATCGTCTGGTCCGGACTCCACTGCTTCGGCTGCCGCCGACGTCTCCGGTACCCCGTCACGGCAACAGGCCCCGAGCCAGCCCGATCCCCTGCTGGGCCGCTGGCTCACCCACTTCCTGATCGTCTACCGGGAGGAGATCGCCGTCCTGCTGCACGAGCGCGACGCCTGCCTGGAGCGCCACGCCCCAGCGGGCGACCGCGAGGCGGCCCTGGAGGACCGTGCCTTGGAGATCCCCAGCTCCCGCCCCATCGACTGGTCGGCGGACCTGGCCGTGATCCAGGCCGCGGTCCAGGGCCAGATCCAGGCGGAACGGCGGCGGCGCCAGCCACGCCTCAGCGTGATCATCCCGGTGCTGAATGAGGCCGAGGCGGTGCGGCGGTTCAGCCCCCGCTGGCAGGCGCTGCAGGCCAGCGGCGCCGAGGTGCTGCTGGTGGATGGCGGCAGCACTGACGACACCGTGGATCGGCTGGAGCGGGCCGGGTTGCGGGTGATCACCGCGCCGCGGGGGCGCGGCGGCCAGTTGCGGTGCGGGGCCGAGCGGGCGACGGGCGAGATCCTGCTGTTCCTCCACGCCGACACCCGCCTGCCCGACGGCGCCCTGGAGCTGGTGCGCCAGGGTCTGCGGGGTCCCCGCTGCTGGGGCCGCTTTGACGTGCGCATCGACAGTGAGCGGCGTCTGCTGGCGGTGGTGAGCCGGGCCATCAACCTGCGCTCCCGCCTCAGCGGCATCGCCACCGGCGATCAGGCCCTGTTCATGACCCGCGAGGCCTATCAAACAGCGGGCGGCTTCGCCGATCAGCCGCTGATGGAGGACATCGCCCTCTCCGCCCGCCTCAAACGCCTCGGTCCCCCGGTCTGCCTTCGGCCGCCGGTGCTGACCTCCGGGCGCCGCTGGGAACGCCACGGCGTCTGGCGCACCATCCTGCTGATGTGGGGGTTGCGGCTCGCCTACTGGCTCGGCGTGCCCGCCACCACCCTGGTGCGCCTCTACCGCTGAGGGCCGCTCAGCAGCAGGAGCCGCCTGCGGCGGCCTCGGCCGTGGTGGTGTCGAACGGCAGGGAGCCGCCGCAGCCGGGGAACAGGCCGTAGTGCTGGCTGAAGTCGCCGATGAAGCTGAAATGGCTCGCGAAGCGGCTCTCGGCGAGCATGCGGTAGGTGTTGCCGCACACCGGAAACACCCGGCCGGTGTCAATCAGGTGGTGCTTGTCGAAGGGCAGCTGGTGGGGGTGCTCGGCAATCGTGCCGCGGTAGATCACCGCCTGGCCGTGGTCCTCGCAGGCGTCCTCCAGGGCGTCGATGTGGAACAGGCGATAGGTGGCGGAATGGAAGCCGATCGTGCCGGTGCGGGCAGCCAGCTCCGGATCGGTCACCTGCAGGGGGCGATCACTCACCAGCCGCGGATCGGCGAAGCCGGCCTGCCGCGCCAGCCGCAGGAAGTCGTTCCAGTAGAGGGCGCCGCTCAGGCATTCGCCGTAGAGCACCGGATCGTCGCGCAGCTCCTGGGGAATGCGGCGATCGGCGTAGACATCGGCGAAGTAGAACTCACCGCCCGGCTTGAGCAGGCGCCGCACACCCTGCAGCACGGCGAGCTTGTCGACCGACAGGTTGATAACGCAGTTGGAGATCACCAGATCGAAGCTGGCGGGTTCGAGAGCGAGCTCCTCCAGCCGCTCGATGGCACCGTCCAGGAAGCGCACGTTGGCATAGCCGAACTGCTCGGCATGGAAGGCGCGGTGCCGCTCGGCCACCGCCAGCTGCTCGGCGGTCATGTCGACGCCCACCACCTCGCCGCCTTCGCCCACGAGCTGGGCGAGCAGGTAGACATCCCGGCCGCTGCCGCAGCCCAGATCCAGCACCCGGGCCCCCTGCAGCAACGGCGGTGCCACCAGGCCGCAGCCGTAGTAGCGCGACAGCACCTCGGGGTGGATGCGGGCCAGCAGGGGCCGGAGGGCCTCGGGCACGCTGGTGGCATCGCAGCAGGCGCTGGTGCGCAGGTCCGCGGTGCCCGTGAGGGTGGAGCCGTAGTACTCCTGAACGGCGCTGGTGAGGCTGGTCATGGCGGTGGCGGGAGCGCAGGGCGGAAGGATCCCCATGCCAGCCTGGCGGGTCGTGGGTCTGGATCGCCCTTGGATTGCCGCACGATCCTGATGGCCAAGGCGCCGCTGCTCGGCCAGGTGAAGACGCGCCTGATGCCCGCCCTGGGGGCGGAGGGGGCGGCAGCCCTGGCGGCCGCGATGCTCGAGCGGGCGGCGGCCACGGCGGTGGCGGCCGGTCTGGGGCCGGTGGAGCTGTGTGTGGCTCCCGCCCTGCAGCTGCCCATCTGGGAGCAGCTGCAGTTGCCGCCGGGCCTGCGCTGGAGCGCCCAGGGGGAGGGGGATCTGGGCGCCCGCATGGCGCGGGCCGCTGGCCACGCCCTGCAGCACTGTGACGCCGTGCTGCTGATCGGCATGGACTGCCCCAGCTTGGGAGTGCACCAGCTGCAGACCGCCGCCGCCCAGCTGCGCAGCCGCGAGGCGGCCCTGGTGCCGACGCGGGATGGGGGCTACGCCCTGCTGGGGCTGCGGCGCTGCGAGCCCAGCCTGTTCACCGCTATGCCCTGGAGCACGCCGGCGGTGCTGGCCGAGACGCGCCGGCGTCTGGCCGCTGCCGGTTGCTCCTGGCAGGAGCAACCGCCCCTGGTGGACATCGACACGCCGGACGACCTCGCCAGCCTGGAGGGTGAGCTGCGGCAGCTCGCCGACCACTGGCGCCGGGTAGCGGCAGAGCGCGGGCCAGGCGGTCCGCCGGGCTGAGCCCCCGATCCACCCTGTACCCCGGACACCCCGCCCGCCGCCTCGGCCGCGGGTCCAGCCTCAGCCCAGGGCACCGCCGCAGCTGGAGCCGCTGCCCGCCGTGCAGCCGAAGCAGTGGTCCGCCACCCGGATCGCTTCGCCCGCCGGATCGCGCTGCAGCAGATCCCGCAGGTGGGCAGGCCCAGCGGCCAGGGGCAGCTGCAGCTGCTGGTTGAAGTCGCAGTCGAACAGCTGCCCCTGCCAGTCGACGCTGATCAGCGAGCGGCACATCACCCGCTCCAGATTCGCCGGGCGGTGGCTGGCCCGCAGCAGCGCCTGGTAGCCCTCCAGCTGGCCGCTGGCCCGGAGCACGGCGCTGAAGCGCTGGATCGGCATGTTGGCCAGGGCGAAGAGCTGGTTGAAGACGATGCCGAACTCGGCGGCGAGCACCCGCTTGTAGTCGGCCTCCAGCTGGGCCTGGGCTGGGGGCAGCACCGGCCCCTGGGGGTTGTAGACGAGGTGCAGCGCCAGCCCCGAATCCGGCTGGCCGTAGCCGAGGGCGTTGAGCCGTTGCAGCCCGGCGATGCTGCGGGCAAACACGCCATCGCCGCGCTGGCGATCGACGTTGGCCTCCAGATAACAGGGCAGCGAGGCCACCACCGTGACGCCCTGGTCCGCCAGAAAGGCCGCCAGGTCCTCCTGGCCGGGTTCGCTCAGGATCGTGAGGTTGCAGCGATCGATCACCTCCACGCCCAGGCCGCGGGCGGCACGCACCAGCCCACGGAAGCCGGTGTGCAGTTCGGGGGCACCGCCGGTGAGATCCAGGGTGCCGATCTGGCGCGCCTCCAGCACCGCCGGGATCAGCGCGAGGGTGGCCTCGTCCATCCGCTCGGTGCGGCTGGGGCTGGCGTTCACATGGCAGTGGCTGCAGGCCTGGTTGCACTGGTAGCCCAGGTTCACCTGCAGGGTGGTGAGGGCGGTGCGCTGAATCGCCGGAAACCCGCCCCGCTCTCCCGACGCTCCAGGCTCATCCAGGGAGACGGGCTGGGGAGGGGAAGACACCATCGCGGGGGCGGATCGCAGCTGCAGACGCCGGCCCAGCCGGCGGACCGTCACCGGCCGGGGCCATCATGGCGATCAGCGGCTGGGCCCCGCTCAGGCCGGGCTCGCGGCCTCCCGTCCCGGAGCCGGCAGGCGCCGGCTGCTCAGGTACGACAGGCCCACCAGCAGGGCGGAGCACCACAGGCAGGCCTGCATCCCCCCGAGCAGATACACGCCCCCGGAGAGAAGCGTGCCCAGCAGGCGTCCGGCGGCATTGGCCATGTAATAGAAGCCCACGTTCAGGCTCACCGATTCGCTGTCGGCGTAGGCGAGCACGAGATAGCTGTGGATCGAGGAATTCATGGCGAACACCACCCCGAAGGCCGCCAGACCCACCACGATCGCCACCCCTGGATGGGCCACCTCGCGCCAGAGGGCCACGGCGATCAGGGCCGGGATGGCCGTGAGCAGCGCGCTCCAGAACTGCACGGCCGCAGGCCCCGGCGGTGCCGTCTGACCCCAGGCGCGGCGCAGGGCCGGGGCGGATCCCTGCACGATTCCGTAGCCGATCACCCACAGGCCCAGGAAGCCGCCCACTTCCCAGAACCGCCAGCCCAGGGTGGCCTCCAGAAACACCGGCAGCGCCACCACGAACCACACATCCCGGGCGCCGAACAGGAAGAAGCGCGCCAGGGAGAGCACGTTGATCCCTTCGCTCTTGGAGAACACAGAGGCGAATCCGGGTTTCTGCTTCATCCGGCCGATCTCCCCCGGCAGCACCAGGGTGGCGAGCAGGGCGATGGCCAGTCCTGCCGCCAGGGCCGCCACGGAGCCCGCGAAGCCGAGGCTGGCCAGCAGCACGCCGCCGAGGAAGAAGCCCACCCCCTTGAGCGCGTTCTTGGAGCCGGTGAGGATCGCCACCCAGCGGAACAGCCGCTGCTCGCTTTGCTGCTCCTCACCCGGCACCTGGGGCACCACCGTCTTGATGGCGCTCTTGGCGCTCATCTTGTTGAGGTCCTTGGCGATGCCACTGAGGGCCTGGGCCGCCATCACATACGCCACCGACGCCAGCCTGGGCCAGCTGGCCGAGACGGGCACCAGCATCAGCAGGGCCACGATCTGCAGCACCATCCCGGCCCAGAGGGTGAGCCGCAGGCCGAAGCGGGCCCCCAGCCAGCCGCCGGTGAGGTTGGTGAGGATGCCGAAGAACTCGTAGAACAGAAACAGGGCGGCGATCTCCAGGGTGGAGTAGCCGAGCTGGTGGAAGTGGAACACCACCAGCATGCGCAGGGCGCCATCGGTGAGCGTGAAGGCCCAGTAGGCGCCGGTCACCACCATGTACTGCTGCAGCGCCGACAGCGGCAGGCGCCGGCTGCCGCGCGGTTCGCGGCGAGGTGTGCTCTGATCCATGGCTCAGCCGAGCTCCTTGGCGGGCGCGTGGCCAGGCTCGCTGGCCACCACGTGGCTCACCAGATCGGCCAGGCGGCAGCTGTAGCCCCACTCGTTGTCATACCAGGCGTAGACCTTGAGCTGGGTGCCGTTCACCACCAACGTCGAGGGGCCGTCGACGATGGCGCTGCGGGGATCGTTCACGTAGTCGATCGACACCAGCGGGCGGGTTTCGTAGCCGAGGATTCCGGCCAGGGGACCGGCGGCGGCGGCCGCGAAGGCGCCGTTCACCTCCTCCACGCTCACGGGGCGCTCCACTTCGAACACCGCATCGGTGAGGGAGCCATTGAGCAGCGGCACCCGCACCGCGTGGCCGTTGAGGCGCCCCTGCAGCTCGGGGAAGATCAGGCCGATCGCCCGGGCCGACCCGGTGGTGGTGGGGATCAGGCTCTGGCTGGAGGAGCGGGCCCGGCGCAGGTCGCCCTTGAAGCCATCCACCACGACCTGGGTGTTGGTGATGTTGTGCAGGGTGGTGATCGAGCCGTGGCGGATGCCGAAGTGTTCGTGCACCACCTTCACCACGGGCGCCAGGCAGTTGGTGGTGCAGGAGGCGCCGGTCACCAGGCGATGGACGGCGGGGTCGTAGAGGTCGTGGTTGATGCCGTACACCACGTTGAGGGCCTCGGCGCCGGCGATCACGCCCTTCACCGGGCAGGCCACCACCACCCGCCCCAGGCCGGCCTGATCGAAATAGGGCGCCAGGGTCTCCGGCGTCTTGAACTGGCCACTGCACTCGAGCACCAGCTCCACGCCGGCCGCGCGCCAGGGCACCGCGATCGGATCGGTGTGGCGGCTGGTGCCGATGCCCTGGCCGTCCACGCTGAAGCGATCCGGCTGGTCAGGGCTGGCCTGCACGGTTCGGTCCCAGCGGCCGTGCACCGAGTCGAAGGCGAGCAGGTGGGCGGCGGCCTCGGCCGTGGCGGCGGGATCGTTGATGTGCACGATCTCGATGCCGGGGCGACCCCAGAGGGCGCGGAACACCAGGCGGCCGATGCGGCCGAAGCCGTTGATGCCGAGTTTCATGGGGTGGACGGGCTGCGGATCCCGGACGCCGCCGGACCCCGCGGGCCCTGATCAAATCCGGTTGATGGATCAATTAAACTTGATGGCATGCGTGTTCTGGATCACCCCCTCGCCCCCGAGTTGGCCCGCCAGCGGCTCAAGGCCCTCGCCGATCCCCTGCGCCTGCAGGTGCTGGAGGTGCTGGCGGGCGGCGAACGCTGCGTCTGCGACCTCACGGCCGAGCTGGGCCTGGCCCAGTCGAAGCTGTCGTTCCATCTCAAGGTGCTGAAGGAGGCGGGCCTGCTCGCCGACCGCCAGGAGGGCCGCTGGATCTACTACCGGCTCCAGCCCGACGCCATCGAGCAGCTGCAGCAGTGGCTGGGCGGCCTGGTCAGCCACTGCCGGACCCCCGCGCCCCGCTGCAGCTAACCGGGCCTTTACGCCTCCTTAACGAAGGCATAACGACGGGGGGTTCCTCTGGTGAGTAGAGAACCTCTGCACCCAGATTTCTGGCTCCATGACCTTCGTGACGAAGGCCCTGACCGGTTCCGCCCTGGCCGTCCTGGGCCTGGGCACGGTCGCTTCCGCCGGTCCTGCCCTGAACGGCGCCGGCGCCACCTTCCCCGCCCCCATCTACCAGCGCTGGTTCCAGGATCTGGCTGCCAGCGGTGGGGCCAAGGTCAACTACCAGTCCGTGGGTTCCGGTGCCGGTGTGCGCCAGTACATCGCCGGCACCGTGGATTTCGGCGCCACCGATGAGCCGATCAAGGATTCCGAAGCCGCCAAGGTGAGCCGTGGTGTGGTGCAGTTCCCCGCCGTGGGCGGCACCATCGCCATCGCCTACAACAAGCCCGGCTGTGACCTGAAGCTGACCCAGAAGCAGGCCGCCGAGGTCTTCCTGGGCACCATCAACGACTGGAGCCAGCTCAAGTGCGGCAAGGGCAAGATCTCCGTTGCCCACCGTTCTGACGGTTCCGGCACCACCTTCGCCTTCACCAACTCCCTCTCGGCGTTCTCCCCGGCCTGGAAGAGCAAGGTGGGCGAGGGCAAGAGCGTCAAGTGGCCCGTGGGCGTTGGCGGCAAGGGCAATGAGGGCGTCTCCGGCATCCTCACCAACACCCCTGGCTCGATCGGCTACGTCAACCAGGCCTTCGTGAAGGGTCCCCTCAAGGCGGCGGCCCTGCAGAACAAGTCCGGCAAGTTCGTGAAGCCCGGCTTCAAGAGCGGCTCGGCTGCCCTGAACAACATCCGCCTGGATGCGCGCCTGGCCGGTGAGGATGCCAACCCCGCCGGTCCCGACAGCTACCCCATCACCACCCTCACCTGGGTGCTCGCCTACCAGAAGGGCAACGGCGCCAAGGCCGGTGAACTGCGCGAGGCCTTCAGCTACATGCTGAGCAACAAGGCCCAGGGCCTGGCCGACAACCTCGGCTACGTGCCCCTGCGTGGCGACATCCTCAAGAAGGCCAAGGCCGCCGTGGGCCGCATCGGCTCCTGAGCCATCGCCGATTGCTGCGGCTGGTTTCCAGCCATTCACCTGGGGGGCTTCGGCCCCCTTTTGTTGTGGATCAACGGCCCCGCAATCGATGCGCTCCGCTGGTCAAAACGACAACATCGGCAAGGGCTAATCCACCCTTAACCAGGCCATTACCCCGGCTTTGCTCAGGCAGCCGTGATGCTCCATACAGTTGCGTGAACTCCACCGCACAGTGGGTCCATGGTCTACGCCTCCAGTGGTCAGCAGGGTTTTCGCAGTGCCTTGGAAGACACCTACCAACGCCGTGATCTTGTGCACCTCAGCGCCGGCAGCCGGGTGCCCCTGCTGCGCAACAGCCTCTGGCTGGTGACCCGCGGCATGGTGAAGCTGAGCTGCATCACCGAACAGGGCGATGACCTGGTGCTGGGGCTGGCCGGACCCAACGAACCCTTCGGGGCACCCCTCACCAACCTCGACCTCTACGAGGCGACCACCCTCTGCGACAGCGACCTGCTCTGCATTCCCCTCGACGAGGTGGATGAGACCCCCCACATCGCCCGCAGCCTGGTCACGGCGATGGCCAGCCGCATGCGTCAGTCGGAAGCGCTGATCGCCCTGCTGGGTCTGCGTCGGGTGGAGGAGCGGGTGCGGGGCTTCCTGGAGCTGCTGGCCCAGGAGTACGGCCAGCCCTGTGAGCAGGGCCTGCGCCTCAACCTGCGCCTCACCCACCAGGACATCGCCGCCGCCCTCAGCACCACCCGGGTGACGGTGACCCGGGTGCTGGGCATGCTGCGGGAGGAGGGCTGGCTGCAGCTCGACGGCCAGCGCCAGCTGGTGGTGAGCCACCTGCCCCGCGACTAGGGCCTACCGGCCCGCGGCAGCAGCAGTTCCAGAACGGCGCCCCCCTCGGGGTGGTTCTCAGCCCGCACCAGCCCGCCGTGGGAGAGGGCGATCTGCTGCACGATCGACAGGCCCAGGCCGCTGCCGGTGCTGGGCCCCTTGAAGCGGGAGGGATCACCTCTGTAGAAGCGCTGGAACAGGCGCTCCAGGTCCTCCTCGCTCAGGCCCGGCCCCTGGTCGTGGACGCTGATCACGCACCAGCGCTCCCGCCGGCGGATCTCCACGGCGATGCTGCCGCCATCGGGGCTGTAGCGCAGGGCGTTGTCGAGCAGGTTCACCAGGGCCTGGTGCAGCCGCGCCGGTTCCACGGCCGCCAGGCACGGGGCCTCGGCGCCGTGGATCACCTGGAGGTGGATGCCCCGGCTGCTGGCCAGGGGCTGCAGCGTGGACCAGACGGCGGCCAGCACCGCGTGGGGATCCACGCCGCCAGGACTGCCTTCGGCCAGGGGAGTGTTCTCCAGGCGCGAGAGATCCAGCAGATCGCTCACCAGCTGCTGCAGCCGGCGCAGCTCCTTCTGCAGGCGTCCCACCAGCACCGTCTGGTGCCCGTCCACCCGTTCCGCCAGGCTGTCGGTCACGAGCATCAGGGCCGTGATCGGCGTCTTGAGTTCGTGGGCCACGTCGCTTACCCAGCCCTCCTGGTGCTCGAGCTGGGCCTGGAGGGGATTGCGGCCCTGCATCAGCAGTCCCACCCAGCCATCCAGGCCCGGCAGCACGAGGAAGTTGAGGGTGTCGCTGAGCACCGGCCAGCTGCCGCGCTGGGGGGTGCCCTTCTCCCGCGCCAGCTGGATCAGATGCAGCACCTCATCGCTCGGCTCCAGGGCGGTGATCGGTTGCCCCAGCATCGCCGTGCCCCGCACGCAGCCCAGCAGTTTCTCGGCGCGCGGATTGAGGCTGGCGATGCTCTGGTCGGGGGCGATGGCGAGCCAGCCCTGGGGCATGGCCTCGATCCAGTCGCGCAGCTGCTGATCGGACACCTCCCGTGGCGCGCCGGGCTGGGGGCGTCGCCGCCGCCAGGCCTTGAGGCGTTCACGGCGGCCCCGGGCCTGCCAGCCGATCGAGAGACCCACGGCCAGAGGCAGCACCAGGCTGAGGGCGGAACGGCTGTCCATGGCGTCAGCCGAAGCGGTAGCCGAAGCCCCGCACGGTCACCAGCCGCGTGGGGCTGGAGGGTTCGTCCTCGATCTTTTCGCGCAGCCAGCGGATGTGGACGTCCACCGTCTTGCTGTCGCCGATGTAGTCGACCCCCCAGACCCGCTCGATCAGCTGCTCCCGGCTCCAGACGCGCCGGGGGTGCAGCATGAACAGCTCCAGCAGCTTGAACTCCTTGGGGGAGAGCCTCAGCTCCTGACCCCCGCGGCTGGCGCGGCATTCGCCGGGAAACAGCTCCAGGTTGCCGCTGCGGATCCGCTCCGGCCGCCGCGGTGAATCCTGTGGGGGCAGCTCCTGCTGGCGGCTGCGCCGCAGCAGGGCCCGGCAGCGGGCCACCAGCTCCCGCATGCCGAAGGGCTTGACCAGGTAGTCGTCGGCACCCACCTCCAGGCCCAGGACCCGGTCGGTTTCGGTGTCCCGCGCGCTCACCACCAGGATCATCGGGCCACCCGGGTTCTGGCGCAGGCGACGACAGAGGTCGAGGCCATGCAGGCCGGGCAGCATCAGGTCGAGCAGCAACAGGTCAAAGGACTCACGGCTGAGCAGCTCCCAGGCGCTCTGGCCATTGGCGGCGGCGCTCACCGCAAAGCCCTCCAGCTCCATGGCCTCACTCACCGTCTCGCGGATCGTGTCGTCGTCCTCCACCACCAGCAGGCGGGCAAGGGGCTCCGGTGGGGTCTGGCTCATGGAGCCATTCTGCTGACCACCCCCTGTAGCCCAGGATGCCTGCGGAGCCGGGATTCGTTCTCTTAAGGGGTGGTTCCACGGGAGGCCGCCGCAGGGGCCGACTTGATCCCCCCGCAGTCCTGCCAGCGCTCCAGCAGGGTGTGCAGTTCCACCTGCAGGCTGCGCAGGGCCACGATCTTCTGCTCGATCTCTCCAGCCTTGGCGGTGATCGTGCCCTTGATCGAGTCACAGGTGCAGACGCCTGAGCGGCGGGCCTCCAGGATCTGCGCGATCTCCTGGAGCGGGATCTCCATGGCCTTGAGGGTGCGGATCAGATGCAGCTCCTCAAACACTGATGCGTCAAACAGGCGATAGCCCCCGTCGCTGCGCTCGATCGGGTGGATCAGGCCTTCATCGCAGTAGAAGCGGATCGTCTTGACGGACAGCCCGGAGCGCGCCGCGACCTCGCCGATCTTCATGGCCACGGCCGTCAACCCCACGACACTCCACTTACAGGAGAGTCGATCCTAGGACGGCTGGCCCCCTTGACTCTCCACCTAGGGGGAGACCATACGGTCAAGGTCGTTGCCACGACGCCCATGGCCAAGCCCTTGCCCCCAGGTCCGCTCGCCCTCTACCGGATGGCCACCCCGGACCATCTCTGCCCCTATGGCCAGCTGGCGGAGCAGCTGCTCCGCGAGCAGGGCCTCCCCTTTGACGACCACCTGCTGAGCAGCCAGGCCGACGTGGAGCGCTTCAAGGCCGCCCATGGCGTCGCCACCACCCCCCAGATCTTTGCGGGCCGTCAGCGCATCGGCGGCTACACCGATCTGGCGCTGCATCTGGGCGTCAAGCCCCGTCAGCCCGGAGGACGCAGCTATCGCCCCGTGGTCGTGGTGTTCAGCACCACCGCCCTGGTGGCCTGGGCGATCGGCGGTTCCTGGGAGCAGGCCATGGGTCTGGCCCTGGTCCTGCTGGCCTGCCTGAAGCTGATGGATCCGGGCGCCTTCCGCCGCGCGTTCCGCCAGTACGACCTGCTCAGCCAGCGCCCGGGTTGGTATGGAACCCTCTATCCCTACCTGGAGTTCGCCATGGGCCTGGGGATCCTGGCGATGCGGGCCCCGGCACCACTCGGGGTGCTGGCGATCGCCATGGGACTGGAGGGCGCCCTGTCGGTGGTCAAGGCGGTCTATATCGACAAGCTGGATCTGAACTGCGCCTGCGTCGGCGGCAGCAGCCGCACACCGCTTGGTGTGGTGAGTGTGCTGGAGAACCTGGCGATGGTGGTGATGGGTCTGGGCATGGTGGTCACCCGCTGAGGATGGGCGGGGCCTCTGTGCAGCGTCTCCGCTCAGCCACTGCGCCTGAACGGCCACCAGGTGGCCCGCTCCAGCCCAAGCGCGACCGCGGCGAGCACCAGGGCAAAGCCGCAGGTGCCCGGCCACTGCCAGCCGCTCCAGAGCATCGCGATCACCGCCGAGCAGAGGGCTGCCCCCAGGTAGGCCGTGAGAAACAGCTGGCCGCTCATGCGGCTGCGGGCGGCAGGGTCGAGGGCATAGATGCGGGCCTGGTTGGCCACGAAGCTGCCCTGCACGCCCAGATCCACGGCCATCAGGCCCACGGCCAGACCCACCAGGGAGCTGGGCCACAGGCCGAGCAGCAGCACCCCCAGGGCGGTGCAGGCCGCACCCGCCGCCACGATCCGATCCGGACCCAGGCGATCCACCAGCCGGCCGATGCCAGGGGCCGCCAGGATGCTCACCAGCCCCACAAGGCCGAAGCTGCCGATCAGGGCCGGGCCGAAGCGCCAGGGCGGGGCGGCCAGGTGCAGGGCCACGGCACTCCAGAGGGCCATGAAGCTGCCGAAGAGCAGGGCCTGGGTGAGGCAGGAGCGGCGCAGCCGCGGGTGCTGACGCCAGAGCTGCAGCTGGGAGGCCAGCAACCGCCCATAGGACCGCGCCTCCACGGGAACCAGGGGCGGCAGCCGGCTGCGAAAGAGCAGGGCCACCGCCAGCATCGCCGCGGCGGAGAGGGCGTAGATCGATCGCCAGCCCCACAGCTCGGCCGCCAGACCGCTGACACTGCGCGAGAGCAGGATGCCGCTGAACTGGCCGCTCAGCACGATCCCCAGCATGCGGCCGTGCTGGGCCGGTGGCACGAAGGCCGTGAGAAACGGGGGTAGCAGGGAGGGGATCAGGGCGACGACCCCGAGCAGGAACCAGCTGCCCAGCACCACGGGGAAGGATGGCGCCAGAACCACCGCCGTGCAGGCCAGCGCCATGCCGAGCGCCAGCAGGACAAGCAGACGACGCCGTTCCCGGATGTCGCCGAGGGGCAGCAGGAACAGGAACCCCAGCGCCATCCCCAGCTGGGTGGCCATCGGGCCGAGCAGCACGGTGCCCGCTGTCACCGCAAAGGCCCGCTCCACCGCCGGCAGCAGGGCCTGGGCATAGAAGGGATTGGCCACACTCAGCCCCACCACCAGGGCCATCAGGCCGAGGGAGGGCAGAGCGGCCTGGGAGTCCTCGGCGCCGGCTGGCGGCCGGGCGATGCGCTCAGGACGCGACAAAGGGGCTCAGGCGAAGGTCCTCGGCAATGCCCAGCTGCTGGCGCCAGTCGCTGAGGGGACGGGTCCAGCCCTCTTCCCAGCGCTGCGCCAGCAGCGGCGCGCAGACGCCACCGAGCCGCAGCCCGAAGGACACCGCATCGGCGAGATCCGGCACGGTGTCGGGCGCATGGGAGCGGGCCATCAGATCAGCGGCGAGCAGCAGCACCGGCCCCGGCTGGCGCAGCTGGCGTGCCCCGAAGCCATTGAGGGCCACCTCGCCGGGCAGGGTGTTGGGAAAGCCGGTGACCAGGTGCCAGAGGTCGTGGCAGGCGCGGGCCCGCAGCTGCAGGTACTGGTCATCGTCGGCGAGGGCCTCCAGGCCCTCCGGGCGGTCGATCAGCTGCAGCCCCTCCTGCTGCAGCAGAACGGCGAAGGCCTGCCCGAGGCTGCCCGGTGGCATGGCGGCCAGGGCCTCCACCCCCGGCCAGCTCCCCCAGTAGCGCTCCCTGGCCAGGGCGGCGATGGCCGGGTCCTGACGGAGGCGATCGCGGGCCATTGCCGCCAGGGGACTGGCGTAGCTGCTGTTGAGGATCGCCAGGGCGCTGGGAACGCGGTCGGGCTTTTCGATCAGCTGCAGCCACGCCGGCAGGGCGGCCTCCAGGTGGGGGCGCTGGGCCTCCGCGAAGGGCGTGGCCGGCTCAGTCGTGGAGGGGTCCGAGCGCTGGGCCTCGGCGAACAGGTGGGGCTGCAACGGCAGGGCCATGGTCAGGCGGGATCCAGGTGAAACAGCCAGCGCCCGGGGGCGTCGGGTGAGGGGTCGAACCAGTACTGGGAAACCAAGGTGAGAAACACCTCGCGGGGCAGCTGGTCGCGGGGTTGCTCCGGCGGCAGCTTGAGCCCATCGAGCATGCGCCGCAGGTTGGCGGCAATGCCGGCGGTGGGCTTGGCGTAGGCCAGGGCATAGGCCTCCAGATCCGCCAGCTGCAGGCAGCCGTCGCCATCGAGATCCAGCACATCGAAGAAGCCGCCCGCCGCCCGCTCGATGAAGATCCGGGCCTGGTCTGGGACGCGCTGAAAGGCATCCAGCACACGCCCATGGGAGGCCACGAACTCCTGCTCATCCACGCCGCCGCTGCCATCGGCATCGCGGCGCTGCTGCTCGTGGCGGTAGGTGTCCATCAGCAGCCCGAACAGATCCGGGAAGGGGGCTGTGCGCCCCTGCCAGCGGGCCGCCAGGCTGGTGGCGGCAGGCTGGAAATCGCCCTCCAGGCTCAGTTCGCCGTCGCCCTGGCGGTCGTAGAAGCGGAACAGCTGGCGGTAGCGCTGCACCAAGGCCGGCGGCAGGGGGGCTGGGGACTCAGTCATCCGGGAATCTTGCCGGGCGGCGCCCCGGTCCCGGCGGGGCGACCAGCGGAGAGACCTGCCTCAGGGGCTGGTGCGGACCCTTGTCGATCACGTGATGGAGCGACATCACGCGTGATCTCTGCTCATCTCCCACAGCATCCCGTCCGTCGAGATGCGCTTGATCCAGGCCTCTTCGACCCCTGCGCCCCCTTACAGGATGGGTTCTGACTCGGCCCAGTGGCGTTCCAGGTAGAAGGTCAGGAAGCTCCCCTCGGGCAGTTCCCCGTCGTCGGCCAGCTTCACGCCCAGGAAGGTGGTGTAGCCCTGGCAGTTCTGCTGCCAGCACAGCTCCACGCTGAGCTCCTCGCTGGTCAGATGCACGTTTTCATGGAGCGTGAGCAGGAGCAGGCTGCCCTGCTCCAGGGCGGACTCGCCAACCACCACCAGGCAGCAGCCACGCTTGCTGATGTCCCACAGCGACGCCTGCCAGAGGGTGCCGTCGTCGGTGCGGAGGTAGCCACTCACCCCGCAGGGGCCGAAGGGAACCTGATGGCGCGGGTCCTGGCGTCGGCTGCCGCTGCCTAGACGGCGGTCCTGACGGCGGCGACCCGCATCGGGGCGATTGGGGTCACTCCGCTCAGGGTTGCGGCGATCGGCATTGCGGCGATCCGCCGTACGGCGCTCACTGCCGCCTCTCCTGTCAGCGATGGGGCGCCCTGGTGCACGTGCGTCCATAGCCCATCCAGACGACCTGAAAACAAGCTACCCCAGGTGGCGGTTGCTACTGCAGGCAGGGTCGAATAAGTTCACCACTTGAGAGTCGGATCAACCCTTGAACTGGGTGTCGACGGCTCAAGCGGCCCCAGACGCGTGGCGTCCTCAGAGGTTCCGCAGCACCTCCAGGTCCTCCGCGTCGAGGGGGGCCGGCAAGCCGTGGCGCAGCACGTCTGCAAAGCCCTGATCACAGCTCAGCACCGTGAGCAGATACAGCCGTCCCGGACCTGGGTTCTCCAGGTCGTGGATGGCGTCCTCCGGTACCACCACAAAGTCGCCGCCGCGGGCCCGAATGCTCTTCTCGCCCACGTGAAAGTGCACCTCACCCCGCAGCACGAAGAACAGTTCGGCAGCCTGGTGATGGGCATGGGGCGGCACGCGGTCGCTGGGGTCGTGAATCTCCAGGAAGATCGTCGCCGCCGATGGCTGCTCGGGATCGTGCAGCAACGCCAGCCGGCAGTGGTCGTGGTCGCTGAGACGAAAACCCTGCAGGAGTTCGGGGTGAATGAGGCGTGGCAGCAAGGGGGAACCCAGGGCAGGGGTGGGAGATCCCAATCCTGTGTTCAGCGGACCTCCACGGCAATGGCGCTGGATGTGGACCTCGGGACCTGAGCCAGCTCCCCTGAGAGTGTCCCCAGCAGTCCGGCCTGCCCCTGATTCCCGCGGGTTGCGCGTGCCTCCGGCCTGTTCCAGCCAGGGTCATCGCCTCCGGTGAGGTCTGTTCGCCGCCCGGTTGTGACACAACCCAGGCGTTGGGGCTCCAGTTCAGCCCTGCGTTGCCAGCTTGGGGCCTGCCGTAGCCGCTGCCTTGATTCCTCCCCAGAAACAGATGACCGGGATGCTCGGCCACCCGGTGGCGGAGAACCCGATTGATCGCATGTTCGATGCGGTGTATGCCCACTACGGCCTGCCCTGGCAGTTCTGGAAGAACGACATCGCCAATACCGACGATCTGGCCAAGGCGGTCGCAGCCCTCAGGCCCCTCGGCTACCAGGGCATGGCGGTCACCGTGCCCTACAAGGTGGCGGTGATCCCCCTGCTCGATGCGGTGGACGACGATGTGCGCGCCATCGGCGCCGCCAACTACATCACCATCGAGCAGGGCCGCCTGATCGGCCACAACAACGACGGCAAGGGCGTCGTGAAGGCGATCGAGAAGGTGGCGCCGCTGGCGGGCCAGCGGGTGGTGATGCTGGGGGCCGGTGGGGCCGGCCGGGCGATGGCGGTGGAACTGGCCTGGGCCGGTGCCGCCCATCTCACCCTGGTGACCCGGCGCCAGGAGCAGGGCGAGGAGGTGGCGGCCACCGTGACGCGCGCGTCCGGGGTGCCGGCGGTGTGGCAGCCCTGGCAGGGGGAGGTGACGGTGCCGGCGGGCACCACGCTGCTGATGAATGCCACCCACCTGGGGTGCGCCCCGGAGCTGGAGCCGGTGCCCGTGCGCTGGGACACGGTGGATCCGGCCTGCGTGGTAGTGGATGTGATCACCAACCCACGCCTCACACCCTTCCTCACCACCGCGCGGGAACGGGGCTGCCCGATCGTGGATGGCGTGGAGATGCTGGTGCAGCTGGCCATGCAGATCTTCGAGCTCTGGACCGGCGTGAACCCCGACGAGGCGGTGTTCCAGCGGGCCGTGGCGGAGGCGCTGGGCGAGTGAGGGAGGCCGCCCGGCATGGCTGCGCAATGCCTGGGAGCAGGCCCCATCAGGCGCTGCGGCCGTCCTGATAGAGGCCGATCAGCTCGGCCTGGCGGAGCACATGGCCCTCCATGGCCTGGCGCACCTCCGCCGCCGTGGATCCGGCCGGCAACCCCAGCCGGCAATCCAGGGCGCTGAGCTGGAAGCGGTAGTGATGCACCGGCCCCGGGGGCGGCTGCGGGCCGTAGTACCCCCGCCGGCTGAACTGATCCACCCCCCAGCAGGAGCCATGGCGGGCCCCGTTGTCCAGTTCGGCGCTGCGCTCCAGACCCTCCGGCAGGCAGGTGAGCGTGGCTGGCAGATCAAACAGCACCCAGTGAATCCACAGGCCCGGCGGGGCGTCCGGGTCATCGAGGATCAGGGCCAGGGAGACCGTCTCGGCCGGTGCGCCCTGCCACTGCAGCGGCGGTGACAGGTCTGCTCCTTCGCTGGTGTGGAGGCGGGGGATCCAGCCGCCGCTGGGAAAAGCCGTGCTGATCAGCTGCATCGCTTGAGGACATTCCTCCCCTCAGGCTGGACATGGTCCGCTCGATCCGCAGGAACGATCGAGGCCGGAACGGCTCTGGATGTCGATGCAGTCGGCCGGAGGCCATGCTTCTCCGCCTTGCCATGGTTTCTGGCGTGTCCAGGCCCGGTGGGGATGTTCCGCAACCCCAGAACGCTGCTTGCCTTGGTCAACAGCGCGGAGACGGACGCTGGGCCGTTGCCTGTCATCACCCGCCGGCAGTCGAACACCTGGCTGTTGAACCTGGCCACGGCACCGTTGAGGAGGCCGATGGTGTTGAGCTGAACACGAACGGCAGGGCCAGGGGATCTGGATGGGGAACGGTTTGAGGCATCGGTTGGTTTTACCCCCTCTCCCTGTGCAGCAGATCCCTTTCCAGCGCAGGCACTCACACAGCAGAGCACTTGGCACGGCGAAGGCGATCACTCAGATCCCGTCCCCGGTTTGTCCTGCAAGCGACCATCCGATCATCGCCAGCGTCAGGAAACCGGCCCACCGTTGTTGCGGCACAGCTCCCCCAGGATGGGTAGGGTTGAGAAACAATGCAGAAACTGCATGGACGTCCAGGCGCCAGGCCGCAGCGTCGGCGACAGGAGAGGTGATTCCGATCGCCGCGAAGCCAAACGCAGCCATCCCGAGACGCGCCGCAGCCCGGACAACCGGCGCCAGCAACCGCGCCATCAGGTGCCCTTCGGCGCCTGGGCCGTCTCGGGCTTCATCCGCTGCCAGGACGGGAGTAACTGGCCTGTCACCCTCTGGGACGTCAGCCGCCGCGGCGCCTGTGTGGTGGTGATCGGCGAACCGGGCCTCGAGTCCGGCGAATCGGCGCTGTTGACCCTTCACGACATCCTGCGTCCCGAGAGCCTGGAGCTGGATGTGGAACTGTGCTGGCAGTTCCGCCAGGTGAGCCAGACCTTCCTGGGCTTTGAACTGAGCGGCGGTGCTGAACTGCTCGACGACTGCTTCCTGGCCCCCTACTTCGAGCAGAACTGGGCCGAGGGCGATGTCTCCGACGCCGATCTCCCGTAACGCGGACTCTGGCCACAGCAGCGTGCTTGCGCTTCCTTGGTCCACTCCCCTGGCGCCTCAGCCCGCCCCGCGGGGGCGGCAATGCCGTGGAGGCCAGGGGCTGACCCGGCCGGGCCGCAATCATGGCTGGCAGCAGCAGCAGATCGCCCAGGGTGCCATTGGCAATCTGGACTCCGCATCCATTGCCGTCAACGGCGTCGTGAATTGCTGCGATCGGATGCCCTGTGTCCCTGATGGTGACCGTGAGCTGCTGCTGAAACCCACGGTCTGACAGACCGCCGTGCTGTGTCTACGGTTCCGGTGTTGCGTTCCCTGCCCATGACGTTCGGCGACATCCTGCGCATCGTCCTGGCCTTCATTCTGCCGCCGGCGGCTGTGGCCACCCAGGTGGGATTCACGGGTCCATTCTGGTTGAACCTGGTGATCTGGCTGTTCACCTTTGGAGCCCTCGGCCTGCCGCTGCTGGCGATTGCCTGGCCGATCTGCGTGGTTCATGCCATCTGGATCATCGTCACCCGCAAGTAGGGCTTTGGTGCTCAGCTCGCACCGAGATGTAAGGAAAACGCAAGTTGGCTGGGATGATGGCTTCGTGGGGGTTTGCCATTGCAACAACCCCTGTTTGTGGCCTGCCGTTCTCTCCTTCCGGTTATAGGGTGTGGGTTGGTTCCTGCATCAGGACCCTCCTCTCCGAACGCCTCCATGCGAAAGCTTTCTCTCGTCGCCGCAGCAGCCCTGAGCCTGACGGCCATGGCCCCCACGATGGCCCGCGCGGATGATGACGCCAAGATCAACGCCTCGATTGAGCGCCTGGGCAAGATCTGCAAAACCGAGGCTTCGGCTCGCAATGGTGTGCCGATGTCCGACGTGCGGGTTGAACTGGCTGCCACGCTGAAGGAATCCATCGATTCCGGCGAAACCACCCTGAAGGACATCAAGAAATACGGTCTGATGTACAACTACAAGCTGAAGCGCAACGGTGTGGTGCTGCACGGCAGCTGTGATGTGGAGGCCAACGGCACCATCGACCGCATCGAAGAGAACTGAGCAGCGCTCAGCTCCGGGAGATGGCCACTCGTCCCGCTTCAACCCCCGCCGCGGCGGGGGTTTTTTCTGGCATCACCACAGGCCGCGAATGATCTGCACCAGAGCGGCAGCAGGCCAGTTCAGCCTCGTGATGGCACCGGTGGCGCTGCCTTCATCGGACGGTGGTGTCGCCCACCGGCTTGAACAGGAAGCCCGCCTCGCCGGCCACCAGCTTGTAGCTGATCTGGCGGGTGCCGCCGGTGGCTTTGGCATTGGTGTCGCCGGGGCGATAGATCGGGAAGCGCCGCATCAGCGTGGTTTCCACCACGGCGAACTGGTCGTGCCCCATGTAGCCCTGGGCCAGCTTGCCGCTCAGCTCCGGCATGGTGATCGGCAGCAGGGTGTGGCCCTTGCTGGCGCTCCAGGCCATCACCGAGCCGTAGCTGCCGCTGCCGGCACTGGTCACAAACAGGATCAGCTCCGGTCGGCCATCGCTGTTGAGGTCTTCGACCTCACGGCCGCTGAGGGAGCCGAGCAGTTCATCCTTCACCACCGGGTAGGCGTGGCCCTGTTCACTGGCTTTCACCACCAGCTGCTGCACCGAGCCTCCCCCTGTTGTGGTCACCTGAAAGGTGACCCCCTGGAGGCTGAGGCTGGCGGCGGGTGTGGCAGCGACAGCGGCGCCAGTCAGCCCTCCCAGCAGCACCAGCGGGAACAGGCGGGATGCAGAGGCCATGGCAGGTGGAGCCGACCCCTGCAGCATCGCGGCAGAGGACCGCCGCCGCAGCCCCGCTCGGGGCCTTCGCCACAACCGTGCAGCTGAGCCACGCGCGTTGCTCGTGGCTACAACGCTGATAGACGCGATCATCCGATGCTCCGCCAGCTTTTCGGTGCCGCCGCCGGTGCCGCCCTTGCCGCCGGGCTGATGGCCGTGCCTGCCCAGGCGGAGATGGCGACCAGTCAGATCAAGGCCGCCAACCTGGCGCGCATGGAGGCTGAGCGGATCAACGGCGGCCTCACGCGCTACTTCACGGCCAACTGCATGCACCAGAAAGGAGGCGGCAACTGCATGGTGAATGCCGGCCCCGACGGCTACCTGTTCGATTTCCTCGGCGGCGCCCCCGGCTGGGAGGTGACCAAACAGGCCGCCACGGTGCAGACCCGCATCCTGATCTCGCCCAATGGCGCCAGCGTGGTGAACGTGGAGTACAACGGCGCTCCGCGCTGAGCTGGCCGAGCAGATGGAGCGGATCCAGCCCCGTCTGAGCTGCTGACCATCCTCACCTCGCAGATTCATCCACCCCACACACCAGCAGGTCAGCCATCAACGTCTCCCACGGCGGAGGGCAACGGGCATGGCATGGCTGAAGTCCGCGCCTGGTTGCGATCGGGGATCCGCTGATGGAGCCAATTCGAAATTATGAACTGGTATGCCGATCTGCACTGGCCGGTGGTGTTTGGAACGCTCTCCCTGGACTGGCTTTCCCCGCCGATAGTGGGGGTAGAGCCGCGAAGGCTCGATCGCCTCGCCGGCACGGTGGCCTGATGCAGCATCACCACACTCCAACAGCGTCGGCGCCACCGGGTTCGAAGGCCGCCGTGCTCGCCAACTTCTCCTGGCTGGATCGGCTTCTGCCGTTGTGGATCCTGCTGGCGATGGCCGCTGGGCTGCTGCTGGGGCGCCTGGTTCCGGGTCTGCAGGCGCTGCTCGGTGCGGTGCAGGTGGATCACACGTCTCTGCCCATCGCGCTGGGCTTGCTGTTGATGATGTATCCCGTGCTGGCCAAGGTCCGCTATGGCGAACTCGGCCGCATGGCCCGTGATCGGCGCCTGTTGACGCTGACCCTGGGGCTGACGTGGGGACTCGGGCCGCTGCTGATGTTCACGCTGGCCTGGTTGTTCCTGCCGGATCAACCCGCCTTTCGAACGGGGCTGATCCTGATCGGCATCGCCCCGTGCATCGCCATGGTGCTGATCTGGATCGATCTGGCCCAGGGGAATCGGGAGGCCGCAGCCCTGCTGGTGGCGATCAATTCGATCCTGCAGGTGCTGGTCTATGCCGTGCTGGGCACGTTCTACCTGCAGATTCTCCCGGCCTGGCTGGGGCTCGACAGTCAGGTTGTGCGCTTCTCCTTCTGGGAGATCGCCCGGGCCGTTCTGATCTTTCTGGGACTCCCACTGATTGCGGGGTTTCTCACCCGCCTGGTCGGTGTGCGTCTCAAAGGGCGTCGCTGGTATGAGCAGGTCTTCCTACCGAGGATCGGTCCCTGGGCGCTCTATGGCCTGCTGTTCACGATCGTGGTGATGTTCGCCCTGCAGGGTCAGGCCATCACCAATGATCCGGCCCAGGTGATCAGGGTGGCCATTCCTCTGCTGCTGTATTTCGTGCTGATGTGGAGCATCGCCTTCGGGGTCGGCAAGAGCAGCGGCCTTGACTATCCGCGCACCTCGGCACTGGCCTTCACGGCCGCCGGGAACAATTTCGAGCTCGCGATTGCCGTCTGCATCAGCCTCTGGGGTGTCACCTCCCAGCAGGCCCTGGCCGGGGTGATCGGACCCCTGATCGAGGTGCCGGTGCTGATCTCGCTGGTGTATGTGTCGTTGTGGCTGAAAGGTCGCTTCCGCAACCCGGGTTGAAGCTGGATCAGACCCCTGTTGTCATCCGTGCGGTGCTGGTGATCGGCATCACTGAGATCCACAGATCTGGGTGCTGGCGTTGGCAAGAACTAGCGGATCAAAAAGCGCCGCCGAAGCGACGCCTGGAACCCCTAAACCGCCCGACAGGAGCTGCGGGCGGGCACTCCCATCGTGATGCCCCTGGGGAGCGATGCAGGCCATCCACTGGATCAATTCAGCTTTACGGGCTGCGTCTTGATTCGACACATCCGATGGCGAGGAAACGCGATACAAACCGTCGCCCTGTCTGGGCAGACGTTGGGTGCCGGCTGCCAGCATGGGCACACCAGTGACATCACCATGCTTCTGAACCCCTTCTGCCCGATCAGCACCGCCAAGGTGCTGGCCCTGAAGGCCACCGTGCTGCTGCTGCTCACCCTGTTGATCAAGGCGAGGGTTCAGATCCTGACCGGTTCGGCCCTTGGGATTCTTCTCCTGCTGTTGCAGACGCTGGTGTTCCTGGCCATCAGCGGTGGTCTGGTGCTGGCGGCGGGTGGGGCCGCGGTCTACGCCAGCCAGCAGCGCCGATCGTCGCCGGCCTGATCGCCACGGCGATCGCCTTGGTTCAACGGCAGGATCACCAGGCATCCTTAGGGCAAGCGACGCACAGCCATGGGTGATCACAGCAGCCACCAGCTCACGCCCCGCGAGATGGTGCGGGCCCACGCCTACCCGGTGTTGGCGGCCCTCAGCAGCCTGAGCCTGGTGGCCATCGCCCTGTTGCAGATCCCTGGAGCCGTGAAAGCCCACCGCTACAACCTCTGCATCGATGAGCAGGTGAAGCTCAGGCAGGCCGGCAACCTCTCAGGGCAGGACGGCCCTGGCAAGTTGATCTATCTGAAGGCTGTCCAGCACTGCGAAGGCCTCTGATCCGGAGCGGATCACCCTCCGCTCCAGAGCCTGGGCGTGAGGCGCTGGCCGAGCGGGACACCGCTTCAGTTGATCGGTTGCATCAGAATGGGATGGATGCAGACCCCGCGCCGGCCCACGCCCCGAGAGACCACGGAGGCGATGGTCCGCAACATCGGTCGCGAGCTGGGCGAAATCGAGCAGGCGATGGCCCGGTGCCGTGGCGATGCGCTGGCGGAGGCCCGGTTGACCGGGACCTGGATGGCCCACCTGCTGATCAGCAGCAGGGAACTGCTCCACAACCTGCTGATCGATACGGCGCGGAGGCCAGGCTGACTGGCGGCGTCCCTTGCCGCGAGTCACAGCGCCGGCAGCGGCGCGAACACGGTCAGGGCACCCGGCAGACAGGTGAAGGTCACGGGATCGGCCTCCAGGATCTCGCCGTCGATCACCAGCTTCTGGGGGGGATCGGTGCTGATCGTGAGAGTCCGGGCCCGCAGGCAATACAGATCGGGATGGTTCGTGGCCGACTGCACCACGGCTGACGCCATCAGGGAGGCGAGGGCATTGATCCCCTGCAGGCGGGTGGCGGGCGAGGCGATGGTGACCTCCAGCAGGCCGTCGTCGTGGATCACCTGGCCAAAGCCCTGGGCCAGCACGGAGGTGGCCGGCGCCGCGTTGGCCACGGTGATGGCGGCGGCCTGCAGCTCGGTGATGGCGCCGTCGATCTCGATGCGGGCCTGGAAGGGCTGCTGGGCCACCAGCTGCCGGGTGCCGGCGAGCACATAGGCCAGCGGCCCGAGCATGGTCTTGAGCTCCCGGGTGGCCCGGTCCACCATCCCCGCCTCAAAGCCGAGGCCGGCCAGCAGGATCATCGGCACGTCGTTGCAGCGCGCGGCGTCCACCACGTGGGTGTGGCCGGCCAGGATCGTGTCGCAGGCGGCCACCAGATCGGTGGGAATGCCGAGGGCGGCGGCAAAGGCGTTGGCGGTGCCGCGGGGAAGGATGCCGAGGGGAATGCCGGTGCCCGCCAACGCCCCCGCCACGGCCGACACGGTGCCGTCGCCGCCACAGGCCAGGATCATCGTGTTACCTGGCTCGCCGGCCGGGCGGTCCTGCAGCAGATCGACGATCTCCTGGGTCTGCTCGGCCGGATCGCGGTCGGGCTGGGTCAGCAGCACGGTGACCAGCAGCTGCGGTTCGAGGATCGAGCGGATCAGGGCCAGATCGGCATTGGGATCCCCCTGGCCGGCCACGGGGTTGAACAGCAGGTAGGCCGAGCGGCCATGGGCCAGGCCGCGCAGGGCCAGATCGGCGCTGGAGGGGTTGAGCGCCAGGGGGACGTCGGCCAGATCGCAGGCGCGGATCAGCACCCGTGCATCGGGGGGTGTGCCCGCTGGGTCCTGTGGATCGAGGAAGGCCACCACGGCCGCCACGTCGCCGCCGAGCACCTCGGCCGCCACCTGGATGTCGCCGCCAGCGGCCAGGGAGGGCAGCACCCGCAGCGGCATTGCCCGGGTGCGCGGATCGGCCTGCAGGCGCTGGGCCAGGTCAGCGGTGGTCACCAGGGGGAAGCCGGCCACGAAGGCCATCTGCCGATCGAGCCACTGCCGCAGAACCTCGGTGCGCGACGGGCTCGCCAGCAGGACCAGGGCATGGGTCATAGCTGATCACGCTAGTCAGCGGGTCCCGACCGGCGTCGCCGCAGCCCCAGCGCCACACTGCCAAGGCTGCCCCAGAGGGCTACAGCGAGGCCGATGGGATCGCCCTTGGGGAGCGATGCCGCCAGGCCCAGGCCCTGCACCCATCAAAGGGTTTTCGGGAGCCCTTCAGACAGCAAGCGGCGCAGACCCAGCACCGCAAACACCGAGATCGCTGCTGTGGCGCCGAGGTCGCCCCCGATCCCCGCCAGGCTCGGCTCGAATCCCAGGCTGAACAAGCCAAACAGCATCCCCATGGCGAGCAACTGCAGGGTCGGATGCGGGGCCAACCGGGTGGGGGCGGTCATGCCAATGAAGCTCGCCCCCATCCAGGCGGCGGCCAGCGGGGCCGGCAACAGCAATCCGGCCAGCAGCGATGGCAGCGCTGAGCCCAGAACCGCCCCGATGCCGCGTTCGTAGCTGAGCCAATGGCTGAGCTGTGAGGAGACCAGCGCCACCACCAGCAACGCAACCCGTTCTGAAGCCGTGTAGGTGTGCAGCTGGGCTCCCGGGCCCTGCACGCCAAAGGCGAACGTGAGGCCGACGATGCCGAACACCGACAGGAACGCTGTACTGCCGAGCTTGCCGCCGATACCAGCCCAGCTGCTCTGCAGCAGTTCCAGCAGGACCCCCGCCAGCGCACCGGCCAGCAACACCCAGCCGGGGTGAGCGAGCACCCGCTCCGAGGTCATCCCGGCGAACGCACCGCAGTAGATCGCAGCGCCCAGCCCTGTCCAGCGAGGACCGCGACGACGGCCGACCAGCTCGGCCAGACCGCCGGCACTTCCCACGGCAGCGGCGCTGAACACCAGCGGCCAGGACAGGCCGCGACTCAGGGTCAGGACCGCCAGGGCCGCCAGGGCTGCGACGAGCGGTGGGGTGACACCGATCCGGCCCACGCTGCCGTGGTCGGCGTGATGGCGAAATCCCATCAGCACCACCAGGCCCAGCAGCGTGAAGCCCAGCGCCAGGGGAAGAGGAGCGCCGAGCACGAAGGCATCGACATAGAACACCAGCACCAGGCCGGCCATCAGAAGGGTCAGTGGCCTGATCACAGGGAACAGCCGATGGGGTCTCCAGGCTGATGGATCCCATCGCCGACGGTCTCCCGGAGCACGGGTGTTCTCAAGGGCATGCCGCCCAGACTCCTCCACCCCGCACACCAGCAGGTCGGCCATCAACGGCTCCCATGGCTGATGGCACCGGGACTGGCCTGGCTGATGTCCAGTGCATGGGTGGGATCGGGGTCGCGGTCAAGATCCAGCTCCTCGGCCCACACCAGCGGGGAGCAGCGGACCATGGCGAACCACTGCTGGTCGCCCGCGCACCCCTGCGACCTGCGGCCGTGATCCCAGAGGCGACAGGGCGCGACATTCCTGCTAGTACAGGTGTATGCCTGTCGGTGTCGCGATGACCGTCCCGCTCCCCCTTTCCGCCGAGCCCTGCCCGGAGGCCTGGCCCTACCTCGACCAGGCCGTGCTGCAGCCCAGCCGCAGCCGCCAGGTCTGCCTGACCTGTCACTGGTTCCGGCACCACGCAGCAGCCAGCTGCATTCCGCTGCTCACCTGCCGCCTGCACCACGGCCTGATCGCCCATGGCGAGCACCTCACCCGCCGCTGCCAGGGCTGGACCGACGACATGGTGCGGCGGAAGGGCTGGGCGCCGGAAGGGGCATGACCAGCACCAGGGGGCAGGCCGCTGGGGCCAGCAAGCACCCGCCCCTGTCCCCCAAGGAGGGCTGGCTCAGCGACGGCCGCCGCGTGCTCCACTTCCGCCCGACCCACTGGGACCGCTGGAGCCAGCGGCTGGAAGTGACCAGCGGCGAACTGCTGCCGGATCAGCCGGTGCCGCTGCTCAAGAACCGCAGGGAGCTCACCCGTGAACAGGCGATCACGCTGTGGAGCCAGAAGCGCCAGGAGGGTTGGAAGCCCTGCGGACCGCAGTGGTGAACCCGCCGGCTTGCCGTACTGACACCACAAGAGGGCAGGGTTAAACCATAGGTAGACACCCGACCGGGGGTTCACCAACAGCTCCCGCAACCGGTCGCTAGACGCAGTCTTCCGCGCAGCGGTAGGGCCCTCAGCACAGGGGGCCCTTCTTCATCGAGCAGGCAAGCCCACCACGGTGGGGCGGTTGACTGGGTCACCCGTCCAACGAGGCCACCTGGAATGACGTCACGCACTCGGCCGGTGCTGCTGGTGCTTGTGGTGGTGATCTGCCTGGTTCTGGCGGAGCAGATGGCCCGCGGGCTTGGGATCGAGCGCGCCGGGGGCCTGCTCTGCCTGGCGAACCTGGCCACCCTGGTGATCGGCATCAAGCTGGGCTGGCGTCAGGCCCTGCTGGGCGTTGGCAGCCTGGCGTTGCTCACCATCCCGGCGGTGCTCAGCCAGAGCGATCCAGCCGCGGGCACCGTCGTGATGACGCTCACAGCCCTCGCTCTGGGCCTGAGCGCCCGCTGGCAGCTGCAGCCGGTCTTCTGGCTGATGGTGGTGAGCCTCTGCCTGCTGATCACCAACAGTCCACTGACAGCCACCGCCACAACCAGCCAACTCACGAGGCTCGTCATCGGCGTACTCGCCTCAGGCAGTCTCACCACCCTGCTGCTCAGCAAGCTGTTGCCCCGCCAGGACGGGTCAGGCACCCCAGGACCTTTTGCGGTGGCGCACAGCTGGCGCCGCGCCCTGGCCTATGGCGCGCTGCTGGCCGCCACCACACTGATCACCACCCCGATCGCCCTGCAGCACCACTGGCACATCAATGGGCTTTGGATGATCCTCACGCCATTCCTGGTGCTGCGGCCGTTCGTGCGGGATGCCTGGAGGGTTGCCCTGCACCGCTCCCTGGGAACCCTGGCGGGCGTTGGGCTGGTGATCCTGCTGGCCCCGCTCCTCCCCCCCACCCTGCCCCTGCAGGTGCCGGCCATCGCCATGGCGGCGATCACCGCTGCGATCGCCGCACGCCAAGGCCATCCAGCGCTGATGGTCACCGCTCTCACAGCCACCATCGTGCTGTTCAACAGCAACGCCGCCGACCTGCCGCTGATGGCGGACAAACGTCTGCTGGCCTGTGCCATCGGCATCGCCATCAGCCTGGGCGTGATGGCCCTCGCCCATCCGATCGAGCAGCGCTTCCGGGCAGTCCGGACAGGACAGGAGCTTTGATCACCTCAGAGTGACTCCTCCAGACTCGTCACGGGTGGCTGTCTACGGAGGTGCCCTGAAGGCAGCCAGCGATTCCGTTGAGCGTTCCAGACGTCCCTGGCATGGGGGATGCAGCAGTTGGCGCCAGCTGCTTCAACAGCTGGGCCTGGTGCGGGAGCCTGGTCAACTCCTGACGATCAGGGCCACCTCAGCCCTTCCTCGAAGGTCGCTCAGCACGTGGGGCCGCCCCTCCGCCGAGTGACCAGCAGGGTCAAGAGAATGGCTCTTCCCTGCACGTGGGGTCATGGCGGTTGAGGAGCGCAGTGCCGGACCGACCCGGCGCATCCTGCTCACGGGTGGGAGCTCGGGGATCGGTTTTCAGGCGGCGACCCTGCTGCTCCAGGCTCGTCACCGGCTCACCCTGCCCTGCCGGGATGCCACCACTGCCGCGGTCCTGCGCGAGCGCCTGGACGGCCGGATTACAACCCCGATCTGCGATCTGGCCGATCTGAGCAGCATCCAGGGCTGCGCTGAATCCCTGCTGGCAGCGGGCGAGCCCATCGACACCTTGGTGCTCAACGCCGGCTTGCAGTACAGCGGCGCGGCCGAGCCTCGCTGGTCGGCCCAGGGGTTTGAACTCACCGTGGCGGTGAACCACCTGGGCCACCAGGCACTGCTGCAGCAGCTGTTGCCCCTGCTGATGCGGGGCACGGCTCCGCGGTTGGTGGTCACGAGCTCAGAAGTGCATGACCCAACCACCGCCGGAGGCAAGGTGGGCCTCCCGGCCGGGCTTGGTGATCTTGCAGGGCTTCGCCAGGGTCCAGGGGCGCCGATGCTGGATGGCAGCGGTCGCTTCAATGCCGAGAAGGCCTACAAGGACAGCAAACTCTGCAACCTGCTGATGGCCAGGGAGGTGGAGCGGCGGCTGAGGGAGCAAGGCACGCCGCTGCCGGTTCTCGCCTGGAGCCCAGGGCTGGTGATCCCGCGCAGCAAGGGCGGCTTCTTCCGCTACAGCCGCCGCCATAACCCGCTGGGCCAGGCGCTGTTCTCCCTGATGGCCCGCGATCTGCTGCGGCTCACCGAAACGCCCGAGGGAGCTGGCACCCTGCTGGCCAGCCTGGCCAGCACCCCACCGCCGCAACCCAGCGGTTTCCAGTACTGGAGCAACCGGGTGCTGGGCCCAGGTCGGCTGCGTTTTGAGGTCAGCCAGCCCAGTGCAGAAGCTTGCTCAGACACCCTGGCGCGGCAGCTCTGGGATCTCAGTGCCCAGATCGGCAGCCGCTGAAGCCGGCCCAGATCGGGAGCCGCTGAACCCGATCTGGCCGAAAGCAGGAGCCAACCCACGTTTCATATTTCTTCACACTAGAGTTCAGAAAAGAGGAGCTGCCAATGAATGACCTTCTGGCCGTGGTTTACCTGGTGTGCTTTGCGGCCATCGCTGGCGGTGCCTTTGCTCTGATGACCCAGAACCTGCGCAGCGCCGCAGGGCGGAACTCTTCTCCATCGCCTCGCCAGCGCGGCAGGACCCATCCAGAGGCTCCCCAGCCCGGAGATGAGGTTCTGTATGCCGACTTCAGTCGGGAACGCCTCGAGCAGCTGTATCAGCAGACCCCTTGAGGCCTCAGGGCTTTGAGGTGGCCCCCCATTAACACAACAAAGCCCGGAGCATTGGCCCCGGGCATTTGTCTGCTCAGCCGTGGTGCCGTCCCAAGGGGGTCGGGCGCAGCTGCGCGATGGTTTTTGCTTGGCAATAGCCGTGATCGTCAGATCAGGGAGTTTTCGGTTGTGGTCGGAGCTGCCGGCGCTGGCACCTGGGGCCAGGTGTCAATCGGGACGTTCCGTTAGGTCCGGGGCACCTCAGGCGGTGCAGTGGACGGCGACAGGGCTGTTCAGTCAGACCAGCGACACGCCAGGGACGTCAGAGATCCGTCGAGAGTGTTGGAGCAGGGGCCGGATCGTCAGCGCGCTCCTGGTGCCTGGCGGGGTGGCGTGTCGTCCATTGCGGGCGCCTCCTGGGGTGATGGGCTCAGCCTCTCGCTGCTGGCAGCCCTGGGCAATCCGTCATTCCACGCATTGCTCCAGGGGCCGAGCCGGAGCACGGTGGATTGTTTGGGGCTCGGCCCCCGGCCGGGGCGAATAGACCTATCGGCTCCGGGCCGCTGTCTCTCCGCTCCATGCCAGAGCGGTGGTTTCAGTCCAAGCTGCGGGAGTGGCACCGGGCGAGCCAGCGGTAGGCGTAGCGGGGCTGATGCCGTTCCCGGCGGCCAGCTCGGCGAGGCTCCGGCCGTGCTCCATGGGCTGGGTCACCAGCCGGAGACGCCCTCTCTGGTTCCGACGAGCATGGGGTTGGCTATCGGTGGGTGTGGGAGATCGGGATGGGTGGGTTGCGCCTCAGTACGTAGCGGCCTCACACCCCCATGTCAGCTGAAAAATATCCAGCGACAGTCATGGATACTGACCGAACCTGCTCACTAGAGCACCAAGAATGCGGCCAGACTACTTTTTGATCAGCTAACAGTCAAGAAGCCAAAAAGCTTTGGTGATGCGTTCTCGATTGGTCAAGTCTCGAGGGAGTTGGGGGCGGTGCAGGCACGATGATCGCCAGCCTCAGTTCACATCTGCCGGAATGACTGCGCCAATCGGTTGGCTGACCTATGTTGTGGTGAACGTGTTGGTCGTGGCTGTTTGAACGCTAACCCCGGCAGCCAGGCCTTCAGTGATCTGGGCGAGGAGCGCCGTCTCACGGAGCTCCATGACCATGGCGTCCTGGATCAACCCAGCAATGCCCAGCTGGATCGGATCGTGTCCCTGGCGGCCGAGATCCTCGGCACGCCGATCGCCCTGATCTCCCTGGTGGACCGTGATCGCCAGTGGTTTCTCAGCCGCCGGGGCCTGGAGGCCCAGGAAACCCCGAGGGACATTGCCTTCTGCGACCACGCCATCCGCTCCGACCGGGTGTTCGTGGTGGCCGATGCCCTCAACGACTCCCGCTTCCAGGGCAACCCCCTGGTGCAGGGCGATCCCAAGATCCGCTTCTATGCCGGCGCTCCGCTGATCACCGACTCCGGCCAGCGGCTGGGCACCCTGTGCGCGATCGACCGCCAGCCCCATCTGCTCACCCCCTACCAGGAGGACCTGCTGGCCCAGCTCAGCGCCATGGCCATGCACGAGATCGCCAACCTGCGACGGAGCCGCCTCTGCGGCCTGACTGAGGTCCTGACGCGCGTCGCTCTGATGGAGCAGGGGGAACAGCGGTTTCAGCAGTTCCGGCAGGAGGGAAGGTGCCCGGTGCTGGTCACCGTTGTCCTCACGGGCCTGCGCCCGCTCAATGCCCAACCGGCTGGTGTCACCACTGCAGACCGCTGCCTGCAGCAGGTCGCCGCTGTGTGTCGGGCCCACCAGGGAGCCACCGGAGTGCTCGGCCGCAGCGGACACGGCGAATTCAGCCTGCTCTGGCCGGACGCGACCGAGGTTGAGCAGCACCTCAGCGCTCTGAAGGGGGCCGTGGAGGCGGCCGCCCAACCGCTGCGCACCAGGGTGGTGATCACATCGGCACAGCCGGAGTCCTCCAGCTTCGACTCCCTGCTGCAGCAGGCGGCCGGCACCCTCAGCTGAATCACAGCCATGGGTCAGTCACCACTGCAAGGGTCATCACCATCGGGACCGCCACAGTACCGGCGCCGCATCCAGACGTTGCCTGTTGTCGTCCTGGCGGCAGGCCTGCTCATCAGCACTGGATTCGCCATCCAGAACGTGGTGTTCAACCGTCGCTTGCACGAACAGGCTGAGATCGCCCTGCTCAATGATGTGACCGACTCGCTTCGGATGCATACGTCAGCGGCCACCGCAGCGGTGGTGAGCATCAGCGCCATGGCCGAGGCCAGCGGTGGGCTCATGCCCGAAGGCTTCATCCACTACGCCCAGACCCTGAGCCAGACGTATCAACTTCCTGAGGGTGCCCTGGGTCTGGGGTATGCCCGCTACGTGACGCCGGCCACCAAGGCCAGCTTCGAGCGCGACCTGTCGGTCTTCCACGGCGATGCCCTTGTGATCCGGCCCGCGGGACTTCGGCCGGCCTATGCCCCGGTCACGGTGCTGGAGCCGATGAATCCAGGCAACCGCAGGGCGATCGGATTCGACCTGCTGAGTGAGCCCGTCCGCCGGCAGGCCCTGCTGCAGGCGGCGCAGAGAGGAGCCCCAGTCGTGACCGGGAAACTGCAGCTACAGCAGACGCGATCTGGGGAGCGATTGCCGGCCGTCATTCTCTACTCCCTGATCCGCCGGACCTCTCCAGCCATCCCGTCGCCCTCTCCGTTGAATCCGTCAGCCGAGCCGTGGGGCTGGGCCAGCTGTCCGATCCTCATCCAGGAGCTGATGCAGGAGAGCCTCAGGAAAATCAACAACCCCAACCTCCAGGGCTCGACAATCCTGGTGTTCGACGGGGTTCGTCCCAGCGGTGAGGGGCTTCTGTATGACCCCATGGAGATGTATGGAACCCCGAGGCTGAGCGATCCCAACTACCAACGCCTTTCCTTTGGTGAGCGCCAATGGCTGGTGGGAGTTCAGCTCACGAGAGCCCTGCCGGGGCCGGACGGTCTGCACCCGAGCCAGGGCCTGATCCTGCTGGTGGGTGGACTGCTCTCCATTGTGGCCAGTCTCGTGAGCCGTGAACTGGTCACGAGCCATCGACAGACGCTGGAGGCTCTGCAGCAGGTCTCCGAGGCGGCCGAAGAGCAGGCCATCTCAGCGGCCGTCTTCGAGGGAACCGTGGAAGGGGTCGTGATCACCAATCCGGAAGGACAGGTGATCTCCGTGAACCAGAGCTTCACCCAGCTCACCGGCTACACCAATCTCGACCTACGGGGCAAATCCCTGCGGATTCTGCGCTCAGGCAATCACGATTCCAGTTTCTATCAGGACCTCTGGCAACAGTTGCTGCGCGATGGCAGCTGGCGCCATCAGATCTGGAACCGCTGCAAGGATGGGAAAATCCAACTCCATGACCTGAGCATCACCACCATTACCGACAGGCATCTGCGCACCCTGTACTACTTGGCGATGTATCAGGATGTCACGGCCAAACACGAGGAACAGCAGACCATTCTCCACCAGGCCACCCATGATGCCCTGACCGGCCTGGCCAATCGAACGCTGTTGGTCGATCGCCTGGAGCAGGCCCTGGCCATGGCCCAGCGCTACGGGTACATGGTTGGTGTGATGTTCATGGACCTTGATGGATTCAAGGCAGTGAACGATAACTTCGGCCATGCCATCGGCGATGATCTTCTCATTGCCGTCAGCAAGCGCCTTCAGGACTTTCTGCGCAAGACGGACACCCTCTGCCGCCAGGGGGGCGACGAATTCGTGCTGCTGCTACCCCAGGCTCCTGATCTCGACAGCCTGATGAGCCTGGCTGAACGCATCCGTGCGGCCGTGAGCCAGCCTTACCACGGTATTCATCCCACCGTGGATCTTCGCATCTCGGTGAGCATCGGTATCTCGCGCTGGCCGGAGCACGGGGCCGATGCGGATGCCCTGATGCTGGCCGCCGACCGGGCGATGTACCAGAGCAAGCATGGTGGGGATAGCCTTCCCATCGTGGCAGCTCCGCTCCAAGGTGCCACATCAGCCTGACCTCGGTGTTGTGTCTCTGACGTGGACCCTGGCCCAGTACGGTGATAACGCCTTGATTCGCCACCTTGAATGGGGACAACCATGAAATGCCCTGCACGCGTGGTTGTGACCGCCGCCCTGGCCCTGGCTGCCGCGGCGTCGCTGACTCCTGTCCGTGCCGAGTCCGTGGCGGCTGACGCACTCATCAAGGCAAGAAGCAACTGCCTTGCGTCTGTGGCCAAGGTGGTTGGTCTTCCCAGTAATCGCTTGAAGGTGATCCGGCAGACGAGCGATGCCTCAGGCATCAGCGTTGATCTGAAGGTTCCCAACGCGACAGCCCCCTGGGGCTGCCTGACGGATCGAAAGGGCAAGGTGGAGGACGTGCAGTTCAAGGGATCGGAAGGCGCCCTTTGACATCGGCTGACTGTTCTGCAACGACCATGGCCAAGGCCCGGGAGGTGGGGACTCAACAGGGCGGTGCCTCGGTCGGCGAGGCCATGGCGGCTCCTGCAGGGAGCTGACCTGATCCCGTTGGGTGGAGCCCGGTCCTTCAGGCTCCTGCCCGTCCTGTTAGCGAATCACACCACGGCTGATCTGTCTCCGGCTGAGGGCTTGAGCTCATCGAGCAGCGTGCGGGTGAGAGCCAATTCGCATCGGGTTGTGGTGATGCCATAGCCGGTGCCCTGGAAACCCACGGACTTGGCATAGGCACACACCGCCCTGCGAGTGGCGCGGAATCCCTCGGCCTGCTTGGCCGGGTCGCTGCTGGTGCGGTAGAAGCCGGTGAGATTCTCCCGCCAGAGAGCCTGGAAGGTCGGTCCAGGCACCTGTTGCGCTTCCTTGGAGACCCCCAACAGGGCCTGTTGCAGGCGGCGATCGCTGGCTTCAAGGGCCTTGATCAGACAGCGGGTCTGCTCCCCCGTGGCGAGGGAGTCGGGGCATGGAGGTGCAGCGGAGGACGGGAGCGGAAGCAGGGGGACCAGGGCTCCCAGGAACGACAGAAGAAGGACCTGACGCATCGGCAGCTCACGGATGACATCCCATCTAGCTGTTCTGTCTCAGCAGGTTGTTCAGCTGACAAGGGGGTGTGAGGCCGCTACGGGTTGAGGTGCGACCCACCAACCCCGACCTCACGCCTCCATGCATAGCCACCCCAATGCCCGCCTGACACAGCGAGGCCGGCTCCGGCTTG
>NZ_CALROT020000002.1:0-337019 GCF_943369875.1 Vulcanococcus limneticus LL
TTCTTCGCCACGCTCACCACCAGCCGCAGGTTCGCCGCCACCATCCGCTCCTTCGCCCGGCGGCCGCCCTTCAGGCGCTTGCGCAGCTGCACCACCGTCAGACCCGCCGCCTCAGCCAGCTGCTCCTCACTGGGCGCCTGCCCACCAGCGCGCAGGGTCAGCTCCTGCTCCTGCTCCTCCAGCGCCATCAGCTCCTGCACCTGGCGGCCCAGGGTGATCTCCTGCTCGTGGCTTAGCAGCGGCACGCGGCCGATGTCACGCAGGTAGGAGCGCACCAGGTCGCTGCCCGCGCCCACGGGGGTGGCGGCATCAATGCGGACGACGGGAAGGGAGGGCATGGTGCCGCGGAGTTACGAAACCAACTTGTTTCGCAAACCTATCACCGTTCTTCGGGGGTCCCGCTCAGGGGCCGAGGTGGGGACATCCGATCCCCCCAGCCCCTGGCGCCGGGGTGGGTGCTGTGATGGAACGGCCGCTGCCCCAGGCCCCTGACGCCATGGCCACCGAGCCCCCAGCGGGCGAGCCCCGCCCAGGGGAGCGCCTCCAGAAACTGCTGGCCGCCGCTGGAATCTGCTCCAGGCGGCGGGCCGAGGAGCTGCTGCGGGCCGGCCGGGTGAGCGTGAACGGCCAGCGCGCCGGCCTGGGCGATCGCGCCGTGCCGGAGCGCGACCGGGTGTGCGTGGACGGCCAGCCGATCGCGGCCGCGCCGCCGGCCGTGCTGCTGCTCAACAAGCCCGCCGGCGTGGTGAGCAGCTGCCACGACCCCGAAGGCCGCCCCACGGTGCTGGATCTGCTGCCGCCCGAGCTGGCCCGCGGCCAGGGCCTGCACCCGGTGGGACGCCTGGATGCCGAGAGCCGCGGCGCCCTGCTGCTCAGCAACGACGGCGCCCTCACCCTGCGGCTCACCCACCCCCGCTACGAGCACCGCAAGACCTACCGGGTGTGGGTGGGCGGTGACCCCAGCGCCGAGACCCTGGCCCAGTGGCGCCGCGGCGTGCCCCTGGACGGCCAGCCCAGCCAGCCGGTGCAGGTGCGGCGCCTGGGCAGCGAGCGGGGCCACACCCTGCTGGAGCTGGTGATGCGGGAGGGGCGCAACCGCCAGATCCGCCGCACCGCGGAGCTGCTCGGCCACCGGGTGCGGGACCTGCAGCGCATCGCCGTCGGGCCGATCGCCCTGGGGGAGCTGCCCGAGGGCCGCTGGCGGCGGGTCGAACCCCAAGAATGGGGCGACCAGGACCCCCTGCCTTGATGGCACCGCCCGCCCCGAGCTCCCGCCTGAGCGCGCGCCTGTGGCGCTGGCTGCGGCGCGATGCCGGCCCCGGCGGAGGAGCCGCGGCGACGGCGGCCTCAGGCACGGGCAGCGAGGATCCGCTGCTGCAGGCGGGCCGGCTGATCCGCCAGCAGCGGGAGGCCCGCGGCCTCAACCTGCGCGAGCTGGCCCTGGAGACCCGCATCAGCACGCCCGTGCTGGAGGCCCTGGAGCGGGGCTGGCGCGACCGCCTGCCGGAGGGCACCTACCTGCGCACGATGCTCCCCCTGATCGAGCAGCACCTGGAGCTGCCCGCCGGCAGCCTCGGGGGAGCGCTGCCGCCCGGACCCGCCGATGGCGGCGGCCCCGGACAACGGCGGGGCCGCCTGCTGCTGCGCTTCACGCCCGGCTCGATCGATGTCTTCACGACCTGGCAGGGCACCCTCCTCTATGGCGCCATCACCCTGGGGCTGATCTACGGCGTGAACCTGCAGCAGCAGCGGCTGGCGGCCGCCAACCTGCTGAGCGTGCGGCCGATCGCCCCCCTCTCCCCCCGCGACCAGCTGCGGCCGCCGGATCCCGGCAGCACCCTGCTCAAGGCCTACCCCGACCTGCGCCCCCTGCAGCGGGCCGGCGCCGGCATCGCCCTGACGACGCTGCAGCGGGTCGAGGCCGGCGCCGCGGCCCGCAGCCAGGGCGTGCTGGCCCTGCAGCTCAGCCAGCCCAGCCGGGTGCAGCTGCGCAGCGACGGCGGCCAGCGCAGCGACCTGCAGGGGGCCAGCGGCGAGCTGGTGCTGCAGCTGCAGGCCCCGCTGCAGCTGGAGATCGAGCCCGCCCCGGCCGGCGGCGCCGTGAGCTGGAACGGCCAGCCCCTGGCGCCCCTGCCCCAGCAACCGGGCCGCTTCCAGCTGCCCCAGGCGGCCGCCAAAGTCAAGCCGAGCCCCCAGTCCCAGGAACCGGCTCAGCGGCCGTAGCGCCGGGCCTGCTCGCCCAGGCCCCGCAGCGGTCCCTCCAGATCCGCCACGGAGCCCTGCAGCCGCCACTGCCAGTTGCCGCTGCTGGTGCCGGGGGTGTTGAAGCGGGCCTCATCGCCCAGGTGGAGCAGGTCCTGCAGGGGCACCACGGCCAGGTCGGCCCGGGAGGCCAGGGCCAGCTCCAGCAGCTGCCAGCCGGGCGCGTGCACCGGCCCGCCCACACAGGCCTCGACGCGGCGGCGCTCCTCCTCGCCCAGGCCGTTCCACCAGCCGATGCAGGTGGCGTTGTCGTGGGTGCCGGTGTACACGACCCAATGGCTGCCGGCGTAGTTGGCCGGCAGGTAGGCGTTATCGGGGTTGCCGTCGAAGGCGAACTGCAGGATCTTCATGCCCGGCAGGCCGTGACGATCCCGCAGCGCCTCCACCTCTGGGGTGATCACGCCGAGGTCCTCGGCGATCAGGGGCACGTCGGCGCCCCCCACGGCGCGGCGGTGCAGGTGGCGCCGCAGCCGCCGCAGCAGGGCCTCGCCCGGGGAGGGATGCCAGCGGCCCTCGATGGCCGTGTCGGCCTCGCCCGCCACCCACCAGGCGGCCTCCAGGGCGCGGAAGTGGTCGATGCGCAGCAGATCCACCAGCTCCAGCTGGCGCTCCAGGCGCCGCAGCCACCAGCGAAAGCCCGTGAGCCGGTGCAGCAGCCAGCGGTACACCGGCGTGCCCCAGAGCTGGCCGGTGGCGGCGAAGTAGTCCGGGGGCACACCGCTCTGGGTCACCAGGGAGCCGTCGCGGCGCACCGAGAACAGGCGGCGGTGGCTCCAGACATCGGCGCTGTCGTGGGCGACGTAGAAGGGCACATCCCCCACCAGCTGCACGCCGAGGCGGTGGGCCAAGTCCTGCAGCCGCTGCCACTGGCGCTGCAGCTGCCACTGCAGCAGGGCCTCCTGGAGCAGGGCCGCGGCCTGCTCGCCATCGAGGGCGCGCAGGGCCCGGCGGGAGCGGTGCGCCAGGGGCGCGGGCCATTGCCACCAGGGCGCCTGGCCGTGCAGCCGCTTCAGCACCACGAAGCGGCAGTGGTCCTGCAGCCAGGGGCCCTGGGCCTGGCTCCAGGCCTCGAAGTCGGCCCGCTGGGCCGCACTCCAGCTGGCCTGGCGGCTGGCCAGCAGGGCGGCGAGGGCCTCGGCCCGCTGGGGCGCCAGCTCCAGATCGAGCTGGTCCCGGCGGCCCTCGGGCAGCTGCTGCAGATCCCCGGCCTGCAGCAGGCCATCGCGCACCAGCTGCTCGGCGTCCAGAAACCAGGGGTTGAGGGCGAAGGCGCTGGGGGAGCTGTAGGGCGAGCCGGTGGCATCGGTGGGGGCCAGGGGCAGCAGCTGCCACACCTGGATGCCCTTTGCGGCCAGGGCCTCGATCCAGCGCTCAGCCTCCAGGCCGAAGCTGCCGCAGGCGGGGCTGCCGGGCAGGGCGGTGGGGTGGAGCAGAACGCCGCAGCGGCGCGCGCCGGGCGTGGACGCGGGTTCCGGCCCGGGGGCGGAATCGGGACGCGGTTGATCGCCGCTCAGCCGATCGCCGCTCATCGGGCCGGCAGCTTGTAGCGGCCGATGATTTTCTGGGCAAACGCCGGGATGTGCTCCGCCACCTTCTCGGGGTGATGGCGCCGCAGCCAGAGGGCGTTGCGGGTGAAGTGGGAGTCGATCGAGAAGCGCCCGTATTCCAGGCCCTTGGGGCCGAAGCGCTCCACGACGAAGCCGATCAGGTTGGCCAGCCACAGGGGCAGTTTCAGGGCCTTGTCGTAGGCCTCGATGCCCTGCTGCACCGCCGCCTGGCGGTTGCCCTGGCTGGTGACCGGTGCCACGTCGAGCTCCGCCTCCACCAGATCCAGCAGCACCTGGCCCTTCGGGTTGCGCACGGTGAGCCATTGGCGCCCGAACGTCGCGCCCATGTAGCCGACCACCAGATCAGCGCCGGCATTGGTGTAGTCGAAGCAGCTCAGGCAGCTGGGGGCGAACACGTCCTTGAGCTTCGGGGTGTCGAGCCCGAAGAAGGGAACGGTCTCCTCACGGCCGTCGCTGTGGCGGAAGTGGATGCGGAAGTCCTGCATGAACTCGTAGTGCACCACCGTGTCAGGCGAACTCACCGTGCTCTCGAGGAAGGTCTGCAGCCCCTGGCGGCTCACGTTGTCGACGCAGGGGAGGCCCAGCACGTAGAGCTCATCGAGCGGCAGGGTGGGCTGCACCGCGCGCAGGGCCTGGATCTGGCAGCCCACGCCGATGGCCAGCAGCCGCCGGATGCCGCTGCCCGGCAACTGCTCCAGCACCTCCAGATTGGGCGAGAGGGTGGGCTTGTTCACCCGCGCCGCGAGCACCTCCTCCGGCGTGCGGGCCAGCACGGGCACGGGGGTGAAGCGGTCGTCGGGGCTCTGGCCCACGCACAGCACCGCATCCACCAGGCCCGTCTCGAGGGCGCGCACCCCCAGGCGGCTGACGATCCCCGTCCACTGGGCGCCGCCGATCGGCTGCCGCAGGCGGGCGGTGACCATGCGCTGGTGCACGCCGAAGTAGAGCTCGTCCTCGTTGTCGAGGTCGCGGCTGCGGCCGTGGGCCGCCCCCTCCATGGCCTCGAAGCGCTGGTTCAGGAAGGCGCAGCTGTCCTTCACATAGGCCACCCAGCGGCTGTCACAGAGACCGCACTGGCTGCAGAGGTCCTTGGCCGGATAGACGCTGCCCTTGGCCAGGGGCCGGGCCCGCTCGTGGGGCAGCGCCACTGGATGGCTCGCGGACGCAGGGCTGCCGGCCGCGGGGCTGCCGGCGGGGGCGGGAGTGCTGGCGCCGGACGCGCGGTTGCTGGGGGCGGAAGTCAAGGGGTCGGGCCGGCGGGCGCATCCGGAGGCCCCACGCTATCGGCCCGGACAGCACGGCCGGCTGGCTGCGTCAGAGTGGGCCCCTGTTGTGTGTGCCGGCCCCATGGCCCCCAGACGGGAGTCCGCCCCCAGGCGCCCCGAGGCCAGGTCCCCCCGGGGTCCTCAGCCCCGCCCCGCCCGATCCGGCGCCACGAAGCGGCGCGCCGCCGTGCGGCTGCTCGCGGCCGGCCTGGGCGTGGCGGCCGGCGTCGGCCTGCTGGGACTGGTCTGGCCCCCGGCCGATCGGAGCCTGCAGGACGACGCCCCCACGACCGCGGCGGCCCTGGCCGATCCCCCCAGCCGGCCGATCACGGTGCTGCTGATCGGCTCCGATGCGGACCGCCGCGGCGCCGTGCGCAACGGGGCCGCTCCCCCCGGCCCGGCCAACAGCGACGCCCTGCTGCTGGTGCGGATCGATCCCAAGGGCGGCCTGCAGGTGCTGAACCTGCCGATCGAGCTGGCGGTGTCCCTGCCGGGCGACAAGAAGCCGGTGGCCCTCGGCAGCCTCTACCGCCGCGGCGGCCCGGCCCTGGTGGCGGATGCCGCGGCCGAGCTGGTAGGCCTGCCCAAGGGCCAGCCCGACCGCTACCTGGTGCTGCCCCGCGCCGGCCTGCGGGAGCTGGTGGATGGCCTGGGCCGGGTGGAACTGGCCCCGGATCGCACCATGCGCTACCGCGACAAGGCCCAGAACCTGACCATCGACATCCAGGGGGGCCTGCAGCTGCTGGATGGCCGGCAGCTGGAGCAGGTGCTGCGCTACCGCGACGGCGAGCGCGGCGAGGCCGGCCGGCGCGATCGCCAGCAGACGGCGATCGAGAGCGTGCTGCAGCAGATGGGCCAGAGCCAGCAGCTGCTGCGGCTGCCGGAACTGGTGGGTCGCCTGCAGAACCAGGTGGACACCAACCTCACCCAGAGCGAGGCCCTCAGCCTGCTGGCGGCGAGCCTGCAGCCGGGCCAGAAGCCCCGCTTCCGCAGCCTCCCCCTCAGCGCCACCGCCGACGCCAAACAGCCCCTGCGGGAGCTGGCCCCGGAGGCTGCCGATCGGCCCTGGCCCGAGGGCTGAACCCGGGCCCGCCGGGGCCCGTCAGCGGCCCAGGCCGGCCTCAGGCCTCCGCCAGCTCCCGCCAGCGCCGCCGCAGGGTCTCGGCCAGCGCCACGGTGGGCTCGTCCGACGCCACGCCCGGCTCCTCCCCGCTGCCCCCAGGCTCCTCCAGGGGCAGCCAGCCCAGCCAGGGCAGGCCGTCGCCACGGCGGGCGGCGCCATCCCAGGGGCCGCCCAGCTGCACCAGCCCCAGCAGCGGCACGCCGGCCGCCGCCAGCAGGGCCCGATAGGCCGCAGCCAGACCCGCCAGCCCCCCCGCGGGCACCAGCAGCAGGGTGGGCTGACGCCAGGCCCCCAGGGCCTCGGCCCAGCTGCCGGCCGGCCCCAGCCAGGCGCCGGGATCAAGGGCCAGGGGCACCAGGGCGCCGGCCCCCTCCGCCAGGGCGGCCAACACCGCGGCCGGATCGCGGGCGGGATCGGCCACGGCGGCCTGCAGGGGCAGAGCCAGGGCGGCGGCCAGGGCGGCGGCGGCCGGGGGCGTCACCCCGCCGGGGGCCGTGAGCACCAGGAGCGGAGCACGGCGGCGGGGCGAAGGATTCATGGTTGTTTGCACTGCCTGGACCAGGCGGCTTCTACCATCGGGGTTCAAGAGATCACGCCAGCGCCCGCCGTGACCAGTTTTCTGACCGCTGAACGGGTCGAGCAGGCTGGCGTCGCCCACGACACGCGGCGATTACGGCTGTTCAGCGGCACCTCCAACCAGGCCCTGGCCCGGGAGATCGGTGCCTACCTGGGCGTTCCCGACGGCCCGCGGGTGATCAAGCGCTTCGCCGACGGCGAGCTCTACATCCAGATCCAGGAATCGATCCGCGGCTGCGACGTGTTCCTGATCCAGCCCACCTGCGCTCCGGTGAACGATCACCTGATGGAGCTGCTGATCATGGTGGACGCCTGCAAGCGGGCCTCGGCCCGGCAGATCACCGCCGTGATCCCCTACTACGGCTACGCCCGCGCCGACCGCAAGACGGCGGGGCGCGAGTCGATCACGGCCAAGCTGGTGGCCAACCTGCTGGCCAAGGGCGGGGTGGACCGGGTGCTGGCCATGGACCTGCACTCCGCCCAGATCCAGGGCTACTTCGACATCCCCTGCGACCACATCTACGGCTCCCCCGTGCTGGTGGATTACCTCCGCACCCGCGACCTGGGCGAGGTGGTGGTGGTGTCGCCGGACGTGGGCGGCGTGGCCCGGGCCCGGGCCTTCGCCAAGCAGATGAACGATGCGCCCCTGGCGATCATCGACAAGCGCCGCTCGGGCCACAACGTGGCCGAGAGCCTCACCGTGATCGGCGACGTGGCCGGCAAGACGGCGATCCTGATCGACGACATGATCGACACCGGAGGCACCATCTGCGCCGGGGCCCGGCTGTTGCGGGAGCGCGGCGCCACCCGCGTGCTGGCCTGTGCCACCCACGCCGTGTTCTCGCCGCCGGCGGTGGAGCGGCTGTCGGAGCCGGGGCTGTTCGCGGAGGTGATCGTCACCAACAGCATCCCCCTCAGCGACCAGCGCTGCTTCCCCCAGCTGCAGGTGCTCTCGGTGGCCAACATGCTCGGTGAGGCGATCTGGCGCATCCACGAGGAGAGCTCGGTGAGCTCGATGTTCCGCTGACCTCCCCAGACCGGCTGATCTCCCCGAATCGGCTGGCCGGGCCCCTGCCGCGGCGGGTGCGGCTGAAGCGGGCCCTGCCGGCCCTGGTCACCACCCTGCTCACGGCCGGCCTGCAGCTGTTCGGCGCCCTGGAGGCCCGTTCGGCGCCCCTGCGGGTGGGCGTGTGGCTCACCAACAGCCCCAGCCCCCTCTACTACGAGCCCGCGCGCATCGATCGGGCCATGGCCGAGCTGGCCGAGGCCGGCTTCAACACGGTGTATCCCAACGTCTGGAGCCGGGGCACCACCTTCCACCGCAGCCGCTGGGCGCCGATGGAGCCGGCCCTGGCCGAGCGCAACCCCAACCTCGATCCGATCTGCCGGATCAGCAGCGCCGCCCGTCGCCGCGGGCTCAAGGTGATCCCCTGGTTTGAGTACGGCCTGATGGAGCCGGCCGGGGCCGCCGTGGTGCGCGCCAACCCGGAGTGGGTGCTGCAGAAGGCCGATGGCAGCAGCACCGTGACCCTGCACGATCACCCGATGGTGTGGCTGAACCCGGCCCACCCGGGGGTGCGCCAGCGCTTCATCGGCCTGATCGGCGAGATCGTGCAGCGCTGCGGCGTGGACGGCATCCAGCTCGACGACCACTTCGCCTGGCCGGTGGAGCTGGGCTACGACCCCTACACCCGCGCCCTCTACCGCCGGGAGACCGGCCGCGAGCCCCCCGCCAACCACACCGACCGGGCCTGGATGACCTGGCGGCGCCACCAGCTCACGGGCCTGCTGCGCGAACTGCGCGAGACCCTCAAGGCCAAGGGCAGCGGCAGCCCCTACGTGAGCCTCTCGCCCGGACCTTTTCGCTTCGCCTACAACCACTGGCTGCAGGACTGGGAGATCTGGGCCCTCGGCGGCCTGATCGAGGAGCTGATCGTGCAGAACTACGCCTATTCGGTGGCGGGCTACGCCAAGGACCTCAACCAGCCCGCCCTGATCAAGGCCCGCCGCTGGGGCATCCCCGTGGAGATCGGCCTGCTGGCCGGATTCGGCGGTCGCACCACGCCGATGCCGGTGCTGGCCAAGAAGGCGCAGCTGGCCGCCGAACGGGGCCACGGCGTGATCTATTTCTACTGGGAAGGGCTGTGGGGCCAGTTCGCCGGGCCGGAGGGGGGGCCGGCCCGGCGGGCCGCCTTCCGCCAGCTGCACGAGGCGAGCTTCCCGGACCCCTACCCGCGCCGCGGCCGGCCCTGAGGCCGCCGACGGCCTCGGGGCTCGGCCTCAGATGGGCCGCACCTCAGGCCTGGCCCAGGCACTGCCCCACCACCTCGGCGGTGTTGGCCGAGAGCGGGGCCGACGCCAGCTGCTCCAGGGCCTCCCGCATGCGGGCGCCGCGCTCGGGGCCATAGCTCTGCCAGCGGCTGAACACCTTGGCGAAGCGCGAGGCGGTGATCGGATTGCGGCCGTCCACCAGGGCGATCTGCTCGGCCATGAAGCGGTACCCGCTGCCATCGGCGGCATGGAACACCGGCACGTTGCCGGCCAGGCCCCCCAGCACCGCCCGCAGCGAGTTGGGGGCCGCCGGGTCGAAGCGGGGGTGCTCCAGCAGACCCTGCACCCGGGCCAGGCCATCGCCGAAGGGGGCCGAGGCCTCCAGGGCGAACCAGGCATCGAGGATCACAGGCCGCTCCTGCCAGCGGCCGTAGAACGCCGCCACGGCCTCGGCCCGCTCCGGGGTGTCGTGGCACTGCAGGGCCCGCAGGCCGGCGCGGGCCAGGGTCATCGAGGGGCCCGTCACCGCCGCCGCGGCCTCGGCCCGCACCGCCCCATCGCCGGCGGCGGCCCGCCAGGCCCAGATGGTGCCGGTGAGCAGGCGCTCGCCGTTGCCCTGGGGCCAGGTGAGGCCCCATTGGGGCCGGCAGCGGGCCAGGGCCGTGCCCAGGGGCTGCTCCAGGGCGGCGCCGAAGCGGGCCTGCAGGGCCAGGAGCGCCGCAAACAGGGCCGGCGGATCCGGCTCGGCCTGGGCCTCCTCCAGCTCGGGCAGCCCCGGCAGCGCCAGCAGCAGGGCGCGGTTGGCATCGCCGAGGGAGCCGTCCGCCAGGATCCGCTCGAAGGCCGCGATCAGGCCCTCCTCCAGCGCCTCGTCGGGCCGGCCGGCGGCCCGCTCCAGCACCGCCTGGCGCAGCAGGGTCTGGCCGGCATCCCAGCGGGCGAAGGGATCGGTGTCCCAGGCCAGCAGGTGCAGCAGCTCGGCGCTGGAGCGCTCGACCTGCAGCCGCACCGGGGCCGAGAAGCCGCGCAACAGCGACAGGGCCGGCGGGTGGCTGTGGGGCTCCAGCCCCTCCAGGCGCAGGTGCTGCTCCGGGCGGTCGATCACCAGCAGGCGGCTGGCCTGGCCCCAGCTGGGATCCAGGCTCGCGGCCGCGGCCTGGGCCTGGGCCGGGGTCTCACCGGCCAGCCGCAGCGGCAGGGGGTCGCCGCCCTGGTCCACCAGCCCCAGGGCCAGGGGAATCACCAGGGGCTGATTGTGGGGCTGGCCCGGCGTGGGTGGGGTGCTCTGGCGGATCGTGAGCTCGAGCACGCCGGCCTCGCCATCCCAGCGGCGCTCCACCTGCAGCAGGGGGGTGCCGGCCTGGACGTACCAGCGGCGGAACTGGGCAAAGTCGAAGCGGGGGCGGGCGACAGCAGCGCGGTCTTCGGCGGCCCAGGCCTCGGTGGCGGCATCCTCCATGGCCTGCACGAAGTCCGCGCAGGTGGCGGCGGTGCCGTCGTGGCGTTCCACGTAGAGGGCCATGCCGCGCTGGAAGCTGGCCTCGCCCAGCAGGGTGTGCAGGCAACGGATCACCTCCGCGCCCTTCTCGTAGATCGTGGTGGTGTAGAAGTTGTCGATCGCCTGGTAGTGATCCGGCTGGATCGGATGGGCCGTGGGACCAGCATCCTCACGGAACTGGGTGTTGCGCAGCAGCGACACATCCTCGATCCGCTTCACCGCCGGTGCATGCAGATCGGCCGTGAAGCAGGCGTCACGGAACACGGTGAGGCCCTCCTTGAGGGAGAGCTGGAACCAGTCGCGGCAGGTGATGCGGTTGCCGGTCCAGTTGTGGAAATACTCGTGGGCGATCACGCTCTCGATCCGCTCCAGCTCACCGTCGGTGGCGGTGGTGGCATCGGCGAGCACCAGCTTGGAGTTGAAGATGTTGAGGCTCTTGTTCTCCATTGCGCCCATGTTGAAATGGCGCACCGCCACGATGTTGAACTCATCGAGGTCGTACTCGAGGCCATACACGCGCTCATCCCAGGCCATCGACCGCTTCAGGGAGGCCATGGCGTGGGCCGTGTAGGGCAGATCCCCGGGCTCCACGTGGATGCGCAGGGCCACCTGGCGGCCGCTGGCGGTGACGAACTGGTCCGTGGTCTCCTCCAGCCGTCCGGCCACCAGGGCAAAGAGATAGGAGGGCTTGGGGAAGGGGTCGTCCCAGACGGCGTAGTGGCGGCCGGGATCGCCCGCCAGCGGGCCGGCCTCGAGGCAGTTGCCGTTGGAGAGCAGCACCGGACAGCTCTGCCGATCCGCCTCGATCCGCACCTGGAAGCGGCTGAGCAGATCCGGGCGGTCGGGGTGGAAGGTGATGCGGCGGAAGCCCTCGGCCTCGCACTGGCTGGTGAACATGCCACCGCTCACGTAGAGCCCCTCGAGGGTGGTGTTGGTCTCAGGGTGGATACGCACCCGGCTCTCCAGCCGGAAGGGGCGCGGGGGCGGATCGAGCAGCAGCAGCCTGCCGGGCTCGAGGCGGTAGGCCGCAGCCGCCAGGGGTTCCCCGTCGAGGCGGAGCTCCAGCAGCTCCAGCTCCTCGCCGCGCAGCTCCAGCGGTTCGGCGTCACCGGCCGCCGCCGGATTGGGAGTGAAGGCCAGGGTGGCCTCCACCAGCGTGTGGTCCGCAAACAGCTGGAACCGCAGGTCGGTGCACTCCAGCAGGAACGGCGCCGGGCGGTAATCGGCAAGGCGGACGGTGCTCATCGGGCGGGACTCAGGGGGCGGGAGGGATCACCAGGGCACAGGACCGCGGCCGGCGGAGACATTGCAGCCCACCTGGGTCCCCAGCAGGGCGCCGAGGGGCACGGCCCAGGCCCGCCCATCCTGGCGGGACATGGCGTAGCCGAGGCCGCCACCGACGATGCCGCCCACCAGGCGGCCGGTCTGGCAGCGCTGGGCGATCTGCTCGGCGGTGAGCAGGGGCGTGGGCGCGCCGTAGGGCACGGCCGAGACGGGGGGCGGGGACTGGATGCCGTCGGTGTAGGTGTCGCCGTAGGCCCAGGGGTTCTGGGGGCGGGCGTAGGGGTCCACGCCCACCGGCCGGGGTGCGGGGGCCCAGCCGTAGCGATCGCCCCAGGCCATGGCGGGCAGGGGCACGAGGGTGGCGGCGGCGGCCAGGGCCGCGCCGCCGGCACTCGCCAGGGCCAGCAGGGCCCGGCGCGGCGAGCGGAGCCGGGAGCTGGCGGCGGACGGGGTGGTGGAGATGGCGGTCGCCATGGGAGTGGAGGGTGTGAGGACATCCCCCGAAGGGGCTGCACCCAGACAAGCCAGCAGCTGCGACCGAATCCCAACTGGCCCGCGGCCCAGATACGACCAACTGCAACAGGGCCCTCGGCCGCAGGGCCCGGCCCCCGGGCCCACTCCCTCAATCCCTCCCAGGCATGACCCTCGGGTCAGCGGGCCTTCTGGGGGCCCTTGAGCACGTCCTGGGCCTTCTGAAGCACGTCGGCGGGCACCTCCTTGGGGCACACCTCCACGGCCCCGAGCACGGCGGAGTTGATCGAGCCCTTGCGCAGCTCCTCCATGGTCAGGGGCTTCGTGCCCACCTGCAGGATCACGCCGCCGTGCTGGCCCTGGATCACCTGGGCGATGGTCTCGCCGGCGATGGCCACCGCCTTGCCGAACTCCACGCCGGCGGAGCGGCCGATGCAGACGTTCAGGGCGGCGATGCGCGTGTAGAGGCCCATGTCCTCCTCACTGGCCCCGACCTGGGCTGGCCGGGCCGTGGGCCGCTCCGCGGCGGGGCGCGCCGGGGCCGGTGCCGTTGGGGCCGCTGAAGCCGCGGCGGGCAGCAGCAGCACCAGGGGCAGCAGCAGGGCGGCCGGCCCCAGCCAGCGTCCGCGGCTGAAGGGGAGGCCCACGCAGATCGAGAACACGCAGAGGGTGCAGCAGTGCCAATCCTGCAGCAGCCGCCCCCTCTGGAACCGCCTTGTCCGCAAAAGCCTTCTCTGCAAAAGGCTTGTCCGCAAACGCCTGATCTGCAGACGCCTTGTCAGCCGGCGATCAGGAGTCGGGGATCGGAGCGCCGGCCCCCTCCACACGGATTTCGTGGTGGGTCTCCACCAGCTCCAGGTTGCCGTCGCGCCAGGAATAGATAGAGCGGGCGCGGTAGCGGTCCTGGTCCACCAGGCGGATGTGCTCGAGGATGTCCCAGTCGAGGTAGTGGGATTCGAACACCATCTCGTGTTCATCCACCTGGCGGATCTGACTGCGGGTGGGCGAGCCGCAGAGGTAGCCCCGGCTGCGGCGCAACTGGTGCCCGCACAGGGAGGCCTCCATGGTGCCCTCGCGCACGTAGCGGGGCTTGCGCTCAAAGAAGTCGTATTCCTGATCCGGCCACCAGGTGAAGCGGTAGTCGAACTCGCCCTCCAGGGCCTCGCTGAAGGTCTCCACCCGCAGCATCATGTCGACCCGCAGCGTCTCGTCGTCGGCGAAGAAGTACTGGCGGCGGGATCGCCACAGCCCCAGGTTGCGGCTGAACCAGCGCCTCACGTTGCTGTCGAGGCGGATCCGGCTGGCGGGATCGGCGGAGGTGGTCGCCACGGGGAGCACCCGGGTCGCCAAGGGATGGTGGTGGGACATGGGGAGCATCCCAGGGACGACCGGTCGCCCTCGTCATAGCCATGCCGGCCAGACCCGAGCCAAAACCATAGGCTGGTTTCGCATTTCCAGTCCCCGCGCCTCGGTGTCCGCTGCAGGGGAGCTCCCCATCCCCGACTCTTCCCTCTCCTTCTCACCCGAGGCGTCCGAGCCGCAGTGGCCCGCTGGGGCCGCTCCGGAGCCGATTGCGCCGGATTCCGCCCTGGAGGACGTGAGGCGCCATGAGGCGAGCCTGCGGGATGGCGCGGAGCAGCAGCGCCGCAGCCTGCGGTTGCTGCTGCTCGCCTCCCCCTACCAGCAGGCCACCGCGGACCTGCGCCAGCTGGTGGCCCTGCTGGAGGGCGAGCACTTCGGCTTTGAGGTGAAGCTGGAGGTGGTGGATCCGGCCCAGCGGCCCGAGTTGCTGGAGCTGCACCGCCTGGTGGCGACACCCGCCCTGGTGAAGCTGGAGCCGGCCCCCAAGCAGGTGTTCGCCGGCAGCACCGTGACCCAGCAGCTGCGCAGCTGGCTGCCCCGCTGGCAGCAGCTGGATGTGGTGAGCGGCCTGGGGCTGAGCCTGCGCCCGCCGGAGCCGGATGGCAGCCGCAGCCCCCGCGAGCTGCAGCTGGAGGACCAGCTGCTGGTGCTGCGCCAGGAGAACGAGACCCTGATCGAGCGCGTGCGGGTGCAGGAGCGGCTGCTGCGGATGGTGGCCCACGAGCTGCGCACCCCGCTCACCGCCGCCAAGCTGGCCCTGCAGAGCCGCAACCTGGGCCAGATCGACCAGGAGCGCTGTTACGACGTGCTCAACCGGCGGCTCGACGACATCGAGCAGCTCTCCAAGGACCTGCTGGAGGTGGGCACCACCCGCTGGGAGGCCCTGTTCAATCCCCAGCGCCTGGCCCTGGGGCCGGTGGCGGCCGAGGCGATCCTCGAGCTGGAAAAGCTGTGGGTGGGCCGCGGGCTGCGGCTGGTCACCGACATCCCCACGGACCTGCCGGACGTCTACGCCGACCAGCGGCGCATGCGGCAGGTGCTGCTCAACCTGCTGGAGAACGCCTTCAAGTACACCCCCGACGGCGGCAGCGTCAGCCTGACGATCCTGCACCGCACCAGCCAGTGGCTGCAGGTGAGCGTCTGCGACTCGGGCCCCGGCATCCCCCGCAGTGAGCAGGACCGGATCTTCCAGGAGCGGGTACGTCTGCCCCAGACCTCCCAGACCACCTCCGGCTTCGGCGTGGGCCTCTCGGTGTGCCGGCGCATCACCGAGGTGCACGGCGGCCGCATCTGGGTGGTGTCGGAGCCCGGGGAGGGGGCCTGCTTCCACTTCACCGTGCCCGTCTGGGACGACCAGGGCATCCGCTGAGGCCTCCGGGTCGGGCAGGGGCCCGGCCGGGCGTTCCTTGACGAAGGGGACCTCCGCCCCGTAACTTCATCCCATCGGAGGCGAACCGGCCAAAAGCCAGGTGAGCCAAGGGAAGTCAACCCGCTCCGCGGTGCATCACTGACCTGACCGAGTCCTAGCCCCCATCGTCTAGAGGCCTAGGACACCTCCCTTTCACGGAGGCGACAGGGGTTCGAATCCCCTTGGGGGTATCCAACGAAGAAGCGGCTCCCTGAGCCGCTTTTTTTGTGGCTGCCTATGAGCCTCACCTCCTCGGTGTGGCGCGGGATGGCCGAAGGGATTGGGCCTGCGGGGCGGCCGCCTGGCGGCTCAGGCCAGGCTGGCGCGGCGCTGGGCCTCCAGCTGCACGGCCCGCAGGTTGGCGGCCAGGTCTTCCCGCAGCCGCTGCTCGATCAGGCCGATCGGCATGCCCACGCAGCCCTGCACGGTCAGGTCGTAGAGGAGGGTGGTGTCGCCCTCGTGGCGGCCGATCTGCCAGCTGCCCTCGAAGCGGCGGAAATCGCCCCTGGTCATCACGAAGCTGAGGCGCCGCTCGGCCCAGTGCTCGGTGAGCTCCAGCTCCACCCGGGCCCGGAAGCGCAGGCCGATGAACTGTTGCGAGCCCTCCTGGGCCAGGGCGACGACGTTGTCGCGGCGCCAGAGCAGACGCGAGCTCAGAAGGTTGGGGATGAACTCGCTGAGGCGGTCGTAGTCGGTGAGGGCCTCCCAGAGCCAGCGGGGGTCGAGCCCCAGGCGCAGCTGCACCGCCAGGCGGCGGCAGCCCTGGGGGAGCCGTTCCATCTCCTGCTGGATCGTGTCCAGGGCGCAAAGATCCTGGGTGGGCGCGAGGCCCTGGGGGCCGGCGCTGAGAAGAGCCGAGAGCTGCGCCAAGGTCGTCGGGGCTGGGCGATGCGGTCCTGGAGCGACAACCTAGCCCCGATTGCCGCGGCTGGGGGCCGGCTCCCGGCTCGGAGTGTTCCCTATGATCGCGCGACCCTTCAATCGCGGCTTCCGATCCATGCGCGTTTCGACCGCCACCTCCAGCCGCAGCGACTCCCGCATGTTCACGGTGGTGGTCCAGAGCTATGGGGTCGGCACGCAACGCCAGGCCGCCCGGGAGATCAACGTCCCCTTCAACCGCCTGCAGGCCCTCGTCCAGTCCATCGCCCTGCTGGGTGGCCAGATCCTGTCGGTGACTCCCGCCGGTGAGACTCCGGCCAGCCAGCCCGCAGCAGCCGCTGCCACGCCCGCCCCTGCCGCCGCAGCCCCCTCGAAACCCGCCCCCGTGTCCCACGCCGACGTTCCCGTCAACCTCTACAAGCCCAAGAATCCGTTCCTGGGCACCGTCACCGAGAACTACAGCCTCCTCGGTGAGGGCGCCATCGGCCGGGTGAACCACATCACCTTCGACCTCTCCGGTGGCGACCCCCAGCTCCACTACGTGGAGGGCCAGAGCATCGGCATCATTCCCGATGGCGAAGACGCCAACGGCAAGCCCCACAAGCTGCGCCTCTACTCGATCGCCAGCACCCGCCACGGCGACAACCTGGAGGGCAACACGGTGTCGCTCTGCGTTCGCCAGCTCCAGTACGAGAAGGACGGCGAGACGATCAACGGCGTCTGCTCCACCTTCCTCTGCGACATCGACCCCGGCGCCAAGGTGAGGATCACCGGCCCGGTGGGCAAGGAGATGCTGCTCCCCGACGATGAGGAGGCCAACGTGATCATGCTGGCCACCGGCACCGGCATCGCGCCGATGCGCACCTACCTGCGCCGCATGTTCGAGCCCACCGAGCGGGAGAAGAACGGCTGGAACTTCCGCGGCAAGGCCTGGCTGTTCATGGGCGCCCCCACCACCGCCAACCTCCTCTACGACGCGGACTTCAACCACTACCAGAGCCAGTTCCCCGACAACTTCCGCTACACCAAGGCCATCAGCCGCGAGCAGCAGAACGCCAAGGGCGGCCGCATGTACATCCAGGACCGCGTCAGCGAGCACGCCGACGAGATCTTCGCGATGATCGAGGACCCCAAGACCCACGTCTACATGTGCGGCCTGCGCGGCATGGAGCCCGGCATCGACGAGGCGATGAGCGCCGCCGCCGAAGCCAAGGGCCTGAACTGGTCCGAGCTGCGGCCCCAGCTCAAGAAGGCCGAGCGCTGGCACGTCGAGACCTACTGAGCCCCCTGAAGCCCCCAGCAGCGACGAGCCCCAGCAGGCTCCTCCTCCAGGCCCGCCACCGGCGGGCCTTTTTGCTGCGCCCAGGGCCCCGCGTTTGGCCAAACCCTCACAAAGCCGCCGCGTTGGCCGCCGCGGCTGGGAGCACGCCGCTTTTCTGGGTAGACCTGAAGCACTGCCGCACTGCCCATGGGCGCCACCCTCACGAATCCGCTCCGGGTCGGGCTGCGCCAGGAGCGGGTGATCCCGCCCCAGTGCCTGGTGATCTTCGGAGCCAGCGGCGATCTCACCCACCGCAAGCTGATCCCGGCCCTGTTCGAGCTGTTCCGCCAGAGGCGCCTGCCCAGTGAGTTCGCGGTGCTGGGCTGCGCCCGCCGGCCCTGGAGCGACGAGGAGTTCCGCAGCCGCATGGCCGAGGCCCTGGCCCCGGAGGTGAAGCGCCACCAGAGCGCCTGGAACCAGTTCGCCGCCTGCCTCTTCTACGAACCGGTGGACCTGCAGCAGCCCGCCGACGCCGTGCGGCTGGGCGAGCGCCTGGAGGCCATCGACAAGCTCAAGGCCACCCGCGGCAACCGCACCTTCTACCTGTCGGTGTCACCGGCCTTCTACGGCAGCGGCTGCCGCTCCCTGGCGGCCGCCGGCCTGCTCAAGGACCCGAGCCGCAGCCGGGTGGTGATCGAGAAGCCCTTCGGCACCGACTACGCCAGCGCCGAGCAGCTCAACCGGGTGGTGCAGAGCTGCGGCCAGGAGCAGCAGATCTTCCGCATCGACCACTACCTGGGCAAGGAGACCGTCCAGAACATCCTGGTGCTGCGGTTCGCCAACACGATCTTCGAGCCGATCTGGAACCGCAACTACATCGCCAACGTGCAGATCACGGCGGCGGAAACCGTGGGGGTGGAGGAGCGGGCCGGCTACTACGAATCCAGCGGCGCCCTGCGGGACATGGTGCAGAACCACCTGACCCAGATGCTGGCCCTCACCACCATGGAGGCGCCGGGCCGCTTCGACCCCGAGGCCATCCGCAACGAGAAGGCCAAGGTGCTGCAGGCCGCGCGCCTGGCCAATGAGGAGGAGCCCTGGAAGTGCTGTGTGCGCGGCCAGTACAGCCAGGGGGGCAACCGCCTCAATCCCGTGGCGGGCTACCGCCAGGAGCCGGGGGTGAACGCCAACAGCACCACGGAAACCTATGTGGCGATGAAGCTGTTCATCGACAACTGGCGCTGGCAGGGGGTGCCCTTCTACCTGCGCACCGGCAAGCGCCTGCCCAAGCGTCTCTCCGAGGTGGTGCTCACCTTCCACGAGGCGCCGGTGCACCTGTTCGATGCCGCCGGCGGCAGCCCCACCGCCAACCAGCTGATCCTGCGCATCCAGCCCGATGAGGGGGCCGGCTTCGTGTTCGAGGTGAAGGCGCCGGGCTCGGGCATGCGCAGCCGCCCGGTGGACATGCACTTCAGCTACGACGAGAGCTTCGGCGAGCCCAGCGATGAGGGCTACGTGCGACTGCTGGCCGACGCCATGCTCGGCGACCCCACCCTGTTCACCCGCAGCGATGAGGTGGAGGCCGCCTGGCGTCTCTACACCCCCCTGCTGGAGCTGATCGAGGACGCCCCCTGGCAGCTGCCGATCCACCCCTACGAGTCCGGCACCTGGGGCCCCGGCGCCGCCGACAACCTGCTGGCCGAGGAGGGCCTGATGTGGCGGCGGCCCTGACGGCCCCCCCAGCCCCGCTCCCCCTTCGCCTCGCGTCCCGCTTCCAGTCCCCGCTCCCCTCGCCCCGCCGCGCGCCATGGCTCCCCAGCTCACCCTCCAGGCCCCGCTCGAACTGCCGCCCGACCAGGTGCCGGGCTACCTGGAGACCCTCTGGAGCCAGGGGCTGAAGGGCTCCGCCGGCGCCGCCACCTTCACCCTGGTGGTGTGGGAGCCCTCCTGGCTGCAGCAGCAGCTGGTGCGCACCGGCCGGCTCGACGGCCCGATCAGCGGCCTGCTCTCGGAGGACCTGCTGGCGGCCGCCCGCAGCGCCGTGACCGACTGCGGCCTGCCGCCGAGCACGGCCCCCAGCGCACCGGAACTGGCCTGGGCCCTGGGCCAGCAGGAGGGCCAGCACAGCGCCCCGGACCTGCGCGGCCAGTTCGTGGACCGCGCCATCAGCTCCCACCGGCCGCGGCGGCTGATCACCCTGGCCCCCACCCTGGCGGCCGACACCCCCCTGGAGACCCTGGTGGCGGCCTACTGCCCCCTGCCGGAGGAGCGCGGCAGCGGCGAGGACGCCTGCGGCGACGTGGTGGTGCTGCGGGGCGGCATGGGGGCGATCCAGCAGGGCCTGGCGATCCTGCAGCCCCTGATCGAGCCCGACCTGCCCTGCTGGGTGTGGTGGAACGGCTCCCTGGATGAATCCCCCGACGTGCTGGAGGCCCTGGCCACGCCACCGCGGCGCCTGGTTCTCGACAGTTCGATCGGCTCGCCCCGCCGCTGCCTCGACCAGCTGGTGGAGCGCATCGCCACCGGCCAGGCCGTCAACGACCTCAACTGGCTGCGGCTGCGCAGCTGGCGCGAGTCGCTGGCGATGGTGTTCGACCCCCCCAGCCGCCAGGGGGCCCTGCAGCACGTGGTGCAGCTCGACATCGACGTGGAGGGGCAGCACCCCGTGAAGGGCCTGCTGCTGGCGGCCTGGATCGCCGATCGGCTCGGCTGGCACCTGCAGACCAGCTACCGCCTGCCGGCCAACGGCGATGGCGAGGGCATCGGCGCCGAGTTCCAGCGCCACGACGGCGAGAGCGTGCAGTTCCGGCTGATGCCGGTGCCGGTGGGCCTGGCCAAGACCCACCCCGGCGCCCTGGTGGGCCTGCGCCTGATCTGCGCGCCCCAGGGCCAGGCACCCCTGTGCGTGATCCTCTGCTCCGAATCGGGGGGCTGCATGCGGCTGGAGGCCGGCGGCGTGGCCTCGATGGAGCTGGCCGAGGAGGTGGTGCCCATGCCCAACGAGAGCGAGGAGATGGAACTGGCCCGGCTGCTGGGCGGCGGCCACGACACCACCAACCCGCTGCTGGCCGCCGCGGCCCCCCTGGCTGCCAAGCTGCTGCCCGAGTAGGGCCCGCGCCGGGCCAGCCAGCCGCGCCCATGGCCTGCGTTCTCACAGCCCCCAGCAGCGGCAGCGGCAAGACCCTGGTGAGCCTGGCCCTGACGGCCCTGGCCCGCCGCCGGGGCGCCAGCATCCAGACCTTCAAGGTGGGGCCCGACTACCTGGACCCCCAGCTGCTCAGCGCGGTGAGCGGCCGGCCCTGCCGCAACCTCGATCCGCTGCTGTGCGGCGAGGCCTGGGTGGCGCGCAGCTTCCAGGGCTTCGGCAGCCGGGCCGAGCTGGCGCTGGTGGAGGGGGTGATGGGCCTGTTCGACGGCCGTGGCCCCAGCAGCGCCGGCAGCACCGCGGCGGTGGCCGGCCAGCTGGGCCTGCCGCTGGTGCTGGTGGTGGAGGCCAGCCGCCAGGCGGGCTCGGTGGCCGCCCTGGTGCGGGGCTTCCGCGACCACGACCCCCGGCTGCAGCTGGCCGGGGTGGTGCTCAACGGCGTGGGCAGCGAGCGGCATCGGGCCCTGCTGGCCGAAGCCCTGGAGGCGATCGCCATGCCCCTGCTGGGGGCCCTGCCGCGCCACGACAGCCTGCATCTGCCCTCCCGTCACCTGGGTCTGCTGCCGGCCCACGAGCTGGCGGACCTGGAGCAGCGCCAGGGGGCCTGGGCGGACCTGGCCGAGCGCCACCTGGACCTGGAGCGGCTCTGGCCGCTGCTGAGCGCCCCAGCCGCTGCCGCCGATGGCCTGGATCCCATCCACTGGTGCCTGGCCCAGGAGCGGGGGGCAGACGGCGGGACGCCGGAGGCCCCAGGGGCTAGCGGCGATCCCGGCTCCGCACCGCTGCCCGTGGCGATCGCCAGCGATGCCGCCTTCCACTTCCGCTACCCGGAGGCGAGCGAACTGCTGCGGGCCCGGGGCATGGAGGTGGTGCCCTGGTCGCCGCTGGCGGACGAGCCGCTGCCGGCCCGCTGCCATGCCCTGATCCTGCCGGGGGGCTACCCGGAGCTGCAGGCGGGCCAGCTGGCCCAGAGCCGCCGCAGCCTCACGGAGCTCCGGGCCGCGGCCGCCGCGGGGCTGCCGATCTACGCCGAATGCGGCGGCCTGCTGCTGCTGGGCGGCGAACTCTGCGATCCGGGCGGCACCCCCCACGCCATGGCCGGCGTGCTGCCGTTCCGAGCCCGCCGCGGCCCGCTCAGCCTCGGCTACCGCGACGCCAGCGTTCGCGACGACGGGCTGGTGCTGCGGCGGGGTGAGCAGGTCTGCGGCCACGAATTCCACCGCTGGCAGCTGGAACCCCTCGGGGCTGGCGACGGCGGCGGCGCTGAGGCCAGCGGGGGGCCGGAGGAGCCGATCTGGGGCGAGGCCGCGGCCAATCTCGAACCGCTGTGGCAACTTGAAGGCTGGGGAAGCCCGAGCCGGAGGGAAGGATGGAGCAGCAGGACCCTGCACGCCAGCTGGCTGCACCTCCACTGGACTGGCTGTTCGGCGATCTCCCGTCGGCTGCGCGACGCAGCCGCGCGGCACGCATCCGCGAATGGCACCGGGTGGAGCGCGGCGAACCCCGCGCCAGCCACGCCGTCGAGCGTTGGCGGCTGACCGTGCGGGGCCGGGTGCAGGGGGTGGGCTTCCGGGCCGGCTGCCAACAGTGGGCCCGCCAGCTCGACCTCAGCGGCTGGGTGCGCAACACCCGCGATGGCGCCGTGGAGGTGGAGGCGGAGGGGCCGGCCCACGCGCTCACCGAACTGCGGCTGTGGTGTGAGCGGGGGCCGAGCGGCGCGACGGTCCATGGCGTGACCACCCTCCAGATCCCGCCCACCCACGAGGACTGGTTCGAGATCCGCCGCTGAGGCGCCGGCCCCCTGCCTTGGGCAAGACCGGCGCACCGGGGGCCTTCGTGGTGGGTTGGAATGGCGCCACGCCACCCCGCCGAGCCCCACCGCATGCCCTCCGCGACCCTCTGGGCCGAGCTGCTGGCCTACGGCAGCGCCGTGAGCCTCAGCCCGATCCACATCGGCCTGCTGCTGCTGCTGCTGCTCGGCCCCGACCCCCTGCGGCGCGGGGGCTGGTTCGTGCTCAGCTGGGTGCTCACCATCGCCGGCGTCGTGGTGGTGATGCTCACGGTGGGCCACAGCCTGCTGCTGACCATGGAGCACGGCAGCCCCCACCGCACGGGCCTGGACCTGGTGGCGGCCGGCGTGCTGCTGGGGCTGGGACTGAAGGAGCTGCTCGAGCGCCGGGAGGAGGGCGATGAGCCGCCGGGCTGGACCCGCCAGCTGGATCGCTTCAGCGCCCTGCCGCTGCCGCTGCTGATCGCGGCGGGGGTGGGGATCGAGCTGGCCAGCCCCGATGACCTGTTCCTGTTCGCCCGCTCGGCCGGGGTGATGCTGGCCGCGGGCCTGAGCAACGCCCAGGAGGTGCTCTGCACCGCGGTGTTCACCCTAGCGGCGAGCCTGGCGCTGCTGCTTCCACTGCTGGCCCTGGCCGTCGGCCGCCAGCAGGTGGTGCCCCTGCTGGAGCAGGGCAAGCAGCTGCTGTTCCGCCGCGGCGACGTGGTGGTGGCGGGCCTGAGCCTGGCCCTGGCGGGCTATCTGGGCTGGGAGGGCCTGCTGGGGCTGGGGCTGGTCTGAAGCCGGGCGCACCAGCCGGCGGGCCCTCCCGTGGGCCCGGGACCTCCCTCAGGCGCCCTGGCGCAGCCAGCCCTCCCAGCGCTGGCGGTCTGCGGCGGTCGACGCCGACGACGAAGAAGACGACGACGCCCCGGCGGCCACCAGCCACACCGCCTGGCTGGCGCGGCTCACCGCCACGTAGACGAGCTGGCGGCGCAGCACCTCGTCGCTGGGCCAGAACACATCGCCGGCGATGAACACCTCGCCGAAGGTGCTGCCCTGGCTCCGATGCACCGTGAGCACCGCCGCCGGACCCAGCGAGGCGAAGGCATCCCGCACCAGGAAGTAGCGGCGCCAGAGGCCGCGCCCCTCCGTCTTGCCCGCCTCGCGGGCCTGCTGGCGCAGCCGGGCCAGCACGGCGTCGAGGGCGCGGCGCGGTTCGCTGCCCGCGGGGGGCAGCAGCCGCAGGGCCAGACGGGTCTCCCCCGCCTCCACCTCGGCCGTGAGGGTGTCGATCACGGCGGGGGAACAGCCATCGCCGCTGCCTACGCCGAAGTCGGCCAGGTCGCAGCGCTCGGGGGTCACGTCGCGCACCACCAGCTCGCGGTTGGAGCCCAGCACCATGTCGGGCTCCTCGGCCGCCTCCTCGCCGGAGCGGCAGGCCGGTGCCATCACGGCCGAGCGGGTGATCAGCACCTCGCCGGGCAGCACCGGCAGCTGGTCGGCCATGGCGCCGTGGATGGCGCGGCGGGCCAGGGGCACCAGCCGCTCCAGGGCGCGGTTGGTGTAGCAGAGGATGCGGGCGTGGTCGGGGTTGTCGAGCTCGACGGCGCGGCGCAGGGCGGCCTGGGCCGTCGCCAGCCACTCCGCCTGGGGCACGGCCGCCACCAGCCCCAGGGGCCCGCGCACCGGCGCCAGGGCCGGCGGCTGGCGGCAGGGCAGCTGGCCATTGCGCAGACCCGTGGCGAGCTGCAGCACCGGCCCCTGGTGGCGCACCACCTCCGTGAGGCCCGCCCCGGCGCAGCGGCCCATGCCAAAGACCGGGCTCTCGGGCTCCCCCACCGGCGGCAGCTGGGCCGGATCACCCACGAACACCAGCCGGGTGCGGAAGGGATGGGCGCAGCGCAGGGCGATCTCCAGCAGGGCGGAATCGACCATCGAGGCCTCATCCACCAGCACCAGGCCCAGGTGCTCGAGGGCGCCGGCGGTCTGCTCGGTCTCCTCGCAGCGCTCCAGATCGCCCTGGCGCCGGAGCTTGAGCCGCAGCAGCCGGTGGATGGTGGAGGGGAACCAGGTGGGCGCGAGGCCCGCCAGGGCCAGCTGCTGGCGGATCACCCCCACGGCCTTGTGGGTGGGGGCCACCACGGTCCAGCAGAGGCCGCTGCGCTCCACCAGGGCCAGCAGGTGGCGGGCCAGGTAGGTCTTGCCGGTGCCGGCGAAGCCGCTCAGCACGAACGGCCGGCCGTCGTAGGGGGCGACCAGCCAGGCGGCAAAGGCCTCAGAAGCCGCCGCCTGGCCGGGGGTGAGGCCGGAGCGGGGCGCGCCGGGGGGGCCTGGATCCGACGCGGCGCTCACCGGCTCAGCCGATCGGCAGCAGGCCCCAGTGCTGGGCCAGCGCCAGGGGGGTGCCCACAAACACCAGGCCCGGCAGGGCGATGGCGGGGCCCAGCAGGCTGCCGATCAGCACCTCCAGGCGGGTGTGGCCGAGGTTTTCCTTGAGGGGCTTGCGTTGGGCCTCCGTGGCGGCCGGGGCCTCCGCGCCGGACCCGGCTGGCTCCCAGAGCCCGTCGGGCAGGCCGTTGACCCGGCGGGCCGTGAGGCCAGCGGCGCGGCGCACCCCGGCCGCGTCGTAGAGCACCACGAAGCACATCGTGGCCGCCAGGGCGAACAGCGGATCGGCGAAGCCGAGCTGCCAGCCGATCGCCGCGGCGGTGCCGGTCAGCAGGGCGGAGTGGCTGGAGGGCATGCCGCCGGTCTCGAACAGCACGGCTGGCCGCCAGCGGCGGTGCTCCACCAGCTCGATCAGCAGTTTGGAGAGCTGGGCCAGGCCGCAGGCCGCCAGCCCCCACCAGAGGGGGCCGTTGTCGAGCAGGGCGCCCAGCAGGTCGGTGTCGTGGGGCAGAGCGGAGAGGGCCACCGCAAGGGCGGTGCTCATCGGTCGCGGCTCGTGATGTAGTCCGCCAGGGCCAGCAGCGGCGCGGCCTTGCCGCCGGCCTCACCGGCGCTCCAGGGGGCGAGCACGGCCTTGGCCTCGGCCACCAGCGCCTCGGCCCGCTGGCGCGATTCCTCCAGCCCCAGCAGCTTGGGATAGGTGGTCTTGTCGGCGGTGAGATCCTTGCCGGCGGTCTTGCCCAGCACCTCGCTGCTGGCGGTCACATCGAGGATGTCGTCGATGATCTGGAAGGCCAGGCCGATGCCGCGGGCGTAGGTGCGCAGGGCCTCCAGCAGGGCCTCGGAGGCCCCGGCGATCAGGGCGCCCGTGAGCACGCAGGCCCGCAGCAGGGCGCCGGTCTTGTGGAGGTGGATGTACTCGAGGGTCTCGAGGTCCACGTCCTTGCCCTCGCACTCCAGGTCCACCACCTGGCCGCCCACCAGGCCCGGGGCGCCCGAGGCCAGGGAGAGCTCGCCCACCACCGCCAGCAGCCGCTCGGCCGGCACGCCGGGGCTGCGCAGGGCCACCATCTCGAAGGCGCGGGTCAGCAGGGCATCGCCGGCCAGGATCGCGTTGGCCTCGCCGTACACCTTGTGGTTGGTGGGCCGGCCGCGGCGCAGGTCGTCGTTGTCCATGGCGGGCAGATCGTCATGGATCAGCGACATGGTGTGGATCATCTCCAGGGCCACCGCCGTGGGCATCGCCTGGGCGCTGTCGCCGCCGGCCAGCTCGCAGGCCGCCAGGCAGAGGATCGGCCGCAGCCGCTTGCCCCCCGCCAGCAGCGAGTAGCGCATCGCCTCCCGCAGGCTCTCGGGCCGCTCCGGCCCCAGGGAGCCATCCAGGGCCGCCTCCACCCCCAGGCGGGCCGCCTCCAGGTAGGCGGCGAAGTCGAACCCCGCGGGGGGGGCGTCTGTGGGGGGGACGCCACCGCTGGCGCTGCCTGTGCTCGTGCTCACCGCCGCGGTCATGGAGGGGTCGGGTCTGGGCGGGATTCTCTCAGGCCAGGGCTGCGCCTCGGGCCCGAGCCAGCGGCGCCGCAACACTGGCGCCGAAGCCCTGGGGCCGCGGCCGGGGTCTGCGGTGGGGCGCTGCCCTCAGGGCAGCAGGTCCGCCAGGGGGTCATCCAGGCCGCAGCGCCGGCACCAGCTGGCCACGGTGTTGACCAGCAGCAGCGTCACCGTCATCGGGCCGACGCCCCCCGGCACCGGCGTGATGGCGCTGGCGATCGGCTCCACCTCCTCGTAGCGCACATCCCCGCAGAGCCTGGCCTTGGCGCCGGGGCCCGCCGCCGGATCGGGATCGAGCCGGTGGATGCCCACATCCACCACCACCGCGCCGGGCTTGACGTGCTCCGCCCCCACCATGCGCGGCCGGCCGGCCGCCACCACCAGCACGTCCGCCTCGCGGGTGAGGGCCGGGAGGTCGCGGGTGCGGGAGTGGGCCACGCTCACGGTGGCGTCGGCGGCCTGGAGCATCAGGGCCATGGGCTGGCCCACCAGGATGCTGCGGCCCACCACCACGGCCCGCTTTCCCGCCAGCTCGATGCCGGCATGGGCCAGCAGGGCCATCACCCCGGCGGGGGTGCAGCTGCGGGGGCCCGGCTCACCCTTGAGCAGGCGGCCGAGGTTGAGGGTGTGCAGGCCGTCGGCGTCCTTCTCGGGATCGATGGCGGCCAGCAGCGGCGCCTCATCCAGGCCATCGGGCAGGGGCAGCTGCAGCAGGATCCCGTCCACCAGGGGGTCGGCGTTGAGCCGCTGGATCGCCTCGAGCACCGCCGCCGGGGGGGTGCCGGCGGGCAGGTGGGCGCCGTGGTTGGTGACGCCGATGCGCCCGCAGGCCTTCTCCTTGTTGGCCACGTAGACGCCGCTGGCGGGGTCATCCCCCACCCGCAGCACCGCCAGGCCCGGGGGCCGGCCGGCCCGCTCCAGGCGCTCGGCGATGACGGTCTGGAGCCGCTGCTCGAGTTCGGCCGCCAGCTGGCGACCATCCAGACGCGTGGCCATGGAGCGGGTTCGGATGACGGCCTCCAGCATGCAGGCCCGGGCCGGCGGCGGCAGCATGGCTAGCGTGATGCCCTTCTCGGTGGAAGCTCCTCGGTGGCAGCGTTGACCCGCCCGGGCCCCGCCCCCTTCCGCCCCCTGCACAGGCTCTGGCAGCAGCTCCTGCGGCTGGAGCTGCCCCGCCAGGCCCTGACGCCCTGGCGCTGGCGCGACCGCGCCGGGGTGCTGCTGGCCTGCGTGCTGGTGGCTCTGGTGTCGAGCTGGCCCTGGCTGGTGGAGCCCAGCCTGCGGCCCGGCATCCCGGCCCCGTTCACGGCCCGGGCCCCGAAGGCGGCCCGGGTGGTGGATTCCGACGCCCTGGAGCAGCGACGCTCCCAGCTGGGGCCCCGCACCCACGTGCAGGTGGTGGATCCGCGCCTGAACCAGGAGCTGCAGCAGCGGCTGGAGCGGCAGCTGCACGAGACCAACCAGATCGCGGCGGCGCCGCTGCGGCGGGTGACGCCGCTGGAGCTGAGCCCGGTGGAGCGCCGCTGGATCACGGAGCGCACGCCGGAGGAGCTGGCCCAGTGGCAGCAGCAGCTGCGTCTGGTGCAGCGGCGCATGCTGCACCAGGGCCTGGTGACCAACGTGGCCGAGCGGCAGCTGCAGCAGGCGGCCGCCCTGCAACTGGAGGGGGAGCCGGACCTGGCCCGCAGCCTCGGCAGCCGCCTGATCGCCAGCTCCCTGCACGGCGGCAGCAACCTGCGCATCGATGCGGCCCTCAGCCAGCAGCTGATCGAAGACCTGCTCACCCAGCAGGGCATCCCCACGATCAACGTGCGCCCCGGCGACGTGATCACCCGCCAGGGGGAGGCGATCAGTCCCCAGGCCTTCGCGGTGCTCGACTACTTCGGACTGGTGAACCGGCGGCCCCTGTTGGGGGCCTGGCTGGGCCACTTCAGTGAAGCCCTGGCGGCCTGCATCGTGATGCTGCTGCTGACGCGGCGCTGGCGGCCGAGCCTGGAGCCCCGCCAGGCCCTGCTGGCCCTGGCGATGCTGCTGGTGGTGCAGGGCTGCAAGCTCTGGTTCGGCGGCGCCGCCATCCCCCTGGCCCTGCTGGTGCCGCCCACGCTGCTGCTCACCCAGGGGCTGGGCACCCCGGCGGGCCTGGCCTGGCTGGCGGTGGCGAGCCTGCTCTGGCCCGAGCCGCTCGACCCCTTCGCCAACCAGCGGGTGCTGGTGGCGGCGGCGGTGGCGGCGGTGGCGGCGGTGCTGGCGGGCCGGCAGCGCACCCGCGCCCAGCTGTTGCAGCTGGCCGTGCTGCTGCCGGTGGCGGCGCTGGTGGCGGAGTGGCTGCTGCTGCAGGTGGTGTCCGCCACCGGCGGCGGCGATGGCCGCCTGCCCAGCGGCAGCGACCTGCCCGGCGAGGCCCTGCTGATGGGCGGCCTGCTGCTGGCGGGCCTGCTGCTGAGCCCGCTGGTGGAGAGCTCCTTCGACCTGCTGACCCGGACGCGACTGCTGGAGCTGGCCGACCTTGAACGGCCGCTGCTGCGGCGCCTCTCCTGCGAGGCCCCGGGCACCTTCGAGCACACCCTGATGATCTGCGGCCTGGCCGAGGAGGGGGCCCGGGCGATCCAGGCGGACGTGGACCTGATCCGCACCGGCGCCCTGTATCACGACGTGGGCAAGCTGCACGGCCCCCAGTGGTTCATCGAGAACCAGGAGAGCGGCGTCAACCCCCACGAGACCCTCGACGATCCGGCCACGAGCGCCGCGATCCTGCAGGCCCACGTGGATGAGGGCCTGCGGCTGGCGCGCCGCTACCGACTGCCGCGCCCCCTGGCGGACTTCATCCCGGAGCACCAGGGCACGCTGAAGATGGGCTACTTCCTGCACGAGGCGCGCCGCCGCGATCCCTCCGTGCCGGAGAGCGCCTACCGCTACCGCGGCCCCAATCCCCGCAGCCGCGAGACGGCAGTGCTGATGCTGGCCGATGGCTGCGAGGCGGCCCTGCGCTCCCTGCCGCCGGACACCAGCGAGGACCAGGCCCGCACCATGGTGCGCCGCATCCTCGATGCCCGCTGGCAGGACGGCCAGCTGAGCGGGAGCGGGCTGGGCCTGGCGGAACTGGAGCTGCTGGTGCGGGCCTTCGTGCGGGTGTGGCGGCGCATGCGCCACCGGCGGATCCCCTACCCGATCCCGGCGCGGCGGGGCTACAGCGCCTGAAGGCCTGCCGGACCTGCCAGCATCGCGGCCCCCACGGCGGCGATCGATGGACTGGAGCGCGCACTGGTATCCGGTGGCCTACCTCAAGGACCTGGACCGCACCCGGCCCACCCCCTTCACCCTGCTGGAGCAGGACCTGGTGCTGTGGTGGGATCGCCAGCCGCAGCAGTGGCGGGCCTTCGCAGACGTCTGCCCGCACCGGCTCGTGCCGCTCTCGGACGGGCGGCTCAACGCCGACGGCGAGCTGGAGTGCCCTTACCACGGCTGGACCTTCAACGGCGAGGGGCGCTGCACCGCCATCCCCCAGGCCGCCCCGGGCACCAACCCCAGTGAGCGCCGCAGCCAGTGCCGCCGCTACGCCACCGCCGAGGGCCAGGGGCTGCTGTTCGTCTTCGCGGGAGACCCGGAGCAGGCCGAGCAGGCGCCGCTGCCCCTGGTTCCCGTGCTGGACGATCCGGCCCAGGCCGGCTCCTGGACGGTGCAGGACACCTTCCGGGACCTGCCGATGGACGCCCTGACCCTGCTGGAGAACGTGCTCGATGTGAGCCACGTGCCCTTCACCCACCACGCCACCGTGGGGCGGCGGGAAAACGCCGGCCCGGTGGCCCTGCAGCTGGAGAGCTTCGGACCGGAGGGCTTCACGGGGCTGTGGGAGGAGGGGCCGCGCCGGGGCAAGCTCGGCCGCCAGCACACGCGGTTTCTGGCGCCATGCCTGATGTGGCACGACCTCACCGCCAAGGGGTTCGCGCGCATCCTCACGGTGGTCTACGCCGTGCCGATCCGCCGCGGCGAGTGCCGCCTGTTCGCCCGCTTTCCCTTCCAGTTCGCGTCGCCCTGGCCGGGCCGGCTGCTGAAGCTGCGGCCCGAGTGGCTGCAGCACCTGGGCAACCACACGGTGCTGGAGGACGACCAGCTGTTCCTGCACTGGCAGGAACGGGCCCTGGAGGCCCGAGGCGGCAGCCCGGCCGCCAGCCGCGCCTTCCACCTGGCCACCGACGCGGATCTCTACGTGAAGGCCCTGCACGACTGGATCGACGGCACCGCCGGGGAGCCGTTCGCCGGCCAACCGCTCCCCGCGCGCCTGCCCCTGGAGGCCCTGATGGACCGGGACCAGGCCCACACCCGCCACTGCCGCAGCTGCCGCACCGCCCAGCGGCGGCTGCGGCTGGGACGCCAGCTGGGCTGGGGTGTGCTGCTGGCGGGCCTGGCGGCGGCCGCCTGGCTGGGGGCCGGTCCCGGCGGTGCCGTGGCCCTCGGGGTGGTGGCGCTGGTGGCCCTGGCCCAGCTGCAGGCCGGGCGCTGGCTGAAGCAGCTGCAGCGGGGAACGGGCCAGCCGCCGCGCAATCGAGGTTGAATCCGGCAACGGCGGCGGGCCTGGGGCGAGGCCCTGGCGTCAGAACCCGCCGCCCCCGCCGCCGCCATCCCCGCCACCGGAGCTGCCTCCGCCGGAGCTGCCGCCCGAACTGGAGCTGCTGGGGGAGGTCTGCATCGAGCTGCTGGCACGGCTGCAGCAGTCGCTGAGGCTGCGGCCGAAGTCGGCGGCATCGAAGCTGTCGCCGCTGAAGCCCGGGCCATCGCCGCCGTACCAGCTGGGGGGCGCCACGAGGATGTCCCGGAACGCCGCACTCCAGGCCAGGGTCTGGCCGGCGGCGATGGCATAGGGGAGATAGCGCTCGAACAGCTCCGGCGTGAGCGGGATCCTCTGGAAGCGGGGCGCCTCCACCCGGCCCAGGAATTCGTGGAAGCCCAGGGTCTGGCGCAGCAGCTCCGTGCCCCGGACGGTGCGGCTGGGCATGATCCAGCTGAACACCCCGATCAGAACCAGGGAGACCACCAGGGCCAAGCCGATCAGCCAGGGATCGGCCCTGCCCTGGAGGGCCACGATGTCGTCGGGCAGAAGCAGCCGCAGCAGCAGCGGCAGCACGACCACGGCGGCGATCGAGCCGAAGAAGGTGGCGGCCCGCACCGCACTGGGCCAGGCCCGGTAGGCCTTGAGGCCCTGCAGGGCCTCGCGCACCAGCTGCTCAAAGCCGGGCACATGCACGTAGTAGGTGTTGCGCAGCGCGTCGGTGTCGATGCTCGCGCCGGGCTCCGGCGAGGGGAACAGGGTGGAGAGCAGATAGCGCTCGTGGGGCCGGAGCCCCTGCTGCCGCTGGGCATCACTCAGCAGCGTGAAGCGATAGGAGGTGGACTGAAACAGCCCCAGCACCGCCCGCGCCTGGGCCTCGATGCGCAGGTGGCCCTTCACGGCCAGGTCCACCAGGGTGGCGCCGAGGGCCTCGGAACTCACCCCCTCGGCCACCAGGCTGGCGAGCACGGCGGGCGCCAGGCCCTCGGGGGGCTCGTAGGCCACCGGCACCGCCCCCAGGCGGGGATCCCGGCCGTAGCGCTGCCACAGCAGCCAAAGGGGCAGGCCGATCAGCAGCGGCAGCAGCAGCGCCAGCCGCGCCTGCAGCCAGCGCTGGGCCCACTGCAACGGCGTCGGCGCGGCCACCAGCCCCTTGGCGAAGCCCACCGCCAGGGTGAGCCCCTCGCCGGGCCCCAGCTCCCGGGTGGTCACGGCGCTGACCGCATCCCCTCCGATCTGCAGGCGCGCGTCGCGGGCGGTGGAGCCCTCCGCACCGGTGTACACGGCAGCCCGGAGATCCTGCACGCCCTCGGGCAGGAGCACGCGGGCCTCGGCCCGATCGATCGGGATCCGCCAGGCGTTCCCGGTCACGTTCCAATAGAACTCGTCGTGGTCGGGGTAGAAGCGGATGCCGTTGCTGACCCGGTAGCGGATCACGGCGGTGCGGCTGGCGTCGTGGGCCTGGGGGATGAAGATCTTCAGCTGGCGATCGCGGCCCTGGGTGCTGGCCTCGTAGCGGTAGGGGTGGCCCTGGCCATCGGTGATCGAGAGCAGCCGCCAGCCCAGGGGTTCCGGCCCCTGGGGCCGCTGGGCCACCAGGGGGATCTCGCGCACCAGGCCGTTCCAGGAGCCCTGGAACCGGGCCGTGAGCGTCTCGGTGACCTCCACCGAACCGGAGCGGTCCACCCGCGCCAGCATCTGGAAGTCGGTGAGCCGCAGCTGGCGGCCGGCGGCCTGGGCCAGGGCCGGGTGCCCCAGCGGCCAGGCCAGCAGCAGCAGGCTCAGCAGGGCACCGAACAGCCCGATCAGCCGCCACGGGCGGAGGCCGGCCCCTCGGGGCCGGCCGGTGGGGCGCGACCCTGGGACGCCGCGGCCAGCGCCGGAGCCATTGCGGCCGGAACCGGAACCAGCGCGACCGACGCCGGAACCAGTGGTGCAGGCCCTGGAGCCCGGCCGAGGGGCGCCCGCCATCAGAAGCGAACCTGGGGCACGGCCGCCTCGCCGGCATCCTCCAGCTCGAAGAACGGCCGCCGCCGGAACCCGAAGGAGCTGGCGATCAGGTTGGAGGGAAACTGCACGATGGCCGTGTTCAGATCCCGCACCACGGCGTTGTAGTAGCGGCGGGCGCTCTGCAGGGCCTCCTCGGTCGAGCCCAGGCTGGCCTGCAGGGTCTGGAAGCTCTCGACGGCCCGCAGGGCGGGGTAGGACTCCGCCAGGGCGAACAGCTGGCGCAGGCTGGAGCCGAGGCGCTGCTCGGCCTGCTGCTGCTCGGCGATGCCCGTGGCGGCCACCGCCGCGTTGCGGGCCTCGATCACGGCCTTGAACGTGGCCTGTTCATGGCTGGCGTAGCCCCGCACCGTCTCCACGAGGTTGGGCACCAGATCGTGGCGCCGCTTCAGCTGCACGGCGATGTCGGCTTCGGCGTTGTCGGCCAGCACGCCGAGCTGGGCTAGGCGGTTGTAGAGCAGCACCACCACCAGGCCGGCCCCGGCCACGAGCCCCAGGACGATCAGCGACATGGCCGGTTCCGCGGTGCTGAAAAAAGCGTAAGGGCATTTCCCAAGCGGGCAAGCGGACCCCATGCCGCGCAGCGCGGCGACGCCCTCCCCAGGCCGAACTCAGAACGGGCAGGGGCTGCGGAACTGCAGCGGCTCGCCGCTGCGGGGATCGGGGAAGGCCAGCGCGGTGGCGTGCAGCCGCAGCCGCGGGGCCGGGTTCTGCCCCTGCGGCTGGGCGGCCTCCGGCGGGGGGGCCTCGGGCGGCGGTCCGTAGAGGGGATCCCCCAGGATCGGATGGCCGATCGCCGCCAGGTGCGCCCGCAGCTGATGGGAGCGGCCGGTGTGGGGCCGCAGCTCCAGCCGGCTCCAGCCGTCCTGGGCGCTGAGCAGGCGCCAGTCGCTGCGGCAGGGCTTGCCGGCCGGATCGGGGCCGTAGAGCGGTGGCTGCCGGCAGCGCCTGGCCAGGGGCAGCCGGATCGAGCCCTCGGCCGCCGGGGGCAACCCCTGCACGTCGGCGCGGTAGCGCTTGAGCACCCGCCGCTCGGCGAACAGCCGGCTCATGGCGCGGTGCAGGTCAGGCTCGGTGGCCAGCAGCAGCAGGCCGGAGGTGTCGCGATCGAGGCGGTGCACCAGCTGCGCCGCGGGCCACTGACGCCGCAGCCGCGTGAGCAGGGAATCGGCCAGGGCCGGCCCCAGCCCCGGCTGGCACAGCAGCCCCGCCGGCTTCTCCACCACCAGCAGGCCACCGTCCTGGTGCCACACGAACGGGTCTTCAATCGGGGCAGCGACGGTCCGGGGAACGACGATCACGGCCGGCTGGGCTCAGGAGCCCAGGACGGTGGCGATCTGGTCGCGGCCGTTGCCCTTGGCGAGATAGAGGGCCTGATCGGCCCGGTAGAAGAGGTCGGCGAAGCTGCGATCGGAGGGGGCCAGGCTCGAGAGACCGCCGCTGACGTGGGGCTGATAGCCGGAGTGGTTGAACACCCCGCCCATGGCGGAGATCTCCGCGCGGATCGTCTCGGCCAGGTCGATGGAGGCGCCGCTATCGCGGCCCACGAGCAGCAGGGCGAACTCCTCGTCGCCGATGCGGCCGAACAGGTCCGCCTCCCCCAGCCGCCCCCGGCAGAGCCGGCAGATGTCCAGCAGCACCCGATCACCGGCCTCGTGGCCCCAGCGGTTGTTGATCTGGCGGAAGTCGTCGATGTCGATGTTGAGCAGCGACAGGGGCCGTCCCTCCTGGCGGGCCCGCTCCACCTCCCGCTCGCAGAGGCGGAAGAAGGTGCCGCGGTTGTAGAGCCCCGTCACCGGGCAGATGCCGGTGAGCCGCCGCAGTTCCAGCTCCCGCACCACCAGCTCCGCCAGGTCGTGCAGCACCTCCACCTGCCCGGGGCTGAGCTGACGGGGGTGCCGGTCGATCACGCAGAGGGTGCCGAGGTTGTGGCCCTCGCTTGAGCGCAGCGGTGCGCCGGCGTAGAAGCGCACGCGGGGCTCCTCCAGCACCAGCGGGTTGTTGCGAAAGCGCTCGTCCTCCAAGGCATCGGGCACTACCAGCACCGCGTCGCCGGCAATGGCGTGGGCGCAGAAGGCCATCTCCCGCGGCGTCTGCTGGGCCTCCAGACCAAGGCGGGACAGGAACCACTGGCGGTCGCGATCCACCAGCGACACCAGGGCGATCGGCGTGCCCAGCACGGCACTGGCCAGGCGCACGATCCGATCGATGTGCTCATCCGACGGGCTGTCGAGCACGCCATGGCGCTCGAGGTCGCGCAGGCGCTGTTCCTCGTCGGCAGGGATCGGATAGTCGGGGAAGGGCGACATCCGAAACTCCCATCCGCTCCATTCAGCCTAGGGGCGCCGGGAGGGGTTGCGGCGGGGCCGGGTCGGTGTCGCCACACTGCGGGCAACAGCGCGTGGCAGCCCATGGCCCTCGATCGCTTCAAACAGGCCCTGGCCGCCCTGCTGGAGGAGGCGCCGGAGGATCCCCTGGCCCGCGACGAATACCTGGAGCTCCAGCCCCTGCCGAGCGACGGGCCCGGCACGTTCGCCGTGTATCTCTGCGACGAGGAGCACGAGCTGTTCGCCCTCGTCTACGAGGAGCGGCTGTTCCAGGAGGGCGAGGCCGGCCAGGAGGCGGTGCAGGAGCTGGTGGGGCCCTACCTGGAGCACACCTACGGCCTGGGCGCGGACGACTGGAGCGCGGTGGCCCCCTTCGACCTGGGCTGGCGCAGCCGCGAGTTCCACTGGTTCATCGAATTCAGCGTGCCGGGCCTCACCCCCACCTGCCGCTTCGACGGCTGATGTCAGCGCCTGACGGCCAGGCCTGACTGGACGGCCTGACCACACCGCCTGATCCGGCCCCGGCCTCAGCCGGCGCCGGGGTCGCCCCCCAGGGGCAGCCAGCGCGTCGAGGCCACCAGGGCGTCGGCGTCGAGATCGGCGCAGCGCCGCAGTTCCGCCTGCTGGCTGTCCACCAGGGTGTCGTGCAGCAGGGCGCCCATGGCCTGGCGCAGCAGCGGGCTAGCGGCAAAGGCTGCGCTGGCGGCGCCCAGATCCTCGGGCAGGCGCGGCGGCGCGGCAGTGCCGAGCGCGGCGGGATCGCCCCGCACCGGATCGGGCAGGGGCCGGGGGTGCAGCAGTCCGTCGCCGATCACCGCCAGCAGGGCACCGAGCAGCAGGTAGGGGTTGGCCGCCAGATCGGCCACCTTCAGCTCGAGATGGGCCGCCGCCCCATCGCCGCCGGTGGGAATCAGCCGCAGGGCCGCCTCCCGGTTCTCCACCCCCCAGGCCTGGAAGGGCGCCGACCAGCGCCCAGGGCCCAGCCGCCGGTAGGACACCCCCAGGGGGCAGGCCAGCGGCAGCAGTGCCGGCAGCGCCTCCAGCAGGGCCCCGAGCAGGCCGGCCCCCGCAGCAGTGAGGCCCGCCGGGCCGTCGCCGCCCTGCAGCAGCGCCGCGCCAGCGCGCCGCAGGCTCAGGTGCACGTGGCCCCCGTTGCCCACCCGCTCAGCGGCCGGCAGGGGGCTGAAGCTGCAGCGCCAGCCGAAGCGGGCGGTGACCCGCTGGATCAGCAACCGGGCGGCCACCAGCTGGTCGGCGGCCGCCAGGGGATCGGCCGGCGCCAGGGAGAGCTCGAACTGGCCGGCGCCGTACTCGGGATGGAACTGCAGCCAGGCCAGGTCCGCGGCGTCGAGGGCGTCGGTGATGGCGGCGGCGTAGTCGAGGGCGGCCACCAGGCGATCGGCGCCGTAGGGGCCGCCGGCCATCGCCGGGTGCGCCTCACCGTGGGGGCCGGGAACGGCCACCAGCCACTCCAGCTCGAAGCCCGCCCGCAGCTCCACCCCCTGGGCGGCCAGGGCCTGCTGCTGGCGACGGCAGAAGCTGCGCTGGTCGGCGGGGTAGGGCTGGCCGTCGCGGTCGCGGCGGTCACCCGGCGCCCAGGCCCAGCCGCTGGAGGGTTCGAGCGGCCGCAGGGCCGCCAGATCGGGCAGCAGGCGCAGGTCGCCATCGGGGCGGGCCAGGCGCTGGCCGGGGTCGATCACCCCATCCATGCGAAAGGCATCGGACACCGGCGAGAAGCCCACCCCCTGGCGGGCCACGGCCTGCAGCTGGCTGACGGGCACCACCTTCACCAGGGGCAGACCGGCATGGGTCACGAAGGTGATCGCCAGACGGCGCAGGCCCCGATCGAGCAACGTCTGCTGCAGCGCCGCCACCCGCTCCGCAGCTGGCGGAGCGGGGCGGGCCTGGGTGAGTGGATCAGCAGGCCGCTGGGACGGCGGTTCAGACGTCGGTTCGGGCGGCAGTTCGGGCGGCAGTTCAGCAGTGCTCAAGCCGGGCCTCCGGCGCGGGCCGGAACGGGCAAACAGCCCCATGATTGCCGCGATTCCGCTCCCGCGCCGCCCATGGATCCGCGCCGCACGGCCCTGCTGCTGGTGGATGTGCAGGAGGGCACCTGCGGGACGGAGCAGGCCCGGCAGCGACCGGAGTTTCACGGGCTGTTCCGCCAACGCACCCTGCCGGCCCTGCAACGGGCCCTGGCCCTGGCCCGGGGCCAGGGCATCGAGGTGATCCACACCGTGATCGCCAACCTCACGGCCGACGGCCGCGACCGCAGCCTCGACTACAAGCGCTGTGGCATGGGCTTCCCGCCGGGCTCCGCGCCAACCCGGGTGATCGCCGAACTGGCACCGCGGCCCGACGAACTGGTGCTGCCCAAGAGCTCCTCCTCGCCCTTCAGCTCCACGACGCTCGACTACCTGCTGCGCAACATCGGCATCGAGACGCTGATCGTGGCCGGCATCCTCACGGATCAATGCATCGACCACACCGTGAAGGATGCCGCCGACCGGGGCTATCGGGTGATCTGCCTCCCCGAGGCCTGCATGGCCGAGAGCCTGGAGCGGCACCGCGCCGCCCTCGACTGCTTCCAGGGCTACGGCGAGCTGATCGCGGTGGCGGAGCTGGCGCAGCGCCTGGCACCTGGCGGGGGACTCGACGCCAGCGCGCCGCACGACGCTGGATCCCCCCGGCGAGCAGTCAATCCGGACGCGGACGCTTGAAGGTGATCCGGTAGGACTCCCGGACCATCCCCAAGGGACCGTCTGCGGGGGTGTCCGCAGCAGCCAGGCCGCGGCTCGAGCCGCTGGGGGCGTTGCTGACCGTGGCGATCACCAGCTCCCAGCCCCGATCGCCGAGCAGGTCGAGCAGCTCGTGGAACTGGTGGGCCCGCACCTCATCCGGCGCCCCCAGCTCGAAGGGCAGGCCGTTGATCCGCACCCGCTCCAGGGCAGTGGTGCTGCCGTCGTCGAGGAGATCGGCGCGCAGCACCAGGTACTGCCAGCGGGGGCCGCTGGCCCGACCCACCACCTCCTCGATGCTCAGGGGCTGGGCGCCCGGGGCCGGGGCCGCATGGGTGGGGATCCAGCTGCGCAGGTCCTCCGGCGACACCAGGGCCAGGCGGTTGCCCAGGGCGTCGATCAGGGCATAGCCATCGGGCTGCAGCTGGCTGCGTTGCTCGTCGGGATGCTGATCGGCAGCCAGAAGCCCCAGACCGCGGGCCACGGCCACGGCCGTGTCGAATTCGGAGAGCATCGCCAGCACAGGGGGCCGTGAGGGAACCGTAGGCACGGCGCCTGGCCCGCACCAGGGCGCCGGCCAGGGCCGCCACCAAGGGCCAGCACGGCCCACAACGGATGGGCCGCCGAGAGGCGACAAGCCCCGCCGGAGCCATCACAATGCGCCCAACCTCAGCCCCAGTGCTCCTGATGGCTCCAGGCCCGCCGCCGAAGCACGCCCTGGCTGCATCCCGACGCAAAGGCCGCCAGGGGCTGGGCGGCGTTGGCTGGCGCACTGGAGCGGTGCTGACCCTGCTGCTGGCGGCCGGCTGCGGCCAGCGCACGCCCCCGCCCCGGCCGCCCCTGGCGGTGCGCAGCGAGCCGGCCCGGCCGGCGGTGTTCCGCCAGGAGGTGGGCACGGTGAGCACGCTTGAGGCGCCGGATGAGGTGAACCTGGCGGCCCAGGCCGGCGGCCGGATCGAGCAGCTGCTGGTGCGCCAGGGGGATCGCGTCAAGCGGGGCCAGCTGCTGGTGGTGCTCGACCAGACCCAGCTGCAGGCCGAGGTGGTGGCCCTGCGGGGCCAGCGCAACGAGAGCCTGCTCAACTACCGCCGCTTCGAGTTCCTGGCCCGCACCGGCGCCGCCAGCGTGATCCAGCGCGATGCCCTGCGCCAGAACTGGGTGGCGGCCGAATCGGCCCTGAAGGCCAAGGAGGCGGATCTGGCCTACCGGGATCTGCGCTCCCCCGTGGATGGCTACGTGAGCGACGTGCGGGTGAACCCCGGCGATGTGATCAAGGCCGGCGATCCCTTCACCACGATCCAGCGCAACAACCGCCTGCTGGCCCGCGTGGAGGTGCCCGCCCGCTACGGCCCCCAGCTGCGCCTCGGCCAGGCCGTGATCCTGCAGGACCCGGTGGCCGACCGCACGGTCGCCGAGGGGCAGGTGCGCTCCATCGATCCGCGGGTGAGCAGCGGCACCCAGGGCCTGCTGGTGAAGGCCGAGATCGAGAACCCCGACGGCAGCCTGCGCACCGGCCAGCGGCTGCGCAGCCGGCTGGTGCTCGGCAGCAGCGAGCAGCTGTCGGTGCCGTTCGCCGCCGTGACCCAGACCTCGGGCCAGAACTTCGTGTTCGTGGTGGGCACGCTGGAACAGCTGGAACGGCAGCCCGGGCGGATCAGCAAGGAGCAGCTGCAGGCCCTGCGCCAGCGGGTCGCCACCGCCCCCCAGCTGCGCTTCGCCCTGCAGACGCCCGTGCAGCTCGGCCCCCTGCAGAACAACCGCTACCCGGTGCTGCGGGGCCTCAGCGCCGGTCAGCCGGTGATCGTGACCAACCTGCTGAGCCTGCGCCACGGCGCACCGGTGCAGCTGAACTGACCCGCCGGCGCTCCCAACCGATCCGACCCACCCGCCCACGACCAGCCGCCACCCCTCCGCGCTGACCGAAGCACCGCATGTCCCCCTCCAACACCTTCATCGTCAGACCGGTGCTCACGGCGGTGTGCAGCGTGCTGATCGTGCTGGCGGGCCTGATCGCGATCCCGCTGCTGCCGATCGAAAACCTGCCCGACATCGCTCCACCCACGGTGCAGGTGAGCGCCCGCTATGTGGGGGCCGACGCGGTGAGCGTGGAGGAGGGCGTGACGAGTGTGCTGGAGCAGCAGATCAACGGCGTGCAGAACATGGAGTTCATCAGCTCCAGCAGCGCCGCCGATGGCACCAGTGCGATCACCGTGTCGTTCGCCAGCGGCACCGACGGCGACATCAACCAGGTGAATGTGCAGAACCGGGTGTCGCTGGCCGAACCGCAATTGCCGGCGGAGGTGCGGGCCTCGGGGGTGACGGTGAACAAGGCCTCCAACTCGATCCTGCTGCTCTACAACATCACCAGCGACGATCCGGCCAACCCCTACAGCATCGAGACGATCAGCGGCCTGCTGGACCAATACCTCACCGACCAGATCCGGCGGGTGCGGGGGGTGGGCAATCTCACCTATTTCGGCAACCGCAAACTGGCCGTGCGGATCTGGCTCGACCCCGACCGCCTCAGCGCCTTCAACCTCGATGCCAACCGGGTGGTGGCCGCCCTGCAGAGCCAGAACCGGCTGGTGCCGGCGGGCCAGATCGGCGGCGCGCCGGCCCCGGAGGGCCAGCCCAACACCTTCACCGTGCAGCTCCCCGGTCGCCTGGTGGACCTGGAGGACTTCGAGGACCTGATCCTCAAGCGCACCGACAACGGCGCCCTGGTGCGGCTGCGGGATGTGGGGCGGGTGAGCCTGGGGGGCGAGAGCTCCGATGTGAGCACCACCGACCTGCGCGAGGTGCCCTCGGTGGGCATGGCCGTGTATCAACTGAGCGGCAGCAACGCCCTGCAGGTGTCCCAGGGGGTGGAGCAGGTGCTGGAGGAGTTCGCCGCCCAGCTACCTCCGGGGGTGCGGCTCGAGAAGATCTACGACATCACCGACTTCATCAACGCGTCGATCGAGGGCGTGACCGGCTCGCTGCGGGATGCGGTGGTGCTGGTGGTGCTGATCCTGTTCCTGTTCCTGCAGGACTGGAAGGCGACCCTGGTGCCGGCGATCGCCATTCCGGTGGCCCTGATCGGCACCTTTGCCTTCGTGAAGGCCTTCGGCTTCTCGCTCAACCAGCTCACCCTGTTCGGCCTGGTGCTGGCCACCGGCCTGGTGGTGGATGACGCCATCACCGTGATCGAGGACACCACCACCAAGAAGGGCGAGGGCCTCAGCGCCATCGGGGCCGCCAGGGCCACGATGGATGAACTGTTCAGCGCCGTGATCGCCACCTCGCTGGTGCTGTTCGCGGTGTTCCTGCCGGTGCTGTTCTTCCCCGGCGCCACCGGCACCATCTACAAGCAGTTCGCCGCCACGATCCTGTTCTCGATCGCGGTGTCCACCTTCAACGCGCTCACCTTCTCGCCGATGCTCTCGGCCCTGCTGCTGGCCCAGGAGGGTCAGCCGCCGGCACGCCGCACCTACGCCATCGCCGGCTGCAGCATCGGCTTCGTCTACGGCCTGCTGGCCTCGGGCGGCGGCGCCCTGCCCGCCCTGGCGGCCACGGTGGCGGGCGTCCTGGTGGGCTACGGCCTGTTGCTGGCCACTCGCCTGCCGCTGCGGCTGCCGTTCGCGGCCGGCGGCGCCGTGGCCGGCGTGCTGCTGGGGGGGGTGGAGCAGCCGATCAAGGTGCTGATCTTCGCCGGCCTGGGGCTGCTGGTGGGCTGGTTCACCCCGGTGATCTTTGCCGGCTTCAACCGCCTCTACGCCGGCTTCGAGCAGCGCTACCGCGGCGCCCTGGGCTGGGTGCTGGGGAGCCGCAAGCTGGTGATGGCCCTGCTGGCGGGGGGCATCGCCCTGACGGCCGTGGCCTTCAACGCCATCCCCTCGGGCTTCGTGCCGGTGGAGGACCAGGGCTACCTGATCGGCTTCGTGCAGGCCCCCGACGGCGTGTCGAGCCAGACCACCAGCGCCATCAACCGCCAGGTGGCCCAGATCCTGCGGGAAGAGAGCGATCTCGGCACGGGCTCCGGCGGCAGCGACGCCAAGGGCTCGGCCAGCGTGGCCAGCGCGGCGATCTTCAGCGGCTTCAGCCTTGATGGCAACGCCCCCAACAAGGGCCTGTTCTTCGTGGGCCTCAAGAACTGGGACGACCGCCCCAATCCCGACCAGGCCTCCAGCGCCCTGGTGGAGCGGCTGAACCGGCGCATGGCCGCCATCGATGGCGCCCGCATCGTGGTGGTGGAGCCGCCGGCGATCCCCGGCTACGGCATGTCGGGCGGCTTCGAGTTCCAGCTGCTCGACCGCAGCGGCGGCGCCCTGAACCTGCCCCAGTTCTTCGACGCCGCCAACCGGCTGCTGGATCAGGCCCGCAGCAACCCGGTGTTCGCGCGGGTGTTCACCCAGTTCAGCCCGGAGGCGCCGCAGCTGGCGATCAAGGTGAACCGGGAGGCCATGGCCTCGCTCGGGGTGGATTTCGGCCAGGCGATGCAGGCCTTCAGCGTGAACTTCGGCGGCGCCTACATCAACGACACCTTCCAGGAGGGCAAGGTGCGGCGGGTGTACGTGCAGGCCGACGACGGCTTCCGCGCCACCGCCGACCGGCTGCGCACCCTGGAGGTGCCCAACGCCGAGGGCAAGCCGATCTCCCTGGCGGAGTTCTTCACGGTGGAGCCCAGCACCGGCCCGAGCGTGATTCCCCGCTTCAACCTGTTCCGCTCGATCAAGCTGGAGGGCACCGCCGCCGAGGGCCGCAGCTCCGGCGAGGCGATCAAGGCGATGCAGGCCAGCTTCCGCGACCTGGACGTCAACGGCCTGGGCTTCGACTGGACCGGCCTGTCGCGCGAGGAGGTGAAGGCCGGCGCCCTGGCGGCGGTGATCTTCGCCTTCGGCATCCTGGTGGTGTATCTGGTGCTGGCGGCCCAGTACGAGAGCACCAGCGATCCGCTGATCATCCTGATGACGGTGCCCACCGCCATGCTCGGCGCCCTGGTGTTCCTGGCGGCCCGCAGCGAGGTGCTGAACATCTACGCCCAGGTGGGCCTGGTGATGCTGATCGGCCTGGCGGCCAAGAACGGCATCCTGATCGTGGACCTGGCCAACCAGCGCATGGCCGCCGGCGCCACGGCCCTGCAGGCGGCCCAGGAGGCCGCGGAATCGCGGCTGCGGCCGATCATCATGACGGCCATCTCCTCCCTGTTCGGCTTCCTGCCGCTGGTGCTGGCCAGCGGCGCCGGCGCCCGCAGCCAGGCCTCCCTGGGCACGGTGGTGTTCGGCGGCCTGCTGGTGGCCACCGTGCTCTCGCTGCTGGTGGTGCCGGTGTTCTACGTGGTGATGAAGCAGTGGCTGGCGCCACCGGCACCCCCCGCCGAAGCTCCGCCCGCGCTCACGCCGGAGACCGGTCCATGACGCGGCTGCGGGGCCGGGCGGTGGTGCGCACGGGCCTGCTGGGGGCCGGCGTCGGCCTCACCGTGGCCCTGCTGCTGCGGGCCGTGATCCGCCAGAGCACCGTGGAGCTGACCACCGCCAGCCAGTTCTGGCTGCTGGTGCTGCTGGTGGCGGGCTGTGCCACGGCCGGCCTCGCCCTCGAGGCGGTGCGCCAGCTGCAGGAGAGCAACCCCGATCCGGCCTATCGGCACCAGCGGGGCCGGAGCCAACGCCATGACTGACCCAACCCCCACGACCGGCCCCGGTGACGCCCTCACGGCGCAGGCGGACTGGAGGGCCAGCTGCAGCGCCTGGAGGTCGCCATCGAGGCCCTCGGCACACGGCTCGGCGCCGGGGAGGCCAGCCTGGAGCTGGTGCAGGACATCAAGCGCTTCCAGCCCCGGCAGCAGCGGCTGGCGGCCGGCGATCTGGAGGCGGCGGACCTGTTGATGGCGCGGCTGCTCGAGGGCGGGCTCTGAAGGCCGCGATCGCCTCGGCCAGGGTGGGGAAGAACCACTGGCTGCCGATCTGATCGGGAAAGCCCGTGCGCCGCAGGGCGCCGAACAGGTCCTGCTTCACCCGCGCCAGGGCCAGGACGATGCCCTGCTCGCGCAGCTCCTGGTGCAGCTCCGCCAGCATGTCGGCGGCGGTGATGTCGATGTCCAGGATGGCCTCGGCGCTGAGCACCACCCACTCGGCCTTCGCCGGCTCCGCCGCGATCGCCTCCCACACCCGCCGGCGGAAGTGCTCGGCATTGGCGAAGCACAGGGGGGCGTCGTAGCGGAAGATCAGCAGCCCCGGAATCGTGCTGGCGCCCTCCCAGTCGGCCACATCGTGGAGGCCCGCCAGGCCCGGCACCTCCCCGAGCACGGCGTCGTTGGGGCGCACCAGCCGGGCGAACAGATCCAGCACCGACAGCCCCACGGCCAGGGCCACGCCGACCAGGATGTCGGTGAGCAACACCCCCAGCAGGGTGAGGCAGGCCAGGCGGAACTCACTGCGCTTGAAGGCACGCATCCGCAGAAACTCCGGGATGTCGATCAGGCGCAGGGCTGCGTAGATCACGATCGCCCCCAGGGCCGCCTTGGGAAACAGCACCAGCAGCGGCCGCAGCACTAGGAGCACCACCACCACGCTGGCGAAGGCCACCAGCGCATAGAGCTGGGAGCGGTTGCCCAGGGCATCGGCGATGGCCGTGCGGCTGCCGCTGCTGCTCACCGGGAAGCCCTGCAGCAGCCCGTTGCCCAGGTTCACCGTGCCCAGGGCCAGCAGCTCCTGGTTGGCATCGATGCGGTAGCCGTTGCGGGTGGCGAAGGAGCGGGCGGTGAGCACGTTGTCGGAGTAGCCCACCAGGGCGATGCCCAGGGCGCTGGCGACGAGGGAGCGCAGCTGCTCAGGCGGGGGGAGCGCCGGCCAGCTGAGCTGGGGGAAGCCGGCGGGGATCGCACCGATCACCGCCACGCCACGCTGATCCAGGTGGAACAGCGCCACCACCGCCGTGGCCAGCAGCACCGCCAGCAGGGGACCCGGCGCCCGGGGCCAGTGGCGATGGAGTCCTATCAGCAGGGCCAGCACCGCCGCCGCCAGCAGCAGCGTCGGCCCATGGATCGCGCCCGGCCGCTGCAACAGCTCCCGCAGCTGGCCCGGCAGTGTCTCCGACTCCAGGGCCACCCCGGTGACCTTGCCGATCTGACCGGTGATCATGATCACCGCCACCCCGGCCATGTAGCCCACCAGGATCGGCTTGGAGAGCAGGTCGGCCAGAAAGCCCAGGCGCCCCCAGGCGCCTAGGCAGCAGAACAGGCCCACCAGCAGGGCCAGCAGGCTGGCCAGGCCGGCGGTGCTGGCCGGGTTGCCCGCGGCCAGGGGCGCCACGGCCGCGGCGGTCATCACGGCCGTGGTGGATTCCGGCCCCACCGAGAGCTGGGGGGAGGAGCCCACCAGGGCATAGAGCAGCAGCGGCGCCAGGATTGCCCACAGGCCGGCGATCGGCGGCAGGCCCGCCAGTTCGGCGTAGGCCATGCACTGGGGGATCAGGTAGGCCGCCACGGTGATGCCGGCCAGCAGATCCGCCCGCAGCCAGGGGCGCCGGTAGCCGCGCAGCCGGGCGACGCCCGGCAGGTGGGCGACGACGGCTGTCAGGAAGCGGGCCATGGCACGCGCTGCTGCCGGGGGGACTGACCTCCATGCTGCAGGCGCCATCTGGGGTAGGCATCGCAGGCCCTGGGGCCATCCGAGCGGAGGGGCCCCGAGGGGAACGGCCGGAGCGACGGGGAGCACCACCGCCGCGTCCGGGCCGTGGCGTACTCCGGCGACCATGCCTTGCATGGAGGCAGGATGCCGCCGGGGCCATGCGCAGAACGGAGCTGATCCAGCGGGCCCGGGAGCTGTCCAGGCCGTTCCGGGTGGAGAAGGGGGAGACGTTCCGGCTGAAGCACGTGGATCCCGGCGACACCCAGGAGTTCACGGCGGAGGACAAGCCCCGGGCCAAGGAGGCCCTGGCCCTGGGGGTGGAACTGCTGGCGGACTTCCAGGACCTGCTCTACGCCCAGGACCGCTGGGCCCTGCTGCTGATCTTCCAGGCCATGGACGCGGCCGGCAAGGACGGCACCATCAAGCACGTGATGAGCGGGGTGAACCCCCAGGGCTGCCAGGTGACGGCATTCAAGGCACCCTCGGCGGTGGATCTCGACCACGACTTCCTCTGGCGCTGCAACCGGGCCCTGCCGGAGCGGGGGCGGATCGGCATCTTCAACCGCAGCTACTACGAGGAGACCCTGGTGGTGCGGGTGCACCCGGAGCTGCTGGAGCGCCAGAGCCTGCCGCCACGGCTGAAGCGCAAGGAGATCTGGCCGCAGCGCTTCGAGGACATCCGCCACTACGAGCGCTACCTGGCCCGCAACGGCATCGTGCCCGTCAAGTTCTTCCTGCATGTGTCGAAGCGGGAGCAGAAGAAGCGCTTCCTGGAGCGGCTCGAGAATCCCGAGAAGCACTGGAAGTTCTCCGCCGCCGACATCCGCGAACGCGCCCACTGGGACGCCTACATGGAGGCCTATGAGGACACGATCCGCCACACGGCCACGGCCGAGGCCCCCTGGTATGTGGTGCCGGCCGACAACAAGTGGTTCACGCGCATCGTGGTGGGGGCGGCCGTGATCGACGCCCTGGACGGCCTGGATCTGCGCTACCCGGTGGTGGATGAAGCGGCACGGCAGCAACTGCAGGAGGCCCACCGCGCCCTGCTGGCGGAGGACTAGCGCTGGCGGTCGCGGCTGGCCAGGCCGATGGCGGCGAAGCCCAGGCCCGCCAGGGTGCCGAACACAGTCACCATCGGCAGTTTGCGGGGGTCATGACGACGATTCAGCCCAGCTCGCGTTCAGTGCTCTGACCTGACCACCGGTTGAGCCAACACGTGTCTCCAACCTCAGTCACTTCACGGTGAACTGGGCGGCGGCCCGGGTTCGGCAGGTTTCGCGGGCCTGATCGAGGCTGGCGTTGTTGCTCACCTGCTCCAGGAAGCACTTGCAGGTGAAATCGCCCATGCCGGGAGGGGCCGTCTTGCGGGCCGCCGCCATGGCGGCATTGAAGCCCGCCAGGCACAGACCCATCACCCGATCACTGTCGATGGCGGCCTGGGCCGGGGCGGCACCGACCAGCAGGGAGCCCACGGCCCCCAGGGCCAGGGCGGCCATGCCGGGCAGGGAGCGCGCAGGGATCGCCATCGGAGCGGGAAGAGATGGGGTTCAGGCTAGAAGCCGCGCCAGGGGAAGCTCAGCCCTGCCACTGCAGCAACTGGATCGCGGCCTGGCGGCGGCTGAACAGCAGCACGATCCCCGGCTCTTCCGGCACCGGCAGGCCCGTGGCGGCCCGCAGCTGCTGGCGCTGCACCAGGGCGATGCCGCAGGTCTCGACCAGCAGCAGGGGCAGGGTGGCCTCCGTGCCGTGCATGGCCTGCAGGTCCAGGGCCTGGCGCGCCGCCCGGGCTCCCCGCTCCAGCCCCAGGGACTCCACCAGGGCCGACCAGAGGTCGTTCACCGGGCTCGCCGCCGCCAGATCGATCTCGCTGACCTGCATCGCGCCGGAACCATGCCCCGCCACTCTGGCCGACCAGCGGGCAGCGACGCGCCCCCGCGCCCCGGCCGGCAGCCCGTCAGCCGACCGGCTGGCTCGACCCCTCGGCCTGCTCGCTGATCTCGCGGCGCAGCAGGGCGGCCAGATAGTCGGGGGCGCGGTAGCGGTTGGGCAGGCAGGAGTGCAGGATCTCCAGCCGCTCCCAGCAGACGGTGCGCTGGATGCGGGTGAGGCTGCGGCCCTCAAGGAGCAGCAGCTTGAGGGCCTTGCAGTAAAGGGAGTAATTGGCCTCCAGTTCGCCGATGGTCAGGCCCGGATTCGCTGAAGTCATCGCTGGGATCCCATCGGATGTCGGGCCTCAAAGGGCGTGCATCGGCCGCTGGCGGCCCCATGGCCGCCGGCATCCCTGGCGGGACTATCGCCGCTCCTTGAGTTTGACGACTGGACCATCCCGCAGCCGGTGCTGACCGACACCCTTCGGGGCGTTGTTCACGCAGCGGGGCCGTCGGTCTCCGGAGTAGCGGCGGCGTCGATCGCGGCCTTAGGGGCCGCCGCCTCCAGCATCTCCAGGGTCGGCAGGATGGTTTCCACCTCGTCCTCGTTGTCGAGAAAGGCCTCGAAGGAGCGGTAGCGGCGGATGGTGGGGGCGTAGCGGGGATCCGCGCACACCTCCTGCCAGCTGAGCTCCTTGGGCTTCAGGTCCTGAAAGAACGCCAGGGCTTCGGCAAGATCAGCGGCATCGCCACAGCCCTCCCCCTCCCAGAGCAGCTCGTAGAAGGTCATGGTGCCTCCGGCAGCCCCCTCAATCTATGGACCCCCGGCGGGCCGCCATCGCCGCTGGCGCCGCCGGACGCCTGCGGCCGCCGCCGTCATCGTCGTCGCCGCTGTTCTGGCCACCGGCCGTTTCGGTGGCTGGCTCCCCATCGGCGCCGCCAGGGCCCAGGTGGAGCCGCCGCCGCTGCCGCCCGCCGCCACGCGTGAGCAGGCCCAGCGCACCCTCGCGGCCGGCCAGGCCATGGAGCGCAGCGGCCTGGAGCTCTCCCGCCAGCCGGATCCCCAGACGAAGCAGCGGGCCTGCAGCGTCTTCTATCTGGCCCAGGTGGCCTACGCCCGGGCCGTGGAGCTGGGCATCGACAGCGCCGAGGCCGAGATCGACCGGCTGGAGACGATGAAGCAGGGGCTCGGCTGCGACCCGAGCGCGGGTGCCTCCTCCGACGAGCCCGCCACCGGCGCTGGCGAAGCGGAGGTGCCAACCCCCAACTGATGCGCCCGGTCGAGCCTGGGAATCACGCGGCCAGCGGATCGGATGGGGGAGGCGGAATGCACTGGTTCAGGCGTTCCCGAAGCTGCCGATCTTCGGGGGTCTGCTCCAGCAGCTTCAGCAGCCAGGGAGCGGCTGCCAGGGGATTGCCCTCCTCAACCTCCAGGGCGGCGAGATCGTCCCAGACGCAGCGATCCACCTCGGTCCAGTGCAGGTAGCGCAGGTAGGGATTGCTGGCCGCGGGGTGCCAGCCCCGGATCGGCCCGGGGCCCTGACTCGGACGGTGGGCCTCCACCACCGAGGCGGCGTGCTGCAGCCAGAAGCGCAGGGCCCGGCGCCTCCCCAGCAGCCTCAGGGCGATGGTGAGCATGCGCAGGCCGGGCAGGTAGTCGGGATCGTGGCTGAGCAGCTGCAGCAGGCAGCGCACGACCCGCTCCCAGTCCTGCAGGTCATAGGCAAAGGAGGCCTCGATGTAGAGACGCGCGCAGCAGTAGTGGAGGCGATCGTCGCCGGAGAGCGACTCGATCACCAGCGGCTGCTGCTCGATCGCCACCAGCCCCTCAGTGGGCGACAGCCCGCGGATGGCCTGAAGACGGGCCTCCTGCAGCATCGGCAGGTAGGGGCCGAACCGCTCAAAGAAGACCTCCATGGCGCTGGCCTGGCGCTCCGGGGTGAGTCCCAGGCGCTCGCCGTAGCGCCTCAGTTGCGGGCGCTCCTGCTCCAGGCAGACCAGGGCGGGATCGAGCAGCGCGCCGTAATCGCAACGCAGCTGCTCCAACAACTGGGCAAACACCGGCGGGGCGTAGAGCACCGTCCCGCAGCGGAGGCTGTTCATCAGCAGCCTGGGAATCTCCGGGCTGCCCGTGTTGGCATGGTGATAGTCCGGCTGCAGGTCCGGCGGCAGGCCATCGGCAGGCCAGGGGTCGGCGACATCCGAGCGATCGCTGGAGTCGGCATGGACCGGCATCACATCCCGGTAGAGGTGCCCCACCGCCAGCCGCTGATCCAGCATGCAGCGATAGCCGCAATAGCCCGCCAGCATCGAGAGATAGCGATCCTCATGGCCCCAGCCCTGGAGAAAGAGCGGAAACCCGAGCAAGGCTTCGTAGGCGGCGCGACGAATGGCGAAGAACCCCCCATTCACGAAGGGAACGATCTGACCACTGATGGGCTCGACGCCCTGTCGCACCCAGGTGGTGGCTTGATGGCAGAGGCGCTTGCTGCTGTACACATGGCCGGCATTGCTGCTCTGGGTCCGCACATCGATGCAGTCGACGGCGAGCAGATCACTGCGGCGTTCGGCGAAATGACGCTCCACCTGCTGCCAGAGATCGACCTGGGGGAAGGTGAGGTGGGCATCCAGAAAGATCAGCACCTCACCGCGACAGCCGATCGCGCCGCGATGGCGGCCGGCCGACACCCCCCGAGCCTGGCCGTGGCGCGTCAGGCGCAGCTGCCCCCTGTCCCGCAGGGCTCGCCAGGGAGGCTGCTCCAGGAAGGCGGCACAGCCATCCACCGAGCCATCGTCAACCACGGACACCTCAAGGCCCCCTTGCGGGGGATCCAGGGCCAGCGCTCCCTCCACGGTGCGCTGCAGCAGCTCACCCTCGTTGCGGCTGCCGATCACCAGGCTGAGCATCAGGCCTGTTCATGCAGAGCATCACCAAAACCGCGACGGATCGGCCCCAGCAGATACATCAACAGATTGGTGCGATCCGTGAGGATGTCGGCCGTCAGGGTCATCCCTGGCACCAGCACATTCTTGCCGGCAACCTTGCCGGCATAGTCGCGATCCAGGGAGAGCCGCACCTTGTAATAGGGCTCACCCGACTGCTCATCCTGGAAGGTACTGGCCGAAATGGCGATGACCCGACCAGGCACAGTTCCGTAGCGGGCATAGTCGTAGGCCTGCACCTTCAGCTCCGCCCGCTGGCCCAGGCGCAGGTTGCCGATGTCCCTGGGTTTCACCCGGGTGAACGCCATCAGCCGCTCTCCGGTGGGCACCACCTCCGCCACCAGGCTGCCCGGGGCCACCACGCCTCCCACCACCTTGACCGGGAACGACTTGACGATGCCGTTCACAGGGGAGCGCACCTGAAGACGATCCACTTCCGAGCGCTCCCGGCGCAGGGTGCTCTGCAGTTCAGCTTTCTCGCCGGTGACCTGGGCCAGCCGGGTGTAATCCTCCATCTGAAGCTTGGCCTTCAGCTGCTGCAGGGCCACGACGGCCTCGGCCCGGGTGCCGTCGAGCTCCGCCAGCTGGGTTTCCGTGTTGGCGATCCGCCGCTCGGACTCCAGCACGGTGACGTGCGGGATGGCTCCAGGGGCATCCAGGGATTCATAGGCCCTGGTCTGCTTCTTGAGCAGCGCCACCTCATCGAGATACTCACGGCGCTTGGCATCCAGCGTGGCGATCCTCTGCTCGGCGGCGCGCAGTTCCCGCTGATAGTTGGCGGCCCGGGCCCTGCGCAGATCGCTGAATGCGGCCACCACGTCGGGGGCGGGCTTGCCGATCAGGGTGCGACTTCCCACCACCTTCTCGCCGAGGGCATCGCGGATCTGCTGCTGCTCGAGCATCAGGTTGGTGATGCGGGTCGCCGTCTGCTGGGCACGGGTGCCCAGCTCCCCCTCATCCAGCTTGATGAGCACCTGGCCCCGCTGCACCGGGTCGCCCTCCTCCACCAGCACCTGGGCGATCACACCGCCCTCCAGATGCTGAACCTTCTTCACATCGCCGGCCGGTTCCACCTCTCCGGAGGCCACCACGTAGTTCTGCACCGGCACCAGGGCCGACACCAGCAACGAGCCCGCGAACACCGCCACGCCGCCCACCAGCCAGCGGCGCAGGTTCAGGGGCACCTGGCCCGATTCGAGCGAGAGGGCCTCACTGAGGCGGGCCTGGCCAGCAGCTTCAGCCAGCCCCGGCTGAGCATCGGAGCTCCAGGCGTCAGTGGGAGGGGTGGGCGTGGAGGGCATGGCAGGAGCAGAGGGATCGGAGGGACGTGGTGGGATGGCCGGCGTCACGGTGCCCCCCGTGCCGCCAGCAGTTCGGCTGGGGTGCCCTGAAAGGCCACCACACCAGCCCGCAGCACGACCAGGCGGTCGGCCTGAGCCATCAGCTCCGGGTCGTCACCGGTGACCAGACAGGTGGTGGAGCCGCGCAGGGCCTGGAGCAGGCTGAGGAGGGCCCGGCGCTGGGGCTCCCGTAGCCAGAGCATCGGTTCGTCCAGCAGCAAGATCGCTGGCGTACTCAGCAGCACCCGGGCCAGGCTGATGCCGTAGATCAGATCCATCGAGATCTCCGCCTGCCCCTTGGTCGGGGCGAAGCGTCGATCCAGGCCTTCCCCGTCGAGCAGCGACTCCAGGCCAAGACGCTCGAGGATCGCGTGCATCTGGGGATCCGTGGCACTCGGATTGCCCAGGAGGAGGTTCTCCCGCAGGGTGCCGGGGAACAGCCTGGGGTTCTCGCCAACGCGGCCGACGGCTGAACGCAGCTGGGAGAGGGGGATCTGGCGCTGATCACAGCCATCGAGGAGCACCTTGCCGCTGCCAGGCCGGTAGTGGCCCTCCAGCAGCTTCAGCAGCACCGAACGACCGGATCCCTCAGGACCGCCGATGACCACCAGCTCACCCGGCTGAATCCTGAGGTTCACAGCACTGAGGGACGGCTCCAGCAGATCATTGAGCCGCAGCGACACATTCACCAGCTCGAGACCACCGACAAACTTCTGAATCAACCAGGGCTGGGTGATAGCCGGGGCCGGCTCGACCTCCGGACTGGCCATCAGGCGGTTGAGCTGATCGAGGGAAGGGCTCACCTGCTGCCAGCGAATCAACGACTGGAACAGCAACTGGAACGGCCGGAATACGCGCCAGACAAAGAACATGGCGGCCAGCAGCGTGCCCAGCTCGATGCCCTCCCCCTGGAGGGCCAGGGCCGCACCGGCAGCCAGCACCAGAACGCCTGTGAGCTGTGAGAACTCTCCGGTAAGGATCGTGACCAACTCCTGCAGCCTGTAGGTCGCGAGCGACTGCTTGGTCGACTGGGCGGAGGCACCCTCGAAGCGGGCCTGCCAGATCCGCTCCTCCCCCTGGTGCTTGATGCGGGGCAGATGCTGGAGGAGATCCAGCTGGATGCGCTCCAGGTCGGACGAGCCAGAGACCAACGTCTGGTTGATGGCGGCGCCGGAGAGCGACACGACCCAGATGCCGCCCATGCACAGCAGAACCACCACCACCGTGAGCAGGGCCAGGGACGCACTGATGGAGGCCAGCGCAGCGAGAAAGACCACCACGTAGGGCAGATCGAGCAGGGCCAGCGCCGCGGGGCCCGTGGTGAAGTACCGAAGCCCCTGGAAACTGCGAAGCCGTGTCGCCAGGGTGAGCGGCAGGTAGCGCTCCAGCTGGGGCAGCCGCATCAACAGGATCTGCTCCAGGGCTCGGAGCGAGACGATCAGATCGAGCTGGGCACCCAGGGTGGCGAGCTGCAGCTGGCGGCGGTGGGTCAGCCACATCTGCAGACCCACACCCCCCAGGGCGAAGGGCAACAGCCGGAACATGTCGGCCGCCTGCTGACCAGGAATCTCAACGTTGTAGACAGCTCGTACGTAATAGGGAAGGATCAGCGCCAGTAGATTGATGAAAAGGGAGATCAGATAGAGCCGCCAGATCATCGGCGAGAAGCGCAGCAGCTGGGCCTGGTACCAGCGGCCATCACGACGTCCCCCAGAGGACGGATTGAGGATGAAGCGATAGGCGTGAACCCTGCCGTTGATCTGCCCGGCAGGAGGGAGATCCTCGGCCCGCCGCAGCAACAGCAGGCGCCCCTGCGCATCCGGCAGCTCCAGCAGAAGCGGGAAGGGTCCAGCCCCAAGCGAGGCTAACTGGCGTGGACCGACGGACTTCACCGTCCAGCGGTAACCCAGGTTGGAGAGGGTGTTGAACAGATCCACCCTGTCCATCTGCTCGGGCGAGCCACAGAGGGCATTGCGCAACTGCCGCGACTCACCCTTCCAATCCAGGGCTGCCAGCAGCTCAAGCAGCAGCTGCACCTGGGCAGAGGACGACTGCTCCAGCCGGTCCCAGAACTGATCGCCACCGGAGGGAGCCAAGGCAACCTGTGCGGCAGTCATGCGCTCACCTCCGTCAGGCGATCGCCCTGCCAGCGCCATCGGAGCAAGCCAGCCACGGCCGGCAAGGGAACGGGCTCAGCCACCGCGATCAGGCGACTGGCTGCAGAGGGCAGCTGCAGCAGCCAATCGAGCAGTTCGGGCGCAGGTCGACGACCCGTGTGATCAATCAGCAGGGCGGCAGGCTGCTCCATCAGAGCCGCCGCCACCTGAAGACGGAACTGGAGCCCCCGGGAGAGCGGGAAATCGGCCTGCTCCCCCACGGTGGTGTCAAATCCCCTGGGCAGGGCCTGGATCTCCGCGGAAAGGCCCAGGGCATCGCAGAGGGTCACAGCCTGCGCGCCAAGAATGGAGGGCCGGAACAGCGTGAGATTGTCGAGCACGGTGCCCCGGTAGAGGGTGTCCATGGGGGTGATCAGGGGAAGGCGGCGCCGCAGCTCACTGAGGGAGTAGCTGGCGGTGGGCTGCCCGGCGTAGCGAATCGGGCCCGTGTCGGTGGAGGCAAAGCCGGTGACCGCGGCCAGCAGACGACTGCTCTGGCCTGGTTCACCGCCATCGAGCACCAGCAACGATCCCTGGGGGAGCCGCTGGCCCGCCAACGCGAGATCACCCGTGGAGGGCACCGGCTCACCGCTCAGGAGGTGGGGCTCTGCAGGAAGGCTCTGCACCGCCTGCAGATTCGCCTCTGCCAGAGCCATCTGCTCATGCAGGGAGGCCATGCCGAAGAAGCGGCTGAACGGCAGGGTGATCTGACGGCTCAACAGGGTGCAGGCGGCCAGGGCCCCTGTGCTGAGGTTGTGGTGCATGGCCATCCAGGCGCCGAGCGACACCACCAGCAGCGCCGACCACTGGGCATACACCTGGCCGATCTGCTGGAGCCTGGAGGCGGCCACCTGCTGCTGGCGGGTGACCAGACTGAGCTGCTCCTGGATCGGCTCCAGCCGACGCACCAGGAAGCCTTCAATCGCCAGGCCCTTCACCGTGCTGGCGCCTGTAAGGCAGGAGAACAGCACGGCATTGCGGTCGTTCTCCCTGTCCTGGCGCCCCCGCAGGGCCTGGGCCGATTCCCGGACGGCGCGACGGGCGGGGGCCACGAAGGCCGGCAGCAGCAGCAGGGGCACCAGGAACAACCAGCCGCCGATCAGCGCCATCACGACCAGGTACAGGCCGACAAAGGGAACGTCGAGATAGCGGAACAGCCATTGCTGGAGAAAGCGGTTGCGCAGCACCGAGCCACTGCGCAACTGGGTGACGCGCTCTTCGAGGGTGGAGGCCATGGATTGCTCCAAGGGTGCCGCAAGCAGGGCACGCACCCCAGCCAACTGCTGATTGTGCTGATCCGCGGCACCCATCAGGGTGAGCACACGGCTGCGCACAATCTTGAGAATCAGGTCCAGCAACACCACCACCAGCAACACGCCAGTGAAGACCAGCAGGGTGTCACCAGCCTTCTGCGGCAACACCGCAACGTAGACACGATTGATATAGAAAGGAACAGCAAGAACGAGCAGATTGATCGCGATCGAAGCAGCGATCACGGCCTGAACGTCTCTGTTGGCAAGATCGGGGCTCCAGCCGCCGGAGCTTGGATTGAGCGCCACCGGCACATCTGGGACTACGCGGATCGTAAGGGCGACAACGCCATCAGGCAGCCCCCTCAGCATGCCGATTGCGTTTTGATTACATCGGTGTGACGAAGCTGATCACCGCAGCATTCGGTTGAGATGCCGGGATGCCCTGAGTTGAATAGGTTGTGGTGATCAGAGCAATGGCCCAACCTGCATGGCCGTGGACCCCCTCGATCCCAGCGCCGCAGGCCTGCCGGAACGGCCAGAGGAGATTCCCGCAAGCAAGGGTGAGCCCCAGGCGTCGATCGGCACTGAGCTGGGCAGAAGCGAGCGACGGCGTCCCAATCTGCTGCGTCGACTCGCGGCGCTGATCGGGCTTGAGAACCTGCACAGCGGCGACCGGGAGACCTACGAAGCAGCCCGAGAGAGCAGCCCGGAAGGGGGCCGAACGGTCATCACGGATGCAGAAGCCGACCGAGAGCGCTGGCCGAGTGCGCTCCCCGATGCGCCCCTGGATCGCCCCTGGAGTGAGAGCGCACCCGAGCCGAACAAGGCCGGCGACGAACTCGGGCTGACGCCCCCCCAGGACCCGGACCGCAGCCGGACCCCTGATCCAATCCCGTCGGAGAGAACACAACCCCCGGGGGCGACCTCATCCCTCGACAAGGACCCAGGATCAGTTGCGAGTGGCGCGCCCACGGAGGCGTCGCGCCTTCCCAGCAGCACGCCGTCTCGAGAAACGTCGGCGCCGGCGATCACCCAGCCGCCCACCGGTGGTAGCGAGCCGCCGACACAGCCTCCCAGTGGCAGCACCCTGCCGCCACAAGTCACGCCCTCCACAACCGGGCAACCCACCGATGCGCCCCAGGGAGGCGTGCCCACGCAGCCGCCGCTGCCGACCCTCGCGCCACAGGCGCCCACCGCTGCTCCCCAGGCACCGACCTTCACGCCGCCGGTTCCCACCGGCGCTCCCTTCGCGGTGCCGACCCTCGCGCCGACCCTGGTGCCGACGGCTGCACCGCCCCTTCCCACCGGTGCCCCCGCGGTGCCGACCCTTGCGCCATCCCTGGTGCCGACGGCTGCACCGCCGCTGCCCACCGGTGCTCCCGTGGTGCCGACCCTTGCGCCATCCCTGGTGCCGACGGCGGCGCCGCCCCTTCCCACCGGCGCTCCCTTCGCGGTGCCGACGGCTGTACCGCCGCTTCCCACCGGCGCCCCCGCGGTACCGACCCTTGCGCCATCCCTGGTGCCGACGGCTGCGCCGCCGCTTCCCACCGGTGCTCCCGCGGTGCCGACCCTCGCGCCACAGCCGCCCACCGCTGCTCCCCAGGCACCGACCTTCACGCCGCCGGTTCCCACCCCAGCTCCCTACGCCGTTCCGACGGCGGCGCCGCCGCTCCCCACCCAACCGCCGTCCACCGGCACGCCGACCGACGCGCCACCGGCGATTACACAGCCGCCTCAGACCGGTGCGCCCACCCAGCCGCCGTCCACCGGCACGCCGACCGACGCGCCGCCGGCGATCACACAGCCGCCACAGACCAGCGCACCCACCCAACCGCCGTCCACCGGCACGCCGACTGACGCGCCGCCGGCCATCACGCAGCCGCCTCAGACCGGTGCGCCCACCCAGCCGCCGTCCACCGGCACGCCGACTGACGCGCCGCCGGCCATCACGCAGCCGCCACAGACCGGCGCACCCACCCAACCGCCGTCCACCGGCACGCCGACCGACGCGCCGCCAGCGATCACCCAGCCGCCCACCCAGCTCACCCAGCCACCCTCTGAAGCAACCAGCGCGCCCCCACCAGGGCAGCTAACCGCGCCTCCGGGGTTCCCAACCGACTGGCCCATCAAGCCATGGAGCGTGCAGTGGTGGATCGATCACCATCCGACGCAACCCCCAGTCCACACGCAGGCGCCCACGCAGCCGCCCAACGGCGGCGGCACGGAGACACCGACACAGCCGCCCGGTGGTATCACGCAGCCGCCCCAAGGCACACCCTCCACACCCGACCCCCTCACCGAGCCGCCCAACGCGGTACCCACCCAGCCGCCGTACATCGTTCCGCCGCAGTTCCGGCCCACGGTTCTGGATCCCGACAAACCACCGACGGGGACCCTCGCGCCGCCACTCGACCCGCACGGCAGCATTCCAGCCGTGGGCTTCGGCAACCCCGAACCAGGCCACCGCTGGGAGATCACCCAACACGGCCAGCCACCACCAACCGGTGGAGCGCCACAACAGCAGGCCGGCAGCGATTGGGGCCGGGTCACGATCGACAACACCGGTCAGGTTGGCTTTGAGCGCAATCAGGACCTGATCGAACAGTGGGCCCGCCAACATCCTGAGGATGTTGAAAGCCAGACGAGCACCACCACCCATCACAGTGGCAGTGGCAGCACCACGACCACTGCCGGTGAAGTGGTGAATCCCGGAGGACATGCCAGCGCCAAGCTGGCCTTCCAGACGGGCAATGCCTGGTGGAAACATCCCTCGGCACCGCAGCAGGGTCCGGAGGGCCACGAAGAATCGCGGTCGGAAGTAGCTGCGATGAGCTACTCCCATGTGTACGACGTCTACCGGGATGGCCAGTACGTCGGCAGCTATCTAATGACCGGCGATCTCAAGCGGGAGACCTCCACAACAGAGACCGTCACCAACCAATGGACTGGCTATTCAAGGCAAGGTGGTGGACACGTTGTCTATCAGGACAATCAGCCGCCTGGATCGGGTCACGGGGCCAATGCCGTGCACTACCAACTCACCCAGACAGGTGTCGTGGATCCTGGCTCGGTGCACACAACCAGCCAACTGGACATCGGCTACGTCGCCCCCCAGAACCTCGGAGCCATTGGCCCCAATGCCCAGGTCGTCACGGGCGACATCCACGATCCCCTCGCGCCGTCGCCAGCGCCGCCGCCGCCACCCCCAGGCGGCCTCGACGCGGAGGATGAGCCCGATCCGCTGGCGCCCCAGGGTGCCGGCAGCGGAGCTGCTGCAGCCCCGAACCCCATGGCCAATGCCCTGGCAGAAGCCGTGAAGAGCGTGGCCAGCGGCGAGATCCTGCCCGCTGCAGGAGCAGCCGACATCCCCAGGCCCCCCGAAGATCCAGCCCTGACGCCGCCGGATCCCCAGCAGCTGGCGGAGGCTGTTCAGGAGCTGGGCACAGCACCACCCAACCTGGCTACCGCCAACACGGCGACCCAGGCGGGTACCGGCGAAGCCGTACCCGTCACCAGCAACGTGGATCCGATGGCCGAGCCGATGCCGCAACCGACGGAATCGCTGGATTCGGACACTCCCAGCGACGATCCGCTCGCCGATACGCTGGGATCAGCGCCGGATGACAACGACGATCCAGGATTGCCCCCAGCCTGAGCTGGGGGCAGCGGGGCCTTGACTACATCTGCACGTTGAGCCGCTGCCAGAGGGAACGCACGTCATCAAAGGTCAACGGGGCTGCATCCAGTTGCCGCGTTTCCTGATGGCCCTCAGCCATGGCAGCCCCGGCACGCAGGGCCTCACCCACTAGGTCAGGATGGCCGGCGCGCGGTGAATAGAAGCGCTCCAAGGGCTCAGCAAAGCGCTCCAGAAACTCATCGCCAACGACAATCCGCCCACCCAGAGCCACATTGCGGAGGAATGCATCCAGGTCGAACGAGTACCCTCTCTTGCCAGACCAATGGCAGCCCCGTAGAGCCGGGTCAAGCAGAACCTGGCCTCCCTGGCGCCAATACTTCAGCTGGATATAGATCTCATCGCCACCGTAACCGCGGAATCCCGGATTGAATCCCCCCAACCGCTGCCAATCCGCACGGCGGGTCAACAGTGCCCAGTTACCGGACGCCGCCACGGGATAGGGATCAGCACACCCCTCGGGCAGCAACAGCTCCCAGGCCCCCCAGAAGTTCTCGTCGAGGGTTAAGCGGTAGCCACCATAGATATTTGGCCCTCCAAAGCTGATCCCGAAGTGCACCAGAGCGCCCTCAGGATAGGAACCCGCGGCGATGCGCCGGCTGAGGTCATCAAAGGTTCCTGGCTGAAGCAGCACATGGGAATCAATGGTCAGCAGCCAGTCTCCAGTAGCTTGCTCAGCCCCCACGGTGCGCGGGTAGTTGACCGACGCCACCTCCCCCGCAGGGATGTAGCGGAGCCAGGGCCTGTCGTAATAGCGGCAGACCTCCTCAACGTCAGCATCGGGTTCATTGTCGACCACGATGATCTCACTGGCCTCTCCAAATCCGGCATGGGCCAGGCCCTGCAACGTAAACCAGAGCTCGTTGGGCTTACCCCGAACAGGGATGATCACACTCACCAAGGGAGCCATGGTCAAACATCCTCACTGCGAATGAATTCATCCTTGGCGGCGCTTGCCACGGCCTGAGTCTGATCATTGATATAGCGACTCAGCAAAAGACCGATCATCAGACTCATATACAAGGTGCCAGCAATACTCAGGACAACCGCAAAGAACTCAGCCGGAGGGGTGGCCGGCAGGATATCTCCATAGCCGATGCTGCCCAGCGTGATGAAGCTGAAATACGTGAGCCGTTCAACAACCTCCGAACCAGGCAGCATCGTGCCGAGATTGAAGCTCCGAGGCTGTAGGACCTCAAGAAATGTGGCCAACTGCCCCGCCGTCAAGCCAAGGTGAACATAGCCAGCCGCACCAAGACACAGCGTGCTGACACTCACGCCTTCAACGCGTGCCAGGATCTTGACAATTCGCGTCACCGTGAGCAGGTAGAACCCGCAGCCCCCAACCAAGAGCAACAGCACAAGCCCATGGGACGCATTGCGGCCGAGAACATAGGGGAGGAAACCCGAGATCACCGTACAAATGGCCAGCCCGCGATAAGCGTAAGCCCCACCAGGGAGATGGCCAGCCTGAATGGAGGCCGGCATGATCCGCAGCGACTGCAACACAAGATTAGCCCCCACCACTGGCAGACACAGTCGCTCGAAAAGATTGCCATCCAGCCTGGTAAAGGGCATGGCCAGAATCGGCAAGAGCACAGCCAGCAGAAACCAGGGGAAGCGATGCTCCCTGGCGCGGATCTGCTCAGCCTGGCGCCTGGACATGACACTCATGGGCGCAGGGCCTCGTCTTCAACCTCGCGGATGGCCAGCTTGGTGCGCGAGTCAATGTAGCGACTCAGCAGAAGACCGATCAACAGACTCACGTAAAGCGTACTTGTGATGCTGAGAAGCACCACAAAGCTTTCACCAATGGGGCTCGCAGGCACCACATCGCCATAGCCGAGGGTGCCGATCGTCACAAAGGAAAAATAAGAAAGCCTGGCCACCAGCTCCTCGCCTGCCGCCATCGATCCCAAGCGAAAGCTATCGGCATCAATGACCTGGAGTGCCGTCGCCAGCTGACCACCGGTCAGACCCAGATGGATGTAGCCGGCGGCCCCCAGCATGAGGCTGCGAGCATTCACCACCTGACTCGCCGCCAGAACCTGAACGACGCGCATCGCCGTCAGGACAAAGAATGCGGCACGGATTGCGATGAAGACAAATCGCAGACCCAAGGGCACATTGTACCCCAGTAGAAACGGAATCCACGCATTGATGACACCCAGCCACCCCAGCCATCGATACAGATCATTGACCTTCAAGGGCCCGATGCACGACTGCCAGGCCGGCATTGCCCGCATCGACTGCAGAATCAGCAGATCCACGGCCAACGGCAGGCTATAGCGCTCCAGAAAAGAACCCTGAACGTCAGCAAACGGCAGCGCGACAAGGGGCAGCAGGGTGCAGAGCAGAAACAGCGGAAACTGCCGCTCCTTGGCCTGGATCTGACTGCCCCGCAGGCGCCGCATCTCCGCCTGAAACATCCAGACTCCCAATCGTGGTCAGGCTAGTGGGGCCTGGGTCCCCTGGCTCACCCTTGGGATCAGCGTCGGGGCCATTCCGGGGTTCGCGTCGGGCTGGGGGTGGCGGACGGTGGGAGCCGATGGATCCGTCATCCCCAACCCAGCAGGTTCGCCCCCTGGAAGAACACGAAGCTCACCAGCCAGGCCAGCAGCAGCGACCACAGCACGCTGAACACCGTGAAGCCCAGCCGCTTCGACTCGCTGCGGATCACCGCCACCGTGGAGAGGCAGGGCGTGTAGAGCAGGGTGAACAGCATGAAGCTGACGGCCTGGGTCCAGCTCACATCGCTGGCGACCGCGCGGCCCAGGGCCGCCGGATCGGCCTGGCCATAGATCACCGCCAGCCCGCCGAGCACGATCTCCTTGGCGATGAAGCCGAACAGCAGCGCCACGGTGAGCTTGGGGTTGATGCCGATCGGTCCGAGCAGGGGCTGCAGCAGCTCCCCCAGCCGACCCGAGAGCGAGGCGGCCGAGGCCGGCGCCACCCCCAGCGGCAGGTTGTTGAGCAGCCACACCGCCACCACGCCGAAGATGATGAAGCGACGCGCCCAGAACCAGAAGTGCCGCACCTCGGCCCAGGCGCGGTTGAACATCTGGCGCAGGGTGGGGAAGCGGTAGGGGGGCAGTTCCAGCACCAGCGGCTCATCGCTGGCGAAGCGTCCCTTGAACAGCAGGGCCGTGAGGATCGCCGCCGCAAAGCTCATCAAATACAGGCCGAAGATCACCAGGCCCCCCTGACGCGACGGGAAGAAGGCCGCCGCCATGAACAGGAACACATTCAGCCGGGCCGAGCAGAGCGAGAAGGGAATGATCAGCATCGAGAGCAGCCGCAGGCCGCTGCTGCGCATCACCCGGGTGCCCAGGATCGCCGGCACGTTGCAGCCGAACCCCATCAGCGACAGCACGAAGCTGCGGCCATCGAGGCCGAGCCGCTCCATGAAGGCATCCATCAGGTAGGCGGCCCGCGAGAGATAGCCGCTGTCCTCCAGCACGCCCATGGCCAGGAAGAACAGGAAGATCACCGGCAGGAACGCCGTGACCGTGCCGAGGCCCTGGTAGAGGCCATCGAGCAGGAAGCCCTTCAGAAACGGCGGCAGGCCGGAGAGCAGCGGCGTCAGCACGCCCTTGCCGAAGGCGTCGAGCAGGGACCCGAGGGCCTCCTGCAGCGGCACGCCGAGGGCATAGATGGCCTGGAACATCAGGGCCATCGCCAGGAAGAACAGCGGCAGCCCCAGCCACGGGTGCAGCAGCAGGCCATCGAGCCGGCGGGTGAGCCGGTCGCGCCACTGGGGCGGCAGGCGCACCGCCGCGGCCAGCAGGGCCGCCATCCGCTCCGGCAGCTCCGCCTCGCCGGCCTGCAGGATCGGCTCCAGCAGCGGAATGGGCGCGGGCCGGGCCGCCGCAGCGGAGGCCCCGGCGGGGACTGAGGGGTCTGAAGGTGGGGCGAGCTCACACACCATGGCCTGGCGCACCTGGGCCAGGCCGCGCCGGTACTTGGCGCTCACCAGCAGCACCGGCAGGCCCAGCTCAGCCCCCAGGCGCTCGGCATCGATGCTCACCCCGAAGCGGCGGGCCTCATCGGCCATGTTCAGCAGCAGCACGGCCGGCAGCCCCAGCTGGCGCACCTGCAGGGCCAAGCGCAGCTGGCGGTCGATCTGGCTGGCGTTGAGGATCACCACCACCAGGTCGATCGGGGTGGATTCGAGGAAGCGGCGCACCACGGCCTCGTCCTCGGAGTGGCCGCGCAGGTCGTAGATGCCGGGCAGATCCACCAGCTGGGCGGGGCGACCCTCCAGGTCGAGGTCGGCCTGCAGCAGATCCACGGTGAGGCCAGGCCAGTTGCCGATATGGGCGTGGCTGCCGGTGAGCTGGCTGAAGAAGGTCGACTTGCCCGTGTTGGGCATGCCCAGCACCGCGATGGTGGCCTGGCCGGCGGGGGCACTCCAGACGGGGCTCTGGCAGTGGCTCACGCGGCCCCTTCCAGGGCGATGAGGTCCACCCGGGCCGCGTCGCGGCGGCGCAGCATCAGCTCGGTCATGCCGACGCGCAGGTGCAGCGGCCCTCCCCAGGAGGCGCGGCGCAGCAGCTCCACGCGCTGGCCGGGGCGCAGACCGAGGGCAGCGAGGCGCTGGCCCAGGCCGGAGTCGGCCGCCAGGGAGCCGATGGTGGCGGACTGGCCGGGGGCCAGATCGGCGAGCCGGGGAGGCGTTCGCATCGACGCCGCTTATTGCAAGTGAGTTGCAATATCCTATGTCGGACCGGTCGCGCCCCCGTCTCCGGCCAGGGGCTCCAGCAGGCCGCTGGCGCCGTAGCGGCGGCTGATCTCCAGCACCAGCCCCGGCTCCGGACTCCAGCGCAGGCTTGTGCACACCGGATCCCCCAGGCAGCGGCCACTGGCCGTCGTGATCTCCAGCCCCGGCTCCGGACTCCAGTGGCCTGGGCCCAGCAGGGCCGCCACCAGGGGCGCTGCCGGCGCCGGATCCGCCAGGCCCGGCCGCGCCTCCACCACCACCAGGCTCTCGGGGTTCTCACTGCCATGGCGCAGCACCACCCGCCGCCGGCGATCGCCATGCACCAGGCACAGCTCCGCGAAGAAGGGCCAGGGCCCGATCCGATCGGGCCCGAGGCTCCAGTGGCCGGCGGGGCTGATCTGCATCTCCGGCGGCGGCTCGGCGAAGCGCATGCTGCGCACCTGGCCGGTGTGGACGTAGGTCAGGGAGGCGTCGATCGTGCCGTCCTGCTCCTGCACCGCCAGGCGGGTGGGGAACCGCTCCTGCTCCAGGCCATCGGCGCCGCAGCGGATGAAGGTGCCGTGCCAGGCGCCGGCATTGGGGCCCAGCAGCCACTGGCGGCGCTGCTGGGGGCTGGGCTCGGCGGGGCTGGGCGGAGCAGGGTTGGGCGCCGATCCGTTCGGCTGGGACACGACCACGGGGCAGGGCGGCACGGAGGCGCCGATGCTGGCAGGCCTGGCCCGGGCCCGCGCCGGCCGGCCCAACCCCGGCACCCCGCTGCTGCCCTGGGCCTGCCAGGCTGATGCCGCTTTGCTTCGCCGCGGTGATCACGCGTCGCCTGCGCTCCGGCTTCCAGCTGTCACTCCTGCTGGTGGGGGTGGCCTGGGCCCAGGAGCTGGTGGACCAGCTGCTGTTCGGCGGGCGCTGGAACCTGCCGATGCTGCCCGCGGCGGCCGGCGGCAGCCTGCTGGGCGTGTTCACCGCGCCCTTCAGCCACGGCGGCTTCGGCCACCTGATCAGCAACACGCTGCTGTTTCTGCCGCTCTCCTGGCTGGTGCTGGCCAAGGGCCGGCGCGACTACCTGGCGGTGTGGATCGGCGTCTACGCCACGGCCATCCCGGTGTGGCTGCTCTGGCCCAACGGCAGCCACGGCCTCTCGGGAGTCGTCTACGGGCTGCTGGGCTTTCTGATGGTGATCGGCTTTCTGGAGAAGCACCCCCTCAGCCTGCTGCTCTCGGTGTTCTGCCTGCTGACCTGGGGCGGCATCCTGCCGAGCCTGCTGCCCTTCGCCTCGCCGCCGGGGGTGAGCTGGATCGGCCATGTGGCGGGCTTCGCCGGCGGCGTGCTGGCCGCCTTCGCCATCCACCGGGACCCGGCCGGTCGCCCAGCCCGCTGATCCCCTGCCGCCGCTGCGTTAACAAGTGATGGCACGGCTTGGCCGCCATGGGAGACCCCGATAGGGTCGACCCACCGCCAAGGGAGCCATGATCGTCGGGGAGATCTACCTGGAGAGCGTCGCCACCGGCGTGATCACCGCCGAGGAGATCGCCTGGATCACCAGCCACCAGAGCGGCTTCGACCGCCAGGAGGAGGCCTTCGCCCTCAAGCTGGGCCGACTGCTGGATGAGGGCACCATCCAGATCGGCTGCCGCCTGCTGGGCAAGGCCTGAAGTCCGGGCCGGCAGGATGGAGCCATGAGCAGCCACCCTGAAACCCAGGCCAGCAGCGCCTTTGAAACCGCCGCGTTTGAAACCGCCTTCATCGACCTGTTGCGGTTGGCGCCGGGACCGATCTTTCCCCGGGCACGCCAGCTCTACTTCCGCAAGTACGCCCTGGAGGGCCAGGGCCACGACGGCTCCTTCCGCACCCACCTGCTGGCCGAACAGGTGGAGGAGGCCGAAGGGCTGGAGCAGCCCGGCTATCGGGTGCGGGCCGTGAGCTTCGCGGTCGTCTACTGGGATGGCACCCCCACCCGCAGCGATCCCGACTTCGCGGGCTATCTGGGCGAGCGCTGGGCCCTGGAGGCCCCTGACCTCACCCCCGAGCCCGACCTGTGGTTCCGCGGCGAAGGCCACTACGCCCGCTTCAGCGCACCGGCGCTGTACAGCAGCGCCGGCTGAGCCGGCACCGCCGGAGCCGGGCCACGCCGCCGATCCGGCCTCAGCCGGGGATGAAGGTGCGCAGCTTGCGGGCGTCCTGGCCGGCGCGGCGCTGCAGCTCCTCATCGCTGAGGCTCTCCTCCTCGCGGGCCTGGGCGGCGATCACATCCGCCTCGCTCACCGCAAAGCCCTCGGCGGCCGCCAGGGCCAGCAGCGCCTCCAGCTCCAGGGGCTGCTGCAACTGCTCCATCAGGCTGGGGCTGCGGCGGGCGTGGGCCAGGAAGGCGTCGAGTTGCTCAAGGGACAAGGGAGGGACCGGGGCGCAGTGGCCCTGTCCTAGCGACCGCTGCACCCACCTGGCAGCGCAGACCTGGGGACGCCGCCCCCACCCAGGGGCACCACGGCGGTCCGGACCGCTCGCCAGCGGCGCGACCAGCCCCCAGACTTGGCCTGCCAGCCCCCGGGCCGCCCCCCAGCGCCTCTCGCATGTCCGCCAGTCCCAGCTCGCCGCCGCCCGCCGCCGCCCGGCCCCTGGACCCCAGCCCCCTGCCCCCCTGGATGCGCTGGCTGGGCACGGGGCTCACCGCGATGGTGGCGGTGCTGTTCCTGGTGCTGCTGCAGCAGGTTCGCCAGCAGGCCGGCCGGCTGGAGGCCCTCCAGGGCCGGGTGCAGTCGCTGGAGAACGCCCGCGACCTGGAGCGCACCAACGCCCTGGAGGAGCAACTGCGCTCCACGGTGCAGCGGCTGCACCGCTTCGATGGACTGGAGGGCGCCGTGGAGGAGCTGCAGGCCCAGCAGGAGAGCCTGCGCCAGCAGCTGCGGCAGCGCCCGGCCACACCGGGCCCGCAGTCCCCATCGCTGCTGCCCCGCGAGGACCTGGGCGGCGGTCTGACGCCCCTCGCCCCCGGCCCGGCCCCGGCGCGGCCGGCGGCGCCGCCCCAGCCGTGAGCGCCACCTCCGGCCGGGGTGCCGGAGCGGCCCAGCGCCTGGCCGCGGTGCAGACCCCGGTGATTCCGGTGATGGGCGCCCTGATCCGGGACACCCCCGGCACCCTCTCCCTGGGCCAGGGCATGGTGAGCTGGGGGCCGCCGCCGGCGGTGCAGGCCGCCCTGGGCGACGCGCTGCTGCACGACCCGACGGGCACCGCTCCCCCACGGAGCCATCCCGACCTCAACGCCTACGGGCCGGTGGAGGGGGAGCCGGAGCTGCGCGCCGCCATCGCCCACCACCTGCGCCGGGAGCACAACCTCGACCTCGAGGGCAGTGCCCTGCTGGTGACCGCCGGCAGCAACATGGCCTTCAACGCCGTGGTGCAGGTGCTGTGCGACCCCGGCGATGAGCTGATCCTGCCGGTGCCCTACTACTTCAACCACGCCATGGCGATCCAGCTGGCGGGCGGGGTGCCGGTGGCGGTGGAGGCGGGGGTCGTGCCCGACCCCGAGCGGCTGGCGGCGGCGATCACGCCCCGCACCCGGGCGATCGTGACCGTGTCGCCCAACAACCCCAGCGGGGCGGTGCTGCCGCGGGCGGTGCTGGAGGCGATCAACCGGCTCTGCGCCGAGCGGGGCCTGCTGCACCTGCACGACGAGGCCTATGCCCTGTTCGGGTACGGCGGGGCCCAGCCCTGGAGCCCGGCCAGCCAGCCGGGCAGCGGCGCCCACACCGTGAGCTTCGGCTCCCTGTCGAAGAGCCACGGCATGGCGGGCTGGCGCCTGGGCTGGGCCGTGGTGCCCGAGGCCATGATGCCGGCCCTCGCCAAGGTGCAGGACACGGTGCTGATCTGCCCGCCGCGGCTGGTGCAGCACGCGGCCGTGGCGGCCCTGGAGGCCGGTGGCGACTGGTGCCGCGAGCGGATCGCGACCCTGGCCGACCGGCGCCGGCAGGTGCTGGAGGCGCTGGCCATCCCCGGTGCCCCCTGGCGCCTGATGGTGCAGCCGCAGGGCGCCTTCTATGCCCTGCTGGAGCTGCAGGCACCGCTCGCCGCCGACACGGCAATGGAGCGACTGATCCGCGAGCACCGGGTGGCGCTGGTGAGCGGCAGCAGCTTCGGCCTGGCGGGCTGCTGCCTGCGGCTGAGCTACGGGATGCTGGGGCCGGCGGACCTGGCGGAGGCCCTGGTGCGGCTGAGCCGGGGCCTGGAGCAGCTGGCCGCGGGCTGAGGGGCCAGGGCCTGCCGTTTCAGCCCTTCACCGCATCCCCGGCAGCGCTGGGCAGGATGTAGCGCTGCAGGCCGATGAACAGCACCAGCACCGGCAGAATCGAGACCACCGCACCGGCCGCCACCAGGCGCCAATCCAGGGAGAAACTGGTGGCCAGCTGCTGCAGTCCCAGCGGCAGCGTGTAGAGCTTGGGGTCGTCGAGGATCACCAGCGGCCAGAGGAAATCACTCCAGGTGCCGATGAACACGAACATCGCCAGGGTGATCAGATCGGCCCGTGCCGCCGGGATCATCACGTTCCACCACTCCCCCAGGGGCGTGCAGCCGTCGATGCGGGCCGCTTCCTCCAGCTCCACCGGCACCCCGGCGAAACTCTGGCGCAGCAGAAAGATGCCGAAGGCCGTGGCGGCCTGGGGCAGGATCAGGGCCCAGAGGGTGTTGCGCAGCCCCAGCTGCACCATCAGCAGGTAGAGCGGGATCATCACCACCTGGAAGGGGATCAGGATCGTGGCCACCACCAGGGCCAGCACCAGGCCCCGGCCGGCGAAGCGCATCCGCGCCAGGGGGTAGGCCGCCAGGGAACAGAACAGCAGGTTGGCGAGCACCGCCAGCCCGCTGACAATCGTGCTGTTGAGGATGTAGGCGCCGATCGGGTTCTCCCCGAACAGCCGGCCGTAGGCCTCCAGGCTGGGCTGGGCCGGCAGCAGGGCTGGCGGCATGGTGAAGATGTCCTCCGCCGGCCCCTTGAGCGAGGTGCTCACCAGCCAGAACAGGGGCACCAGCATGGCGATCGCCAGCAGCAGCAGCAAGGCCAGCTGCAGGGCACTGGCGAGAGGGGGGCGGGGCCGGCCGCTGGCTGGATCAGGCATCGGGGTCAGGCTAACTGCGGCCGCGCCGGCTCAGGGCTGGGCGAGCCATCGCTGCACACTGCGCAGGAACACCTCCATCGAACCCAGCGCCAGCACGACACTGAGCAGATTCACCAGCCAGCTGAACAGATAGAGGGCCGGCAACAACCCGCTGGCCAGGCCCTGCTGCAGGGAAGCGAACAGATAATCGAACGCCCCATCGAGAACCGAGAACAGCGAGGCCATGAACATGGCCAGCGCCGCCTGCAGGACGCGCCGGGAGTCCTGCGGATCCGGTCCCTGGGCCAGGTACCGCGCGAAGCTGAGCTGAAAGCTGGCCACCAGAAACAGCACCGCGAAGACGGTGATCTGCGTGAGCTGCCGCTGGGTCGCCACCTCCCTGGCCTCGAGGGCCAGATAGGCCAGCCCCGCGGCCCAGAGCAGCAGACGCAGGGCGCTTGAGCTCCAGCGTTGAAGGACCAGCAGCGCGGGGCTCATCGGCCTAGAGCCTCGGGATCTCGGCCACCGGCAGGGGTGCCTTCTGGGGATGGAGCGGGCTGCGCTGGGTGCCGGCCACCAGACGGTTGAGGGCGTTGACGAAGGCCTGGGCCGCCGCCACCACGATGTCGGTGTCGGCCGCGTGGCCGGAGTAGAGCACGCCGTTCTGGCGCAGGCGGATCGTCACGTCGCCCATGGCGTCGATGCCCTCGGTGACCGACTTGACGGAGAACTCCACCAGTTCGTTCGGCACCTGGGCCAGGCGGTTGAGGGCCTGGCAGACGGCATCCACCGGGCCTGTGCCGATGGCCGCCTCCCGGAGCTCGGCCCCATCGGCGCTGGTGAGGGTCACCGTCGCGGTCGGCAACAGATCCGTGCCGCAACTCACCTGCACGGCCTTGAGGACATAGCGGGCCTCATCCTGCTGCTGCACCTGCTCGCTCACGATCGCCTCGAGATCGCGGTCGGTGATCTCGCGCTTGCGATCGGCCAGCTCCTTGAAGCGGCTGAAGGCCTCATCGAGGTCCTCGCGATCGAGGTTGTAGCCGAGCTCCTCGAGGCGGGCGCGGAAGGCACTGCGGCCGGAGAGCTTGCCCAGGGAGATGCGGTTATCGGCGAGGCCGATGGTGCGGGCGTCGATGATCTCGTAGGTGAGGCGGTTCTTGAGCACGCCGTCCTGGTGGATGCCCGATTCGTGGGCGAAGGCATTGGCCCCCACGATCGCCTTGTTGGGCTGCACCGCCATGCCGGTGAGGTTGCTCACCAGCCGCGAGGTCTTGTAGATCTCCTCGGTGCGGACGCCCGTGAGCGGCTCGGTGCTCTCCACCGGCCGGCCCAGGAAGGGATTGAAGTAGCTGCGGCGCACGTGCAGCGCCATCACCAGCTCCTCGAGCGAGGCATTACCGGCCCGCTCACCGATGCCGTTGATCGTGCACTCCAGCTGGCGGGCGCCGTTCTTGACGGCCTCGAGGAAGTTGGCTACGGCCAGGCCCAGGTCGTTGTGGCCGTGCACGGAGATCACGGCCTGGTCGATGTTGGGCACATGGCGGTTGATGCCGTCGATCAGGGCACCGAACTCGGCCGGCGTGGTGTAGCCCACGGTGTCCGGAATGTTGACCGTGGTGGCACCGGCGGCGATCGCCGCCTCGATCACCTGATAGAGGAATTCCGGGTCGGAGCGACCGGCGTCCTCGCAGGAGAACTCCACGTCGTCCACGAGGGAACGGGCGTAATCCACCATCTCGGCGGCGATCTGCAGCACCTCGGTGCGGCTCTTGCGCAGCTTGTGCTCGAGGTGGATGTCGCTGGTGGCGATGAAGGTGTGGATGCGCCGGTGGGCGGCGGGGGCCACGGCGTCGGCGCAGGCCTTGATGTCGCCGCGGGCCGCCCGGGACAGGCCGCAGATGATCGGCCCGTCGGGGGTGCCGACGCTGGCGGCGATGCGCTGCACCGCGTTGAAGTCGCCGGGGCTGGCGAAGGGGAAACCCGCCTCGATCACGTCCACACCCAGCCGGGCCAGCTGCTGCGCAATCGCCAGCTTCTCCTCGAGATTGAGGCTGGCGCCCGGGGACTGCTCCCCATCGCGCAGGGTGGTATCGAAGATCAATACCCGGCCGGGATCGCGGGCCATGGCGGTTACAAAGCGGAATGGATATGACTTAGCCCCATCCTAGGGGGCGGCTGGTCGAGCGTTCAGGTGCGGCTGAACACCGGCGCCTGCAGCGCCTCGGCCTTCTCCAGCTGGGGCCGCAGCGTGGCCAGATCCACGAAGCGGTCGGCGGCGTTGCGCAGCTCGCGGGGCACCATGCCGTCGGTGTTGAACACCGTGATCCGCAGCCCCCGGGCCCGCAGCACCTCCACCAGACGCTCCAGGTCGCGGCTGCCGCTGAGCAGCCACAGCTCGTCGCTGCGGTGGGCCACCGCCATCAGGTCGATGGCGATCTCCACGTCCAGGTTGGCCCGGGCGAACTGGCGCTGTTCGGGGTCGTGGCCGAATTCCCGCAGCGGCTTGGTGCGCACCGTGTAGCCCAGGGAGGTGAGCGCGTCGCGAAACGGGCGCTGGTCGGTGGGATCCTTCAGGCCCGTGTACCAGAAGGCGCTGCCGATCTCCACCCCCGGGGTGGCCGTGGCGTACTCCAGCAGCCGGCGCGGATCGAAGAACCAGCCCAGCTTCTGCTGGGCGTAGAACATGCTGTGACCATCCACCGCCAGGGCCAGCTGCATCGGCGCTCCATCGCGGGGTTCAGCCTAGGTGCAGCGCCTAAGCTGGCCTCCAATCCGGGGGAGTGCCGTGGCCGGCGGCGAACGGGCACCAGCCCATGGTGATCCGGCTCTGGCCAGCGGCCCAGCAGCCTTGGCCAGCGGCCCAGCGGCAATGCCCGGCGATGGCCCTCGGGCCAGCAGCGGCGACCTGGCGATCGTCCTGCACGCCCACCTGCCCTACGTCCACAGCAGCCAGCCCGGCTCCCTCGAGGAGGACTGGTATTTCCAGGCCCTGCTGGAGTGCTACATCCCGCTGCTGGAGGTGCTGGAGGCCGCCGCCGCCGATCCGGCCCAGCGACCGCGCCTGAGCCTGGGGCTCTCTCCCACGCTGCTGTCGCTGCTGGCCAGTGCCGAGCTGGCGGCCCGCTTCGTGCCCTGGCTGGAGGTGCGCCTCGAGCTGCTGGCCCAGGCGCCGCCGAGCCACGCCGCCGCCGCCAGCGCCCAGGCCGCCCGCCTGGAGGCCACCATCGCCGCCTGGCGGGCCTGCGGCGGCGACCTGCTGCCCCGCTTCCGCCGGCTGCAGCAGGCCGGCGTGCTCGATCTGCTCACCTGTGCCGCCACCCACGGCTACCTGCCGCTGCTGCGGGAGTTCCCCGAGGCGGTGCGCGGCCAGCTGCTCACGGCGGTGCGCGAGCACGAGCGGTTGCTGGGGGTCCGGCCCCAGGGGATCTGGCTGCCGGAATGCGCCTACTACGAGGGGCTGGATCGGATCCTCACGGGCGCCGGCCTGCGCTACGCGATCCTCGATGCGCACGGCCTGCTGCATGGGCTGCCGCGGCCCCGCTTCGGGGTCTACGCCCCGATCGTGAGCCCGGGCGGCATGGCCTTCTTCGCCCGCGACAGCGGCTCCACCCTGCCGGTGTGGAGCGCCCGCGACGGCTACCCCGGCCAGGCCGCCTACCGGGAATTCCACCGCGACCTGGGCTGGGACCTGCCCGCCGACGCGCTGGTGGAGCGGGGCATCGGCAGCCCCCGGCCCCTGGGGCTGAAGCTGCACCGCGTCAGCGGCCGCGACTGCCCCCTGGAGCAGAAGCAGGCCTACGAGCCGGAGCGGGCCGCCGCCACCGCCGCCGCCGATGCCGGCCACTACCTGGATGGACGGCACCAGCAGCTGCAGCAGCTGGCCGGGGCCATGGAACGGCGGCCGCTGCTGGTGGCCCCCTTCGACGCCGAGCTGTTCGGCCACTGGTGGTACGAGGGGCCGGCCTTCCTGGCCGAGCTGTTCCGCCAGGCGCCGGCGGCCGGCGTGGGTCTGGTGACCCTGCGGGAGAGCCTGGGCGGCGGCCAGACCCTGCAGCTCTGCCAGCCCTCCCCCTCCAGCTGGGGCCAGGGCGGCTACCACAACTACTGGCTGAACGAGACCAACGCCTGGATCGTGCCCGAGTGGCACCGCGCCACCGGCGCCATGGTGGCCCGGGTGAACCGGGGCGTGGCCAGCACCCAGGCGCGGGACCTGCTCAACCAGGCCGCCCGCGAACTGCTGCTGGCCCAGAGCTCCGACTGGAGCTTCATCCTGCGGGCCGGCACCACCACCGAGCTGGCCCGGGAGCGGATCCACCGCCACCTCAACCGCTTCTGGCGGCTGCTGGCCGCCGTGGATGGCCGCGACACGCTGCCGCCCGACTGGCTGGCGGCGGTGCAGCGGGAGGACGGCCTGTTTCCCCTGGTGAATGCCGCCGACTGGGCCAGCCTGACGCTCCGATCACCGCCCGCGGGGTGAGGGTGCCGCTGCTGGGCCCCGCCCCTCAGGGCCACAGCAGCCGGCCCAGCAGCGCCAGCTCCCGGCCGCGGGGTTCGATCAGACCCCAGCGCACGCCCCAGGGGGCCGTGACAAACAGCCGCAGCATCGCGGCGATCAGCTGCTGCAGGGGCAGGGTGTTGGTGAGAAAGCCATACCACTGGGCGGTGGGCATGGCGAAGAAGTTGGCGAAGAACGCCCGCAGCTGGGCCTCGGGGAAGCGCATCAGCTTCTCGAGGCCGAAGCGGTAGAGGGCGTGCTTGCGGCGCAGCTCCAGGGGCCAGAGCGCCGCCCAGGCCAGGCGAGCCACGCTGGCGGACTCCAGCCCCGGCGTGCGCAGGCCGGCGGCGATCGCGGCCGCCAGATCGGGGGCCCGGCGCAGCAGGGAGCCCACCATGTAGCCGGAGGCGGGATGCACCATCGAGGCCGCCCCGCCGAAGCCCACCACCTGCTGGCCGAGATCCGGCAGGGGCAGGTTCATCGGGAACAGGCAGAACTCCTCGTGCTGCACGTCCAGCACCTGCACGCCGCGATGGGCCAGCCGGCGCTGCAGCCGCTGCTTGAGCGTGTCGTAGGGAACGGGCGGCGCCAGGGCGAGTGACGTCTCCTCGACGAAGAACACGCCGCCGCCGAGATCCATGGCGTAGAGAAAGGTGGGCGGCTCCAGGCGCTCCTCCGGCGTGAGGTGATCGCAGCGGTAGTCCATGAGCACGAACTGGCCGGGCTGCACCGGCGGGGCCGAGAAGGTGCCCACCACCCCATAGGCGGCCTGGCCCGCCACCGGGCCGTCATCGGGGCGCTGCACGAACACCGGCTGATGGCCGCTGGCGTCCACCACCAGCCGGGCGCTCAGCTCCAGGCCCTCCTGGGTGGTGACGGTGGACTGCAGCGCCCCATGCCGGATCGCGGCGGCCAGGCCGCGGTGCCAGCGCAGCCCACCGGCGCGGCACTGCTCCAGCCAGTGCTGCTGGAGCCTGGTCTTGTCGAACAGGCCGTAGTCGATGCCATGGGCCACGACGCCGGGCTCCACTGCCCCTGGGGTAAGCGCCGCGCCGAAGTCGCTGCGGGTGTCGCTCCAGCGGTGGCCCAGCAGGGCCTCGAGGCCCTGGGCATCCACCTCGGGGCCCCAGATGCCGTAGGTGTTGGCCCAGGGCGCCTCGGGATCGGCGGCGGCCAGGGCTTCCACCGTGAGGCCCTGCTCCAGCAGGGCGGCGGCGATGGCCAGGGCAGCGGGCCCCGCGCCGACCACGAGCACGTCAGCCGGCATCACACCACCACATCCAGGGCGGCCCGGTTGTTGGCCTGCAGCTCCGGAGCCTCGAGGATCTCGCCCTCGGGGTCGGCGATCACCTCCAGCCGATGGGCGCCGGCCGCCAGGGCCAGGGGCACGCTGAACCGTTCGCTCGCGCCGGCGGCCAGCCAGGGCAGGCGCAGGTAGCGGTGGCCGGCATAGCGGTCGTCGATCACCACGGCGACCCCCACATCGTTCACATCCAGCGAGCCGCGGTTGGCCACCGTGAACCGGGCGGATCCCGCCTCAACGCGCAGGTCCTCCACCGCCAGGTCGCTGGCCAGATGATGCAGCTGCCCCAGCGGATAGATCGCCAGCGACTCCAGACTGCCCAGGCGGCTGCCGGGATGTTCGTGGTGCAGGTGCCCGCCATGGCGCAGATCGGTGCTGCAGCCATGCAGGTGCAGATGGGCACCGGCCTGGGGCACGGTGACCCGGCCGCTGCCGGGGTCGGTGTCATAGAAGCCGCAGCAATCCCAGTGCAGGGAGCGGCCGAGGAACCGGATCGGATCGGCGGGATCGCCCGGATCCTCGGGGGCGAGCCGGTAGTGCTGCAGCAGGTCGTAGAGGCTGCGGCCGGCCGTGCCGTAGCTGGTCGCGCTGCTGGCCACGGCGGTGTTGCGGCGCTGCTGGCCCATGCACAGCTTGGAGGCCACCGTGATCACCAGCGAATGCCACTGGGCCATCAGGCGCACGCCATAGATGGGGGCCTCCGCCAGCCGTCCGTCGGAACGCAGCCGGGCGATGGCCGCGGCCACCAGCTCCTGCAGCGGTCGCCCCTCCACCGGGCCTAGCGCGGCCGGATCGAGCGGCACCCGCAGGGCTGTGGCATCACCGCTGAAGCACACATAGGGGAAGTGGCCGCTGCCATCACCGGACCGCAGCGCCCGGATGCCACCGTCACCGGCCTGGCATTTCCAGATGGTGGTGTCGCCGGCGGCGTTGCGCAGGAAGGTGAGCTCGCCGTTGTCAACGCTGGTGGTGGTGCCCAGCCCCAGCACATCCCCCTGCAGGGGAATGGCCTCCAGGGGGAGATGCTCCTTCACATCCCCCTGGATCAGGTCGCTGATGCTGTTGGCGATCCAGAGCTCGCCGCTGCGATCAGGCATCGGGCTCGGGAGCCTCGGCCTGGGCCGCATCCGATGGCGTGGCATCCGCTGGCGCCACATCCGATGAAGCGGCATCCACTGGGGCCTCGTCGTCCTCACCCTCCGGCGCGGGCGGCACCAGCACCACCTCGGCCAAGCGGTCGCCGGAATCGAGCTTCTGCAGCCGCACGCCCGTGGCGGCGCGGGACTGCTGGGGCACCGCATCGGCCTGCATGCGCACGATCACACCCCGCTCGCTCACCAGCAGCAGCTCCTCGCCGGCGCCCAGCACCTTGAGGCCCACCAGCACATCGCCGTCGCGGCGGAACTTGATCGCCCGCAGGCCCATGCCGGCCCGCTTCTGCAGCCGGAACTGGTCCACCGGCACCCGCTTGCCCAGGCCGCTGGCGGAGGCCACCAGCACCCAGGGCCCCTCGCTCGGGGTCACCTCATCGCCTTCGGGGTCGCTGTCGTCGCCCGCGGCGGCGGCGGCACCTTCCACCCGGTCGGCCAGCTCCACCGGCAGCACGTCCATGCTCACCAGCGAATCGCCCTCGCGCAGGTTCATCGCCCGCACGCCGCGGGCGGTGCGGCCCAGGGGACGCAGCTCCTCGTCGCTGAGACGGAAGTGGATCGTCATGCCGTTGCGCGAGCCGATCAGCACGCTGTCGCCGGGCATTGCCAGCCGCACCCAGGTGAGGGCATCGCCATCCTCCAGGGAGATGGCGATCAGGCCGTTGGAGCGGATGTTGGCGAAGGCCGAGAGGCGGGTGCGCTTCACGTAGCCGCCGCTGGTGAGCATCACCAGCACCATGTTGTCCTCGAAGGCACCCACCGCCAGCAGCGAGGTGATCAGTTCCTCGCGGGGAATCGGCAGCAGCTGCACGATCGGCGTGCCCTTGGCGGCGCGGCTGCACAGGGGCACCCGGTAGGCGGGCACCGAATACACCACGCCGCGATCGCTGAACAGCAGCAGGTTGTCGTGGTCGTTGCAGCTGATGAACAGCTTCACGGCCTCCTCGCCCTGGCCCTTGGCGCCGGGGCTGCGGGTGCCGGCCTTGCCGCGGGTGCCGCGGCTGGTGGCCTCGAATTCGCTCACCGGCATCCGCTTGAGGTAGCCGTTTTCGGTGAGCAGCACCACCGAGCGCTCGTTGGCGATCAGGTCGATGTCTTCCAGGCCGCCCTCGAGGTCGAGGATCTCGGTGCGGCGGGGGGAGTCGTAGCGGCTGCGGATCGCCTGCAGCTCGTCGGTGATGATGCCGAGCACCCGCTCCTTGCGGGCCAGGATGTCCTGGTAGTCGGTGATCTTGGCCAGCAGATCCTCATGCTCGAGCCGGATCTTGTCGGCTTCGAGGGCCGTGAGCCGCCGCAGCTGCATCTGCAGGATCGCGTCGGCCTGGATCTCGCTGAGGCCGAACTGCTCCTGCAGCTCCAGGCGGGCCGTGGCGGTGTCGGCGGCGCCGCGGATCAGGGCGATGATCGCGTCGAGGTTGTCGAGGGCGATCAGCAGACCCAGCAGGATGTGGTCGCGCTCCTCGGCCTTGCGCAGCAGGTAGCGGGTGCGCCGCTCGATCGTCTCGACGCGGAACTCGAGGAACACCTCGAGCATCTTGCGCAGGGTGAGCAGCACTGGCTCGCCCTTCACCAGCGCCAGCATGTAGGCGCTGAAGTTGTTCTGCAGCGGCGTGAGCTTGAACAGGTTGTTGAGCACCACCTGCGGGTAGGCATCCCGGCGCAGCTCGATCACGATCCGCATGCCGTCGCGGTCGGATTCGTCGCGGATGTCGGCGATGCCCTCCAGCTTCTTGTCGTTCACCAGCTCGGCGATGCGCTCGATCAGCGCCGCCTTGTTGGTCTGGTAGGGCAGCTCGGTGATGATCACCGCATCGCGATCGGGGCGGCCCTTGGCCTCGATGGTCTCGATCGAGGCTACGCCGCGCATGGTCACCGAGCCACGGCCGGTGGTGTACATCTCGCGGATGCCGCGGCGCCCCAGGATCTGGCCGCCGGTGGGGAAGTCGGGGCCGGGAATCAGCGACGTCAGCACGCGATCGTCGACGTCCGGGTCGGCGATCAGGGCCAGCAGGCCATCGATCAGCTCGGTGAGGTTGTGGGGCGGGATGTTGGTCGCCATCCCCACGGCAATGCCGGTGGAGCCGTTGAGCAGCAGCTGCGGGATGCGCGCCGGCATCACCGTGGGCTCCTGCTGGGAGCCGTCGAAGTTGTCGATGAAATCGACGGTCTCGCTCTCGATGTCCTCCAGCAGGCTGTCGGTGGTGAGCGCCTGCAGCCGCGATTCCGTGTAACGCATGGCGGCCGGCGGATCGTTGTCCACCGAGCCGAAGTTGCCGTGGCCGTCGATCAGCGGCATGCGCATGGAGAAGTCCTGCGCCATGCGCACCAGCGCGTCGTAGACGGCCGTGTCGCCGTGGGGGTGGTACTTACCCAGCACCTCGCCCACCACACGGGCGCACTTGCGGTAGGGCCGGTCGCTGGTGAGGCCCAGCTCGTACATCGCGTAGAGGATGCGCCGGTGCACCGGCTTGAGGCCGTCGCGGGCATCGGGCAGGGCCCGGCCCACGATCACGCTCATCGCATACTCCAGATAGGAGCGCGACATCTCGTTGCGGAGGTCGGCCTGGATGATCCGGGAATCCCCGTTGTTGCCGGATTCGCCGGGACCTGTGGGACCGGTCCCTACTGGATCCGCCATCGATGACCGCCTGAGTTGACGCCATTTTATCGAGTGTTGCGGCCATGACCCCCCAGTCCCGGCTCCTGGAGCCCCGCAGCGAGTTGGAGCTGCGGGAACGGCAGGGTCGGGGGGAGCTGCGGGTGTGCACCGGGGCCGCCTTTCGCGGGCGGGTGGCGGCCGAGGGCCTGGAGGCCGCCTACGCCGCCACCGACGTGGTGGTGGCGGCCAACGCCGAGTTCACCGACCAGGCCTCACTGCTGCTGGGCCTGGGCCCGAGCGACCCGCCGATCCGCGTGCGCGAATTCCGACTGGGGGGCGTGGCGGGCCTGGGTGGCAGCGGCGCCACCGATCTAGTGCTGCCCATCGGCGGGGGGCTCACGGACCCGGGCCACCGCGGCGGCGCCCAGGTGCTGGCCGATCTGCTGACGGGGGCGGAGCTGCCGCTCACGGCCAGCGGCGAGGCCACGCCGCTGCACCCCCGCCGCGAACTGGAGACCCGCCTTTCCCTGGAGCGCATCGGCAGCGGCCGGCTGCTGCTGCACCGCGGCATCGGCGAGAACGGCGTGGTGGCGGTGAGCAGCGCCGAGGGGCTGACCCGCAGCCCCCTGGGCCCCCTGCTGGGCCCCTACACGACGGCCCTCTACAGCTGCGGCGGCAGCGCCAGCATCGGCCTGACCATGCCGGGGCTGTCGCTGCTGGGGCCAGGCTCGCCGGTGCTGGTGGGGGGAGCCCTGGGCTGGGTGCTGGGCCCCGGCAGCGGCCACAACCCCGCCCCCCGGCGCCTGCCCAGCGGCCACGCCCGCGTGCCCGGCGCCGCCTGCGCCCTGGCCGTCGACCTGCAGGGCCTGCGGCCCGCCTGGGTGCGGGCCACCCACTTCGAGGGCCACGGCAGCGGCCTGCTGGTGGGGGTGGCGGCGCCGGTGCCGCTGCTGGATCTGGCGGTGGCGCGCCAGGCCGCCGCCGGCGACCACGAGCTGGAGGCGCCGGTGCTCGACTTCTCGATCCCGCGGCGGATCAAACCGAGCTTCGGCTGCGTGCCCTACAGCCAGCTGCTGGCGGGCGAGATCCAGGTGGACGGCCGCAGGCTGCGCTGCGCCCCGGCCCACAGCCCGCGCATCGCCGCCGAGATCGCCGCCGAGCTGGTGGCCCAGCTGCAGGACGGCCGCTTCCCGCTGCGGCTGCCCCTGGCGCCCCTGGGGGAGCGACCGGGCCTGATTCCCCTGGAGGGCTAGGCGGAGGGCGGGAGCGGTCCAGGCGGCGGCCCCGGGGGAACCCTGAAGCCGGGAAACGGCCGTAAACTCCCGCACCGACCTGCGCGCTCCGGATCCATGGCTGATGCTTTCGCCGCCTCGAACGAAGGCCTCCAGCCCACCGACTCCAGCCCCGAGGGCGCGACCGGCTCCGGCCAGGGCGACACCCCCCTGGAACCCCCGAGCCCCCTGTTCCGGCACACCGAGACACCCGTCAGCACCGACGCACCGATGGCTGCGGAGGCACCGCTAGCGAGCGAGGAGGCCCCCGTCTCCCAGGACGCCCCCACCGGCGACCCCCAGCCCCTGGAGCCCGCCGAGGCCACGGCCAGCGCCTTCAGCGCGCCGGCACCGCAGCCCAGCGAGCCCGTGCCAGCGCCCCAACCCGTCCCAGCGGCGGCCTCCGAAACGGCTGCGAGCCCGGTGGCAGCCGCCGCGCCGGTCGAAGCCAGCGTCGCCAGCACGATCGAGATTCCAGCGCTGGAGCCCGGCGACGGCGGTGAGTGGGAGCTGCTGGTGGCCAAGGTCCGCCAGTGGCTCGCCAGCGGCCAGCTGCAGGAGCTGGTCGACACCGCCCGCACGCCGCTCACCCTGCTGGCCTACCTGGTGGTGGCGGTGCTGGTGCTGCAGATCTACACCGCCCTGCTGGATGTGCTCGAGGGCCTTCCCCTGGTGCCGGGCCTGCTGGAGCTGGCGGGCGTGGTCACCGTGGTGCGCTTCGCCCTGACGCGCCTGGTGCGCAGCAGCGACCGCCAGCAGGTGATCGCCGGCCTCAAGAGCCGCTGGAACGCCTTCCGCGGCCAGGGCTGAGCGGGGCTGAAGCCGCCGGCCCGGAGCGGACGCCATCGGGCCGGTTGATAGCTTGGCCCGATTGCGTCAACGTTCCCGGTGGACATTCAGCTCGGCCGTTCCCGTACCGTCCGTCGCGCCTATGGCATCGACGAGATCGCCCTGGTGCCAGGCGGTCGCACGGTCGATCCAGCCGTCACCGACAGCAGCTGGACCCTGGGCGGCATAACCCGTGAGATCCCGATCATCGCCAGCGCCATGGACGGCGTGGTGGATGTGGGCGTGGCGGTGGAGCTCACCAAGCTCGGCGCCCTGGGGGTGCTGAACCTGGAGGGGGTCCAGTGCCGCTACGACGACCCCAATCCGGTGCTGGATCGCATCGCAGCGGTGGGCAAAGACGAGTTCGTGCCGCTGATGCAGGAGCTCTACAGCCAGCCGGTGCGCGAGGACCTGATCCGCAGGCGCATCGCCGAGATCAAGGAGCGGGGCGGCATCGCCGCCGTGAGCGCCACCCCCGTGGCAGCCCTGAAGTTCGGCAAGGCGATCGCAGAGGCAGGCGCTGACCTGTTCTTCGTGCAGGCCACGGTGGTCAGCACCGAGCACATCGGCCCCGAGGGCCAGGAGACCCTGGACCTGGCGGCCCTCTGCCGCGATTTCGGCGTGCCCGTGGTGATCGGCAACTGCGTCACCTACGACGTGGCCCTGCAGCTGATGCGCGCCGGCGCCGCCGGCGTGATGGTGGGCATCGGCCCCGGCGCCGCCTGCACCAGCCGCGGCGTGCTGGGCGTCGGCATCCCCCAGGCCACCTCCGTGGCCGACTGCGCCGCCGCCCGCGACGACTACTTCGCCGAGAGCGGCCGCTACGTGCCGATCGTGGCCGACGGCGGCATCGTCACCGGCGGTGACATCTGCAAGTGCCTGGCCTGCGGCGCCGACGCTGTGATGATCGGCTCGCCGATCGCCCGCGCCGCCGAGGCCCCCGGCCGTGGCTTCCACTGGGGCATGGCCACCCCCAGCCCGGTGCTGCCCCGCGGCACCCGCATCAAGGTGGGCACCACCGGCAGCCTGGAGAAGATCCTGCGCGGCCCCGCCGGCCTCGACGACGGCACCCAGAACCTGCTGGGCTGCATCAAGACCTCCATGGGCACCCTCGGCGCCCGCACCCTCAAGGAGATGCAGAAGGTGGACGTGGTGGTGGCCCCCTCGCTGCTCACCGAGGGCAAGGTGTATCAGAAGGCCCAGCAACTGGGCATGGGCAAGTAGGGAGGATCCCCGCCCCGGGACCGGTTCAGGCCCCCCGGGGCACAGGACCTAATCTGAGGGTGTGCGGGCTTCGGCCCACACACTCCTCACACCCCCAAGCCCGGCGCGTCCGGGCCTTTTGTCTTCATTACGAGCCCCCTGCGCCACCGGGGCAAACCCGGGGGGCATTGCTAGATTTCAGCCATCCTGATCCTCCTTCGGATGTCCAGCGCAGCCGCCGTCACCGACGCGTCCTTCGAGCAAGACGTGCTCAAGAGCGAGGTGCCCGTGCTGGTGGATTTCTGGGCTCCCTGGTGCGGCCCCTGCCGCATGGTGGCTCCGATCGTCGACGAGATCGCCAAGGAGTTCGAGGGCAAGATCAAGGTGTTCAAGCTCAACACCGACGAGAACCCCAACGTCGCCAGCCAGTACGGCATCCGCAGCATCCCCACCCTGATGGTGTTCAAGGGCGGCCAGAAGGTGGACACCGTGGTCGGTGCCGTGCCCAAGACCACCCTGTCGGGCACCATCTCCAAGTACCTCTGAATCCCCCGTTCTGAGTTCCGCTTTCTCGCCCGCCTACTCCACAGGTCAGAGTCCACTGGAGGCCCTGGGGTCCCTGCTGCGGGGCCACCCCCAGCGCCGTGAGATCGAGCGGACCATCGTCAGCCTGCTGGAGATCAGCCGCAGCAGCACGGACGCCAACGAGTGGCGCCTGATCCGTGGCGCCCTGGCCGACATCCGCGACGGCCTGGCGGTGTTCGGCCCGCGGCGCCAGACCCGCAAGGTCACGGTGTTCGGCTCGGCGCGCACCGCCACCGAGGACCCGGCCTACAAGCTGGCCGAGCAGCTGGCCACCGAGGCGGTGGCCCAGGGCTTCGACGTGATGACCGGGGCCGGCGGCGGCATCATGGAGGCGGCCAACCGGGGCGCCGGCTGTGAGAACAGCATCGGCCTCAACGTGGACCTGCCCTTCGAGCAGCACGCCAACCGCTACGTGAGCGGCTGCGACGGGCGCCTGCTGCACTTCCGCTACTTCTTCACCCGCAAGCTGTTCTTCCTGCGCGAGAGCGATGCGCTGGTGGTGCTGCCGGGGGGCTACGGCACCTTCGACGAGCTGTTCGAGTCCCTCACGCTGATCCAGACCGGCCGCACCCCGCCGATCCCGCTGGTGATGCTGGCGCCCCCCGGGGACGACTTCTGGCCCACGTTGATGCGGGATGTGCAGGCGGGGCTGGCGGCCCGGGGCCTGATCTCGGCCGAGGACACGGCCCTGCTCAAGCAGGCCACCACCGCCGCCGAGGCGATGGAGCACATCTGCACCTTCTACCGGGTGTTCCACGCCGCCCAGCTCGGCGAGGACCGCATGGAGCTGCTGCTGCACGTGCCGATCCCGCCCGACCTGCTGCCGGATCTGAACCGGGAGTTCGCCGATGTGGTGAGCGAGGGCACGATCAGTGCCGGTGAGAGCTCCGATGAGGAGGGGATCCTGCGGCCCTGCCTGCGCTTCCAGCTGGATCGGCGCCGCATGGGCCGGCTCTATCAGCTGATCGACCGCATCAACGCCATTCCCCTGCCGGCCTCACCGGCCCTGGAGCAGCCGTGCCAGCGGCTCGGGGTCAGCGTCGTCTGAGGATGGGCACCTTGCCTGCGACCGGCTTGACCATGGCCAGCCCGACCCCGCTCCGCATCGGCCTGATCGACTACGGCATGGGCAACCTGCACTCGGTGCAGCGGGCCTTCGAGCGGCTGGGGGCTGAGGTGGTGGCCGTCCACGGCACCGCCGACACCGCCGGCTGCCGGGCCCTGGTGCTGCCGGGGGTGGGCGCCTTCGATCCGGCGATGGAGCGGCTGCACCGCTCGGGCCTGGTGCCGGTGATCGCCGACTGGTACGCCGCCGGCCGGCCCTTGCTCGGCATCTGCCTGGGCCTGCAGCTGCTGTTCGAGGCCAGCGACGAGGGCCAGGCGGCCGGTCTGGGCCTGCTGAAGGGGCGGGTGCGGGCCCTGCCCCGCAGCCCGGGCCATCCGGTGCCCCACATGGGCTGGGCGCCGCTGCTGCCGGCTGAGCCCAGTCCCCTGCTGCCGGCGGGCACCCCGGCGAGCTGGGTCTACTTCGTGCATTCCTATGCCGCCGAGCCCAGCGACCCGGCCTGCACCACCGCCCGGGTCGACTTCGCCGGCAGCCCCGTGACCGCGGCGGTGTGGCAGGGGAGCATCGCCGCCTGCCAGTTCCACCCGGAGAAATCGAGCGGCACGGGCGAGGCGATGCTGCGCCGCTGGCTGGACTGGCTGGCGGCGGGGCGCCTCAGCCCATGAGCCTGCGCCTGAGCGGCGGTCGCCGGCTGCAGAGCCCGCCCGGCGCCACCGCCCGTCCCACCCCCTCACGGCTGCGCCTGGCGGTGATGAACATGCTGGCGGCTGAGCTGCCGGGGGCCCGGTGGCTCGACCTGTTCAGCGGCAGCGGCGTGATGGGCTGCGAGGCGCTGCAGCGCGGCGCGGGGTGCGTGGTGGCGGTCGACCAGGACCGGCAGATGGCCGCGACCAGCCGCGCCAACCTGGAGGCCGTTGCCCAAGGCCTGGCCGGCCGGCCCCAGGGATCCGAACGGAGCGCCGCAACGGTGGAGGTGGCGCAGCAGGAGGTGCTGCGCTGGCTGCAGGCTGGTGCGCTGCAGCGGGGCCAGGGCCGCGACTGGAGCGGCGGTTTCGAGCTCATTTACGCCGACCCGCCCTACGCAGCGGGCCTCTACGGCCCCGTGGCGAGGGCCGTGGCGGCGGGGGGCTGGCTGACCCCTGGGGGAGAGCTGCTGCTGGAGTGCGCCTCCAGTGCCGTTACCGAGGTGCCCGAGGGCTGGCTGTTGCACGACCAGCGCCGCTACGGGAGCAGCACCCTGGTGCGGCTCAGGCTGGAGGGCTGAGCGGACCTCAGCCGCCGAGGGCGCCGCCGCGGCGGTACTGGTTCCAGGCGGCGACGAACAGACCGGCCAGGGTCACCGGGATCAGACCGAGCACGATGCCGCAGAGCAGGGGTTCGATCATGGCGCGCTGGAACGGGATGGCGTTGCAGAATTGTCCCACGGCCCAGGCGGCCACCGAGACGCCCGTAGAGCAACTGTGATCGCCGAGCCCAACGCCATTCCGCCGCCACCGCTTCCCTCCGCCTCGGCGCTCACGCCGGCGCTCGCCGCCCTGCCCATGGCGAGCGCAGGGAGCGTGGACAGCGCCGCCGGCACCAGCGATGCCCCTGCGGGCGGAGCCCCGTCGCGCCGCGGCCTGATCGGCGCCCTGGTGCTGCTGGCGGCCATCGCCTCGATCCTGCTGGTGCTGCTCGGGGCCCTGCCGGCGGCCCGCAGTGATCCCTACACCCGCAGCACCCTGCAGCTGGCGGGCTCCGAGGAGCGGGGCGGCCAGCTGTTCATGATCAACTGCGCCGGCTGCCACGGCATCGCCGCCCAGGGCCTGGTGGGCCCGAACCTGCATGGCGTGGCGGGCCGCAAGAACGACCGGCAGCTGATCCAGCAGGTGGTGAGCGGCCGCACGCCGCCCATGCCCCGCTTCCAGCCCGAGCCCCAGGCCATGGCCGACCTGCTCGCCTACCTGCACGCACTGGCGTGAGCGCGCCCGCGGCGCGGCAGTCCGCCCGCCCCCCGGCCCCCGTCGTGGTGGTGCTGGTGGAGCCGGCCGGCCCGCTGAACGTGGGCGGCGTGGCCCGGCTCTGCGCCAACTTCGCCATCGCCGAACTGCGGCTGGTGGCCCCCCGCTGCGACCACCTCGGCGAGGAGGCCCTGCGCATGGCTGTGCACGGCGGGGGGCTGCTGCAGCGGGCCCGCCTGTTCCCCGACCTGGCTGCAGCCCTGGCCGACTGCCGGCGCGTGGTGGCCAGCTGCGGCCAGGTGGCCCGCGACAGCCTGCCCCTGCACAGCCCCGCCGATGCCCTCGGCTGGCTGCTGGCGGCAACCGCCCTGCCGGCCGGCGAGGCGCCGCCGCCATCGGCGCTGGTGTTCGGGCGCGAGGACCGGGGGCTGAGCACCGATGAACTGCTGCAGGCCGGCCGGGTGCTGCGCATCGCCACCGGCGAGGCCTACGCCTCCCTGAACCTCGCCCAGGCGGCGGCCATCTGCCTGCACGAACTCCACCAGGCGCAGCTGCGGCAGGCATGCCCGGACGAACCGGGCCCAGGGGCCCCCCTGCCCGCGCCGTCCGCCGTGGCAGCGGCCACGCCGCAGGCCCGTGACTCCCCGGCCGATCCCCTCGGGGATCCGGCCCCCCGCGCCGCCGTCGAGGCCATGCTCCAGGACGCCGAGGAGCTGCTGCTGGCGGTGGGCTTCCTCTACCCCCACACGGCCCACGCCCGCATGGCCAAGCTGCGGGGCCTGCTGCAGCGCGGCCAGATCCGCGACGGCGAGGTGGCCCTGGTGCGGGGCATGGTCCGGCAGCTGCGCTGGGCAGCACAGCGGCGAAGCCCCTAAGGTCTGGCCCTGCCTGGATCCGCCCGCCCGTGAGTTCCCCTCGCCCCGCCCGCTCCGGCTCCGGCACCTGGGGGCCGCTGCGCCTGCTGCTGCGGTTGCTGGTGATGGGCATCGGCCTGGGGCTGATCAGCGGCACGGCCCTGAAGCTGCTGGCGCCGCGGCTGGCCCAGGGCTCGATCAACGCCCCCCGCCTCACCGGCAGCCCTGCCGGCCAGCCCCTCCAGGCCCTGCAGCGGGGCATCCCCCTGGGCCGCTTCGAGCCCCACCGGGAACTCACGGGCCTGAGCAGAAAATGGGCCGCCCTGGCGGCGGTCCACAAGGACCTCAAGGCCAGCGGCTACCTGCTGGTGCTCGATGACGGCCGCTTCGCCCAGCTGCAGAGCGAGCTGCCCCTGCCGGCCGCCAGCTCGATCAAGACGCCGATCCTGCTGGCGGCCCTGGAGGACCTGGACGCCGGCCGCGTGCGCTGGGACCAGCCCCTGACCATGACCAAGGAGGTGGTGGGGGCCGGCGCCGGCTGGATGGCGAACAAGCCGGTGGGAACGCGCTTCCCGTTCCACGAGGCCGCCACCGAGATGATCCGCGTGAGCGACAACACCGCCACCAACCTGCTGATCAAGCGGCTCGGCGGCAAGACGGCCCTCAACGCCCGTTTCCAGGCCCTGGGGCTGCCGGGCACGGTGATCAACAACTGGCTGCCGGACCTGGAGGGCACCAACACCACCAGCGCCCACGACCTGGCCCGGACCATCGCCCTCGTGGACACCGGCGAGAAGCTCAGCCCCCGGGCCCGGGACCTGTTCCGCCAGGTGATGGGCACCTCGCGCACCAACACCCTGCTTCCCCTGGGCCTGCTCCAGGGCCTCGGTGGCGACTCGGCCGATCCCGACGCCGATCTGATGCCCTACGGCGTGACCGTGCTCAACAAGACCGGCGACATCGGCATCGCCTATGCCGACGGCGGCCTGATCGAACTGCCCAATGGCCAGCGGGCCGTGGCCGCCTTCATGGTGAAGGGCCCCTTCAACGACCCCCGCTCCACCGACCTGATCCGGGCCATGGCCGCCGAGGCGGCCAAGCTGCTGGTGCCCCGCGGCGCCGCGGCCGCGCAGCCCGCCACGGCGTCCGCACCCCCGTCCGCCACGACACGATCCACCGAGCCCCGCTGATGCTGTCCATCCTGCTGGCCGCCGCCCTGCCGGCCCCCGTGGCCGCCCCCGCTCCGGCAGCGGCCAACCCACCGCCCGCCACCACGCTGCTGCGCCCCCAGACGGTGGCCCCCCTGCCGGGCGGCCTGGACCCGGTGCTGCTGGTGAACGACAACAACCCGGAGCTGATCACGGCGCCGGGGATCCTGCTCTCCACCTTCCCCCGGCAGGGCCGGGGCGTGCCGGAGGCCCACCTGGATGTGCCGCTGAGCGGTCGCTTCGACCTGTTCAGCCACCACGTGTATGCCGGCCGGCCCGAGAGCCTCGATTCCACCCTGTGGCTGGCGGTGCTGGCCCAGCCCCGCGGCAGCCAGCCGGTGAGCCTGCAGCTGCTGGCCGGCTCCACTGCCCTCTCCCAGGCCACCGACGCGGTGCAGCCCTCGGCCCCCTTCCTGCCCCTGCCGGAGCTGCTGCCCCAGGACGGCACGGTGTTCTCCGGCCCCGGCAGCCGCGTGGCCACGGAACTGCTGGACCGCTACCGCAGCCCGCTGCTGCCCGCCAGCTGGACCCTGCAGCCCGGAGCGCCCACCACCCTGGTGGTGCTGCCCCTGCCGGTGAAGGGGCTCGATCCGCTGCTCAACGGCCGCAACCTGCAGCTGCGGCTGCAGAGCCAGGGCCCCGTGAGCCTGGCCACCCTGGCGGCCTTCGGCACGGGCGATCAGCCGCCGCCGCCCGGGAGCTGGGCGGCGCTGCTGGAGGGTCCCCTGAGTCCCAAGGAGCACCAGCCCACCCCCCGCGGCAGCAAGGGCAAGCTGATCTACTCGCGGGTGAGCGGGGTGCAGATCGGCAGTGTCTGGCGCACGACCCTCACCGATCCGGGCCGGCGCTGGCTCAGTGCCAGCCGTGCCCCGATCTCCTGGCCGATCAGCTCCCTGGAGCGCGGCAGCCTCGGCACGGGCCAGGTGCAGACCGCCGAGCTGCAGGCCCTCTACTCCGGCACCGCCTGGGCCGCCCACGGCAACTACGGCGTGGAGTACGACCTGGCCATCCCCCTGCGCAACGACACCAAGGCCCCCGTGCAGCTGCAGCTGGCCCTGGAATCGCCGCTCAAGACCGATGCAACGGTGGGGGGCCTGCGCTTCAACGCCAGCCCGGCGCGGGCCGTGATGTTCCGCGGCAGCGTGGAGGTGAGCGGCCTCGATGCGGCCGACGGCCAGGCCGCCGGCCGCCGCAGCTTCCACCTGATCCAGCGGGCGGGCCAGCAGGGTCCGGTGCTGGGCACGCTGAGCCTGGCCCCCGGCAGCCAGCGCCAGCTGCGGGTGCGGCTGATCTACCCGGCCGATGCCACCCCGCCCCAGGTGCTGAGCCTGCTGCCGGTGGCCGTCCCGGTGCCTCAACCGGCTGTGAAACAATCGCCTGCTCCCCCAGCCAGCAGCCAACCGTGACGCAAGCCCGCAAGCGCCGGGTCTTCCCCTTCACCGCCATCGTGGGTCAGGAGGAGATGAAGCTGGCCCTGCTGCTGAACGTGATCGATCCGCGCATCGGCGGCGTGATGATCATGGGCGACCGGGGCACGGGCAAGAGCACCACGATCCGGGCCCTGGCCGATCTGCTGCCCGAGATCGACGTGGTGGCGGGCGACCCCTACAACAGCTCCCCAAGCGACCCGGATCTGCAGAGCGCCGAGGTGCGCCAGCGGGCCGAGCACGGCGAATCGCTGCCGATCGAGCAGCGCCAGGTGCCGATGGTGGACCTGCCCCTGGGCGCCACGGAAGACCGCCTCTGCGGCACCATCGACATCGAGAAGGCCCTCAGCGAGGGCGTGCGGGCCTTCGAGCCCGGCCTGCTGGCCAAGGCCAACCGCGGCCTGCTCTACGTGGATGAGGTGAACCTGCTGGACGACCACCTGGTGGACGTGCTGCTGGATTCGGCCGCCTCGGGCTGGAACACGGTGGAGCGCGAGGGCGTGAGCGTACGCCACCCGGCCCGCTTCGTGCTGATCGGCTCCGGCAACCCCGAGGAGGGCGAGCTGCGGCCCCAGCTGCTCGACCGCTTCGGCATGAGCGTGGAGGTGCGCACCGTGCGCGACCCCGAGCTGCGGGTGCAGGTGGTGGACCAGCGCACCAGCTTCGACAACGACCCCGACCGCTTCAACGACGGCGTGCAGCCCACCCAGGACGCCCTGCAGGAGCGCGTGATCGCGGCTCAGACTCTCCTGCCACAAGTCCAGATCGACGACGACCTGCGCATCCGCATCAGCGCCATCTGCGGCGAGCTGGATGTGGACGGCCTGCGCGGCGACATCGTGACCAACCGCGCCGCCCGCGCCCTGGCCGCCTTCGAGGGCCGCACGGAGGTGACGGAAGACGACGTGGCCCGGGTGGCCGCCTGCTGCCTGCGCCACCGCCTGCGCAAGGACCCGCTGGAGCAGATCGACTCGGGCGACCGGGTGGTGAAGGTGTTCTGCAAGGTGTTCGAGCGGCCCGAGGCCAGCGACCGCAGCGCCTTCGAGCTGGCCCTGGCGGCCTGAGCGGCGGCCGGCCCGCGCCGGCTCCTGCACACTGGGCCGATCGCCGCCCGCCCATGCGCATCCTCGGCCTGGATCCGGGCCTGGCCCGCGTCGGCTACGGCGTGATCGACACGGGCGGCGGCCAGCAGCGCCTGCTGGACTGCGGCATCATCCGCACCGACCCCGGCCGCAGCGAGGGCGAGCGGATGGTGGAGATCGCCCGGGACCTGCGCCAGCTGATCCGCGCCTGGCGGCCGGAGCTGGCGGCGGTGGAGAAGTTCTTCTTCTACCGCTCCAGCACCACCATCGCCGTGGTGCAGGCCCGCGGCGTGCTGATGATGACCCTGGCCCGCTTCGCCATTCCGGTGGTGGAGTTCCCGCCGATGCAGATCAAGCTGGCCCTCGCCGGCCACGGCCACGCGGGCAAGGACGACGTGCTGGCGGCGGTGATGCGCGAGCTGAACCTCGAGATTCCCCCGCGGCCGGACGACGCCGCCGACGCCCTGGCCGTGGCCCTGACCGGCTGGTTCCAGCGCTGAGCCGGGGCGCGGCGGTTACAACAGGGCTGGAAGCTGCCGAAGCCCATGCCGATCCGCCTCCTGCCGCCATCCCGCCGCGCCGTGCTGCGCTGGGCCCTGCTGGGGGGGCTGGCCCTCACGGGGAGCGTGGCCGTGACGGCGCTCCTGGGCGTGGCCGGCTCCCGGGACGCCATGGCCGCAGGCCGCGGGCCCAGCCGCGTGCGCCTCGACTATGCCGCCTACAACCCGGTGAGTCTGGTGCTCAAGGAGCGCGGCATCCTCGAGCAGGCGCTCAAGAAGCAGAACATCCAGGTGGAGTGGGTGCTCAGCCAGGGCAGCAACAAGGCCCTCGAATACCTGGCAGCCCGCCGCATCGACTTCGGCTCCACGGCGGGTGCGGCGGCCTTCGTCGGCAGGGCCAACGGCGCCCCGATCAAGGCCATTTACGTCTACTCCAAGCCGGAATGGACGGCGCTGGTGGTGCGCAACGACTCCAAGCTGCGCACCGTGCGGGATCTCAAGGGCCGACGGGTGGCCGCCAACCGCGGCACCGATCCCTACATCTTTCTGCTGCGGACCCTGGATCGCAACGGCCTGGCGCCCCGCGACGTGACGATCGTGCAGCTCTCCCATGCCGACGGAAAGACGGCCCTGGAGCGGGGCTCCGTGGACGCCTGGGCTGGCCTGGATCCGCTGATGGCCAAGGCCGAGGTCGACAGCAAGGCCAGGCTGCTCTACCGCAACCCCGACTTCAACACCTACGGGATCCTCAACGTGCGGGACCAGTTCGCCAGGGAGAACCCCGCCACGGTGCAGACGGTGCTGCGGGCCTACGAACAGGCACGCCTCTGGGCCCTGAAGAATCCCCAGGAACTCCGGAAGGTGCTGATGCGGGAAGCGCAGCTCAGCGACGCCGTGGCCGCCCGCCAGCTGCAACGCACCGACCTGCGCCACAACAGCATCGGTGCCCCCGAGAAGGCCTCGATCCTGGCCGCCGGGGATGTGCTCAGGAAGTCCGGCGTAATTCCGGCCAGCACCGATGCCAAGCAGGTGCTCAAGGACCTGATCGACACCCGCTACACCACCAAGCTCAGCGGTGGGCGATGACCAACCGGGGGCACCGGGCCCGGCCGTGGCCGTGAGTTCCGCGAGTAAGTCCGACCTGCGCCAGCAGTTCCGGCAGCGCCGGCTGCAGGCCCTGCCGGCGGTCGAGGCGGCGATCCAGGCCAACGCCCGCCGTCACCTGGCGCCGCTGGTGCCGGCGGACGCGTTCCTGGGGCTCTACTGGCCCCTGGCCGGCGAGGCGGATCTGCGCCGCCTCGCCGATCCCCTGGCGGACCGCCTGGCCCTGCCGGCCATCGAAGGCGGTTCCCCCGACCAGGCGCGGATGGTCTACCGCCCCTGGCGGGCGGACAGGCCCCTGCGGCCGGACGGCTGCGGCATTCCCGCCCCGGAGCCCGGCGAGGGCAACGAGCCACCGCTGGCGCCGGAGCGGATGGCGTTGCTGCTGGCCCCGTCCCTGGCCTGCGATGCCAGCGGCATCTGCCTGGGCTACGGCGGCGGCTGGTTCGACCGGCTGCGCGCCGACCCGGCCTGGGCCGCCGTGCCCACCCTGGCGGTGCTGCCTTCGGCTTGCCGGCTGCCCGCCCTGCCCCGCGACCCCTGGGACATCCCGCTGCAGGGCTGGCTGGATGAGACGGGCCTGCACTGGTTCTGAGCCGGGCCAGCCCTTGGGGCTTGATTGCAAGCTGTGTCGCGCGGCGGCCGGGCCACGCGCCGCTGGGGGCTGTTTGGCAAGATCGGACTGTTGCTCCCCCGAGACGCCGTGGAACCCCAGGCCGAGTCCTCGCACCTCTTCCGCGGCACCACCTCCGACAACAACGCCTTCAGCAGCACGGCCTTCGGCAGCTCCAACGGCAGCGCAGTGCTCCCCAGCCCGGCGAGCCGCCACCACAGCGCCAGCAGCGGCTCCGCCGTGCACCACGTGATCGCCTCCGAGCTCAAGAACCGCAACCAGCCGAGCGATGCCCTCTCGATGATGGTCAACTCGATGGTCTCGATGGTGCAGGCCGGCAAGGCGAGCCGCAGCCGCTGGTCCGCCTCCTGAGCGCTGCTGCGGCCCATCGGCCCGTCCCGTACGCGCCATCCGAGGCCCACAAGCTCCCTGGCCAGGCCTCCCGTTCTTGAGCTCTCCCTTCACGGGGGCTGGCGGTTCCAGGAGCCGACTCGATAGCCTCCCTGCAACGGTTGGTTCCACCGCGGCCATGGCCCGTTCCCTTCCCCTGGTCCTGATCACGGCAGCCCTGGCGCTGGCCCCCAGCGGCGCCCGGGCCCATGGCATCGAGACCAGCCTCAGCCGCCTGCCCTCCCTCAGCGAGGGCCTGCTGCTTCAGAGCCAGTTCTCCAGCGGCGAACCCACCCGCGATGCCGTGGTGCGGCTGGTGCCCCCCGGCGGCGCACCCATCGAGCTGGGCCGCACCGATGCCCAGGGGCAGCTGAGCTTCGCCCTGCCCAAGGGCGCCAGCGGCGACTGGGAGCTGCAGGTCGACGGCGGCCCCGGCCACCGCGACTTCCTGGAGATGCCCGTGAGCCAGGGGCGCCCCGAGCTGGACCGCCTCAGCGAGACCCACGCCCCCGGCCTCCGCGGCCTGCTGGCTGAGGCCGGCGAAAACCGGGATCGCCTGCTGCTCGGGGCCGTCGCCGGTCTGGCGGGCCTCGGCGGTGCCGGCCTGCTGCGGCGCCGCTCGCGCCGGCCCCTGCGGGGGCCCTCCGCCAGCGAGGGGCACCAGTCCTGATGGCCACCGGCAGCGAAACCCTCGATCGGATCGTCGAGCGGCTCAAGGGCACCGCCGATCCCAAGCGCCGCTACGAGTACGTGCTCTGGCTGGCCAAGAAGCTGGAGCCCCTGCCCGGCGAGTTCCGCAACGACGCCTTCAAGGTGAAGGGCTGCGTCTCGCAGGTGTACGTGGTGGGGCAGCTGGTGGACGGCAGGCTCCACTGGCAGGGCGATTCCGACGCCGCCATCACCAAGGGCCTGCTGGCCCTGCTGATCCAGGGCCTGGAGGGCCTGGAGCCCGCCACCGCCGCGGCCATCGATCCGGCCTTCCTCGGCGAGATGGGCCTGCAGGCCAGCCTCACGCCCTCGCGGGCCAACGGCTTCCTCAACATCCTGCGGGCGATGCAGGCCCAGGCCCTGGCCCTGGCGACCGGAGCCAGTGAGCAGGCTGCGGCCGCCGGCAGCAGTGCGGATCCCGTCAGCGCCTGAGGCCCGCCGGCCGATTTCTAGGATCGGCGCCACGACGGCAACACAGGCATGACCATCGGCATCGGCTTGCTCGGGCTCGGCACGGTGGGGGCAGGGGTTGCCGGCATCCTGGCCACCCCGGAGGGGCGCCACCCGCTGGTGGGCGATCTGGCCCTGCGGCGCGTGGCCGTGCGCGACCTGCAGCGGCCCAGGCCGGTGGAGCTGCCCGCCGCGATCCTCACCACGGACCCCGAAGCCGTGGTGGACGACCCGGCGGTGGACATCGTGGTGGAGGTGATGGGCGGCCTGGAGCCGGCCCGCAGCCTGATCCTGCGCGCCATCGCCGCGGGCAAGCCGGTGGTGACCGCCAACAAGGCCGTGATCGCCCGCTACGGCGAGGAGATCGCCGCGGCCGCCGCCGAGCAGGGCGTGTACGTGCTGATCGAGGCGGCCGTGGGCGGCGGCATCCCGATCATCGAGCCGCTGAAGCAGTCGCTGGGGGGCAACCGCATCCAGCGGGTGAGCGGCATCATCAACGGCACCACCAACTACATCCTCAGCCGCATGGCCGATGAGGGTGCGGCCTATGGCGACGTGCTGGCCGACGCCCAGCGCCTGGGCTACGCCGAGGCCGATCCCGCCGCCGACGTGCAGGGGGGCGACGCGGCCGACAAGATCGCCATCCTGGCGGGCCTGGCCTACGGCGGCTCGGTGCAGCGCAGCGCCATCCCGGCCGAGGGCATCGATCGGCTCGACTCCCGCGACGTGAGCTACGCCGCCCAGCTGGGCTTCGTGGTGAAGCTGGTGGCCGCGGCCCAGTTCCTCGGCACCGACGCCGATGGCACCGTGCAGCTGGACGTGCGCGTCAGCCCCACCCTGCTGCCGAAGGAGCATCCCCTGGCGGGGGTGCATGGGGTCAACAACGCGATCCTGGTGGAGGGCGACCCGGTGGGCCGGGTGATGTTCTACGGCCCGGGAGCAGGCGCCGGCCCCACCGCCTCGGCCGTGGTGGCCGACATCCTCAACATCGCCGGCATCCGCCAGGTGGGCGGCAGCGAGGCCGGGCTGGATCCGCTGCTGGCCGCCAGCCGCTGGCGCCAGTGCCGCCTGGTGGATCCCGGCCTCACCCAGCACCGCAACTACGTGCGGCTGCGCACCAGCGACGAGCCCGGCGTGATCGGCCGCATCGGCACCTGCTTCGGCGATCAGCGGGTGTCGATCCAGTCGATCGTGCAGTTCGAGGCCAAGGGCGGGGCGGCAACCGGCGCTGGCCCCGATGCGGCGGGCGGCGCCGCCGAGATCGTGGTGATCACCCATGAGGTGGGTGAGGCCCGCTTCCGCGCCGCCCTGGCCGCGATCGAGGCCCTGCCCGAGGTGGTGAGCGTGGCGGCTTGCCTGCGCACCCTGTAGGGAACACCGGCCGCCGAGCCACGCACGGGGGCGTCCCTGGTGCAAAGTGGAAGCAAATGTGTAGGAGGCCTGAGCGCTGCCCTGTCCGTCCCGCGTCCCGGTCATCCCAGGTCGGGAACCCCTGACGCGGACCCGGCTTCGTATCGCATCGAACCCTGGGCTGGGATAAGACGAAGAAGGCTGGTTCCACCGGCCCTCTCAGCCATCCCCGGGCCGGCACTCCAGCCGCCCCCCAACCGCCAGCTGCCCACCGTCACCCCGCCCCCTTGACCGGGGCCGCAGCCCGGCCATCACCGCCCCAACCCCTCCAAGCCACCACCACCGTCCCCGTTCCGCCCCAGCGACGGACCCGCCCCTCGATCCTTTCCCGCCTGAACCGATGACTCTCCATCAGGGCGACTGCATCCAGCTCACCAGCGACGAACACCTGTACCAGGTGGTCGGCGTGGATGATCGCCACAACCGCTACTGGGTGCGCCGCTGGCCCCTGGCCCGCCACGGCTGTCCCGTGTTTGAAATTTCCCTGCAGCAGGTGGCCACCCCGGCCCACAACCACCCGCCACGCCAGCTCCAGAACGCTTGAATGGCGCGGTCAGTGCCCGTGCCGGACCCATCGCAGCCCTGACCCCACCACCAACCCAGAGCCGCGGCCGGGCCGCGTTGCGCCCGCTGCTGGGGCTCCCGCTCCTCGGCCTGGCGGCCCTGGCGCTGCAAGCCTGCCAGCCCAGCCACCCGGCGGGCCGCCTGATCGTCGCCACCCGCAGCGGCAGCAGCTTCGACTCGGTGGACCCGCTGGACATCACCAGCTTCGCCGGCGCCCAGCTGCTCAGTGCCGTCGGCGACCCCCTCTATGGGAGTGACGCCCAGGGCCGCATCCAGCCCCGGCTCGCCACCGCCCTGCCGCGGCTGAGCGCCGATGGCCGCACCGCCACCATCCCCCTGCGCCGGGATGTGCGCTTCCACGACGGCAGCCGCTTCGATGCCGCCGCCATGCTGTTCAGCCTGGAGCGCTACCGGGCCAAGGGCAAGTTCAGCTACCTGCTGGCGGGCCGGATCGAGAGCATGGCCACCCGGGGTCCCGACGAGCTGGTGCTGCGGCTCAAGCGCCCCTACAGCGCCCTGCCGGCCCTGCTGAGCTCGGTGAACCTGATCCCGCTCTCGCCCAGGTCCTACCGGGACCACGCCCGCAGCTCGCTGCGGCAACGGCTGGTCAGCACCGGCCCCTACCGGCTGACGAACTTCAACCCCCAGCAGCAGACCCTCGAACCCTTTGCCGGCTACTGGGGAGCGCCGCCCGCCAACCGCGGCCTGCACCTGGTGAGCCTCAGCAACTCCACCGCCCTCTACGGCGCCCTGGTGAGCGGCGAGATCGACGTGCTGCTCTCCGATGGCCTGGAGACCGACCAGCTGCGCTCGCTGCAGCGGCGGGCGGCCCGCGGCGAGTTTGTGGAGGGCACCGGCCCCTCGGTGGAGATCGGCTACCTCACCCTGCTGGCGGACCGCCCGCCCCTGGACAACGCCCTGCTGCGCCGGGCCGTGGCCCTCAGCCTCGACCGCCGCCTGATCAGCGAGCGGGTGAGCTTCGGGCTGCGGGATCCCCTGCGCACCCTGGTGCCCGCGCCCCTGCCGGGTTCGGCCACCCCGCTCTACCCGGGCTACGACCCGCCGGCGGCCCGCGCCCTGTTCCGCCAGGCGGGTTACTGCAACGGCCGGAAGCTGGCCCTGCCGCTCACCTTCCGCTCCAACGTGCCCGCCGATCGCCTGTTCGCCCTCACCTGGCAGGCCCAGCTGCGGCGCGACTTGGGCGACTGCGTGGCCCTGGAGATCAGTGGCGTGGAATCCACCACCGCCTACAACCAGCTCGACAAGGGCGTGTTCCCGATGATCCTGCTGGAGTGGCGGCCCGACTATCCCGACCCCGACAACTACCTGGTGCCGCTGCTGGGCTGCGACAGGTCCCGGGGCACGGTGTGCCTGGAGGGCAACAGCGCCCTGAGCGGCAGCTTCTGGACGGCTCCCGGCCTGGAGCAGCAGCTGCAGGCCACCGAGACCGCCACCGGACCGGCGCGCACCCGGCTGTTCGAGACGATCCAGCGCCAGGCCGCCGCCGGGGCCTCGTTCCTGCCCCTGTGGCGGGTGCCGCCCCGGGCCTGGGCCCAGCCCGGCCTGGAGACGCCCCGCTTCGACGGATCGGGCCGGGTGCTGCTGCAGGCCCTGCGCCGGAGCCAACCATGAGCCGGCGCCGCGCCCTGCTGGGCTACCTGGCCAGCCGCCTGGCCCTGCTGCCGCTGATGCTGTGGCTGATCGCCAGCCTGGTGTTCCTGCTGCTGCGGGTGGCCCCCGGGGATCCGATCGACGCCCTGCTGGGCAACCGGGCCCCGGCCGAGGCCCGGGCCGCCCTGCGCCAGCAACTGGGGCTGGATCAGCCCCTGCTGAGCCAATACGGCCACTACCTCGCCGATCTGCTGCACGGCCAGCTGGGCACCTCCCTCACCAACCAGGAGCCGGTGACGGCGGTGATCGGCCGCAGCCTGCCCGCCAGCCTGGAGCTGGGGGTGGTGGCCCTGGTGATCGCCGCCGTGGTGGGCCTGGCGGTGGGCTTCAGCGGCATCGCCAGGCCCGAGGGGAAGCTGGATCTGGCCGGCCGGCTGTTCGGGATCGGCACCTACGCCCTGCCGCCCTTCTGGGCGGCGATGGTGGTGCAGCTGGTGTTCGCCGTGGGGCTGGGCTGGCTGCCGGTGGGGGGTCGCTTCCCGCCCACCCTGGTGCCGCCCAGCGGCAGCGGCTTCTACCTGCTCGACAGCCTGCTGGCGGGCAACGGCCCGCAGTTCTGGGGCAGCGTGCGCCACCTGGTGCTGCCCGCCTGCACCCTGGGGCTGCTGCTCAGCGGCATCTTCGCCAACGCCCTGCGGCTCAACCTGCGCCGCGCCCTCGATTCCGACTACGTGGAGGCGGCCCGCAGCCGCGGCCTGAGCGAGCGGCGGGTGGTGCTGCACCATGCCCTGCCCAATGCCCTGCTGCCGGTGCTCACCATCGCCGGCATCACCGTGGCGTCGCTGATCGGCGGGGCGCTGCTGATCGAGGTCACCTACTCCTGGCCGGGCATCGCCGCCCGCCTGCAGGAGGCCATCAGCCAGCGCGACTACCCGGTGGTGCAGGGGATCGTCGTGGTGGTGGCTGCGCTGGTGGTGGCGGTGAGCGTGGCGGTGGACCTGCTGGTGGCCCTGCTGGATCCGCGCATCGAGTTCTGAATCGGCTGCTGCAGCACCGCAGCTGAGCGGCCGCGGCCCCCGGGCCGGCCAGGGTCGAGGGTGAGCTCAGGGGCGCACCCCATCCCACCAGCGCCGGGCCGCGCCCCGATCGAGCACGTAGGCCGTGACCCCCTCCAGCTGGCGCCGCTGCACGGGGATCGGGCGCCCCTGGGGCAGGCCCTGCAGGAACTCGCTGCTCAGGCTCAGCAGCAGCGCCTGCACTCGCTCCGGCTGCAGCCCCACCAGCCCATCACCCAGGCGGAACAGGGCCTGGTCGCCGCCGCGGATCCGCACCGGCGAGAAGTGGCTGCCCCCCTCCACCAGCGCCAGGCGATCCATCGGCCGGGCCGCCGGCAGGAACAGCTCCAGCTGCTCGCTCAGGGGCGGGGTGACCAGATCGAGGCTGCCGCCCACCAGCAGGGCCGGCACCCCCAGCCGCCCCAGGCCCCGGTGGGGCCAGAGCAGGCTGCCGAAGCCGTTGAAGCTCACCACCCCGGCCAGGGGCTCGCCCAGGGGGGTCGGCGGGGGCAGGGGCACCTGGGTGAGCTGGCACTGCAGCAGGCGCGAGAGGTTGGTGAGGGGGATGCCGTCGAGGGCGCGCTCGCAACGCCGGGCCAGGCCGGGCTCGGGCCGCAGCCCAGCGGCCAGCAGGGTCGTCAGGCCGCCGAGGGAGTGGCCGATCAGCACCACCGAGTCCCCCAGGGGCGGCAGGCGGCCGTCGTGCTCGGCCGCCACCACCGCCTGGGTGTCCCGCAGCCGGTCCGGCAGGGTCTCGGCGCCCGGCGGAGAGCCGCGGCCGTCGAGCAGGTCCCGCAGCGCCTCCTCGCCGCTGTCGGGATGGTCGAGCACCAGCACCGGCCAGCCCCGCTGGGCCAGGGGGGCCGCCAGCCACTCCAGCTGGGCCGGGCTGCCCCCCAGCCCCGGCATCAGCAGCACCCAGGGGCCCGGGCTGGCGGCCGGCCGCTGCGGCTCCCACAGCTGCAGCCGCAGCGGGGCCAAGCGGTGCGCCACGGTCAGCTCCAGGGTCCTGGGCGCCACCGCCGGAGCCAAGCCGGCCTTGCCGCGGGGGCGGCTGGAGGCGGGCTCGGGGCGCAGGGCCACGCCGTCGGTGAGGGGCAGCAGGGGGCCCCGCTCCGGCAGCTCCAGACGGCGCAGGGCCCCCAGGCCGCGGCGCTGCCGCTGGATCTGACGCCGCCAGCCCTCCGCCAGCTCCAGCAGGCCGTCGAGATCGAGGCTGAGCTGCTGCACCGGCACCGCCCGCAGCAGCTCGATGGTGGTCACCTGGCTCTGGCGCTCCAGCAGCCGCTGCAGGGCGCTCAGCAGCAGCGGGCCGGTCCTGCCCGGCTGACCGACATCGATCAGGTCGCCCACCTCGTCGAGCACCCGCTGGCCGGCCCAGCTCTGCAGCAGCTGCTGGCCCAGGGAGCGGTCCCGCACCAGGGGGGCCCGCAGCAGCCGCAGCAGGTCGCGGCGGCTGGAGGGCTCGATCAGGTCCACCCAGACCGCCAGATCCCCCGGTGGGCGCTCCGGCTCCAGGCTCCACTGCTCCAGATCGCGCAGGTCGAGGGGCAGGCGCAGCTGATCGAGGCGCACCTCCAGCTGCTCGGCGGCCCGGACAGGGCCAACGGCCAGCAGGGCCAGACCCGGCAGGGAGGCCGCCAGTCCCAGGGCCGCCAGCCGCGGCGCAGCCAGCAGCAGACTGGCGGGCAGCACGCCGACGCGGCGACCACACCTTGGGCGACGAGACCGTGAACGAGCCTGGGGTGGAGCGGCAGCTGGAGGCATCAGACAGCCGCGGCTGGCTCTCCCAGTTTCCCGCGCCGCTGCGGGATGTGGCGCTGCTGCGCCTGGTGGGCAGCATCGGCGCCGGTGGGGTGCTCTATCTCACGCCGATGGTGTTCCACCGGGAGGCGTTCTCGGCCTCGGCGGTGGGCCAGGGCCTGGCCCTGGCGGCCCTCGCCGGCACCGTGGGGCGCTTTGCGAGCGGGGCCCTGCTGGATCGGGGCCTGAACTGCTCGGTGCCGGTGCTGCTGGCGGTGCTGTTCTCGGCCCTGGCGGACAGCCTGCTGCTGGGGGCCCGCAGCTTCGGGGCCTTCGCGGCCGGCCAGGTGCTGCTCGGCAGCGCCATGGGGCTCTACTGGCCGGCCATCGAGCTGGCGGTGCCCCTGTGTGCCCCGCCGGTGAGTTCGGCCCGGGGCTACGCCCTGGCCCGCAGCGCCGATGCCCTCGGCATCGCCAGTGGGGCCCTGATCGGGGCGCTGCTGGCGGGGCTGGGGCGGCTGCGGGGGATCTATCTGGTGGACATGGCCTGCGTGGCGGTGCTGGCGGTGCTGCTGCTGCGGCGCCCCCTGCCGGCGGCGCCCCGGGCCCGGCGCCCGGGCCGCAGCGACTGGCGGCGCTGGCTGCCGCCGCTGCTGCCGATGCTGGCGGTGGCGGTGCTGGCCACGGCGATCCCGGCCCTGATGCAGAGCGCCCTGCCCCTGGATCTGGTGCGCGGCGGCCTGGCGCGGGGGCCGCTGCCGGAAAACGTGGGGGCCCTGCTGATCGGCCTGCAGCTGGCCCTGCTGCTGCTGATCCAGTGGCCGGTGGGGCGGTTCCTGTCGGAGCGACCGGTGGCGGTGGGGCTGGGGATCAGCCTGATCTGCTTTGCCCTGGGCACGGGCCTGCTGGCCCTCTCGGCCCTGAGCAGCGCCGGCGTGCTGCTGGTGGTGCTGGCCCAGCTCCCCCTGGCCCTGGGGGAGGCCGCCTTCCTGCCCACGGCCACGGAGGCGGTGGTGGAGCTGAGCCCCCGCCACCACCAGGGCCTGGCCATGGCCCTGTTCTCCCAGTGCTTCGCCATCAGCGCCTTCGGCGGGCCGCTGCTGGCCGGCTGGATGCTCGATGGCCAGCGCCATGGCGCCGGGCTCTGGCTGGTGGTGGCGCTGCTGTGCCTGCTGGGCCTGCCGCTGGTGGCCCGGATCGAGCGGGTGCAGCGCCAGACCCTGCTGCGGGTGCTGCAGGGGGCGGGATCCAGCGCCGACGCCCTCTCCGGAGCGGTCGACGACGACGAAGACGACGACGGGACCCCGGACATCCTCTACCGGATCGGCCCGGAGCCCAGGGGCTGACGCCAGCCCTCAGGCGGCCGGCGGGTTGCCCTCGGCGTTGCGGCGGGCCACCCAGGCCTCGTGGGGCAGGGGCTCGGTGCCGTACTCCCAGTCGTCGTAGTCGGGGTCGTTGCGGATCTTGCGGTGCAGTTCCTTCTGCACGTCGAAGTCGTGGGGATGGTCGGCCACCACGCCGATGGGATCGGCCTCAGGGCCGACCGGGGCGCCGGCGGCGGCGGAGGCGTCCTGGGACTGGCTCATGGCAGACCACCACGTGAATTCTCATTCTCGCTGACCGACAGCCTCCAGGCCGACGGGTCGAGGGATCCGCTGCAGACTGACGGGACGCCAAACCGAGGGGGGCCAAGCCGCTGGGCCGGATCCGGGCGATCGACGATCTGCGCAGCGCCGTGATCGTGCTGGTGGTGGCCCACCACGCCGCCCTGGCCTACATCCCCCACGCCCAGCGCGACCCCCTGCACTACATGCGCTCCACGGCGCCGGTGGTGGATCCCCAGCGCTGGTGGCCCCTGGATCTGCTGGTGAGCTGGAACGACCAGTTCTTCATGGCCCTGCTGTTCCTGCTCTCGGGGCTGTTCGTGCTGCCGGCGATCCGGCGCAAGGGGATCGGGGGGTTCGTGCGGGAACGCTGCCAGCGGCTGGGGCTGCCCTTCCTGCTGGCGGCCGGGCTGCTGAGCCCGCTGGCCTTCTATCCCTCCTGGCTGCAGGGGCCCCAGCCGCCGGGACCGCCCTACTGGCAGCGCTATGTGGTGCTGGATGGCTGGTCGCCGGGGCCGGCCTGGTTCCTGTGGCTGCTGCTGGCCTACAGCCTGCTGCTGGCCCTGGCCTACGCCCTGGCGCCGCCGAGTCTGCGTCGCTGGAGCTGGCGGCCCCGCAGCGCCCGGCAGCTGCTGATCACCTGCCTGCTGGCCAGCGGCCTGGCCAGTGGCCTGATGGCCCTGGGGGTGGGGGCCCAGACCTGGATCACCCTGGCGGGCCCCCTCGCGGCGCAGGCCTCACGGCTGCTGCTCTACGGCGCCTGGTTCCTGGTGGGGGTGGCCCTGGGAGCCGGCGATCTGGAGCAGAGCCTGGCGCCGGAGCGGCTGCGGCCCTGGCGCCAGTGGGCGCTGCTGGGGCTGCTGGCCTATCTGCTCACGGTGGGGCTCCAGGCCCAGCCGGCCGGGCTCGCCCCCCTGCCGCCGCTACCGCTGCGGCTCAGCCTGGCCCTGAGCAGTGCCGCCGCCGGCACCTTCACGATCCTGGCGGCCCTGGGCTGGGCCAGACGCCACCTCGGGGCGCCCAGCCGCCTGGCGGACAGCCTCAGCCGCCACTCCTACGCCATCTTTCTGCTGCACTACCCGCTGGTCACCTGGATCCAGTTCGGCCTGCTGGAGTCAGCGCTGCCGGCCGCGCTGAAATTCCTGCTCAGCTTCAGCGGCGCCCTGGCGGGCAGCTGGCTGCTGGCGATCGGGCTGCGGCGCACCCCCGCCGGCCAGGTGATCTGAGGCCCCGACTGGGCCCTGCCCACACCCCGGCTCAGACGTTGAACAGAAACTCCATCACGTCGCCCTCGGCCACCACATACTCCTTGCCCTCGGCCCGCAGCCAGCCCTTGGTGCGCGCCTCCGCCAGGGAGCCGGCCTCCAGGAGCTGCTGGTAGCCGATGGTCTGGGCGCGGATGAAGCCCCGCTCGAAGTCGGTGTGGATCACACCGGCGGCCTGGGGGGCCGTCATGCCGGCCTGGATGGTCCAGGCGCGGGTTTCCTTCTCACCGGTGGTGAAGTAGGTGCGCAGGCCCAGCAGGGTGTAAGTGGCGCGGATCAGGCTCTGCAGGCCGCCCTCTTCGACGCCCAGGCCGGCCAGGAATTCGGCCCGGTCCTCCTCGGGCAGCTCGATCAGCTCGGCCTCCACCTGGGCCGAGATGCGCACGGTGCCGGCGCCTTCCCGCTCCGCCAGCTGCTTCACCTCCTCCACGTAGGCGTTGCCTGTGGCCAGATCGTCTTCGCTCACGTTGGTGGCGTAGATGATCGGCTTGGCGGTGAGCAGCCCCAGGGGCTTCACCATCAGCGCCTCCTCATCGGTGAGCTCCACGGAGCGGGCGGCGCCGCCCTGTTCCAGCACCGCCTGGATGCGCTCAAGGGCGGCGTCCTCGACCTGGGCCTCCTTGCTGGTGCGCACCTGCTTCTTGAGGCGCTCGCGCCGCTTCTCCACCTGGGAGAGGTCGGCCAGGCCCAGTTCCAGGTTGATCACCTCGGCGTCGCGGGCCGGGCCCACCGAGCCGCTCACGTGGATCACATCGTCGTTCTCGAAGCAGCGCACCACGTGCACGATCGCGTCGACTTCGCGGATGTTGGCCAGGAACTTGTTGCCCAGACCCTCGCCCTGGCTGGCCCCCTTCACCAGGCCGGCAATGTCCACGAACTCCACCTTGGTGGGGATGATCTCCTTGCTGCCACTCACGTCGGAGAGCAGCTGCAGGCGGGGGTCCGGCACCGACACGATGCCCGAGTTGGGCTCGATGGTGCAGAAGGGATAGTTGGCCGCCTCCGCCTGGGCATTGGCGACGAGGGCGTTGAAGAGGGTGGACTTGCCCACATTGGGCAGTCCCACGATTCCGGCTTTGAGCATGGCTCGAATGTAAGGGGCGCCCGGCCGGAGATCCGCCCCCGCAGCCCGCCACAGCGGGTCGATCCAGCAGAGAGACTGGTGGGAGCGTTAGCCGCCTGCCATTTCCCCCGTCAAGCTCCCGAGCGCGCCCCGGGCGGAGGCCACGAGCCCCAGCGCGGCCCCCCAGACCCCCCTGGCGTCCCAAGCCCTGGGCAGCCGCCGCCCGGGCAAACCCTGGCTGCGGCGACGGCGCCTCTGGGCCGGCGTGGCCGCGGCCGTGCTGATCCTGGGTGCCGGTAGCCAACTGCTGGCCCGGCGGCGCAGCGCCGGCCAGGGCCAGTCCCTCGCCAACTACACCGCGGTCGCCCGCCAGGGCACGCTGCCCGGGGTCGTCACCGCCAGCGGCGAACTGGCGGCGGTGCGCCGGGTGAACGTGAGTCCCAAGCGCCAGGGCCTGCTGCAGGAGCTCTACGTGGAGGAGGGCGACAGCGTGAAGGCGGGCCAGCCCCTGGCCCTGATGGACAGCGGCGACCTGCAGGACCGGCTGCGGGAACTGCAGGCCCAGCTGGACTCGGCCCAGGCCCAGGCGGCCCGCAGCCGCAGCGAACTGCAGCGCAACCAGGCCCTGTTCCGCCAGAACGCCATCACCCTGGACGCTTACAACAAGATCCGCAGCGAGAACCTGGTGAATCAGGCGGCGGTGCAGGCGGCCCAGCAGCGGCTCAGCCAGCGGCGCATCGAGCGCAACGAACTGATCGTGCGCGCCCCCTTCAACGGCGTGATCACCGCCCGCTACGCCGATCCTGGCGCCTTCGTGACCCCCACCACCTCCGCCAGCGCCTCGGCCGGCGCCACCAGCTCCTCGGTGGTGGAGCTGGCCCAGGGCCTGGAGGCCGTGGCCAAGGTGCCCGAGAGCGACATCGGCCGGCTCAAGCTCGGCCAGGGCGCCAGCGTGAGGGTGGACGCCTTCCCGGATCGCCGCTTCGCCGCCCGGGTGCGCCAGATCGCGCCGCGGGCCGAGAAGGTCAACAACGTGACCTCCTTCGAGGTGAAGCTGGAGCTGCTCAACCCGCCGCCCGAGCTGCGCATCGGCATGACCGCCGACATCGACTTCAACACCGGCACCCTGGCGGCCCGCACCCTGGTGCCCACCGTGGCGGTGGTGACCGAAGACGGCAAACCGGGGGTGCTGCTGGTGGGCAAGGGCAACCAGCCCACCTTCCAGGCCGTGAACCTCGGGGCCAGCAGCGGCCGCGACACCCAGATCCTCAGCGGGCTCAAGCCCGGCACGCGGGTGTTCATCGATCTGCCCCCCTGGGCCAAGAAGCAGCGCGACAAGGACTGAAGCGCAGCTGGTCGGGGGGCAGCCCCTGGGGTCAGGCGCCGGCCCGGCGCGCCTCGAGGAAGGCGCGGCTGGCCGCCAGGATCCGGCCGCTGGCCTGGCCGTCGCCGAATGGGTTGTGGGCGCGTGCCATGGCCTCGTAGGCCGCAGGGTCCTCCAGCAGCAGGCTGGCCTCCCGCAGGATGTCGGCCGCGTCGGTGCCGATCAGCTTGGCGGTGCCCGCCTCCACCGCCTCGGGCCGCTCGGTGGTGCGCCGCAGCACCAGCACGGGCTTGCCCAGGGCCGGCGCCTCCTCCTGGAGGCCGCCGGAATCGGTGAGCAGCAGGGTGGCGCCGCGCATGGCCGCCACCAGCCGGTCGTAGTCGAGGGGCTCGGTGAGGAACACCCGCGGGTGATCCCCCAGCAGGGCCTGCAGCGGCTCGCGCACGGTGGGGTTGCGGTGCAGCGGCAGCAGCAGGGCCGTGTCGGGGAAGCGCTCCAGGAGCGCCAGGAAGCCGCGGCCGATGTCGAGCAGGCGCCCGCCCCAGTTCTCACGCCGGTGCACCGTGGCCAGAATCACCCGCTGGCGCTCGAAATCGAGGCCCGGCAGCTCGAAGGGCGGGGCCTTCTCGGCCATCAGCAGCAGGGCGTCGATCACCGTGTTGCCGGTGGTGATCGTCTCGCCCACCACGCCCGAGGCCGCCAGGTTGCGGGCGCTCACGGGGGTGGGGGCGAAGTGCAGCAACGCCAGCTGGGAGATCAGGCGCCGGTTGGCCTCCTCGGGGAAGGGATCGAGGAGGTTGTCGGTGCGCAGCCCCGCCTCGACGTGGCCCACCGGGATCTGCTCATAGAAGGCCGCCAGGGCCGAGGCGAAGGCCGTGGTGGTGTCGCCCTGCACCAGCACCAGATCGGGGCGGTGCTGCTCGAACTCCTGCTTGAGCCCCTGCAGGGCGGCGCAGGTCACATGGGTGAGGGTCTGCTTGGGGGCCATCAGGGCCAGGTCGCGATCGGCCGTCAGGCCGAACAGCTCCATCACCTGGGCCACCATCTCGCGGTGCTGGCCGGTGAGCACCACGCGGGTGTGAAAGTCGGGCGCCGCCTGGAAGGCCTGGATCACCGGCGCCAGCTTGATCGCCTCGGGCCGGGTTCCCAGCACGATTGAGACGTTGTGGGGGGTGGTCAAGGCGCAACCGCATCCGGGCGGATCCTAAAGATGCCGCGGCGCAACGGCCCAGGTCCTGCGCCACGGCGGTCGCGACCCGGCCGTCCTGACCGGAGACATGACAAGCGGGCCGTTTGCCGTAAAGCTGATGGCACCCCTGGTGTTCCGAGGATGACGGACTCGGTCTTTCCTCCCTCCCTGTTTCCGCCGACCCCGGCGGCCCCCGCGCCGCCGGCCCCCGGCCCCGCCGTGGGCGCGCCGGCCACCGTCGTGGCGCCACCAGCCCCCATCGCGCCCCTGGGGATCCCGGCCGTGGCCGCCCCCATCGCCGAGGTGCGGCCGGCCGGTGCCGCGGGGGCCATCGGTGGCGCGATGCCCGGCAGCCTCGAGGGCATCGTGCGCATCGCCTACGACAACAACTTCTCCGACGTGCACGTGGGCGTGGGCGAGGAACCCCGCTACCGGGCCCGCGGCGACATGGCCAAGACCGGCTGGCCCGTGACCGACCAGGCCACCTTCCACGGCTGGCTGCGGGAGATGCTCAGCCCCAGCCAGATCGACACGTTCATCCAGGACAAGGAGTTCGACGGCTCCCACGCCTTCCCCTTCGTGCGGGTGCGGATCAACGTGATGGATTCGCTGCGCGGCCCCGCCCTGGTGCTGCGCCTGATCCCCCAGAAGATCGCCACCCTGGAGGACCTGAACCTGCCGCCGGTGCTGTCGGATCTGTGCTCGCGGCCCAAGGGGATGATCCTCGTGACCGGCCCCACCGGCTCCGGCAAGAGCACCACGCTGGCCGCGATGATCGACTGGATCAACACGAACATGGCCCGCCACATCCTCACCATCGAGGATCCGGTGGAATTCGTGCACGAGAGCCGCCAGTCGCTGATCCGCCACCGGGAGGTGGGCCAGCACACCAAGCTGTTCCACAACGCCCTGCGGGCCGCCCTGCGGGAGGACCCGGACGTGATCCTGATCGGCGAGATCCGCGACCAGGAGACCCTGGCCACCGCCCTGGAGGCGTCCCAGACCGGTCACCTGGTGTTCGGCACCCTGCACACCAACTCCGCCGTTCGCACGGTGGAACGGGTGCTGGGCATGTTCCCGCCGGAGGAGCAGGAGCCGGTGCGGCGGGCCCTCTCGGAATCGCTGCTGGGGGTGATCGCCCAGGGCCTGCTCAAGACCACCGACGGCAAGCGCTGCGCCTACCACGACATCCTGATCAATACCGATGCCTGCCGCGATTACATCCAGCGCGGCGAACTCGATGAGATCGAGACGATCATGCAGCGCAGCGCCTTCGATGGCATGCAGACCAGCAACCAGGCCCTGCTCAAGCTGGTGCAGGACGGCAAGGTGAGCGAGGACGACGCCCTGGCCCAGAGCCTCAAGCCCAACGAACTGGCCCAGTTCTTCCGGGGCAAGATGTGACCCAGGCCGGGTCCGGTCAGCCCTCGGGGCTGGCCGGACCCGCTGGGATCGCCGGTGTTGACGGAGCTATCGGAGGCCGCAGGGCCGGACGGGCTCAGTGGGCGCCGCCGATGTCGCCGATCAGGCGCACCAGCAGCAGGCTGCCCAGCCCGATCGAGAGGCCCAGCATGGCCATGCGGCCGTTCCAGATCTCGGCCTGGGGGGTGAAGCCCCGCTTCCACTGGTTGATCTCCTCGCGGCCCACCTCGATCAGCACCACATCGGAACCGGCCAGGTCCGGCGCGGCCACCTCAAGGGCTGCGCTCGCACTGGACTCGGATCCGGGGGTGGGGGCGGAGGCCATGGCGGCAGCCGTTGGATAGGGTCTCAGCCTAGAAGGGTTAGAAGGGCGCCTGCGGGTCGTAGAGCCGCACCGCCTCCTCCAGGGCCAGCCGCGGCGCCACCGCCAGGCGAATGGCACTGCTGGCGCCCTCCCGCAGGCGCTGCTCGGCCGCCACGCCGATCATGGCGGCGTTGTCGGTGCAGTAGGCCAGCGGCGCCACGCGCCACTCCAGCCCCAGCTCGCGGCAGCGCCGCTCCATGCCCGCGCGCAGGCGCCGGTTGGCGGCCACCCCGCCCACCATCACCAAGGTGCCCAGGCCCTGCTCCCGGGCGCAGCGGGTGGTGCGCTGCACCAGCACGTCGGCCACCACCTGCTCAAAGCTGGCCGCCACATCGGCCAGGGGGAAGGGGGCGCTGCCGCCGGGGCCGCCGCCGGCCTGCTCCTCGGCCCGGAGCTGGGTCACCAGGCGCAGCACGGCGGTCTTGAGGCCGCTGAAGCTGAAGTCGTAGGGGTGGAAGCCCCCCTCCGGCAGGGACACCCGCCCCTTCGGCAGCGGGAAGCGCTGGGGATCCCCGCCGGCCGCCGCCGCCTGGATCGCCGGACCGCCCGGGTAGCCCAGCTCCAGCAGCCGGGCCACCTTGTCGAAGGCCTCGCCGGCGGCATCGTCGCGGCTGCGGGCCAGGCGCCGGTAGGCCCCGGGAGCGTCGACGCGGATCATCTCGGTGTGGCCGCCGCTCACCAGCAGCACCAGGTAGGGCCCTGGGGGCAGGGGCTCGCCCAGGTGCACCGAACAGAGGTGGCCCTCCAGGTGGTGGACCCCGAGGAAGGGCTTGCCGTGCAGCCGCGCCAGGCTGCGGCCCATCATCGAACCCACGAGCAGCGCGCCCACCAGGCCGGGGGCCGCCGTGGCGGCGATCGCATCGAGCTCGCCATAGGCCAGCCCGCTCTCGGCCATCACCTGCTCCACCAGGCCCGGCAGGGCCTCCACATGGCGCCGGGAAGCAATCTCCGGCACCACGCCGCCGAAGCGCGCATGTTCCTCCACCTGGGAGGCCACGGCACTCGCCAACACCCGCTGATCCCGCACCACAGCTGCTGCGGACTCGTCACAACTTGTTTCGAGGGCAAGCACCGTGGGCATCGCTTCTGGAGGGCTCCCTTACTGTCCAAACGTGACATCCTGCCGTGCGGCTGACGGGCTGCCTGCAGGGTTATTACCAGCACGCCAGCACCGCCCCCGAAGCTCTGGACCCGATGCGTCGCCTCTTCGCTGTTCTGATTTCCGCCCTGCTGATCTTCGGCTTCGCCCCTGTGGCTAAAGCCGATGTCGCAGGCCTCACCCCCTGCGCCGAGAGCGCCCGTTTCCAGCAGCGGGCCAGCGCAGCCAAAACCGAGCAGGCCAAGGCCCGCTTCGAGCGCTACAGCCAGGCTGTCTGCGGCGCTGACGGCCTGCCCCACCTGATCGTGGACGGCCGCTGGAGCCACGCCGGTGACTTCATCATCCCCGGCATCGCCTTCCTCTACATCGCCGGCACCATCGGCTGGGCCGGTCGCAGCTACCTCATGGCCATCCGCGGCGACAAGGACGCCACCATGAAGGAGATCCAGATCGATCTGCCCCTGGCCCTCAAGAGCACCCTGGGCGCCGCCACCTGGCCCCTGGCCGCCTTCGGCGAATTGACCGGCGGCAAGCTGACCGAAGCCGACAGCAAGGTCACCGTCTCCCCCCGCTGATTCAGCGGATCTCCTTCCATCCACCAGGGTCTGATTCGATGAAGAAATTCCTCACCACCGCGCCGGTCTTCGCCGCGATCTGGTTCACGCTCACCGCCGGCATCCTGATCGAGTTCAACCGCTTCTTCCCCGACCTGCTCTTCCACCCCCTCTGAAGACAGCTCCCATCCGAAGCCATCGAAGCGGCCCCCAGGGGCCGCTTTTTTGTGCGCCTCCCCCCTGCGGCCAGCCTGGTTGGCTCAGCGGGATGGCGCTGCCGCCACCGCCTAGCTCCCTGCCCGGCGGCGGCCGCCAGGGCCCCTCAGCGGCCGAGCCCCATCAGCTGCTCCAGTTCCAGCAGCGCCTGATCCAGATCGGCATTCACCAGCACGGCATCGAACTCGGCCTCGGCCGTCAGCTCCACCCGGGCCCGCTCCAGCCGGCGGGCAATGGCCTCCTCGCTGTCGGTGCCGCGGCCGCGGATGCGCCGCTCCAGCTCCTCGAACGACGGTGGCTTCACGAAGATCTGGAAACCGGCGGGAAAGCTGCGCCGCACCTGGCGGGCGCCTTCCAGCTCGATCTCCAGCAGCACCGGCCGGCCCTCGGCCAGGTGCTGCTCCACCGGCTGCCTTGGCGTGCCGTAGGCATTGCCGGCGAACTCCGCCCACTCGAGCAGGCCACCGGCGGCCACGGTGGCCTCGAAGCCCTCGCGGCTCAGGAAGAAGTAGTGCTGGCCCTCCACCTCGCCGCTGCGGGGCGCGCGGGTGGTGGCCGAGATCGACAGCCAGATCTGCGGGTGGCGCTGCAGCAGGGCCGCCACCAGGGTGCCCTTGCCCACGCCGCTGGGGCCGGTGATCAGAAAGAGCCTGCCGGCGGGGGCCGCCGCGGAGGTCGCCATCGCTGCGCCAACCATGGGCCTGCAGAGTAGGTGTGGCTTCACCCCGCCCCATGGCCCCGCCGACCCTCCAGGCCATGGACCTCACCGCCCTGCGGGCGGTGCTGGCCGAACTGCGGCCCCTGCTGGTGCCCAGCCGCTTTGAAAAGGCCCAGCAGAGCGATGCCCACACCCTGCAGCTCGGCTTCCGCAGCCTGGCGGGGCGCCCCTGGCTGGAGCTGAGCTGGCTGGCGGAGGCGCCGCGGCTGCTGGCGATCGATCCGCCCGCCCGGGGCGGCGACGGCAGCACCCTGGCCCAACAGCTGCAGCACGGCCTCGGGGGCCTGGCGCTGGTGGAGCTGCGGCAACCCGGCTGGGAGCGGGTGGTGGAGCTGGGCTTCGCGCCCCGCCCCGGGGAACCGATCCAGCGGACCCTGGTGGTGGAGCTGATGGGACGCCACAGCAACCTCTTCCTGCTCGACGAGGACCGCCGGGTGGTGGCGGCCGCCCGCCAGGTGCGCGAGCGCCAGTCGCGGCTGCGGCCGATCGGCACCGGCGACGCCTACACACCGCCACCAGCGCCGGCGGGCCGGCTGCCGAGCCTGGGGGAGAGCTTTGAGCACTGGCAGGCCCAGCTGCAGCTACTGCCGCTGACCCTGAAGCGGGCCCTGCTGGACAGCTACCAGGGCGTCAGCCCGGCCCTGGCCCTGCAGCTGGCCGGCGACCGCCAGCCCGAGGCCGCGGCGCTGCTGGCGCGCCCGGTGGACAGCCTCACCCCGGAGGAGTGGCAGGGACTCTGGCGGCGCTGGCGGGCCTGGCTCAGCGCCCTGGACGCCGAGGCGTTCGCCGTCGCGGCCGGCGGGGCCACCGCCTACCGCTGCTGGCCCGACCCGGACGCGACCACCGCACCCGAGCGGCCCCCGACGCCCGCCAGCCCGTCAGCCGCCACCTCAGCCGCCTCGCCGGCCGCTGGCATCAATGCGTTCCTGGCGGCCTACCACCGCCAGCAGCTGGGCGGCCGCCAGCGGCGCCAGCGGCTGCACAGCCTGGGCCAGCAGCTGGGCCAGGCCCTGGAGCGCGAACGGCAGCAGCGGCAGCAGCAGCAGAGCCTGCTGGATCAGGTGGAGAACAGCGACGCCCTGCAGCGGCAGGCCGATGCCCTGCTCTGCCTGGCGGCACCGAACCGGGAGCAGATCGACGAGGCCCAGCGCCTCTACCGGCGCGCCCGCAAGCTGCGCCGCTCGGTGGCCGCGATCACGCCCCGCCTGGATCAGCACGACCAGCGCCTGGCCCAGCTGGAGGCCAGCCTCACCTACCTCGACCAGCTGGGGGTCGACCTGGCGGCGGATCCAGGCCACGACGGGGCGGAACTCGAGCGGCAGCTCGATGCCCTGGAGGAGGAATGCCAGGAGCTGCTGGCGGGGCGGCGGGGCGGCCGGCGCGCGCGGCGGGCCCAGCGCAGCGGCGGTGAGCCCCAGCCCCTGGAGCTGCGCAGCGGCGGCGGCCTGCGGCTGCAGGTGGGCCGCAACCACCGCCAGAACGAGTGGATCAGCCTGCGCCAGGCCCGCCGCGGCGACCTCTGGTTCCACGCCCAGGAATGCCCCGGCAGCCACGTGGTGCTCAAGGGCTCCGAGGCCCCCGCCGGCGACGCCGACCTGGAGGACGCCGCCGCCCTGGCCGCCCACTTCAGCCGCGCCCGCGGCAATGCCCGGGTGGCGGTGGTGATGGTGCCCACCGACGAGCTGCAGCGCATTCCCGGCGCCGCGGCGGGCACCGTGCGCCACCGGGGCGGCACGGTGCTGTGGGCGGAGCCGGGCCGGGCCCTGGCCCTGCTGGGGGCAGTCCCTAGCCTCGGGCGGGATCCAGAGCCATGAGCGACACCGACAGTCCAGCCAAGCCCGACACCCCGCCGGCCCCGGTCAGCGCCCCGGCCCCGATCCGGATCCCGCCGCCTGCGGCGGACCAGCCCCTCCAGGCGGCGCAACCACTGGGCCCGGATGACTTCCCGGGCGAGGTGGAGATGAGCCTGGTGGATCACCTGGAGGAACTGCGGCGCCGGGTGCTGCGCAGCCTGCTGGCGGTGGTGCTGGCGGCGGCGGGCTGCCTGGTGCTGGTGCGGCCGCTGGTACGGCTGCTGGAGGTGCCCGCCCAGGGCATCCGCTTCCTGCAGCTGGCCCCGGGCGAATTTCTGTTCGTGTCGCTGAAGGTGGCGGGCTATGCCGGCCTCAGCCTGGCCCTGCCCTGGGTGCTCTACGAGGGCCTGGGCTTCGTGCTGCCGGGCCTCACCCGGCGTGAGCGGCGGCTGGTGGCGCCGGCGGTGGCGGGCTCCGCCCTGCTGTTCGCGGCCGGGCTGGCCTTCGCCTGGTGGGCCCTGGTGCCGGCGGCCCTGCGCTTCCTGGTCAGCTACGGCGCCGATGTGGTGGAGCCGCTGTGGTCGATCGAGCGCTACCTCGACTTCGTGCTGCTGCTGATGGTGGCGACGGCCCTGGCCTTCCAGCTGCCGGTGCTGCAGCTGCTGCTGGCGGCCCTGGGGGTGGTGAGCGCCCCCACGATGCTGCGGGCCTGGCGCTGGGTGGTGCTGGTGGCCGCCCTGGCGGGGGCCGTGCTCACCCCCTCCACCGACCCGGTGACGATGCTGCTGCTCACCGGGGCCATCACCGCCCTCTATCTGGTGGGCGTGGCCCTGGCGGCCCTGGCCGGGGGCCTGCGCCCAGCTGCGGCCAGCTGAACGCTGGGCCGCGCGGGGATCCGGCCGCGGCGGCCCAGGGCTAGATCAGGAATTCAGAGGCCCGGCCCTCGGGCAGCTCCAGCGCCAGGGTCATGGCCTTGCCCAGCCGCGGGCGATCGCTGGTGGTGGTGAGCCACTGGCGCACCTGGGCCGCTACCCCCAGGCCATTGAGCTGCCCCACCAGCTCCTCCAGCCGCTCGGCGTAGGCCTCGGCGGTCATCGGAAACGACTGCTGCTCCAGGTAGGCCCACATCACCTGCAGGTAGAGGCGGCCGCGCCGCACGATCAGCTGCAGGTCGTAGGAGGCCTGCCAGCGGCTGCGCAGCAGCTCGAGCACCTCAGGGGCACTGAGGGGAGCGGCATCGCCGGGAGCGGGACCGGATTCGGGAGCGAAGAACAAGGCTGGCTTGCGGTGGAGCGCAAGGGGCTCGCAACAGCATGTTGCAGGCTGACGGCGGGGCCCGGTGGCGCCGGGCCGGGCGGGTGAGGGCAAGGTTCATAATGGGCGCCACGTTGCAGTGGCCACCCCCAGCCGCCCCGTATGACCCAGATTCCAGCGTCCTCGTCCAGCGGTGATGTGCCCGGAATGGGTCGTCGGCAGTTCATGAATCTGCTGACCTTCGGGTCGGTCACCGGCGTGGCGCTGGGTGCCCTCTATCCGGTGGTGAGCTACTTCATCCCCCCCAAGGCCGCCGGCGGCGGCGGCGGCACCACCGCCAAGGATGCGGCCGGCAATGCGGTGACCGCCAGCGGCTGGCTCAGCACCCACAAGGAGGGCGACCGCAGCCTGGTGCAGGGCCTCAAGGGCGACCCCACCTATCTGGTGGTGGAGGGCGCCGATGCCATTGGCAGCTACGGCATCAACGCCATCTGCACCCACCTGGGCTGCGTGGTGCCCTGGAACGAGGGCGCCAACAAGTTCATGTGCCCCTGCCACGGCTCCCAGTACGACGCCACCGGCAAGGTGGTGCGCGGTCCTGCTCCCCTCTCCCTGGCCCTGGCCCACGTGTCCGTCGAGAGCGACAACGTGTTCCTCAGCCAGTGGACCGAAACCGATTTCCGCACCGGCGAGAAGCCCTGGTGGGCCTGATCTCCTCCCCCCCGTCCCCGTCTCGCCCCGACCGCCCCATGCGCCGTTCCCTCCAACTGCTGCTGAGCTCCCTGCTCGTGCTCGGAGCCGTCTTCGCGGCTCCCCAGGCCAGCTGGGCCTACCCCTTCTGGGCCCAGCAGAACTACGCCACCCCCCGCGAAGCCACCGGCAAGCTGGCCTGCGCCAACTGCCACCTGGCCAAGAAACCCACCCACGTGGAACTGCCCCAGGCCGTGTTCCCCGATGAGGTGTTCAAGGTGGAAGTGGAGATCCCCTACGACACCAGCGTGCAGCAGGTGGCCGGCGACGGCAGCCGCACCGGCCTGAACGTGGGCGCCGTGGTGATGCTGCCCGACGGCTTCAAGCTGGCCCCTGCCGATCGCCTCAGCGAGGAACTCAAGGAGGAGACCGCCGGCGTCTACGTGACCCAGTGGAGCGACAACGACCCCAACATCCTGCTGGTGGGCCCCCTGCCCGGCGACCAGCACCAGACGATCGTCTTCCCGATCCTTTCGCCTGATCCCGCCACCGACAGCGCCATCCACTTCGGCAAGTACCAGCTGCACGTGGGCGGCAACCGCGGCCGCGGCCAGGTGTACCCCACCGGCGAGAAGAGCAACAACGGCGTGTTCAACGCCTCTGTGGCCGGCACCGTCCAGTCCGTGGACGCCGGCGAGAACGGCGGCTCCGTGGTGGTCATCCAGACCGCCGACGGCAACAGCGTCAGCGACGTGATCCCCGCCGGCCCCAGCGTGATCGTCCAGGCGGGCGAGAGCGTCAGCGCCGGTGCGCCCCTCACCAACGACCCCAACGTGGGTGGCTTCGGCCAGCTGGATGCCGAGGTGGTGCTGCAGAACCCCGTTCGCATCTATGGCCTGCTGGCCTTCTTCGCCAGCATCGTGGTGGCCCAGATCATGCTGGTGCTCAAGAAGCGCCAGGTGGAGAAAGTGCAGGCCGCCGAAGGCATCTGATGCCCCACACCCTGGCTGCGGTCCCGGCTCTGGTCGGGACCTTCACCTCCCCCGGGCCCCTGCTGTTCCAGCTGGGGCCCTTTTCCCTGCGCTGGTATGGCCTGCTGATCGCCCTGGCGGTGCTGCTCGGGCTGCTGGTGGCCACCCGCCTGGGCCAGCGCCGGGGCATCGATCCGGCGGTGATCGCCGACCTGCTGCCGATCCTGGTGCTGGCCGCCGTGGTGGGTGCCCGCCTCTACTACGTGGCCTTCGAGTGGCGCCAGTACCAGCTGAACTGGCTGGATGCCCTGGCGATCTGGCGCGGCGGCATCGCCATCCACGGCGCCCTGATCGGCGGCACCCTGGCCCTGATCCTCTACACCCGCTGGCGCCGGATCCCCTTCTGGACCCTGCTGGATGTGCTGGTGCCCTCGGTGGCCCTGGGTCAGGCGATCGGCCGCTGGGGCAACTTCTTCAACTCCGAGGCCTTCGGTCTGCCCACCGACCTGCCCTGGAAGCTCACCATCCCCTTCGCCAACCGGCCGGTGGAGTTCCTCGACCAGAGCGGCTTCCACCCCACCTTCCTCTACGAGTCGCTGTGGAACCTGGGGGTGTTCGCCCTTCTGCTCCTGCTGTTCGGCCTCGGGCAACGGGGCAGGATCCAGCTGCCGGCCGGTGCCCTCAGCTGCGTCTACCTGCTCAGCTACAGCACGGGTCGGGTGTGGATCGAGGGGCTGCGCATCGATCCGCTCTGCCTGGTGGGGTTGCCCCCCTTCTGTGAGGGCGGGCTGCGCATGGCCCAGCTGGTGAGCCTGCTGCTGATCGCCGCCGGTGGCCTGGGCCTGTGGTGGCTCTACGGCCGCGGCCGCGCCCTGCCCGATCCCAGCGGCGTGGCCAGTGCCAATCCCAACGGCGGAGCAACCCCTTGAGCGCCAGCCCGAGCAACACCCACCCCGCCGGCAACGGCGCCGCGGGCGGTCCAGCTGACAGCCCCAACCGCCCGGACGGTGCGGGCCAGGAGGCCGCGAGCCGCGGCAAGGTCTGGATCGTCGGGGCCGGCCCCGGCGCCCCCGACCTCATGACCCAGCGGGCCCTGCGGGCGGTCGAGACGGCGGAGGTGCTGGTGTGGACCGATTCCCTGGTGAATCCCCAGATCGCCGCCCTGGCGCCGCCGGACTGCGAGCGGCTGCGCACCAGCACCCTCACCCTTGAGGAGCTGATGGCCGTGATCATCGCGAGGGCCCAGGCCGGCAAGCGGGTGGTGCGGCTGCACGATGGCGACACAGCCCTCTACAGCGCCCTCAACGAACAGCTCTGCCGACTGGCCGATGCGGACATCGCCGTGGAGGTGGTGCCGGGCCTGAGTGCCTACCAGGCCACCGCCGCTGCCCTCAGCAGCGAGCTGACCATTCCGGGTCTGGTTCAGACGATCGTGCTCAGCCGGGCCGGTGGCCGCACCGGCGTGCCGGAGCGCGAATCGATCGCCCACCTGGCCGCCCTGGGGGCCTCCCTGTGCCTCTATCTCAGTGCCCGGCATGTGGAGGAGGTCCAGGCCGAGCTGCTGCGCCACTACCCCGCCGACACGCCCGTGGCCATCGGCTATCGGGTGAGCTGGCCCGACCAGTGGCTGAGCGTGGTGCCCCTCAGCGCCATGGCGGCGGTGAGCCAGGAGCGCCAGCTGATCCGCACCACCCTCTACATCGTCAGTCCGGCGCTGGCGGCGCCCGGGGAGGCGCGCTCGAAGCTCTACTCGGCCAGCCACCACCACCTGTTCCGGGGCGGCGCGGCCTAACCGGCCGGCCCGGCCCCAGGGACTCCGCCAGGGCCGGAACCCCGATGTTCTAAAGTCTGGGGGTGCGGGCGATTAGCACAGCGGTAGCGCACTTCCTTCACACGGAAGGGGTCACTGGTTCGAATCCAGTATCGCCCATTCAAAGCCCCTGCGCTGCAGGGGCTTTCTTGCTTTTCAGGGGTGCCGGCGCACCGGCGCAGCCCCGGGTGCTGCACAGGTGGGGATTTCACGTGACAATGCGGCCATTGTCGATGCGGCCGCGGCCGGGGAGTGCCCATGCGTGCAGGCGATCCAGCCCCGCCGAACACCGCTGCCGCCCCACCGGGTGCAGACGCGGAGCCGGGCAGCGAACGCCAGCAGGCCGGCGACCCGCTGGTTCAGCTCGGCACCAGCCTGCTGGAGGCCCGCCAGGCCCGGGGCCTGGATCGCGCCACCCTGGCCGGCCAGCTGCACATGGGCGTGGAGCAGCTGGAGGCCCTGGAGACCGCTGACCGCAGTCGCCTGCCGGAACCGGTGTTCGTGATCGCCCAGGCCCGCCGGGTCGCCTCCAGCCTGGGCCTCGATGTGGCCCCCCTGGTGGAGCCGCTGCGGGCGCTGGAGGCACCGCAGCGGGCCGCTCCCCTGCCCCGCTCTGGCGGGGGCGAGGCCCGCAGCCGCCAGGCCCCCGAGGGGCGCCGCTGGGCTCAGGCCCTGCCGCCAGGCCAGCGGCGAGCAGGGCAGGGGCGGGGGGGAGCCGGGCCCCGGCCCCAGGCCCTGGCTCTGCTGACGGCCACCGCCCTGGTGGCGGCCCTGGCCGCCGCCGGCTGGTGGACCCTCCGGCGGGCCGGTGACAGCCCGGCCAACCCCCAGGCCCAGACCGCCAGCACCGGGGAACCAACCCGCCCGGCCCCGACGGCCGCAGGACTCCCGGAGGGCGCGACAGCCACCGCCAGCAGCGCCACGGAGCTGGTGCTGCGCAGCGCCGAACCCAGCTGGCTGGCGGTGCGCTCGGCCGATGGCACCACGCTGTTTGAGGGCACCGTCCGGGGTGAGCGGAGCTTCCCCCTGGGCCGGGGGCTGGAGGTGCGAGCCGGCCGGCCCGACCTGGTGACCGCCCGCGTGGGGGCCGGCCCGGCCCGGGTCCTGGGGCCCATTGAACAGATCCGCTGGTGGAGCTTCAGGCCCGCCGGGACGGCAGCGCCGGCTCCGCGACCCTGAGCTCCACCCCCACGGCCTCGCGCACCACGGGGGCACAGGCCTGCAGGCTCCAGCGCTCCAGGCTGAGGTCGGCGTCGGCCGTCATCGGCTCCAGGCGGATCAGCAGACCGTGGTCGCCCTCCGGCCGCACCTGGATGCCGGCCACGGTGGCCTGGGGGCGGCGATCGAGGGCGACGGCCAGGCGCAGCAGCAGCGCCAGCTCCGCCACGGTGCGCCGCTGCTCGCGGGCCTCGATCAGCTGCCAGGCCTCGTGGCGCTTCTTGGGCAGGCTGCGGCGGTGGTAGCGGGCAATGGCGGCCACCATCAGGTGCTCGCTCTCGGCGTAGCCGAGCAGGTCGCCGTGGCGGATCAGATACCAGCTGTGCTTGTGGTAGGCGCTGAGGTTGATGTGCTGGCCGCAGCTGTGCAGCATCGCCGCGGCCCAGAGCAGCTGGCGGCCGCTGCCGTCGTCGTGGTGGAGGATCCCGCGGGTCTGGCTGTAGAGGCTGAGGGCGTAGCCGGCCACCCGTTCGGCCCGGGTCTGGTCCACGCCGTAGCGCTGCACCTGGTGCAGCACCGTGCGCTGGCGGATGCTGCTCTGGAAGGCGAAGCGGTCGACGATCAGCCCCTTGCGCAGCATCCAGTCGACGATCAGGCCCTCGCGCAGGGCCCGTTCGCTGATCACCAGCTCCCGGGCCCCGAGCATGGCCATGGCGGTCTGCAGCACTAGAGCGCCGGGCACGATGATCTCGGCCCGCCGCTCGTTGAGGGCCGGATGGGCCCTGCGCTGGTCGGGCGTCATCTCCAGCAGGCGCGCCACCAGGCCATCAAGCCGCTCGCGGCTGAGCCGGTAACCCTGCATCCGCAGCGGCGGCCGCGGATCCTCGGCGGCCGCCATGGCGGCGACGGCCATGGCCGTGCCGCTAGTGCCCACCATCACCGGCACCTCCCCCGGCTCCAGCCGCTCCTTCACCTTGAGCACGGCGGGCTCCAGGGAGCCCTGGATGAAGGCCCGCAGGAACTGGCGGCGCTTGGGCGACAGCGGGTCCTCGCTGACGAAATCCCGCTGCAGCCGCACCGCCCCCACGCGGGTGCTGGTCAGGGCGCGGGCGTCACGCCCATCCGCCAGGATCAGCTCGGTGGACCCGCCGCCGATGTCGAGGATCAGGTGGGGCTGCTCGCCGAAGGCCATACCGGACAGCACGCCGAGGTAGATCAGCCGCGCCTCCTCCGGGCCGCTGATCAGGTCCACCTCCAGGCCCAGCTGCTCCTGCACCGACTGCAGGAACTCGCGGCCGTTGGGCGCCTCGCGCACGGCGCTGGTGGCGGCGGTGAGGATGTCGCCGAGGTCCACGCCGTGGCTGGCGGCCAGCTCGCGGCAGTGACGCAGGGTGATGAAGGCCCGCTCGATCGCCTCGGGGCTGAGGTCGCCCGTTTCGGGATCGCGCTCCCCCAGGCGGGTGGCCGATTTCTCGGTGAGCACCACCGAGAAGCTGCGCAGCTCCGGATCCACCGCCGCCACCAGCAGGTGAATGGAGTTGGTGCCGATGTCGATGGCGGCCACGGGGCGCTGGCCGTTGGCCGGCGCGGCGCTGCTGGGGGTGACGGTCACGCGGCCAACCACGCGGCGGTGGCGCCCACTTTGCCACTGCTGGGTGGGGCCTCCGCCGCGAGGCGTAGGCCCTGGCGGGCCTGGGGGCCGGGGCACAGGCCCCAAGGCCCCCAGGGCGGGGCGCCGCCCGATGGAGCCCGCGGCGCGAGGGCCTGGGGCTCCGCCCGCAGCCGACCGCCCTAGGGTGCCGGCCACGACGCCTCCATCCGCCCGCCCGTGGCCTCCGCCCCAGCACCCGCCACCGCCGGCCCGGGCGGCCTGCTCCGGGCCTGGCTGGGTCTGCTGCGCTGGGACAAGCCCAGTGGCCGCCTGATCCTGCTGATCCCGGCCGGCTGGAGCCTGTGGCTGCAGCCCGGCGCCCCGCCGCCGGCCCCCCTGGTGGGCTGGATCGTGCTGGGGGGGCTGGCGGTCAGCGGCGCCGGCTGCGTGGCCAACGACCTCTGGGACCGGCGCATCGACCCCCAGGTGGAGCGCACCCGCCAGCGCCCCCTGGCCAGCGGCCGCATCGGCGTGGCCGGGGCCCTGGTGCTGCTGCTGCTCTGCCTGCTGGCGGCCCTGGCGGTGGTGCTCTGGGGCCTGCCGCCCGCCAGCCGGGGCCTGTGCCTGGCCCTGGCCCTGGCCACCCTGCCGCCGGTGCTGCTCTACCCCTCCGCCAAGCGCTGGTTCGCCTACCCCCAGGCGGTGCTGGCCCTGTGCTGGGGCTTCGCGGTGCTGATCCCCTGGGCCGCCGCCAGCGGTTCGCTGGCGGGGGGCTGGCCCCTGGCCTGCACCTGGCTGGCCTGCCTGCTGTGGACCTTCGGCTTCGACACGGTGTACGCCATGAGCGACCGGGAGGACGACCGGCAGCTGGGGGTGCGCAGCAGTGCCCTCAGCCTGGGCGAGCGCGCCCCCGCCGCCGTGGCCCTCTGCTACGGCGCCACGGCCCTGCTGCTGGCCCTGGCCGCGGCCCTGCAGGGGCTGGGCCCAGCGTTCTGGCCCCTGGGGCTGCTGGCCGCCGGCGGCATGCTGCGGGAGGCCTGGCGCCTGCGCCGGCCGGACCTGCCCCGCTCGGCCTACGGCCTGCACTTCCGCCACCAGGTGTGGCTGGGGGGCCTGCTGCTGCTGGCCCTCGTGGTCGGCCGGCTTCCATGACGGACCCCGGCAGCCGGCCCTCGGCGGTGCCCAGCAACCCCCAGGACTGGCCGGCGCCGCTGCGCCCCGGCGATCGCGTGCGGCTGGCGGCCGCCAGCTCCGCCCTCGACGACACCGAGCGGCTGGAGGCCGGCAGCGCCGTGCTGGCGAGCTGGGGCCTGGTGGTGGAGCCCCACCCCAGCCCGCTACGGCGCTGGGGCTACCTGGCCGGAGGCGATCCGGAGCGCCGCGCCGACCTCGAAGCAGCGGCGGCCGCCCCGCTCACCGCCTGCGTGCGCGGCGGCTGGGGCGCGGCGCGGCTGCTGGAGCAGCCCCTGCAGCAGCCGGCCGGCTGGCTGCTGGGCTTCTCGGATGTGACCTCCCTGCTCTGGTCCCGCTGGGCCCGCGGGCTGACCGGCGGGATCCACGGCCCCCTGCTCACCACCCTGGCGGCGGAGCCGGCCTGGAGCCAGGAGCGGCTGCGGCGCCTGCTGTTCGGCGAGCCCCTCGAGCCGCTGACCGGCGAGGTCTGGAGCCGGGGTCCCGGCGCCGGCGTGGTGGAGGGCCCCCTGCTGGTGGGCAATCTCACGGTGGCCACCCACCTGCTGGGCACCGCCCACCTGCCGGAGCTGCGCGGGGCGGTGCTGGTGCTGGAGGACGTGGGCGAGGCCCCCTACCGGATCGAGCGGATGCTCACCCACTGGCGCCTGGCGGGCGCCCTGCAGCAGCTGGCGGCGATCGGCTTCGGCAGCTTCAGCGGCTGCGACGAGGACGAGGACGAGGAGGACGAGGCTGGCGGCGCCGGGGCCAAGGCCGCGGAACGCCGCGGGCAGCGCTTCAGCTGCGAGCAGGTGCTGCGGGAGCGCAGCGCCGACCTCGGCATCCCCGTGCTGGCGGGCCTGCCCATGGGCCACCGGCCGGGCAATGCCGCCCTGCCGGTGGGGGCCCGGGCCCGGCTGGATGCCCACCGCGGCCTGCTCAGCCTCGTGCCGCCAGCACCGCCTCGGCGACCGTGAGGTCGAAGGGGGTGGTGATCTTGATGTTGGCGGGGGTCGCCTCGATCACCCGCACCGGCCAGCCCAGCCGCTCGAACAGCGAGGCGTCGTCGGTGACGCTCCAGCCCTCGGCCTCGGCGCGGGCGTGGGCGCGGCGCAGCTGCTCCACCGGGAAGCCCTGGGGGGTCTGGGCGCCCCAGAGCAGGGAGCGGTCGGGGGTCTCCTGAATCAGACCGGCACCGTCCACCCGCTTGATCGTGTCGGTCACCGGGGCGGCGGCGATCACGGCCTCCCCCGCCGCCGCGGCCTCGGCGCAGCGGGCGATCAGGGCCGGATCCACCAGGCAGCGCGCACCGTCGTGGATCAGCACCGCCGTCGCGTCCGCCGGCAGGGCCGCCAGGCCGTTGCTCACCGAGGCCTGGCGGGTGTCGCCCCCCTCGATCCACACCACCGGCCGATCCGGCTGGGCGGCCGCCACCAGGGCCTGGATCTCCAGCGCATCCACGGGCTGGCCAACGATGCCGATCCACTGGATCAGCGGGCAGGCCAGGGCCGCGTCCAGGGTCCAGGCCAGCACCGGCCGGCCCGCCACCGTGAGCAGCAGCTTGTTGCGCTCGGCCCCCATGCGGCGGCCGCTGCCGGCGGCGGCGATCAGCAAATGCACAAGTAGTCGGTCTCCAAGGGGTGATGACGTTGGTGCGTCATACAAGGTGATCCATACAATCAGCCGGCGATCCGCCTGCCCGCCCGCCGCCATGCGCGTTCTGTTCCTGCTCCCGGGCGGCATCGACTCCCAGCTTCAGGCGATCCCGGCGGCGGCCACCGTGGCCGCACGGCTGGGGGCCCAGGTGCAGGTGGCCTGCGCCCCCGAGGCCGCACCGGCCTGGAAGCTGCTGCCGGCGGTGGAGAAGGTGATCCCCTTCGGGTTCGATGGCGGCCCCACCCTGGCGGACTGGGCCAACCTGCTGGGCAACGTGCGCGAGCCCGACTTCCAGGCCTGCATCAGCCTGGCCCGCGGTCGCCAGGTGGATCTGATGCTCTCGATGAGCCACATCCCCACCCGGGTGGCAACCGGCGGCTTCTCCGCCACCGCCACCGTGACGCCGGAGCCGGGCTGGCCCCAGCAGGCCTTCGCCCCCTACCTGCGGGCCATGGGGCTGGAACTGGATGCCACCGCCTTCCGGCTCAGCCTGCCCAAGGCCGCCCTGGAGCAGGCCGCCGCGGCCCTGCCGGCCGGCCAGGGTCCGGCCCTGCTGCTGGCGCCGGGCGGTGGCAGCAACGATTGGCCCGCCGCCCAATGGGAGCAGCTCGGCGGCCAGGTGCGCGCCAAACTCGCGGACGTGCGGCTGCTGCGGGCCGGCGCGGGCCCGCTGGTGGAGCGCGCCGCCCAGGTGGCCAGCAGCGATGTGGTGCTGAGCAGCGATCCGGTCACCACGGAGCTGGCCCTGCTCAGCGGCACCCCCCTGGTGGCCCTGGGCCGCGATCCGGCCAGCCTGCCCGGCCGTGAGGGGGTGCAGGGTCTGGGCGGCGGCCTGAGCGAGCTGGCGGTGGCGGATGTGCTGCGGGCCCTCGGGCTCGGATGAGCGCGCCGCGCTCCAACCTCCAGCGACCCAGTCCGAGGCCCCTGGGGCGACGCTTCCGCCGGGGCAAAGGCCAGGCGCGGCGGCGGCCCCTGGGGAGGGGCTGGGCCCTGCTGCGGGGCCGCCCCTGGGCCGTCCCCCTGCTGGCGCTGACGTCGCTGGTGAACCTGGGCGCGGGCGCCTACCGGATCACCGAGGGCTGGGACTGGGGCGACTGCTACTGGATGGTGCTGATCACCCTCAGCACCCTGGGGTTCAGCGACGAGCGCACGGCGCCGCTCACCACTTCGGGCCGCCTGGTCACGGCGCTGATGATCGTGGGCGGCCTGGTGGTGGTGCAGCTGACCATCCAGAGCCTGCTGGAATTGGCCAACTCCGGCTACTTCCGTCGCCTGCGGGAACGCCGCTACCGCCAGCAGCTGCAGCACATGCACAACCACGTGATCCTCTGCGGCTATGGCCGCATCGGCCGCGAGATCGCCGAGCAGCTTTGCGCCGAGGACGTGCCCCTGCTGATCGTGGAGATGGCCCCCGAGCGGGTGGCCGAGGCCCAGCAGCGGGGCCTCACGGTGCTGCAGGCCGATGCCACCCTCGACGAGACCCTGCAGGAGTCGGGGATCCACCACTGCCGGGCCCTGGTGGCGGCCCTGCCCAGCAACGCCGCCAACCTCTACGTGACCCTGAGCGCCCGGGGCCTGGCGCCCCGCTGCCGCCTGATTGCCCGGGCCGACAGCGCCGAGGCCGAGGGCAAGCTGCGGCTGGCCGGGGCCGACCAGGTGGTGAGCCCCTACGTGGCGGGCGGCCGCACCATGGCCGCCACGGCGCTGCGGCCCCTGGCGGTGAACTTCATGGAGCTGCTGACCGGCTCCGACTGCGAGGTGGAGGAGTTCCAGCTCAGCCGCGACCCGGCCCGGCTGGGGGCCCTAAACGGCCGCAGCCTGGCGGAGCTGCAGCTCGGTCGCCGCAGCGGCGCCCTGGTGCTGGCGATCCGCACCCCCCCGTCGCTGCTGAGCAACCCCTACAAGGCCCATGAGCCGGCCCTGATCGCCAACCCCGGCGGCGACGTGCGCCTCGGCCCGGGCCAGCTGCTGATCGTGCTGGGCAGCTCCGAGCAGCTGGAGCGCTTCGGGGAGCTGCTGGGCGAGGCCCTGGCCGGCGTGGAGAGCATGCAGGCCTGAGCGCTGGCGGGGCCGGACGGCGGCCAGCGGGGCGACCGCCAGTCGCGGCCTACGCTCGCGGGCGCACGCTCCGCCCCCAGCCCCATGGCCCACGCCGCCCCCCTCGCCGGTCAGGTCGCCCTGGTGACCGGCGCCAGCCGGGGCATCGGGGCCGCCATCGCCCGGGAACTGGCCGCCGCCGGCGCCACGGTGGTGGTGAACTACGCCAGCTCCCCCGGCGCCGCCGAGGCGGTGGTGGCTGAGATCCAGGCGGCCGGCGGCCAGGCCTGGGCCCACCAGGCCAACGTGGCCGAGGAGGAGCAGGTGGAGGCGATGGTGAAGGCGGTGCTGGAGAAGGAGGGCCGCCTCGACGTGCTGGTGAACAACGCCGGCATCACCCGCGACGGCCTGCTGATGCGCATGAAGACGGCCGACTGGCAGAGCGTGCTCGACCTCAACCTCACCGGCGTGTTCCTCTGCACCCGCGCCGTGAGCCGCACCATGCTGAAGGCCCGCAGCGGCCGCATCATCAACATCACCTCGGTGGTGGGCCTGATGGGCAACCCGGGCCAGGCCAACTACAGCGCCGCCAAGGCCGGCCTGATCGGCCTCACCCGCAGCAGCGCCGCCGAGTTCGCCAGCCGCGGCGTCACCGTGAATGCCGTGGCCCCCGGCTTCATCGAGAGCGACATGACCGCCGAGCTCGACAAGGAGCCGATCCTCAAGGCGATCCCCCTGGGCCGCATGGGCCAGCCGGCGGAAGTGGCGAGCGCCGTGCGCTTCCTCGCCGCCGATCCCGCCGCCGCCTACATGACAGGCCAGGTGCTGCAGGTGGATGGCGGCATGGTGATGCGCTGAGGGCTGCACGGAGCGGCGTAGGGCCGCTTCAGGTCTCCAGGGGCTGGGTGAGCTCCTCCCGCAGCCGGCGGATGCGCTGCAGCAGCTTCAGGCGCCGGCTGCGGGCCGTGATCGTGAGGAACAGCCGCAGCGGCACATAGATCAGGGCCATCCCCGCCCCGAAGCTGGCGATCACCAGGAAGGCGATGGCATTGCTGCCGCCCACGGGGTTGGCGAGGGCCTCGCTGAGGGGTCCGCCCAGGGCATCGGCCAGGTTGTCGGTGAGGATGTCCTCCATGGCCGGCACCCTATCGGGCCCGGCCCCGGGGAGCAGCGCTGCCCGCGCCACGGCTGTCCACGCCACTGCTATCCACGCAACGGCTGTTCACGCCAAGGCGGTCGGCGCCGCCCTTGCCCGGCCGCCGCCACCCCCGCCGATTCGGCTTTCCCCACCAGTCAGGGGCCCGGTCGCCGTGGGACGCTGCCCCCAGTAGCCCCCAGCCCGCCGAGACGATGGCCAAGCTGATCAAGTTCTCCGATGCCTCCCGCGCCGCCCTCGAGCGGGGCGTCAATGGCCTGGCCGATGCGGTGCGGGTCACGATCGGGCCCAAGGGCCGCAACGTGGTGCTGGAGAAGAAGTTCGGCGCCCCCGATGTGGTCAACGACGGCGTGACCATCGCCCGCGAGATCGAGCTCGAGGATCCTTTCGAGAACATCGGCGCCAAGCTGCTGCTGCAGGTCGCCACCAAGACCAAGGACAAGGCGGGCGATGGCACCACCACCGCCACGGTGCTGGCCCAGGCCCTGGCCCGCGAGGGCCTGCGCAACGTGGCCGCCGGCGCCAACCCGGTGGGCCTGCGCCGCGGCATGGAGAAGGCCGCCGCCCGGGTGGTGGCCGGCATCGAGGCCCGCGCCAGCGCCGTGGCCGGTGACGCCATCCGCCAGGTGGCCACGGTGAGCTCCGGCGGCGACGAGGAGGTGGGCCGCATGATCGCCGAGGCCATGGCCAAGGTGACCGCCGACGGCGTGATCACGGTGGAGGAGAGCCGCAGCCTGGCCACCGAGCTGGAGATCACCGAGGGCATGGCCTTCGACCGGGGCTACAGCTCCCCCTACTTCGTGACCGACGGCGACCGCCAGGTCTGCGAGTTCGACAACGCCCTGCTGCTGGTCACCGACCGCAAGATCAGCGCCATCAACGACCTGGTGCCGGTGCTGGAGGCCGTCTCCCGCAGCGGTTCGCCCCTGGTGATCCTGGCCGAGGAGGTGGAGGGCGAGGCCCTGGCCACCCTGGTGGTGAACAAGAACCGCGGCGTGCTGCAGGTGGCCGCCGTGCGGGCCCCCGCCTTCGGCGAGCGCCGCAAGGCCGCCCTGCAGGACATCGCCATCCTCACCGGCGCCACCCTGGTGGCCGAGGACCGGGCCATGACCCTCGACAAGGTGACCCTGGCTGACCTGGGCCGGGTGCGTCGCATCACCATCACCAAGGACAGCACCACCCTCGTGGCCAGCGGTGAGCACCAGGCCGCCGTGGCCGACCGGGTGGCCGCCATCCGCCGCGAACTGGAGGACACCGACTCCGAGTACGACCGCGAGAAGCTGCAGGAGCGCATCGCCAAGCTGGCCGGCGGCGTGGCCGTGATCAAGGTGGGCGCCCCCACCGAAACCGAGCTGCGCAACCGCAAGCTGCGCATCGAGGATGCCCTCAACGCCACCCGCGCCGCCGTGGAGGAGGGCATCGTGGCCGGCGGCGGCAGCACCCTGCTGCAGCTGGCCTCCGAGCTGGATGGGCTCGCCGCGGGCCTGGTGGGCGATGAGCGCACGGGGGTGGAGATCGTGCGGAGGGCCCTGGCGGCACCGGCCCAGCAGATCGCCCTCAACGCCGGCCACGACGGCGACGTGGTGGCCGAGGAGATCCTGCGCAGCGGCAAGGGCTTCAATGCCGCCACCGGCGTCTACGAAGACCTGCTGGCCGCCGGCATCCTCGATGCCGCCAAGGTGGTGCGCCTGGCCCTGCAGGACGCCGTGTCGGTGGCCTCGCTGCTGCTGACCACGGAGGCCGTGATCGCCGACAAGCCGGAACCGGCCGCCGCGGCGCCGGCCGGCGGGATGGGGGGGATGGGCGGCATGGGCATGCCCGGCATGATGTGAGCCCCAGCCGGGGGGCCCGTCCCTAGAGGGCCTTCACCAGGCGGGCGTGGATGCGGCAGACGCTCAGCGCCTGCCGCGGCGGATCGGTGCACAGCCGACCCAGCTCCCGGTTCAGGGCCTGCACCTCTCCCAGCGGCAGACCCGCGACGGGCAGGCCCGGCAGGGTGGCCACGGGCATCGCGACCAGCAGCGAGCCGAGCACCAGCGGCAGGGCGGCATGCAGCTGGCCGCCGCTCTGGGGCGCCTCAGCAGCGGCTCCACCGGGTCGAACGGCAGACAGGGCCAGCCAGGGCCTACGCAGGGAGCCCATCTGCACCTCCTCTCGGGAACCGGACACAGGGACAGTCTGACCACTGTCCGGCCAAGTCTGGACGCAGGTTCAGAAAAGTTTCCCCTGGGGCCCTACCGGCGGGCGGTTCAGGCCCGCGGTGCCAGGGCCCGGGCGTAGGCGGCCACCTGCAGGTCCACCCCCGTGATGGCGGTGCCGACCACCACCGCATCGGCGCCCCCCTCGCAGGCCCGGCGGGCCTGGTCGGCGCTGGCGATGCCGCCCTCACAGATCAGGGCCACAGCCTCGGGCAACTGGGCCCGCAGCGGAGCCAGCAGCTCCCAGGCCGGCGGCCGGAGGGCGGCGGTGGCTTCCGTGTAGCCGTAGAGCGTGGTGCCCACCCAGCGGCAGCCCAGGGCGGCGGCCCGTAGGCCGTTGGCCACGGAATCCACATCCGCCATCAGCGGGGCCCCCAGTTCAGTCGTGGCCCGGGCGATCAGCGCGGCCAGATCCTGGCCGGCGGGCCTGGGGCGCTCGGTGGCGTCCAGGGCGATCACGTCGGCGCCGGCGGCCCACACCGCCTGGATCTCCGACCAGCCCGGCGTGATGTACACGGGGCTGTCGGCAAACGTGCGCTTCCACAGGCCCACGATCAGGGCCTCGGGGCAGCGCCGCCGCACGGCGCCGATGTGCTCCGGACTCTCCAGGCGCACGCCGATGGCGCCATTGCGCAGGCTGGCTTCGGCCATGGCCGCGATCACCTCCGGCTGACGCAGGGGCGAACCCTCCGGCGCCTGCACCGACACGATCAGCCCACCGGCGAGGGCAGCGGGCGCGAGCCGCGCATCGAGCTCAGGCGGCACGGTCGAGGTCCTCGGGGGTGATAGCGGCGGCGCCGGGATCCTCGGCACTCACGACCCCAGGCGCGGACAGCCAGGCCCGCAGGCTGGCGAGACCGGGATGGGCCGGTGCCGGGGCGGGCCGGCGGCGGGCGGAGGCCTGGGGGAAGGGCAGAACCCGGGCTCCGGTCGTTAGTTCGCCAGTCGGTGGTGTGCCGCTCGAACGTGCGCCGTTCGGTGTTGCGTCGCTCTGGAATGGGCCGCTCGGAGATGGGGCGCTCAGGGTGAGAACTGCCGGCGCGGCGGGCTCCCGAGCGGGACTGACCTCTCCGGGGGCCTGGCGGGGTTCAGCCTGGGCCACCGGCTCGTGCAGCACCTGCCGCCACCACGCCAGCAGCTCGGAGGTGGACGCCTCACCAGGCGCAGAGGTCAGCTCGGCCGGCACCAGATCCAGCATCAGCGGCTCCAGGGAGATCACGCCGTGGCGGTGGACCCACTGGGTCGAGAGGCGCAGCACGGCGCTCCGATCCCGTTGCGTCAGGGCCAGGGCCAGCTGCTGCCGCAGGGCCTCTCGGCGGGCCAGGGGCGAGGGAGTGGGGGGACGCACGGGGCGGGCTCCGTCAGGGGGGTGGGCGCTCAGCTGAGCTTGCGATCCAGCAGCGGGCGGATCAGCAGGAACAGGCCCGCCGCCAGCACCGCCAGCACCGCCAGACAGGTGGCGGCACTGAGGGAGCCGTAGGGCGCCTCCAGCACCACCGCCGAGAGCGAGAACTGGCCGGCGTAGGCGGCACGGATCGGTTCAATCGCGAAGGTAAGGGGATTGAGGGCGGCGAGCCAGCCCAGCCAGGCCGGCATGAAGGAAATCGGCGCCAGGGCGGTGCTGGCGAACAGCAGCGGCAGGTTGGCCACGAAGATCACCGCAATCAGCTCGATGTGACCCGGCAGGGCGAAGGCCAGCCCCAGGCTCAGGGCCGTGACGGCGAACACCAGCAGCAGCAGCGTCACCAGCACCAGCACCAGGCCGACGCCACCGGGCCAGCCATAGCCGAGGGCCGCGGCGGTGCCCATGATCGCCAGGCTCTGCACCAGGCTCAGGGAGGTGATGTAGAGCACCGAGGCCAGCACGATCGAGCTGCGGGCCCGCAGCGGCGCCACCAGCAGCCGGTTGAGGAAGCCGAACTCCCGATCGAACATCAGCGGCAGCCCGGCGTTGAGGGCCGCGCTGAAGGCGGTGAACACGATCACCCCGGCCCCCAGGAAGCGGCCATAGCTCATCCCATCCGGCAGCAGACCCGCGGGGGCGTTGGCGAAGAGCGCCCCGAACAGCACCAGCCAGATCAGCGGCTGCAGCACCCCGGCCACCAGGGTGGAGGGGCGGCGGGCCAGCTGCAGGAACAGGCGCTTGGTGAGGGCCAGGGTCTCCTGGCTGAGCTCCGCCAGGGCCGAACGGGGCGCCTCGGCGGGGGCGACCGGGCTGAGCAGGGTGGGGGTGGCGCTGGTCATGGCAGGGGGAGGGAGCAGGGGAACGATCGGGGGGATCCAGGCGCCGGCTCTTGCCGGCCCACGGGCGACAACTCAGCGCATCGCCTGCTTGCGCTCCGCCTTGGGATCGCGGCTGCCAGCCACGGCCAGCTCGGCGTCCATCAGGGTGCGGCCGGTGGCCTGCAGATACACGTCATCGAGGCTGGGACGGCTCTGGGCCAGGGCGAACACCGGCAGCTGGGCCTCGGCCAGCTGCCCGCGCAACTGCTCGATCACGCCGTCGTGCTCCACCACGAGGTTGAGGGAGTAGCCCTGGGCGCGGTTCACCACCACCTGGCGCACGCCCTCACAGCCCTGCACCAGGGCCTGCACCCGCAGGGCCTCGGGCTCATCGCTGAACTCCCGCACCCGCAGGGTGACCCGATCCCCGCCCAGGGCGGCCTTGAGCTCGCTGGGGCGACCCTCGGCGATCACGCGGCCGCCATCGAGGATCGCCAGCCGGTCCGCCAGGGCATCCACCTCCTCCAGGTAGTGGCTGCTGAGCAGCACCGTGGTGCCGGAATCGCGCAGCTGGCGCAGCACCTGCCAGATCGCCGCGCGGCTCTCGATGTCCAGGCCAACGGTGGGCTCATCGAGCACCAGCACCGCCGGCCGGTGCAGCAGTCCGGCCGCCAGGTCGAGGCGGCGGCGCATGCCGCCGGAGTAGGTGCCGCAGCGGCGGTCGATCCAGTCCTCCATGCCCAGCAGGCCGCTGAGTTCGGCAATGCGGCGGTCGCGCTCGCCGTTGGGCAGGTGGTAGAGGGAGCCCTGCAGCTGCAGCAGTTCGCGGCCGCTGAGGATCTTGTCGAGGGCCACCTCCTGGGCCACGTAGCCGAGGCGCTCGCGCACACCGCGGGGATCGGCCAGGGCATCGAGGCCCGCCACCCGCACGCTGCCGGCATCGGGGGCCAGCAGGGTGGCCAGGATCCGCAGGCTGGTGGTCTTGCCGGCGCCGTTGGGCCCCAGCAGGCCGTAGAGGCTGCCCTTGGGCACCGAGAGGTTCAGCTCCTGGAGGGCCGTCACGGCCCGATCGCCACGGCCGTAGCGCTTGGACACCTGTTGGAGCTCGATCACCGCTTCTGGCACCGCCGGGGAACTCCGCTCAGCCGAAAGAAGAGATCAATTTAGAAAGTCCCCCCCAACCCGGGGGCCATCAGCGCCAGGAGCTGGCCTCCCTGCTGGCCCAGCTGGTCGCCGAGGGGCAGCCGCGCCAGCAGCAGCAGCAGGCAGACGCCGAAGAGATAGAGGATCGACCAGCGGAACAGGCCCTTGGCCCGCTGCAGGTCGTCGGGGGCCTGCAGCAGCCGGCCGCTCATCTGCAGCAGCCGGCCGTTGAAGGGCAGCAGCAGCAGGGCGTAGAGCAAGCCGCCGGAGGGCAGCACCAGCGCCCCGAGGCTGCTCACCACCACGGTGGCGATGGCGTAGGCGGCGATGCCCCGGGCCGTGGCCACCGTCCCCTTCACCACCGGCAGCATCGGAATCCCCACCGAGCGGTAGTCGTCCTTGAGCAGCAGGGCCAGGGCCCAGAAGTGGGCGGGGGTCCAGACCATCACCAGGGCGAACAGCCACCAGCTGCCCAGGCCCAGGTGGCCCGTGGCGGCGGCCGCCCCCACCAGCGGCGGGATCGCCCCAGCCACTCCCCCCACCACGATGTTCTGGGGCGTGCGCGGCTTGAGCACCACGGTGTAGAGCAGCACGTAGCTGCACAGCCCCAGCAGCGACAGGCCCGCCGCCAGGCAGTTGACGCCGCCCACCAGCAGCGCCGAGGCCGCGCAGGCCAGGGCCACCGCCACGGCGAAGGCGGTGGAGGCCGAGAGCCGGCCGGAGGGGAGCGCGCGGCCGCTGGTGCGGAGCATGCGGCCGTCCAGCTCCTGCTCCCAGAGGCAATTGAGCACCCCGGCAGCGGCGGCGGCCAGGGCGCCACCGCCCAGGGTGCAGGCCAGCCGGGGCGCCGGCAGGGGCCAGCCCTCGGAGAGGGCCATGCCGCCCAGGGTGGTGGCGAGCAGCAGCGGGATCAGCCGCGGCTTGGCGATCTCCAGCCAGGGGGGCAGCGCCACCCGGGCGCGGGAGGGCACCACGTCGGCGCGGCTGAGGCCGGAGGCGGGCGTGGGGGCGGCGGGCGAGGCCGCCGGGAACGGGACCGTGGGAACCGTGACCATGGCTAGGCGAGCTCCAGCGGGGTGAAGGCGGATAGGGAGGGGCGCCGCAGCCCCCGGGCGCTGAGGGCGGCCAGCACCGCCACCAGCAGGGCGGCCGTGAGCTGATGGGCCACCGTGACGGCCGGCACGGCCAGGGTGAGGCGCAGGCTGGCGATGCCGAGGCCCACCTGCAGGGCCACCAGGCCGCCGGCGACCAGGGCCAGGGGCAACTGGCGACGGGGCCAGCCGGGCAGCAGGGCCAGCAGCGGCAGGGCCAGCACCAGCAGGGCGGCGGGATTGGCGCCGAGGCGATGGGCGAGCAGCCAGCCGCAGGCCTCGCCGCTGCCGAAGCAGCGGCCCGCGGCCCACTGGGTGGCCATCAGACCGCCGAGCAGGCACTGGGCCAGCACGGCGACCAGGGCACTCCCCGACACCCAGCTCCACCAGGCCGGAGCCTCCTCCCCGGAGGGGTGGAGCGCAGCGGAAGCCTCGATGGCCTCAGGGGTTGAGGCCGCGCCGAGATTCCCGGAGGCCACCAGGCCCTGATGGATGCCGCTGGCCAGGGCCACCAGGGTGAGGGCCGTGATCAGGTGGGCGCTCACGATGCCGCTGGGCAGCAGCTGGGTCACCGTCAGGGCACCGAGGGCGCCCTGGCCCGCCACCAGCACCAGGGTGGCGCCCCCCAGCCAGGGCAGCCAGGCCGGCAGGTGGCGGCGCTGCAGCAGGGAGGCGCCGAACAGCACCAGCACCGCCACGCCCACGAGAAAGGCATCGAGCCGGTGGAACCACTCCAAGAACACCTGCACGTTCATCTGCCGCCGTGGCAGCAGCGAGCCGTAGCAGAGGGGCCAGTCGGGACAGGCCAGGCCCGCCTCCATGACGCGGGTGGCACCGCCGATGCCCACCAGGGCCACCAGGGCAACCACCAGGTGGGCGCTCAGCAGGGCCAGCTGCCGTTGCAGGCGGGATTGGGGGAACTGGGTTGGTGGTGCCATCCCTCCCTCAGATGCCGTGGGGCGCAAGCTAGCCATGCCGTCCGGGACGGCCGAGGGGGCGTCAGCGAATCCCAGCAGCCCCTTGCGGGGCGGTGTCGCCACGGCGGAGCCGATCCACAGCCAACGTCGCGGATTTCCACACGCAAGCCCCGCGGTCGGCGCCAGCCCCGGCGAATCTCCATAGGCTTGGCCCCAGAGCCGCCCAGGGACGATGACGATTCCCGCCCCCGTCCTCAGCCTGATTCTCGGCATGGTGCTGGTGCTCAGCGGCCTGTGGATCGGGCAGAACGTGAATCTGCTGCCGGTCGATGCCAGCAGCAACGCCCCCGTCTACGACGAGCTGTTCAGGGTGCTCTTCAGCATCGGCACGATCCTGTTTCTGGGCATCGTGGGGCTGCTGGTGTTCAGCCTGGTGCGCTTTCGGCGCAGGCCAGGCGAACTGGGGGACGGGATCGCCCTCGAAGGCAATCTGCCGCTGGAAATCGTCTGGACCGCGATCCCGGCGATCGTGGTGCTGTTCGTGGGGATCTACAGCTACGACATCTACGAGCGCATGGGCGGCATGGCCCCGCTCAACGACCATGCCGTGCACGCCATGCACCACGAGGCCCACGGCGGGGACGGGGCCATGGCCATGGCCGCGATGACGGACACAGCGATGGAGCCGGAGGAGCGGATCTGGGGCGGCATCACCCCAGCGAGCGCCGATGCGCTCACGGTCGATGTCACGGCGATGCAATTCGCCTTCATCTTCCGCTACCCCGATTCGGAGATCATCAGCGGTGAATTGCACGTTCCCGCCGGCCGCCCCGTGGCCCTGCGCATGCAGGCCAATGACGTGATCCACGCCTTCTGGGTACCCCAGTTCCGGCTCAAGCAGGACATCATTCCCGGCCAGCCCACCCTGCTGAGCTTCACGCCCACCCGCCCCGGCAGCTATCCGATCATCTGCGCCGAACTCTGCGGGCCGTACCACGGCGGCATGCGCACCACCGTGGTGGTGGAGGAACCGGAGAGCTTCCAGGCCTGGGTGAGCAAGAACAGCCCCAATCCACCGCCGACACCGGTCACGCCCGTCGCCACCGCCGCCATCGTCCCCGCCCCCCTCCAGTCATGACCCTCACCCTGCCCCCCCAGGCGGCTCCGGCGCCCACCCTGCAGCCCACGGGCTGGTTGCGCTATTTCAGCTTCAGCGTCGATCACAAGGTGATCGGCCTGCAGTATCTGGTGTGCGGCTTCCTCTTCTATCTGGTGGGCGGCGCCCTGGCTGGGGCGATCCGCACCGAGCTGCTCACCCCCATCTCCGACTTCCTGCCGCGGGAGACCTACAACGAGATGCTCACCCTGCACGGCACGGTGATGATCTTCCTGTGGATCGTGCCCGTGGTGAATGGGGCCTTCGGCAACTACCTGATCCCCTTCTATGTGGGGGCGCGGGACATGGCCTTCCCCCGGCTCAATGCCGTGGCCTTCTGGCTGATCCCGCCGGCGGGTCTGCTGCTGATCGGCAGCTACTTCATCGCCGGGGCAGGGGCCTCCCAGTCGGGCTGGACGGCCTACCCGCCCCTGAGCCTCACCACGCCGGCCACCGGCCAGGTGATCTGGATCCTGAGCGTGCTGCTGCTGGGGGGCAGCTCGATCTTCGGCGGCATCAACTTCATCGCTACGGTGCTGAAGATGCGCCGGCCTGGCCTCAAGATGATGCAGCTGCCGATGTACTGCTGGGCGATGCTCGGCACCAGCATCCTGGTGGTGCTCTCCACGCCGGTGCTGGCCGGCACCCTGGTGCTGCTCAGCTTCGACATCATTGCCCACACCGGCTTCTTCAACCCGGCCCTGGGGGGCAATGCCGTGGTGTACCAGCACCTGTTCTGGTTCTATTCCCACCCGGCCGTCTACATCATGGTGCTGCCGGCCTTCGGCCTGGTGAGCGAGATCCTGCCGGTGCACGCCCGCAAGCCCCTGTTCGGCTACACCACGATGGTGTATTCGATCCTGGCCATCGTTTTCCTGGGGCTGATCGTGTGGGCCCACCACATGTTCACCAGCGGCACACCACCCTGGATGCGGCTGTTCTTCACGATCGCCACCTCCTTCATCGCCGTTCCCACCGGCATCAAGTTCTTCAACTGGCTGGCCACCCTCTGGGGGGGCAAGCTCAACCTGAACAGCGCCATGCTGTTCTCCTGCGCCTTCATCGTGAACTTCGTGTTCGGCGGCATCACCGGCGTGGCCCTGGCCCAGGTGCCGTTCGACATCCACGTGCACGACACCTACTTCGTGGTAGGCCATTTCCACTACATCGTCTACGGCGGCACGGTGTTCGTGATCTTCAGCTCCGTCTACCACTGGTACCCCAAGTTCACCGGGCGCCTGCTGAATGAGCCCCTGGGCCAGGCCCACTTCTGGCTCACCTTCGTGGGCTTCAACCTCTGCTTCGCACCCCAGCACTGGCTCGGCCTTAACGGCATGCCCCGCCGCGTGGCCGAGTACGACCCGCAGTTCACCTGGATGAACCAGCTCAGCAGCGCCGGCGCCCTGCTGATGGCGATCAGCACGCTGCCCTTCCTGGTGAACGTGGTGGTGAGCGCCTTCCAGGGCAAGGTCGCCGGCGACAACCCCTGGAACGCCCTCACGCCCGAATGGCTCACCAGTTCGCCGCCGCCGGTGGAGAACTGGAAGGGCGAGGCCCCGCTGGTGACCCACCCCTACGGCTACGGCAGCGCCCCCGATGCGATCGACCTGAAGGCCACCTCAGGCCGGGACCTGTGGAGCAGCGGCCGCCGCTGACCGCCGCCCGCCCCCCGTGGCGATCGCCCTTTCCTCCCCCAGACCCGTTCCCGCCACCCCGCCGCCATGACCAGCCTCAGCCCCGGCAGTGCCACCAGCCCCCCGCCGCTGGGCCAGGGCGATCCGGCCGCCCACGACGCCCTGGCCGCAGGCCACGACCATGAGGGCGGCCACGGCGGCCATCCCGACCACCGCCTGTTCGGCCTGGGGATGTTCCTGGTGGCCGATGGCATGACCTTTGCGGGCTTCTTCGCGGCCTACCTCACCTTCCGGGCCGTGAACCCCCTGCCCACGGGCTCCAGCTATGAGCTGGAACTGCTGCTGCCCAGCATCAACACGGTGCTGCTGCTGGTGAGCAGTTTCACGTTCCACCGGGCGGGCAGCGCCCTCAAGGCGGGCGATGGCCCCCGCACGCGCCGCTGGCTGCTGATCAGCGCCGCCCTGGGCCTCACCTTCCTGGCCGGCCAGCTCAAGGAGTACTTCTCCCTGCCCTTCGGCCTCACCGACAACCTGTTCGCCAGCACCTTCTACGCGATCACCGGCTTCCACGGCCTGCACGTGAGCCTGGGGGCCCTGATGATCCTGATCGTGTGGTGGCAGTCGCGCCCCGGCGGCTCCGTGAGCCGCGACAACCCCTTTCCGCTGGAGGCCACCGAGCTCTACTGGCACTTCGTGGATGGCATCTGGGTGGTGCTCTACGGGCTGCTGTATCTGCTCTGAACGGTTGGTGCGAACCGGTTGGTCCGAACCGGTTGCTCCCGCTGGGGCCACCCTTTTCGGCGCGGTCTCCGCTCAGAACGGCCAGCACCGACCCATCAGCCCTGGTCGGAGCCATCTCCGCGGACCAAGCCTCCCTGGCCGTTCTGAGCGAGCCAGGCCGGTTGCGCTTGGGGCCATTGCCACCAGGCACTGCACCTGAGGTGCGCGAGTGGTGCCATGGACCCCGCCAGTTTCGATGGGTGAGCCAGCACACCAAGAGCACCTTTGAGGGGAATCCCCCCTTGCCCGGCTTCACAAAACCTCGGCACAATTACCGCGTTGCAGCACCAGGGCCAGCGGCGATGGCAGAAGAGAAGCAGGGGCCCAGGGGCGGCATGCTGGAAGGGAAAGCCCTGCTTGAGAAGGCACGGTCCCTGAGCAATCGTCCGGAGGACCAGATCGCCAAGGCCTGCGGCTATGTGGGCCCGAGTGGACGCATCCTCAAGAAGAGCTTCTACCGGGCCCTGGTGGAAGCCAAGGGCTATGCCCTGCCCTCGAGTACGGCCGTGGCCGGCGCCAGCAAGGGCCGCCAGGCCGAATTCCGCACGCGGGTTCACGGCAACGGCAACCTGCTGATCGGCCACGCCTACACCCGCCGCCTGGGCCTGGAGCCCGGCCAGGAATTCCGGATCGAGATCCACCGGGAAACGGGCGCCATCTGGCTGCTGCCGCTGGAGGGCCGAGGCCATGGCGACGGCTCCGAGGCCGAAGCCAGCGAGGCCGACGGAGCGGGGGACGACTCAGCGCTCTGAGCGGCCCTCTCCGCCGTGGAAGGCGGCGCTGAACAGCAGCAGGTCGATGCCGCTGAACAGGAAGCTGATCCCTACCAGGATCCCCAGCACCGAGAGCAGCCCGGCGGGGTTCATGGTCACGATCAGCAGGCCGAGGGCGATGGTCACCGCGCCGTTGGCCAGACCCCAGCCCCAGCCGGCGGTCTCGCGGTGGGAGAGGGCCACGATCGCGGTCACGACGCCCTCCACCAGGAACACCACGCCGATGGCGAAGGCCAGGCTGGCCACCTGCCGGGCCGCTGGCACCACGCCCGCTCCGAAGCCGCGCAGGATCCAGAAGCCTGTCACCACGAACAGGGTGGACACCACCAGCCGCAGGAAGGTGTGCACCCGGCTGAGGCGGCGTGAGCGGTTGAGGTTGTTGACCCAGCCGACGATGCCGCCCAGCAGGAAGGCGATCGCCACCACCACGGTGAGGCCCGCCGAGGCCAGCACTGGGAACAGCAATGCGATCACGCCGAGGGCGAGCAGCAGGATGCCCTCGGCGATGGTGAAGCTGCGCAGGGCGCTCAGCTCCGCGGAGGCACGACCCAGGGGCCCGGGGGATTCGCCGTCGGAGGGGCTGGGGCCGGCGCTCGGAGGGGTGGCGGTCATGGGTCGGGATGGTCACCGCGAACGCCCGGACCCTAGGCAGCGCCACCGGAGCCGTCAGCCTCTGGCCACTGGCCCGAGAGCCAGAGCCGTCAGCCCCAGCCGTGCTCGGCGAGCCAGGCGGCGCTGATCCCTCCACCGCCGGGCCCATCGGCGGCCCCTGGGCCGTGGCCTGCGGCAGCCCCGGCGCTCAGCAGCCGCTCGGTGTACTTGGCCAGCAGGTCCGCCTCCAGGTTCACCGCATCGCCCACCGCCCGCTGGCAGAGGCTGGTGCTGGCCCAGGTGTGGGGGATCACGGCGATCCAGAAGTCGGCGCCATCGGCGCTGCAGCCCGCCACCGTGAGGCTGATGCCATCCACGGCCACGCTGGCCTTCTCGCAGATGTAGCGGCCATAGGCGGGATCGCGCCAGCGCAGGGCCAGGCGCCAGGAGGCGGGCTGCTGTTCGATCGCCGTCACCGTGCCCAGGCCATCCACGTGGCCGCTCACCAGGTGGCCGCCGAGGCGATCGGCGAGCCGCAGGGCCGGCTCCAGGTTCACCCAGCCGCGCCGCTCGGCCTTGGCCGCCAGGGTGGTGCGGCCCAGGGTCTCCTCGCTCACATCGGCCCGAAAGCCGCTGGGCAGCCGTTCGGCCACGGTGAGGCACACCCCGTCCACCGCCACGCTGTCGCCCAGGGCCAGGCCGGCCGGATCGAGCCCGGAACCGGGCGCCAGGCGCAGCTCTACCCCGCTGGCGCTGCGCTGCAACTGGCCCACGGCCTGCACCAGTCCGGTGAACATCCGCGCGTCGGCAACGGTGGCCATAATCGGGCAGAGGGCAGCGGCGGCGAGGGCCATGGTCGAGATGCGCGTAGCCGGAATCGCCCTGGACGCGGCCAGCCGCAGCCCGATCGTGCTGCTGCGCGACCCCTCCGGCCGCCGCCAGGTGCCCATCTGGATCGACCAGGCCCAGGCCCAGAACATCATGGCCGGCCTCAGCGACCAGGTCCCGCCCCGGCCCCTCAGCCACGACCTGATGGCCAACCTGATGGCCGTGGGCGGGCTCACCCTGGAGCGGGTGATCGTCCACACCATCGAGGACAGCACCTTCCGGGCCGTGCTCAAGCTCACGGATTCCGAGGGCACCGCCAGCGAGCTGGACGCCCGCCCCAGCGACGCCATCGCCCTGGCCCTGCGCACCGGCAGCGGCATCTGGATGCTGGAGGAGGTGGTGGCCGACGCCTCAATCCCCGTGGATGCCGAGGCCGACGCCGAGGACGCCGCCGACTTCCGCCGCTTCCTCGACGGCGTCAGCCCGGCGGAGCTGGTGCGCCAGATCGCCAAGGCCCACCCGGACATGGCCGCAGCCGCCGAGGGTCCCGCCGCCCCGGCGCCGGACGGCGAGCCTCCGGCGGCCGAGGAGCCCGGCAGCGGCGAGGAGCCTCCGGCGGAGCCCCCCGCTGGCTGAGCTGCGCCCCTTCGGCCGGGGGCGGCCGGTGTCGCCCTTCACCCTGGGCACGATGCGCGCCCTCGACAGCCCCGCCCAGCTGGCGGGAGTGCTGGAGGCGGCGATCGCGGCCGGCATCAACCACATCGAAACCGCCCCGGCCTACGGCCCCGCCGAGGCCTACCTGGGCCAGGCCCTGGCGGCCCTGGCGGAGCGCGACCCCAGCGCCCGAAGCGCCCTGGTGCTCACCAGCAAGCTGCTGCCCGGCCCCGATCTGGCCAGCGGCCAGGAGCAGCTGCGCGCCTGCCTGCGGCGTCTGGGGGTGGCCCGGCTCGACAACCTGGCCGTCCACGGCCTCAACCGCCCAGACCACCTCGACTGGGCCCTGCGGGGCCCCGGCGCCGAGCTGCTGGCCTGGGCCGAGGGGGAGGGGCTGGCCGGCCAGGTGGGCTTCTCCAGCCACGGCAGCCCGGAGCTGATCGCGGCGGCCCTGGCCAGCGGCCGCTTCGGCTTCGCCAGCCTGCACGTGCACCTGTTCGACCAGAGCCGCCTGCCCCTGGCCCGCGCCGCCCTGGCGGCCGGCATGGGCGTGCTGGCCATCTCCCCCGCCGACAAGGGTGGCCGCCTCTACGACCCACCCGCCGAGCTGGTGGCCGACTGCGCCCCGTTCCACCCCCTGGAGCTGGCCTACCGCTTTTTGCTGGAGCAGGGGATCTCCACCCTGAGCCTGGGGGCGGCCCAGCCGGGCGATCTGGCCTGGGCCGCCCGCCTCACGGCCGCCCCCGGCCACCACGGCCCGCCGAGCCCCCCGGCTCCCGCGCCGGAAGCCTCGGCCGCGACGCCAGCCGGCCCTGACCCAGGGGAGGCGGAGGTCCTGGCAGGAGCAGCCCCGGCCGCCACGCCTGAGCCAGACCTTCCGATCGCGGGCGCCCTGGAGCGCCTGGCCGCCGCCGGACGCGGGCGGCTGGGGGCCGAGGCCTGCGGCCAGTGCCGCGCCTGCCTGCCCTGCCCCAGCGAGGTGCCGATCCCGGAGCTGCTGCGGCTGCGCAACCTCGCCGTCGGCCACGGCATGACCGCCTTCGCCCAGGAGCGCTACAACCTGATCGGCCGGGCCGGCCACTGGTGGGAGGAGCGCAACGCCACGGCCTGCGCCGGCTGCAACGCCTGCCTGCCCCGCTGCCCCCACCAGCTGCCGATCCCCGCCCTGCTCGCCGACACCCACCGCCGCCTGGCCGCGGCGCCGCGGCGGCGTCTCTGGGGCTAGCGATCCGGCCTGCTGGCGGTGGCGCCGGCCGGCGTCAGATGGCCGTGGCGTCCCAGAGCTGTTGCCAGCGCTGGCGCTGCTCGGGCGTGAACGGGGCCAGGCTGCTGCAGCGCTCCAGCAGCGCCGCCGGCGGCAGCAGCAGCTCCCGCAGCGGCTCGGGCCAGCGGGCCAGGGCCGGCGCCAGCCGCTGCCGCGGCAGGGGCGGCACCCAGCCGCCGGCCAGCAGCCGATCCAGCAGGGGCAGGCTCAGGCCATCGGCCAGCCACTCCAGGGGCGGCGGCGGCGCCACCTGGCCTGGCCCCACGGCGGGGCGCAGCAGCAGCTGCCACCACAGGGGCGCGCCGCTCTGGGGCAGCAGGGCGGTGAGGCGCGGATCGCGGCGCAGCAGCGGCAGCACCTGGTGGCTGGGCAGCACGGCCGCCTCGGCATCGCCCGCCAGCAGCAGGTTGAGACCGTCGCGCTCATCGAAGGCCAGGGCCTGGGCCCGCAGCCGGCGCAGCCAGGCGCTCAGACGCGGATCCTCAAGGGCGGCGGCATCGGCCGCGGGATCGGCCGTGCCACGGGCAGCGCCAGAGCCCTGGACCAGCACCGGCGGCTGCAGGCCCAGCTGGTGCAGCCCCAGGGCGATCACCAGCCGTGGGCTGGAGGGCAGCAGCACCCGGCCCCGCAGGCTGGGATCGAGCAGCAGGTCCCAGCCCTCGGCGCGGCGCCGGGCCAGGTCCGGGCGGCTGCGCAGCAGCAGCAACCAGGGGCCGAAGGCCCAGGGGAAGGCCAGGGCCGGCGACCCCTGGGGCCGGAACAGCCGACTGACCGGAGCGGCCATGGGATCGAGATCCGCCAGCAGGCGCTCGGCCCCGAAGGGCTGCAGGGCTTCGGAGGCCAGCAGCGGCGCCCAGCCATCGCCCAGGGCCAGCAGGGCAGAGTCGGGACGGCCAGCGGCGGCGAGCACGGCCTGGGGCGTCTCCAGGAGTTGGGGTCGCCAGGGCTTCGGCAGCGCCTTGAGCCAGGCCGGCGGCAGGGACCCCCGCACCGCCAACAGCTGCGGGCCCGAGCGGCCGCAGCCGGCCAGCAGTCCCAGGCCACCGAAGGCCGCGGCCTGCAGCAGCTGGCGTCGGGAGAGGGAAGCGGGCAAGGCCATGGCGCGACCCTAGGCGTGGGGCACCCGGCGGCCGCCGGGCGTGCCGCCGAGGGAAACCATGCGGCGCCGGGGGCGCCTCGCGCCGCCGGCAGGCGGCGTCAGCCGTTGCAGCCCTGCACGGAGATGCGGTAGCTGAAGCCCAGGGCACCGGGCTGGGTGCTGGAGCCGATGCGGAAGTTCATCAGGCTGGTGCGGCGGCCGGGCACCGTGGGGAACGGCCCGAACATGCGCCCCGTTCCCTGGGGCGGAGAGAGCGTCACGTCGAACAGGCGCAGGCTGGCGCCATCGGTGAAGCGCATGTAGCCCCGCACCGGGTAGGTGGCCTGGTCGGTGGAGGTGGCCGTGAAGAAGAAGCGGTAGCTGGTGAAGGGGCGATCGACGACGAAATCGGTGTTCCAGTTCGTGCGGCCCAGCAGCCGATCGGGCCCGACCCGCTTGGACACGACAGGATCGCCGCTGCCGCCGACGGGCATCAGGAAGCTGCACTGGGGCTGAGCCTGGGCGGCGAGCGGACTGGCCAGGCCCAGCAGCAGGGCCAGGGACCAGCCGGCGGCCCGTGGGGGAGCGATCAGCCGAGATGGACGGGGCAGGGTCATGGGCTCGAACGCCGTCGCCGAGGGGTGCGCGGAGCGTAGGGCCCAGCCGCGGATTCGCCGAACCGAACGGGATGGTCCTGGATCGCACGGTCCCGGATCGCCCTGGCAGCGAACGCCCCACGGGCACGGGGGGCGGCGTGGCGGGACCGGCAGGAACGAGGCCCACGGCGGCCGTCCGCCTGGACTGCGCTGGAGCCGGGGGCCTGGATCAGGCCCGATCGGCCTGCAGCAGCTCGGCGCAGGCCCGATCGCAGGCCGAGGCGAGGGCCTGGGGCGAGCGGCCCAGCAGTTCCCAGAGCAGGGCCAGCCCGCCGGCCCCGACCCCCTCCTTCACGTAACCGCGCTCGTAGTCGCGCAGCTCGGCCCTGGCGCAGTCGCCGAAACGCAGGCCCGCGGCGAAGGCCAGGGGCTCGACGGACCAACGGGCGCCGATCTGCTCCAGCAGGGCCACCAGGTCGCTGCCGGCCTCGCCCGCCACCCAGGCGGTGGTGCCGATCGCCACGGACGCCGCCAGCCGGGACCGCTGCTCCGGCGCGGCCAGGGCCAGGGCCAGGGCCAGCACCGCCGCCATCTGGCTGCCGCCCGCCAGCAGCACCGGCACGCCGCGGCGGCCCGCCTCCAGGGCCAGGGCCGCAGCCAGCACCTGCATCGGATCCCCTACCGCGGCCAGCACCGCCCGGACATGCTCCCGCCGCTCGGGGATCGGCCCCTGAGGGACCCCCGGTTCAGAAGCCAGACCGGCGGCCGCCAGGCCCCGGGCCACCAGCTCGGCCTTGAGGGCGTGGGCGGGCGTCCGCAGGCTGCCGCTCACCAGCCCCTGCACCGGCAGGCCGAGGCCGGTCAGCACCGCCTGGGCCGTGGTGGTGCCGCCGGGCACGCATTCCGCCAGCAGCAGGGGCCGGTCGGCCTGGTGCGCCAGGCGCTCCCCCCAGCGGCGCCCCAGCGCCAGCAGGGCCTCCACCCGCTGGGGCTCCAGGGCCCGGCCGCCGCTGAGGCAGCGGGCCGGGCCGCCGGCCAGGCGCAGGTGGGGGACGGCCGGCGCCACCGGCGCCCCCAGGTCCAGCACCAGGGGCTCGAGGCCCAGCTGCGCCACCACCACCTGGGCGATCAGCGCCGGGGTGACCCCGGCCGGCAGGGGCGGCAGGGCGTGGGGGCGCCGGGCGCCGGGGCCGAGCAGCAGCAGCTCGGCGTCGGCGGCGGCGGTCCAGCGGCGCGATTCGGGGGTGGCGCCGGCGGCGGAGATGCCCGCCACCGCCGCGGTCTCGGTGCCGGCCAGCAGCAGCAGCACCCGGGCGGAGCCGCCCGTGGCCGCCAGCTGGGCGCACCAGGCCTCGGCCCGCTGGGGATCGCCGCTGAGCCGGCGCGGCAGGGCCATGGGCCTCAGAGCGGATCGAGGGCCACCAGGCCCCGCAGCAACTCCGGGGGCTCACTGATGGGGGCCTGCAGGCGCGGGAAAATCCAGTAGGCCACGGCGTGCAGGGCCAGCACGTAGACCAGGTTCTGCACCAGCACGAGCGCCAGGGCCGCCAGCTGCACCTGCAGCAGATCCGGACCGCCGCCCAGCTGCAGCAACCCGGCCAGGCGATCCAGCAGACCGGAGGCGGCGGTGGTGATCAGCACCCAGAGGTTCTCGCCCACCAGCACCGAGAGCACGGCCACCCGCACCAGGAAGCCCGCCGCGCCGATCAGCAGGCCCACCCCCCAGGTGAGCCACCAGCTCCAGCGCCGCCGCCAGCCCCAGCCCAGCCACAGGGCCAGCAGGCCATAGGGGAACAGCACCAGGGGCCCGCGGATCGGCCCCATCAGGGCCACCAGCAGCAGCCCCGTCACGGCCACGCCCTCCACGGCGCAGCGGTCGTTCTGGCGCAGGGCCAGCAGGGCCAGCGGCAGCGGCAGGGCCAGGCGGAACAGGGCGCCTCCCACGGGCAGGTAGTAGAGGGCCACCCAGAGCAGGGCGGTGGCGGCGGCGAGGTAGGCCGTTTCGGTGAGCTGGCGGGCCTGGCGGCGGCTGAGGCGGGCCGGGGACTGGGAGGAGGGGGGCGTCATGGCGCGGCTCAGCGGGGCGCCGGCGCTGGGGTGAGCACGGGGGCCGGCTGGGCCGCAGCGGCGGGGGCCGCCGTGCTGCCGGCGGGGGGGATGCGCTCGATCGTCTCCACCTCGAAGCTCACGCCGGCGGCCCGCAGGGCCCGGGTCACCGCTTCAGCCGGGGCGGAGGGATCGGCGCCGGGCAGCTTGATCGTGACCCGGTAGGGCGCGGGGCTGAGGGGCTGGGCCCTGGGGGGGGCGGACGGACCGGCCGCCGCAGTGGGCTGCCCGCTGGCCGCTGCCTTGGTGGCCGTAGTGGCGCCCGCCGACCTGGCGGTGGTCGCGGGGTCCTGCCCAGCCCCAGGGGCGGGCCTGACGCCAGCCGTGGCGCCACTCGCAGAAGCCCCCGGACTCAGCCCAGCAGCCCCGGAGCCGGCGGGGGCCTGGGGGGAGGGCGCAGGAGTCCCGGAGCTGGAGAAGCTGCGGGCGAGCTGATCGCCGAAGCGGGTGCCGCTGCAGCCAGCCAGCAGCAGGCTCAGGCCCACGGCGGCGGCCCCGCTCCAGCCCCATCCCCTAACTGGGAGTTCACGCCCGGGCCAGCCAGGGCCGCCAGAGCGTCGGGGGGACCGGGCGGCGGCGGACGCCATCAGCTGCCCGCGGGCTTGATCACCCGCACGGCGCTGGCCCGCAGCCGGCCGGTCTTGGTGGTGGCGGGGGCCTTCTTGGCGGCGGGCTTGTCGGCAGCAGCGCGGGTGCCGGTGGTCTTGGCGGCCGCCTTCTTGGCCGTGGTGCCGGCCGTCTTGCTGGCCGTGGCTTTGCCGGCGGCGGGCTTACGCCCCTTGCCCTTGCCACTGGCGGCCTTGGCGGCCAGCAGCTCCACCGCCTGCTCCAGGGTGATCGTGTCGGCGGTGGCGCCCTCCGGCAGGGAGGCGTTGACCTTGCCCTGCTTCACGTAGAGCCCGTAGGGGCCATCGAACAGCTGGATCGCCTCGCCATCCCCCTCGGGGGTGCCCAGGTCCTTGAGGGCGGTGCGGCCGCCGCGGCCCTTCTTGGGCATGGCCAGCAGCTCCAGGGCGCGGCTCAGGCCCACCATCAGCACGTCGTCCTCGGCCTTGAGGGAGCGGTAGTCCTTCTCGCCCTTGCCCTTGTGGTGCACCACATAGGGACCGAAGCGGCCCAGGCCGGCCTCCACCTTGCCGCCGTCCGGGTGCTCACCCAGGTGCCGCGGCAGCCGCAGCAGGCCGAGGGCATCCTCGAGGCTGAGGTCCTCCGGCTTGACGCCCTTGGGCAGGGAGGCGCGCTTGGGCTTGGGGTTGTCGTCGCTCACCTGGCCCCGCTGCACGTAGGGGCCGTACTGGCCGAACAGCAGGTACACCAGATCGCCCGTTTCCGGGTCTTCGCCCAGGGATTCGGGGCCCTCGGCCTTCTGCTTGAGGATCAGCTCCGCCTTCTCCGCATCGAGATCGGCCGGGGTGATCTCCTGGGGCAGGGTGGCCTTGAGCAGTTCCTCGCTGCCGTCGTCGGCGACGCGCTTGGTTTCGAGATAGGCGCCGAAGCGGCCGATGCGCACCACGCAGGGCAGGCCCTCCAGCTCGATCGTGCGCGAGGCGGTGGGGTCAATGTCGCCCTCGCGCTGCTGCACCTGGGTTTCCAGCCCCTGCTCGCCCCTGTAGAAGCTCTCCAGATAGGGCAGCCACGACACCTTGCCGTGGGAGATCTCATCGAGGGTGTTCTCCATCCGGGCGGTGAAGCTGGTGTCCACCAGGTCCGGGAAGTGCTCCTCCAGCAGGGCCGTCACGGCGAAGGCCGTGAAGCTGGGGGTGAGGGCGTTGTTGGCCAGGGTGGCGTAGCCCCGGTCGACGATCGTGCCGATGATCGAGGCGTAGGTGGAGGGACGGCCGATGCCCTCCTTCTCCAGCATCTTCACCAGGGCCGCCTCGCTGTAGCGGGCCGGCGGCTGGGTCTGGTGGCCGAGGGCCTCCACCGCCTGGCAGGCCGGGCTGTCGCCCGCTTTCAGGGAGGGCAACAGCACCTCCTGGCCCTCCAGGGCGGCATCGGGGTCGTCGGAGCCCTCCACGTAGGCGCGGAAGAAGCCGGCGAAGTCGATGCGCTTGCCGGAGGCGCGGAAGCTGGCGGGGCCCAGGCTGCCGCCATCCACCTGCAGCTCCACCGCCAGCATCGTGAGCCGGGCATCGGCCATCTGGCTGGCCACCGTGCGCTTCCAGATCAGCTCGTAGAGGGCCAGATCCTTCTCCTTGAGGCCGGTCTCATTGGGCGTGCGGAAGCGCTCGCCGGCGGGGCGGATCGCCTCGTGGGCCTCCTGGGCGTTGCGGGCCTTGGTGGAGAACTGGCGCGGACCGGGGCTCAGGTAGTCCTGGCCGTATTTCTCGGCCACGCAGCTGCGGGCCGCCGTGATCGCCTGATCGCTCAGGTGCACCGAGTCGGTGCGCATGTAGGTGATGAAGCCGCGCTCGTACAGCCCCTGGGCCGTGCGCATGGTCTCGCGGGCCGAGAGCCGCAGCTTGCGGTTGGCCTCCTGCTGCAGGGTGCTGGTGGTGAAGGGCGGCACCGGCTTGCGCACGGTGGGCTTCTCCTCCACCTCCGCCACCCGCCAGGGGGCGCCCTGCACGGCGGCCTGGAGCGTGCGGGCCTCGGCCTCGCTCAGCAGCTTCACCTTGCTGCCGGCCTTGAGGGCACCGGTGCTCTCATCGAAGTCGGCGCCGCCGGCGATGCGCTCGCCCTTGAGGTGGGTGAGCTTGGCCTCGAAGCCGGCGCCCGCCTGCTCCAGCCGGGCCTTGAGGTCCCAGTAGCTGCCGCTGCGGAAGGCGCGGCGGGCCCGCTCGCGCTGCACCAGCAGCCGCACCGCCACCGACTGCACCCGGCCGGCCGAGAGGCCCCAGGCCACCTTCTTCCACAGCAGCGGCGAGAGGGTGTAGCCCACCAGCCGGTCCAGGATTCGGCGGGTCTCCTGGGCGTGGACCAGCTGCATGTCCAGCTCGCGGGTCTGCTCCAGGGCGCGGCCGATCGCCTCCTTGGTGATCTCGTGGAACACCATCCGCTTGACCGGCACCTTGGGGGCCAGCAGCTGCAGCAGGTGCCAGCTGATGCTCTCGCCCTCGCGGTCTTCGTCCGTGGCCAGCAGCAGCTGGTCGGCGCCCTTGAGGGCGTCCTTGAGTTCCTTCACCACCTTTTTCTTGTCCTTCGGCACCACGTAGAGCGGCTCGAAGTTGTTGGCGGTGTTGACACCGAGGTTGGCCCACTTCTCGCCCTTGTGGGCCGCGGGGATCTCGCTGGCGTTGTTCGGCAGGTCGCGCACGTGGCCCATGGAGGCCTCCACCTTGAAGTCCTTCGGAAGGAACCCGCGGATGGTGCGGGCCTTCGTGGGGCTCTCGACGATGACCAGGGTGTGCGCCACAGGCAGGCGGAAAACCGGTTCCCTCTTTATCGCACCGTGCGCCCGACGCGGCGAGGCCGGCCGCAGCGGACCACGCCCAGGCCACCGCCCCAGCCCGACCAATCCGCCCCGGGAGCGCCGCTACAGTCCGCAGCGACGGGCGATCTCCCCAAGCCGTGATGACCCTGGTAGCCGCCGCAGACCCCAGCACCGCGGTGACCGCCATCACCTCGCTGCAGCTCAATGCCGGCGCCATTGCCCCCGAGGGGGCCGTACTGATCGCGATGCTGGCCTGCCTGCTGGTGGACCTGGCCGGCGAGAAGGCCGCCAGCCGCTGGGTGCCCCCCATCTGCTACGGCGGCCTCGGCGCTGCCCTGGTGCTGCTGGCGCTGCAGTGGAACGCCAGCCCGCTGGAGCCCGCGTTCCTGGGCTCCTTCCTCGCCGACAACCTCGCCATCGCCTTCCGGGGCGTGGTGGCGGCCTCCACGCTGCTCTCGCTGCTGATCAGCTGGCGCTACGTGGAACAGAGCGGCACGCCGGTGGGCGAATACGCCGCGATCCTGCTGGCCGCCACGCTCGGCGCCATGTTCCTGTGCGGCTCCACCGATCTGGTGAGCATCTTCGTGTCGCTGGAAACCCTCTCGGTGGCCAGCTACCTGCTCTCGGGCTACATGAAGCGCGACGCGCGCAGCTCCGAGGCCGCCCTCAAATATCTGCTGGTGGGCTCCGCCGCCGCGGCCGTGTTCCTCTACGGCGCCTCGCTGCTCTACGGCCTCACCGGCGGTGCCACCAGCCTGGAGGCCGTGGGCCTGGCGCTGCAGACCAGCACCACCCCCGTGGCGGCCCTGGCCCTGGTGTTCGTGCTGGCCACCGTGGCCTTCAAGATCGCCGCCGTGCCCTTCCACCAGTGGACGCCCGACGTCTATGAGGGCTCCCCCACCCCGGTGGTGGCCTTCCTCTCGGTGGGCTCCAAGGCGGCCGGCTTTGCCCTGGCCCTGCGCATCCTGGTGGGCTGCTTCGAGGGCTTCGAGACCCAGTGGAAGCTGCTGTTCACCGTGCTGGCGATCCTCAGCATGGTGCTGGGCAACGTGGTGGCCCTGGCCCAGACCTCGATGAAGCGGATGCTGGCCTACAGCTCCATCGGCCAGGCCGGCTTCGTGATGATCGGTCTGGTGTGCGGCACCGAGGACGGCTACGCCGCGATGGTGCTCTACATGGCGGCCTACCTGTTCATGAACCTGGGGGCCTTCGCCTGCATCATCCTGTTCTCCCTGCGCACCGGCAGTGATCGCATCTCCGACTACGCCGGCCTCTACCAGAAGGATCCGCTGATCACCCTGGGCCTGAGCCTGTGCCTGCTGTCCCTGGGCGGCATCCCGCCGATGCTGGGCTTCTTCGGCAAGATCTACCTGTTCTTTGCCGGCTGGGCCGATCACCAGTACCTGCTGGTGGTGGTGGGCCTGGTGACCTCTGTGGTGTCGATCTACTACTACATCTCGGTGATCAAGATGATGGTGGTGAAGGAGCCCCAGGAGGCCTCGGATGTGGTCAAGGCCTATCCCACTCCCAGCTGGAACATCGCCGGCCTGCAGCCCCTGCGCACCGCCCTGATCACCTGCGTGGTGGTGACCGCCGTGGGCGGCATCCTCTCCAACCCTCTGTTCAACTGGGCCAGCGGCGCCGTCGCCGGCACGCCGATGCTGCAGAGGGTGCTGGCCGCCAGCGCCGCCCTGCCGATCGGATGAGCGCCCTGCAGCGCGCAATAGCAGGCTCCACCCCATGCCCCACGCCATGAGCGAACCGGTCGCGCTGCTGGAGAACGTGCGCAAGACCTACGGCAGCGGCGACACCGAGGTGGTGGCCCTCGACGACCTCTGCCTGAGCGTGCGCCGGGGCGAATACCTGGCGGTGATGGGCACCTCCGGCTCCGGCAAGAGCACGGCCATGAACATCCTGGGCTGCCTGGATCGCCCCAGCAGCGGCCGCTACCGGCTCAACGGCACCGCCGTGGAGCTGCTCAGCGACGACGAGCTGGCGGACCTGCGCAACCAGGAGCTGGGCTTCGTGTTCCAGCAGTTCCACCTGCTGCCCGAGCTCTCGGCCCTGGAGAACGTGATGCTGCCGATGATCTACGCGGGGGTGCCGCTGGAGGAACGGCACGAGCGGGCCACCGCGGCCCTGCAGCGGGTGGGCCTGGGCCAGCGGCTGCAGAACAAGCCCAACCAGCTCTCGGGCGGTCAGCAGCAGCGGGTGGCGGTGGCGCGGGCGATCATCAACCAGCCCAACCTGCTGCTCGCCGACGAACCCACCGGCGCCCTGGATTCCAGCACCACGAAGGAGGTGCTGGACCTGTTCGATGAGCTGCACCACTCCGGCATGACCGTGCTGCTGGTGACCCACGAACACGACGTGGCCGACCGGGCCCAGCGGGTGGTGCAGTTCCAGGACGGCCACATCATCGGCGACCGGCCCGGCAAGGCTGCCCTGCCGGCGTGAATCGCCGCGGCGGTCAGCCCGCCTTGGTGGTTGCCGGCCTGGGGCGCTCCAGGCTCTGCAGCAGCTGACCCATCAGCAGGGCCACCGCATCGGAGCCGGCCACGCCCTTGCCCGGATCCAGCTCGCCCGGATCGATCGCCACCCAGCCGCCGTCGGCGGGCTGGCGCAGCTCGAAGTGCAGGTGGGGCCCGGTGCTGAGGCCCGTGCTGCCCACCCGGCCGATCACCTCGCCCTGGCGCACCCGCGCCCCCTCCTGCACGTAGAGCTCGGAGAGGTGGCCGTAGAGGGTGCGGCGCAGGGGGTGCTGGTGCTCGATCTCGATGGCCAGGCCGTAGCCCCCTGCCAGGCCACTGCTCACGACCCGCCCGCCCAGGGCAGCCACGACGGGCGTGCCCTCGGGAGCCGCCAGGTCGCGGCCGGCATGCATCAGCCAGCTGCCCAGCACCGGATGCAGGCGCCAGCCGAAGCTGCTGGTGGTGAGGGCCGAGCCGATCACCGGAAACAGCAGCCGTCGGTTGCCGTTGCCCAGGATCGGCGCCGGCCGCGGCGTCACCCGGAACACGGAGGCCAGGCTGAAGTTGCCGCCGCTGCCGGCCAGCAGCGCCGACACGGGCACCGTGATCGGCGGCAGGGGCATGCCGTCGGCACCGAGGCGGGTGCCCCCGAGCAGCGCCTCGCCGTCACGCTCCTCGCCGCTGCCGGCGCGACCGCGCCAGCGCACGGCCAGGCCGGAGCGGCATTCCTGGCTCGAGAGGGCACCGCTGCGGCAGGCCTGCTGCTGGGCCAGGGCCTCGATCGGGCTGAGGGCCGAACCGTTGCGGATACGGGCCCGCTCGCCGGGGGTGACGATCCCCTGGCGCACCAGCTCATCGAGCGACTGATCAAAGCGACGCGGCGGCGGTGTGCCGCCGAGCTGGTCGAGGTTGGGGCGCAGCGGCGGCCTCTCCATGGCAGCCGGTGGCACCACCAGGGGGCCCTGGCCGGCGGTGCCGGCACTCCCGGCCCCCGCAGCCGGGGAGGCCGGGGGCGGCGGGGCCGGCAGGGCGGGAGCCGGTGGGGGCGTCAGGGCCGGGGCGGGAGGGGCCGCCGCCGGCCCGGCCCCCTCCAGCTGGGCCCAGGCCAGGCCGCCCCCCAGCAGTGGCGGGATCCCCAGCAGCAGGGTCAGCAGGCGGGGGCGTGGCACCGGGGCAGGCAGGCGATGGGGTGGCAGCAACTCTAGAAATGCCGGTGCAGGGCGTCACGGCGCTGGCCCTGGCCCAGGGCCAGGCTGCCGTCGGCGTTGAGGCCCAGCACCTGCCACAGCTCGCCCCGGTGACGCACCGGCCCGGGCGGCAGCCACAGCCGCCGCTGGGCCTGACGCCGAACCAGCTCCGGCGCCCCCGCCGCGGCTACCGCCCACTCCAGGGCCCGCAGCACGCGGGCCGCCAGGCGCTCCGGCCGCGCCTGGGGATGGTGACGCCGGCTGGGCCCTGGCGCGGGCTGCCGGCAGGCCAGGGCCTGCGCCAGGCTGATGCCCTCGGGCGGCACGCGGTTGCAGCCGTTGATCCCGAGGCCCACCTGGGCCCCGAGGATCCGATCGCCGCGCCAGCGCAGCCGCGGCAGCATCCCGGCGAGCTTGCGGCCCTCCAGCAGCAGGTCGTTGGGCCACTTGATCTGGGGCCGCAGGCCCAGGGGCTCCAGCTGCAGGGCCAGCCCCACGGCCACCGCCAGGGCCAGGGAGGCCGATCCCTGGGGCTGCTCGGGCCAGGGCAGTGCCGCACTCAGCCACACCCCGCCGGGCGGGGAGCACCAGAGCCGCCCGGCCTGGCCGTGGCCGCGGGTCTGGCGGCGGGCGATCACGGCCAGGGGGGCCGATGCCCCGCCGCGCAGCAGGCGATCGAGTTCAAGCTGTGTGGTGGCACACACCGGAACGTGATGCACATCCCAGGAGAGGAGCAACGGTGTACCCCCATCTCTGGCTGCCCGCAGCATTTGCCCCTTCAACGTTTTCGCAACAAAGAAACAACCCCTGATGCCCTGTGATCAGGCGGACCCAAGGCCTATTCTGGCCAGGACAACTCCTGGGCGACGCCCATCTCCAGTCGCCTGTGACCAGCCCAACCGACGCCGCCACGCTGAGCCCAGAGCTGGTGGCACTGCTGGCTCGCCACAGCCTTCTGCAGCCACTCCTACGCCAGCAGTTGATCGATTCGGCCACGGCCGACGTCGAACTGAGCCCGGAGGAACAGCAACAGGCACTGCAGCGCTTTGCCCACGAACGCCAACTGCGCAGCGGCGAGGATCTGGAGCGCTACCGGCTGCAGCAGCTGCTTTCGCCTGAGGCCCTCAACCGCCAGATCCAGCAGCCAATGCGGGTGTTGCGCCATTGCCAGTTGCACTTCCGTGCCAAGGCCGAGGCGCGCTTTCTGGAGCGCAAGACCCAGCTCGATCGTGTGGTCTACAGCCTGCTGCGGCTGCAGGATCCCCACCTGGCCCGGGAGCTGTTTCTCCAGATCGAGGAAGGAGAAGCCGACTTCGGCGACCTGGCGGCCGTCCATGCAGAGGGGCCGGAAAAGGCCACCCGGGGCGTGATCGGCCCGGTGCCGCTCACCCAGGCCCATCCCCAGCTGGCGAATCGGCTGCGCACCGCCAAGCCCGGGCAGGTGCTTGAACCCTTCGCCATCGAGTCCTGGTGGCTGGTGGTACGGCTGGAATCCCTCACCGCAGCCAGTTTTGACGACGCCACCGCACTGCAGATGAGCCAGGAGCTCTTCGAGCAGTGGCTGAAGGAAGCGGTAGAGCGGCAGCTTGCCGCCCTGCGGGAGCCGCTGTCCGTCCCCTCCCCTGCCTCGACCCCCAGCGCATGACCAGCCCCATTCCGATGCACGAGGCCCTGCTGGAGCATCCCGCCTTCGCTGACTTGACGGGTCGAGGGCGCGCCAGGCTGGAGGAGCAGGCCAGCCGCCGCACAGTGGCCCTGGGGACGCCCCTCTGCCGCGATGGGCTGATCCCCAGTGAGGTGGTGCTCATCGGCTCAGGCGATGCCCGGCTGCTGATCCGCGACGGCGGCCGCCTGCGCACCGCCGAGCGCCTGGGTGCGGGGAGCTTCGTTGGCCTGGCCTCGCTGTTGCGGGCCGCCCCCTGCGAGGAGATCAGCGCCGCCAGCGCCATGGAGCTCTGGGTGTTGCCCGATGCCCTGGTACTGGAGCTGCTGGAGGGGGAACCCAGCTTTGCCGCCTGGTGTCAGAGCACCCTTCTCCCCGGCGAGCTGCAGGCCCTGTTGCAGCTGCTGCAGGAGCGACATCCCCAAGCCGAGGGATCCCTGCTCGACTGGCTGGGGCAGGTCCGGCCCAGTGCCCGGCTGATCGCGGCGAAGGCCAGCGTCTTGGCCAATCTGTCTCCGGACGAGGCAGTGCTGGTGGGCAGCAACAACCTTGAAGCCCACCCCATCGGCTCACGCCTCGACCCCAGCGCTGGGGTCCCTACGAGCCTGCCGCCGCTGCCGCCCCGGCTGATCGTGATGCCGGAGCAGCTGCTGCTGCCCCCCTCACTCCAGCCAAGGGGCGCCGTGGTGAAATCGGCTCTGGTGGGGCCTGAGGTCGCCCCAAGTGGTAGCTCCGGCCTCAGTGGCCCCCTGGCCACGGGTCTGGATCTGGGCCAGCGCGACCGCCCCGCGCTCCAGCTGTTGCGGGGCCAAGGCCCCCTGGAGGAAACCCTGGCCTGTTTCCAGATGCTGGCCGCTGAACTGCGGCTGCCCTTCCGCCGCGATGCCATCGAGAAGATCCTGAGGGATGCGCTGCGCCGCGGTCAGACCCCCGACCTCCAGCTCTGCGGCAACATTGCCGCGATGATGGGCCTGCACGTGAGTGGCGTGCGGGTGCCGGCCAACCAGGGCACCCGACTGCAGACCCCAGCACTGATCCCCTGGCAAGGCGGTTTCGCCCTGGTGCGCGCCTCAACGGCGAGGGGAATGCGTCTGGCATCCCCCAGGGAGGGCTGGGTGGAGCTGGCCCCGGCCGCCATCGCCGAGGCCTTCCCCGAAGGCATCGAACTTCTGCTGATCGAACGCAGCAGCAGCACCCCCGATCAGCGCTTCGGCTTCAGCTGGTTCTGGCCAGCCCTGAGCCGCTATCGCGGCGTGCTGATCCAGGTGCTGCTGGCCTCCTTCGTCGTGCAGCTGTTCAGCCTGGCCAACCCCCTGTTGATCCAGGTGATCATCGACAAGGTGATCAGCCAGCGCAGTCTGGACACGCTGCAGGTGCTGGGCATTGCCCTGGTGGTGGTGACGCTGATGGAGGGGCTGATCGGAGCCCTGCGCACCTTCCTGTTCACCGAAACCACCAACCGCATTGACCTGCGCCTTGGCTCCGAAGTAATTGATCATCTGCTGCGGCTGCCGCTCAACTATTTCGACAGGCGACCCGTGGGTGAACTGGGCACGCGCATCGCCGAGCTGGAGAAGATCCGCAACTTCCTCACTGGCCAGGCTCTCACCACATTGCTGGATACCGCCTTCTCAGTGATCTACATCCTGGTGATGGTGCTCTACAGCTGGCTGCTCACCCTGATTGCCCTCTCTGTCCTGCCCATCCAGGTGGGCCTCACACTGCTGGGGGCACCCCTGTTCCGCCGTCAATACCGCGATGCTGCCCAAGAGAATGCCCGCACCCAGAGCCATCTGGTGGAGGTGCTGACGGGAATCCAGACCGTCAAAGCTCAGAACGTGGAGATGATCAGCCGCTGGAAATGGCAGGACCTCTACAGCAAGTATATTGCCCGAACATTCGAAAAGACGATCACCGGCACGGCCCTCAATGAAACCTCCCAGGTTCTGCAGAAGCTGTCACAGCTGATGGTGCTGTGGGTTGGCGCCACCCTGGTCCTCAAGGGAGAGATGAGCCTGGGGCAGTTGATCGCGTTCCGCATCATCTCCGGCTATGTCACCCAGCCATTGCTTCGTCTCTCCGGCATCTGGCAGAGCATCCAGGAATTGAAGGTTTCGTTCGAGCGGCTGGCCGACGTGGTCGACACTCCCGAAGAATCCGATGAGGCCGATAAGCAGAAAATCCCCCTGCCACCAGTTCTGGGAGACGTGCGGTTTGAAGACGTGTGCTTCAGCTTCAGTCCCAACACCACCCAAGTGCTGCGCCACGTGGATCTATCGATCCCCGCCGGCACCTTCGTTGGAGTGGTCGGCCAAAGCGGCAGCGGCAAGAGCACCCTCACCAAGATGCTCTCCCGACTCTATGCGCCCCAATCCGGCCGCATTCTGGTGGACAACTACGACATCGGCAAGGTGGAGCTCTATTCGCTTCGCCGCCAGATTGGCATCGTCCCCCAGGAGCCCCTGCTGTTCTCCGGTTCCGTCGCTGAAAACATCGCCCTCACCGATCCCGATGCGAGCAGCGAAGCGATCGTGGAAGCGGCCAGGCTGGCCTGTGCCCACGACTTCATCATGGAATTACCTTCCGGATACAGCACCAACGTGGGCGAACGTGGCGCCAGCATCTCCGGCGGGCAGCGTCAGCGATTGGCGATCGCACGGACCCTACTGAGTCGACCACGCTTGCTGATTCTCGATGAGGCCACCAGCGCGCTTGATTACGACACCGAGCGCAGGCTCTGCGAGAACCTGCTCGACAATCTGCAGCACTGCACCGTGTTCTTCATCACCCACAGACTCTCGACTATCCGCCGTGCTGATCGCATCGTGATGCTGCACGAGGGAGCTGTCGTGGAAACGGGAAGCCACGACGAGCTCATCGCCCAACGGGGTCGCTACTACGCCCTTTATCGCCAGCAGGAGTCCATTTGATGTCTGTGTTCCGCAAGCCAGGCGCCATCGTCAAGGCAGCCCAGACCAGCATCGAACGGCGAGTACAGACCAGTCACCAGGAGATGGGGCTTCAGCAGTCACGCTTCCTGGCCAGGGCCGTGACCTGGGCACTGATCAGCACCACGGGCCTGGGTCTGGCCTGGCTGGCGCTTGCCCAGACGGAGGAAGTGGTGGTGGCACCCGGCAAATTACAGCCGATCGGCGATGTGAAGGTGGTGCAGATGCCAGTGGGCGGTGTGCTCGACACCATGCTGGTGAAAGATGGCGAGCGAGTGAAGAAGGGGCAGGTGTTACTGAGGCTCGACAACGAGGCCACGCTGGATCGCCAGCAAAGCACCCTCAAGACCATCAGCGCCAAGCAGCAGCAACTCAAGCTCAAGGAGATCGAGTTGCAGCGCTACCTCAGCCTCAACGACACGGAACAACAGGTGCTTCGGCGCAATCTGCAGCTGGAGGCACAGATCCTCAACCGACTGGAATCGCTACAGAAAGTGGGAGCCTCAGCTGAGCTCCAATACCTTCAACAGCGCAACAAAGTGCGCGAAGTAGAAGGAGATCTGTCCAAGGTTTCCGTAGACCGACTGCGCCAGAGCGCGATCCTTGAGCAAGCCCTGCAGCAGCTCAAGGGAGAACTGGCCGAGCTGCGCAGCAAGCTGACCGAACTGCAGGTGAACATCCGCTACCAGGATGTGCGATCCCCAGTTGATGGGGTGGTGTTCGATCTCAAGCCCACAGGCCCTGGATTTGTGGCCCAGGGCAGCGAACCGGTAATGAAGATCGTTCCTTACGACGCGCTGCAGGCCAAGGTGGAAATTCCAAGTAGCGACATCGGCTTCGTGCGGGTGGGCAAGCCAGTGGAGATCAGCATCGACTCCTTTCCAGCCAGTGATTTCGGCGTGGTGGAGGGCACGCTCAAAGGCATCGGCTCCGATGCTCTGCCACCCGATGAACGGCACCAGAACTATCGCTTCCCAGCGACCGTGAGCCTCAACTCCCAGCAGTTGAAGCTGAAGAACGGCAAGATCCTGCCCCTGCAGGTGGGCATGTCGCTGACGGCCAACATCAAACTGCGCAAGGTGACCTACCTGCAGCTGCTGCTTGGAGGCTTCAAGGACAAGACCGACTCGCTCAAGCAGATCTGAAGGGCCTCACAGCCCCGCCACCCACTGCCCCATGCGTGCAGCGCCGGCCTCCAGCGCGTCGGCCGGATGCACCAGGGCCAGCCGCGCCCAGCCCTCGCCGGCGGAACCGAAGCCGTTACCGGGGGTGAGGCAGACACCGGTGCGCTCCAGCAGCTGGGCGCAGGCGGCCTCCGAATCCAGGCCCCGGGCCGCCGCCGCCTCGGGCAGCTGCAGCCAGAGGTAGAGGGCCATCGAGGGCAGGCGCACCGGCCAGCCCACGGCCTCCAGCGCGGCGGCCGTGCGGTCGCGGCGCTCGCGGTAGACGGCGCGCAGCCGGGCCGGCCATTCGGGCGCCTGCTCCAGGGCCGCGATCGCACCGGCCTGCAGCGCCAGCGACTGGTTGAAATCGACGACGCCCTTCACCTGGCGCAGGGCCGTGATCAGCCCCTCGGCGCCGATGGCGAAGGCCAGGCGGTAGCCCCCCAGGCACCAGCTCTTGGAGAAGGAGAAGAACTCAATGCCGCAGTCGCGCCAGCGGGGATGGCGCAGCAGGGCCGGTGCCTCGCCGTCGAGGGCCAGGTCCACGTAGGGGTTGTCGTGGGCGAAGACGACGCCATGGCCCAGGGCCCGCTCCACCGCCTGATCCACCCAGGCCTGCTGGCCGGTGGTGGCCGTGGGGTTGTGGGGAAAACCCAGCACCATCAGCTTGAGCTGATCCCACTCGGCGGGGCTGAGCTGGTCGAAGTCGGGGGCGAACCCCTGCTCGGCGCTGAGAGGCAGGAAGCGGGGCTCGGCCGAGGCCAGGTGCAGGCCGCCCAGGTGCGAGGGGTAGTAGGGATCGAGCAGCAGGGCGCGATCGCCGGGATTCAGCAGCGCCAGGGGCAGGTGGGCCGTGCCCTCCTGGGAGCCCACCAGCAGCAGCACCTCCCGCTCCGGATCCACGGCCGTGCCGAAGCGTCGCTCGGCCCAGGCGGCGGCCGCCTCACGGAAGGGCCGCGTGGCGCCGTGGAGGCAGTAGGAGGCGGCCTGGGGCAGGGCGAGGGCGTCGCGGATCGCCGCGATCGCCACCGGTGGCGGCTGCAGGTCGGTGGAGCCGAGCGAGAGGTCCAGCAGGGGGGGCAGGCCCCGCTCCTGGGCCGTGGTGCGATAGGCGAGCTTGCGCTGGTCGTTGCGGGCAAAGACGCCGCTGCCGAGGCGACCAACCCGCTCCGAGAGCTGGAGCCCGAGGCTCAGCCGCGCGTCGGGCCGCGACTCAGAGATGGGCATCCAGGAAGGCCTGCAGCTGGGGCTTGGCCATGGCGCCCTCGTGGCGGGCCACCTCCTGACCGGCGCGGAACAGGATCAGGGTCGGCAGGCCCTGGATGCCATAGGTGTCGCGGCTGGAGGGGTTGGGATCGGCCTCCAGCTTGCCCACCTTGAGGCGGCCGTCGTACTCGGCGGCGGCCCAGTCCATCAGCGGCGCCATCAGGCGGCAGGGGCCGCACCAGTTGGCCCACACGTCCACCAGAACGGGCGTGGCCGCCTCGAGCACCTCGGCTTGGAAGTTGGCGTCGGTGAGCGCGGCGACGGTCACGGGTGTCTCAGGTGCTGGGACCGATTGTATGAACTGGCCCCGGCCCCACGGGGCCTTCCCTGCCGACTCCCGGTGTGGGACGGACCCGGAAGGGAAGGCCCGGGGGAGCCTCAGAGCTTGTCGATCGAGCGCTTGAGCTGCTCCAGATCGGCATCCACCTCGGCCACCTTCACGGGCTCCAGCTGGGGCAGCGGGCCTTCGGGGGCCGGCAGGGCCACGGGCGCCGGGGCGCCAGAGAGACGCGTCTTGAGGGCCGCCAGCTCGTCGTCGACATCGTTGCCGCCCTGCAGGGCCGCGAACTGGCTCTCCAGATCGGCGCCGGCCAGCTCGGCGGCCGCCTGGCTGCGGGCCTCGAGCACCTGCACCTTCTCCTCCATCTGCTCGAAGGCGGCCATGGCGTTGTTGGTGCCCAGGCCGTTGACGGCGCTCTGCAGCTGCTCCTGGGCCTTGGCCGCCTGGGCCCGGGCCTTGAGCATGTCCTTCTTGGTCTTGGCCTCGGCGATCTTGCCCTCGAGGGCCACCAGGCTCTTCTTGAGCTGCTCCACCTGGCCCGCCTGGCTCTGCAGCTGGGTGTTGAGGGTGGTGGCGGTGTCCTGGTAGGTCTTGCGGCGGCTGAGGGCCTCGCGGGCCAGGTCCTCCTCGCCCTTCTTGAGGGCCAGCTCGGCCCGCTCGTACCAGGTCTTGGCCTGGGCCTCGGACTGTTCGGCCTGGTTCTGGATCCGCTTCTGGCTGGCGATGGCGGTGGCCACGGCCTGGCGCAGCTTCACCAGGTCGGACTGCATGTCCGCCACGGACTGATCCAGGATCTTGCCGGGATCCTCCACCGAGCTGAGGGCGGCGTTGGCGTTGGCCCGAAGCAGACGGCTGAGCCGATCAAAAAAGCCCATGGATCAGGGATGGGGCGATGCCTGAGCGTAGCCAGGGCGGAGCAGAGCGCACCAGCGGGAAAGCCGCACCCCTTCCGGCCAGGTTCCCCGCCCGTAGCCTGGGTCCTGGCCCACGCGCCAGGCTCCGCCCCATGGCCATCGCCCCCCGCAACCAGAGCCGGCGCCAGGGGGCGGTGACCGTGCTGCTGCCGCCGCCGCGCCCGCCCGCCACGGGCCTGGCCGCCTGCCTGCAGCAGCTCCAGAGCGAATGGCGCCAGGACGGCAACCTGGCGGCCCTGTGGCAGGCCTGGCCGCGCATCGCCGGCCCCCAGCTGGCGCCCCACTGCCGGCCCCTGCAGCTGCGGGGCGGCCGGCTCACGGTGGGGGCGAGCCATCCCCAGTGGCTGCAGGCCCTGCGCTTCAACCGGCACCAGCTGCTGGGCGCCCTGCGGGGGGCGGGGTTCAACGTGAAGGACCTGACCTTCCAGCAGCACTACCCCGGCGGCACCCCCAGCAGCGGCGCCGAGCAGGAGGCGGCCGTGTGGGCCGCCCATCCCAGCCGGGTGGATGTGCACGGCATGGCCGCCTGCCCGGCCTGCGGCCGGCCGGCCCCCATCGGCGAGATGGCCCGCTGGGGCCACTGCAGCTTCTGCCAGCGGGCCGCCATGGATGCGGGGATCACGATGGGCACGCCGAGCACAGCCGGGGGGCCGGCGGCCGCTGATCCGCAGCGCTCTTCCCTGTCGGGCTCGTCTCAGTAGCGCTCCGGCCGCGGCAGCTGCCAGTCCGGCACCGGCACGCCCGCCTGGCGCAACTCCGCCGCCCTGCGCTGCAGCGCAGGCCGCGGCACCCGCCAGAGCTGGTAGAGGCCCTCACGGCCCAGCTGCTCGTGGGGCAGGCCGCGCCAGTGGGGCAGCTGGGCCGTGCCCCGATCGATCACCACCAGCACGCTGGAGCCTGCCCGGGGCGGCGTGGGCTCCAGGCCCCGGCGCCGCTCGCGGGCCAGGCGGTCGTTGAGGTTGAGCAGGCCCACGGGGGCGATGCCCTCGTAGAGCACCACCTGGCGGGTGTAGTAGTGCAGCGAGGGCTTGAGGATGCCCACCATCGCCAGGGGTTCGGCCGGCCGGCGCTGGGCCACCACCGCCGCCGCCACGCGCCGCACGGGCAGCTGGCGCACCCGGTCGCCGAGCCGGGTCATGGGCTGCAGGGCCGCCACGGCGAACAGCAGCAGCGGCGCCTGCAGAGCCACCAGCCAGGCGCCGCGCCAGGGCCGGCGCCCCAGCGCCACCCCCAGCAGCAACGCCAGGGCAAAGCAGGCCGCCGCCCGCAGCACCAGGCCGCTGGCCAGCAGCTCCGCCGGCAGGGTGGGCATCTCGGGATCGCGGATCAGGGGGATCCACAGCGGCGAGGCCGCCAGGCCCGAGGCCAGCACAGCCACCAGCGCCAGGGTGCTCCCCATCACCGCCCAGCGACCCCAGCGCTGCCGGGCCGCGGCCGGGAGCTCCAGGGCCAGATCCTGGGCGGCCAGGGCCATCAGCAGGCCGGCGGCCGGGGTGGCGGGGATCCAGTAGCTGGGCAGCTTGGTGGCCGCCAGGGTGAAGAAGCCCAGCACCGCCAGCAGCCAGCAGCCGGCGAACAGCCGCAGCGAGCGCGCCGGATCCAGCGGACCCCGTTGCCGCAAGGCCGCCACCAGGCCCGCCAGCAGCAGCGGCGTGAACGGCAGGCTCGCCACCACCAGCACCGGCCCGAAGAACCACCAGGGCTGCAGGTGGTGGTTCACCACCGCCGTGAACCGCTGCAGGTTGTGGTAGCCGAAGAAGCTGTCCCAGAAGGGCTGGCCCTCCACCAGCAGCTCCAGCCCGTACCAGGGCAGGGCCACCGCCGCCGTGACCGCCAGGCCCGCCAGGGGCCGCAGCCGCTGACGCAGCCGCGCCGCCTGGCCGCTGCGCCAGGCGAACAGGGCGAGGGTGATCGCGGCCAGCACCACGGCCACTGGCCCCTTGGCCAGCACCGCCAGGCCCAGCACCAGCCAGCCCAGCCACCAGGGTCCGCCGCCACCGCCCTCGGCACCGCTGGCGGCAAAGCGACGCCACAGCAGCAGCAGGGCCAGGGCGACGCAACCGCTGAACAGGGCGTCGCTCACGGCGATGCGGCTCCAGAGCAGCACCAGCGGCGAGAGGGCGAAGGCCAGGGCCGCCGCCAGGGCCGTCAGCCCCCGCTGCCGCTCGCCCGGGGGCGTCGAGCCGCTGGGCTGGGGCCAGCGCCAGAGGGTGGCGGCCAGGGCCAGCATCACCGCCAGGCTCGAGAGGGCGGAGGGCAGCCGCGCCGCCCAGGTGCCCAGGGGATTCCACTGGGCCTGGCCCGGCAGCAGGTAGCCCAGCCCCATCAGCCAGTACACCAGGGGCGGCTTGTCGTAGCGGGGCAGGCCGTTGACCCGCGGCGTCAGCCAGTCGCCGGTCTCGGCCATCGCCCGGGCCGCGGCGGCGAACAGGGGCGGCGTCTCGTCCACCAGGCCGGTGTCGCCGAGGCCCAGCAGGAACAGCAGCACCCCGCAGCCGGCCACCAGCAGCAGCACCAGACCCCGACTCCGGGCCCCGATGAGGACGGCCCCGCGATGCCGCGGCCGGGCCGGCGTGGGTCGCTCAGGAGACACGGCGCACGGCGGGAGCAGGCCGACCCTATCGCCCGAGCCCGGAGCGCACCCAGGCCTCGATCCGCTCCGCAAAGGCCTGGCGCGAGGCCTGGCGCTCCACCCAGGCGCGGCAGGCCCGCCGCTCGATCCCGCCCAGCTGGCCCACCGCCGCCGCCAGGGCCGCCACGTCGTCGGGCTCCACCAGCAGGCCGGTGAGGCCGTGCTGCACCAGCTCGCCGGGGCCGCCGCGGCGATAGGCCAGCACGGGCACACCGCAGGCCAGGGCCTCCACCACCACGTTGCCGTAGGCCTCGTTCCACTTGGGCGTGTTCAGCAGGGCCCGACAGCGACCCAGCTGGGCCTGGAGCTGGGCGGTGGGCAGGAAGCCGCGCCAGTCAAGGGTGCCGCTGGGCACCGAGGCCTCCACCGCCGCCGCGTAGGCCGGATCCTCCACCAGGCCCCACACCGCCAGGCGTTCCCCCAGCTGGGCCGCCACCGCGGCCGCATCCTCGAGGCCCTTCTCCGGGGCCACCCGCCCCACCCAGCCCAGCAGCGGCTCCGGCTCGGCCACAAAGGCGTAGGCCGCCAGATCGAAGCCGTTGCCCACCACCACCGGCGGCTGGGGCAGGCTGAAATCGGCCGCCTGGGCGTGGCTGTGGAAGGCCAGGCGCCGCTGGTCCCAGCGGGCCACCTCGGCGATGGCCCCATCCATCACCGCCGCCACCGAGCCCATGCTCACCAGGTGGAACAGGGGCGCGGCGGTGCTGGGAGTGAGCCAGAGGGGCAGCCAGTCGTAGGCCAGGTTGAGCAGCGCGTCGAAGTCGGCGGCCCGATCCAGGGCGCGGCGCCACAGCCGCGGCAGCAGCCCGTCGGCGGGGATCTGCACGGCGGACTGGCGCTGCTGGTGCTGCCAGCTGGGCTGGTCCACGCCGGGGCAGGTCCACAGGGTGGCGCCGGCGCAGGCGGGGGGCAGCTGCGAGCCCTCGGCCGCCAGCACCGTGAGCTGATGGCCCCGCTCCAGCAGGCCCGCCACCAGTGAGGTGAGGGTGAGCTCCACGCCGCCACCGCGGCCGCTGCCCAGGGTCCCCACCGGGGTGCTCACCACCAGGATCCGCAGGCGATCCCCGGGCGGGGCGGTGGGGGTCAGATCCGCAGCGGTCATGGCAGCAGCTCCTGGGGCTCGGGGTGAAGCCGGCCGGCGGCGGGCTCCCAGAGCTGCTGGCGCCGGTTGATCAGCACCACCGACACCAGGGCCAGGGCCGCCCCGCCCCACTGCAGCGGCTGCAGCTGCTCGCCCAGCAGGGCCATGCCGCAGAGCAGGGCGAACAGGGGGGTGAGGAAGGTGAGGGCGGTGAAGCTGGTGAGGTCGCCGCTGCTGGCGAACCAGAAGAAGAGCCCGTAGGCCAGGGCACTGCCGAACAGGGCCGCATAGGCCATCAGGGCCCAGTCCGTGGGGGTCCAGGCCGGCCAGAAGGCGGGGGCCGCGGGATCCAGCAGCGGCGCTGCGGCCGAGGCCAGCAGCAGCGGCAGCGCCCCCAGGGCCATGTGCCAGCCCGTGACCGCCACCGGATCGCTGCGGCGGCAGGCGTAGCGGCTCAGCACCGTGCCCACCGCCATCGCCAGGGCGGCACCGAGCATCCACAGCTCGCCATGGCTCCAGGCCCGCTCCCCCAGGGCCCGCGGCCCCTCCAGCCACCAGTGCTGCAGCACCGACCCCGGCAGCCCCAGGCAGAGGATGCCCAGCAGCCCCAGCAGCAGGCCCGTCCAGCCCACCGGGTTGATCGCCTCGCCGAACAGGCTGCGGGCCAGCAGCGCCACCAGCAGCGGCTGGGAGTCGATCAGCACCGAGCCCAGGCCGGCGCCGGTGCCCCCCAGGCCCTGGGCCAGCAGCCCCTGGAACAGGCTGGCGTCCACCAGGGCGAACAGCAGCAGCCAGGGGCGATCGGCCGGGTGCACCGCCAGGGAGCGGCCCAGCCCCACGGCCACCAGCAGCAGCACCAGCCCCGCCGGCAGCAGCCGCAGCCAGGCCACCGTGAGCGGGCCGGCGCCGTCGAGCAGCGGGCGCATCGCCGCCATCGCCGTGCCCCAGAGCACGAAGGGCAACACCATCAGCAGCCAGCGCAGCATCACCGGCTCCAGACGGTCCACGGTCACCTTTTTAAGATCCAGCCACTACACACTGCTTCGATGGCCTGGCCCTGGCGCCGCAAGTCACGCCGCAAACTGGCTCGGATCGCCATCGAGGGCCCGATCGCCGGCCCCACCCGCGAGCGGGTGCTCAAGGCCCTGCGGGAAGTGGAGGAGCGGGAGTTCCCGGCCCTGCTGCTGCGCATCGACAGCCCGGGCGGCACCGTGGGCGACAGCCAGGAGATCCACGCCGCGATCCTGCGGCTGCGGGCCAAGGGCTGCCGGGTGGTGGCCAGCTTCGGCAACATCTCCGCCTCGGGGGGCGTCTACGTGGGGGTGGCGGCCGAGCAGATCGTGGCCAACCCCGGCACGATCACCGGTTCGATCGGCGTGATCCTGCGGGGCAACAACCTCTCCAAGCTGCTGGAGCGGGTGGGGATCAGCTTCGAAACCGTGAAGAGCGGCCTCTACAAGGACATCCTCTCGCCGGATCGGGCCCTGACGGGCGATGAGCGGGAGCTGCTGCAGGGCCTGATCGATTCCAGCTACGGCCAGTTCGTGGCGGCGGTGGCCGAGGGGCGCGGCCTGGAGGAGGAGCAGGTGCGCAACTTCGCCGACGGCCGCGTGTTCAGCGGGGCCCAGGCCAGGGAGCTGGGGCTTGTGGATGCCCTGGGCGACGAGGACACGGCCCGGCGCCTGGCGGCCCGCCTCGCCGATCTGGACGAGGAGAAGACCCGGCCGGTGACCTTCGGCAAGCCCCAGAAGCGGCTCGCCAGCCTGATCCCCGGCCGGGCCCTGCTGGGCCGGCTGCAGGAGGCCCTCAACCTGGAGCTGGGCTGGAGCGGCCAGCCCCTCTGGCTGTACCGGCCATGAGCGACGCCCTGCAGCTGCGCGCCCTGCGGGGCGCCACCACCGCCACCGCCAACAACCCGGCGGCCATCGGCGACGCGGTGGCCGAACTGCTCGATGCCCTGGTGGAGCGCAACGGCCTGGAGGGGCCCCGGCTGCTCTCGGTGACCTTCTCGGTGACGGCCGACCTGGATGCCTGCTTCCCCGCCGCCATCGCCCGCCGGCGTCACGGCTGGGACGGGGTGGCGCTGCTGGACTGCCAGCAGATGGCGGTGGCCGGCGACCTGCCCCGCTGCATCCGCCTGCTGGCCCACGCCTGGCTGGAGCCGGAACGCCCCGTGCGCCACGCCTACCTGCGGGAGGCCGCCCGGCTGAGGCCCGACCTGGCCGCCCTCTAGGGCCGATCCAGTCGCATCCGGTCACAACTGCCAGCTCCGGCGCCGGCCCACGGCCCCGGCTGGCGCCGCCGCCCCCTATCGAGACTCACTGCTAAACGCGCAGCGCCGGAGCCGGCTCTCCACCCTCACCATGACCCCACTCCTCCACCGCCTGCGCCAGCCCGCCGCCCTGGCGAGCCTCGCCGTCTCCAGCCTCGGAGCGGCAGCCCTGGGCACGGGTCTGGCCCTGGCTCCCCTGACGGCGCCGGCCCCGGCGGCGGCCCAGGGCACCCCCGGCCTGTTCGAGTTCCGCTGGGACAACACCAAGGACTACCGGCGGCTCTACTTCTTCATGACCAACACCAACCGGTTGGCCCGCTCGGACTACTACCTGATCCTGCGGCCCAAGGACCGCAAGACGGCCATCCTCAAGCTCACGGTGGGCATCCCCAAGACCTTCGACAGCAAGATCGACCCCAAGCAGGTCAAGCTCTGCACCATGAGCGAGGGCGGCATGCTGGCGCGCACCCGCTGCAAGGAGGAGATCCCGGCCGTGGTGGAGGTGACCGGCAACGGCACCGCCATCGAGATCTTCCCGAACACGCCGGTGCCCGTGGGCGGAACCATCGGCGTGTACATGAGCATTTTCAACCCGTTCAACACGGGCATGTATCAGTTCAACGCCCTGGCCCAGGCCCCCGGCGACGTGCCCATCTCGGGCTACCTGGGCAGCTGGCTGATCCAGATCGATCCCCCCAGCAACTGAACCGGGTCCAGCCCCATCGGCCTGGCTGGCCCCATCCGCCCGGCTGGTACGTTGGTCCATCGACAATGAACGCGCAGCCGAGCCGGAGCCATGACCAAACGGACCCTCGAAGGAACCAGCCGCAAGCGCAAGCGGGTCTCCGGTTTCCGGGTGCGGATGCGCAGCCACACCGGCCGTCGCGTGATCCGCACCCGCCGCAAGCGCGGCCGCGCCCGCCTGGCCGTCTGAGCCTGGCCCAGGCCCCGTCCGCGGGTCTCGCCCTACCCGTCCATCCCCCCGCGTCCCCGCAGCCATGGTCCTTCCCCGGGAACATCGGCTGCGGGGACGCTTTGTGTTCGACCGGCTCTACCAGAAGGGCCGGCGCTTCCACGGCTCCCTGCTGGTGCTGCGCACCATGGCGGCGGAGCCGGCGCTGCTCAAGCCCGGCCTGCAGCCACCCGGCGCCCCCGACGGCCAGCCGCCCCGCTTCGCGGTGGTGGTGAGCAGCAAGGTGAGCAAGAAGTCGGTGCGGCGCAACCAGCTGCGGCGTCTGCTGCACGGCCAGCTGGTGGCCCGGGCCCGGGCCGCCTGGAGCGGGGCCGACCAGTGGGTGCTGATCTCGCTCAAGCCCGGCAGCGCCGACGCGGACGACGGGGCCCTGCTGGGAGAATGTGCGCAACTCCTGCAGAAGGCGGGCCTGAGCCAATGACCCCAGCTCCCTCCAGCACCCCGCCCGTGGCCCCCGGTGCCTCGATCAACGAGGACGTCTTCTACGAGGGCGGCCCGGCCAAGGGTGACCTGATCCTCAACCTGCTGTTCGGCCTCACCCTGATCGGCATCCCCTTCGCCGTGGGGGCGATCGTGCGGGCCCTGTGGCTGCGCTTCACGATCACCAGCCGCCGCATCTCGGTGAGCGGCGGCTGGCTGGGGCGCGACCGCACCCAGGTGGTCTACAGCCAGATCCGTGAGGTGCGCTCGGTGCCCCGCGGCTTCGGCTTCTGGGGCGACATGGTGCTGGTGCTCAGCGACGGCATGAAGCTGGAGATGCGCGCCGTGCCCCGCTACCGGGAGGCCGAGGCCTTCATCCTCGAGCGCATGGCCACCGCCGCCAAGACGACCGGCACCACCCCCAAGAGCGGCTTCGGCGCCGCCGCCTGATCGCGGCCCAGCCGCCCCGCCGCGCCCCGGCCCCCGCCCCGATCGGCCCCGTGCTCGGGCACACTGGCCGCCTATCCCCACCCCCCTGAGCTCCCCACGCCGTGATCGGCTACATCTCCGACAACCTGCTGCTCCCGATCCTCGACTTCTTCTACGGATTGGTGCCGAGCTACGGACTGGCGATCATTGCCCTCACGGTGGTGATCCGGCTGGCCCTGTTCCCCCTGAGTGCCGGCTCGATCCGCAGCGCCCGCCGCATGCGCATCGCGCAGCCGGTGATGCAGAAGCGCCAGGCCGAGATCAAGGCCAAGTACGCCAACAACCCGGCCAAGCAGCAGGAGGAGCTGGGCGCCCTGATGAAGGAGTTCGGCAGTCCCCTGGCGGGCTGCCTGCCCCTGCTGGTGCAGATGCCGATCCTGTTCGCCCTGTTCGCCACCCTGCGGGGCTCACCATTCGCCGACGTGCCCTACACCCTCAACCTGAAGGTGCTGCCGGCCGATCAGATCGCCACGGTGGAGGCCAAGCCCTTCAACAGCCCCAGCCACTCGATCTTCGTGACGGCCACCAGCCACGTGCCGGTGATCGCCAGCCTCGAGCAGGGCACCAAGCTCGGCGTGGGTGACCAGCAGACCGTGACCCTGCACACCCGCGACGGCGCCAGCTTCGCCTCGGTGCTGGCGGACGTTCAGGACGGTGAGGCCTTCACCCCCAGCTGGAGCATCACCAAGGGCGAGGGCGTGGTGAGCGTGGATGCCAAGGGCACCATCACCGCCCTGGCCCCCGGCGATGCCGTGGTGGAGGCCAAGATCCCCGGGCTGGCCGCCCGCAGCGGTTTCCTGTTCATCAAGGCCCTGGGCCAGGTGGGCTTCTACACCGACGGCGCCGTCAACTGGGACATCGCCATCCTGGTGGCCGCCTTCGGCGCCAGCCTGTTCGCCTCCCAGATCCTCTCGGGCATGGGCATGCCCCCCAACCCGCAGCAGGCCACGGCCAACAAGATCACCCCCGTGATGATCACGGGCATGTTCCTGTTCTTCCCGCTGCCGGCGGGGGTGCTGCTCTACATGGTGGTGGCCAACATCTTCCAGGCGCTGCAGACCTTCCTGCTCACCCGCGAGACCCTGCCCGACAACCTGCAGCAGATCCTCGACCAGCAGCTGGCCCAGCAGACCGTGGCCGCCACGGCCACCAGCGGCGGCAGCCAGCGCCTGCCCTTCGAGCCCAACAAGGGCAAGAAGTAACCCTCGGCGCCCCCTGCCCAGGCTCCCCTCCCCGCTGCCATGGCCGACGACCTGCGCCCCGTGCTGATCCAGGAGCTGCGGCCCCTGGCCGAGGGACGGCACTGGACGATCGACCAGCACTTGGAGGAGCTCGAGAGCCTCACGCCCGTGCGGGGGGAGCTGCGGGCGATTCACCGCGGCAACGTGCTGGAGGTGGCGGGCCACGCCGAGACGATCGTGACCCTCTGCTGCGACCGCTGTCTGCAGCACTTCAACCACCCCCTGGCCTTCCGCACCCAGGAACTGCTCTGGCTCGGCGATGCCGCCCGCGACGCGGGCCTCAGCGAAGACGACGTGCTGGAGGCCGGAGCCCAGGTGCTCGACCTCGAGGCCGACGCCCTCACCGAGAGCCTGGACCCCCGCGGCAGCTTCGAGCCCGCCCACTGGGCCTTCGAGCAGCTCAGCCTGCAGCTGCCCGTGGTCAACCGCTGCGGCCCCGAGTGCCCCGGCCCCAAGCTGCGGGGCAGCGGCCCCGACGAGGCGATCGACCCCCGCTGGGCCGCCCTGAAGAAGCTCACCCCCTGAGCCCCACCCCATGAGTCAGGCCTGGGCCGACCACCTCGATCTGTTGATCCGCGCCCGCACGCCGATCCTCTGGATCCGCAGCCAGGAGGAGGAGCGCATCGCCACCCTGCTGGCGGCCGCGGCCCAGCGGCTGGGCAGCCGCGCCCTGGCCCGCTGGGACTTCATCAGCGGCCTCAGCGGCCTGCCCAACCGCGAGGGCGAGGCGGCCCGCAACCCCCTGGCGGCCCTGGAGACCCTGGCCGCGCTGGCGCCGGATCAGGCGGCGATCCTGGTGCTGCACGACTTCCACCGCTACGCCGACGACGGCAGCGTCTGCCGCAAGCTACGCAACCTGGCGGTGTCGCTGCAGCAGCAGCCCCACACCCTGGTGATCACCGCCGCCGAGTGGCAGCTGCCGCGGGAGCTGGAGGAGTGCGTGACCGTGCTGGATCTGCCCCTGCCGGAGCAGGAGGAGATCCGCGGCCTGCTGCAGGGCATCGCCCGCGCCTGCGGCCAGAGCCTCGACGACGAGCTGCTGGAGCGGCTCAGCCACAGCTGCAGCGGCCTGAGCGAGCAGCGCATCCGCCAGGTGGCGGCCCGGGGCCTCGCCCGCCGCGGCGCCCTGGGCGACGGCGACCTGGCCGAGGTGCTGGAGGAGAAGCGCCAGGCCATCGCCCGCAGCGAGCTGCTGGAGTACTGCCCCAGCGAAGCCACCCCGGCCGACATCGGCGGCCTCGATGCCCTCAAGCGCTGGCTGGAGCAGCGCCAGCAGGCCTTCAGCGACGAGGCACGCCGCTACGGCCTGCCCCTGCCCCGCGGCGTGCTGCTGGTGGGCCCCCAGGGCACCGGCAAGTCGCTCACAGCCCGGGCAGTTGCCCACAGCTGGGAGATGCCGCTGCTGCGGCTGGATGTGGGCCGCCTGTTCGCGGGGTTGGTGGGGGCCTCCGAGGCCCGCACCCGGGAGATGATCCAGCGGGCCGAGGCGATGGCCCCCTGCGTGCTCTGGATCGACGAGATCGACAAGGGCTTCGGCAGCGCCGACGGCGGCCGCAGCGACGGCGGCACCAGCCAGCGGGTGCTGGCCAGCCTGCTCACCTGGATGGCCGAGAAGACCAGCGCCGTGTTCGTGGTGGCCACCGCCAACGGCGTGGAGAAGCTGCCACCGGAACTGCTGCGCAAGGGCCGCTTCGACGAGATCTTCCTGCTGGATCTTCCCGATGCCGACGAGCGGCGGGCGATCCTCGATCTGCAGCTGCGGCGCCGCCGGCCCGCCCACCGCCTGCCCCTGGAGGTGGTGGTGGACCGCACGGCCGGCTTCTCCGGCGCCGAGCTGGAGCAGGTGGTGATCGAGGCCATGCACCAGGCCTTCGGCGAGCAGCGCGAGTTCGGCGAGGCCGACCTGGTGGCCGCCGCCGCCCAGCTGGTGCCCCTGTCGCGCACGGCCCGGGAACAGCTGGAGGCCCTGCAGCACTGGGCCAGCAGCGGCCGGGCGCGGCCCGCCTCCAGCCGCAGCCGCGTCGGCACCCCGACAGCCCCCTGAGCGACGACCCCGCCCCATTGCGGCCGGTAACGAACCCCAACGCCCCGTAACGAAGCCAGGGGCGGCCTGGAGCCAGAACCGCCTGCCCTCCGTAGGTTCTGGCCACATCGCAGGCCTCCCGTGGAAAGCCGTCCCGCCATCACCACCCAACTGGCCGTGGCCTGCCTCGGCGCCGGCGTGATCACCACCTTCGCGGTGGCCCAGGGCCAGAACCCCTTCACCGCCCTCGGCATCACCCTGTTCTCGGCCCTGGCGGCCGTGGTTGTCGGCCAGGTGCTCTGAGCGCCACCCCAGACCCCGTGCCGCATCCGGCTGGCCCCCTGCGGGAGCTGATGCCCGCCCTGGCGGGCAAGACCTACTTCAACTACGGCGGGCAGGGCCCGCTGCCCACACCGTCGCTGGAGGCGATCACCGCCAGCTGGCGCACGATCCAGGAGCTGGGGCCCTTCACCGGCACGGTTTGGCCCTTCATCGAGCGGGAAACCAGCCGGGTACGCCAGGTCCTGGCGGCCCTCTGCGGCGTGGCGCCGTCACGGCTGGCCCTCACCGAGAACGTGAGCAGCGGCTGCCTGCTGCCCCTCTGGGGCCTGCCCTGGCAGCCCGGCGATCAGCTGCTCATCGGCGACTGCGAGCACCCCGGCGTGGTGGCCGGCTGCCGCGAGCTGGCCCGGCGCCAGGGCCTGGAGCTGGCCGTGCTGCCCGTGCAGCAGCTCTGCCTGCGGACGCCCGCCGCGGAGCTGGATGGGGCGGTGCTGGCGAGCCTGGAGCGCCAGCTCACGGCGAACACCCGGCTGGTGGTGCTGTCGCACCTGCTCTGGAACACGGGCTCCGTGATGCCGATCGCCGCCGTGGCCAAGCGGCTGGCCGCCCACCCCCGCCAGCCCTGGCTGCTGGTGGATGCGGCCCAGTCGCTGGGCAGCCTGCCGGTGGCGGAGGCCGCCGCCGCGGCCGACATCTACGCCTTCACCGGCCACAAGTGGTGCTGCGGGCCCGAGGGCCTGGGCGGGGTGGCTCTCTCCGAGCGGGTGCTGGAGCAGGCCGAGCCCACCCTGATCGGCTGGCGCAGCCTGCGCCACGAAACCGAGGCCACCAGCCCCTGGCACCGCGATGCCCGCCGCTTCGAGGTGGCCACCTCCTGCGTGCCCCTGGCCAGCGGCCTGTCCACCTCCCTGGAGCTGCTGGCGGCCGAGGGCAGTGAAGCGGAGCGGCTGGAGCGGATCCGCCACGGCAGCCGGCGGCTGTGGCAGGGGCTGCAGGGGCTGGCGGGGGTGACAACCCTGCTGAGCGAACCCCCACCGGCCGGGCTGGTGAGCTTCCAGCTGCAGGGGCCGGCGCCCCAGGCGGTGGTCCAGGCCCTGGGGGAGCGGCAGATCTGGATCCGCAGCCTGGCGGATCCAGCCTGCCTGCGGGCCTGCACCCACATCACCACCACCGACGCCGAGGTGGATCGGCTCCTGGAGGCCCTGGCCGATCTGGGCTGAACGCCGGATCGCCCAGATCGGATCCGCGGCAGGCACGAATCCGGGGAGCCACGCGATGGGATCAGATCTGCTCGGCGGGGATCACACCGGCCACGTCGGCCTCATGGGTGAGCAGGTTGCGATAGACCCAGCCCGCCAGCAGGGCTCCGGCGATCGGGGCCACCCAGAACAGCCACAGCTGCCCCAGGGCCTCACCGCCCACCCACACGGCCACCCCGGTGCTGCGGGCGGGGTTCACCGAGGTGTTGGTCACGGGGATGCTGATCAGGTGGATCAGGGTGAGCGAGAGGCCGATCGGCACCCCCGCGAATCCGCGGGGGGCCAGTTTGTCGGTGGCGCCGAGGATCACCAGCAGGAAGAGGAAGGTGAGCACCACTTCCGTGATCAGAGCCGCAAGGAAGCCGTAGCCCCCGGGCGAATGGGCCCCGAAGCCATTGGTGGCCAGCGGATTGCTGCCGGTGAGGGCAAAACCCTCACGGCCGCTGGCGATGGCCAGGATCACGCCGCCGGCCAGCACGCCGCCCAGCACCTGGGCGGCGATGTAGGGCAGCAGCTGGGAGCTGGGGAAGCGGCCTCCCGCCCAGAGGCCGAAACTCACGGCCGGATTGATGTGGGCCCCGGAGATGTGGCCGATGGCGTAGGCGGCCGTCAGCAGGGTGAGGCCGAAGGCCAGGGCCACCCCCAGGAAACCGAGGCCGAGGGGGTTGGCGGCGGCGGAGTCGTAGGGGAACACGGCGGCCAGCACGGCGCTGCCCGCACCCCCCAGCACCAGCCAGAAGGTGCCGATCAGCTCGGCGAGACATTTCTTGGACAGGGGTACAGCCTGAGCCATCCGCAACAACGTCGCCATGGGGTCAGGGGGGAGTGTGCCATCGACCTCCTCCAGGCGAACGCCTGCACGCCGTCGACCCGCGCTTGTCAGCGAGGTCCTGGGAGGCTTGCGCGAGCGGACGTCTCCCGCTGACGCCTCCAGCTGATCATCTCCCGCTACAGCGCCCGCAGGGCCTTCTCCGCCTCCTCGCGGTCGTCGAAGTGCACCTTGGTGGTGCCCAGGATCTGGTAGTCCTCGTGGCCCTTGCCGGCGATCAGCACCAGGTCGGCAGGACCGGCTTCGGCGATCGCAGCGGCGATGGCACGGGCCCGATCCGGCTCCACCTGCAGGGCGGTGCCCGCGGGGATGCCGGCCACCACATCGGCCAGGATCTGGGCCGGGTCCTCCGTGCGGGGGTTGTCGGAGGTCACCACCACCCGATCGGCCAGGCGGGCGGCGATGGCACCCATCTGGGGGCGCTTGCCCCGGTCCCGGTCGCCGCCGCAGCCGAACACGCAGATCAGCGCCCCCGCGGTGAAGGGGCGGCAGGCCGCCAGGGCGCTCTCCAGGCCGTCGGGGGTGTGGGCGTAGTCCACCAGCACGGCCGGATGGCGGCCGTTGCCGTTCTCCGCCCGGCCCACGCTGACCCGCTCCATGCGGCCGGGCACGCCGCGGAAGTCCGCCAGGGCCTCCAGCAGCAGGGCCAGGGGCAGCCCCTGCTGCAGCAGGGCCCCCACCGCCTGCAGCTGGTTCATCAGGTTGAAGCGGCCCAGCAGCGGCGAGCGGAACGGCCCCGATCCCAGCGGGCTGATCAGGGTGCCGGACACCCCCTGGGCGGAGAACACCAGGTCAGCCAGGCGCAGCTCCGCCCCGCCGTCGGCGTCGAAGGAACTGCGCCAGCAGCGCTGGCCGAGACGCTCGGCCAGCCTGGCCCCCCAGGGATCGTCCCCATTCACCACGGCGCCGGCCTCTGCCGCCAGCAGCGGCGGCGCGAACAGGCGCGCCTTGGCCTCGAAGTAGTCCTGCATCGAGGCGTGGTAGTCGAGGTGGTCCTGGGTGAGGTTTGTGAAGATCGCGCCGCTGAACTGGCAGCCGGCCACGCGCTGCTGGTCGAGGGCGTGGGAGCTCACCTCCATGGCCCCCACCTGGGCTCCGGCCTCCACGGCCTGGGCCAGCTGGGCCTGGAGCACATCGGCGAAGGCGGTGGTGTGCTGGGCCGTCACGCTCTGGCCGGGCCAGCGGTTCACCAGGGTGCCGAACAGGGCCGAGGGGCGGCCGCAGCGGGCACTGAGGTGCTCGATCAGGTGGGTGGTGGTGGTCTTGCCGTTGGTGCCGGTGACGCCAATCAGGGCCAGGCGCCGACTGGGCTGCTGCCAGAACTCGGCCGCCAGCTGTCCCGCCCAGCGGGCCACCGGCTCGTCCACCACCACCACCGGATCCCCCGGCTCCGGCGCCACGGCGGCGGCCGCCGCCGGGCCGATCACCGCCGCCGCCGCCCCGGCCGCCACCGCCTCGCGCCAGAAGGTGCCCCCGTCCACCCCGGCGCCGGGCAGCCCCACGAACACCGTGCCGGCCCCGACGCGACGGGAGTCGCAGCTGATGCCGCTCACCGGGCGGTTCTCCAGCCCCTGCGGCACGGCCAGCCCGAGGTGGCGCAGCAGGGGGTGAAGCAGCTGGGTCATCGTCCAGCGGGGGATCGAGGTGGGCCCGTTCTAGACGGAGCCGCCCGAAAAACCGTTCCTCCGCAACCAATCCGCCAGGCCGGCCCCCGCCAGCCGCGGCGACACCCGCGGCAGCTCCCGCAGGTCGCCCTCCGCCAGCCTCACCGCCAGCACCGGCACCTCCAGGCCGTAGCGCTGCTGCAGCGCCGGGTCGCTGTCCACATCCAGCACCTCCAGGGCCGGCGGCGGCTCCAGGGCCAGCAGCCGCTCCTGGAGGCCCTCACAGAGGCAGCAGCCCTGGCGGCTGTAAAGCAGGAGCGTGGGGGCTGCCATCAGTCGGGCACGGGGTCGCAGCCGCAGGGGGTGAAGGGGTGGCAGCGCAGCAGCCGCCGCAGCGTCAGCCAGCCGCCGCGCCAGGGCCCATGGCGCTCGATCGCCTCCAGGCCGTAGGCGCTGCAGCTGGGGATGAAGCGGCAGCGGGGACCCAGCAGCGGCGAGATCCAGCGGCGGTAGGCCGCGATCAGTCCGATCAACAGCTGCTGCAGGATCCGGGTCACGGGCAGGGGGCTCGGGAGGGGCAGCGGTCCAGCGGATAGGATGGCCGGCTGGCGTGGCTCAGGCCCACGACAGCGGAGCCCAGTTCCGCCATGTTCGCAGGCCGCGCGTCGTTCAGCGACGACAGGCCGCGCCGGATGCCACCCCGATTTCGTTCTCCATGTCTCGCTACCGCGGCCCTCGTCTGAGGATCACGCGGCGCTTGGGAGACCTTCCCGGTCTCACCCGTAAGTCCGCCAAGCGGTCTTATCCCCCCGGTCAGCACGGCCAAGCCCGTCGCAAGCGCTCCGAATACGCCATCCGCCTCGAAGAGAAGCAGAAGCTTCGCTTCAACTACGGCATCTCCGAACGTCAGCTGGTTCGCTACGTGAAGAAGGCCCGGGCCCAGGAGGGTTCCACGGGTACCAACCTGCTGAAACTGCTCGAGAACCGTCTCGACAACATCTGCTTCCGCCTCGGCTTCGGTCCCACCGTGCCCGGCGCCCGCCAGCTGGTGAACCACGGCCACGTGACCGTGAACGGCCGCGTCGTGGACATCCCCAGCTACCAGTGCAGGGCCGGCGACGTGGTCGCCATCCGCGAGCGCAAGCAGAGCAAGAAACTGGCTGAAGGCAACCTGGAATTCCCGGGTCTGGCCAACATCCCGCCCCACCTCGAGTTCGACAAGAACAAGCTCAGCGCCAAGGTGGGCGGCAAGATCGAGCGCGAGTGGGTCGCCCTCGAGATCAACGAACTGCTGGTGGTGGAGTTCTACTCCCGCAAGGTCTGATCCAGCCGGATCCCTTGCCACCTCCAGTGGCTTTCGGCCCCCGCTCCGGCGGGGGCTTTTTTGTGGGCCTCAGCCCAGCCATCACCTAACGGTGCGGGCTGGGCTGAGGCGCGAAGGCCGCGTTCAGCCGCCGATCAGCGTCTCCAGCGCCGCCGTCACGTCCGCCTGGCGCATCAGCGCTTCACCCACCAGCACCGCATCGGCACCGGCGCTCACCACCCGATCGAGATCGTCCCGCGTGAACAGGCCCGACTCGCTCACCAGCAGGGCGCCCTTGGCCCGCACCTGCTCGCCATAGGTGGCCATCAGCTGCTCGGTGGTGGCCAGATCGGTGTGGAAGCTGGCCAGATCGCGGTTGTTGATGCCGATCAGGTCCACGCCATCAAGGGCGAGCACCCGCTCCATCTCGGCGGCGTCGTGCACTTCCACCAGCACCGCCAGCCCCAGGCTGCGGGCCGCCTTGAGCAGGTAGGCCAGGTCCTGGTCGGAGAGGATCGCGGCGATCAGCAGGGCCGCATCAGCGCCGGCGGCGCGGGCCTGATACAGCTGGTAGGGGCTGAGGATGAAGTCCTTGCAGAGCAACGGCAGCTCCACCACCTGGCGCACCTGCACCAGCACCTCAAAGCCGCCCTGGAAAAACTGTTTGTCGGTGAGCACCGAGAGGCAGCTGGCCCCACCGGCGGCGTAGCCCCGGGCGATGGCCTCAGGGTCGAAGTCCTCCCGGATCACGCCCTTGCTGGGGCTGGCCTTCTTCACCTCGGCGATCACCGCCGGCTTGCGGCAGCTGGCCCGCAGGGCCGCGACGAAATCGCGCGTGGCGGGCAGCTCGGCCACCTGCTGCTGGAGCTTCAGCAGGCTCACCCGTTCGCGGGCCGCCGTCACCTCCCGGTCCTTCTCCCAGACGATGCGCTCGAGGATGTGGCGCGGCTCAGCGTCCTCGTGGGGGATGGCGTACTCCAGGTGCGCCACCTTGACGGCGGGATTGGGGGGGCGGCGACGGATCTCCAAGGGCCACGGGGGGCAGGGCCCCTGATCGTAGGAGTGGCCCGGATCGGGGCCGAGGCCAGCGGCGCCCCCGAAGCGGGGGTCAGGCGAGGGCCGCCGCCGCCTGCTTGTAGGCCACCTCCACCACTTCGCTGAGGGTGGGGTGGGTGTGCACCTCGGTGGCCAGCTGGCGGACGCTCTGGCGGCGGGCCACGGCGTTGGCCACCTCCTGGATCAGGTCGGCGGCGTGCAGGCCATAGATGTGGGCGCCCAGCACCTCGCCGGTGGCCTTGTTGAACAGCAGCTTCATCAGGCCGTCGCTCTCCAGCTCCGCCAGGGCCTTGGAGTTGGCCTTGAAGTAGCTGCGCACCGAGCCCAGCTCGAAGCCCTCCTGGGCCGCCAGGGCCTTGGCATCGGCCTCGCTCAGCCCCACCGAGCTGATCTCGGGGTGGGTGAAGGTGGCCGCCGGAATCGAGCGGTAATCGATCTGGCGCGGGTGGCCCAGGATGTTGTCCACCGCCACGGTGCCCTGGGCGGCGGCGGTGTGGGCCAGCATCATCTTGCCGGTCACATCGCCCACGGCCCAGAGGTGGGGCACGGGGGCACCGTTCACCAGAACGCGCAGGGCGTCATCCACCGGGATGAAGCCGCGGTTGGTCTCGATACCGCAGGCCTCCAGGTTGAGCCCCTTGCTGCTGGGAATGCGGCCGGTGGCCACCAGCACCGCGTCCACCTCCAGGGTCTCCACCAGCTCCTTGGTGGCCATGTCGGCCAGCTCGATCCGCACGGGCGCGCCGGGGGTGATCTTGCGGGCCAGCACGCCGGCGCGGGCGTCGATCTCGCGGCCGTCGATCAGGTTGCGGGCGGCGATCTTGGCGATGTCGGGATCGAAGGTGGGCAGCACCCGATCCAGGGCCTCGATCATCGTGACCTCACAGCCCAGGGCCGTGTAGACGTCAGCGAATTCCAGGCCGATGTAGCCGCTGCCGATGATGGCGATCCAGCGGGGCAGCCATTCCAGATTCACCGCCTCGTCGCTGGTGAACACGGTGCGGCCGTCGGTCTCGATGCCCGGGGGCACGAAGGGATCGGAGCCGGTGGCAATGATCACGTCGCGGGCGCTGAGCACCCGATCCACCCCGTTGATCTCGCGCACCCCCACGCGCTGGGCGCCTTCGAGGCGGCCCTTGCCGCGGATGATCGTGACGCCGGCGCGCTCCAGGGTCTTGGTGAGGTTGGCGCGGATCGTGGCCACCAGCTGATTGGCGTGGTCGGCGATCTTCTGGCGCTCGAAGCGCACCGGGGCGGCATGGATGCCGAAGCCCTTGAGGTGCTCGGCGTCCGCCAGCTCCCGCACCCGGCCGCTGGCGGCCAGCAGCGCCTTGGAGGGCACACAGCCCCGGTTCACACAGGTGCCGCCCATGTCGCGGCTCTCGATGATCGCCGTGCGCAGCCCGTGGTCGGCGGCGTGTTTGGCCGCGTCGAAGCCGCCGTAACCGGCACCGATGACGATCACGTCGTAGTCGAAGCTGGCGTCGCTCACCGGGGGCCTGCGCGGAATGGCGGGCATTCTCCCCTGCCAGGGGGGTGCGGGCCCGGGGGCGGGGTGCCGCGGCGCTGGCGTCAGGCCCGCGAGAGCCGCTGCCGCCAGCGCTCCAGCAGCAGCGGCCCCGCCGCCACCGCCACGTTCAGCGATTCCACCGCGGTGCTGTGGGGGATGGTCACGCGGTGGCTGGCCAGCGCCGCCAGGTCGCCATCCAGGCCGGCGCCCTCGTTGCCGAGCAGCAGCACGGTGGGCAGGCTCCAGTCGAGCTGCCAGTAGGGCTGGACCGCGGCCGCAGCGCTGGCCTCCCCAGCGGCCACCACGGTGGCCACCAACTGCTGGCCGGCAGCGCGGGCCCGGCGCAGGCGCTCCGCCAGCTCCTCCCGGCCGGCGTCCCGCAGCAGGGGCAGGGCCAGGGCCGCACCGGCGGAGGCCCGCAGCACCTTGGGCTGCAGCGGATCGGCGCCGCCCCCCAGCCACACCTGCTCCACGCCGGCGGCCAGGGCGGTGCGCAGAAGGGTGCCGAGGTTGCCCGGATCCTGCAGCTGATCGAGGGCCAGCACGAACTGCGGAGCCGGGCCGGCCGACGGCAGGGCCGTCAGGGGCAGGGTCAGCACCACGCCATCGGGGTGCTCGGTGGTGGCCACCGCCGCCAGCACCTCCTCCCCCACGGGCTGGCGCCGGGTGCCGGCCGGCAGGGCCTCCAGCAGGGGGCCATGGGCCTCGCTCCAGCGCGGCGTGGCCAGCACCAGGTCGGGCTCCAGGCCCAGGCGCAGCACCTCCTGCAGCAGGTGGGTGCCCTCCAGCAGCAGCAGCCCCTGCTCGCGCCGGCCCCGGCCCTGCTGCAGGGCCCGCAGCCGGGCCACCAGGGGATTGCGGCGGCTGGTGATCAGCTCGGCGGGCCGCTCGCCGCCGGGGACGGCGGGCCCGAGGTGGCGCCCTGGGGTGGGATCAGAAGGAGTGATGGCGACGCACCTGCAGCGACTCGCTGATCACCAGCTTGGAGCCCTCCAGATCCAGCCCTTTCACGGAGGCCACCTCGCCCTTGAGGCCCTCGCTGGCCAGGTTCTTGATCAGCTCCTTGAGCAGGATGTCCTCCACCGTGGCCTGGTCCAGGGCATCGGGGGTGAGGGATTCCAGGAACTTGCCCAGCTTCGCCGCCACCAGCTCGGAGGCATTGTTGATCTTGAGGACGATCATGGGGAGTCACCAGCCTGCAGCGACCCTACGCAGGGCCCCTGCCCCCGGCGGACCCGCTGCGCGACCAACAAAAAACCCTCCCGATGGACTCGGGAGGGTTGAGTGAATCGGAAAATGCGGATGGGGAGACTTGAACTCCCACGACATTGCTGCCACTAGTACCTGAAACTAGCGCGTCTACCAATTCCGCCACATCCGCGTGGCTGGCCGTCAGAACGAGGTCTGAACAACTAACGCTGCTGCCGCCCGATGGCGACTGCCGCGGCCGCCGATGGCGACCCGGAAAATGTACCGCATGGCCGACCCATCACCCCGGCCCAGACCGCCCGGCCAGACCAGACACCAGGCCCACCGGCAAGCAAGCCAGTTCAGGCGCCGGCCGTCTAGACGGTCTCAGCCTTTGTTGTCAAGATGGGCCCCCACAGGCGGGACGCCCGAACCATGACCGTCACTGTTGTCCCGTCTCAGCAGGTTCTCAATCCGCAACTCGAGATCGCCGGTGGCCGGCGTCTCTCGGGCGAGCTCCGGGTCAGCGGCGCCAAGAATTCGGCCCTCGTGCTGATGGCCGCCTGCCTGCTCACCGAGGACACCCTGCGGCTGCGCAACGTGCCGCCGCTCACGGACATCGCCGGCATGGGCGACATCCTGGCCTCCCTCGGGGTGGCGGTGCGCCGCGGCAGCGACAGCATCGAGATGGACGGCAGCGGCCTCAACCAGTCCGCGCCCCCCTACGAGCTGGTCAACAGCCTGCGGGCCAGCTTCTTCTGCATCGGCCCGCTGCTGGCCAAGCTGGGCATCGCCAGGGTGCCCCTGCCCGGCGGCTGCCAGATCGGCACCCGCCCGGTGGTGGAGCACGTCAAGGGGCTCAAGGCCCTGGGCGCCCAGGTAACGATCGAGCACGGGGTGGTGTCGGCGGTGGTGCCGGGCCGCGGCCATCGCCTCAAGGGCGGCCGCATCCACCTCGACTGCCCGAGCGTCGGCGCCACCGAGACGCTGATGATGGCCGCGGCCCTCGCCGACGGCGAGACCGTGATCGAGAACGCCGCCCTGGAACCGGAGGTGGTGGATCTGGCGGGCCTGCTGATCGCCATGGGGGCCCGGGTGCGCGGCGCCGGCACGCCCACCATCACGATCGTGGGCGTGGAACGCCTGCACGGCGCCGACTACGCCGTCATCCCCGACCGCATCGAGGCCGGCACCTTCCTGCTGGCCGCCGCCATCACCCGCTCCACCCTCACCGTGGGTCCGGTGATCACCGACCACCTCGGCGCGGTGCTCACCAAGCTGGAGGAGGTGGGCTGCCGCCTGGAGATCGACGGCACCAGCGTGACCATCAGCGCCGACCAGATCCGCGCGGTGGACCTGCGCACCCAGCCCTTCCCCGGCTTCCCCACCGACCTGCAGGCCCCCTTCATGAGCCTGCTGGCCACGGCCCAGGGCACCAGCGTGATCACCGAGCACATCTTCGAAAACCGCCTGCAGCACGTGGCCGAGCTGCAGCGCATGGGGGCCGCGATCCGCATGCAGGGCAACACCGCCTTCATCGAGGGGGTGTCCCGCCTCAGCGGCGCGCCCGTGAAGGGCAGCGACCTGCGGGCCTCGGCCGCGATGGTGCTGGCCGGCCTGGCGGCCGATGGCGTGACCACCGTGCAGGGCCTGGAATACCTGGATCGCGGCTATGCCGATCTGGAGGGCAAGCTCAACGCCGTGGGCGCCACGATCCGCCGCCTGGGCTGAGGTCCGTCCCTCCGGCTCGATAGAGTCGGGGCCGCGGGAGCGTGCCGGAATTGGTAGACGGACTCGACTCAAAATCGAGCGCCTTCGGGCATGTGGGTTCGAGTCCCACCGCTCCCATCAGCCCACCGCCGGCCGAGGCGCCCGCCGAGACCGCGGTGATGGCCACCTACGGCCGCTTCCCGATCGAGCTGGTGCGGGGTCGGGGCGTCTGGGTGTGGGACAGCAGCGGTAAGCGCTACCTCGACTGCGTCGCCGGCATCGCCGTCTGCACCCTCGGCCACAGCAGCCGGGCCCTACGCCGCGGCCTCACGGACCAGCTGCGCAAGCTGCAGCACGTCTCGAACCTCTACCGGATCCCGGAACAGGAGCGGCTGGCGGCCTGGATCGCGGCCAACAGCTGCGCTGACAAGGTCTTCTTCTGCAATTCAGGCGCCGAGGCCAACGAGGCCGCCATCAAGCTGGCCCGCAAGCACGGCCACCGGGTGCGGGGGATCGAGAACCCCCTGATCCTCACGGCCCAGGCCAGTTTCCACGGCCGCACCCTGGCCGCCGTCACCGCCACGGGCCAGCCCAAGTACCACGAGGGCTTCGAGCCGATGGTGCAGGGCTTCCGCTACTTCCCCTACAACGACACCGCCGCCTTCGAGGCCCTGCTGGCCGAGTGCGAGGCCGAGGGTCCGCGGGTGGCCGCCGTGCTGCTGGAGCCCCTGCAGGGCGAAGGGGGCGTCAACCCCGGCAACCCGGCCTTCTTCAAGCGGGTGCGCGAGCTCTGCAGCGCGCGCAACATCCTGCTGATCTTCGATGAGGTGCAGGTGGGCGTGGGCCGCAGCGGCTGCCTGTGGGGCTACCAGAAGCTGGGGGTGGAGCCCGATGCCCTCACCCTGGCCAAGGGCCTGGGGGGCGGCGTGCCGATCGGCGCCCTGGCGGTGAAGGCCACGGCCGATCACCTGCGGGCCGGCGAGCACGCCAGCACCTTCGGCGGCAACCCGCTGGCCTGCCGCGCCGGCCTCGTGGTGGCCGAGGAGGTGTCGCGCCGCAACCTGCCGGCCCACGCGGAGGCCATGGGGGTGCTGCTCCAGAACGAGCTGGCGGACCTGGCCGCCCGCCACCCGGAGCTGGCCGAGGGGGCCCGGGGCTGGGGCCTGCTGCAGGGGCTGGTGCTGCGGCCGGATGGCCCCAGTGCCCTTGACGTGGTGAAGGCCGCCATGGCCGAGGGGCTATTGGTGGTGCCGGCCGGCGCCCAGGTGGTGCGCTTCGTGCCGCCGCTCACGATCAAGCCCCGCCACATCCGCGAAGCGATCCGGCGCCTGGAGCGCGCCCTGCTGGCGTGCCGCACCACGACCCCTTCGGCGACCTGATCGCCCCCTTCAGCAGCCGGGGTGTGGACCTCGGCCTGGAGCGGCTGCAGCGGGCCCTGGCGGAGCTGGGCCATCCCGAACGCCGCTTCGCGGCGGTCCAGGTGGCCGGCACCAACGGCAAAGGCTCGATCAGCACGATGCTGGAGCGGATCGCGGCGGCCGCCGGGATCCGCTGCGGCCTCTACACCTCCCCGCACCTGCTGAGCTGGTGCGAGCGGATCCGGCTGCCCTCCGGGCCGATCAGCGAGGCCGAGCTGCGGCGCCAGCTGGAGGCCCTGCAGGGGCTCGGCCAGCGCCACGGCCTCACGCCGTTCGAGCTGATCACCGCCGCCGGCTTCGTGGCCTTCGCCGAGGCGGGCGTGGAGCTGGCGGTGCTGGAGGTGGGCCTGGGGGGCCGGCTCGATGCCACCACCACCCACCCGGATCGGTCCGTGCTGGCGATCGCCAGCATCGGCCTGGACCACACCGAGCACCTGGGGCCGACCCTGGCGGCGATCGCCGCCGAGAAGGCCGGCGTGTTCAGCCGCAGCGCCGTCGCCGTGAGTGGGCCCCAGGATCCGGCCGTGGCGCGGGTGCTGGAGCAGCAGGCGGCCGAGCGCGGCACGGAGCTGCGCTGGGTGGAGCCCCTGGCAGCGGAGGCCGAGGGTGGGCCGGCGCTGGGGCTGCGGGGCGCGCTGCAGCGCCACAACGCCGCCGTGGCGGTGGGGGCGGCCCAGGCCCTGGCGGAACGGGGCTGGCCGATCGATGACGCCGCCATCCGCCGCGGCCTGGCGGAGGCCCGCTGGCCGGGCCGGCTGGAGCGGCGCACCGTCCGGGGCCGGCCGCTGCTGGTGGATGGGGCCCACAACCCCCCGGCCGCGGTGGCGCTGCGGCGGGAGCTGGATGGCATCGAGGCCGCCGGCGGCCTCGATGGCGGCACCCGTGCAGGCGCCACCACGCCGGCCCCACGCCGCTGGCTGATCGGCATCCAGCGCCAGAAGGACGCGCCGGAGCTGCTGCGCACGTTGCTGCGGCCCGGCGATGCGGTGCGGGTGGTGGCCCTGCCGGAGCACCGCAGCTGGAGCGCCGCCGAGCTGAGCGAGGCCCTCGGGGGCCCTCAACCCAACACGGCCCTGCCCTCGGAGGGATCCTCGCCGCCACGGCTGGAGGCAGGCAGCGGCAGCCTGGACGACGAGCTGGCCTGGCTGGTGGACTCGGCGGCCCTGCCGGTGGTGGCCGGCTCCCTCTACCTGGTGGCGGCGGTGCTGCCGCTGCTCGATCCCTGAACGGCACGGCTGCCGGAGCGGCACCAGACTGGGGCCGGATCCGCAGGCACCCCGGCATGGCCCCGTCCCCCAGCGCCCCCCCGATCCCACGGCCTGGGGCAGACCGGCCGCGCTGGCGGCCCCTGGTGCTGGCGCCCCTGCTGGCCGCCGTGCTGGGCCTGGCGCTGCTGGTGCTCCCCGCCGCCGCACCGGCCCTGGACACCAGCACCGGGGTGGGCCTGCAGGAGCGGGCCCTGTTCCAGGACACGGTGGACTACACCCTCACCAACCAGAGCGGCAAGGACTTCAGCGGCCAGCAGCTGGCCAACGCCTCCTTCGCCGGCGCCACCGGCAAGGGGGCCCGCTTCGCCGGCGCCAACCTCCACGGCTCGATCCTCACCCAGGGCGCCTTCCCGGACGCCGACTTCAGCGGCGCCGACCTCTCCGAGGCCCTGCTGGATCGCGTGGATCTGAGCGGCACCGACCTGCGGGGTGCCGTGCTGCGCGGCGTGATCGCCACCGGCGCCAACTTCAGCGGAGCCCAGATCGAGGCCGCCGATTTCACGGGCGCCCTGCTGGATCGCTTCGACCAGCGCCAGCTCTGCCAGCGGGCCAGCGGCACCAACCCCGTGACCGGCGCCGACACCCGCACCAGCCTGGAGTGCTGACGGACGGAGCCCAGCGCCGGAGTACAGCGGCCGCCCCGCCCCCTCGGCGTCAGCCCGTCCAGCCCCGCAACTTGCCGGGATTGAGCAGGCCGGCCGGGTCATAGGCGCGCTTGGCGGCCACCTGGTCGGCATCCACCACCCCGAGGCCGCCGTCCTCCACCGTGACCACGTGGGGGTTGAAGATCACGGCCCCGAGCTCCCGGCAGTGGTCGATCAGGGCCTGCAGCTCCTCGGGGCCGCGCCAGCGCACCAGCGGGATCGCCGCCAGCCGCTGGGCCCCGAAGCTGCGCACCGCCTCCAGGTGCCAGAGCAGGTCGTCGCCCCAGCGCTGGCGCAGGGCCGCCAGGGCCGGGGCCTCCGGCTGGGGCAGCAGCAGCTGCAGGTAGGTCCAGCCGGGCTCGCGGCCGCGCACGTGCAGCGTGGTGTGGTTCCAGCACAGCTCCCGCAGCGGGATGCCGCGGCTCTCCCCCTGGGGTGCCTGCCACAGCAGCTGACCGCCCAGGCCCGGCAGCAGCCCGGCGATCACCTCCGCGGCCGCCGGGGCCGCCAGCAGCAGCAGCCGGTGGGAGCGACCGTCGGCCTCGGGGCAGCCGGAGGGCCAGGGCAGCAGGGCCGCCACCGGGGCCTCCAGCAGCGCCAGCTCCTGGAGCTCCAGGGCCATGGCCGGCAGCTGCTGGGCCGCCGCCAGGGCCTGGTCCCAGGTGTCGAAGCCGAGCACCAGCTGCTGCCAGGGCACGGCGGCGGCGGTGGCCAGGCGGATGGCCGTGAGGATGCCGTTGCTGCCGTAGGCGTGGTTGAGGGGCTGGGAGGCCAGGGCATCGAGCTGCAGCAGCCGCGGCTCGGGCTCGAGCGTCACCACCTCCAGGCCGAGCAGGTGGCCCGGATCCCGCAGGAAGCCCCAGCGCAGCGAGCCGATGCCGCCCGAGCCCCCGGCGATGAAGCCCCCCAGGGTGGCGCTGCGCACGGTGCTGGGCAGCAGCCGCAGGGCGCGGCCGTGGGCCGCCAGCTGGCGATCCAGCTCCGCCAGCAGGATGCCGGGCTCGGCCGTAACCACCCCGCTGACCGGATCGACGTGGCGCAGGCGGTTCAGGCCGGTGCCATCGAGCACCACGCCCCCCGCCAGGGGCACGGACTGGCCGTAGTTGCCGGTGCCGGTACCGCGGGGGGTGAGGGCGACGCCATGGCGGGCGCAGGCCGCCGCCACCGCCTGCACCTGCTCGGCGCTGCGGGGCCGCACCCCCAGCTGGGCCCGGCGCCCCAGCAGCAGGGGCTCCAGCACCGGCGAATAGACGAAGGCATCGGCCGAGAGGGCCTCCAGCTGCTCCGGCCGCTCCAGCAGCTCCACCCCGGCGGCGGCCAGCTCGGCGCCCAGGGCCGCCAGCTGCGCTGCTGTGGCGGGAGCCGGCAGGCCGGGGGGCAGGGCCGTGGGCAACGCGGAGGGCAGGGTCATGGCGGCAGACGTGCAGGAAGGGAAAGCCGTGGCACGGCCAGGCCGTCCCCATGCTGGCCAGGGAGCAACGGCCGCGGCGCCCCAGGCGCGCCCTCAGGCGAAGGACGCCAGCCGCGGATCGGGATCCCGGTCCGGGGGCGGGGGCAGCCACTGGCCGGCGCGCAGCACCCGCCGCTGCGGCGGCCGGGCCAGCAGCTCGCTCCAGCTGCCGGCGCCGAGCACCAGCAGATCGGCGGGGGACCCCGGCCGCAGCACCCCATCCCAGGCCAGGTCCAGCAGCCGCGACGGCACCGTGGTGAAGGGCATCAGTCCCTGGCGCTGCCAGGGGGGCAGCTGCACCGCCCGCAGGCTGAGGCGCAGCAGCTCCACGGGGTCGAAGTCGCCGCCGGGATACCAGGGGTCCTGCACGTTGTCGGCGCCGAGGGCCACGGCCACGCCGGCCTGCTGCAGCAGCCGCACCGGCGCCAGGGGCCGTTCAGGGGTGGTGAGGCCGTGGCGGCGGCCCAGCAGCCAGTCGTTGGTGGTGGGCAGGGCCACCACCGCCAGGCCCACGGCGGCCATCCGCTCCGCCAGCCGCCACCGGGCCGCCTCCGGCAGGAGCCCCATGCTGCAGCTGTGGCTGCAGGTGATCGGCAACCGCCAGCCCTCGCGCTCCAGCAGCCGGATCAGCAGGGCCACACCGACGCCGGGCTGGTCCGGCCCCTCATCCACGTGCAGATCCACGCCGCAGCCGAGCCGGTCCGCCAGCCGCAGCAGGGCCCGCAGATCCTCGGCCTCGCCGCCGGAGCGCGGATAGGGCGGCCCGAGCACGCCCCCCAGCAGCCCCCCCGCCGCGGCCACCCGCTCCGCCAGGGCCAGCCCTTCGGCCGTGCTCCAGAACGCCAGGGGCACCAGGGCCACCAGCTGGAGCTCCACGCGCCCCCGCCAGCGCTCGCGCAGCTCCAGCAGGGCCCGCCAGCTGGGGGCGCCCGCCGGCCCGCCGCTGTCCACATGGCTGCGCAGGGCCCGCAGGCCGTAGCGCCAGGCCCGGTCCAGGGCGCGCTCCCCCCGCTCGAGCACCTGGGCAACGCTGCGGTGCTGCCCCTCCTCCAGGTTGGCCGCCAGGGCCCCGTCCATCCCACCGCCGCGGTTGGGGTAGGCGGCCCAGGTGAAGGCCTTGTCGAGGTGGGCGTGGGGCTCCACCAACGGGGTGATCGCCAGCGGCGGCGGGGCCGGCACCTCGCCGCCGCCGGCGTCCAAGCCCGCGGCCCCGGCCACGTCGCAGGGATGGATCCGGGCCAGGCGGCCCCCGTCCAGCTCCAGCCGGACCGTCAGCAGCCCATCGGCATCGCCACAGCCCAGGTCGGCCTGGCAGGGGTCGAGCAGGGCCCGGGGCAGCCGCAGGGGCGGCAGCGGCCGGCGCTGGGAGGGGGTTGGCTCCTGCGGCGACCCGGCGGACGGTTGCGGCGCCCCAGCCCCGCTCACTTCTGCTCCACGCGGGTGTCGCTGTCGGCCCGGAGTACGAGCAACTGGCCGGCCAGGCCCAGGGTGAGGGCGTGGTAGCGGGGCACCGCCAGCCCGGGCATCAGCTCCTGGCCCCCCACCTCCGTGGCATAGAGGCTGAACAGGCCGGCGTTGTAGCGGTGGGTGGCCTGGGCGGCGAGGGCCCCGAGGGCCCGGCGCTGGCTGCGGATCAGGCCGTGGCAGTCGCGCACTACCAGGCGCAGCAGCAGCGGCAGCCCCTCCTCGCCGCACACCTCATCGGCGGCCAGTTCCACCAGGCGCTCGCCGGCGAAGCTCTCGAACTCGGCGGGGCCGGGGTTGGTCCAGGCCAGGGCCGTGGCCAGGCCGGCCAGCAGCAGCGCCCCCCCCAGCCAGGGCCGCCAGCCGCTGGGGGCAGGGGAGGGGTCTGGGCTTGAGGACCCCGGGCTGGCAGTCCCTGGGCCCGACGTCTCTGACCTCGACGACTCGACGCTCACGGGGACCGGCGGAAGCTGGGGAATGTCTTGATCTAAGATGCCGAAGCCCTGGCGGGCGTAGCCAAGTGGTTAAGGCAGCGGATTGTGATTCCGCCATTCGGGGGTTCAAGTCCCCTCGCTCGCCCCTGAACCTCCTGCGGTGATGGCCTCGGCCGTCACCGTTTTTTTTGCCCCGGCAGCGCCACGGGGCGATCAGCCCGCCGCCAGCAGCGCCGCCAGGAGCTCCGCCGCTCCCTGGCGCACCGGGTCGGCGCAGGGCAGGCCGGTGGCGGCTGCCACGGCGGCGATCGCCGCGGCGGCCTCGGCCTCCCCCAGCAGGGCGGTGTTGAGGGCGATGGCCCCCACCCGCGGCCTGTGGCCATCGGGGCGGCCGAGGGCCGCCAACGCCTCGGCGGCGGCGATCAGCTCGGTCAGCGGCGGAATCGCCACGGCGGCACCCCCCGGCCGGGGACGCACCTGGGCCTGGCCGGCCCGGTGCACCAGCAGCAGGTCCGTGGGCTGGCTGCCCCGCAGCAGTGGCAGGGTGGCGGTGGAGCCCGGGTGGCAGAGGGAGCCCTGGCCCTCCACCAGCACCAGGGCCCCGGGCCCGGCCCCAGCAGCCGCCTGCAGCACCGCCTGCTCCACGGCCCCGGCGGCGTAGTCCACCCGCACGGCATCGAGGGCCACCCCCTGGCCGCTGATCAGGATCCCCGCCTGGCCGGTGCCCACGAAGCGGGCGTCGAGCCCCTGGCGGCGGGCCTCGGCCTGCAGCTCCAGACAGGCGCTCATCTTGCCCACGGCCATGTCAGTGCCGATCGCCAGCAGCCGCCGGCAGGGCAGGGCCGCGCAGCGGGCCGCGGCCACCTCCAGGCCCTCCGGTTCCCGGCGCAGGTCCCAGATCCACTGCCCCGCTCGCAGCGGGACGGCGGCGAACTCCGGATCGTCCGCCAGGCGGCTGTGCAGCCCACTGGCCAGGTTCAGCCCCGCCCGCAGGCCCGCCACCACGTCGGCGCGCATCTCCTGCGGCAGGCGGCCGCCCGAGGGCGCCAGGCCCACCGCCGCCACCTGCGGGCCGTAGGCCAGGGCCTCGGCCATCGAGCCCACCACCGGCACCGGCCGCGCGATGCCCGTGATCGCCTCCAGGGAACGGCCGGCCTGGGCGGGATCGATCACCGCCACGATCGGACCCTGGCGGTAGCGCAGCATCGCCAGGCCGGTCTTGCCGGAGAGGTTGTCGAGGCCGCCGTGCTGCAGCAGCACCAGGGGGGCATCGGCCGTGAGCATCAGGACACCTCCTCAGGGGGCAGGCCGCGCACCCCCAAGCCTGGGCGATCGCTGGGCCGCAGAACGTCGCCCACCAGCTCGGCGCCCGTGAAGGGGTCGTCCACCAGGTTGAGGTGGCTGTCGAGGTCGGGCCAGCGCACCAGGGGCAGCAGCTGGGCGGCGGCGCCGTTGAGCAGGGCGCTGTCGGAGTAGCAGCCGAGCATCACCCCCAGCCCCAGCCGCCGGGCCGTGCGCGCCATCAGCAGCGCCTCGGCCAGGCCACCGCTCTTCACCAGCTTGATGTTGATGCCATCCACATGGGGGGCCAGGCGCAGCAGATCGGTCAGATCCCAGCAGCTCTCATCGGCCACCACCGGGATCGGCGCCAGGCCCCGCAGGGCCGCAAAGCCGGCCGCATCGGCGGCGGTATCGAGCCGCGGCGCCAGGGGCTGCTCCACCAGCACCACCCCCCGCTCCGCCAGCCAGGGGAGCATCCCCTGGGCAGTGGCCAGATCCCAGCCGCCGTTGGCATCCACCTGCAGCTCCAGGCCCTGGCCGCCGGCGTCCGCCCGCCGGGCCAGGGCCTCCTGCACCGTCTGCACCAGCACGCGGTCGTGGCCGACCCCATCCGGGCTGCCCAGCTTGAGCTTGATGCGGGTGGCGGGCAGCTGCAGCCACCAGCGCTCGAGCCGCGCCAGCACAGCCACGGGCTCCCCCAGCCCGAGGGTCACGCTGGTGGCGACACAGGCCCCCGGATCCAGGCTCCAGAGCCGGTGCACGGGCTGGGCCAGCCGCTGGCCCCACCAGTCGTGCAGGGCCAGATCGAGGCCGCAGCGGGCCGGCGGCGAGAGCCGGGCCAGCAGCGGCTCCAGCGCCTGCAGCGGCTCGGGGGCCCAGGGATCCAGGTCGGGGGCCAGCGCCTCCAGCTCGGCGGCGATCGCGTCCGTGGCGTAGGCGCGGTGGCCGGTGTCGAAGCCGCCGGTCTCGCCGCGGCCCGTGAGGCCGTCGTGCTCCACCGTCACCAGCAGGTGCTCCACCGCGGCGGTGCTGCCGCGGCTGATGACCAGCGGCACGGCCTTGGTGAGCCGAAAGCGACGCAGGCGAAGGCGCATGACGGCAGGCCAAGGCCCTCAAACTGGCATGGATCGGCGCCGGCCGCCGCTGGCCCGGGGGGCTTGGATGCCCTCCGGAGACCCACCATCGCCTGAGCAGGAGAGCCCCTCCCTCGCGTCTCCGTCCATCCGTACAGCCTGGTCAGACGTGGCGGACACTCCCGCCCAGCCCGACCCCGCCGGGCGAACGCGGCCACACCCCCCATCCCTGCACCGCCCCCACCCGCGATGGCGGACACTGGATCCATGACGGCGACACCCTTCAGCCCCCCGGCAGCCGCAGCGGCGGCGCCAGCGGCAGCGACCTCCCCGGCGGCGGCCCAGACCGGGCGCGGCAGCTACTGGATCACCACCTTCGGCTGCCAGATGAACAAGGCGGATTCCGAGCGCATGGCCGGGATCCTCGAAGCGATGGGCTACTGCGAAGCCCAGGCCGAGCTGGAGGCCGATCTGGTGCTCTACAACACCTGCACAATCCGCGACAACGCGGAGCAGAAGGTCTACAGCTACCTGGGGCGCCAGGCCCAACGGAAGCGGGCCAACCCGAATCTCACCCTGGTGGTGGCCGGCTGCGTGGCCCAGCAGGAGGGGGAATCGCTGCTGCGGCGGGTGCCCGAGCTGGATCTGGTGATGGGACCCCAGCACGCCAACCGCCTCGATGTGCTGCTGGCCCAGGTGGAGCAGGGCCAGCAGGTGGTGGCCACCGAGGAGCACCACATCCTCGAAGACATCACCACCGCCCGCCGCGACAGCACGATCTGCGGCTGGGTGAACGTGATCTACGGCTGCAACGAGCGCTGCACCTACTGCGTGGTGCCCTCGGTGCGCGGCAAGGAGCAGTCGCGCCTGCCCGAGGCCATCAAACTGGAGATGGAGGGCCTGGCCGCCCAGGGGTTCAAGGAGATCACCCTGCTGGGCCAGAACATCGACGCCTACGGCCGCGACCTGCCCGGCATCACCCCGGAAGGCCGCCGCAGCCACACCCTCACCGACCTGCTCCATCACGTGCATGACGTGGAGGGGATCGAGCGGATCCGCTTCGCCACCAGCCACCCGCGCTATTTCACCGAGCGCCTGATCGACGCCTGCGCCGATCTTCCCAGGGTGTGCGAGCACTTCCACATCCCCTTCCAGAGCGGCGATGACGCCGTGCTCAAGGCCATGGCGCGCGGCTACACGGTGGAGCGCTACCGCCGCATCGTCGAGCGCATCCGCGAGCGCATGCCCGAGGCCTCAATCAGCGCCGATGTGATCGTGGCCTTCCCCGGCGAAACCGACGCCCAGTACCGCCGCACCCTCGACCTGATCGAAGAGATCGGCTTCGATGCGGTCAACACCGCCGCCTACTCCCCCCGCCCCAACACCCCCGCCGCCGACTGGCCCGACCAGCTCAGCGAGGAGGTGAAGGTGGAGCGCCTGCGGGAGATCAACGCCCTGGTGGAGCGCAAGGCCAGGGAGCGCAGCGCCCGCTACGCCGGCCGGATCGAGCAGATCCTGGTGGAGGGCGCCAACCCCAAGGATCCCCAGCAGGTGATGGGCCGCACCCGCACCAACCGCCTCACCTTCTTCCCGGCGGCGAAGGCCGATGGCGGAGCCTGGGGCGTGGGAGATCTGGTGAATGTGCGCATCGAGGAGGTGCGCGCCTTCTCCCTCAGCGGCGTGGCCCTGGCCTGAGCCGAACGGCCCCTGGGCTGAGCCCAGCCGTCCTGGACTCAGCGCGACAGCCGGGCGGCCTGGTCCGCGCCCGGATCGCTGATACGTTTGGCCCCTCCCGTCCGCCGGCGCATGACCCCTGCCCCCCTCCACCTCGGCCTGGTGTTCGGGGGGGCCTCCGGAGAGCACGCGGTGTCGATCCGCTCGGCCAACACCGTGGCGGCGGCCCTGCGCCGCGGCGCCAACGCCGAGCGCTACCGGCTGAGCTGCTTCTACATCGACCGCCAGGGCCACTGGTGGCCGCCGGCCGTGGCCGAGGCGGTGCTGGCCAAGGGCGCCCCCGCCGAGCCGGCCGAGCTGCCCGATGCCCCTTCCCGCCCCGGATTCCAGGGCTTCCCCGCCGGTGCCCTGGACGTGGCGGTGTGGGTTCCCGTGCTGCACGGCCCCAACGGCGAGGACGGCACCATCCAGGGCCTGTTCGCGCTGATGCAGGTGCCCTTCGTGGGCTCCGGTGTGCTGGGCTCGGCCGTGGGCATGGACAAGCAGGCGATGAAGGCCGCCTTCGCCGCCGCCGGCCTGCCCCAGGTGCCCTACGCCTGCGTCGATGCCGCCGAGCTGCAGCACCCCGAGCCCCTGCTGGACCGGCTGGAGCAGCAGCTGGGCTACCCCGCCTTCGTGAAGCCGGCCAACCTGGGCTCCTCGGTGGGGATCAGCAAGGCCACCAGCCGCACCGAGCTGCTGGCCGGCCTGGTGGAAGCCGCCCGCCACGACCCACGCCTGGTGGTGGAGCAGGGGGTGACCGCCCGGGAGCTGGAGTGCGCCGTGCTGGGCAACCGCCAGCTCAAGGCCTCGGTGCTGGGCGAGATCCGCTTCGACGCCGACTGGTACGACTACACCACCAAATACAGCGAGGGGCTGAGCCACACCGTGATCCCCGCCGACGTGCCGGCCTCCCTGGCGGAGCGGGCCCGCCAGCTGGCGATCGCCGCCTGCCGGGCCGTGGGAGCCACCGGCCTGGCGCGTGTCGACTTCTTCTACGAAGAGGCCACGGGCCAGCTCTGGCTCAACGAGATCAACACCCTGCCGGGCTTCACCAGCCAGAGCATGTACCCGATGCTCTGGGAGGCCAGCGGCCTGCCGCTCGAGCAGCTGGTGCACGAACTGGTGGAACTGGCGCAAGAATCGGACGCACCGCAGCACGGGGGAGGGAACGCCACATGAGTCATGGCCTGCTGTGGCTGCCGCTGCTGGTGGTCTTTCCCCTGCTGACCGCCCTGGGCTGGCTGGAGCGCCGCCGCCAGCGCCTCTTCCGCGACTGGGCAGCCGGTGCCGAACTGGCCAAGCTGGACGGCTGCGGCGGCGCCCGGCTGGTGGATGGCGTGCTCAGCTGGAGCCTGTTCGAGGCGGGCCAGCTGAAGACGGTCGACAGCTTCTCGATCAAGTCGCTGGAGCTGGTGGAACTGCTGTCGCTGGGCTCCGGCGAGGCGCCCCTCACCGAGGAGTCCCAGGGGGCCTGCCGGCTGCGGCTGGTGGGAGGCGGGGTGCAGAAGGATCTGCCGTTCTCCGACGCGGAGCGGGCCCGGCGCTGGATCGATGAGCTGATGGCCCGCTCCCGCTGCGACCTTTGAACCGCCGCCGCGCCGATCGCGCCGCCCAGGCCGGCGCCCCCCAGGCCCGGCCCAGGGGGCCCGCCGTGGGCCCCGGGGCCGATCGGCGCCGGGAACTGCGCCAGCAGCGCCGCCAGGAGCGCCTGCGCAACCTCTGGCGGGTGCTGGTGCTCAGCGCAGCGGCCGCGGGCCTGGGCTATGGCCTGCTGCGCGAGGGCTGGACCCTGCGCAGCCCCGAGCAGGTGGAGGTGAGCGGCAGCCGCCAGGTGAGCCGCGAGCAGGTGATCCGCGAGGGTCGGCTGCGCTTCCCGCTGCAGCTGCTGAGCGTGCAGCCCCGCGGCCTGGCCGCGAGCCTGGCGGCGGCCCTGCCTGTGGAAAAAGTTCAGGTGAGCCGGCTGATGCTGCCGCCGCGCCTGCGGATCGATCTGGTGGACCGGGAGGCCGTGGCCCGGGCCGAGCGCCGCACCGGCAAGGGCCTGGAGCAGGGCTTCGTGGATCGCCTCGGCAACTGGATGAGCAGCCGCCAGCAGCTGGGCACGGCCACCCCCCAGCGGCCGCTGGTGTGGGTGCGGGGCTGGCAGGAGCGGCTGCGCCCCCCCCTGGCCCTGGTGCTGGCCCGCCGCAATGAGCTGGGCAGCCCCCTGCAGGAGGTGCGCTTCGAACCCGATGGCAGCCTCTGGCTGGTCACGGCGGCCCTGGGGGAGGTGCGGCTCGGGCCGCCGGATGCGCGGCTCAACGAGCGCCTCGACGTGCTGGAACACCTCTCCAGCCGCCTGCCGGGCCGGGTGCGGGGCACCACGGTGCGCTCGATCGACCTCAGCGATCCCGACAAACCGGAACTGGGCCTGCGGGCCCCCGCCGCTCCGCCCCAGCGGGCCGCCGGCGGCCCGGGGGTCGACTGATCAGGGCCGCCGGGCCGGGTCCCACCGCGCCCCATCCCCTGCCGGCAACCGCCTGGAAACCTTGACAAGCCATTGCCGGGTGAGCGGATCCACGCAAATGTGTGTCATCCAAAAGGGCTGATCGAGGCCCACCGCCGACATAATGCTGGCCAGGATGAATGGGTTGGGTCCCTCCATGGAGATTGCCCCCGAAGGCCTCAGCGCGGCGAGCAGCAACGGCAGCGGTGGCATCGTGCCCAGCCAGACGGCCCGGATCGAGGTGATCGGCGTCGGGGGCGGGGGAAGCAATGCCGTCAACCGCATGATTGCCTCCGATCTGCAGGGCGTGGGCTATCGGGTGCTCAACACCGATTCCCAGGCGCTGCTGCAGTCGGCGGCCAAACAGCGGATCCAGCTGGGTCAGAAACTCACCCGCGGCCTGGGGGCCGGCGGCAACCCCGCCATCGGCCAGAAGGCGGCGGAGGAATCCCGGGCCGACCTGGCCCAGAGCCTGCAGGGGGTGGACCTGGTGTTCATCGCCGCCGGCATGGGTGGCGGCACCGGCACCGGCGCGGCCCCGATCGTGGCCGAGGTGGCCAAGGAGGCCGGCGCCCTCACCGTGGGCATCGTTACCAAGCCGTTCGGCTTCGAGGGCCGGCGGCGCATGCGCCAGGCCGAGGAGGGCATCGCCCGCCTCAGCGAGCACGTGGACACGCTAATCGTGATCCCCAACGACCGGCTGCGGGACGCCATCGCCGGAGCCCCGCTGCAGGAGGCCTTCCGGGCCGCCGACGACGTGCTGCGCAGCGGCGTCAAGGGCATCAGCGACATCATCACCCGCCCCGGCCTGGTGAACGTGGACTTCGCCGACGTGCGCTCGGTGATGAACGAGGCCGGCACCGCCCTGCTGGGCCTGGGGGTGGGTTCGGGCCGCTCCCGCGCCATCGAGGCCGCCCAGGCCGCCATCGCCAGCCCGCTGCTGGAGGCCGCCCGCATCGATGGGGCCAAGGGCGTGGTGATCAACATCAGCGGCGGCAAGGACATGACCCTGGAGGACATGACCACCGCCTCGGAAGTGATCTACGACGTGGTGGACCCCGAGGCCAACATCATCGTGGGGGCCGTGGTGGACGAGCGCCTCGAGGGCGAGATCCACGTGACCGTGATCGCCACCGGCTTCGAGGGCGGCGGCAGCTACCGGCCGGAGCGCCCGATCACCAGCTTCGCCTCGGAGCTGAATTCCAGCAGCTCGGAGGCCAGCGGCGCCGCCATTCCCTCGTTCCTGCTCAACCGCCAGCAGAACAGCTGAGGGCAGGCGTGGGCATCAGCGAGGCCGCTGCCGACTCACGGCAGCAGGCGGCGGTTCTCGGCCAGCCCGTCCTCGCGGCCAATTCATTGCAACGAATTCATTGAAGTGAATTCGTTGCGACCAATGGGGTGACCCGGAGTCCACGCCTGCTCGGAGCATCCCGTGTGGCTGCTCCCTTCCGGTCCTGACCAGATTTGGGCGTCCGGGCCGCGTGGGTCCGAGTCGGTTAGATGCTAGCAATGGGCCTCCGTCTGCCGAGGATCCGTGCCGCTGCGTCCCGGGGATCTGCTCAGCCGCAAGCAGGCCGGCCAACCGATCGCCGTGCTCACCGCCTGGGATGCGCTCTCGGCCGCCCTGGTGGAGGAGGCCGGCGCCGAAGTGATCCTGGTGGGCGACTCCCTCGCCATGGTGGTGCTGGGCCACGCCACCACCCTGCCGGTGACCCTGGAGGAGATGATCCTGCACACCCAGGCGGTGGGGCGGGGTCTGCGGCGCCCGCCGGCCCGTCGGCCCCTGGTGGTGACCGATCTGCCCTTCCTCAGCTACCAGTGCGGCCTCGACGCCGCCGTGGCCGCCGCGGGGCAGGTACTCAAGGCCAGCCCATCCGCCGCCGTGAAGCTGGAGGGGGGCGAACCGGAAACCGTGGCGGTGGTCGACCGGCTGGTGCGCACCGGCATCCCGGTGATGGGCCACCTGGGCCTGACCCCGCAGTCGGTGCACCGGCTCGGCTACCGGCGCCAGGCCAACGATCCGATCAGCCAGGAGCGGCTGCGGCGCGCCGCCCTCGACCTGGAGGCCGCCGGCTGCTTTGCCCTGGTGCTGGAACACGTGCCGGCGGAGCTGGCCGGCAGCCTGCGGCGCGAGCTCGCGATCCCGGTGATCGGCATCGGCGCCGGCGACGACTGCGACGGCCAGGTGCGCGTCACCGCCGACCTGCTGGGCCTGACCGAGCGCCAGCCCCCGTTCTGCCCGCCGCTGCTGAACGGGCGCCAGCTCGGCATCACGGCCCTGCGGGGTTGGGTGGAGGGCCTGGAGCAGGCCACGCCGCCGGCCCTCAATCCCCCTGCCGGTCCCGGCCATCCCGCTCCTCCCACCACTCCAGCAGCTCCCGCAGCACCGCATTGCTGAGGGCGAGGCCCTCCGGGTCGCTGAGGCGCCAGCGGCCGCCCTCGGCCCGCAGCAGCCCACGCTCGCGATAGGGCCGCCAGCGCTCCAGCAGCGGCGCCAGCTCGGCCGCCCCCAGCCCCGCGGCCGCCGCCAGCCGCTCCAGCCGCACCCCCTCGCGGCGCCGCAGCCCCACCAGCACCCGCTCGTCAAAGGGCATCCCAGAGAGGGCTGAAGCCACGGCCTCGTCTGCTGGTGCCGCGGTGCTGGGGGCTTCCGCAGTGGCACCCACCGCCCCCCGCTGCTGCTCCAGCCAGACGCCATAGGCCTCGCGGGTGCGGGGCCGGGCCAGCCGCTCGCCCCAGGGGGCCGAGGTGGCCCCCAGCCCGAAGCCCCACCAGCCGGCGCCGCTCCAGTAGACGCGGTTGTGGCGGGAGGCGTGGCCCGGCCAGGCGTAGTTGGAGATCTCGTAGTGGCCGTAGCCCGCTGCCGCCAGGCGCCGGCCGGTGTGCTCCATCAGGTCGGCGGACAGGTCGGCATCGGGCAGATCGAGCTGGCCGCGGCGCTCCAGCCGCTCGAACACGGTGCCGGGCTCCACAATCAGGTCGTAGATCGACAGGTGCGGCGGCCCCAGGGCGATGGCCTGGGCCAGCTGGGCGTCCCAGGCGGCCAGGTCCTGGCCCGGCAGCCCCTGGATCAGATCCAGGCTCCAGCTGGCCAGCTCTCCCCGGCACCGGGCGGCCGCCAGCCAGGCGGCCGCCTGCAGCAGGTCGGCGCGGCGGTGGCGCCGGCCCAGCCGCTCCAGCACGCCGTCATCGAAGCTCTGCCCCCCCAGGCTCACCCGGGTCACCCCGGCGGCCAGATACCCCGCCAGGCGGTCCTGATCGAAGCTGGCCGGATCCATCTCCAGGCTCAGCTCCGCCCCGGGGGCCAGGCGGAAGCGGGCCCGCAGGGCCGCCAGCAGCTGCCCCAGCTGGGCCGGCGTGAGCATCGAGGGGGTGCCGCCCCCCACGTAGACGGTGGAGAGCGGCGGGCCGTCCGGGGCAGCGGCGATCTCCGCCAGCAGCTGCTCCAGGTAGCGGGCGATCGAGCCCGAGCTGGCGCCGTCGGCCCTGTCGCCCAGGGGCACCACGGCGAAGTCGCAGTAGAAGCAGCGCCGGTGGCAGAAGGGGATGTGCAGGTAGGCGCTGCGCGGCGGCCAGGGGCCTGCGGGCGCCGCCGGCTGGCTCGGTGGCCGTGGCAATTCACTCAAGGCCGGTTACCTCCCAAGGCCAAAGCGCCCGGGATCGGGCATGCTGCCTCTTCGACGTCCTGGGCAGCCACAGCACCGGCCATGCTCGACACCCTCATCCTGGTGCTGTTCGCGATCTCCGGCGCCGCCACCGGCTGGCTGGGGGTGGACCTGCTGCCCGAGGACCTGCTGATCCAGGTGACCAACCTGGAAGGGCTGCGCTGGGTGCTGGGGGGCTTTGGCGCCTTCTTCGGCATCGTGGCGGGCCTGTTCTTCCAGCAGCTGCGCCGCCGGCTGATGCAGCAGGTGCGCACGATGCCCACCGACCTGCTGGTGAGCAGGGCCGTGGGCCTGATCCTCGGCCTGCTGGTGGCGAACCTGCTGCTGGCGCCGATCCTGCTGCTGCCGCTGCCCTGGGAGGTGGTGTTCGTCAAGCCGCTGGCGGCGGTGATGAGCAACGTGTTCTTCGGCATCTCGGGCTACAACCTGGCCGAGGTGCACGGCCGCACCCTGCTGCGCCTGTTCAGCCCCACCAGCACCGAGGCCCTGCTGGTGGCCGACGGGGTGCTGATGCCCGCCAGCGCCAAGATCCTCGACACCAGCGTGGTGATCGACGGCCGCATCCGCGGGCTGCTGGATTCGGGCCTGCTGGAGGGCCAGGTGATCGTGGCCCAGGCCGTGATCGACGAACTCCAGCAGCTGGCCGACTCCAGCAACGCCGAGAAGCGCGGCAAGGGCCGCCGCGGCCTCAAGCTGCTGGCGGAGCTGCGCGAGCAGTACGGCCGCCGGCTGGTGGTGAACACCACCCGCTACGAGGGCAACGGCGCCGACGACAAGCTGCTGCGCCTCACCGCCGACACCGGCGGCACCCTGCTCACCGCCGACTACAACCTGGCCAAGGTGGCCCAGGTGCAGGAGCTCAAGGTGATGAACCTAAGCGAGCTGGTGATCGCCCTGCGGCCCGAGGTGCAGCCCGGCGACGAGCTGCAGCTCAAGATCGTGCGCGACGGCAAGGAGGCCGACCAGGGCGTGGGCTACCTGGAGGACGGCACGATGGTGGTGGTGGAGGGGGGCCATGGCCGGGGCGGCGAGCGCCTGGGCGTGATCGTGACCGGCGCCCTGCAGACCCCCACCGGCCGCATGGTGTTCGCCCGCCTGGCCGGCAGTGCCCAGGCCGATCCCGCAGGCGCCGCCGCCGGCACCAACCCCGCGCCCCAGGCTGGCGAGACCGCCCCCCCGCCGCCGGCCACCGGCAGCTTCGCGACCCCGGCAGGCGAGGCCGCAATCCCGCCCCTGCAACAGCCCCGCCGCAGCGGCAAGGGGAAATCCGCCCCGAAACGGTCCAGCCGCGGCGATCAGGACGCCGCGAACCCCCGCTAGGCTCCGGCCTGAGCCTGCAGTGATCCGCGGATGTCGGTGTCAGCCCCCTACTACGGCGATTCCGCCGTGCTGCGCACCCCGCCGCCGGATCTGCCGTCGCTGCTGCTGAAGGAGCGCATCGTCTACCTGGGTCTGCCGCTGTTCAGCGACGACGACGCCAAGCGGCAGATGGGCATCGACGTGACCGAGCTGATCATTGCCCAGCTCCTGTATCTGGAGTTCGACAACCCGGAGAAGCCGATCTTCTTCTACATCAACTCCACGGGCACCAGCTGGTACTCCGGCGATGCGATCGGCTTCGAGACCGAGGCCTTCGCCATCGCCGACACGCTCCGCTACGTCAAGCCGCCGGTCCACACGATCTGCATCGGCCAGGCCATGGGCACCGCCGCCATGATCCTGAGCGCCGGCACCAAGGGCCACCGCGCCGCCCTGCCCCACGCCTCGATCGTGCTGCACCAGCCCCGCAGCGGTGCCCGCGGCCAGGCCAGCGACATTCAGATCAGGGCCAAGGAAGTGCTGCACAACAAGCAGACGATGCTCGAGATGCTCTCGGTCAACACCGGCAGGAGCGTGGAGCAGCTCGCCAAGGACTCCGACCGCATGACCTACCTCACGGCCCAGGAGGCCGTGGAGTACGGCCTGATCGACCGGGTGCTGACCAGCCAGAAGCAGCTGCCCAGCCCACTGCCCGCGGGCAGCGGATCCAGCCCCGGCAACCCCGGCATCGGCTGAGGCCACCCCGGGGGGATCTCCCCTCCCGTCTCTCCAAGTCTCCACGCTGCGGCTGCGCAGCCCTCCACCCGCCCACCCGGGCACCCCTCCCCCACCACCGGCCTTCCGCCATGCCCATCGGCACCCCGAGCGTTCCCTACCGCCTGCCCGGCAGCCAGTACGAGCGCTGGGTCGACATCTACACGCGCCTGGGCGTGGAGCGGATCCTGTTCCTGGGCTCCGAGGTGAACGACGCCATCGCCAACAGCCTGGTGGCCCAGATGCTGTACCTCGACTCGGAGGACAACTCCAAGCCGATCTACCTGTACATCACCTCGCCCGGCGGCTCGGTGACCGCCGGCCTGGCGATCTACGACACCATCCAGTACGTCAAGAGCGACGTGGTGACCATCTGCGTGGGTCTGGCGGCCTCGATGGGCGCCTTCCTGCTGGCGGCCGGCACCAAGGGCAAGCGGCTGGCCCTGCCCCACAGCCGGATCATGATCCACCAGCCCCTGGGCGGCACCAGTCAGCGCCAGGCCTCCGACATCGAGATCGAGGCCCGCGAGATCCTGCGCATCAAGGACATGCTCAACCAGAGCATGGCGGACATGACCGGCCAGGAGCTGACCAAGATCGAGAAGGACACCGACCGCGACTACTTCCTGAGTGCCGCCGAGGCCGTGGAGTACGGCCTGATCGACCGCGTCATCGCCCATCCCACGGAGGCGTGAGCCGAGGCCTCACCGGCCGTCCCCTGCGCACAGCGTGACCCTTCTCAGGTCAGCGGCCCCCACCAGCCTCTGCCAGGCCGCTGACGCGTTCTAGACCGCGGGCAACCCGATGGTGCTGGGGATCCAGCGCCCTTTGCGGCGATCTGGTCCGAGGGCGACGACATCCGCCACCTCGGCCCCACCGGTGCTCTTTGCACGGGACTGACAGCCGTGATGGAACAGTTCGCCAGGGAATCGGCGATGGGCTTCAAGGGCACCCTGGTGGCCCACGACTGTCGCCTCTAGGAGCTGGCCCAGGCCCTGCCGCAGCCCTGCCCTGGAGACTCAGCCCTTGCCGGTGGCGGCCAGCAGCAGCGCGGCGGTGTCGATCCCGATGGGGAGCCCGGTTGGATCCAGCAGGCCCAGCTGGACCAGAAGTCCGGCCTGGTCCCAGTAGATGTGCTCGTAGGCCACCTTGCCGTCGCGCACCCCCACGATCACCACCAGGGCCATCTCCACGCGCCGGCCGGTCGGCGCCACCCCGGGCAGCAGATGGCCGATCGGTTCGGTGTGGGTGAAGCGGATCACCAGCTCATCCACCAGCTGCTCGCCATCCACCGTGCGCGAGATCGGGATGAACTCCACATCGGGCGGAAAGAACTGGCCGATCAGCTGGTTGGCGTAGAACGCGCGCACCGCTTCAGCCCCGACGCCGCCGGTACCGGAGGCCAGGTTGATCAGGTGGGGAGTGTCCACCATCGTGGCCATGGTGGCCTCGAGATCAGCCTTGAGCTCGGCCTGCATGTGGGCCTCGAACAGGGCTGCGGGCGAGGCCGGTGCCGCAACGACGGCGGGATCGTCAGCGATGGCGCTTCACGCAGAGTCCCGACCGTAGGGGCGGAGGCTGCCCCTGTCAGCGGGCTTTGGCCGGGGCCTGGGCGGGAGCGACGCCCGTAGTCCAGGGGGCCGTGTCAGGCGCTTTCGTAAGCTCGCCTCTTGCTCCGCCCGGACCCGACGCCCTGATGGCCAAGCTCTACTACGACACCGACGCCGACCTCAGCCTGCTGAACGGCAAGACGGTCGCCATCATCGGCTACGGCTCCCAGGGCCACGCCCACGCCCTCAACCTCAAGGACAGCGGCGTCAATGTGGTGGTGGGCCTCTACGAGGGCAGCCGCTCCGCCGAGAAGGCCAAGGCCGACGGCCTCGAGGTGCTGAGTGTGGCCGATGCGGCCGCCAAGGCCGACTGGATCATGGTGCTGCTGCCCGATGAGTTCCAGAAGGCCGTCTACGACAAGGAGATTGCGCCGCACCTGAGCGCCGGCAAGGTGCTGAGCTTCGCCCACGGCTTCAACATCCGCTTCGGCCTGATCAAGCCCCCGGCCGATGTGGACGTGGTGATGATCGCCCCCAAGGGCCCCGGCCACACCGTGCGCTGGGAGTACCAGAACGGCATGGGTGTGCCCGCCCTGTTCGCCATCGAGCAGGACGCCAGCGGCAAGGCCCGTGACCTGGCCATGGCCTACGCCAAGGGCATCGGCGGCACCCGCGCCGGCATCCTCGAAACCAACTTCAAGGAAGAGACCGAAACCGACCTGTTCGGCGAGCAGGCCGTGCTCTGCGGCGGCCTGAGCGAGCTGGTGAAGGCCGGTTTCGAGACCCTGGTGGAAGCCGGCTATCAGCCCGAGCTGGCCTACTTCGAGTGCCTGCACGAGGTGAAGCTGATCGTGGATCTGATGGTGAAGGGTGGCCTCACCGCCATGCGCGATTCGATCTCCAACACCGCCGAATACGGTGACTACGTGAGCGGCCCACGCCTGATCACCGCCGACACCAAGGCGGAGATGAAGCGCATCCTCGCCGACATCCAGGACGGCACCTTCGCCCGCAACTTCGTGGCCGAGTGCGACGCCGGCAAGCCCGAGATGGCGAAGATCCGCGAGCGCGACAGCCAGCACCCGATCGAGCAGGTGGGCAAGGGCCTGCGCTCGATGTTCTCCTGGCTGAAGGCAGCCTGAGGCAGCAGCCAATCCGCTGCCATCAGGCCACACTGGGGAGGTGAAGCGCACGCTCCCCTCCCTGGCCTGGGGCAGTGCCCAGGCCGGCATGGCCCTGACCCTGGGCTCCACCGGCTGGCTGGTGAGTGGCCTCAGCCCCTCGCCCCTGGTCAACAGCCTGCTGCCGGCCCTGGGCGCCCTGCCGGCCCTGCTGCCACTCCCCTTTCAGGGTGGCACCGGCTATGGGCTCCAGCTGATCAGTGCCCTGGTGCTGCTGGGCGTCAGCCTCAAGCTCACCGGCGCCTCGGTGATCTGGCCCCTGCTGGCCATGCTGCTGTTCGGGATCGGCGGCCGGATGAGCCGGCTGCCCCTCCAGCAGCAGCTGCTGGAGGGGGATCGCGCCTCCCTACAGACCCTGCGGCTGGGCGACTCCCTTGGCCAGCTGCTGGGCAACCTGCTCACCGGGCTGCTGTTTCCGCTCGGTAAGGCCGTGCTGCAGTACGCCAACGGCCTGCTGCTGCTGCTGCCCCTGCTGCCGGTGGCCCTGGCGAAAGACCAGGGCCAGGAGGCCAGATCGTCGTCGCCCCGGGAGGTGTCTCAGCCTCGCCCTGCAGCCCGCATCCCCCTGGAGCGGCGCAGCACCCTCCAGGGGCTGCTGTTCGGCAGTCTGTTCAGCCTGCTGGCGCTCTGGGTCCGCCAGGTGGGCGCGGGGAGCTGCCTGGATTTCGGCATGGTGCTCACGGCCTATGGCCTCGGCCGCACCCTGGGAAACACGGGCTTCGGCCCGCGATTGCCCCAGGCCAGCCCCTACCTGCTGATGGGAGCCCTGCTGGCCTGCACCCAGGCCCCGGGCCTGCCGGGCTGGGGGGCCGTGCTGCTGTTTCTGCCGATGGGGGTGCTGGCGGCCCGCAGCGACGGTCAGCTGGTGGCCGGCCTGCAGTCGCTGGGGGATGAGGCGTTGCGCTGGCAGATCCTGGAGCGCTCGGGTGCCATCGGGGGCCTGGCCGGCGCCCTGGCGATCGGCGCCGTGGCCCAGGTGGTGGGGCTCACCTGGGCCCTGCCGATCCAGGTGGGCGCCTTTGCCCTGGCGGCCCTGCTGCTGCCTCGCCGCAACGGCCGGCCCGTCGACGCTTGAGCAGCCTGGGGCTGCTGCTGGTGGTGGCGGCCTGCGGCCTCGACCGGCTCGTGGGCGATCCCCGCGGCCTGCTCCACCCCGTGCAGGTGATGGGCTGGTGGATCGCCCGGCTGCGGCGGGCCGCCGAAGCCATCGCCGGCGACTCCCCCCTGGCCCTGCGCCTGGCCGGGGGGGCGATCACGCTGGCCCTGGTGGGAGGCAGCGGCCTGGCGGGCTGGGGCCTGGAGCGGCTGTGCCTGGCAGGAGGCCTGCTGCCACCGGCCCTGGGCCTGCCGTTGCTGGTGGTGGCCCTGGCCAGCGCCCTGGCGGGCCGCAGCCTGGAGCAGGCGGTGCAGCAGGTGCTGGCCGCCCTGCCGACGGCGCCGGGCGGCTCTCTCGAGCCGGCCCGCCGACAGCTGGCCTGGATCGTGGGCCGCGACACCGAGGGGCTCACCGAGGCGGACGTGCTGCGGGCCCTGGCCGAAACCGCCAGTGAAAACGCCGTCGATGGCCTGTTCGCACCCCTGTTCTGGATGCTGGTGGGCGCCCTGCTGTGGGGCTGGAGTGGCCTGGGTGCCCCAGCCGGCACCGACGGTATCGGCCCCCCCGGCTGGCCCGCCGCCTGGCCCCCCGGCCCCCTGGCCCTGGCCTGGGGCTTCAAGGCGGCCAGCACCCTCGATTCGATGCTGGGCTACCGCCGCGGCCGGCTGCGCTGGCTCGGCACCGCCGGCGCCCGCCTCGACGACCTGCTCACCTGGCTGCCCTGCCGGCTCGTGGCCCTCAGCCTGCCCCTGGCGGCCGGCCGGCTGCGCGAGACCCCGCAGCTGTTCCAGCGGGCACTGGCGGAGGGCGCTCCCGATCCCTCCCCCAATGCGGGCGTGTCCCAGGCGGTCTATGCCCTGGTGGGGGGCTGCCGCCTGGGAGGGCTGAACCACTACGGCGGCGAAGCCAGGCCCAAGCCGATCCTGGCGGCCGGCGCCCCGCCGCCGGATCGGGCCGCGGTGGAGCGGATGCTGGGCCTGAGCCGCCGCCTGGAGCTGCTGTGGCTGCTGGCAGCTGGACTGGTTGCTGGACTGGTGGCTTGGGGGCTGGGAGGTGGAGGACTGGCGGCTCGGCTGCTGGCCGTGGCGCTCCAGGCTCAGTAAGCGCCCCGGTCCCGGGGGAACAGCACCACGCCGATGGTGCGCAGCACGATGCCCAGATCCATCCAGAAGCTGCGGTTGCTGGCGTAATAGAGGTCGAGCTTCACCCGCTGCCGGTAGGGAAGGTTGTTGCGGCCGGACACCTGCCACAGGCCGGTCATGCCGGGGCGCACGGACAGCACGTGGTCCATGTTCTGGCCGTAGCGATCCAGTTCGTCCCGCACGATCGGACGGGGCCCCACCACGCTCATCTCGCCGCGCAGCACGTTGATGAACTGGGGCAGCTCATCGAGGCTGGAGCGGCGCAGGAAGGCCCCGATCGGCGTGATGCGGGGATCGCGCTTGAGCTTGAAGTCGCGCTTGAACTCGGCCTGGAGCTCCGGGGAGGCCGCCAGCACCGAGGCCAGCACGCGGTCAGCGTCGCGGCGCATGGTGCGGAACTTGATGCAGCCGAAGCTGCGGTAGCCGCGGCCGATGCGGCGCTGCACGTAGAACACCGAGCCGCGGGAACTGAACTTCACGGCCACGGCGATGGCCAGCAGCACCGGCATCCCCAGCGCCAGCACCAGCAGCGAGAACACGATGTCGCCGCTGCGCTTGAGAACCCGCCCCCGCTTGGACTGGGCGTCCAGCAGCGCCGCGGCTCCCGCGGCGGTCGGCAGCGGGGTACTCGGCAGCGGTGCGATGGCGACCAATCCGTACGGGGCGGCGTTGCGTCCATTAAAGGGGCCGCCCCGGCGGGGCCCCAGGGGCCGGAGTCACTCACCGCAGAGGCACAGACAGGGGGCGGCTGCGGCCGTGCAGCCGGCGCTGGTGCCCCTCCCAGGCCCGCTCCAGCCGCGCCGCCATCCGCTCCCGGAAGCGCGCCGGGGAAAACTGCTCGGCCCACTGGCGCTGCCCCTCGGCCGGCAGACGGCGCCAGAGGCGCTGCTGCTCAAAGTGCTCCAGCGCCGCCACCAGCGACTCCACGCTCTGCTCGGGGAACAGCAGCCCCGTGGGAGCCTCGGCCCCAGCCGCGACGCAGCGCACCGTGTCGAGCAGCCCCCCCTGACCCAGGCCGATCACGGGGGCACCGGCCGCCATCGCCTCCACCGGCGCGATGCCGAAATCCTCCAGGCCGGCGTACACGTAGGCGCGGCAGGTGGCCATCAGCGCGTCCACCTGCTCGGCGCTCACCCGCCCCAGCAGGCTCACATTGGGCCGGGCGATGGCCCGCAGCCGGCGCCGCTCGGGGCCGTCGCCCACCACCAGCAGCGGCAGGCCGGTGCGGTTGAACGCCTCCACCACCAGGTCCACGCGCTTGTAGGGCACCAGCCGGCAGAGGCAGAGGTAGAAGCCGTCGCGCTCCCGGTTCCAGGCGAAGCGCTCCACCGCCACGGGCGGATGCACCACCGCGGCCGCACGGCCCCAGTAGCGGCGGATGCGCTCGGCGGTGAAGCGGGAATTGGCCACGAGCGCATCGGGCCGCTGGCCGCTGGCCCGGTCCCACTGGCGCAGGGCATGGAGCTGCCAGCGGATCAGGGGACCCAGGGGGCCGCGGGCCAGGGCCGAGCGCCGCAGGTAGGCGTGCATCTGGTCCCAGGCGTAGCGCACGGGGGTGTGCACGTAGCTCACGTGCAGCTGCTCCGGGCCGGTGAGCACCCCCTTGGCCACCAGGTGGCTGCTGCTGAGCACCAGGGGGAAGTCCGTCAGGTCGAGCTGCTCGATCGCCAGGGGCAGCAGCGGCAGATACTGCTGCACGTGGCTCGGGCCCCAGGGCAGCTGCTGGATGAAGGAGGTGCGGATCGAGCGCCCCGCCAGCCAGCTGCCCGCCCGGGTGCTCTCCCCATCCACCAGCGCATGCAGCTGGGGCTGCTCCAGCAGGTCATCGAGCTCCCGCACCACCAGCTCGGCGCCGCCGACGGAGCGGGGCGTGAACCACTCATGAACCAGGGCAACGGGGCCGGGGAGGGATGCCATGGGCCGAACCGTAGGGGCAGGGCCGCGGCGCGGCCAGGCGGCTGGCCCCTGGGCCGCGTCCATGGGGCCGGCGGGACGCCATGGTGAGCCCTGGCGAGTCAAAGGCTGAGCCTGCGCCCCGCGAGCTTGAAGGACTGTTGCCCCTGAGGTCACGAAAACTCTCAGCTGATTGCTGTGGCGGGAGCGGCTCCCGAAGCTTGGGGCCGGTCCTGGGAACGCATGCCGATCCGCGAGCTTCTGGAAGACGCCCTGGAGGAACCGTCGATCGGGCAGACCGCGCTGTTCAGCTGGCATGCCACCCCCGTGGGCATCGCCGCCCTCTGGCGTGAGGGGAAGCCGCCCACGCCGCCCCCCTACGCGGACGCCCTCAAGGAGGGCCTGGAGGTGGGGCTGGATCTGAGCCGGGAGGAGCGGGAGTTCCACCAGGTGAGCAAGGGTCTGGTGCTGCTGTTCCACAGCTGAACGCCGGGGATGCGGGCCGGCCCTCCCGCTTCAGCCGGCGATGCGCACCCAGTGGGCAAACAGGGCTTCGGTCTGGCCGCGGGCCTGCTCGCGGGCCAGCCAGGCATTGATGTAGCGGCGCAGGGCGGGGTCGTCGCCGGCGATCGCCCACACCAGCTCGCTGGCCAGACGGTCTGCGAAGGGGGCGATCAGGCTGGTGCGCGGGTGGAGCACGGCCCAGGTGGAGCCCCCCTCGGCGGTGGTGAGCAGCCCATCGAAGCGGGCCTGGCCAGCGGGCGAGAAGAACTGCCCCTTCTCGGCCAGGGGCAGCAGCTGCAGGCTGAGCTGACCGCCGGGTCCCACCAGCTCCGCGCGGATCTGGTCGCGCAGGTCGCCGCTGAGCAGCTGGGGATCACTCACCGCCAGCAGCAGGGGCCGCCCCAGGGGCTGGTCCCGCAGGTTCTGCACCAGGGCGACCTTGGCGTCCGGCACCACCAGGGCCAGGTGCACCCGCTGGTAGCCCTGGCTGAGCTGGTGGCGGACCGCCCGCTGGGGGCTGGTCTGGATGCCCCCCACCGCCAGATCGATCCGTCCGGAGTCGAGCCAGCCCTCCAGGGTGTCCAGGCCGGCCACGCGCACCTCCAGGCGCACGCCGAGGCTGCGGGCCAGACCATCCACCAGATCGAGGTCGTAGCCCACCAGCTCGCCACGGCTGTTGCGGTAGGCCCAGGGCAGGCCATCGGATCGCACCCCCACCCGCAGCACCCCCCGCTGCAGGATCGCCGCCAGGCTCACCGGGGCAGGGCTGAGCTGGCGAAGGGGTGCCGGCTGGGGGCGACCGCCCAGGGAGCGCAGGGCCAGCAGCTTCTGGTCGTTGCGGTAGGTGCCCTCGAGCGCCTTGGCCAGATGGGCCCGGGCCGCCGTGCCGAGGCCACCCAGCAGCAGCAGTGCCGCCAGCAGCGTGCCCAGCAGCCGCAGCGGCTGGAGCCGCAGGGCCCCCACCGCCCGGGCATAGACCAGCACCGCCAGCACCACCAGCCCCTCCAGGGCCAGCACCTTCTCGAAGCGGTAGAGCCACTCGCCGTTCAGGTACACCAGCTGCAGCAGATCCAGCGGCAGCCCGCGGGCCTGCAGCTCCTGGCGCATCACCGCCTTCAGGCCCGCCACTGAAGCGGGAATCGCCGTGAGCAGCATCTGGGCGGTCTGGGCCGGCCGCAGCGGCTGGTCCACATACCAACCGGCAAAGGGAATGAACCAGAGGGCCGCCACCTGGCCAAGGGTGGGCAGGGCGAAGCCGAGGGACACGAGCGGAGCGAGTTCATCGGCGGCCTCTGGCCGGCGCTGCTCGGGATCGAGGGCCGGCAGCAGCTCCTGGCGCAGGTTGGTCACCAGCAGCGGCAGGGCGATCAGCAGGTTGGCGCTGCTGGCCGTGAGGGCCAGGGGGCCGCGCACGCCGCGCCACAGGGCGTTCGGCGTGAGGGGCGTGAGCGCCAGCACCGCCCCCGCACACAGCAGGGTGAGCAGCAGAAAGGCGAGCAGCGACAGCTGAAAGAAGCCCTGGATGCGCAGCAGCTGAGCCCAGTCGAGCTGGGCCACGTTGAGGGCCGTGAGGGCAAAGATGCCGTAGGGAATGATGCGGGCCACCAGCTTGTTGAGGCGGGCCAACAGCTGGCGGATCACCTGGAGCGGCTCCAGCAGGCGGCGCCGCTCGTCGAGGCCCTGCAGCAGCACCCCAAGCACCGCACTGAACAGCACCACGGCGGAGAAGTTGTCGGCGGCCAGGCCCGAGAAGATGTTGTCGGGCAGGTACACCTTCAGCAGATCCACCGGCGCAGGCCGCTCAAACAGCCCGGCATGGAAGAACTGGGAGGTGACCAGCGGCGGCAGGAACTGGGGCAGGGCGATCACCACAAGCCCGGCGGCCATCCACAGGCCCGCCAGCACCACTAGGCCCGAGCGGGCAAAGCTGCGCAGCATCTCCGTCTGCAGCGAGCCGAAGCCCACCACCAGCTCACAGATCAGAAAGGGCATCACCACGATCTGGGAGGCCTGCAGGAACACCTGGGCCAGGGGACGCAGCAACGGCGTCGAGGCTGGCCAGAGCAGGCCAGTGGCGAGGCCCAGCGCCAGCATCAGCAGGCATTGGTTCCCGATGGAGCGGGGCCACCAGAACCGCAGAGGCCTCATCCGGGGTCGCATCGCAGGGTTTGAGCCTGCCAGAGGCGCCGGCAGTGCCGGGCTGCGAGTCAGTCCGCAGGCTCCTCGCTCACCGGCGGCAGCCGCCGCTCCACCTGCAGAAACACGAGCCAGGCCACGCCAGCCGTGATGCCGCCGGCCCAGTCGCTGCGCAGCAACTCCACGATCGACACCGTGCTGGCGCCGATGCGCAGGCCGCGGAGCAGAAAGCGGCCCAGCTTCTCAGGATTGGCGGCCATGGGCTCGGGGCATCGCAGGCCAGCAGCATCGCCCAGACCCAGCGGCTGGGCGACCAGCCGCCATGGGGGGTTCAGGCCGATCGATCCCCAGTCACCTCGACCAGCGGGACGCCAGCCAACACCTCAACACCACCCCGAAACCTGCGGCACCGGGAGGGCTGGGCAGGCACTCCGACGCCGGGAGGAGCACAACAAAGCCCGGAGCGTGGGCCCCGGGCTTCTGTCTGCCGAGCTGTTCGGACGCCCGTTGGGCGAGACACAGCTGGGCGCTGGATTGTGCTGAATCGAGGCTGATTCGCTCTCCAATGGGTGGACAGGACCACAGCCATGATCCCTGCGGGGTGATCCCCGCAACCGGTTAATGACAGCTAATCAGTGACAGTGGATCAGTGACGTTGGATCAGTGACAGCTGATCGATGCGATCAGCGAACTCCTGGGTTGGCTTGGCGTTGGCTGGCTGTGGTGGTGAAGCAGAACGGGGTGATGGCGGAGCTGCCGGCGCTGGCACCTGGGGCCAGGTGTCAAGAGGGGCGTCCCATCGAGTCCGGGGCACCTGGGACCGGGGCAGTGCCAGGCCGTGAACGGTGCAGTGGACGGCGGCCATGCAGGGCAGAGGCCCAGGGCACGCCAGGGAAGCCAGAGATCCGTCGAGAGTGTTGGAGCAGGGGCCGGATCGTCAGCGCGCTCCTGACCGCTGGTCCGGGGGGGTGTCGTCCATCAATGGAGCCTCCGAATCCCGATGCCATCACGATCAGCCCGCCGCCCGCCATGGGGCAACGGGGATCAACACAGTCGACACCGCTCGTCATCGGCAGACACAGCTCTTGATGAACCCCGCGACACAGTTGCGGACCACCACCAAACGAGCGCCGTCGCGGCCAGGCTGGAGCTGATCTGGGACAAAGGCGTGATCGCAGCCGTCGTGATCCTGTTGGTGATGGGGGCCGTGGGCTGGGCCCTCAATCCCAGCCGCGACGACTTCGCCTGGTTTCTGCGCCTGCGGCGCCCCGCCTGGCTCACCTTTGAGGGCCTGATTCCGCTGATCTGGATCGGCATCTACGCCTGCTTCTACGCCTCAGCGCTGCTGAGCTGGGCCGCCACCAGCAGCTGGGCCCTGATGGCGGCCTATCTGGGGTTGCTGCTGCTGGTGCAGAGCTACACCTGGCTGATCTGCAAGACCCGCTGCCTGCGCAACGGCACCCGGATCGGCTTTGCCGGCTGGGTGTGGGGTGTGGCCCTGGCGGTGGTGGTGGCCCCCCAGTCCCAACCGGCCTGGCTGCTGCTGATTCCCTACCTGCTGTGGAGCCCGGTGGGCACGGCCGTCACCTGGCAGATGCAGCGGCTCAACCGCTGAGCTGGGCGAGGGATTCGCGGGGCGACCGGTGACGGGGCAGACGGTTGACCGGGCAGACCGTCTGACCCGTCTCAGGACGTCTGGAGAACGGAGAGGGTGGGATTCGAACCCACGGAAGGTTGCCCTTCAAACGATTTCGAGTCGTTCGCTTTCGACCACTCAGCCACCTCTCCAACAGCTCCCAGGGCCGATCGCAGGGCAAACCCCGCAGGCGGTGATCCTCAGGCCGGATCCGCCAGGCGGATCGCCAGCACTTTAGGGATCGGTGGGCCCCCTCAGCTCTGCTGCCATCCACCGGCGGCGCCGGCGGCGCTGATCCACAGCCGGCCGGGATCCAAGCGGGGCAGGGCCCGCCGCTCCACCTGGCGGGGATGGAAGCCAAGCCACAGCCCCTGCACGGGCTGGGGCGGCAGCCGGCGCCAGCTCCACAGGGCCTGGCGGTCGGGCAGGAGCGCCCAGGCGAGTCGGCCGCAGCGCAGCAGCAGGGCCTGGCTGTCGGCGGCGAGGGCCGTCACCGCCAGGCCGGGGCTGGCCAGCCGCTGGCCCGGCGCCAGGGGCGGACTGCCATCGCCCGGGGCCAGCACGGTGGGACTGATCGCGCGCCAGCAGCCGGGCTGCTCGGCCCCCACACCGTCGAGCAGCAGGATCCAGTCGAAGCGCTGCAGGCCGAGGCCGAGGGCCAGCTGGCGGGCGCGGCCGCAGCTGAGGCCATCGGCGCTGCGGCTCACCAGGGCACCGCGGCCGCCGTGGCGGGCCACCAGCAGGTCGCGGCGACCCTCATGCACCAACAGCAACTGGTCGCCGCCCAGCAGGGCCAGGTGCAGGGCCAGGGCCAGCGCCAGCAGCAGGGCCCCGGGGCGGCGCCAGGCCTGAACGCCGGGCTGCAGGGGCAGCAGCCAGGGCAGCAGGCCCAGCGTGAACAGCAGCACCAGCAGCGGCAACATCTTGCCCAGCTGCCACTGGGCCAGGGGCAGGCCGGCGAACCGCTGGGCCAGCCAGAGGAACAGCCGCGTCAGCGGCAGCAGCGGCAGGGCCAACAGCCCCACCAGGGGCGGCGCCAGCACGGCGGCCACGGCCATCGCCATCGCCCCGAGGGTGAGGGGCGTGAGCAGGGGCTCGATCAGCAGGTTGGCCGGAACCGCATACAAGGGCAGGGCGCCGAAGTGCAGCAGCTGCAGCGGCAGGGTCCAGAGCGAGGCCGCCAGGGGCACCGCCACGCCGACGGCGACCCAGCGCGGCAGCCGCCCCCCCAGCCGCTCCTCGAGGGGGCGGGCCGTGAGCATCAGGCCGGCGCAGGCCGCCACGCTGAGCTGAAAGCCCACATCCAGCAGCCAGGCCGGCGCCACCAGCACCATCGCCAGACAGCCCAGCAGCAGCACCCCCAGGGGCCGGCTGCGCCTCCCGCTCTCCTGCACCAGGAAGGCCATCGCCCCCATCAGCACCGCCCGCACCACCGAGGGCTGGGGGCCCGCCAGCAGCAGGAACAGCAGCATGGCGCCCAGGGCCAGGCCCCAGCGCAGCGGGCGCGGACCGTGGCGGGCCACGGCCATCACGGCCCCGAGCAGCACCGTGAGGTGGAAACCGCTGGCGGCCAGGGCATGGGAGAGGCCCGCCACCCGGAAGGCCTCTCGCACCGCCAGGGGCACCGGCACCACGGCACTGCCGAGCACCAGGGCGGCCAGCACCCCGCCGGCATCGGGCCCGCCCACGGCCAGCAGGGCGGCGGCCATGCGGCGGCGCAGGTCGGCGATGGGGGTGGCGGGGCGCTCCAGCAACCGCCAGCGCTCCACCCGCAGCAGGCTCCAGGCCCCCTGGCGGGCCAGCCGCTCGGCCGGGCCGGCCAGCAGGGGATGGGGCGCGGGCCGGGGCCGCCGCAGCTGCCCCTCCGCCTCCAGGCTCCAGCCCTGCTGCAGCCTGGGGCAGGGGTCGAACTGCAGCTCGCTGCGGGCCCCGGCCAGCTGCACCAGCGCCCGACAGCCCTCACCCGAGCCTGTGGGCTGGGGATCGGCCAGCAGCCGCCCGCGCAGCCGCACCGCCACGGCCTCCTGGCCGGGCGGGATCAGCCGCGAGGGATCCCGCGGGCCGGGCTGGGGGCGGTGCAGCTGGCCCCACAGCAGCAGCAGCACCAGGGCCAGCAGCAGGGCCAGGCGCGGCCGCAGGCCCTGCCGATCCGGTCCATCGCGCCGGCGGCCCGGCAGCAGCACGGCCACCGCCAGGGCCAGCAGACCCACGAGGCTGAGGGGCCAGGCCAGGGGCAGCACCCCCAGCGCCAGGGCCGCCAGGGCCGCCAGGGCCAGGGACACCACACGGGCGGGCATGGGGCCGGGGGCAGAGTCCTGAGGGTTCCCCTAGGGTTCGGCCGCGCTCCCTGGGAGCCGGACTCCCGCCAGCACACACCGTGGGCCAGTTCAGCCATCGCGCCGACCGCCGGGGGGCCGGGATCGAACGGCCCACGGGCCCCAGGCGAGCCCCGCGGTTCCGTGCCCTGCCGCTGCTGCTCAGCGCGGCCCTCGGCCTCAGCGCCGGCCTGGCGCCGGCCGCCCTCGCCCAGGCCCGCACGATCCGGGTGGTGGAGGGCGACACCCTCGAGCAGCTGGCCCTGACCCACGGCGTCTCCCTGGAGGCCCTGATCCGCCTCAACGGCATCAGCGATCCGGCCCTGCTGCAGATCGGTCAGATCCTGCGGCTGCCCGCTCCGGGGCCATCGGCCACACCGAACACGCCCAGCGGCGGCGGCGCAACCGCAGCGGGAGGCCTGGCCCCACCACCACCCGATGGCAGCGGCGCGGCGGCGGCGGCAGCCCTGCTGCTGAGCCCCGCCGAGCGGCGCGACCTGGCGGAGCTGGAGCTGCGGGACCAGTCGGGCCAGGCCCGCTGGAAGTGGTTCAACGCCACCGCCGTGGACTGGGCCGGCTGGCGCCTGCACCCCGGCGGCGTGCGCATCACCCTGGTGAAGCCCTCCGCCACGGACCTTGGGCTGCGGGGGGCCGCCGCCTCGGCGGTGGGGGTGCAGTGCGAGACCCTGCGCCAGAACTGGCGCATCGGCGGCATCTGGCAGGGCTGGGAGGTGCCGGCCCCGGGCACGGTGGGCCAGCGGATCGTGCTGGACCTCTGCAGCAACACCCTCGACGGCCCGGCCCTGCCGGTGGCGCCGGTTCCCTAGCGGCTCAGGCCGCCAGCGGGGCCGCCAGGGCGGCCCGCTGGGCCTCGCTCAGCAGGGGGAAGCCCAGGGCCTCGCGCTCCGCCAGCCAGGCCTCGGCCACCTGACGGGCCAGGTGGCGGATGCGGCCGATGGTGGCGGTGCGCTCGGTCACGGAGATCACGCCGCGGGCCTCCAGCAGGTTGAAGGTGTGGCTGCACTTGAGCACGAAATCCAGGGCGGGGGCGGGCAGCTTCGCCGCCACCAGATCAGCCGCCTCGGCCTCATAGATGGCGAACAGCTGCTTCAGCCGCTCCGGGTTGGAGGCCTCGAAGTTGTAGGTGCACTGGCCCTTCTCAAAGGGCAGCCAGATGTCGCCGTAGGAGCGGTTGCCGTCCCAGCTGAGATCCCAGATGCTCTCCACGTCCTGGAGATACATGGCCAGCCGCTCGAGGCCATAGGTGATCTCGATCGACACGGGCCGGCAGTCGATGCCGCCGCACTGCTGGAAGTAGGTGAACTGGGTCACCTCCATGCCGTCGAGCCACACCTCCCAGCCCACGCCCCAGGCGCCGAGGGTCGGCGATTCCCAGTTGTCCTCCACGAAGCGGATGTCGTGGTCGGCGGCGCGGATGCCGAGGGCCTCCAGGGAGGCCAGGTAGGTCTCCTGGATCCCGTCCGGACTGGGCTTGATCAGCACCTGGTACTGGAAGTAGTGCTGGGCCCGGTTGGGGTTGTCGCCGTAGCGGCCATCGGTGGGCCGGCGGCAGGGCTCCGGATAGGCCACCGCCCAGGGCTCGGGGCCGATCGCCCGCAGCACCGTGTGGGGGCTCATGGTGCCGGCGCCCTTCTCGGTGTCGTAGGGCTGCAGGATCAGGCAGCCGCGCTCCGCCCAGAAGCGGTTGAGGGTCTGGATGATGTCCTGGAAATGCATCGGCTCGATCCGGCGGCGACCCGGGCATCGCGGCCGTTGCCCCGCGGCGCGGGGATCCGGTCGCCACGGGCGATCCCCCGATGATCCCAGACCAGCCGGCTGATCCCGGCCCGGAACCCGCTCAGGAGGCGTTGAGCAGACGGCCGAGCGACTGGGTGATCGACTCGACGGGCACGGCGAGGGTCTCGAACTGCTCGGCGGGCACGGCCTTGCTCCACAGCCAGCCCTGGCCCTGGTTCACGCCGATGCGGCGCAGGTAGGCGAGTTCGGATTCGGTCTCGACCCCCTCGGCGCACACGTCCACGCCGATGGCATGGCAGCCGGCCACCAGCCACTGCAGGAAGCGCTGGCGGTAGCTGTCGGAGTCGATGCCGGAGATCACGGAGCGATCCACCTTCACCTTCTGGAAGGTGAGGTTGAGCATGTGGGACAGGGGCGCATCGCCGGTGCCGAAGTCGTCAACGGCGATGCTGTGCAGCAGGGCCAGCTCATTGAGGAACTGGGATTCACTGGGGCCAGCGATCCCTTTCTCGGTCACCTCCACCACCAGGCGCTTACCCACCTTGCGGCGCAGGGTGTCCAGGTCCGCGACGGCGCGGGAGATGGGGCGGAAGAACATCTTGCCCGAGCCGATGTAGCGGCTGGAGAGATTCACCGACAGCCACACATTCGACTGGAGCCGATCCAGCAGCTTCAGGGCAAAGACGAAGGAATCCTGGGTGAGGGCGATGTTGAAGGAGGGATCCTCCTCCAGGGCTTCGAGGTCCTCGGGGCTCGGGGCATTGTCGCCGGGGCGCCAGAGCACCTCGCCGCCACAGACGCGGCCCGTGGCCAGATCGACGATGGGCTGGATATGGAAGTTTTCCAAGGCCTCGGGCAACCACCTGGGGGCAGTGCCGGTGCAGAGAGACGCTGAATGTAGCGACGGCGCACGGTCCTCGCCAGATCGTCACGCCAGGGGCTCATCCCAGCTGAGCCGGGCCGCCTTTCAGGCCACCAGCTGCAGCAGCCCCATCTGGCCGCCGGCCAGCCGCCGGTGGCGCGCCGAGGCGAAGCCGGCGGCGCGGGCCAGCGCCTCCTGCTCGGGCCCGGTGGGGAAGCGCCGCAGGCTCTCCTCCAGGTAGGCGTAGTGGGGTTCCAGGCCAGCGCGGCGCGCCAGGGGCACCACCAGCCGGCGCAGGTAGAGGCGCTGGAAGCCGGCGGCCACGGCGCCGGCGGGGCTGGCCGGATCGGGGCGGTTGAAATCGAGCACGGCGGCCCGGCCACCGGGCTTCAGCAGCCGGCGCAGCTCCGCCAGGCCGGCGGCGGGATCGGGCAGGTTGCGCAGGCCGTAGGCCATCACGGCGCCATCGGCCCAACCCTCGGCCAGGCCCGTGGCCTGGGCATCGCCCTGGCGCCACTCCACGGGCAGCCAGGGCTGGGCGGCGGCGCGGCGGCGGGCCCGCTCCAGGGGTGCCGCGGCGGCATCGAGGCCCAGCACCAGGCCCCCGGGGCGGACCTTGCCGGCCAGCACCAGGGCCAGGTCGCCGGTGCCGCAGCAGAGGTCCAGCAGGCGCTGGCCGGGCCGCGGCTGCAGCCAGGCCACGGCCTGACGCTTCCAGAGCCGGTGCAGCCCCAGGCTGAGGGTGTCGTTGAGGCGGTCGTAGGCGGGAGCGATCTCTTCGAACAGGTCGCGCACCGCCTGGGGGTCACCGGGCCGCATCGAGGCCGTTATCCCAGGGCAGGGAAATTGAATCAAGGCTCACGCCCGCGCTGTCGGCCCGATAGCCGGCGGGAGCGCCGCCCGGGGCGTAGCCCTGGGCCGCCAGCCGATCCGGGCCGGTGACGCTCAGCACCATCACGGTGGCCAGGCCCACGGCGGCGGAGCACACCATGCAGCCCGCCAGCATCAGCCCAAACTCGCCGCGGTCATTGGCGGCCTGCATCAGCTGCAGGGCCCAGGCCACCAGCGCCACCACGGCCGACACCATCACCAGAGCCAGGGCGGGGGAGGGGGCGTGCAGAAAGGTCGTCACAGCGGCGCCGACCGGGCTCGTGGTCTTCTCAATGTAACGAGCCGTAACGGTGCGCCGCGCCGGCATGCCGGTGGCGCGCCAAAGGGATGGCCCTCAGGCGAGGGCCTCCAACGGCCGCACGGTCAGGCCCCGCCCCAGCAGATCCACCTTGATCTGCTCCACCGTCAGCACCCCGTCGTGCAGCAGCGAGGCCAGCAGGGCCGCCGCGGCCTTGCCGCCCTGGAGCCCATCGTCGAGGGCCTGGGCGATGTGGTCGATGCAACCGGCGCCGCCGGAGGCGATCACCGGCACGTCCACGGCCTCGGCCACGGCCCGGGTGAGGGCCAGGTCGTAGCCGGCCTGGGTGCCGTCGCCATCCATGGAGGTGAGCAGGATCTCGCCGGCCCCGAGGCCCACCACCTGCCGGGCCCAGGCCACCGCATCCAGGCCGGTGTTCTCGCGGCCGCCCTTCACGAACACATCCCAGCCCCCGTCCGTTCGGGCCCGGGCGTCGATGGCCACCACGATGCACTGGCAGCCGAAGCGCTCGGCGCCGCGGGCCACCAGCTGCGGATCGCGAACGGCCGAGGAGTTGAGGCTCACCTTGTCGGCGCCGGCCCGCAGCAGCTCGGTGATCCCCTCCACGCTGCTGATGCCGCCGCCCACGGTGAAGGGGATCGTCACGGCCTCGGCGGTGCGCTGCACCAGGTCCACCAGGGTGGCGCGGCCCTGGTGGCTGGCGGCGATGTCGAGGAACACCAGTTCATCGGCGCCGGAGGCGCTGTAGCGGCAGGCCAGCTCCACCGGGTCGCCGGCATCGCGCAGGCCCACGAAGTTCACGCCCTTCACCACCCGCCCGTCGGCCACGTCGAGGCAGGGGATGATCCGTTTGGCGACCATGGCGGGGCAGAAGACAAGAGGGGCAGGGGAGCAAGCGGGCTCCGGGAACCGCGCCGGAAGACCAGCGGCCAGCGGGTTAACCTGGCCCCACTTTTCCAGTAGCGCCGTCCATGTCCCAGGCTGCCATCACCATCGGCTCGAAGGTGCGGGTCACCCGGGTGCGCGACCGCATCCCCGCCGACCTGGTGGCGGCGCTGCAGGCGGATGCCACCGGCACCGTCACCGACTTCAAGGTGACCGACGGCAAGGGCATCGGCGTGGTGGTGCAGCTGGCCAACGGCGGCAGCACCTGGTTCTTCGACGACGAGATCACCGCCGCGTGAGCGACTCCCCCAACCCCACCGCCGCCACGGGCGCCGGCGCCCGCCAGCTGCTGGGCATGAAGGGTGCCGCCGGCACCAGCAACATCTGGAAGATCCGGCTGCAGCTGATGAAGCCGGTCACCTGGATCCCGCTGATCTGGGGCGTGCTGTGCGGCGCCGCCGCTTCGGGCAACTTCCACTGGACCTGGGGTGAGGTGGGGGCGTCCTTCGCCTGCATGTTGATGAGCGGGCCGCTGCTGGCCGGCTACACCCAGACCATCAACGACTACTACGACCGCGAGATCGACGCGATCAACGAGCCCTACCGGCCGATCCCCTCCGGGGCGATCCCGCTGGGCCAGGTGAAAGCGCAGATCTGGATCCTGCTGCTGGCGGGCCTGGCCGTGGCCTACGGGCTCGACCTCTGGGCTGGCCACCAGACGCCGGTGCTGCTGCTGCTGGCCCTGGGCGGTTCGTTTGTGAGCTACATCTATTCGGCGCCCCCGCTGAAGCTCAAGCAGAACGGCTGGCTCGGCAACTACGCCCTGGGCGCCAGCTACATCGCCCTGCCCTGGTGGGCCGGCCAGGCCCTGTTCGGCCAGCTCACCTGGACCACGGCCCTGCTCACCCTGGCCTACTCGCTGGCCGGCCTGGGCATCGCCGTGGTGAACGACTTCAAGAGCGTGGAGGGCGATCGGGCCCTCGGCCTGCAGAGCCTGCCGGTGGTGTTCGGGATTGAGAAGGCCAGCTGGATCAGCGCCGCGATGATCGACGGCTTCCAGCTGGCGATGGTTGCCGTGCTGATCGCGATCGGCCAGCATTTCGCCGCCGTGCTGCTGGTGCTGCTGATCGTTCCCCAGATCACCTTCCAGGACATCTGGCTGCTGCGCGACCCCGTGGCCTTTGACGTGAAGTACCAGGCCAGTGCCCAGCCGTTCCTGGTGCTCGGGATGCTGGTGACCGCCCTGGCCATCGGCCACAGCGCCCTGGTGCTGCCCTCCGCCTCCCTGCCCCTGACCCTGTGACCCGGCGCCGCCGCCAGCTGATCCTCACCGGCCTGGCCGCGGCGGGAGTGGGAGCGGGGGTGGCCCTGGGGCAGGCGGCCCTGGTGTCCGGCATCGACGGCCTGCTGCCGGAGGTGCGCCGCATCAACACCTTCAACCGTCCCGGCACCGTGACCGTGCTCTCGGCCGACGGGCAGGTGATCCAGAAGCTGGGTCCAGCCACCCGCGAGAAGGTGAGCAGCGGCCAGATGCCCCAGCTGCTGCAGCGGGCCTTCATCGCCGCCGAGGATCGCCGTTTCTACCAGCACGACGGCGTGGATCCCGTGGGGATCGCCCGGGCCATGGTTCGCAACCTCACCCGCGGCTCCGTGGAGGAGGGCGCCAGCACGATCACCCAGCAGCTGGCCCGCACGGTGTTCCTCAGCCAGGACCGCACCCTGATCCGCAAGCTGAAGGAGGCGGCGCTGGCGGGCAAGCTCGAGCGCCAGCTGAGCAAGCAGCAGATCCTGGAGCAATACCTGAATGTGGTGTATCTGGGCTCCAGCGCCTACGGGGTGGCGGATGCGGCCTGGATCTATTTCTCCAAGACGCCATCCCAGCTGACCCTGCCGGAGGCGGCCCTGATCGCCGGACTGCCGCCGGCCCCCTCGGTGTATTCACCGCTGGTGAATCCGGATCTGGCCCTGCAGCGCCGCGCCACAGTCCTGCGGCGCATGCGCGAGGCCGGCTTCATCGGCGACGCCCAGCTGGCCACGGCCAACGCCGAGCCGCTGCGGCTGCGGCCCGCCGAGCCGAAGTACTGGACCAGCCGCGCCCCCTACTTCACCAGCTGGGTGGCCCAGGAGCTGCCGCGGGTGCTCAGCCCTGAGCAGCTGGAGGTGGGCGGCCTCACGATCCGCACCAGCCTGAATCTGGCGTGGCAGGAGCAGGCCCAGAAGACGATCAACGCCCACACCCCCGGCGCCATGGAGGGGGCGCTGGTGTCGATCGAGCCGGGTACGGGCCTGGTGCGGGCCATGGTGGGCGGCAAGGACTACAGCAAGAGCCAGTTCAACCGCGCCGCCCAGGCCCTGCGTTCACCGGGCTCCACCTTCAAGCTGTTCGTGTACCTCACGGCCCTCAAGGAGGGGATGAAACCGGAGGACACGGTGCTGGATGCGGCCCGCTGCTTTGCCGGCTACTGCCCCAAGAACTTCAGCAACCGCTACATGGGCAACGTGCCGATGTGGGTGGCGCTGCAGAACTCCCTCAACACGGTGGCGGTGGGGCTGCTGCAGAAGCTGGGCTTCGATCCGGTGATCGCCACCGCCAAGAGCCTGGGGATCACGCGGGAACTGGGCCGCTTCTACCCGATGGCGATCGGCGCCTACGAGCAGACGGTGCTCGACATGACGGCCGCCTACGCCGCCATCACCAACCGGGGCGTGTACGTGAGCCCCACGCCGTTCGAGGAGATCCAGGGGCCCAACGGCGAACTGCTGTGGAGCCGCCGCGTCGATGGCGATCGGGGCAAGCGGGCCGTGGACAGCGACATCGCCGATGCGATGCAGTGGATGCTCGAGAAGGTGGTGAGCGGCGGCACCGGCACCGGCGCCTCCCTGGGCGGCCGTCCCGTGTCCGGCAAGACGGGCACCTCCGAAAACGGCCGCGACCTGTGGTTCATCGGCTCGATCCCCCAGCTCACCACCGGCCTGTGGCTGGGCTACGACAACAACCGCAGCACCGGCAGCACCAGCGTGCTGGCCACCTACGCCTGGCGCGACTACATGGCCCCGATCGTGAAGGACCTGCCGGTGCGGCCCTTCCCACCCAAGCCCGTGCTCACGGGCAAGTTCAAGCCGCGGGAGCAGGGGCCTGCACCGCGGCTCTGGGGCAAACCAGCGGAGCCTGAGGCCCGCGGGCCCGAGCGGCGCTGGGAACCGGCGGCCGAGCAGTCGGGCCGGCCCAGCGAGGCGGTGCCGGATCCGGTGGTTCTGCCTGAGCCGGCCCCGGCGAAACCCGAATCCACGCCCACTCCGGCGGCGCCAGCCCCCGCTCCGGCCCCCGCCGCCCCGCCGCCCGTGGCACCGCCACCCCCCGTGGCCCCCGCCGCTCCGCCGGTGGCACCGCCGCCCCTGCCCTGAGGCCAGGGCCACGGCCCGCCAGCCCTAGCCAGGCGCCTGCAGCGCCACCGCAAAGAAGCCATCACCGGCCCCCGGCTGCGGCCAGAGCTGCCAGCGCTCCAACAGCTGCCAGCCGGGGTGATCGGCCAGAAAGCCCTCGATCAGCTCGCCGTTCTCGCGCGGATGCACGGTGCAGGTGGCGTACACCAGCCGGCCGCCTGGCTTGAGCAGGGGGATCAACCCCTCCAGCAGCTGACGCTGCAGCACCACCAGCTCCTCGATGGCGGCGGGCTCCAGGCGCCAGCGGGCATCGGCATGGCGGGCCAGGGTGCCGAGGCCGGAGCAGGGCGCATCCACCAGGATCCGATCGAACGACACCGGCCCGGCGCCGCTCTGCTCCGCCGCTTCGGCGGCGAGGGTGTCGGCCAGGTGCGCCGCATCCCCCACCCGTGGCTCGATGCAGCTGAGGCCGAGGCGCTGCTGGTTGCGGCGCAGCCGCTGCAGGCGCGCCTCGCCGCGATCGAGGGCCAGCACCAGGCCCCGATCGCCCATCAGCTCGGCCAAGTGGGTGCTCTTGCCGCCAGGAGCGGCGCAGGCATCGAGGATCCGCTCACCGGGCTGGGAATCAAGCAGCGGGGCGATGCGCTGGGCGGCGCGGTCCTGAACGCACCAGTGGCCCTCGGCGTAGCCGGGCAGCTGGCGCAGATCGCCGCTGCGGCCGGTGAGGGTGAGGCCGGCGGGCAGATCCGCCAGCGGTTCGGCCTTCACCCCGGCCGCCGCGAAGGCCGCCAGCACCGCCTCGCGGCTGCTGCGCAGCGGATTCACGCGCAGATCCAGGGGCGGCGGCGTGTTGGCGGCCACCCCGAAGGCCTCGGCCTGCTCCGGCGGCAGCCAACGCAGCAGCTCAGCCGCCAGCCACTCCGGCAGCGACCGGCGGATCGCCAGGGCGGCGGCGGGATCGGCCGGCAGCACGAGGGCCTGGCCGGCCTGCCGCTGGCGCAGGCAGGCCCGCAGCAGGCCGTTCACCACCGGCGCCAGCTTGGCCAGCCCGCCGCGCTTGGCCAGCTCCACCGTGGTGCTCACCGCCGCCGAGGCCGGCACCCGCTCGGTGGCCAGCAGCTGGTAGAGGCCCAGGTGCAGCAGCCAGCGCAGCTTGGGCGGCTGGCGGGCGGCGGGCACCTTGCCGAGCCGATCCAGCCAGGCATCCAGCAGGCGCCGCTGGCGGATGGCGCCATAGGCCAGCTCGGTGGCCAGGCCCCGATCCGCCGGCGTCAGGGCCGCCTTCTGCAGCTCCCGCTCCAGGGCCCCATCGGCGTAGGCACCGGCCGCCACCGCCTGCAGCACCTGCCAGGCCACCCGCCGCGGCGCCAGGCCGATGGCGGTGGAGTCCGCGGTGGCGGCGTTCGCCGGCGGGGAAGCGGGCTGGGGGGCGGAGGCGGCGGCTGAGGACGAAGACAAACGGGAGCGGCTGGGATGCTCCACAACTAGCCGCCCGGGGGCGGGAGGGGGCCAACACCCTCCAGCTCCGCCATGATGCCAAGAGTTGATGACGCCCGATGCGAACCATCATCGACCTCCCGGAAGCCGACCGTGAGCGGTTGGATGCGCTCTGCCGCGCCCGAGGACTGTCTCGAGCCGAAGCGCTGCGTCAGGCCCTGAGAACGTGGCTCAGCGCCCAGACCCCGGACCACCAGCAGGCCTTCGGCCTCTGGCGGCAGCGCCCCGAGCGCAGCCTGGAGCTGGAGCGATCCCTGCGGGAGGAGTGGGGGTAGCGGCCATGGCCAGCAGCGGATGGCTCCTGGACAGCAACATCCTGATCGACGTCCTCAAGGGAGAAACCAAGGCCCTGGCCTGGCTGAATGCCAATGGATCGGAGGCGGCGATCAGTGTGATCACCTGGATTGAGGTGCTGGTTGGCTGCAGCAACGAGGATTCAGAACGCGACATCGTGCAGCGTTGGCTGGATGGATTCCAGAGGATTGATCTCGACGGAGCCATCGCCTCAAGAGCCGTCGTGCTGCGACGGGAACGGAGGCTGAAGGTTCCCGATGCCATCATCCTGGCGGCAGCCCAGTGCCAGGGGCGGCGCCTGGTGAGCCGCAACACCAAGGACTTTCCCCCAACCCTGGACGGCGTGGTTGTGCCTTACACCCTGGGCGATGAACCCAAGGCCGACTGATCCAGCTCCGGCAGCGGCGCCTCCCAGCGGTAGGCCCGCAGCGGCAGCCGACCCTCGGCGTCCACCGGGATCCCCTCCGCCAGCAGCAGCTCCCGCTGGATCCAGTCGGAGCCCTCACGGCTGGGGCTGAGGCTGATGCGCCCCTGGGCGTTGACCACCCGATGCCAGGGAACAGCGGAGGGGAGCGGCAGGCGCCGCAGGGCCCAGCCCACCTGACGCGCACAGCCGTAGGCGCCGATCAGATCGGCGATCTGGCCGTAGGTGGCCAGGCGGCCATGGGGGATCAGCGCCACGGCGGCGTAGACCCGCTGGTCGAACCCATCAGCCGCAGGGCTGGCCCTCAGGGCGGTCGTCGGGATATTCATCGCCGCGGTTCGCGCTCAGCCACGCCCCCAGCCACCGCCGCCGCCATCGCCCCCTCCACATCCGCCCGCAAACGACGAATCAACGCCAGCAACCGCTGCCGATCGGCGGGCAATGGCGTGGGCTCGGGGCTGTAGCGGGCTTTCACGGCAAAGACCTGGAGGTCCACCAGCTCCTCGGGCAACTGCACCCGGGCCAGCTGCTGCAGACGCTCCAGATCGTGGCAGAGGGGAGCCTGCCGATCGGCCAGCACGATCAGGCCCCGGAGCAGATTTTCCACCTCCTGCTGGGCGATGAACCCCCAGCTCTCCTGGGGGAAGGCTGGATCCAGCGCCGCCACCAGGGCGGCCTCATGCCGCAAGACCACCTGCAGGATCAGCGCTGCGTCCTCAGGCGGCATCAAGCACCCGGAGCGACGCCGGCTCCAACCAGATGGGGGCGTCAGCGGGCACGGTGGCAACCCGTGGGCAACTGGATCACGCTAATCAGCCGGCCGGTCCAAATCGCCCACGGCCTTCAGCACCGCCTGGGCCATGGCGATGGCCTGCTGGGCATCGGAGCGGTCGAAGAGCTCCGCCGGCGGCGTGGCATCAATCGGGTATCGACTGCTGGCGCTCATCCGGCTGAGCTGTCGCAGCGGGATGGCCTCAAACGGCGCGGTGTCCACACCGAGGGAGGCCAGCTGCTGGAGCAGCTGGCCCAGCACGTGGGTGTGCTGCGGCTCAACCCCAAGCTCAAGCACCAGGCTCTTGAGGGCCTTCTCGGCCGCCTGAGACGCGTGATAGCAGGCCTGGGAGAAAAACCCGTGCTCCTTAGCCAAATCGGCCATCTGCAGGTCGTTCTCAGCCTGAAACAACCAGGCCTGGGGACGGGCGTTCATAGAGGGGAATCGCCTGGGCGTGAAGCGAACGCCAGTGGGGAGAGGGGGAGTGGGCAGCGGCCTGCCAATCGGCCAGGGAGATCGCGATCACATCATCGCCAACCCCGGCCTCCAGCAGGCGATCCGCGAGGCCATCGGCCTGGGGCCGGGTTGGAGCCACCACCAGCAGATCGGTGTCAGAGTGGCCATCCCAGTCGCCGCGGGCCCGGGAGCCAAAGAGGAGCACCTGGCAGGGGGCAACAGCCAGCCCATCGCCATCAGTCAGCGCCTCGGCGATAGCCTGGCGCCGCTCGGCCAGCCAGCGCTGCTGCCGCGCCTGGCGCAGCCGCTCCAAGGGGGAAAGCTGACGTGCCACAGGTGAACCGTAGCGAGCGGGGGCCAGCCATCCGACACGATGGTCCTCGCCCCCATTCCGCCCCAGCGCCGATGCCCCTGCTGCCCCGCCGCTACGAGCGCCTCCAGGCCGTCCTCAACCGCCGCATGGGCAACCTCACGGTGGTGCTGGAGCAGGTGGACAAGCCCCACAACCTCTCGGCGATCCTGCGCACCTGCGATGCGGTGGGGGCGATGGAGGCCCATGTGGTGAGCCTGCCGGGGCGGCCCCGCACCTTCAACAAGACCGCCAAGGGCAGTCAGAAGTGGGTGCCGCTACTGCCGCATCCCAGCATCGAGGAGTGCCTCACGGGGCTGAAGGAGCGCGGCTTCCGGCTCTACGGCACCCACCTGGGCGTGAACGCGATCGACTACCGCCAGTGCGACTTCACCGGCCCCACCGCCTTCCTGCTGGGGGCGGAGAAGTGGGGCCTGAGCGAGGAGGCCACCGCCCTGGTGGACCAGCCGATCTTCATCCCGATGACGGGCATGGTGCAGAGCCTGAACGTGAGCGTGGCGGCGGCCACACTGCTGTTCGAGGCGCTGCGGCAGCGGGAGCTGGCTGGGCTGGTGCCCAGCCACGGCGAGGGGGTGCCCGGCGGCGAGCCGGAGTATCGGCGGATCCTGTTCGAGTGGGCCTATCCGCAGGTGGCGGAGTGGTGCCGGCGCACGGGGCGGGCGTATCCGGAACTCACGGACGAGGGGGAGATTGCAGAGGAGCTGCCGCGCACGTTGAAGCTGCGGTACTGAGGGGTTGCCTACTCCCGAGACAAAGGCAAAGCTTTAGAAAGCCAGCGCCAAAGACAACCCCAGATGCCAAAGAGACAGACATCCTCTATGACTTGACACAGCCTTCAGTCAACCGGAACCGAGAGGTATAGAAAGGCCTCCCAAGACTTTGAGTCGAAAGGCGCATCGAGCGAACACGAGAACTGGGGGCGGAACTTGAGTGCACGGACTGGGTCAGAACACTAAAGAGCTCATCATTACTCCTTACAACAGGATAGACGATCATTCCGTAGCCAGCCTTCGCAACAAAGCGGTAGCCCCCCAGGACCATCCCATTACGGTCTAGATACTCAATGAAGACAGGAAAAGGGCGATACAGACCAGAAATCAGCGACCTCGACAGAGAATCTCTAAGATTGGCAGCCAGAACGACAGCACCACTAGCGCGTTCTGGGAATGGGATAACCTGAGAATACCAGCTATGTCCGCCACCTTTGGTCCACACAAGTTCACCCGCGACAACAGGGTCACAAGAAACTCGAGAACCCTTGACTGCGCCTATTTTGGGGACATCTCTCCTCCTGAAGACCAAGCTACCCTGGGAGCCCCTATGACTAAATACGTACCTCTCTTTCAATGACAACAAAAGAGGAGAATCAAGGCCGACAGGAAGGCGGCCATCAATATCCTTGGCGTCGACAATCAGATAGTCGCCAACATCTGGCGAGTTCAAAAGGAAGTCACTATTTGCTTTCTGAAGTGGCTGGGTATACACAGAATAGCTTTGCGGGACTGGTCTTGGCTTATAAACGAGACGATTAGCAAGGAGGCTAGTTATGTCCCAAGGGATGATATCCGCGCTACCACCTTCCCGAATACCGTAGTCCTCAACCCATGGCCTGACACCAGCCAGGGCTCTCTCGCGAACACTGGCCAGCCTATCTCGCTCCCGAGGCACGAACAGACTTAAACCATCCTTCAAGCCGTCAGAAAGGCTGGAAACAATGCCAACAGGGAGCCTATATCCAGCCAAGAGAGCAAGAAGACTAGACAGAGCCAGAGGAGGAGCCAACACGAGAAACAGATGGCCCACACCATGGACGCGCAGCGATTCGGTCAGGCGATCTGCATTAAAACCAATAACAACAAGCGAGAAGGAAACGAGAAAGAGGGCTCCTAATACAACATGAGCCCCATCGTCCCTTACGAAAGCACTTTTGAAGACAACCCAGGAAAGCAACAGAACAGCAACAAGGATCAGCAAACAATGGGGACCAGAAAGCACAGAGCTCGAACCCGAAGAAAGCCTGTTGTCAACGGACAACTTGAAGTAAACCCGGAAAGTCAATAGGATCGAAGCCCAGTAAAGCGCAACAAGGGCCAAGGAAGACCGTGATGGGCCATACGACATCGCATCTGCATACCCCTTAATGATCTCTAGGTTCAACGAGGAATAATAACCTACGAAATCACCCATACTCCAGCCGGAAAGAGCAGCCCAAACCAGGCAGAGTGCACCAAAGGGAACAGCAAGCGCAAGCAGGAACAACAGAACAGAACGCAGGCTCTTTTTCTCGAATAGATCAAGAAACTGGATTCCATAGATAGCAAAGAGCGAAGGAATCGCAGCCCCTAGATAGCTTAGCTTAACAAGTGTGGCCCAGAGAGCCCCCGATGCGAGTAGGATCGGGAGAACGACCATCGCAAAAGAGCCAGTACGGCTAGGCCTATTCAGCCACAGGGAGTACGAAGAGATAATCGAAACAAGAGAAAAGAGATAAAAAGGAAGATCTCCCTGCGGCCCAGCAAATGAACCAGATGCCAAGGCGGCGGCAAGGGCAATCGAAAATGCCGCCCAGACACCCGCGAGATTCCCTATGATCAGGACAGAAAAGAACCAAGTCATCGAGAACAGAATTCTCGAAAGGACGAAGGGTGTCATGTCCCGTGAGACCTGGTCAGTAACAGCCTGATGCAATGGTCCATACGTAAAGACTATATCTCTCCCAAACACTCTTCCAGAGTCAGTAGCCTCAACCAATGCTTGCTGCCATGAAGGGTCGAGGCCGGGCTCTGGATAACGAAATGGAGCCGCACCAATTACCACCAAAGCAGTAAAGACAGCAAGCAATAGGATTAGGAATCGATTTTTATATTGCTTGCCGGCCGAAATCTTCACAACGAGACGGTCAACAGGCGTCATACCTATAGCTAGCTATAGTGATAGTCTATCACCACACTACGCGGGCTCCAGAGAGCCGGCAGAGCGACATCATTAGAAAGAAAGCATCTTGCCGAACCAAAGCAGCACTCAGGCATGGGAGCCCAACGGATCATCGGGTGGCGCACCTGTCATGAATCGAAAGGAGCCAGAGCCGATAGAGTTGGCCTAGTCGTCAACGAGCCTGACCCGTTGCGAAGCAGATGAATCCAGACTCTGGCAAGTGTCTAGCGCTCTCCTTGTCAATTGCCACCTGAAAAGCTCTGGATAACTCTTCCAGAACATAGCCCTGGATTGTCTAGAATCCTTGGCCAAGTACAACCTCCCGCCAGCTGCTGCCACCTCCTCATCCAACTGGTCCAGAATCTCAGGTAGCCCAGGCACAGAAGCTGGCAGATCAACCGCCAAGGTCCAACCCGGAATCGGAAATGACAATGGCGCAGAGTTACTATGGCCAAAGCGTTTGAGCACCGTCAGGAAGGAGGGGGCTCCCACCATTCGGAGTGCATCCAACGTGCGCGGCACCAAGTGAGTGGCCTCGTTAGGCACTGCGAACTGGTATTGAAGAAACCCTGCGGGGCCATAGATCCGATTCCAGTTCTGTACACCATCCAGTGGATGGAAAAACGAAGCAATCTCCTGGAGCTCTCTGACCCGGTTCCTGGGAGCATTGCGATACCACGCCTCATTAAACGCCCTCACAGTCCACTTATTGAGCAGGCCTCCGGGGAGAAGCAGCGGCGCGGAAGCGAAGGCCTTGGGATTGTAGTGCAATGGGTCTGTCTTGAGGTTGTGCGGCAATGCCTCAGCCGGTGCATGATCGCCGCAGGTGAGTACACCGCGCCCCTTGGGATCAAGACTATCCACCCAGGCCACACTGTAGCGGTACTTGCTATCGGCTTCTACCATCGCCGCCATCAGAGACTCCAGATCGCTGAAACGGGTTGTATCGACGCTCATCAGTGAGCTAGTGATCGGGATTAGCGAGATGGTGGCCTCAACGATCACGCCCGTCAGGCCCATGCCGCCAACAGTGGCCCAAAAGAATTCTGCCTCGGCAAAGCTTCCGTTAGCACTGGGGGTAAGATCACGCAACTTTCCACAGCCATCGACCAGGAGCAACCGCTGCACGTGGTTGCCAAAGCTGCCGTCCACATGATGGTTTTTGCCGTGAACATCGGCAGCTATCGCACCGCCCACCGTCACATTACGGGTGCCGGGAGTGACCGGCAGGAAAAAGCCCGCTGCCACGATCACATGCAGGATCTGACCAAGGGTCACCCCAGCACCTGCTGTCACCGAGCCATTCAAGGGATCCAGCTCAATGTGATCAAAGGCCGTCAGCTCAATGACAGTGCCGTCTTGGAGCTGGGCGGCATCGCCGTAGGAACGCCCAAGGCCCCGCGCGATCAGCGAGCGCGGTGGGGCACCCCGAATCAGCTCCTGCAACTGCTCGAGCGAGCTGGGCTGCACCACCTGAGCGGTGACTGAATTGACTCGGCCCCAGCCACTGAGGGTTCGTGTTTCGGCTGTGAGGCCTGTTGGCAAGGTGATCGTCACAGGAGCGTCAAAGCATGGAAGCGATGGGGGCAGGCAACAGGCGGACCAGCCACATCAGCGGCAACCACCACCAAGGCAAGTATTCGATCCCCCGCCGATTGAGCCGGCGCAGGAGATCCCGAGCCACAGAGTCAGGGCTAGCACAAAGCACTGGTGGAAGTTTACCCACGGTCATCGGTGTCGCCATGAACCCGGCCTTAATAATCCGCACGGCAAAGGGCTTACCGTGGCAGCGCAGCAGCAGGCCCTCGCAAAAGGTCGTGAGGGCTGCCTTGGCGGCACCGTAGTGGTAGTTCGATGGACGCCCGCGATCGGCGGCCACCGAGCTGAAGACCCAGAGGCGACCGGACCGTGCCAGGCGCTCTGGGATGGTAATAGCGGTAAGCCAGGGGATAAGACCAACGTAGTTGGCGGAGGTGATCCTTAGGGCCTCGGCGGCATCCATGCAGGCCAGCTCGGCATCACCCAAGGAACCTGCAGTGATCAGGTATAGGTCAAACTCCCCCACCTCTGATCGCGGACCAGACTGGGACCCGGCATCGGCCAGGAGATCAGTCTGCTCGGTACTTACCGCCGCTCCATAGCGCTGCTGGAGCTCATTGGCCAACTGCTGATTGGCCTCGTCATTACGGGCCACCAAGTGGAAGCGGTGGCAGCCGCGACGCGCGAGCTCCCGGCAGAGTGCCTTGGCTATGAAACTGGTGCTGCCCAGCACAAAAACACTACGTATTTCAATTGGAACCAATGGGGGCATGGCTAGGAATCTCGCCAGAGGTTACAACCTGACGATCATGGAAGGATAACGATTGCAGCAGCCAGCGCCACCATCAACCAGAGCGTGATAGCCAGTCTTGGTGTCTACAAGGAATGATGACGGCCGTACTGCCGTTCAGGGATCTACGGTCAGCGGAGCGAACTGGGGTTAGATTTCAGGTGGCAATGGATTGATCCTGGCAACGCCTTGCTGATGTTAGCAACGCGACGATCGCGACAATCGGCGTGGATACCGCTGAGGTGCCTACTCGTAGACAACTACCCCGTGACAACGTAGACCCGCCGTCTGACCATCATGGCGCCAGCTAGCCAGGAGGAATCAGATATCAAAGCCGCATCTTGCATCAGAGGCAAATAATTCCAGCCGGCCGGCATCGCCACCAAGCAGCGTACCGTTATGGAAGAGAGGAAATTGCGGATTCATTGCCCTGATTGGCGAAACGTGATGTGCTTATGCCCTAAGAAGCTGGTAAACACAGGCACAATTACACCGCAGCCGTGGGCGATCAGATCAACTAAAGCCGTCATCCCAATCAGTGGCAGCAACAGATGCCGCAAACCGATACTGACAAGCCAAGTCTGCAGCACGGCGACTAGATTGACCAATGCGAAGGCAGCGAACGAACGCCGCACGCTTTGGAGGCTGGCAACGAACACAAAGCGGCGCGCCAGCACGTAAGCCGTAACCATGCCAACGCCATAGGCCGCCAGAACAGCCAACTCGAAGGACAAGAGATAGGAGAAAGCCACCCGGCTGGCGATGTTGACAAGCGCAGCGACGCCGCCGCTAAGCACAAACAACAGAAACTGCCGCTTGGCATTTGCTGGAGAGCGCCCAGTCATGTGGATCCAACATACTGACCTATCGACCTGCGAGCCAGCTCACGACCAAAGCCGATGCTCTCACTGATACCCCGATCTTCCGGATAGTAAACAGTGGTATCGGCTGTGAAGACACCGGGGAATGGCTGCAGCGGCGGCAGGCTCTGCTGGAAGTGGACGCCACAGACCGGCTGGGCATGGCGATAGCGACTGCATTGACTATCGAGTAGATCAGAGTCGATAAGCTGAGGATTGATCGCCTTGAGGCAGACCCAAGCATCGGCAATGAAGGTCTGATTCGTACGCTGGTAATCGGGGTGTTCTGCAGGGATATAGAAAGGCACGTAGCTCACATGCGCTGCCAGAGGACGCAGATTGCTCATCTCAATCACCCCGGGGATCGAAAAGCGCCCGTCATTAACGTTAGTCCAGAAATTAGACGTGACCGGCTGACGTGTTTTCAGGACCACACAGACACAGGCCACCGAGGGCACAGCGCCATAGCACTCCACCAAAGGCTCCTCTACCCCACCAGCCTTAAGAATCGGAGCCAGCAGCTGTAGAGGGACCGTGCTGATCACACAGTCATAGACCTGCTCGCCGGATGGCAGGGTGAGCACAGCACCACCGGAGGGCAGAGGCGTAAGGGCTTGCAAGGGGGTGCTCAGCTGAATCTCTCCACCACCCAGACGGATAGAGGCAGCTAAGGCATCAATCAGCTGCTGAGAGCCACCCGTCAAAAAGCCAAGAGTTTCCTTGAGGCGACGACGGGATTGGCCCAGCCGTCGGATGCGGCTCCAGATCCAGGCCGCGGAAATCTGGTCGCTGTAGTGGAAGAATTTGAAGGCGAATAGCTTATGCCAGAGCACTTGATACCCCTTCTGACCCAACCAACTGCGTAACCACTGGGTGGCAGTGATGCCATCCAAGGATCGCCAGTCTCGGATCGTGAGGCATCGGGCCGCATGCAGCAGATACCGAACTCGCGTGAACCAGGGCAACCGCCGAAAGCCCAGCACAGCCCCAACCGTTCCCCAGGGATAAAGACGCCCATCGAGGTAGAAACCCATACGGGTGGTCCGCCATTGCAGCTGACCCGCCAGATTCAGCTCCTGTAGTATCTCAAAGAAATCTGTATCACTGAGGCAGTGGAAGTGATAGTAGCGCTCTAGCTTGATGCCGGCAAAGTCGGAGCAAGCCGCCATACCGCCCAAGCGGTCGTCGGCCTCGATCAAGACGGGTTGATGGCCCAAGCGAGTAAGCTCGTAGGCCACTGCCAGCCCCATCGGACCGCCTCCGATTACCGCAATTCTGGGTCTATCCAGCGTAGATGAAGTCATCAGAAAGGCATCTCCACCTGGCTATAACGTGGATCCTGATAGGTGATTCGGAGGGCCTCCACCAGCATTGTGGGAGTGACCGAGAAGATCGCTGGCCAGTCGATCACGGCGAATTCATCCCCAGCAGTAAGGGCCATGAGCTGGGAGCGGGTAAAGGCGGGCTGATGGGAGATCAGGCTCCAGAGCTGGAGAAGGGCTCCAAAGAGTGGAATCGGCAGATGAATGATCAAGCTGTGGGCGCCCACGGCCTGCCGCATTTGGCGCATCAGGCTAAGGTAGCTGACCTTTTCCAAGCCAGTGATGTCATAGGTGCCGCAAAGGCTGTCAGTTTCCAGGCATCGCTGAATAAGCATGCAAAAGTCGCCGACATAGAGGGGCTGTCGAATGAACCGACCTGATCCAGGGATGGGGAACAGGGGCAACTTCTGCATGAAGCGGGCGAGCCAACCCAGATGCTTGCGGTCAAACCAACCGAACATCAATGTGGGCCTTAGGACAACAGCGTTAGGCCATTGCTGCAGCACCAGTTGCTCCTGACTTCGCTTGGTCTCCGTATAGATGTCTGCCGCCCCCGAATTGACTACAGAACTGCTCACGTGCACCAGACGGCGGATACCTGCATGCTTTAGCTGCTCTAATACCACTGCGGTGCTGCGCACATTGTTGCGGTAGAACTGGCTGGGATCAGTGTTACCGATCTCGGCCTGAAGCATCACACAAGCATCACAGCCTCGAATCAGCGCAGGCCACAGCTGGTCAGCAGTCTGCGTGAGGTCTTCGCAGAGGAACGTGACATTAGGGAAGAGCCGCTGGGCAATGTACACGGCCTCGGTCTTCTTATCGACCACCAGCAGATCCCAGTCGGGATAGCTGTCTTGAAGCAGAGCAATGAGGTTGAGACCAACCAGACCGGCTCCACCAGGTACAAAGACCTTCACGGCTGGAGCCCCCCTTCTGGCAGCAGGTCGGCACGATGACTGAGTCCGACCACTACCACGGTGAACAGCCAAGCCAACAAGATGAACTGAATGCCTCGATCCCCCAGCAAGATCTCCTCCGGTTTTTCGCTAGTGTGCTCTGGCGCCAACAGGCGCCGGCGTTCAGCCTCCTCGGGGTCACTGAGCAGCTGATAGCGAAAGATCCCCACCAGCGCAAACGGAACGGTCAGCAACATCCAGGTTGTAGAGGCCCCGTTCAGGGACGGGCCTGCCGCCCAAAGGCTGTAGCTCATGAAAGCACTGGTCGCCACTAAACTCTCAAGCCTCAGTAAAAGGGGCAGCGAATAGCGATTCAGGACCTTTCTGGTGATGACACCCAGATCCTGGGCCAAGCGCAACTCGGCTTTGCGCTTCTCGATCGCCAGAAACAACGCGAGCAGGCCCACCGTGAGCAAGAACCAAGGTGAGAAGCCCAATCCAGCTGCCACCACGCCTGCAATGGCCCGGAACAGGAAGCCGGAAGCGATACAGAACAAGTCCAGCAGCGGCTGCCGCTTTAGCTCAAGGCAATAAACCACTTGAATCAGCCCATAGATCAACACAACGCCAGCAAGGGCTGATGTGATGAAGGCAGCCAGGCTCAGGCTCACTACCATGAGCACAACTGCCGATATCAGGGCTGCCGGCACGGTCAGCATGCCGGAGGCAATCGGCCGGTGGCGCTTGCTCGGATGGGCTCGGTCGGCCGTCACATCCAAACAATCATTCAGCAAATAGATCGCACCGGAGACTAGGCAGAACGCCACAAGGGCACCGCCGGCACGCAGCCACACGTCTAATTCAAAGCTGAAGGCGAACAGAGGCGCAGCGAACACCAACAGATTTTTGGGCCACTGTCGGGGCCGGCAGGCCGCTAGCAAGAGTGACACCATATCAAGGAGGCAAACAACCAAAGAACAATCCTCCGATCATGATCTATTCATAGCGTATGACAGCCCCTCAACTAGTGCCGTTGAACACCGGCAATCAACCCGAGCAAGACGGAGCAAGGTGAATCCATAGCCGGGCCCACGGCCGACAGACGCCAAGACCTGTGAATAGAAATAAGGAGTTCATGATAGATAGGAAACCAAGAAATGACCTAGACGAGGCGCGGCCGAGAGGCACATTGCGCCTGCATGGAGGCAGTGACATCCCCATACACAGACTTGAACTGGATCACGGAATTCGCCTCGTATCTGAGTGCCTCTTGATGAAACAAGTGAGTAAGCACAGCCAGGGCTCCCCCGTCATGAAATGGCACCACTGATCAGGAATAATCCAGAAGCTGGACTATCAAGTCCACCCAACAAGAACTATTGAGCAGGCGTCGCTGCAGCCGCCCTGTGACTTGCGTCTCACACGTTGGCAGCGAGAGCGGGCAACCGTTGCAGAAACTGAAGCAGCACAAGATCATGCGCATTCATTTTACCGCCTCCAAATGCCAACACAAATGAGTCGTATCCCACCACTGCTTGACCAGGACAAACTCGCCCCTAAAGCCGTATCTCCCACCAAGTGGAAGTCCCCAAGAATCCACTTCAGACCCATCGAGGCAGGGACGCCTCGCGAAATAGCTAATAGTTTGGTCAGTAATGATGTTTACATGTGTTGGGTCCTGGAATGCAGCAGCAGAGGGATACGCCGGAGTGCGAGCGAAGAATATTCCACCGGGCTTGAGAACACGCCATATATCGCTCATTGCATCAATAAACGGATAGACAGGCTTGCCGATAAAAGCAAATCTAGGTATATGCTCCACAAGATCATAGGCAGAAACAAAGTCTACAGAGGAATCGGCCAATGGCATGGGCTCAAACCCAATCCAACATTGCAGAATATCGCCTCCATCACATTGAGCATCAATACCAATCAGCTTGTCAGCCCCAAATGGATTAAGCGGAGTCACGCCGCAACCCAAGTCGACAGCAACAGTCGATGAGGGGGAGTCCAAAGCCGCATTCGCTGCGGCAGATCCTTCGCCAGGCACATCGCAAAGCGTCGGCAACAAAGCCTTGCCTGCGTTGGCAATATCCTCTCGGATTCTCTCTTGAATCGAAGAACCTTCGCCGAATTGCCCTATTGTATTAGACATTATCCCCCTGATACCAGGCGAAGTGAGGAGAAAGACATTATCGGCATGGCGCACCAAGTAATCATCGCCAAACCAGATCTTGAAATCATCGGGTATGTATCGGTATTTCAGTCTGGGCAGAAACATACAGGCTCCATAGCTTGGAAACTGTGGACCAAGAGGTTGATCTTTCCTAGGCGAGATCTTCTCAAGGCGAGTTTCGCCGACATCATCCTGGAGATTTAAGCCAATAATATCAATTGACCGCCCTCGCCAATCCAACTCTGAAATCATCGAGAATATCTCCGACTCAACCGCGATATCGTCATTCAGAATGCATAGCCACTCAGATGTCGCAACCGCAGCGCCTTCATTCCATGCGGGATTGACATATATATTCTCCTCTTGAGAGATAATACGCACTTTGGTGGATCGTTCAAATCGCTCTTTGGCAGGCCTAGCCCGTGGGTCATTGTCAATAATTATAACAGCATTAACTTCAGGGCACTCCTCGTAGATGGGTAGGTATATTTCCGAGAATTCTGGCGTTCGCCACATCGTTGGCACAATAATATCAACAGACTTAGCCCCCTGACGTTGCATAGCCCAAGACTCAACCAAGAATCAGATTAGCACCGTAGAGATAGGGGCACCAATAGACGGTAGCAGCCTGATAGATATCCACATGAATAATAGCCTGATCTTAGGGCGAACACGTATAAGCTTCTCGGATGTGACATGAAAGATTAAGTGACTCGTCGCCGGCTGGCACGCATGCACAATGCCCCAGCAAACCCATGGCTACAATGCCTGCATCCAAACTGTTGGCCATGACAACTGAAGTTGACAGCATTGTGATCACCCTCGACCTAACAGGCAAGCGAATCAGAGATTTTCATGAAATCAATTGCCATCTAAGTTCAAGCCCACCAGAAGTTCTTCCAGGGCGAGATGGGTCAACAATGACAGATTCCGAAATTCTAGAGGAAGGACTTCTCACACCAGAAGCACTCGCCTGGGGTGGGTGCACGCCTGGAACAATTGGAGTTGCGGCCTCGATGCGATGGATATGGCAGGAAGTTGGAGCCAGATCCGAGGGAGCCTTGGTCATGGAAGACGACGCGCAGACGCACCCACAGATCCTCGATTACATAGGGTCATCAAAAGATGAGCTTGAAAAAAGCGATATCACCTTCTTCGGATACAATACCGATGCACCCCTGAGCATGCAAACACCGGAAGGGCTTGAGCTAGAGATGTTTTCCAGGCCCCAATACCCATCTACAGAGTGGATTGGCAATGCCCTTAGCAAAACAAAGATCAAGGACGTGAGGCCATACAAGTACTTGAAAGGATTCGGCATGCTTTGCTACTGGATCTCGCCACAAGGAGCGAGGAGAATTGAGGAGAGATGCTTCCCACTTACGCTTGAAACATGCCACATCCCGCTGCTGCCCCATCCAATGCCCGGCATTTCCATTGATCGACGCCTCTGCGCTTTTTATCCGGAACTCGATGCCCGCATAACATGGCCTCCACTTGCATATTCTCAAAATAGCGATTCATCGACTCGCTGATTGAGACACTTTGCCTCATGCCTGCAGCTAGTGCAGCAACGAAAAAACCAGGCGACTCCCTAGGGCAAGATTTAGCAGATGTACGTGCACCCATGAAGACACACGGCCTAATTCATCGACTGAGAGAAGCCTGAGAGCGGGATGAGAATTGAACTGAGCTGCCCTGATATATTGACTTAGTCTTGAGTCTCCTCCTGGATTGCGGACAACAGTTGACTGAGAAAAGCCAGGGATAGTCAGCGTCCGCACCTGCGGGGCAAGGGCTTTCATGGTTTGCTCCCCAAGCAACAGATCCACATGGGTCTGGCATGGAAAACTGGACAAGAGGTAGAACGAGACCTATCCTGTGAAGGACTCATACTCATCCCATGCGTACCAAAACGCAACTGGAGCTCATCCGCAGCCTTCAGCAACGCAGAAAATGGGCAGCTGCTGGCTTCACCTTGGTGGAGCTGATGATCGTGGTTGCCGTGATTGGCATTCTTTCAGCGGTTGCACTGCCTCAATACCTCAAAGCCAGGACTCGCGCTGAAGCGGGTGCAAAGATCGGCGAAGCTGTTGGCCTGGCAAAGGAGTGCGCGGTGGGCAACGCTTCCAAGCTCGAAGCCGTTGTTAACGGTAAGACATGCGCTGGCACAGAGCAAGTGTTTGGTGCCTCATGGGGGGGTACGGCTGGTGATGCCGCTGGTGTTCGTTGCCTCAGCTTGACTGTTGGTAATGAGACAGCGGTCTCGATCACTGTTACCTCAGCTGGTGGTCTTAGCTGTACTGCATGATCGACTTACTTGAACGGTTTAGACCTTGAACCAAGCCCCTCCCGGGGCTTTTTTATTGCAAAGCAATGGGCTCTCTTTATGAGACGCAAGACTAAATTCGTAGTTTCATGAGATGGAATCTGGCAACCCGACACAGTCGCAAATGACCAGCCGAGCAGAGATCGATAGAGCAAGATCCCAGGACATTCTCCTGGAAGCGACTAGACTTTACCTGCAAGGCGATATTGATGACTCAGAGATAGTCCTAGATTCTTTACTGGCCATCGACGCGAGTAAACCAGAATATCTACTCTTGAAAACAAGGATCCTCTCTTTCCGAGGCTGCCTTTCAGAAGCACTTGACTGCGTCAAGAGGCTGCTCCTCTCAGAACCTTTGAATAGAGGTGCTCTTGAGATATATGGATTACTGCTAGCCGAATCACAACAGCTTGTGGAGGCAGAGAAGATTGCATTAAAGCTGGTAGAATTGGAAAAAGAAAGCCCTCATGCCTTAAGACTGTGTGCTCATTTACTTCAGAAATTTGGCAATCATAGTCAAGCCCTGCTCCTGTCGGAGAAAGCAATTAAAGCCGATCCAGGATCTGCTCTTGCGTACTACATTGCTGGAGTTTCTGCATTGGAGCAGCGCAAGTTCGTTGAAGCTCATGATTATTTAGAAAAGTCGCTTGAGCTACAGCCGGGGCGAGTCGCCACCGAACTGAATTTATTTTTAGCTCTCCATCATCTTGGACGGCACGAGGAAAGCTTTGCCCAGTTAAAGCGTAGTATTCATCGCAGAGGGGGTGAGCCTACAGAGTCGGATCTTGTGCTTGAAGGACGGCATTGGCTGGCAGTAGGTGAAGCCACCAAGGCTATTGATGCATTCTCCAGTGCACTCGCATTAAATGCCGCCTATGGCGATGCACATGCAAACCTAGGGCTTGCCTTCCACCTGAGTGGGGATATGGAATCGGCTATCGGCTCTTATTTGCTCGCAGTTCTTCACTCGCCTTCAGATGCACGCAGCCACCTCAACCTCGGTCTAGCCTACCTGCTTCTTGATAATTACGAAAATGGTTGGCAAGAATATGAATGGCGGCGAATCGTTGAGAATATAGACCTTCCTGGCCTCTCATTGCTACCGGAGCTGTCGTCAACCAATGACATGCCGACAACAGTTCTGTTTGTTTGCGAACAGGGCCTTGGAGATGTTATGCAGTTTGCGAGATATTCACATTTTTTCCGCGAGGCAGGTCGGTCGGTCAAACTCTTGGTGGGGGAGAAGTTAGTACCTCTGATCCAAGGATCCAATCTTTTTGATGCCGTCTCCAATAGACTCAATGACTTAATTGCAGATGGAGAGGATGTTGCATGGCTGCCAATCATGAGCATTCCCAAACTTCTTGGAATCAGAAGGGACAAGCCAATCTTCCAGGAGCCATATATCTTGATTCCCGAAGCCTCAACAAGCAACTGGAATCAGATCATGGCTTGCAACAGCAAGCTTAGGGTTGGGATTCACTGGCAAGGCAATCCAGAAGCGGAGAAATCAACACTCCTTGGCCGTTCAATGCCGTTGGCCAATTTTGGGATCTTGATCGGAGAGCTTATTGATATTGAGTGGCTTTCCCTACAAAAAGGTCCAGGCCAGGAGCAGATGCCTGAGTTTAGCTATCGAGATCGATTGGCCCCTTATCAAGACATGATTGACGCGACTTGGGACTTTGTTGAAACAGGGGCGATCATTTCCAATTGCGATCTCATCATCACCACGGATTCGGCCATGGCTCACCTGGCAGGTGCCATCGGCAGACCCGTTTGGCTACTCCTCACAGCAGTCCCAGACTGGCGCTGGGGATTAGAAGGAGAAAGCACACCCTGGTATCCAGCAACGCGGTTGTTTAGGCAGCGAAACTTTGGTGATTGGATCGAGGTTATGGAGCGAGTTAAGGGAGAGCTCAGGGAGCTGTGCAACACAATTAAATTGCCCGGCGCCGCCGAAAGCCACCCAGTCGGATAATCATCACTATCACGTCTCTCGCCCCAGCCACCCCTCCAGCCCCTCCCCTAGAAACGCCAGCCCAAGCACGAGCACAAACATCGCCACCCCAGGGAACAGCGCCGTCCACCAGATCCCCGTGGGTACGGCCGTGAGCGCCTGCTGCAGATCACTCCCCCACTCAGGAATCGTTTCCGGGAGCCCCAGCCCCAGGAAACCCAGTCCGCCAAGCACCAGCACCGCATCAGCAGCATTGAGGGTGAGCAGCACCGGCACCGAGGTGATCACGTTGCGAAACAGATACTTGCGCAGGATCCAAAGCGGCCCAGCGCCCAGCGAGCGGGCCGCCTCGATGAACAGCTCGGCCTTCACCTGGGCCGTCTGGTTGCGCACCACCCGGAAATACTGCGGCACGTACACCACGCACAGGGCGGCCGCGGCGTTGGGGATGCCGCGACCCAGCAGGAAGGCCAGCACCACCGAGAGCAGCAGCACCGGCAGGGTGTAGAGCGTGTCCATCACGAGCACCAGGCTGCGGTCCAGCCAGCCGCCGAGGTAGCCACTGAGCATCCCCAGCGGCACCCCGATCGCCAGGGCCAGCGTGAGGGCCAGCAGCACCACCTGCAGCGCCACACCGCTGCCTGCCAGGGTGCGTACACACACGTCGCGCCCCAGGCGATCGGTGCCGCACCAGTGGGCCGGCGAGGGAGTGGCATAGATCGGGTTCTCCAGGCCGGCGTTGGCATCCGGCAGCAGGCCGAGCTGGATCAGCGCGGGCAGGGCCAGGGCCACCAGCCCATAGGCCAGCACGATCACCAGGCCCCAGCGGGCCAGCCGGCCGGCCAGGCTGGCGGGGTGGCCAGCCTCTGAGGGCCCTTGCGGAGCCTGGAACGCACGCAACATGGCTGATCCCAGCGGCAGGGCGTAGTTTGGGCCCAAATGGCGTGCCTGGGCAGGCCGCACCAAAAACCCGAGCGCTCCCGCGCACACCCAAGCACCCCGTGGCAGGCGAGGCGGACACCCAGCAGCAGCAGATCCGCCAGCGGCAGCCCCAGATGCTGATCGTGGACGACGACCCCGAGCTGCGCCGCTTCCTGGCCGGGGAGCTGCAGGCCGAGGGCTACGCCACCAGCGAGGCCGCCAACGGCCAGGCGGCCCTGGTGCAGGTGCGTACCACCGCCTGGGACCTGGTGATCCTGGACTGGACCCTGCCCGATTTCAGCGGCGTGGAGGTGTGCCGCCGCATGCGCAGCAGCGGCATCACCGTGCCGGTGCTGATCCTCACCGCCCGCGACGACGTGCGTGAGCGGGTGGAGGCCCTCGATTCCGGCGCCGACGATTTCATCACCAAACCCTTCTCGATTGAGGAGCTGCTGGCGCGGGTGAGGGCGCGGCTGCGGCGCAGCAGCCTCAACAGCCCCACCGCCAGCGGTGAAACCCTCAGCCTCGGCGGGCTGGTGGTGAACACCGGCAGCCGAGAGGTGAGCCGCAACGGCACGCCGATCCACCTCACCGTGCGCGAGTACGACCTGCTGCTCTGCCTGCTGCGCGAACCCAATCAGGTGCATCCCCGCGAGGTGATCCTGCGCACCGTGTGGGGTGAGAACCACTTCGGCGACGACAACCTGCTGGATGTGTACATCCGCTACCTGCGCAAGAAGGTGGAGCAGGCGGGCCAGCCCACCCTGATCCAGACGGTGCGTGGCGTGGGCTTCATGCTGAAGGAGGGCGCGGTGCGCTCCTGACGGGCAGCACCAGCTGGAAATCGGCACCGCCCTCCTGCACGTCGGCCACCTCCACGGCGCCACCCATGCGCTCCATCAGCAGCCGCACCACGGAGAGGCCCAGGCCACTGCCGCTGCAGCCCTCGGCGGTGCTGCCGCGCACGAAGCGTTCGAAGATCCGCTGCCGCTCCGCCTCCGGCACGCCCGGCCCCCGGTCGCTCACATGCAGACGCACGGCTGTGGAACCGGCCGTGGTCTGCAGCACAATCGGGGTGGCTTCCGGGGCGTACTTGAGGGCGTTCTCCACCAGGTTGGTGAGGCACTGCTGCAGGCGGTGCGGGTCGCCCCACACCTCCAGCGGCGGCTCATCCCCCGGCGGCCGCAGCTGCAGTCGGCCCTGGGCGTGCTGCTCGAGCCGCTCGTAGGCCTCCAGCAGCAGCCGTTCCGGATCCACCCGCTGGCGCTGCAGCGTCAGGCGGCCGGCATCGTCGCGGGCGAGATCCAGCAGGTCGGTCACCATCCGGGCCATCCGCTCCGCTTCCGACTGGATCAGCGCCAGCTGGCGCACCGAGGGCCCCACCACCGCCCCGCGGCGCTGCAGGCTCTGGGCGTAGCCGTTGATCAGCGTGATCGGGGTTCGCAGCTCATGGGCCACCCCATCCACGAAACTGCTCTGCCGAGACCAGGAGGCGGCCAGTCGATCCAGCAGCGCATTGAAGGCCTGAACGATCGGCACCAGCTCCCGTGGCTGCCGCTCCAGCGGCAGCCGCTCACTGGCCAGGCTGTCGAAGTTGATCCGCTCCAGCCGGGCCCCCAGCTGCACCAGGGGCGCCAGACCCCGATCAAGCACCGGCCGCAGCACCAGACCCGTGAGCAGTGTGGAGCTGCCTGCAGCCGCCAGCAGCAACAGAGCGTTCGTGCGCTCGCTCCGCTCGCGGCTGCTCACGGCCTCCAGCACCAGCAACCTGGCCTCGTCGCCGGCCGAAGGCAACGGCAGGGCGCTCAGCAGGTAGCTTTCGCCGCCGATCTGCACCAGGCGGCCTCGCTCCTCAGGGTCGACGCCACTGGCGAGTTCCGCCATCAGGCCCCAGGCCGTGCGGCCCTGGGGCAACGGAAACTCCGGCGAGACGCGCGCCACCAGCGCCAGGGGGAGGCGATCGGGCCGCTCCAGCCACACCAGCAACGTGGGGGGCAGGAACACCAGTGCGGCAGAGCCGGTGCCAGCCAGCCCAGATACCAGGGGCAGCTGATCGGCGAGACGCGCCAGGGTCTGCAGGTGAGCACCGCGCCGTTCCCGCGCTGCCAGCAGCGACTGGGTGACGAACAGCGCCCCATAGCCTCCTAGCACCGCCAAAAGGCTCGCTCCTAGCAGCCACTGGCGGATGGAGGGTCGCGGCCGGGCCCGACGCAGGAGGGAGCGGAGCGGCACTGGGCTGATCGGAACGCCGTTCCTAGCATCGACGCATGAGGCCGCCAGTGCGCGGGCCGGAGGCCATGCCCAAGCATCTTCTCCATCTGCTCAGCCAGCTGCAGCACAGTGGCCGCAGCCGCACGGCCGGCTTCTCGATGGTGCTGGTGATCCTGATCGCCCTGGCGGTGCTGCTGGGCGGCGTGATGCTGATCGCGCGGGTGAGCTTCGGGCAGCTGGGCTCCGCCTACCAGAGCCAGGGTCGCGAGGCGCGGGAGGCGGCCGAGATCGGCATGGCGCGGATCATCGCCGAGCTCAACCGCGAGCGGAACCGCCGCCTGCTGGTGAACGCGCCGATCGTCAACAACCAAGACCGCACCTACCTCGAGAGCTCCACCAACCAGGGCCAGCTGCGCTCGGTGTGCACCCTGAGCCTGCCCAACCTGGCCAACACCTTCCCCAGCACCAACCTCAAGGCCGAGCAGACCCTGGATGCCCAGCGGCGCTACCAGCTGATCTCGATCAGCCAGCCCACCAGCTCCAGCCAGACCCAGGCCAGCAGCCCCTACGCCAAGAACAGCGGCTTCACGGTGAGCGTGGGCTATGACCCCAGCGGCACCGCCAGCCCTGCCCAGAATCCGCCCACCTCCCAGCCGCCGCTCGCGGGGGAACTCACCCTCACCGTGCGCGGCACGGCCTACCGCAACGGCGTGCTGGTGGCCAGCAGCACCCTCACCCGCACCCTTGAGGTGGTGCCGAAGTGCTGCCGCGGCTCCCTGGGGGGCTACCGGGAGGCCTTCGGCAACGACAACCGAGCCTGCGCCAACTCCCTGGGCTTCGGGCTTGTGGGCGGGGCCGCCGAGAACGACACGGGCGTGATCACGGTGCAGAGCACCTCCAGCGACATCGTGGATGGCTACGGCAACAACATCGAGTTTGTGTATTGCGTGGCCACCACCAACTGCAGCGCCAACATCAACACCAATGTGGGCACCCTGGTGAATGTGGTGGACATCGATATGCCCGACGTGAAAACCGCCGCCAACACCACCTGCGACAAGGCCGTGGTGGGCGCCACCCTGCCGGCCGCCTGCAACATCAACCTCGATGACAACAGTATCGGGGTGGGCGGCACGCTCACCCTCACCACCCCGGTGGATGCCAGCTGGCCCACCAACTTCAGGAACGTCTGCAGCGCCAGCACCCCCTCCGGCGCCAGCCTGCCCCTCACCACCTGCAGCATCAACCAGCTGGATTTCGGCAAGCCGAATCGCACCCTGAAGGTCAACAGCATCGGCGGCCCGATGCGGATGCACTTCCCCAACAGCCAGGCCGGCGGCAACACCAAGACCGTGGACCAGCGCAGCGGCGGCGGCTTCCTGCACGTGAACAGCGCCAATCCCGGTGAGGTGCCCACGAAGATCACCGATTTCACCCTGTTCGGCTGCCAGAGCTGCACCCCCGAGCAGCTGGTGGACCTGGGCCAGGGCGGCGGCGCGGCCCTGCGCTTCTTCGCCTACTTCCCCCACGGCGCCATCGAGATCGGCGGCAGCTCGGGCTATGCGGGCGTGATCTGGACCGACAAGGTGAAGGCCAACGGCAACGTGACCATGACCATCCCCGGATCCGGCCTCGGCGATGTGCTGGATCTGATGGGCATGGGCGGCACCACCCCCTCCGTGAAGCCGCCGCTGGTGGACTACGTGCTGCGGGCCACCCGATCCCTGCAGTTCTTCTAGCCATGGCCGTACGAGCCGACCGGGCCCGGGGCTTCAGCCTGATCGAGATGATCCAGGCGGCGGCGATCCTGCTGATGGTGGCGGGGGCGGCCGCCACGGTGGTGATCCGCACGGGCTCCATGACCCGTGCCACCCAGGAGCGCTACGCCAGGGAGGCGGCGGTGGATGCCGACGTGGCGGTGATCCAGAAGCTGAACGACCGCTACACCTGCGCCAATGCCACCGCCACCTGCGCCGTGGCCACCGGTCAGGTGGACCGCAACGGCTTCTTCCCCCTGCGCAGCGGCGTGGACGCCGATCGCAACAACCTCGACGACGGCACCCAGGCCTTCGAGCTGAAGTGCCTCTCCCCCACCGCGCTGGTGACTCCGCTGGTGGCCGTGATCAACGACCTGCCCCATCCCAACGGCCTCAACCGCAGCGCCGCGGTGGACGCCGTGCCGAGCAGTGGTACGGCCCTTGCCTACCATCGCTACACGGTGACCTACACCGCTACCACCAGCGGGGAAGTGATGCGCCAACTGACCCTGACCCCCACCGCGGTGGCGTGGTGCCCGAGGGTCTGATGGGCCTGGGCCAGCGCCGCCGACAGGCCACGGCCTTCACCCTCACCGAACTGATGGTGACCGTGGCGTTGATCGGCATCCTCAGCGCGATTGCGCTGAGGGTCACCGGGGTGGAGTGGCGGCGCGGGCGCGTGAACGCCGTGGCGGTGGAGCTCACCGGCTGGCTGGAGGCGGTGCGCCGCGCTGCGCTCAAGGGCAACCCCTGCGAGGTGACGATCCACACCAGCAGCGCCGCTGCGGCGGGCAGCACCGTGGCCAGCGCGGCGGTGGATCCAAGCGTGGCCAGCGGAGCCGCCATCGTGAACACCTGCCTCAACCAGGATCCGTTGACGATCACGGCGGTCAGCAGCGGCAGCGACCGCTACGCCATCAGCGCCACTCCAGCCGTGTTCACCTTCACCCCGCGCGGCACCGTGGTGGGGCTCAATCCCTCCACGGGCCTGGAGGTGCGCATCAGCCTGAACAACACGCCGCCGATGCGCTGCGTGCAAATCACCTCACCGCTGGGCCTGATCCGCGTGGGCAACGATGAAAACGGCAGCGGCACCTGCACCTACCCGGGGGTGTTCTGATGGCGGGCCCCAGGCCGAACGCGGGATTCACCCTGCTGGAGCTGTTGATCACCCTGGCCCTGGGCGGCATGGTGATGGGGCTGGCCTCCTCGGTGATCACCAGCCATCTGCGCACCACCCAGAAGCAGTCTGAACTGCAGCGCATGCGCGACCACTGGGGCCGCATCAACTTCTTCCTGGAAACGGAGATCCGCGAAGGCCAGAGCCTTGGAACCGAAAACGGCATCGGGATCTGCGCCGACAAGGCCGGCCGAGTGCTCACCGTGACCGTGCCGAATCCGGCGGCGGCTGGCAGCACCGGCCTGATCGTGTACTACAACAAGGATGCCGACCTGTGGCGCTGCGGTCCGGCGGTGCAGCGCAACGGCACCCTGGATTTCAGCAACCAGGCCGACGGCATCCTGGTGGAGAACGCCACCCTGGCGGTGCCGACGGGCTTCACGGGCCCCACGGATTCCGTGACCTACACCGTGACGCTGCGCAGCTGGGACGGCGGCAGCCTGTTCACCTTTGCGGAATCAAGCTCAGCGCGCACCTCGATCCGCAGTTTCTGAGGGGCAACAGGGGCTCTTGCCCAAGCGGGCGGCGCCACGTCAGCCGAAGTCGCTGCGCTCGCAGCGGCTGAAGACGCGGATGGCATCCGGCTCCAGGGTCAGACCGCCGCGCATCGATTCTGGGATCAGGCGGTTGAGCTCCGCCAGCGCCTGCTCATAGGCCTGGCGGGCCGCCACCACCTCCGGGGCGGTGGGGTCGGGCGCGCCGGCGAGTCTCAGCCAGGGGGCCAGGGCACGCTGGCGGGCGCGCTCGGCTTGCTGCACTTCCGGCTGGTGGAAGACGCAGAAGGCGTAGCGCTCCTCGGGAGAGGGCGGTGCCGGGCCCTGCGGTGCCGCGGGCGGCGCCAGGCGCTGCTGCTGCTCCCGCTGGAGCTGGGCCAGCCGCTGATCGATCGTGAGGAAGCAGCGCTCGAGCGCCGCTGCCCGCCCCTTGGGCGCCGCCGTGGCCTCCACCTCCACCTGGCAGGCCCGCACCCCCTCGTCAGACACCCGAGGCCGCTCGTGCTGGGGGCGGGTGGCGCAGCCTGCGAGCAGCAGCAGGGCCAGGAGCAACAGCCTCGCCAGGGTGGTCAGCGCTGGGGAATCAACTCTGACACGCGGGCCAAGGATCGGGAGGCTCAACCGGACGCCAACCCCTCAGCGGATCCAAACCGCCAAAGCATGTTTCTTTACACTTTGGCCGCACACAAGTGCGCGCACTAGGGTAAGAACATCGGACCAGTGGGGCTCCATCCTCGTGAAGAGTTCGCCGCCAAAACTCGCCTACCTCTTACTTGCCAGCTTCGCACAAGGCAGGCCTAGATACTCGCACTGCACAAAAAACAAAGGGGCCGTCCTGCCCTATGTCATTTTCGCCGTCCTCGTGGTCATGGTGTCCGCCGCCGTGCTGATGACACGCGGATCCACCTCATTCCAGAATTCAATTGCAGACTCGGACCATCAGGCAGCCAAGGAAGCCGCAGAGTCCGGCTTCAACGAGATTCTCTCCGCATTAAATACAGACGATAAGAGCTACCTACTGGTAGCCAACCTTGCGGACTGGCCAACGATAGAAATGAAAGACGCCACAGCATGCAATGTCTACGCAACCGACCCCCTCGGCGAGCCCCCGGAGGGGGTCAGCGCCAAGAAAGAACTCAGCGAGACATTATCTACCCAAACCCAGTACTATCAGCTTGCTTCCTACACAGCACCTACAAGAAGCCCAGGCGCCACAGGTTGCAGGATGTTTGGGAATCTGTTTGGCGGATCGGCCGATGTGGTTGTTATAGGGACAGTTGAGCGAGGCGGGCAACCAGTTGCCACCTACAGACTCAAAAGAACCGTCTATGTCAAAGGGCCCTACGTTGAATCGAGCCAGCCACCCCAAACCCCGCTCTTGATCACTGGACTGGCCGGGAGCACACTTGGGAACTTTGATCAGAACAGCTTCGGCCTTGCGACCAGCCCCAATCCAACAAGCCTCAAAACAGGGTCGACCAGGACAGACGCCGCCTGCTTGACCGTAGAACACTGCATCACAGACAACACAAAGGTTGGCGATATTGACGCCACATCAGTAACAATTCCAGGCTATCCAAGCCTTGCGGGCCTTGAAGACCAACGAAAAACAGAAGAGGAGGATCCTCGATACGTAAGGGACAGCGCCCTTGTAATTAACTACTCAAATTCCATTTTCCCCTACGTCAAGGATGACAAAGGAACTCAAGCCACAGACAATAGCAGCAAACGCCTAGCCCAAGGCTGCTATTTCAACAATCAGAAGACTTGGATTGACAACTCAAGCGATAACAATAGGCCAGAACAGGACGACACTAGTTCTAACGCCATTAACTGCGTCGCTGGATCCCTCGCCAATCCCAACATCGTTGTCGACACGACAATACATCCAGTCAATGTATTCATCCTAGGCGCCTCCTCCACCCTCCAGCCGGGCAACAGATCAGACATACGCTTTGACAACATTAGCCTTGCCAACTGGCAAAAGCTGCGTATTTACGGAAAGATCTCCCTGGACAAGGATGTTACAACAAAAAGAGTCTCAGACAATATTTGCACTCATCAGACATTTACCGTCAATGCCAATCCCTTTAGCGGAGCATTCGTCTGGCTTCCAAATGCAACCATGGTCTTTTCCGGTGCTGGCACTGGAGGCGGCCAAGATGGAAGCTATGGTGTTCGCTGGCTCTGCAGGCTAGATGGCCCAAAATCAGGAGATACCGGCCTTTATGGCCCCATAGACGCCAGGCCAGGCCTCATGGAGATCTTGCCTGATTGGCCCAAAGATGACACCTTCTCGCCGAGCCCCATACCGAGCATCGTAACGAAATACAGAGCCTATGGCATTACCTATTAGGACAGAGGTGATTATCTAGTCATGGCAATCACCATCAGGGCTCTCACCAACAGAGACAAGTCAGCCATGGGCTTCAGCATGATTGAAGTCATTCTAGCTGTTGTCATCGCCACTACCGTCGTGGCGACCCTGGCCACCGTATTTGTCCGTACGCTTGACCTTGCCCAAAGGGCGAGCAATCAGAATGCGATCGAGGCAGCCGTATCAACTGATCTTGCCTGGATTAAGCGGTATGCAAAGTTCTGGAGAATGAAGAGTGGCCCCTACAGCCTAAGCAAGGCCACAACCAAGACCAATAATGAGTTCACAACATCACCCGTCCTTTCTTACGAGTGCGCCAACGCCGACCTGACGACCGCGGGCCTATCAACACAATTCCTGGCAGATGCCGATTCAGTTTCAAATACCGCAGACGACATAGAGCCATCTCTACCGTACAAGTTCAACGAATCCACGGAGATACCCATTCAGAACTCGACGCAAAGCTACATTCTCACAAGAGCCATAAACACCTCGGACCCCACTCATGTCCACCTCACTTACAATTTAACAGGGGGGGATTCTGCGTCCTTGGCCTTTAAAAGACAAGCATCGATCATCCTTGAATCGGCAGCATGGTGCACGGGCTCATCATGATTCACCCAAAGAGAAGGCTCATCATCCACAATGGCTTTACCATGGCCGAACTCATGATAACTGTGGCCATTCTCTCTATTCTTTCAGCTGTTGGCTTTGCTTCCTTCTCTCGCTCTTATTCCGATCGCCAGCTTCGCCTAGCTGCAATTGAACTTGCGACAGTTCTTGCCAAGACCCGGGAGATCGCGACTAAGGACATTGCTATTGATAGCAGCTGCACGATTACACAAAGGGTCGACAGTCTGACCAGGGTCGTATCGGCCACTTTAGACCCTGCTGACTGCATCAAAACATCGTTGCCATCCGCCAATCTCCAAGCAATCTCAGGCAACACCAATCTCGAAGTAGACAAGACCACAGCGTTTACCTTTTTCAGCGGTGGCTTGAGTTCCGACGACTCAACTCCTCCAGTCACAGACACAACCGTAAGGATTCGAAGTTCGAGTGCAAGTCATCAATGGTGCGTCAATGTCACACTTCCAGCCTCCATTATCAGAGTTGGAGTTGATGGCGGGAATGGTACATGCGATTATCTCAGAGGCTGATTACCATGGCTCACAACCGGAAACATCTCAATCGGATTCGCGATAATTCGCCCCAGGTCTCTGGATTCACGCTGGTAGAACTTTTGCTATCGGCATTGCTTGGCGCTATCATCATTGCCGCATTAGGCTCGTCGCTGCTTGTTTCCCAAGTCAGACTGACGAAACGATTTGAAGACGACCAGAATATGAAGGATTCATTCAACAGGATTGCTCTGCTTATGGATAGAGAGATCGCCATAGCCAGTGACCTGACGACGTCAAGTGAAGAAACAACCTGTGGACTCAAAGAGGCTTTAGTCCTTGTTGGGCCAAGACAACTTTGGAAGATCGTCTATGGCTTCCCAACGCCCGATCCCCATCCTGGATGGCAAGGCCCATCGACCCTGATGCGATGCGGCCCACCCTACAAGACAACTGGCTCGCTAGATACGGACTCCGCAGATGTTATCACCACAGTAGTTGTTGATCGCCTCAGCTCGACAGCTCCTTGGGATCCAATCATAAACGAGGCAAGCGTCCCAGGAAATACACTTTCTCGAGGAGTAAGGATTACAATGACATTCCAAAACTCGAATGGAAGCACGTTTACTCAGGCTTTTGGCGCAAGATCAGCGCTCAACCCATACTACTCATTGGGCGATCAAGTAGACAACGGCGGCACGCTTCTTGATGCCGACCAGATTGAATGTGACGACCCCGACACTACACCGCCTAACACCACGGCACCCACCAACTGTTACAAGTCCACGACCTCAAGGCAAGTCATCATCAATGGATCGACCATTGACGCCATAGAGGTGCGCCAGCACTTTAATGTTGCCAGGAATGCTGGGGCGGTAAACATTGTGGGCAGCAAGCTCAAGGAAGACATTGTCTACCTTCCCAGGCTAAGGAGTGAGTACACCACATTCCAAGACACAAGCGCTGGAACTGGAACCTGCAATCGCAAGAATTGCTATCTCAAAAGCGAAATCCCAGGAAGCACGGGAGAGGAAGTCACCATTCAATATGCAAACGTTCTTGTTTTCCCTGATGCCGTGATGGGCATATAACGGGGGCAACGAGCTAGGCTTTAGCATGGCAGATTGCGCCATCGAAAGCCACTCCTCTTTCAATGGTCTTGAATCATTGTCTCACGCTCAGGGCCGCGGCGGCAGATTCCTCTGCATGTTCAAGGCATCCTGAACTGTTGGCCGTCTGCCACAACGCAGCGCCAACATTTCAGCGAAGGGTCGGGTTGTCAGAAGGAGGGCAATCGTTGTGTCCCAGCCGAAAGATACCAGACTCTATAGCCACCCAGCTCACTAGCTCTGGATCCCGAGTGGGTGATGAGGGGCACCGACCGCCTCTCAGCCGGCCAGTTTGTTCTCGGCTTCGGCTGTGGTGTCTCCTTTCCTCGGGCCAGGCCGTATGAGATTAGGTAGTTGTGGTCATGCGGCAGCTTCCTGCTGTGCTGCCTTCCAGGGGCGTACCCCCCTGGAAGGCCGAATGCGGCTTGAGGGAGTTGTACTCCCAACGCCAGTGATCGGCCAGGAGCTGTGCTTCCGGAGCCGTCTTGAACAGCTCGATGTTGAGGAAATCATCCCTGAACCGGCCGTTGAACGACTCTGCAAAGCCGTTCTCCCACGGGGATCCGGGCTCGATGTAAGCCGTGGTGGTGGTGGTGTCACTGGCCTCGCACCAGCTCCGTAGGGCCTGAGAGATGAACTCTGAGCCGTTGTCGCTGCGGATGAATGTTGGCGCCGGGTAGAGGCTGGTGAACTCCTCCAGCACCCCCACCACATCCTTGGCCTTGCAGCGCCTGCCCACCCGGATGGACAGGCGAAGGCGACTGTACTCGTCGATCACCTTCAAGAACTTGAGTCTGCGGTCATCAGCCGTGGCGTCGAACTGGAAGTCCATGGCCCACACCTAGCGGGGATGCTCAGGCCGGTGTCGTCTCACAGAACCGTCGGTGGCCTGGGCTCGCTTGCCTGTCCTGGGGGTGGGTCGCTGCAGACCCTCCTCTCGCCAAAGCCATTGCACCCGCTTGTGGTTCGCCGCCCAGCCCTCTCGCCGGAGCAGGCGGTAGGCCATCCGCCGGCCCCAGCGGATGTGCTCAGCGGCGATGTCGCGGAGACGATGCCTGAGCTTTGACTCCTCCAGGCCTGTGACCTTGCGTTCATGGCGCTGGGTGCTGAGATGCTGGCCCACCACCCGGCAAAACCGCCGCCCGGATGCCCGGTAACGCTCCTCCAGGACCAGGACAGCCCTGCGTCTGGGTTCCGGGCTCAGAAGTTTCCCTCGGCGAGATCCTTGAGCATCACCTTTTCAAGTTCCGCCTCCGCTAGCAGCTTTTTGAACCGGGCGTTCTCCTGCTCCAGTTGGGTCAGTCGCCTGTCCTCCTCGGCCTGCATGCCGCCGTACTGCTGTCTCCAGCAGTGGTACGTCGGCTGCGTCACCTCGATGACGCGGCAGACGTCGTCGACGGTCTTGCCCTGGGCGATCAGCTGTTCGGCGGTCCACTGCTTCGCAGAAGCCCTTCGGGCTAGAGCTTGCGGATGATCTGCTCCGCTGTGTGCCTGGTGCGTTTCATGGTGGAGTCCCCGGCCCAGTCTGGCCGGATGAGGACTCACATTCACCCTGGACCGGTTTCCGGGCTCCACATCACGACCACCGGCTGGCCCGCCCAGCTGCGCTGCGAAAGATCAACTCGCCTTGAACCTGGCTTTGGCCGGGCAGCGGCGGACCGGTCTCCTGGGACAGACAAACCGTAATCCACCACAGACGAGGCGGACTAGAATCTGGAAACCATGTCCTGGCAGGAGGGCAACGATGAATCCAAAGCTGGTCCTCTCCTACTTATTGTCACCGTCACACGGCAGGTCATACCCCTCGAGGGGTAGGCCTCCGGGGGAGGAAGGCTTCTCCATGGTAGCCGTCATCTTTGTTGTGCTCGCCATCATTCTGGGGTCGCTTGCGTTTGCCAACCGAAGCAACTCGGGGCTGCTGGGTGCGGTTTTCCAAAGCCAAGGCCGTGAAGCCAGGGAAGCGGCTGAAGCCGGAATAAGCGAAATCATCAGCGAGTTGAACCGGGAACAGAATCGGCGTCTGCTTGTATCGGGTCTCGCGCCTGCAGACTGGCGCCGAAACCGGCCAGACCTGGTCAATCCATGCCTAGCAGGCATAGCCAACCCAACCACTTTAGCCAACTATCCCACCGAAAAGGCTATCGACTTCCAGAACGCGAGTGGGCGTCAGCTGGAAAATGCACCAAATCGCCGCTTCGTCCTGCGCAACGTCCAGTTTGCTTCATTCGACCCTTCTTCCAGCTACACCAACCGGCAAGCATCTCCGTCAACTGGCAGCTACAATCTATCCAGCACCACCGACACCAAAAGCAGTTTTTCTGACGGAAATATCGATCTGCGCGGGACAGCTGGCACCCAGCGCACCAATTATGGATATATTCGCATTACCGTCCAAGGACAAGTTCTGAATAATGCCGGCAATACCGTAGCCACAGCGGACGTCACGCGCGAATTCCAGGTGATGCCTAAATGCTGCAAGCGATCCTTTGGGCCAAGTTTTGACTCAAAAGGCCAAGTCGCCAACTCGACGGAAAATGGCCAGGATATTCGCAATGGGACTGGAGAATGCAATGGCGCTGGAGAAGGATCCGGCAAGGGCCTCGTCGTTGGGATTAATGGCGGAGGCATCGACGTCAAAGGCAGCAAAGCCCTAGAGCTTTTCGATAGTTCAGGAAATCCTCTTAACAGCATTCTCTGGGTTAAGGACGGCGCCACCTGCTCAGGCTCTACTGATTGCAATATTGACACCAAGAATGGATCAACAGCTCTGGTCCCATTCACAACAGATTTATCCGAATTACCTTCGCGACCAGACAACCTTTTAACAAGTGGCTGCATCAACGGGTCAATCGTTCTTCCCAAGGACGGCCTGACTGCTCTCGCCGATATCAACGGTGACGGCTTCCCTGATGCAGTTGGTGCATGCCCAACCAGCAAGAAGGTGGAGGCAGAGGTTACCAAAGAAGTCGCTAAAGTCAAAGGGAAATGCCCCGATGGCTCCACCGAGAGCAAGGGAAAGTGCATTGTCACGACCTTCGAGACTACCAACATCACTGCCTACGATCCCTACTGCGTAATAGACCCCGGCAAAGCAGTCTACTGTCAGCTTCGGTATATCAACCTGTCTGGAAACGACAAGATCATTATCGACTCCGGAGCCAGCTCAGGCGGGCTTCCCGTGAGGCTGATGTTCTACGACGACACTGATACGACGTCACCTAATATTAATGGTGGGGACATAAAGATGGCGGGCACTAATGAGCTGATTCATGTGAAATGCGGTACTGGCTCTCCCCTCCTTCCTGTTCCAGCTGATGTCACCGCAGCTGCGGCCTGCCCACGGCGCGATGACACCAATGCCGCCGACCCAGGATCCAGCTATCTAAGCCTGCTGGGCAATGTAGTGGACCAGAGCATCGACCTAGGTGGTACGAATGGCATCTTTTCGGCTTTTATCTACTTCCCCAACGGCACCCTTAGTATTGGCGGAGGCGGCTCGGGCCTTAACATCCAAGGGATTGTATGGGTTGACCAGTTGAATCTCAATGGCAGCGTTGCAATAACGACGCCTCCGACCAGCGTGATCGGGAAAGTGACTGGTAGTGGATTGTCAGGCTTTCAGCCAACAGTCTGGGACTGGGTAGCACGCAGCGTCCGCTCAACATCCCTTTTCTGAATATCTGTCAAGTCAACCGCGAAGCACATCGTGCCCCAATCACCCTCTTCGCTGCACCAACGCACTATCCAACCAGACGGGGGCTTCACGCTGGTTGAGCTACTTGTCGGATTCTTGATCCTAATTGTAGCGCTGTCGGGAACTGCTGCATTGCTGATGACTGCCAACCGGGCACAGGTGAGCAGTGACCTGCGCAACCGCCGCGAGGCCCTGATCGATGCCGACGTCGCCACTATCAAAGACCTGAGCGAGCGTTACACATGCTGCCCAGGAAGCTGCACCGTGAATATCGCCACCATCAACGCATCTTCCAGCTGCGCCGTAGACTATCCTCCAGCAGACATCGATCGGGAAGACTACTATTTTCCAGTCGGCGATCAGACGGCGATTGACGCCTTTTCTAAGACAAATTATGATCCAGCCACGGGCAACATCTCATCCGAAACTGGCTTCTGTAAAGATGGGACACTTGTCAACAATCTTGTGACAGCAGTACAAGCCATTGGCCCCATTGATGGCGTGAGCCGTACTGTCAACGTCGACGATGCATCCGTCCACCGCATCCGCGTCACTTATTCTTCAACAAACCCAACGATCGGCCGTGTGGTGAAGATTATTCCCACCGTGGCTGCTTGGTGTCCCTGATGCCCATTCCACCCCTCCAAAGACCAACTGATTCGGCTCCCAGGCCTCCAGGCTTCAGCCTCGTGGAGCTGATGGTGGCCGTGGCCATCATCGGGATCCTTTCCGGCATTGTGATCCGAGCTAGCGGTAACGAATGGCGGCGGGAACGCGTGAACGCCATAGCTGTAGAGCTGGCAGGCTGGCTGGAATCTGTTCGAAGGGCTTCAGTCACACGAGTGAATCAAGTAAATGGCCAGAATTGCACTGTGACCTTCACTCCTCAGACCAACGCTGCTCCAGGGGCGGTGATCGCTAGCGTGGTGCCAGCCACATGTGCCCCCCTGGAATCTAACGGAAACTTCACGATTCAGTCCTTCGCCCAGTCCTCGGGACCCTTCAATGTAGCCGTGACGAATGGACCCACCTTTACCTACACCCCCCGTGGGGCGACGACGAACACGACCCCAATCACCGTCAAGATCGCCCTTGCCGGCACTACCCCGCTTCGCTGCGTGAGGGTATCCGCGGTGTTGGGGCTCGTTCGGGTGGGTCGTAACGATGGATCCTCCAACGTTTCGGATGTCTGCACTGATGCCAACTATGGCAGCTTCTAAAAGCAAGGCCTCAGAATGATACGCCCTTTCACCCGCTCTTCAAGCCTCTGCTGCCAGAGCCGGCCGCTGCAGTGCAGCAAAAACGGCTTCACCATCCTGGAGCTATTGATTGTTTGTGTGATCGGTGGATCGATGCTGGTCCTAGCAGGAAGCGCCATTGTTTCCCACATCCGCACCACCACTCGCCAAGAAGCCTCCCAGCGCTTGCGAGACGACTTTGGACGCCTGACCTTCCTTATGGAAACCGAGATTGGCGAAGGTGACGCTCTTACTTATGGAACGACCTGTAGCAGCTCTGGTTTCACTATTCGCTTACCAAGGCTCCCAAATCTGAGCAACGGAACCACTGCTGCCTCAGCCACCGTGCGGTATTACAACGACGGCAATGGCAACCTCAGGCGAGTAGGGCCTAACATCCTCTCTACGGGGGAACTTGATTTCGGAACATCGCAGGACCTGATCGTGAACGAAAACACCTTGCTCACGCTAAGCAATTGCGACGATCCTCGCAAGGTTAGCTACAGCCTAACACTCACCACTCCACCCGGAAGCTACACAGGCACGAGCCAAAGCCATGTAAAAGCCGGAGAGATTAACTGACCCCACGCACAAACGAGATCAGATGAGCTGGGACCATGGCTACCACTCCGAATCTGCCTATACCTGTGGATTCTACCGGGAGATGGCTCCGAACTGGATGGACTTTGCCGTTCTCTGCCACGGCCATAATCCCCCAAGACCAGAAGAGGGAATGCCCTTCGACTATCTTGAACTTGGTAGTGGCATGGGCCTCAGCCTTTGCCTACTAGCAGCGGCCTATCCAGAAGGCCAGTTCACAGGAGTTGATTTCCATCCTGATCACATCGCCCACAGTCGGTGGTTGGCTGATGCCTTGGGACTGGGCAATATTCACTTCCTGGAAGCCGACTTCCTGGCTCTTCAGCAGGACATGAGTCCCCTCGGGCTACGCCCAGGCCTGTCAGGAAGGTTCCAATACGTGGCTGCCCACGGGATCGCCACTTGGATCACCCCCACTATCCAAGCAGCAATGCTGGCCGTGGCCAGCATTGCTCTAGTTCCAGGTGGAGTCTTTTATTGCTCATACAATACCTATCCAGGATGGCTGGGGCTCAGCCTTTTTCAACATCTATCCCAACTAGAGCGAGGAAGAGTAGGGTTCGCAGGCACTAGAGCAGCCTATGATCGGACATTGCAGACCTTGCATATATTGATTGGCAACGAGGACAGACCAACAGTCCTCGGGTCCAATCTGCCATCCCTGAGGCAAGATCTTCTCTCGGTCGAAAAGGCCAGCCTTCACTATCTCACTGGCGAGTATGCCAACGCTGGCTGGTGCCCACTCTATGTGGCCGACATGCACCGTCGATGCCATGACAAGAAGCTCCGCTATGTAGCGTCTGCCACACTTCCTGAGACATTCGATGAACTGCTATCCGAATCGCTGCACGAAGCAGTTCTCTCCGAAGCGGATCCACTGATCCGTCAGTCTCTGATCGACTTTGCCACCAACAAGTCTTTTCGCAGGGATCTGTTCGTACGAGGTTTCCGCGGTCTGACAGTGCCCCAGCGTGATCGCAGATTTTCAGCCATGCGGCTGTGCCTGCAGGAAGCCCCGCCCCAGGACACTTATTCATTTGCCACCGTCTTCGGGGAGGTCAAAGGCGATCATGCCGCCTACTCTCAGATTGAAGAAGTCCTGACGTCAAGCCCTCACACCATTGCCCATCTCATTGAGGAAACAGGACAACCTCTCCCCGTTCTCGTGAAGATCCTGGCGATGCTTCTCCATGCTGGAAGGCTGGGGCTTGATCGTGGATCAGCTGGTCCGAAAGCAAGGGAAGGCAGCCTGCAGGCGAACCGACAACTGAGTGACTTCGCAATAGAGGGCTCACCCTATTCCTTTCTCGTTGCTCCCTACGCCGGCACCGCCATTCCATTCACAACCACCGACTCCTTGGTTCACAAGGCTCTCTCCGAGGGCCTCCAAGGTGAGCTGCTTACTGCCTGTGTTCAGATGGGACTGACTTCCTTGGGCGCCCAACTCAGGGACCACGAGAACAAGCCAATTACCAACCCTGCCCTCCAGTCAGAGGCGATTAACACACTGATTCTTCAATATCAGGCAGTCCGCCTGCCTGCACTGCGCTCATTGGGAGCCTTGGCAGAGGGCAGCCCTGGATCGACCGCCTCGCCTCCAGGTCGTTAACGCACGCCCTGCAGTCTGCTGATCAACATTGCCGCCACAAGGATATAGACCTTAAAGTCTCCCCTGGATTGGTGATCATCTCGCAGCAGCGCACTCTCCTCCCACCCGCCAAGACATCCGAGAACTAACTCTGGTAAAGCGCAAGCCAATCCTCAGCTTGATCCAGCACCACCCGGTTCTGCCAGGCCCCATCGAGGCTGAGGCGCCCCTCCAGGCCGTAAGCCGGCCCACAGCGCATCAGCACCGGCCCACGCCAGATCGCTGAGGGGGCAGAGCCCAGGGTCCAGGTGATTGGTGACTTGCCATCGGGCAGGCGTAGGTGCAGCACCGGCCGCCGTCCCGCCAGCCCGCAGGCCGCCTCTCCAGCAGCCGCCTCAGCGGCCGCACCCTCCAGAGCCACCTCGGCAGCCTGGCGGTCGAGCTGCATCAGCCGCCGGGCCCGCTGGTCAAACTCCCGCTGGCGCAGCTCATCGCCCCAGCGGCGCGACAGGGCCACGCTGCCCACGAGCGTCTGGGCCGCACCGGCCATCACCACCAGCCCCACGGCCAGCGCGATCATCAGCTCCACCAGCGTGAAGCCGTGCTGGGAGCGTGCCATCAGCCCGCCTCCGGCCGGCAGGCGTCGCTGCTGAGGGTCGCCTCCGGGTCGGCGCCGTAAACGCCGTGGCGCAGCACCCCCAGGGGCAGCGCCATCACCACGCAGCGCTGCAGGGACACCCCCGGCGCCCACACCACCACCAGCCCGCCGTCGAGCACCAGTCCCGTGGCCGTGAACCGCCAGGCGGCCGGGCCGTTGTGGCGCCAACGGGTCACCGGTGCAAGCACGCCCGCCGCCACCGGGCCCAGGGCCGTGGTGCAGGGTTCCGCCGCGGCCACGGCCGAGTCCTGCCAGCCCCGTTCCCCCAGCGCCATCGCGCAGGGAATCCCCGTGCGCTCGGCCTCCGCCCGGGCCTTCTGCACCCCCTCCAGCACCAGCCGGGTGGTGGCCTCCACCGCCTGCTGACCCAGGGCCTGGCTGGCGTGCACCCAGCCCAGGGCGCCGATCAGGCCCAGGATGGCGGCGGTGAGGAGGAGTTCGGCCTGGCAGAGGCCGGCGGACGGTTCTCGTCCGTTGGGGCGACGGATCATGACGCACCTCCCGCTGGACAGATCCCCAGCGCAGCCGTGGTCAGCAACTGCTCACGGCTCGCCGCCTGCCGCAACGACGGGTCCAGCGCCGCGGCCGCCTCCAGCGTGGGCTCCCAGCGCAGGCGCAGGGCCTGGCCCTGGTGGCCGAGGGTCTTCAGCACCACCGGCTCGGGGGTGGCGGCGGCCGCCCGCGCGGCCAGCACCTCCAGCAGCGCCGCCGGATCCGCGCAACTGGCGCCGGCGCCCTCCAGCGCCATCCGCTCGTGGCTGGCCTGCACCGCCTGGTCGAGCTGCTGCATCACCCCATCGAGCTGCCGCTGGCTCGCCAGCGTGTGGCCCAGGTTGGCCGTGAGCTGCAGCGAGCCCGTGCCCGCAATCGAGAGCACCGCCGTGCTCACCAGCACCTCCGCCAGGCTCATGCTCCCTCCAGGCGCAGGTGCACGATCGCGCCGCTGCTGGCATCGCGCCGGGCCCGGAAGCGGGCGGTGCGGGCCCGGCCGCTGGCGTCGCGCAGTTCCAGCGTGAGCAGGGCGGCGGTGGCGCTGGGCTGCAAGGCCGTGAGGTGCAGGCTGCCCAGCGGGGTGGTGGCGGGCTGCGGCGTGGGCCAGGCCTCCGGCGGCTGCGGCCAGCTCTGCAACACGGCCTGGTGAGTGGTCTGCAGCTGCTCCACCACCTGGCGGCCGGCGCTGAGCAGCACGTCCTCCGCCTGCCGGCGGCGCAGCTCCGCCAGCTGGGCCTGCCGCCCCGCCAGCGCCATCCCCAGCAGCGAACTGCTCGACACCACCATCACCAACGCCGAGATCGTGGCCAGGGGGAGGGTGAAGCCGTTGTGGTGGGTTGTACGCGGCCTGTGGCGAGTGAGCCTGCTGAGCGTGGGCCTGGGGGCGGGGCGCATGGGGCCTCCGGGGGAATGGCCCTCTGAGGGTTCCCGGGGAGGCGGGGGTTGGACCCGGCGGCCTCAGGGTGGGGCGATCAGCCAGTGGACGTCGCGCGCCAGGGTGGCGGCGAGCCGGGGATTCCAGCTCGGCAGGGTCTGCCACTCCTGGCGGCTGTACACGAGAAGATCCGTGGCCAAGGGAAGCGTGGCAGTGTCCCAGGGGCGGAGGCGCTCCCAGATCGGCAGGTCGCACCGGCTCAAGATCAGGAGCAGATCCAGGTCACTGCCCACACCGGCATCGCCACGGCCATAGGAGCCAAAGACGCCCACGGCCTCCAGCTCCGGATGGCCGGCCGCCTGGTGCTCGGCCCACAGGTGGGCCTGCTCAAGCACCTCGGCGGAGCTGGGCCAGCGCAGCACGGGCCCACTGGACGATGGCGGTGGCATGGAACAGGGCCTGTTCGCTCTGCAGTCTGCCGAAATGCTCGCCGGGGGTGCCTTCCGGATAGCTGTCCGGATAGCGGGTGGGGATGTAGAAGCCATCCAGGAGCCGCAGGCGATCGTCGAGCGCTTCCGGGGGAGGCGGGTCCAGCGCACCCCGATCGGGGACTGCCGCCCAGAGCCGGGTCAGGGTATGACCCCAGGCCTGTTGCCCCAGGGCCAGGTTCAGAGCCTTCAAGGCCTTCTCGGTGGCCTGATGGGCGGCGAAACAGGCCCACTCATGACGATCCGCCTGCATGGAGGCCTCCGCCTGCTCGAGATCCCGCAGGGCCTGATTCAGCCAGTCGGCGGAGCGTTCAGCCATGGGGGCAGTCTGCCCGGCGCCGGAGGATCGGGCTCAGACCTCCCAGATCGGGGCGAGATCCAACGCGAGGCCAGGGAACAGCTCGCCTCCCTCAAGGGTTGTGGCGTCGTCGAGGCGTTCAGGGTTGGGCTCGCTCACGCGCCAGATCTCCACGGCCCGTTCCTCAGGCAGCAGCAGCCAGCCCAGCTGCGCGCCATTGGCCCGGTAGGTGGCCATCGTCTGGCGCAGCGCACTGATGCTGCGGGGCCCCTCGTCGGAAGCACTGGCCAGTTCCACCACCAGATCGGGGCTCAACCGTCGATCCCACGGCAGCGGCAGGGCTGACGAGGGGCCTGGGGGCTCCAGCGCCATGGACACCCCCAGAAATCGCTATCATGGCTGATAGCAGCCGTGGCGTTGATGGCGCAGGTCCTGATCCGGCAGTTGGACGATCGTGTGGTGGAGGCGCTCAGGGCCCGCGCCAAAGCCCAGGGCCTGTCCCTGGAACAGAGCCTGCGCGACCTGCTCACCGCCGCGGTCCGCCAGGGCAACGATCTGCGCGACGAGCTCGCCCGCCTCAGGGCGAGCACACCGGCCGCGGGCCGCTGTCTCGATGTGGCCGCCCTCATCCGCGAAGGCCGGGATGGCCGCTGACACCGGCACTTGGGTGGTGGATGCCACAGTGGCCTTTGGCTGGTTCGCCGCCGTGCCGGGATCCGAACAGGCCGTCAGGCTCCTCGATGGCGGGCCCTCCACCCTGCTGCTCGCGCCTGATCTGGTGCTCGTGGAGCTCCTCAATGCCGGCTGGAAGAGCCTGCGCCTGGGGGCGATCTCGGCCGAGCAGTTCCAGGTGCTGTCGACCCGGGGCGCTGAGCCCTTCAGCCGCCTGTTCCCCTCAAGCGCACTGCTGGCCCGCGCCGCCCACTGGTGCCGGGAACTCGACCACCCTGCCTACGACTGCCTCTACGTGGCCCTGGCCGAACAGGAGCAGGGCACCCTGATCACCGCGGATCAGCGGCTGCTGCGCAAGCTGGCACAACCGAGGCAGGACCAACCGGCCGTGATGGATCTCGCTGGGCTCGCCGCCTGAACCACGCCCCCTACTGGTTCAGCTTCAGCACCGCCATGAACGCCTCCTGGGGCACCTCCACCTTGCCCATGGCCTTCATGCGCTTCTTGCCCTTGGCCTGTTTCTGCAGCAGCTTCTTCTTACGGGAAATGTCGCCGCCGTAGCACTTGGCCAACACGTCCTTGCGCATCGCGCTGATGCTCTCGGAGGCGATCACGCGGCTGCCGATCGAGGCCTGGATCGGAATCTTGAACTGCTGCCTCGGGATCAGCTCCTTGAGCTTCTCCACCAGACCCTTGCCCACGTTGTAGGCCTTGTCGCGGTGGACGATCGTGGTGAGCGGATCGGCCTTCTCGGCATTGATCAGCACATCCAGGCGCACCAGATCGTTCTTGCGGTAGCCGATCAGGCTGTACTCCATCGAGGCGTAGCCCTTGGTGCGGCTCTTCATCTGGTCGAAGAAGTCGGTCACCACCTCCGCCAGCGGCATCTCGTAATGGAGCGTCACCCGGTCGGTGGTGATGTACTTCATGTCGATGAACTCACCGCGCCGCTCCTGGCATAGCTCCATCAGGGTGCCGTTGTAGGTGTTCGGCGTATAGATCTCGAGCTTCACGTAGGGCTCTTCGATCGATTCGCGCTTCTGCGGATCGGGCAGCGTGGCCGGGTTGTCCACCATCACGGTGGAGCCATCCAGCAGGTTCACCTGGTAGATCACCGACGGTGCGGTGACGATCAGGTCGAGGTCGTATTCGCGCTCCAGCCGCTCCTGCACGATCTCCATGTGCAGCAGACCCAGGAAGCCGCAGCGGAAGCCGAAGCCCATGGCGCTGCTGGTTTCCGGCTCATACTTCAGCGCCGCATCGGAGAGCTGCAGCTTGTCGAGCGCCTCGCGCAGATCGGGATATTGATCGGCATCGGTGGGGAACAGGCCGCAGAACACCATCGGCTTGGCCTCGGTGTAGCCCGGCAGCGGCTCCTCAGCTGGATTGGCCAGCAGCGTGATCGTGTCGCCCACGCGGGCATCGGCCACCGCCTTGATCGAGGCGGCCAGGTAGCCCACCTCACCGGCATGCAGGCTCTCCACCTGGCGCTGATCCGGCGCCATCACGCCAACTTCATCGAGTTCGTAGGTCTTCTTGCTGGCCATCAGCAGAACCTTGTCCTTCTTGCTGATCGAGCCCGAGATCACCCGGAAATACACGATCACGCCCCGGTAAGGGTCGTAATAGGAATCGAAGATCAGGGCCTTGAGCGGCTCGTCCACCTTGTCGGGCGGCGGCGGCACCCGATCCACCACGGCCTGCAGGATGTCGGGCACGCCCAGGCCGGTCTTAGCGGAACAGGCGATGGCATTGGAGGTGTCCAGGCCGATGATCGCCTCGATCTCCTCGCTGATGCGCTCCGGATCGGCACCCGGCAGGTCGATCTTGTTGAGCACCGGGATGATCTCGAGGTTGTTCTCGATCGCCAGGTACACATTGGCCAGGGTCTGGGCCTCCACGCCCTGGCTGGCATCCACCACCAGCAGCGCCCCCTCGCAGGCCTGCAGCGAGCGGCTCACCTCATAGGAGAAGTCAACGTGACCGGGGGTGTCGATCAGGTTGAGGATGTAGGTCTCGCCGTCGGCCGCCTTGTATTCCATCCGGGCCGCCTGGAGCTTGATCGTGATGCCGCGCTCGCGCTCCAGCTCCATGTTGTCGAGGAACTGCTCCTGCATGTCGCGGGCGGCCACCGTTCCCGTGTCCTGCAGCAACCGATCGGCCAGGGTGGATTTGCCGTGGTCGATGTGGGCAATGATGCAGAAATTGCGGATCCGGGAAACGGGAACGTCGGTCATCGGGCGGGGTTCGGGCGCGGCGGCCGCTGCGGGAGGGAAACGCTGAAGCGCGGCGGGCGGCGGAGCGCGCCGGGGATTGGGCCGATCCTAGGGAGCGGCACCCACACGCCTGTCCCGTGTCGAACCCCTGGCTGCTGCTGCTCCTGGCCATCGCCGCCGAGGTGGTGGGCACCTCCTGCCTGAAGCTCTCCGAGGGCCTGAGCCGGCCCTGGCCCACCCTCGTGGTGCTGGCCGCCTACGGCACCGCCATGCTGCTGCTCGCCCGGGTGGTGCAGACCCTGCCCCTGGGGCTCAGCTACGCCCTCTGGAGCGGCATCGGCATCGTGGCGATCACCCTGGTGGGCGTGCTGGCCTACCGCCAGCTGCCCAGCGGCGGCGAACTGCTCGGCATCGGCCTGATCGCCGCCGGCGTGGTGCTCGTGAACCTGAGCGGCAAGGCCCACGGCTGAGGTGCGTCAGGCGGGCTTGGCCAGTGCCAGGCCTCGCTTCCTAAGCTCCAACTACCACGAGCCCACCGCCATGACCACCGACACCAGCAGCGCCACGGCCGAAGCCGGCAGCAACGCCGATCCCCGCGCCCTCACCCTGGAGAACGTGGAGCGCACCCTCGATGAGCTGCGCCCCTACCTGATGGCCGATGGCGGCAACGTGGAGGTGGTGGAGATCGACGGGCCGATCGTGAAGGTGCGTCTGCAGGGCGCCTGCGGCTCCTGCCCCAGCAGCACCATGACCCTCAAGATGGGCATCGAGCGCAAGCTGCGCGAGGCCATCCCCGAGGTGGCCGAAGTGGTGCAGGTGCTCTGAATCCATCCCGGCCCGTAGGCTCGCCCCACCTGCCCTAGGACCGTGCTGGATCAGCGCCTGCTGCGCGACAACCCCGAGCTCATCGTGTCCCAGCTCGGGCGCCGCGGCATGACGCTCGACCTCACCGGGCTGCAGCTGGTGGCCCAGCAGGCCCGCAGCCTGGAAGAGCAGCGCAGCAGCCTCCAGGCCGAGGGCAACCGCATCGGCAAGGAGGTGGGCAGCCTGATCAAGGGCGGCGCCGCCCCCAACGGCCCCGAGGTGCAGGGGCTGCGCGACCAGGGCAACCGCATCAAGCAGCAGGTGGCGGTGCTCGAAGAAGAGGAGAAGGGGCTCGACGCCAGGCTGCGCGAGCAGCTGCTGGGCCTGCCCAACCTCCCCGCCAACGAGGTTCCCGACGGCCGCAGCGAGGCCGACAACGTGGAGGTGAAGCGCTGGGGCAGCCCGCGCCAGGCCGCCGCCGGCGAGACCCTCGAGGAGCACTGGCAGATCGCCGAGCGCCTGGGGCTGCTGGAAACGGAGCGCTCGGTGCGCATCGCCCAGAGCCGCTTCGTGACGCTGCTCGGCCAGGGCGCCCGGCTGGAGCGGGCCCTGATCAATTTCATGCTCGACCTGCACGGCGGCAAGGGCTACCGCGAGGTGCTGCCGCCGATCCTCGTGAACAGCGCCAGCCTCACCGGCTCGGGCCAGCTGCCGAAATTCGCCGAGGAAAGCTTCCGCTGCGCCGACGACGACCTCTGGCTCACCCCCACAGCCGAAGTGCCCGTCACCTCGCTGCACCGCGGCGAGGTGATCCCGGCCGATCAGCTGCCGCTGAAATACGTGGCCTACACCCCCTGCTTCCGCCGCGAGGCCGGCAGCTACGGCCGCGACACCCGCGGCCTGATCCGCCTGCACCAGTTCAACAAGGTGGAGCTCTACTGGTTCGTGCACCCCGACCACTCCGCGGAGGCACACCGCCAGATCACCGCCGACGCCGAGGCGGTGCTGGAGGCCCTGGAACTTCCGTACCGCACGATCGAACTCTGCAGCGGCGACCTGGGTTTCTCCGCCGCCCGCACCTACGACCTGGAGGTGTGGCTGCCCGGCGCCGGCGCCTACCGCGAGATCTCCAGCTGCAGCACCTGCGGCGACTTCCAGGCCCGCCGCTCCGCCATCCGTCTCAAGGAGGGCAAGGGCACCCAGCTGGTGCACACCCTCAACGGCAGCGGCCTGGCGGTGGGTCGCACCATGGCCGCCCTGCTGGAGAACGGCCAGCAGAGCGATGGCACGGTGCGGCTGCCGGCCGCCCTGGTGCCCTACTTCGGCGCCGAGTGCCTGACGGCGACCTGACTCCCAGACCGCCTGACCGCCTGTCCGCCCACCGCCTGTCTGCCAGGTCGCCGGACCGCCGGGGCCCTCGGGGCCCTCGGGGGATCGCGCGGCGCCTCCACGAATGACTCGCCATGGCGAGCCATTCGTGGAGAGCCGGGGCACCGCTAGGTCTCCAGCCCCAGCACCGCATTGCTGCGCTGCCGCACCTGGGTCAGCAGCGCCGGATCGGCCTCCAGCTGCTGGCCCCAGGAGGGCATCAGCTGCCGGAGCCGCTCCTGCCACGCCGCAGAGGCCAGGCGCTCCGGCCAGCAGCGCTGCAGCAGCTCCAACATCGTCTGCACGGCCGTGGAGGCCCCGGGCGAGGCCCCCAGCAGCGCCGCCAGCGACCCATCGGCGCTGGTGACGAGCTCGGTGCCCATCTGCAGGCTGCCGCCCACCCCCGGCAGGCGCTTGATGATCTGCACCCGCTGGCCGGCCGTCTCCAGCTGCCAGTCCTCGTCAGCGGCCTCGGGCAGGAACTGGCGCAGGGTTTCCAGGCGCTGCTCCTTGGTCTGCAGCACCTGGCCCACCAGATAGCGCACCAGATCGAAGTTGCGGGCCCCCACCTGCAGCGTGGGCAGCAGGTTGGAGGCCCGCACCGAGCGGGGCAGATCCAGCAGCGACCCCCGCTTGAGGAAGCGGGTGCTAAAGCCGGCGTAGGGGCCGAACAGCAGGGCCCGCTCGCCGTCGATCCAGCGGGTATCCAGGTGCGGCACCGACATCGGCGGCGCCCCCACCGCCGCCTTGCCGTAGACCTTGGCGTCGTGGGCGGCGACCACCGCCGGGTTCCGGCAGATCAGCCACTGGCCGCTCACCGGGAAGGCCCCGTAGGGCTTCGCTTCGGGGATGCCCGAGCGCTGCAGCAGCGGCAGGCTGCCGCCGCCGGCCCCCAAAAACACAAACGGCGCCTCGAACCGCTCGATCCGGCCGTCGGCCGTGCGCGCCTCGACCCGCCAGCCCGGGCGCCCGGCCAGCTGGCAGCGCTCCAGCCCCGTGACCTCCAGGCCGCGCCGCAACTCACCGCCCCCGAGCCCGCCGGCACCCACACCGCCGTGCGCCAGGCCCTCCAGCAGCTGGTGGGTGAGGGCGCCGAAGTTCACATCCGTGCCCCGGGCCACGCGGGTGGCCGCCATGGGCTGGTCCAGCGACCGCCCCTGCATCACCAGCGGCATCCACTGCCGCAGCTGGGCCGGGTCCTCACTCCAGGCCATGTCGGCGAACTGGGGCAGGGCGCTGAGGGCCCGGTGGCGACGCCGCAGGAAGTCGACGTTGGCCTCCCCCCACACGAAGCTCAGGTGCGGCACCGGCCGGATGAAGCCCGCCGGATCGGCCAGCTGCCGGCGTTCCACCAGCGAACTCCAGAACTCCAGGCTGCGCTCGAAGGCGGTGTTGATCGCCAGGGCCTTGGCGGTGGGGATGGAGCCGTCGGCGGCCTCGGGCGTGTAGTTGAGCTCGCAGTTGGCCGCATGGCCCGTGCCGGCGTTGTTCAGGGGACTGCTGCTCTCCCCCGCCACCCCCTCCAGCCGCTCCAGCACCACCAGCTCCAGCCCGGGCTCCAGCTGCCGCAGCAGGCTGGCCAGCGTGGCGCCCATGATCCCGGCCCCCACCAGCAGCACATCACAACGCTGGGTCTGCATCTGGGTCGAGCTCACCGCGCCCCCTGGACTCAATCCCGCCAACGCTATGGCGCAGGGTTGCGCAGCGCTTCCCGAAGCGGCCGATCATCCACTCGCGGCAATGGCGCTCCCGGATTGACCAGCCCGATGGCCTGCTGCACCTGCTGCACCGCCGCCAGATTCCGCTCCAGGACCCCCTGGGCTTGCAGCAACGGCACCTGCTCCACCAACATGGGGTCCACCAGCCCCTGCTCCGCGGCGCGGAACTGGGCCACACTGATTCCCTCTCGGGCGGCCATCACGGCATCGGCCTGATCCGGATCGCGGTCGGCCAGATCGTGGGCCGCCTGCCAGGTGCGGAGCAGCAGCACGAGCTCCTCACGGTGCTGCTCCGCGATCCGGGGATCCACAACCAGCACATCGAAGATCTCGCCGGGGATGCGGCTGCTGTCAAACAGCTTGCGCGCCAGGCCAGCCCGCAGGCTGTACTCGCTGAAGGGTGGGAAAAAGGCCGCCGCCTCCACCTCGCTCCGCCGCAGCGCACCGGCCATCTCGCCGAGGGGCATCGGCACCACCGTCACATCCGCCAGCGTCAGCCCACTGGTCTCGAGGGCACGACTGAGCACGTAGGGGCCCAGTGTCGAGGGCGTGACCGCCACGCGCGCGCCCCTGAGCTGCTCGACCAGGTCAAATCCCCGTCGTGCCGCCAGCATGTCGGCGCCGCGGGATTCATCCAGCACCAGCACCACCACCGGACAGCGCTTCGGCATCCGATTGCAGATGTCCACCACCTCCACCGTGGTGAGCTGGGCCACCCGCAGTTCGCCCCGCAGGTAGGCCTGCACGATCGCCTGAGGATCTGCGAAGTCCTGGGTTTGCATCCGCAGGCCTCGCGGCTCCGACAGACCCTTCTGCTGCGCCAGATAGAAGTACTCGTAGCCGGGCCAGGGAGCCAGGGGCACCTCAATCGTGCGGCCGGACCAGGGCAGCAGGCCACAACCCGCTGCGGCGAAACTGGAGAGAGCTGCTAGGGCAGAGCACCAGGCCCAGCGATAGCGGCGAGCCCGCGAAACCATCAGACCAGGCGCACAACGTTCAGTCCGCCACGAAGCTAGTCCTGGAGTGCCAAGGGGGGTCCAGCAGACCGCCTGCATGGCCCATGGCTTCGGATTGACCGCTCACAGCGCCGTGCTCTCATCCAGAACCAACGCAATCCGCTGGTCGATTGGCCAACACCTCCATCGATGCCAAGAAGACGTCCGGCCCCATCGGAATGACGGTTGGCTCTCGAGCGGCATCAGAGCCTGGGCCGCCACCCGCCACCGGCGACGGCACGAGCCCAGCAGAATGGATTGATTCTTCCGGCGTCCCGCATGGGTGTTCTGACGGCACTGGCGATCCTGGCGGGGCTGATCGTGGTGCACGAGGCCGGCCACTTCTTTGCCGCCACCTGGCAGGGCATTCGGGTCAGCAGCTTCTCGATCGGATTCGGGCCGGTGCTGCTGGAGCGGCAGCGCCGCGGCGTGCAGTTCGCCCTGCGGGCCATCCCCCTAGGCGGCTTCGTGGGCTTCCCGGACGACGACGAGGACAGCGCCATCCCCACCGATGACCCCGACCTGCTCCGGAACCGGCCCCTGCCCCAGCGGGCCCTGGTGATCGCCGCCGGCGTGCTGGCCAACCTGCTGCTGGCCTGGGCGGTGCTGGTGGCCCAGGGCGCCGTTGTGGGCATCCCCGCCGGCTTCAGCGCCACCCCGGGCGTGCTGGTGAGCGGCGTGCAGGCGGGCCAGGCCGCCGCGGCCTCGGGCCTGACGGCCGGTGACCGCATCATGGGCGTCGATGGCCAGAAGCTGGCCGGCGGCCAGCAGGCCGTGGTGGACCTGGTGGCCCGCATCAAGGGCGCCCCGGACCAGACCCTCACCCTGGAGACCGAGCGCAACGGCCAGCTGCGCAGCCTGCGGCTCACCCCGGCGGATGCCGATGGCATCGGCCGCATCGGCGCCCAGCTGCAGCCCTTCGGCACGGAGGCCTTCCGGCCCGCCAAGGGCCCCGGCGAGGTCCTGGGCCGCGCCAGCCGCGACTTCGTGACCCTCACCAAGCGCACGGTGGATGGCTTCGTGACCCTGGCCACCCACTTCGGCCAGACCGCCAGCCAGGTGTCGGGCCCGGTGAAGATCGTGGAGATGGGCGCCAGCCTGGCCAAGCAGGGCGGCAGCAGCCTGTTCCTCTACACCGCCCTGATCTCGATCAACCTGGCAGTGCTCAACGCCCTGCCCCTGCCGCTGCTGGATGGCGGCCAGTTCGTGCTGCTGCTGCTCGAGGGCCTGCGGGGCCGGCCCCTGCCGGAGAAGTTCCAGATGGCCTTCATGCAGTCGGGCTTCGTGTTCCTGGTGGGCCTCAGCCTGGTGCTGATCGTGAAGGACACCAGCCAGCTGGCGGCGGTGCAGCAGCTGCTGGGCCGCTGAGCCCAACCCCTGCGCACAGCCACTGAGCCACCCGGCTGAGCCTCCCCCCGATGCCCCGCTTCCCCAGCGCCAAGCGCCGCGCCCCCGAGCTGCTCACCCGCCTTGGCGATCTCTACCCCCACGCCACCTGCTCGCTCGACTGGCGCACCCCCTACGAGCTGCTGGTGGCCACCATGCTCTCGGCCCAGTGCACCGACGAGCGGGTGAACCTGATCACCCCGGCCCTGTTCGAGCGCTTCCCCGATGCGGCCGCCGCCGCCGCGGTGGAGCCGGAGCAGGTGGAGCCCTACGTGAAGTCGGCGGGCTTTTTCCGCAACAAGGCGAAGAACATCGTGGCCAGCTCGCGGCTGCTGATCGAGCGCCACGGCGGCGCCGTGCCGCGCACGATGGAGGAGCTGCTGGAACTGCCGGGCGTGGCCCGCAAGACGGCCTCGGTGGTGCTGGCCTGGTGCTACGGCATCAATGCCGGCGTCACGGTGGACACCCACGTGGCCCGGCTGAGCCAGCGGCTGAAGCTCAGCAAGCACAGCGAGCCGCGCCGGATCGAGCCCGACCTGATGCAGCTGGTGCCCCAGGCCGACTGGCAGACCCTCTCGATCCGGCTGATCTTCCACGGCCGGGCCGTCTGCACCGCCCGCAGCCCCCGCTGCGGCGCCTGCCCGATCGCCGACCTCTGCCCCAGCGGCGAGCTCCTCAGCGCCAGGCCCGTGCGATCGGCCAAGGCAGGACCCGCGGCGAGGTAGGCTCACCCCTCATTGGATCCCGAGCACCAGCCGCATGGCGAAGAAGTCGATGATTGCGCGCGACGCGAAGCGCCAGAAACTGGTCGACCGCTATGCGGCCAAGCGCGCGGCCCTGAAGGAGGCCTTCGAGTCGGCCGCCGACCCGATGGAGCGCCTGGAGATCCACCGCAAAATCCAGAGCCTGCCCCGCAACAGCGCTCCCACCCGCCTGCGCAACCGCTGCTGGGCCACCGGCAAGCCCCGCGGCTACTACCGCGACTTCGGCCTGTGCCGCAACCAGCTGCGCGAGCGCGCCCACAAGGGCGAACTGCCCGGCGTGGTCAAGTCCTCCTGGTGATGTCCGCCGGGGCCTGCGGGCCCCGAATCCCAGGACCCGGAGCCAGGTGTCCTGGCCCACCAGCACTCCGATCCGGCGCCTGCGGGCGCCTTTTTTGTTGCGCGCGCCGGTCCTCCCCCCACGGCCCTTCGGGCCCGGATGCGAGAATCCCCCTTGACAACAAAACGGACATAAGCGCACGTGCAAGGTCAGACGCAGTCGATCTCCTTCGATGGTCGGGAGATCCGGCTGACCACCGGTCGGTTCGCCCCCCAGGCCGGGGGCTCGGTGTTGGTCGAATGTGGTGATACCGCCGTTCTGGTGACGGCCACCCGCTCCGGTGGCCGCGAAGGCATCGATTTTCTCCCCCTGATCTGCGACTACGAGGAGCGGCTCTACGCCGCCGGTCGCATCCCCGGCAGCTTCATGCGCCGCGAGAGCCGCCCCCCCGAGCGGGCCACCCTGATTGCCCGGCTGATCGACCGGCCGATGCGGCCCCTGTTCCCCAGCTGGATGCGGGACGACCTGCAGATCGTGGCCACCTGCCTCTCGCTCGATGAACGGGTGCCGCCCGATGTGCTCGCCGTGACCGGCGCCTCCCTCGCCACCCTGCTGGCGAAGATCCCCTTCCACGGCCCCATGGCCGCCGTGCGGGTGGGCCTGCTGGGCGACGACTTCGTGCTCAACCCCAGCTACCGCGAAATCGAGCGCTCCGAGCTGGATCTGGTGGTGGCCGGCACCCCCGAGGGCGTGATCATGGTGGAGGCGGGCGCCAACCAGCTGCCCGAGCAGGACGTGATCGAGGCCATCGACTTCGGCTACGAAGCGGTGTGCGAACTGATCAAGGCCCAGCAAGCCCTCCTGAAGGATCTGGGCATCGAGCAGGTGATCCCCGAGGCCAAGACCGAAGATCCCACCCTGCCCGCCTTCCTTGAGAAGGAGTGCTCAGCCGCCATTGGCGAGGTGCTGCAGCACTTCGAGCAGACCAAGGCCGAGCGCGACGAGAAGCTCGATGCCATCAAGGCCGAGGTGGTGACCAAGATCGCCGCCCTGGCGGAGGACGACCCGATCCGCCTCGCCGCCAGCGGCAAGGCCCTGGGCAACAGCTACAAGGGCCTCACCAAGAAGCTGATGCGCGGGCAGATCCTCAAGGAGGGCAAGCGCGTCGACGGCCGCAGCCTGGATCAGGTGCGCCCGATCAGTGCCGCCGCCGGTGTGCTGCCCAAGCGCGTGCACGGCTCCGCCCTGTTCCAGCGCGGCCTCACCCAGGTGCTCTCCTGCGCCACCCTCGGCACCCCGAGCGACGCCCAGGAGATGGACGACCTCAACCCGTCCACCGAGAAGACCTACCTGCACCACTACAACTTCCCCCCCTACTCGGTGGGTGAGACCCGGCCGATGCGCAGCCCCGGCCGCCGCGAGATCGGCCACGGCGCCCTGGCCGAGCGGGCCCTGATCCCCGTGCTGCCCAGCAAGGAGAGCTTCCCCTACGTGCTGCGGGTGGTGTCGGAGTGCCTCAGCTCCAACGGCTCCACCTCCATGGGCTCGGTGTGCGGCAGCACCCTGGCCCTGATGGATGCCGGCGTGCCCCTCAAGGCGCCCGTGAGCGGCGCCGCCATGGGCCTGATCAAGGAGGGCGATGAGGTGCGCATCCTCACCGACATCCAGGGCATCGAGGACTTCCTCGGCGACATGGACTTCAAGGTGGCCGGCACCGAGAAGGGCATCACCGCCCTGCAGATGGACATGAAGATCACGGGCCTGGCGGTGAAGACCGTGGCCGACGCCGTGAACCAGGCCCGTCCGGCGCGCCTGCACATCCTCGAGAAGATGCTCTCGGCGATCGAGAAGCCCCGCGACACCCTCAGCCCCCACGCCCCGCGCCTGCTCAGCTTCCGCATCGATCCGGAACTGATCGGCACCGTGATCGGCCCCGGCGGCCGCACGATCAAGGGCATCACCGAGCGCACCAACACCAAGATCGACATCGAGGACGGCGGCATCGTGACGATCGCCAGCCACGACGGTGCCGCCGCCGAGGAGGCCCAGCGGATCATCGAGGGGCTGACCCGTCGCGTGTCCGAGGGCGAGCAGTTCCAGGGCACCGTGACCCGGGTGATTCCGATCGGCGCCTTCGTGGAGATCCTGCCCGGCAAGGAGGGGATGATCCACATTTCGCAGCTGAGCGAGGCCCGCGTCGAGAAGGTGGAGGACGTGGTGAAGGTGGGCGATCAGGTGACCGTGCGCGTGCGCGAGATCGACAACCGCGGCCGCATCAACCTCACCCTGCGGGGCGTGCCCCAGGCCGAGGAGCCGGCAACCGTCTGAGGCGGGTTGCAGTAACTCGGATTGCAGCAACACGAGTTGCAGCAACCCGTCTTGCCGCAACCCCGAAATCATTCCGCAAAGCCGGCCCCATGGGGTCGGCTTTTTTATGTTGTGCGCTGGGTGTTGGCTTCGCAGCCACAGCGATGAATCTTGCGATCACAGGATCCCATTCCATGGGCAAAAGCACCCTGGTGCAGGACTGGGTCAGCATCCATCCCAACACACTGCTCGAGGAGGAGCCCTACCGGGTGCTCGGGCTACACGGCCCCTACGAGATTCAGTTTCGCGACGCCGCCACGCGCCATCACAACGGCCTGATGCTGTACTACAACATCAGCCGCTGTTACCGCCATGGCCAACGCGAGCAACCGGTGATCTTTGATCGCTGCCCGATCGACTTCATTGCCTATTCCCAGTTCGCCGCCGATTGCGGCCGCTCCGATATCGACGACGCCTTTGTGGAATCGATGCTGGAGCCCACCCTCGAATGCCTCAGCTGCCTGGATCTGCTGGTGTTCATTCCCAAGACCGACGAGGCCCCGGTACTCCTGGAGGATGACGGAATCCGCCCCATCGATCATGCCTATCGCGACGCGATGGACCTGATCTTCAAGCAGATCTACCGCGACGGCCGCTACGGCCTGCGCCACAGCGCCCACTTCCCGCCCCTGCTGGAACTGTGGGGCAGCCGCGAGGAGCGCCTCAACAAGCTGGAGCAGGCCATCGCGGCCCTATCAGGACCGCTCACACCCTGAAGCCCGGATCGATCGTGGCCATCGCCGCGGCGGCGCGCTCGCACAGTTCGCGGTGGCTGGCACCGTGGCTGGCGATCAGGCAGCCGGCCTGGCGGATATCGCCGTCGTTGTAGCTGAGGGCGCGGCCATCGGCGTGGCTGAAGGCGCCGCCGGCAGCGCGCAGCACGGCTTCCGGTGCCGCCATATCCCAGTCCTTCGGGGCGCTCTTGCCCGAGAGGGAGATGTAGAGATCCGTCTCGCCGCGCAGGATCGTGGCCACCTTGCCGCCCACACTGCCGATCGCCTTGGTGTCACCCAGCTCCAGCGCCGCCAGCAGCTGCTCGAGGCGCTGGTCGCGGTGGTTGCGGCTGGCCACGAGCACCAGCTCGCCGAGGGCCCGACGGGGGCTCAGGGCCGGCGCGAACTGGTCGCCGGCGCGGTTCTCGCGCCAGGCACGGCCCGCAGCCCCAGCAGGGTCTGCCCCATCCGCCAGCAGGCCGAACCAAAGCTCCTCCATCACCGGCAGCAGCACCACCCCCAGCACCGGCTCGCCATGGCGAGCCAGAGCCAGATGCACCGCATACTCGCCCGTGCCCTGCAGGAAGTCCTTGGTGCCATCCAGCGGATCCAGGATCCACAGCCATTCAGCATCCAGGGCCTGGCCCGGGGTCAGCTGCTCCTTGGCGGTCTCCTCGCTGAGCAGGGTCCAGGGGGCATCGGGGAAGGCCGCCGCCAGCCCATCCAGCAACCACTGATTCACCGCCAGATCGGCAGCGCTCACCGGGCCCTCACCGCCCTCCTCCACGCTGAGGGCCGGCGGGAAGCCGTAGGGGGGCTGCTCACCGCGGCCGTAGGCCAGCAGGATGTCGGCGGCACCCCAGCTCAATCGCCGCAGTTCCGCCAGCAGGTGCTGCTCCTCGATGCCGGCGGGCAGACAGGCGGCGGCGGGCATCATGGAGCGGGCAAAGGGGCATTGTGATGCAGGGCGCCGAACCGGCCGCAGGCGTGCTCTATCTGGTGGGCACCCCCATCGGCAACGTGGGCGATCTCTCGCCCCGCGCCCGCCACGTGCTGGCCCACGTGGATCGCATCGCCTGCGAGGACACACGCCGCAGCGGGCTGCTGCTGCACAACCTCGGCCTGCGCAGCCGCGAGCAGGGGCCGAGGTTGCTCAGCTTCCACGAGCACAACCAGGCCGCCCGTATCCCCGAGCTGCTGCAGGCCCTGGCCGCCGGCGAGGCGATCGCCGTGATCAGCGACGCCGGCCTGCCAGGCATCTCCGACCCCGGTGAGGCCCTGGTGGCGGCCGCTCGGGCCGAAGGCCGCACGGTGATCTGCATCCCCGGCCCCTCGGCGGTGACCACCGCCCTGGTGAGCAGCGGCCTGCCCACGGGCCGCTTCTGCTTCGAGGGGTTCCTGCCACCCAAGGCCAACCAGCGGCGGGCGCGGCTGAAGGAGCTGGCGGGCGAAACCCGCACCCTGGTGCTGTTCGAGGCACCGCACCGGCTGCTGGCCCTGCTGGACGACCTGCTCAGCGAACTTGGCGATCGCCCCGTGGCCGTGACCCGCGAGCTCACCAAACGCCATGAACAGCAGGTGGGCCCCACACTGGCCGCGGCCCTCGCCCACTTCCGCAGCCAGGCGCCCCAGGGGGAATTCACCCTGGTGATCGGCGGGGCTCCAACGGCAACGGCTGCCGGCTCCGGCGACGCCGCCCCCAGCCAGGACAGCCTGCGCGCTTCGCTGGAGGCGCTCATGGCCGGCGGCCTCAGCCGCAGCGATGCCGCCCGCCAACTGGCCCAGCAGACCGGCCTCTCCAGACGGGAGCTCTACGCTCTGGTCCACACCGCTGAGGAGCCGAGCTGATGCTGCTGCGTCTGCGCCTGCTGCTGGGCAGCCTCGGCGGCGGGGCCCTGCTGCTGCTGTTGCTCTGCCTGGGGGCCCAGAACCTGGATCAGCGGGCCAGCCTCAACCTGGGCTTCGGCCGCAGCCAGCCGTTGCCCACCGGCTTTCTGGTGGGGGTTGCCCTGGTGCTGGGCGTGATCTCCGGCGGCACCGCCACCGCGCTGCTGCTGCCCCGCGGCGATCAGGCGCCCGGCAGGGAGTAGAGGGCGCCGCCCTCCAGCACCAGCCGGGTGATCCCCTGGGACACCAGATAGGACGCCGTGCGCTCAAGCAGGCGCGGGTCGGGCACGGGGATCACGCGCTGGGTGCGGCCGCACTGGCGCTTGGCTTCGCGCGGATTGGTGAACAGCATCAGCGCCTGCCGCTCCGCCTCGCCCTCGGGCAGGCTGCCGAGCTCGGGGAAGTCGGCCAGGGGCTGGGCCTGCAGTTCCACGGTCTTGTCGACTAGCAGATAGAGGCGAGCCGGCAGGGCCGCGGCGGCCAGGGGCTGCACCGAGGCCGTCGGCCGCTGGGCGGCCCCATCCCGCACGACCCCCGGCACAACAGCCACAGGGATGAAGACGGCGTCGAGCTCGTCGTCGTCGCCCTCGTCGAGGGCCTCATCGCCGAAGTCGTCGGCATCGTCGATGGCGAGGTGGGAGCCGCTCTCGGGATCCGTGTCCTCCTCGTCGTCGGTGACGTCCACGGCCTCAGTGGCTCCCTCAGGGCCACCCGTGGGTTCAGAACCCACTGAGGGGTTGGCACGATCAGCGTCGAAGCCCGTGATTTGAAGCACCGCAACGGTGGGGACCTCCGCGGTCGGACCCTCCACATCCACAGGCTCGAGGTCTGCGGTCTCGAGCAGGGCCTGCACCGGCTCGGGCGCGGGGGCCGCCGTCCGGCCCCGCTGGCGCTTGAGGGAGGCCAGCTCACCGGGATCGAGGGCCGCTTTCACCACCCGGCTCACGGTGTTGGGACTGCAGCCGAAGGCCTCAGCCAGGGCCTGCCCGGTCTCGCCCTGGCGGTAGCGCGCCACGATCTGCTCCTTCTGGCTGTCGCTGAGCCGGGTGGCCGCCATGGGAGCTACGGAACTGCAGCCCGCCACTGTAGAAGCCATGGCAGGCCCCCGCCGGCTAGCCGTTCAGGTCCAGCATCGTGGTGACCTCCCCGTCGGCCCAGCTGCTCTGCATGTAGCCATCGAGGAAGGTGCCCTCGGCGAGGGGCTCGGGACTGAACAGCATCCCCACGAAGGTGCTGTGGGTGAAGGCATCGGCCCAGCGCAGCTCCACCCCCAGCACGTGGATCTCCGCCAGGAACGGATGCGTGATGGTGAGGTGCCCCAGGCCGGGAAGATCCATCCGGTGCAGGCCAGGGAAGGCCACACAGCAGCCGGTGGAGCTGACGTCCCAGAGCTTGCCGGTGAGGCTGGTGGCGCCGAATTCCGAGGGCAGCTCCAGCACGGCCGTGACCACCGCCAGGGTGGACGGCAGGGCGTAGCGGCCGCTGCGCCGCGGGATCTTGGGGAGATCGGCTCCAGCCATGGCCGCCGCCCCCCATCGGCCCAACCGGAGCTTTGTATCCCGGAAACGCGCCTGCGGCCCGGTCCGTGACCAACCGCAACGCTGGCGAGGGCCATGGGCCCCTCCCAGGACGGCTGTCAGAATGGCGCCGGTGTCCAGCGGGACCCCGCCTGCTCCCTTAGCTCAGCTGGATAGAGCAGCTGCCTTCTAAGCAGCCGGCCGATGGTTCGAATCCATCAGGGGGCGTTATCTCCAGACTCTGCACAGTCCGAGTCGCTTCGCTACCACCAGGATGACGCCTCCCTTCTCCTTCTTCGGCATCGGCACTAGCTCCAAGAAGCCCGACCCTGACAAGGGGGACGCTGGCGGCGGCGCCAACCGCAACGGCAAGGGCAGCCAGCGCAGCCATCGCCGCAAGACCGTGCTGCGCAACGCCCCCACCGGCGAACTGCAGTCGCTCAACGGCGGCTGCTGGGATGTGACGCTCTGGGACATCAGCCGCGGCGGCCTGTGCCTGATCTCCCGGGCCCAGGAGGTGGCGATCCCAGCGGCCGAAAGTCTCTCGGTGCGGCTCTACGACCCGCTCAACCGCGACAGCCTGCGGCTGCGGGCCACCCTCTCCTGGATCAGACAGGAAGGGCACGAAACCCTGATCGGGCTTGAATTCCGGCCCGGCACCAGCCTGCCCAAGGGGTGCTTCCTGGAGCGCTACCTGAGCGAGGGCAGCTGACCCAGCCGCTGGCCGAGGCCTGCAGCCTGGGCCTCCAGGACCGCGGCGATACAAGTTTCAGCCCGCAGCAGGGCCTCCTGGGCCTCGGCAGCGAACTGGCCCTCAACGTCATCCAGCCCGCCCTCCACCAGCAGCTGGACGGAATCCTGGGTTCTGCGGACCTGGGCCAGCACGATTGACGCCTGCACGACTACCTCACACTGGGTAGAGCAACCCCCTAACTTTAGGCAGCTGGGAGTAAGACAGGCACCCGATCTGTGGGAGCTGTAACCAAATTCAGACCGTCCAGGCGGTAAGGGACCGCCGGGCAGCCCGACGCTCAACACACTGGCGATCGGCGCCACCCTGCCTACGGTGAAGCCAGCGGCCAGCCGGGCCCCATGGCAACCGAACGCAGCATCGTGTCGAGCCGAGAGGCGAGCCTTGGATTGAGCCGAGAGGCGATCCTGGAACTGAGCCGAAAGGCGAGCCCGGAACCCGCCGGCCCATCCGGCAGCGACGCCTTCCCTGAGCTGGAGGCCGTCCTTCGGCGCCACGGCCATCGGCCGGACGGACTGATCGAGGTGCTCAACCGGGCCCAGGAACTGCACGGCCAGCTCACGCCGGCCCTGCTGCGCCACGTGGCCACGGCCCTGCGGCTGCCCCTCAGCCGGGTGCAGGGCACCGCCAGCTTCTACCACCTGTTCCGCTTCAGGCCGCCGGCGGCCCACAGCTGCGTGGTGTGCACCGGCACGGCCTGCCACGTGAAGGGAGCGGAGGCCCTGGTGCGGGCCCTGGAGGGGGAGCTAGCCCCCGGGGGGGCCGCGGAGGCGGCCGGCGCCGGGGCCATTGAACTGAGCACCGTGCGCTGCGTGGGCACCTGCGGCGGCGCCCCGCTGGTGGTGGTGGACGGACAGGTGTGGAACCACCAGACCCCCGCCAGCGTGCTGGCGCGCCTGCGGGAGCTGCGGCGATGAGCGCCACCCTGCGGGTGTGCACGGCGGCCGGCTGCGCCGGCTGCGGCGGCAGCGCCCTGCGGGAGCAGCTCGCCGCGGCGATCGCAGCCGCCGGCCCGGACGATCCCGCCAGCGGGCTGACCCTCAAGGGCGTGGGCTGCCTCGGCCCCTGCAGCGAAGGGGCCCTGCTGGAGCTGGAGAGCGCCTCCGGCCGCCGGCTGTTCGGGGGCCTCACCCCGGGGGGCGTGGAGGCCGTGGCGGTCAGCCTCGCCACCCTGGGCCCCGACGCGGACCTGGGGAGCTGGACACCGCCCGGCACCCGGCCGATCGACCTGGAGCAGCCCTTCTTCCGCCTGCAGCGGCGCCTGGTGCTGGAGCACTGCGGCCGCATCGATCCGGAGTCGATCGCGGAGGCCCTCGCCGCCGGCACCTACGGCCAGCTGCGTCGCGTGCTGCAGCAGGACAGCCCCGAGGCCGTGATCGAGCAGGTGCGCCGCAGCGGCCTGCGGGGCCGGGGCGGCGGCGGCTATCCCACCGGCCTCAAGTGGGCCACGGTGGCGCGCATGCCCGGCCGCGAGAAGGTGGTGGTGTGCAACGCCGACGAGGGCGACCCCGGCGCCTTCATGGACCGCAGCGTGCTGGAGGGCGACCCGCACCGGCTGCTGGAGGGCATGGCGATTGCGGCCTGGGCCGTGGGGGCCAGCCGCGGCTTCATCTACGTGCGGGCCGAATACCCGCTGGCGATCGCCCACCTGCGCACCGCCATCGCCCAGGCGGAAGACCACGGCCTGCTGGGGGCGGCCATCGCCGGCAGCGCCTTCAGCTTCCAGCTGGAGCTGCGGGTGGGGGCCGGCGCCTTCGTGTGCGGCGAGGAGACGGCCCTGATCCACTCGATCGAGGGTCGGCGCGGCGTGCCGCGGCCCCGGCCGCCCTACCCGGCGGAGGTGGGGGTGTTCGGCCTGCCGACCCTGATCAACAACGTGGAGACCTTCGCCAACATTCCGCCGCTGCTGGCCCTCGGCGCCGAGGCCTACGCCGCCATCGGCACGGCCCACAGCGGCGGCACCAAGGTGTTCTCCCTCACCGGCGACGTGCGCCTGGCCGGCGTGCTGGAGGTGCCGATGGGCACCCCCATCGCCACGATCGTGGAAACGATGGGCGGCGGCGCCCCAGGCGGCCGCGCCATCAAAGCGGTGCAGACCGGCGGCCCCTCGGGGGGCTGCGTGCCGGCGGACCGGCTCGCCACGCCGGTGGACTACGAGAGCCTGCAGGAGCTCGGCTCGATCATGGGCTCGGGCGGCATGGTGGTGATGGACGACACCACCTCGATGGTGGATGTGGCCTGCTTCTTCATGGCCTTCTGCCGCGAGGAGTCGTGCGGCAAGTGCATCCCCTGCCGGGCGGGCACCGTGCAGCTGCACGCGCTGCTGCAGAAGCACCTGGCCGGCGAGGCCAGCGCCGTAGACCTGGCCCAGCTGGAGAGCCTCTGCCACATGGTGAAGGACACCAGCCTCTGCGGCCTGGGCCAGAGCGCCCCCAAGCCGGTGCTCAGCACCCTGCGCCACTTCCGCGGCGACTACCTGGCCCTGCTGCGACCTGAGCCGGGGAGTAGCCAGGAGGTGGCGCCATGAGCGTGCATACCCTGCGGATCGACGGGCGTGACCTGGCCGTGCCCGAGGGCACGACGCTGCTGCAGGCGGCCCGGGAGGCCGGCATCGCCATCCCCACCCTCTGCCACCTGGAGGGCCTCTCGCCCGTGGCCGCCTGCCGGCTCTGCCTGGTGGAGATCGAGGGCACCGACAAGCTCCTGCCCGCCTGCATCACGCCCGCCGGCGAGGGAATGGTGGTGCACACGGCGACGCCGCGGCTGCAGGACATCCGCCGCACCGTGGTGGAGCTGCTGTTCACCGAGGGCAACCACGTGTGCGCCATCTGTGTGGCCAACGGCCACTGCGAGCTGCAGGACCTGGCGGTGACCACGGGCATGGACCACAGCCGCCTGCCCTACCGCTTCCCCGACCGCCACGTCGACCTCTCCCACCCCTCCTTCGGCCTCGACCACAACCGCTGCGTGCTCTGCACCCGCTGCGTGCGCGTCTGCGACGAGGTGGAGGGCGCCCACGTGTGGGACGTGGGCTGGCGCGGCGAGCACTGCCGGATCATCGCCGGCCTGGAGGAGCCCTGGGGCTCCGTGGACGCCTGCACCGACTGCGGCAAGTGCGTGCAGGTCTGCCCCACCGGCGCCCTGTTCCACAAGGGCGACACCACCGCCGAGAAGCACGGCGAGCCGGCCCGGCTGCAGGCCCTGGTCCACGCCCGCCGGCACCAGGAGTGGGACCCATGACCAGCAGCCCTCCCGCCGGTGGTACCCCCCGCGACAACCACACCAAGCTGCGCCTGGCCACGGTCTGGCTGGCGGGCTGCTCCGGCTGCCACATGTCGTTCCTCGACCTCGACGAGTGGCTGCTGGAGCTCGCCGACCAGGCCGAGATCGTCTACAGCCCGGTGGGCTCCGACGTGAAGACCTACCCCGACAACGTCGACGTGTGCCTGGTGGAGGGCGGCGTGGCCAACAGCGACAACCTGGAGCTGCTGCAGCAAGTGCGCGCCCGCACCCGCGTGCTGATCAGCTTCGGCGACTGCGCCATCACCGCCAACATCCCCGGCATGCGCAACATGCTCCAGGGCACCGATCCGGTGCTGCGCAAGGCCTACCTCGACCTCGCCGACGGCAGCGGCCAGCTGCCCCACACCCCCGGCATCGTGCCGGAGCTGCTGGAGCGGGTACTGCCGGTGCACGAGCTGGTGCCGGTGGAGCTCTACCTGCCGGGCTGTCCGCCGTCGGCGGCCCGCATCCGCGCGGCCTTGGAGCCGCTGCTGCAGGGCGGCTGGCCCGAGCTGAGCGGTGCGGATCGGATCCGCTTCGGCTGAGCCGCCCACCTGACGCCGTCACTCTCCGGATCCACCCACCCCACGTCTCCCAGCCGCCCCGACCCGCCATGGACCCGCCCCGCCGCACGATCACCATCGACCCGGTGACCCGCATCGAGGGCCACGCCAAGATCACGATCCAGCTCGATGCGGCGGGCGCCGTGGAGACGGCCCGCTTCCATGTGACGGAATACCGGGGCTTCGAGAGGTTCTGCGAAGGCCGGCCCTTCACCGAGATGGCGGCGATCACGGCGCGGATCTGCGGCATCTGCCCGGTGAGTCACCTGCTGGCGGCCGCCAAGACCGGCGACAAGATCCTGGCGGTGACGATCCCGCCCACGGCCGAGAAGCTGCGGCGGCTGATGAACCTGGCCCAGCTCACCCAGAGCCATGCCCTCTCGTTCTTTCACCTCAGCAGCCCCGATTTCCTGCTGGGCTGGGACAGCGACCCGGCCCGTCGCAACGTGTTCGGCCTGATCGCCGCCGATCCCGATCTGGCCCGCGCCGGCATCCGCCTGCGCCAGTTCGGCCAGGGGGTGATCGAGGCCCTGGGGGGGCGCAAGATCCACGCCGCCTGGTCGGTGCCGGGGGGGGTGCGGGAGCCCCTCAGCGAGGAGACGCGGCGGCGGATCCAGGCCGGGCTGCCGGAGGCCTTCGCCATCACCGAGCGGGCCCTGGGCCTGTTCAAGACCCTGCTCGACACCCAGCTGGGCGAAGAGCTGGGCGTCTTCGGAAACTTCCCCTCGCTCTTCCTCGGCCTTGTGGGCCCGGGCGGCCTCTGGGAGCACCACCGCGGCGCCGAGGCCGGCTGCGGCATCCGCATCGTCGACAGCGCGGGAGCCGTGGTGGCCGATGGCCTGCGGGAAGACGACTACGCCTCCTTCCTGGCCGAGGCGGTGGAGCCCTGGAGCTACCTGAAGTTCCCCTACGTGAGGGCCCTGGGGCCGGAGGCGGGCAGCTACCGCGTCGGCCCCCTGGCCCGGCTCAACCTGTGCGAGCGCATCGGCACGGAGCAGGCCGACCGCGAACTGCTGGAACTGCGCCAGCGGGGCGGCCGGGTGGTGACGGCCTCGTTTCTGTATCACCTGGCCCGCCTGATCGAGATCGTGGCCTGCCTGGAGCAGATGCAGCAGCTGCTCGACGATCCCACGATCACGGCGACCCACGTGCGCGCCCGGGCCGGCGTGAACGCCCACGAGGCAGTGGGGGTGAGCGAGGCGCCGCGGGGCACCCTGTTCCACCACTACCGGGTGGACGACAACGGCCTGATCGAGGCGGTGAACCTGATCATCGCCACGGGCCAGAACAACGGCGCCATGAACCGCACCGTGACCCAGATCGCCCGCCACTACCTCAGCGGCGTGCGGCTGACGGAAGGGCTGCTGAACCGGGTGGAGGCGGGCATCCGCTGCTTCGATCCCTGCCTCTCCTGCTCCACCCACGCCGCCGGCCAGATGCCGCTGCTGGTGGAGCTGGTGGGCGCCGATGGCCAGCTGCGCGACGTGCTGCGGCGGGATTGAGCCATGGGAGCCGGGCGACTGGTGATCGGCATCGGCAACAGCCTGCGCCAGGACGACGGCGTGGGCTGGCGCGTGGCCGAGACCCTGGCGGCCCGGGTGGCGGCCGGCGCGCTGGTGGGGCTGGAGGCACTGGCGGTGCAGCAGCTCACCCCCGAGCTGGTGGAGCCGATCGCCGCGGCCGGCGCCGTGGTGCTGGTGGATGCGGTGATCACGGCGGCGGCGGGCTCGGGGCCCGCGGGTCTGGAGCCCCTGCGCCTGGAGCCGCTGCACCCCGCCAACGCCAGCACGCGCACGCCCCTGACCCACCACGCCACACCCGCCGCCCTCCTGGCCCTCACTTCCACGCTGCACGGCACCTGCCCGCCGAGCTGGCAGCTGCTGATTCCGATCGCCGCCAGCACCACCGGCTTCGGCGAGGAGCTCAGCCCCGGTGCCAGCGCCCGCCTGGCGGAGGCCCTGGACCTGCTCACGGCCTGGGCGCGCCATGCATGAACTCGCCCTGATGGAAGAACTGCGCCGCCTCGCCGTGCAGGAGGCGCGGGCCCAGGGCGCCCGCCGCATCCACGGGTTGCAGCTGCGGGTCGGCAGCCAGGCCGGGGTGGATCCCGAGGCCCTGCGCCTGGCGTTTGCGGTGGTGATGGGAGCGGCCGATCGCCAGGGCGATGGCCAGCCGGACGACGCGGAGCTGTGCGGGGGCCCGATCACGCTGGATCTCGAGGTGGTGCCCACCGTCTGCTTCTGCCCAGACTGCGGGCAGGAGTTCCGCCCCGTCGATGTGATCCACGCCTGCCCCCGCTGCGGCCACCTGGCCAGCCGCCTCCTGCGGGGCCGGGAGCTGGAGTTGGTGGGCCTGGAGGTGTCCTGATGTGCGGCACCTGTGGCTGCAATGAAGCGACGATCCGCGGGGGTGGCGCGGAAGCCGCGGCTGCCAGGGGCGCGCCTGCGGAGATCGCACCCAGTCCAACCCGCCAGCTCACCCTGCAGCGCCGACTGCTGGAGCGCAACGACCTGCAGGCCGCCGCCAACCGCCACCACTTCGAGCAGCACGGCCTGCTGGCCCTCAACCTGCTCTCGGCCCCCGGCTCCGGCAAGACGGCCCTGCTGGAGCAGCTGGCGGCGCGCTGGTCCCGGCCGCCGGTGGGGGTGATCGTGGGCGATCTGGCCACCGACAACGACGCCCGCCGCCTGCAGGCCGCCGGCGCCCGGGCCGTGCAGATCCGCACCGGCGACCTCTGCCACCTGGAGGCCCACCTGGTGGAGCGGGCCTTCGCCCAGCTCGACGCCACCGGCATGGAACTGCTGGTGATCGAGAACGTGGGCAACCTGGTGTGCCCCACCGGCTTCGACCTGGGGGAACACCTGCGCCTGGCGGTGCTGTCGGTGACGGAGGGGGAGGACAAGCCGCTCAAGTACCCGGGCCTGTTCCGCAGCGCCGATGCCGTGCTGCTCAACAAGATCGACCTGGCCGAGGCGGTGGACTTCCGACGCGACGAGGCGCTGGCCAACTTGGCGGCGATCGCGCCGCGGGCCCGGCTGTTCGAGGTGTCGGCCCGCAGCGGCGCGGGGCTGGCGGAGCTGATCGGCTGGCTGGAGCAACAGCGGCGCCAGCGGGGGCTGCAGGCGCGGGCGCACCAGCATGGCCATGGCTCCAGCCACGTCCACGGCTGAGCCCGGCATGGAGGGGGGGAGTCGGGGGGTGGGGCCGGCAGCGCCGCAGCGCCTGGAGCTCCAGCTGGAGGGGCTGGTGCAGGGGGTGGGCTTCCGGCCCTGGGTGCACCGGCTGGCCACGGAGCTGGGGCTGCGGGGCTGGGTGGCCAACGGCCCCGATGGCGCCGCCGTGGCCCTGGAGGGGGAACGCCCGGCGCTGGAGCGCTTTCTGGCGGCCCTGCCCGAGAGCCCACCGGCCCACTGCCGGATCGACCGGCTGGAGGTCCGCTGGGGGAGCAGCCAGGGGGAACCGGCGGGGATGCGCATCGCCCCCTCCACCGCGGTGGCCCCCGGGCGGGCCGGTGGGGCCACGTCCGAAACAGCGGCGGCGGCCCGGGCCCTGGTGCTGCCGGATCTGGCCACCTGTGAGGCCTGCCTGGCGGAGCTGCGCGATCCCGGCAACCGCCGCCACGGCTATCCCTTGATCAGCTGCACCGACTGCGGCCCCCGCTACAGCCTGCTGCGGCGTCTGCCCTTCGAGCGCGACAACACCAGCCTGGCGGACTTCCCGCTGTGTGCGGCCTGCCGCCGGGAGTACGGCGACCCGGCCGATCGCCGCTTCCACGCCCAGACCCTGAGCTGTCCGGCCTGCGGGCCGCGGCTGGCCTGGCGGGAACTGGACCGGAGCCGCGCGCCTGCCGCCGGGCTGGATTCGGATCCCGGCATCCAGGCCGGCCAAGGGGCCCAAGCAACCAACCAGACCGCCATCGCGGCGGCCGCCGCGGCCCTGCGCGCCGGGCGGATCGTGGCGTTGCAGGGGGTGGGGGGCTTCCAGCTGCTGGTGGAGGCGGGCAACGCCGCGGCCGTGGCGGAGGTGCGCCGCCGCAAGGGCCGACCCGACAAGCCCCTGGCCCTGATGGCTTCCCGGGAGTGGATCGAGGCCCACGGCCACCCCAGCCCGGAGGAGGCGGCCCTGGTCGACTCGGCGGCCGCCCCGATCGTGCTGCTGCACCCGCGCACGCCACCGCCGATCGCCGCCGGCGTGACCAACGGGAGCGCCTGGCTGGGGGTGATGCGCCCCAGCAGCGCCCTGCACCACCTGCTGCTGGAGGCCGTCGGCGGGCCGGTGGTGGCCACCAGCGCCAACCACTCCGGCGAGCCCCTGGCCTCGGATGCCGTGGGCGACAGCGCCGTGCTGGCCGCCCTCGCCGACGGGGTACTGAGCCATGGCCTGGCCATCGTCAACCCGATCGACGACGGGGTGGCCCGCGTCGCGGGCGGCCATCCGCTGCTGCTGCGCCAGGGGCGGGGCAGTGCCCCCATCGCTCTGGAGCTAGCGGGGGGGAACACCACGGACCGGACAGATACCGGAACGGGCGCGGTGCTGGCCCTCGGCGCCCAGATCAAGGCCAGCTTCGCCCTGGGGCTCCAGGCCGCGGGCGGCAGGCGCCTCGCACTGCTCAGCCCCGCCCTCGGGAACCTGGAGAGCGAGGCGGGCTCCGCCCACCTGCAGCGCACCCTGGCGGCCTGGCTGAAGCGCCAGGGCGTGAGCCCCGCCGCCCTGCGCTGCGACGGCCACCCGGGCTACGTGTCCACCCGGCTGGCCCAGGCCCTGGCGGCCCGGGAGGGCCTGCCGCTGGTGCCCGTGCAGCACCACCACGCCCACCTACTGGCCTGCGCGGCCGAACACGGCCTGGCGGGCCCCCAGCTGGGGGTGGCCTGGGACGGCTCCGGCCACGGCGATGACGGCACCCTCTGGGGCGGCGAGGCCCTGCTGATCACGCCGACGGGCTACCAGCGGCTGGCGCGGCTGCGCCCCTTCCGGCTACCAGGCGGTGAAACGGCGGCCCGGGAGCCTCGGCGGGCGGCCCTGGGACTGCTCCATGCCGGCCTGGGCGCCACGGGCCTGGAGGCGCTGCAGGCCAGGGGCCTGGCCAGCCTGGCGGCCTTCACAGCCGAGGAGCTCACGGTGCTGCACGGCCTGCTGGATTGCCCCAGCGCTGCCGCAGCAGCCCGGGCGCCCCTGTGCTCCAGCGTGGGTCGCCTGTTCGATGCGGTGGCCTCCCTGCTGGGCCTGGTGCAGCGCTGCAGCTACGAGGGCCAGGCCGCCATGGCCCTGGAGGGACTGGCCACGGCGGCCTGGGAGCGGGAGGGTCGGGATGGACGCCGTGGCGACCAGACGCCATGGCCAGCAGCCGGTCCCGAGGAGAGGGCGCAGACGATGCTGGCTGGGGGGGCCGGCGATGGCCACCTGATCCTGCGGGCCGCCGCTGCCGGCGAACCCAGGCAGCTGGATTGGCAACCCCTGCTGGAGGTGATCCTCGCCGACCTGGCCAACGGCCGCGACCGCGGCGCCATCGCCCTGGGCTTCCACCGCGCCCTGGCCTCAGCCCTGGGCGAGCTGGCCAGCGCCCTGGGCGCCCGGCAGCTGCTGCTGGCGGGCGGCTGCTTCCAGAACGCCCTGCTGCTGGAGCTCGCCTGCGCCGAGCTGCACCGGCGCGGCATCACCCCGCTCTGGCCCCGTCAGCTGCCCTGCAACGACGGGGCCATCGCCCTGGGCCAGCTGCTGGCGGAGAAACCGGAACCGGATGAAGCAACCCCGCGGTGGCCTTGGCCCGCCGAAGCGGGATGGCTATAGAGAGGACAACACCTCGGCAGACAGCGATGTGCCTGGCGGTCCCGGGTGAACTGGTGAGCATCGAGCCCCATCCCGACCCGCTCTGGCGCCAGGGGGAGGTGAGCTTCGCGGGGATCCTGCGCCAGGTGAGCCTGGCCTGCGTGCCCGAGGCCCGGGTGGGCGACCAGTTGCTGGTGCACGCCGGCCTCGCCCTGACCGTGCTCGATGGCGACGACGCCGAGCTGATGCGCCAGGCCGCCGCCCCATTCCCATGACCGCCACCGCCTCCCGCGCCCCGGCCGCGGCCCCCCGAACGGCCCCGGAGCTGGCCAGCCTCGATGCCAACGAGGCCGTGGCCCGGGTGGCCTATCGGCTCAACGAGGTGATGGCGATCTACCCGATCACTCCCGCCTCGCCGATGGGCGAGTGGGCCGATGCCTGGGCCAGCGAGGGCCGCCCCAACCTCTGGGGCACCGTGCCGGCGGTGGTGGAGATGCAGAGCGAGGCCGGCGCCGCCGGGGTGGTCCATGGCGCCCTGCAGGCCGGCGCCCTGACGACGACCTTCACGGCGTCCCAGGGGCTGCTGCTGATGCTGCCCAACCTCTACAAGATCGCCGGCGAACTCACCGCCGCCGTGATCCACGTGGCCGCCCGGGCACTCGCCACCTCGGCCCTCTCGATCTTCGGCGACCACTCCGACGTGATGGCCGCCCGCGGCACCGGCTGCGCCCTGCTCTGTTCGGCCTCCGTGCAGGAGAGCGGCGACTTCGCCGCCATCGCCACCGCCGCCACCCTGGCGGCCCGGGTGCCCTTCCTGCACGTCTTCGACGGCTTTCGCACCTCCCACGAGATCCAGAAGGTGGCGCTGCTCGACGACGCCCTGCTGCACCAGCTGATCCCCGCCGAGCTGATCGCCGCCCACCGGGCCCGGGGCCTCTCCCCCGACCACCCGGTGATCCGCGGCACCAGCCAGAACCCGGACCTCTGCTTCCAGGCCCGCGAGGCCGCTAACCGCTTCCACGACGCCACACCGCAGCTGGTGCAGTCCGCCATGGACCGCTTCGCCGCCCTGACGGGGCGCCGCTACGGGCTGGTGGAGTTCGAGGGTCACCCCGAGGCCGAGCGGGTGGTGGTGCTGATGGGCTCGGGCTGCGAGGCCGCCGCCGAGGCGGTGGCGGCGCTGCAGGAGCAGGGCGAACGGGTGGGGGTGCTGAAGCTGCGCCTCTACCGGCCCTTCCCGGCCGAACAGCTCGTGGCGGCCCTGCCGGCCTGCGTGCGGGCCGTGGCGGTGCTGGATCGCTGCAAGGAGCCCGGCAGCCTCGGCGAACCCCTCTACCTCGACGTGGTGGCGGCCCTGGCCGAACACTGGCCGGCCCGCGCCGGCACCCCCCTGCCCCGGGTGGTGGGCGGCCGCTACGGCCTGGCCTCCAAGGAGTTCACCCCGGCGATGGTGAAGGCCGTGCTCGACAACCTGGGCGCCACCCCGCCGCTCAACCACTTCACGGTGGGCATCACCGACGACGTGACCCACCGCTCCCTGGTTGTCGAGGAGAGCTTCGACACCGAAGCGCCGGAGACGTTCCGCGCCGTGTTCTACGGCCTGGGCTCCGATGGCACCGTGGGGGCCAACAAGAACGCCATCAAGATCATCGGCGAGGGAACGGATCTCTACACCCAGGGCTACTTCGTCTACGACTCGAAGAAGTCGGGGTCGGTCACGGTGTCGCACCTGCGCTTCGGGCCGCAGCCGATCCGCTCCACCTACCTGATCCGCCAGGCCCAGCTGGTGGCGTGTCACCACTGGGATTTCCTGGAGCAGTTCGACCTGCTGGCCGTGGCGGCCCCCGGCGCCACGCTGCTGCTCAACAGCCCCTGGGAGCCCGAGCAGTGCTGGGCCCACATTCCCGGGCGGGTGCAGCGGGGCATCCAGGCCAGGGGGCTGCGGGTGTTTGCGGTGAACGCCTCGGCCATCGCCCAGGCCCACGGCCTGGGCCGCACGATCAACACCGTGATGCAGACGGGCTTCTTCGCCCTGGCCGGCGTGATGCCGATGGCCGACGCCCTGGCGGCGATCGAGGCCGCCATCCGCCACAGCTACGGAAAGAAGGGGGAGGCGGTGGTGGCCAGCAACCTGGCGGCGGTGCAGGCCGCCCTGGGCGGGCTGAAGGAGATCACGCCGCTGCCGACCGCGGCTGAGGTGGCCGGTACTGACGCCCCAGGCGGCGCCACCCCTGCACCCGGAATCACCCCCGAGCCGTTGCCGCTGCCCGCGCACCTGGCGGCGGCGCCCGCCTTCGTGCGCGAGCTGGTGCTGCCCCAGCTGCGCCGCCAGGCCGATACCGTGCCCGTGAGCGCCCTCCCCTGCGACGGCAGCTTCCCCAGCGGCACCGCCCAGTGGGAGAAGCGCAACATCGCCGAGGCGATCCCCGTGTGGGAGCCCGACCTGTGCGTGCAGTGCGGCAAGTGCGTGATGGTGTGTCCCCACGCCGTGATCCGCGCCAAGACGTGCGCCCCCGAGGCCCTGGCGGCGGCGCCGGAGGGCTTCCGCAGCGCCGCCGCCCGCGATGCCCACGGGCAGGGCCAGAGCTTCACGATCCAGGTGGCCGGGGAGGACTGCACCGGCTGCAGCCTCTGCGTGGAGGTCTGTCCGGCGCGGGACCGCAGCGAGCCGCGCCGCAAGGCGATCAACATGGCGCCGCAGCGGCCGCTGCGCCAGCAGAGCCGCAGCCACTGGGACTTCTTCCTGCAGCTGCCCGACCCCGGGCGCACCGCCCTGAACCTGCGCCACATCAACGAGCAGCAGCTGCAGCGGCCCCTGTTCGAGTTCTCCGGCGCCTGCGCCGGCTGCGGCGAGACGCCCTACATCAAGCTCGCCACCCAGCTGTTCGGCGATCGGATGGTGATCGCCAACGCCACGGGCTGCTCCTCGATCTACGGCGGCAACCTGCCCACCACCCCCTACACCACCAATGCGGAGGGCCGTGGCCCGGCCTGGAGCAACTCCCTGTTCGAGGACAACGCCGAATTCGGCCTCGGCTTCCGGGTGGCCTTCAACCAGCGGCAGGCCACCGCCCAACGGCTGCTGCGGGAGCTGAGCGGCACCCTGCCGCCGGCCCTGGCCGAGGCGCTGCTGCAGGCCGATCAGGGCGATGATGCCGGCATCCACGAGCAGCGCCAGCGGGTGGCGGAGCTGGAGCGGCTGCTCGATCAGCTTCTGGCCGGCGGAGGCCCCAGCCCACTCCGGCCCCGCCTGACGGCCCTGCGGGAGCTGGCGGGCGATCTGGTGAAGCGCAGCGTCTGGATCATCGGCGGCGACGGCTGGGCCTACGACATCGGCTTCGGCGGCATCGACCAGGTGCTGGCCAGCGGCGAGGACGTCAACCTGCTGGTGCTCGATACGGAGGTGTACTCCAACACCGGCGGCCAGATGTCAAAGGCGACCCCCAAGGGGGCCGTGGCCAAGTTCGCCAGCGGCGGCAAACAGACTGCCAAGAAGGATCTGGGCCTGATCGCCATGACCTACGGCGACGTCTACGTGGCGAGCGTGGCCATGGGGGCCCGCGATGAGCACACGCTGCGGGTGTTCCTGGAGGCGGAGTCCTTCCCGGGGCCCTCGCTGATCCTGGCCTACTCCCACTGCATCGCCCACGGCATCGCCATGGCCCAGGGCATGGCGCACCAGAAGCAGGCGGTGGACTCGGGCCGCTGGCTGCTCTACCGCCATGACCCGCGCCGCAGGGAGCAGGGCCTGCCGCCCCTCGTGCTGGATTCCCGCGCCCCCCACCTGCCGATGGCGGAGGCGATGGCCGGCGAGAACCGCTTCCGCATGCTGCGCTACAGCCAGCCGGAGCAGGCCCGCCAGCTGGCCCGCGAGGCCCAGGCGGAGGCGCAGCAGCGCTGGGAGCAGTACCAGCGCCTGGCCGGCGGCGGATCCGAGGAGCCGACACCATGAGCCCCCATCCCCTCGCCAGCCGCTGGCTGGGCCTGGAGCTGCGCTCGCCGCTGGTGGTGGGTGCGGCGGCACCCCTGAGCGGCGATCCCGCCCTGCTACCCCAGCTGGAGGAGCAGGGGGCGGCGGCGGTGGTGCTGCACTCGCTGTTCCTCGAACAGATCGAGCGCGACTGGCAGGAATGGCAGCACCACCAGCAGATCGGCAGTGAGAGCTATGCCGAGTCCCTCAGCTACCTGCCCAGCACCGATCCGGTGCACCTGGGCCTTGACGGCTACCTGGCGGTGATCCGCGCCGCCCGCCAGTGCCTGTCGATTCCCGTGATCGCCAGCCTGAATGGGGTGCACCCCGGCCACTGGCGCCAGGCGGCCCTCGCCGTGGCCGAGGCGGGGGCCAGCGCCATCGAGCTCAACCTCTACGCCGTGCCCACGGACGGCTCCCGCAGCGGCAGTGACCTGGAGGCCGAACAGCTGGCGGTGGTGCGGGAGGTGTGCGCCGCGGTGCCGCTGCCCGTGGCGGTGAAGCTGGGCCCCTGGTACACGAGCCTGGCCCACTTCGCCCGCCAGCTGGAGGCCGCCGGCGCGGCGGGCCTGGTGCTGTTCAACCGCTTCTACCAGCCCGACATCGACATCGAGACCCTGGAGACCCGCTCCCACCTGAAGCTCAGCGGCGAGGCCGACCAGCGCCTGCCGCTGCGCTGGATCGGTCTGCTGCACGGCCGTCTGGGGCTGGATCTGGCGGCCAGCGGCGGCCTCAGCACCGCTGCCGATGTGGTGCGGATGCTGATGGTGGGGGCCAGCACCACCCAGCTGGTGGCGGCCCTGCTGCGCCATGGCCCCGGACAGCTGCGGCGGGTCAGCGACGGGCTAACCCAGTGGCTGGAGGAGCATGGCTACGGCTCGCTCGACGAGCTGCGGGGCTGCCTCAGCCAGGCCCGCTGCCCGGATCCCGAGGCCTTCGAGCGGGCCCAGTACATGCGCGCCGTGGGCAGCTACAGCCACCTCACGGATGGCACCCCATGGAGCTGAGCAGGGAACTGGCGGGGGTCCACAGCAGCGGCGACGGGAACGCCAGCACCAACGCCAAAGCAGGCAGCCTGCGCCGGATCCAGGCCCTGCTGGAGGAGCTCCACGCCAGCTGCAGCCGCCCCTGGACCCTGATGGAGGTCTGCGGCGGCCAGACCCACGCGATCCTGCGCCACGGCCTCGACCAACTGCTGCCGCCCCAGCTGAGCCTGATCCACGGGCCCGGCTGTCCGGTCTGCGTCACCGATGCCGAGCGGATCGAGCAGGCCCTGGCCCTGGCGGCCCGGCCGGAGGTGATCCTCTGCTCCTTCGGCGACATGCTGCGGGTGCCGGGCAGCTCCGGCTCGGACCTGCTGGAGCAGCGGGCCCAGGGCGGCGATGTGCGCGTCGTCTACTCCCCCCTCGACGTGCTGGCCATCGCCCGCCGCCACCCGGAGCGGCGGGTGGTGTTCTTCGCGGTGGGGTTCGAGACCACCGCCCCGGCCACGGCCCTGCTGGCCAAGCGGGCCCTGGCCGAGGGGCTGGCCAACCTGGAGCTGCTGGTGGCCCACGTGCGGGTGCCGCCGGTGCTGGAGGTGATGCTGGCCGACCCCGCCTGCCGGGTGCAGGCGATCCTGGCCGCCGGCCATGTCTGCACCGTGATGGGCGACGGGGAGTACGGGGCCATCGCCGCGCGACACCGCCGCCCGATCGTGGTGACGGGCTTCGAGCCCGAGGAGCTGCTGGGCGGGATGCTGGCGGCCGTGCGGCAGCTGGAGCGGGGAGAACACCGGGTGGAGAACGCCTACCGCCAAGCGGCCAGACCCGAGGGCAACGCCGGCGCCCGTGCCCTGCTGCAGCGGGTGTTCCGGCCCGTCGATCGGGAGTGGCGAGGGCTGGGCCTGATCCCTGCCGGCGGCCTGGAGCTGCGGCCGCCCTACGACACCCTGGCCGCCAGGCTGGGGCCATCCGCCCCACGGGTGGCCTCTCCGGCGGCCTGCATCAGCGGCCTGGTGCTGCAGGGCCTGAAGAAGCCCCAGGCCTGCCCCAGCTTCGGCACGGCCTGCACGCCCGAGCACCCCCTCGGGGCGCCGATGGTGTCGGGCGAGGGCGCCTGTGCGGCCTACTACCGCTACCACCGCTGAGCCATGCGCACGCCCCATGGCTCCCCCGGTGAGCCCTGCATCCAGCTGGCCCATGGCGGCGGCGGCAGCCTCAGCCAGCAGCTGATCCGCGAACTGATCGTGCCCGCCTTCGGCCCGGCCAATGGGGTGCTGCACGATGCCGCCCTGCTGCCGGCCCCCGGCGGCCGGCTCGCCTTCACCACCGACTCCTACGTGGTGCGGCCGCTGGTCTTCCCGGGCGGCGACATCGGCCGACTGGCGGTGATCGGCAGCGTCAACGACCTGGCCATGGCCGGCGCCGAGCCCCTGGCCCTGAGCCTGGGGCTGATCCTGGAGGAGGGCCTGCCGATCGCCTGCCTGGAGCGGGTGCTGGCCTCGATCCGCCGCGAAGCCGCCGCCTGCGGCGTGGCCGTGGTCACCGGCGACACCAAGGTGGTGGAGCGGGGCAAGGGCGATGGGATCTTCATCAACACCGCCGCCATCGGCCGGGTGAGCCACGGCCTCACGATCGGTCCGGCGGCGGTGCGGCCCGGCGATGCGGTGCTGGTGAGCGGCGACCTGGGCCGCCACGGCGTGGCGATCCTGGCGGCCCGCGAGGAGCTGGGCTTCCGCACGCCCCTGGAGAGCGATCTGGCACCGCTGCTGGAGCCGGTGCGGGCCCTGCTGGCGGCGGGCCTGGAGCTGCACTGCCTGCGGGACCTGACCCGCGGCGGCCTGGCCAGCGCCCTGCATGAGATCGCCGGCGCCGCAGGGGTGCGGCTGGAGCTGGAGGAGGCCGCCATCCCGATCGCGCCCGCGGTGCAGGCCGCCTGCGACCTGCTGGGGCTCGATCCCCTCAGCATGGCCAACGAGGGGCGCCTGACCCTGCTGCTGCCCCAGGGCCAGGCCGAAGCGGCCCTGGCGGTGCTCCGCCGCTTCGATGCGGCCGCCGCCCAGATCGGCGTCGCCAGGGAGCCGGAGGAGGCCAGCACCGCCGGGCGGACCCCAGGGGCCATGGCGGGCGATGAGCGAAGCCTGATCGGCCTGCCCAGGGCTCCCGTGAGCCTGCGCAATGGCCTGGGGGTGCGCCGGCCGCTGGATCCGGGCCGGGGCGAGCACCTGCCCAGGATCTGCTGAGGGTCAGCGCGGAGGCTCCGGGCGGAGGTCCCAAGCGGACTCTCCCGGCCGCGTCTCAGGTCTCGTTGCCGCCGAACATGTCGTCGTAGCCCTCGTAGGGGTTGAACTCGCTCCAGCCGGGGCTGGCCTCGTCGAACAGGCCGAAGCGGGCCGCCTCGTCGTCCATCAGGGTGTTGCCGGTGGGGCGGGTGTCGCAGGTGAGGCCGCCATCGGCGGTGGGCTGGCAGTTCTCGAAGCGCACGCCCGCCTGCCCCGGTGCCGCCGCCAGCCCAGCCACAGCGGTCGCCAGCGCGAGACGCCGCGGCCACAGCCGTGTCATCGAGAAGATCCTCGCCAAGAAGACCAGCCTCGGCATCGAGAACCGGGATGCACCTTGCGGAATCCTGCAGCCGCGCCCTGGGGCCATGGAGTTGCCTGAGAAGATGGTCAGCGACCGCTGGCCTGATGCATGTATACCGACTGGACCGCCGTTGCGCTGCTGCTGCTGACCGCCGCCCCCCTGGCCGTGGTGGTGGGCACCGCGGCCTTCTTCATCTGGCGCCAGAAGAAAGCCAAGCGCTGAGCTCCACCGGCGTCGGCCGCGGCGCGGAGCGCGGCCGGAACCGCAGGGGCGGCTCATGGGTCCCGGTCAGCTCAAGCCGGGACGACGCCCCCTGACCGACGCAGTCCAGACAGGTGCGGAAGCCGGAGGCGTTGGTCCGCAGCACACCGCTGCCACCACAGCGCCCACAGAGCTCGAAAGCGCCCAGGTCGGTGGAGGCAGAAACCAGCTGCAGGCGGGGCGGGGCCAACGATCCGCCTGGGCGTAGGCCATCGGGGAATCGGGCCATGGGAACTGGATCGGAATGCCGTCACTGTGGCCGGGTTTCGCGGATTTGATCCCGAAGCCTTCCTTAAGCCTGTTGGCTATCCCGCCGGTGCCTGGCCCTGCTCAGCGAGCAGCCGCTCCAGCTCGGCAAGGCCACCCCTCCGCTGCAGCTCCGCCAGCAGCTCGTCGGCGCTGAGCCGTGCACCCGCCGGCACCAGCTCCAGGCTGGCCGCCATCAGGCCGATCACCCCGGGGCCATCCAGGCCGCGCGCCCGCAGACCCTCCAGCCCCTCGGAACCGCTGCGCTTCGCCAGCCGCTGGCCGCCGGCGTCACGCCAGAGCGGCACGTGCCAGTAGTCGGGAGGCGACTGGCCGAGGAGCGCCATCACCGCCACCTGGGCGCCGGTGGAACTCCAGAGGTCCTGGCCGCGCACCACATCGGCGATCCCGAGGGTCAGCTCATCCACCGCCGTGGCCAGGTGGTAGGCGAGGAAACCATCGGAGCGGCGCAGCACCACATCGCCCACCTGGCTCGGGCCATCGAGCTGACCCGGTGCCGCCAGCCGCTCCGGCCAGCCCAGCGGCCCGGGCCCCAGGGCCAGCCGCCAGCTGGGCAGGCGGCCCTGCTGCACGCCCCACTGGGCCGGCCCGGGCTGGGGGGGGCTGGCGCGACAGTGGCCGGGATAGACCGGCGCGGCGCCATGGGGAGCCGACACATCGGCCAGGATGCGCCGGCTGCAGCGACAGGGATAGAGCACACCGCCGCCGCGGAAGCTGGAGAGCACGGTCGCGTAGAGGCCGGTGCGCTCGCTCTGGCGGATCGGCGGCCCATCCCACGCCAGCCCCAGCCAGCGGAGATCGGCAAGGATCGCGGCCTCAGCACCGGGCCGATTGCGCGGGGTGTCCAGGTCGTCGAGGCGCAGGAGCCACTCGCCGCCCTGGAGGCGCGTCACCAGCCAGGAGAGCAGGGCGGTGCGCAGGTTGCCGCGGTGCTGGAGCCCGGTGGGGGAGGGGGCATAGCGCCCCCGTCGACCGCTGCGACGACGTTCAGCCCCGGCCTCCAACTGCTCCCGCAGGGTCCGCGGCAGCAGCAGGGGCAGGGCGCGCCGCAGCTCTGAGCTCCGCAGCTCCTGGCTCAGGGGGTCTGCAGGCAGCGGGTCCGGGCTCAGGCGACGCCCTGCACCTTGTCCTTGAACAGCTTGCCGGCGGTGAAGGCGGGCACGCGCTTGGCGTCGATCTTGATCTTCTCGCCGGTCTTGGGGTTCAGGCCCTGGCGAGCGGAGCGGTCGCGGGGCTCGAAGGAGCCGAAACCGAGGATCGACACCTTCTTGCCGTCGACGACGGAGTCGATGATCGTGTCGATCAGGGCATCGACCACCTGGGCGACGTCGGTCTTGGTCAGCTCGGTGCGGGCGGCAACGAGGTTGACGAGGTCAGCTTTGTTCATCGGAGTGGGGAGGCCTTCTGGGTCAGCGGGAGCCGGGCAGGTCGGAGGGAACGTCGACTGCCACTGGAATTCAGCGCGCCAATCGTATGGGGCACCGGCGAGCCCGGCAACCGAAAAGGTCCGCGGGAGTGTGGATCTGGGGCCATTCGCCTCAGGATTGGGGGCCGGCGGGCGCCGCCGCGGCCGCCAGGGCCTCCAGGTCGAGCCCCTCCAGCACGGCACGGCCGCCCTCGATCAGCTTGCCGCCGCGCAGGGCCCCAAGCCCCGCCCCACTGGCGATCCAGCGGGGGGAGTGGGGCGGCAGACGGCGCCGCAGGGCCTCCAGGCTGCGCAGCCAGCGGCCCCAGTGGAAGCTGCGGGCGCTGCGCAGCGGCGCCGCCAGGCCGGGGCCGGTGGGGCTGAGCAGCCGGCCGCAGAACAGGATGTCGCCCGGCTCGCCAGCCGGCTCGTCATCCGGCTGGGCGGCCCCGGATCCGTCCGCAGCCCCAGAGACACCGCAGCCGCTGGCCAGCAGCACGCAGGACCCGGGCGTGGGCCCCGGGGTCCAGAGCAGCTGCAGCCGCGGCGAGAGCTGCCACTCGGCGGCGAAGGTCTCCAGCCGCTCCACCCCCGGCAGCAGATAGGCCTCCTGCTCCTGCACCAGCACCGGCCAGCCCAGGGCCTGCTGGAAGCGGCGGCAGCGGCCGTGGCCCTCACGGCTGGTGAGCACGATGCGGCCGCCGGCCTGGCGGGCCAGGAACGCCAGGTTGGCCTCGGTCCAGCCGGGGCAGTCGATCAGCAGGCCGCCATCGGGATGCTCCAGCCACCAGGCGCTGCCTCCGTGGCTGTCGCGGCTGGGGGCGAACAGCCACAACCCCGGCAGCACGGGCTGGGGCGGCCGGCCGGCCTCCGTTGGAGGCGACCAGGCCGCGGGGGCCGCCGCCGCCGCGTCGGGAACCGGAACAACGGCCTCGGCGCAGGCGGAGGCGGGGCTGGGGGAGCCTCCGGACGGCGGGCTGCTGGGCTGGAGGGGGCTGGGGGACTGGGACATGGCACCAGCCTGGAGCAGCGACCGCGACCGTCGCAGCGGGCCGCGCCCCCTAGCTTGTGGGGGCCGTCCGCTCGCTCCGGTGACTCCGCTCCGTCCCGGACACCCCTGGCCCCTGGGAGCCACCCCCACGGCGCGGGGCGTCAACTTCTCCGTGGTGGCCCCCCTCGCCACCCGGGTGGAGCTGCTGCTGTTCGCCCACGCCAACGCGCCTGAACCCCAGCAGGTGATCGCCCTCGATCCCCTGCAGAACCGCTCCGGCGACCACTGGCACGGCGAGGTGGAGGGGGTCGGCATCGGCTGCTGCTACGGCTATCGGGTGTTCGGACCGCTGCAGCCCGGCCGCCACGGCTTCAACCCCTCCAAGGTGCTGCTCGACCCCTGCGCCCGGGCCATCGCCGGCTGGGACGTCTACCGCCGCTCCGATGCGGTGGGCGCCATCCCCAACACCGCCAGCTGCCTCAAGGGGGTGGTGACCGAGCGGGAGCGGTTCGACTTCGTGGCGGCGCCACGGCCCCGCCACAGCTGGCAGCGCACGGTGATCTACGAGCTGCACGTGGGCGGCTTCAGCCGCGGCACCGGCTCCCCCGTGGCGCCGGAGCTGCAGGGCACCTACCTGGGCCTGGTGGAGGCGATCCCCTACCTGCAGGAACTGGGGATCACCACGGTGGAGCTGCTGCCGGTGATGGCCTTCGACCCCCAGGACGCCCCGGCCGGGCGCCAGAACTACTGGGGCTACAGCCCGATCAGCTGGATGGCGCCCCACCACGGCTACCAGCACGGCCGCGATCCGCTGCAGATCCGCCAGCAGGTGCGCCAGCTGGTGACCGCCTGCCATCAGGCCGGCATCGAGGTGCTGGTGGATGTGGTCTACAACCACACCAGCGAGGGCAACCAGGCCGGCCCCACCCTCAGCTGGCGGGGCCTCGACGACCGCCTCTACTACCACCAGAACGCCCGCGGCGACTACCTCGACGTGAGCGGCTGCGGCAACAGCGTGGCCGCCAACCGCGCCCTGGTGCGGCGGCTGATCTTGGAGTCGATGCGCTGCTGGGCCCTGGAGCTGGGGGTGGATGGCTTCCGCTTCGACCTGGGCATCGCCCTCAGCCGCGGCGAGGAGCTGGCCCCGCTCGACCTACCGCCCCTGTTCGAGGAGATCGAGGCCGATCCCGAGCTGGCCGACCTCAAGCTGGTGAGCGAGCCCTGGGACTGCGGCGGCCTCTACCGGCTGGCGGACTTCCCGGCCCGGCGCATGGGCGCCTGGAACGGCCGCTTCCGCGACGACCTGCGCCGCTTCTGGAAGGGCGATGAGCGCAGCTGCTGGCCGATGGGGCAGCGGATGGCGGGCAGTCCGGATCTCTACGGCGGCCAGCCGGCCGGGCCGGGCCGCAGCATCACCTTCCTCACCGCCCACGACGGCTTCACCCTGGCGGATCTGGTGAGCTACGACCGCAAGCACAACCTGGCCAACGGCGAACAGGACCGCGACGGCGACAACCACAACAACAGCTGGAACCACGGCCGCGAGGGCCCCTGCAGCGACCCGGCGGTGCAGGCGCTGCGCAACCGCCAGCTGCGCAACCTGCTCAGCGCCCTGCTGCTGGCCCCCGGCACGCCGATGCTGCTGATGGGCGATGAGGTGCGCCGCAGCCAGGGCGGCAACAACAACAGCTGGTGCCAGGACAACCCCCTGGGCTGGATGCACTGGCGCCCCGACGCCGACGACCTGGCCCTGCGCCGCTTCCTGCAGCGCCTGGTGGCCCTGCGCCGGCAGCTGGCCCCCCTGCTCAACCCGGAACACCCCCACGCCGAGGCCCCCAGCACAGGCCTGGCCCCCGGGGAGGCCCCCCAGCGGCGCAGCGACCTGCCCGGTCAGCTGTGGCGCCACTGGCACGGGATCGAGCTGGACAGGCCCGACTGGGCCAGCTGGTCGCACTCCCTGGCCTGGAGCCTGGAGGATCCCCAGGCCGGCCCGCTGCTGTGGTGCGGGATGAACGCCTACCACCAGGCCATGGACTTCGCCGTGCCGCCCTGCCCGAGCGGCTGGCGGCGAGCGATCGCCACCGACCTGGGCGATGGCGAGGATCTGCCCGCCGAGCCGCCCCCCTGGACGGCCGCCACACTCCACCTGGAGGGCCGCAGCCTCGGGCTGCTGGTGGCCAGCCCACTGCTGCAGGGGGTGCGGCTCTGACGAGCCCAGCGCGGCCTCAGCAGGCGGCCGAGCCAGCAACGCTGACCCGCCGATGGAGGCTGAGACAAGAAGCGGGCTGCGGGAATCGAACCCGCATCATCAGCTTGGAAGGCTGAGGTTTTACCACTAAACTAAGCCCGCGATTCAGGCTTATTGAGTACAACTGCGGTCCTGGAGATCAAACGCCAGAACTGCAAGTGCCCCAGCAAGGCCCAACCTGGGGGCCCCTGGCCTGAAACCACGACCAACCCCTGCGGAAGCGGCCGGCTGCAGCATTATGACCTGCGTTCGGGTTGCAGCGTTGGCGACGAGCTCCACCGACCCCAGGTCCGCCACCCCGACAGAGCCCGCGACCGGTCCGGCCTGCCGGACCGTCAGCGACGCCGCTGAACTGCGCGGCAGCGCCCGGCGACGCCTGCTCTGGTCCTACGGCCTCGGGGATGCCGGCACGGGCATGGCGGCCGCCCTGATCGGCTTCTACCTGTTCATCTTCTACACGGCCGCGGCCGGCCTGCCCGCCTGGATGGCGGGCCTGGTGCTGATGGTGGCGCGCCTCTGGGATGCCATCAACGACCCGATCGTCGGCTGGCTGAGCGACAAGACCCAGAGCCGCTCCGGCCCACGCCTGCCCTGGATCCTCTGGAGCGCCGTGCCCCTGGGCATCGCCATGGCCTTCATGTGGTGGCTGCCGCCGGGCGGACCCTGGATGAAGTTCACGGTGTTCGTGCTGATCTCCGTGGTGGCGAACAGCCTTTACACCTGCGTGAACCTGCCCTACGCAGCCCTGGCGGCGGAGCTCACCACCGATGTGTCGCTGCGCACCCGGCTCAACACGGCCCGCTTCACCGGCTCGATCATCGCCAGCCTGGTGGGCACCGTGCTGGGGGGGCTGCTGCTGCGCGACCACCACAACCCCAGCAGCTACTTCCAGGTGGGGATCGCCACCGGGGTGATCATCGCCGCCTCCACCCTGCTCTGCGGCTGGGGCCTGGCCCCGGCTGCCCGCCACTGCCAGCGACCGGTGAGTGAGACGGGCACCACGCGCCGGCTGCTGCGGCGGGTGAGCCGCAACCGCCGCTTCCTCAAGGTGCTGGGGCTCTACCTGCTGCTGTGGTGCGCCCTGCAGATCATGCAGACCGCGGCGCTGATCTACCTGCCGGTGGTGATGCACGTGCCCGAGGGCTGGAGCAACTGGATCCTGCTGCCCTTCATGGTCAGCACCCTGGTGGGGCTCTGGCTGTGGAACGGGGTGGCCCACACCCGCGGCCGGCTCCAGGCCCTGCACACCGGCGGCGGGATCTGGATTGCCGCCTGTCTGCTGGCGATGGTGCTGCCGGCCCTGGATCCCGGCATCCTCCCCACCGGCTCGGCGGCCAACCTGGCCCGGCTGCTGCTGCTGGTGGCCACGATCATCACGGCGGGGGTGGGGGCCTCCACGGCCTACCTGATCCCCTGGGCCCTGCTGCCCGATGCGATCGACGCCGATCCCGAAAAGCCGGCCGGCCAGTACAGCGCCTGGATGGTGCTGAGCCAGAAGATCTGCATCAGCTTCGCCCTGTTCTTCTTCGGCAACCTGATGAGCCTGAGCGGCTACCAGGCCGCCCGCAACGCCATCCAGCCCGACAGCGCCCTGGTGGCGATCCGGCTGTGCATGGGCATCATCCCGGCGGTGCTGGTGGTGCTGGGCCTGCTGGTGGTGCGGCGCTGGCCGCAGCGCAGCCTCGTCTCCTCCGGCCCCGATGGCGGTGAGATCAACCCGGGGGATCCCAGCCGGATCGGAGCGGGGGGATGAGCCGCTCCTTCAGCCTCCCCACGCCCGCCTGGCTGCGGCCCCGCTGGCTGCGCCGCCTCGGCAGCAGCGCCCTGATCGGCGGCCAGGCCGTGGCCGCCATCGCCCGGGGCCGCATCGGCTTCAATGACCTGATCGAGCAGCTGCTCGAGGCCGGCCCGGGCAGCTTCCTGATCGTGCTGATCACGGCCCTGGCTGCCGGCACCGTGTTCAACATCCAGGTGGCGGCCGAGCTCTCCAAGCAGGGCGCGGGCTCCACCGTGGGCGGCATCCTGGCCATCGGCCTGGCCCGGGAGATCGCGCCGATCCTCACAGCCACCCTGATCACCGGCAAGGTGGCCACGGCCTATGCCGCCCAGCTCGGAACCATGAAGGTCACCGAGCAGATCGACGCGATCACGATGCTGCGCACCGACCCGGTGGAGTACCTGGTGGTGCCGCGGCTGCTGGCGATGGTGCTGATGGCGCCGATCCAGTGCCTGCTGTTCTTCTGCGTGGCGGTCTGGTCGGGGCAGGTGAGCAGCACGGCCCTCTACGGGATCCCGCCCTCGGTGTTCTGGAACTCGGTGCGGACCTGGCTCGACCCCTCCGACCTGCCCTCGATGCTGATCAAGGCGGTGGTGTTCGGGCTGCAGATCGCCGTGATCGCCTGCGGTTGGGGCCTCACCACCAAGGGCGGCCCCAAGGAGGTGGGCACCAGCACCACCGGCGCCGTGGTGATGATCCTGGTGACCGTGTCGCTGGTGGATGTGGTGCTGACCCAGCTGCTGTTCGGCGACTGAGCAGGGCCCACGCCCCACGATCCCGTCGCCGCAGGGTCCCGTCCCTGAGAATGCAGCCCGACGCCTGCAGCGCTTCCAGCCGCGGCGACACCACCCTGCGATGCCAACAACCACGCCATGCCAACACCGGATGGGAGCGGCGCTGTGACCGCAGAGGAGATCCGCTTCGATCCGGAGCTGGGCGTCACCCTGGCACCGCGGGTGTGGGTGCCCCTGGGGGTGGTGGCCCTCGGCCTGGCCCTGCTGCCCGTGGCGCCCCGCTGGGGCGGGGTGCCGGCTCTGGCGCTGCTGGTGAGCCTGTTCGGCCTGTTCCTGCTGCTGCAGAGCCAGCTGCTGCGGCTGCAGTTCAGCGAGGAGGCGCTGATGGTGTGGCGCCAGCAGAGCCTGCTGCGCCGCTTCCCCTACGCCGAGTGGCTGGACTGGAAGCTGTTCTGGGGGCCGCTGCCGGTGCTGTTCTATTTCCGTGAACAGCGCAGCATCCACCTGTTGCCCGTGCTGTTTGATGCCACCACCTTGCGCGAGCAGCTCACCCAACGCCTGAGCGCCCTGCCATGAGCGACGACGCGATCGCCACGCCCCCGCCCGCCCCCGACGGCGTGCCGGCCCTGGAGCCCCTCACCGAGCCCACCCCGGAGCGCGCCACGGAGCTGGCTGCGGCTGCGGCACCCCAGCCAGGCGCCGGCGAGCCCCAGGCCGTCGCCACCGCTGCCGGCCCCCAGGAGCCGCTGCTGGAGCTGGCCCTGGCCGAGCTGCAGGGCCGCCGCGTCGCCCTGCTGCAGGAGATCGCCGAGCTGGAGCAGCGCCGCGAGCAGCTGCAGCACGAGCTGGGCAGCAGCTTCGCCGGCCAGTCCGACGCCATCGCCCGCCGGCTCAAGGGCTTCCAGGACTACCTGGTGGGGGCCCTGCAGGATCTGGCCAGCGCGGCCGAACAGATGGAGCTGGTGGTGCAGCCCCTGGTGGTGCAGCCCTCCCCGCTGGACCAGGCCGCCGCCGCCCCCGAGCCAACCCAGGCCGCCCCGGCCGCCGCTGGGCTGTTCAGCCAGGACGAGGCCCTGATCCAGGGCCGCCTGGCCGGCTTCCAGGGCCCGCCCGACTTCTACGCCGATCCCTGGAAGCTGCGCCGCAGCCTGGAGCCCTCGGCCGCGGCCCTGCTGGACGACTGGTTCCTGGCCCAGGGGGGCCGGGGCGCCCAGCCCAGCACCGGCAGCCGCAACCGCAATGCCCTGGTGGCCGCCGCGGCCATCGCCATCCTCGGCGAGCTCTACGGCGAGCGCTTCCAGACCCTGGTGCTGGCGGGCCGGCCCGAGCGGCTGGGGGAATGGCGCCGCGGCCTGCAGGACTGCCTGGGCCTGAGCCGCGAGGACTTCGGCCCCAACAGCGGCATCGTCCTGTTCGAGCGGGCCGATGCCCTGATCGAGCGGGCCGACCGCCTGGAGGAGCGGGGCGAGCTGCCCTTCATCGTGGTGGACGCGGCCGAACAGGTGGTGGACGTGGCGGTGCTTCAGTTCCCCGTCTGGCTCGCGTTCGCCCCCGGCCCCGACGACTTCGCCCTGGAGGACGACCTGCTGTGACCCTGACCCTGCTCGCCCTGGCCCTGGGCTACCTGCTCGGATCGATCCCCAGCGGCTATCTGGCCGGCCGCTGGCTGCGCGGCGTGGACATCCGCACGCTGGGCTCCGGCTCCACCGGCGCCACCAACGTGCTGCGCCAGTTCGGCAAGGGCCCGGCCCTGGTGGTGTTCCTGGTGGACGTGCTCAAGGGCACGGCGGCGGTGCGGCTGGCCATGCTGCTCCTGGAGCCCCTCGGGACCCCCCTCGGCGCGGGCAGCTGGGCCCTGGATGCGGGTGTGGTGGCGGCGGGGCTGGCGGCCCTGGCCGGCCACAGCTGGCCCCTGTGGCTGGGCGGCAAGGGCGGCAAGGCCGTGGCCACGGGCCTGGGCATGCTGCTGGGCCTGGTGCCGGCCGTGGGCCTGGCCTGCTTCGGCATCTTCCTCACGACCCTGAGCCTCAGCCGGATCGTGTCGCTCTCGAGCGTGGTGGCGGCCCTGAGCCTGCCGCTGCTGATGCTCGGCTCCTTCGCCAGCGCCGGCACGGGCCTGCGCCCCGCCTACCTGGCCCTGGCCCTGCTCACCACCGTGCTGGTGGTGTGGCGCCACCGCAGCAACATCGAGCGGCTGCTGGCCGGCACCGAGCCCAGGCTGGGCCAGAAGAAGGCTGAAGCCGATGCCCAGGCCGAGCCCGGCTGAGGGCCTGGCTCAGGCCAGCTCCCGGCTGCGCTCCGCCGCCGCCAGCACCGCCTCGAGCAGGGCGGAGCGCAGGCCGCGGCTCTCCAGCTGGCGGATCCCGGCGATGGTGGTGCCGGCGGGGCTGGTCACCATGTCCTTGAGCTGGCCGGGGTGCAGCTCCTGCTCGTACAGCAGCGCCGCCGTGCCCGCCAGGGTGCGATGGGCCAGGTGATGGGCCAGGGCCCGCGGCAGGCCGGCCGCCACGGCGCCATCGGCCATGGCTTCGGCCACCAGGGCCACAAAGGCCGGCCCTGAGGAGGTGAGGGCCAGGAAGGCGTCGAGCTGGGGCTCGGGCAGCTCCAGCACCTCCCCCACCTGGGCGAACAGCTGGCGCACCCAGGCGCGGGTGTCGGGCCCGATCCCCTCGCCCCAGGCCAGGGCGGTGAGGCCGGCCCGCACCAGGCAGGGGGTGTTGGGCACGGCCCGCACCACCCGATGGCCGGGGAACAGGCGCTGCAGCCGCGCCAGGGTCACCCCCGCCAGCACGGAGATCAGCAGGGGGGACTGAGCCTGGGTGAAGCCCGCAGCGGACCCGGCAGCGGCCCCGCCCGCCCCGTCCCGGGGCGCCGTGGCCGCCACGGCATCGAGCAGCTGGGGCTTCACGGCCAGCAGCAGCACCGGCGCCCGCCAGGCCTCGCTGGCATCGGCGGACACCACCAGGCCGGGATGCCCCGCCGCCAGCCGCTCCGCCGAGGCCGCCGTGCCCACGGCCGCCCGCACCGAAGCCAGCGGCACCAGGCCCGCGTCGACCAGCGGCCAGAGCAAAGCCTGGGCCATACGGCCCAGGCCAATCACCCCAAAGAGCTCGGGGCTGCCGACAGGGGAGTCAGACGACGGGATGGCAGACGGGGAGGCGGCGCTCAAGGCAGACACCCCATCGGGGGCGGGGCTGAGGTCAGCCGACGCTAGCCCCGAAGTCCTGACGGCCCCAGGCGGGGCTGGGGGCCGCGTCCTGCTCCTGGGCGGCCTCGCGGGCCACGATCGTGGGGGAGGAGGCCTCGTCGCTGGCGGCCGTGGTCACGGTCACGCAGCTGGGGGCGAACAGGAAGATGCTCTCGCCCACCCGCTCCTGGTGGCCGTCGATGGCGAAGGTGCCGCCCGCCACGAAGTCCACGGCGCGCTGGGCCTGGTCGGGCTCCATCATCGTGAGGTTGAGGATCACGGTCTTGCGCTCGCGCAGGGCCTGGATCGCCCGGGGCATCTCATCGAAGCTGCGGGGCTCCATGAGGGTCACCTCGGCGGCGGCGGCGGCGATGCCGGGCATGCCGATCACGTTGGTGCCGGCGAAGGGGTCATCGCCCACGCTGAAGTCGCTGGTCAGGGCCAGGGCGTTGCTGCGGCTCGTGGCGGCCGGGGCGGTGCTGTCGGGCAGCTCGTCGTGGCCGTAGTCCAGCTCGTCGTCGTAGTCACCATCCAGGTAGTCGTCTCCAGAAACGACGGCTCGCAGGCGGGAGAACAACGACACCTTGATTTCCTCTGTGGCTCTCAACCTGAATAGCGTCCCACGTCAGCCCTGGCAAGCTTTCGGCCCGAACAGGCCCGAGCCGATCCGCACCCAGGTGCTGCCGGCCGCCACCGCCTCGGGCCAGTCACCGCTCATGCCCATCGAGAGCTCCCCCAGCCCCAGCTCCGCCGCCAGGGCCGCACACTCCGCAAACAGGCCGTGGCGCTCCTCCAGCGGCAGGTCCAGGGGGGCGATCGTCATCAGGCCCACGGGCCGCAGCGCCGGCAGGGCCTGGATCCGGGGCCAGATCGCCCGCAGCTCGTCGGCCGAGAGGCCGGTCTTGCCCGGATCGGGGCGCAGCTTCACCTGCAGGTAGATGGCGGGCTGGAGCCCCTCCTCGGCGGCGATGCGGGCCAGGCGCTCCGCCAGCTCCAGGCTGTCCACCGAGTGGATCGTGCCGAAGTGGCGCAGCACCCCCCGGGCCTTGTTGGCCTGGAGGCGGCCGATGAAGTGCCAGTCGAGGCCGGGCAGATCGGCCAGGGCCGCCTGCTTGGGGATCGCCTCCTGCAACCGGCTCTCCCCGAAGCTGCACTGGCCCAGGGCCGCCGCGGCCCGCAGCCGCTCGGCGGGATGGCCCTTGCTCACCGCCAGGAGCCGGGCCTGGGGGGGAAGCCGGTGGCGCAGCTCCGCCAGACGCTCGGCCAGCCCCGGCACCGCCCCAGCGGGGTGCAGGGGCGCCGCGTCGCCCCCAGCGGCGGCAACGGCGCTGCCATCGGGCCGGGGGTCGGGCGTGGCGTCGGACACGGCCCCGGGGCTCAGATGAAGGTCTGGTCGAACAGCTGGCGCCAGCGGGCATGGGCCTCGGGGCCCTCGCGCCGGGCCCGGGCCAGGTTCTGCTCGGCCAGGTGGCGGGCATCCATCAGCGGAATCACCTCGAACTGGGCGCCGCGCTCCTGGATGGTCACCAGGAAGAAGATGCGCTGGGCATAGAGGGTGGCGAACAGGTCGCGGCCGGCGCCGGCCTCGGCCACCCGGTACAGCAGCCCGAAGGTGGGGTGGTTGAGGTAGCGCTCCGTGCTCACGATGTCTGTCGGGATACCCACCAAGTCAGAGGGCACCGTACCTCCAGCGCAGTCCCACCAGCAGCAGCAGCCCCAGGCCGCCGGCCAACTGCAACGGGCGGCCGGGCGGCCCCGGCCGGCGCAGCTGGGCCGGCGGAATCCACTGGCCGCCGCGGGCCAGCAGCGATTCGGCCCCCTGCTCGGCCCGCAGCAGCACGTTGGCCAGCAGCCGCTCCCCGAGGGCCAGCACCAGGGCCAGGGAGGGCTTCCAGCCCAGGCGCCGCAGGTTCACCGCCCGGGTGGCCAGCGACCGCAACAGGTTCTGGAACTCCTCCTGCACGAGAGGCAGGAACCGCAGCGCCAGCAGCAGGGTGAAGCCGAGCCGCTCCACCGGCGCCCCCAGCCGGCCCAGGGGCGCGATCACCCAGGCCAGCGCCCAGACCAGCTCCTCCGGCGGCGTGCTGAGCAGCAGCAGGTTGGCGCTGTGGATCACCGTGATCAGCAGGGTGGCGCCATTGAGGCCGAGCTCGGCCGAGCGGCGCGTGATCAGCAGGGGGCCCAGGGGGACCGGCCCCAGCGGCAGGGGCCCCCAGCGCACCAGCTCCCAGGGGGTGCCGCTGCGCTGGGCCGGCGGCTCCGCGGGATCCCCGGGCACCAGCCGCAGTTCCGTGGGCGGCCGGCTCAGGCTGGCGGCGGCCACCTCGCCAGCGGGCAGCAGGGCCGCCAGGCCGCCCACCAGCAGCGCCAGGGCCAGCAGCAGCGGCAGGCTGCGGCGCCATAGGCGCCAGGGCAGGCCGCTGAGGGCCGTCACCAGCAGCAGCAGGCCCACCAGGGCGAGGCGCCAGGCGGGGCCGGCCAGGATCGGCGTGAGCAGGAAGGCCAGGGTCCAGAGCAGCTTCAGGCGCGGGTCGAGGCGCCGCAGCCAGCTGCCGCCACCGCCATCGCCGCCATCGACGTACTGGCCGATGGGTAGTTGCCGCAGCCAGTCCATCCGAACGATCCCTCCGTGAACGCGCTGCCGCTCAGCGCCCCTTGGCCTGCTGCCGGGCCAGATCCTTCTCGGCGTCGCGCTCCTGCTTCCCGCGCCAGAAGAGCTTGAGGGGCGAGCCCTCGAAGCCGAGGCCCTCGCGGATCTGGCGCTCCACGTAGCGGCGGTAGGTGTCGCCGAACAGCTTGGGATCGTTCACGAACAGGGTGAAGCTGGGGGGCCGGGTGGCCACCTGGGTGCCGTAGTAGATGCGGCCCTGGCGGCCGCCGCGGCTGGTGGGCGGCGAGCGCCAGCTCACGGCCTCCCGCAGCACCTCATTCACCACCGAGGTGCTCACCCGGCGGCGGTGCTGCTCCACGGCCACGGCGGCGATGGCAAAGATGCTGTCCACCCGCTGGCCGGTGAGGGCGGAGGTGAACAGCATCGGCGCCCAGTCGAGGAAATAGAGCATGGAGCGCAGCTCCTTCTCCATCGCCGGCATGGTGTGGCTGTCCTTCTCGATGGCGTCCCACTTGTTGACCACGATCACGCAGGCACGGCCGTCCTCCTCGATGCGGCCCGCCAGGCGCTGATCCTGCTCCGTCACGCCATCGAGGGCGTCGATCACCAGAATGCACACATCGGAGCGCTCGATCGCCTTGAAGCTGCGGTTGATGCCGAAGTATTCGGGGCCGTAGCTGACGCTGCGGCGGCGGCGGATGCCGGCGGTGTCGATCAGCTTCCAGGTCTTGCCCTCCCGCTCGATCGTGGTGTCGATCGTGTCGCGGGTGGTGCCGCGGATCGGGCTCACGATCGCCCGCTTCTCCCCGCACACGGCGTTGAGCAGGCTGGATTTGCCCACGTTGGGGCGGCCGATGATCGCCAGCTGGATCGGCTCCTCCCCCTCCAGCTCCTCGGTGGGCGGCAGGAAGTCGATCAGCTTGTCGAGCAGATCGCCGGTGCCGGCGCCGTGAATCGCCGACACGGGGTAGGGCTCACCGAGCCCCAGGCCCCAGAACTCGGCGGCCATGGCCAGGCCCGCCTCGGGCGACTCGCACTTGTTCACCGCCAGCAGCACCGGCACCTTCTGGCCGCGCAGCCACTCGGCGATGGCCTCATCGGCGGCGGTGACGCCCTGCTGGCCGTCGGCGATCACCACCGCCACGGCGGCCTCCGCCAGGGCCAGGTTGGCCTGCTCGCGGATCTCCGGCAGGAATTCGCTGTCGTCATCGAACACCAGGCCGCCGGTGTCGACGACGCGGAAGGTCCGATCGCGCCAGTAGCCCTGCTGGTAGGTGCGATCGCGGGTCACCCCCGGCTCGTCGTGGACGATGGCCTCGCGACTGCGGCAGAGCCGGTTCACGAGGGTGGATTTGCCCACATTGGGTCGCCCGATGATGGCGACGACAGGAAGCGCCAAAGCCGCTTATCTCCTTATTTCAACAACGGTTGCCTGTCTTGACCCTACAGAGCGGTGCCGCGGGCCTCAGGAGATCGGCAGATCGCCGGGGTGGCCGCCCACCGGATCCGCCGGGGCCTCCAGCAGCGGCGGCAGCGGGCCCGACTCCGGCAGGGGCTCGCCGCGCTCGGCCAGATGGGCCAGCAGCCAGTTCACGGCGGTGGCGCGGCGGGTGCGGCGCGGGTAGAGCTCGCCGATCCGATACCCCGCAAAGCCCAGTTGCTCTTTGAGCAGCTGCTTGTGCTCCTTGGCGATCGAGCGGGTGAGGGCCACGCTGGCGGGTCGCTCGGCGATCACCTGGGGGGCGAGGGGGAAGGACTCCCGCCAGGCGTCGCCCGTCGCCGGGCCCGCGCTCCAGGTGCCGGAGCCATCGGGCGCGTAGCCCAGGCGCGGCCAAATCAGCTCAGCCACGAAGCGGTCGCTGACGCGATCGGCCAGCACCACCTCCAGCAGCGCACGGCTCAGGGGGTAGGCGACGGGCGTGGCGGCGGCGGTCACGGGGGCGGGCGGCCTGGAGTAAACCAGAATGGCGCCACGATGCCCCTGATCTCCACCCCCGAGGCGCTCTCGGCCACGGCCCCGGACCCCACCCCGGCCAGCCTCTCTGACCCGCTGCTGCTGCCCGGCCGGGGCACACCGCGCCAGCTGCGCTGCCGGGTGCTGCAATCGCCGCTGGCGGGGGTGAGCGATCGGATCTTCCGAGGGCTGGTGCGGCGCTGGGCCCCCGATGCGCTGCTGTTCACCGAGATGGTGAACGCCACCAGCCTGGAGCTGGGCTTCGGCACCCAGAAGGTGGAGGAGCTGGCCAGCGAAAGCGGGCCGATCGGGGTGCAGCTGTTCGATCACCGCCCCGCCGCCATGGCGGACGCGGCCCGGCGGGCCGAGGCGGCCGGCGCCTTCCTGATCGACATCAACATGGGCTGCCCGGTGCGCAAGATCGCCAGGAAGGGCGGCGGCAGCGGCCTGATCCGCGAGCCCGAGCTGGCGGCCCGGATCGTGGCGGCGGTGGCGGAGGCCGTGGCGATTCCGGTCACGGTGAAGACGCGGCTGGGCTGGTGCGGCGCCGCCGGCGACCCCTCGCTGCCCGAGGTGGCCGTGGCCTTTGCCACCAGCCTGCAGAACGCCGGCGCCCAGGCCCTCACCCTGCACGGCCGCACCCGCGAGCAGGGCTTCAAGGGCCAGGCCGACTGGGAGGCCATCGCCGCGGTGAAGCGGCAGCTGCGCATCCCCGTGATCGCCAACGGCGATGTGACCAGCCCCGAGCAGGCTCGCCGCTGCCTGGAGCGCACCGGCGCCGACGGGGTGATGGTGGGCCGGGGCAGCATGGGCGCCCCCTGGCTGGTGGGTCAGATCGATGCGGCCCTCAGCGGCCGGCCCGTGCCCCCCACCCCCGGGGCCCGGGAGCGGGTGCAGCTGGCGGCCGAGCAGCTGCAGGCGCTGGTGGCCGCCAAGGGCGACCACGGCCTGCTGATCGCCCGCAAGCACATGGGCTGGACCTGCCAGGGCTTCCCCGGCGCCCCCCAGCTGCGCCATGCCCTGATGCGGGCCCCCACCCCGGCCGAGGCCCTGGCGCTGCTGCAGCGGACCGAGGCGGAGCTCACGGCCGCAGGCTGACTGGCCCCAGGCCTGACCCCTTAGCCGCCGAGGCCCAGGGCCAGCAGGTCGCGGCTGCCGGTGATCGCCTGCACCGCCAGCAGCAGCGCCACCAGGAACGCCAGCGCCACGTGCAGGCGGCGCATCCGCGGCGAGGACTGGATCTCGGGCTTGGCCGCCATGGAAAACAGCAGCAGGCCGCTCAGCAGCAGGCCGCTCCAGCCGTGGGAGCGCCAGAAGTCGGTGTGGAAGGGGTTGTCGCTGAGGCGGGGAATCTCCGGCTGCGTGCCCAGGCTGAGCAGGGCGGCCCAGGCCAGCAGGCCGAAGACCGCCCGCAGGGCCGGGTGCTTCACCCGCCAGAGCAGCAGGCAGCTGGCCAGGGCCGCCGCCGCCACCAGGGCCAGCTGCAGCAGCCGCAGCGGACCGCCCGTCAGCCCCCGCAGGGGATCGAGCCAGGCCGCCGCGAAGCACCAGACCAGGGCGATCAGCACCGCCACCACCACCCCGGTGGTGACCGAGCGGCCGTGGTCGGCGTGCTCCACCGGCACTAGGGCCGGCTGCTGGGTGATGCCGAGGCGCTGCTCCCGCACCAGGATCCCCAGCCGGATCGTGGCGCCCACCACCGGATACACGAACAGGATCACCACCACCGGGTGCAGCAGGGCGGCCCAGGCAAGGGGACTCAGGGCGGGGAGGGTCATGGCAGCACCTTCGGCCAGCACTGCCGGATCAACAACAGGGAAAAGTAAGGCTGCTCGTCGGCCGGCACCGCCGCCGCCGGGGCCAGCAGCTGGTCGGGCCAGCCCACCCGCTGGCCGAACAGGGCGGCGTCGAGCAGGCCGGCGGCCTCCAGGAGGGGGCGCACCCAGCTCCAGCGATGGCCGAGCTTGAGCAGGGCCAGCACGGTGTCCTCCCGGCCGGCCTGGGCCAGCAGGGCCTCGAACACTTCGGGGGTCTCGGGGGTGGGGCGGATCAGCAGGGCGTCCTGCTGCAGGGCCAGGGGCCAACGGCCCGCCGCCGCCGTTGCCGCCACTGCCGTGATCCCGGGGATCACCCGCACGGGACAGCCCGGATGGCGCTCCAGCAGGGCCAGCAGGGCATAGGAGGCACTGGCGTAGAGCGACGCATCGCCCTCGCAGAGCAGCACCACCACCTCCCCGGCCGCCGCCGCGGAGGCCAGGGCGTCGGCGGCGGCGTGCCAGGCCGCCCGGCGGGGATCCGCCTCGCTCACCATCGGGAACACCAGGGGCAGGCGCCGCTGGTCGGGGCGGATCCAGGGGGCGGCGATCCGCGCCGCCATGCCCTCGGCCTCGGGCCGCGCCACCGGGTAGGCCACCAGCGTGGCGGCCGCGATCGCCCGCACCGCCGCCACGGTGAGCAGCTCCGGATCGCCGGGGCCCACGCCCACCAGCACCACGCCGGGCTGGGCGGCGGCGGGCTGTAGCGGCGGCAACGGGGTGGTCTCCAGGGGCGGTCACGCCAGGGGCCCCCTTTCTAGGCTGGAGCCCCCTCGGCACCGATGCCTTGAGCCATCTGGCGATCTACCCGGCCGGCGGCGGCGCGGCGCTCCCCAGCCTGAGCAGCAACGACCCGGCGGCCATCGCGGCGCTCCTGGCCGAGCGGGGCATCGGCTTCGAGCGCTGGCAGACCCCTGCCACGCTGAGCGCCACCGCCGAGCCGGCCGAGATCCTGGCGGCCTACGCCGACGCCATCGCCCGGGTCCAGGCCAGCGGCACCTACCCGACGGTGGATGCGATCCGCATGACCCCCGACCATCCCGATCGGGAGGCCTTCCGCCAGAAGTTCCTCTCCGAGCACACCCACTCCGAAGACGAGGTGCGCTTCTTCGTGGAGGGCCGCGGCCTGTTCTGCCTGCACATCGGCGACGAGGTGCTGCAGGTGCTCTGTGAGGCGGGCGACTTCCTGCGGGTTCCCGCCGGCACCCAGCACTGGTTCGACATGGGCAGCGCACCGCAGTTCACGGCGATCCGCTTCTTCGACAACCCCGCCGGCTGGGTGGCCCAGTTCACCGGCGATCCGATTGCGGAGCGCTTCCCGCTCCTGGACTGATCCCATCGGGGCCAGGCGCCGCAGCGCACAGCCCACGGATGATCGGTTGGCGCGGGGTCTCCACGCCGGGGGCTCAGCCTGCCCCCTGAGCTCCCGCGCCCTGGGTGGCCAGCTGCGGCTGATAGAAGAATCCACCGCCTGCAGCCTCCTGCCGCACCACCGAACAACGGGTCGCCACCCGCCACAGGGCCCGATGAATCGGGGTGGGATCGTAGCGCACCAGATCGGGGAACCGCTGCTTGAGCAGCGCGGTGGCCTCCCAGGCGTTGTAGTGCGGAATCGCGGGGTTGATGTGATGGCACACATGGGTGGAGCCGATGCCGTGGTGGAGCAGGTTCAGCAGCGGGCCATAGGGGCGATCCACCGTCTGCAGGGCCCCCTTGGCCCAGGTCCACTCCGCGGAGGAGAAATGGGGGATGTCGGTGTCCGTGTGCTGCAGCCAGGTGTAGCCCACCAGCCAGGCGTTGATCACCAGGTAGGGAAGGCCATACACGCAGAGCACCCGGGCCAGGGAGAACTGCAGAGCAGCCAGTCCGAGGGCCAGCAGCATCGCCAGCACGCCCAGATTCGAGATCAGCATCGGGCGCCGAAACGACTCCGGGAACAGCACCCGTCGGCCGTTGCGGAAGGGCGCCGCGTTCCAGAAGTGGGACGTGGGTGCGCCGTAGTCCTCACCGCCGGCCACCCCGAACAGCAGGTACAGCGGCCAACCCACCAGCAGATGGGTGATCAGAGCCAGGGTTCCGAACAACTGCGGCCCGAGCCGCCGGCTGAGGCCCGCCACGATCCGGCCCCCGGGAGCATCGGCACGGGGGGGCACATGGGTCTCGCCGCCTTCGAGGTGGTTGCAGTTGGCGTGGTGCACCGCGTGGCTGCGCTGCCAGGTGAAGTAGGGCACCAGCAGCAGGCTGTGCAGCACGAAGCCCACCACCGCCTCCACGCGGCGGTTGGGATGGAAGGCGTGGTGGCCACATTCATGGGCCAGGACCCAGCAGCCCCCTGCCACCGTGCCCGTGACCACGGCGTAGAGCAGCCAGAGGGGGGCGGCGCTGAGCTGCAGGGGAATCTGGGTGCCGAGGCCGTAGGCCAGCAGCGACAGGCCGAGCGACATCGCCAGGCTGCCCCAGGCCCGCACGGGGCTGATGCGAAGCAGCTCAGGGGGAAGGCAGGCCAGCAGCTGGGCCTTGCTGGGATAGGCCGTTGACGGAGGGGACGGGTTCGGCGGCAGGCCCAGGAGCGCAGGGCCAGAGTCTTGATGCAGCGACCGGGAAGACAGGGAGACGGGTCGGGTCAATGCAGCTGCCGCATGGGGAGAGAACGCTTCGTAAAACGAAACAATCCAGGCGACCTTAACGAACGGTCGCCGGGCCCGGGCACGAGGCACCACCAACGCCACTCAGGGATGGTGAACCACCCCTCTGGAGATCAGCGCAGCTCCTCAGCGCACCGCTCAGGAGTGCCCGAGCCAGCGAGGTCCACGCCCACGGAGTGCATCCGCACCTCCTCCGGGCGGGCCAGAACGCCGCTCAAGGCCTCCACCTCCACCGCTGCCAGCTCCTGCAGCCGCGCCACCGTGACCTCCCGCCCGTAGCGCTCTTCGCACAGCAGCCAATAGAGGCCGAAGTGACGGGCTTCGCTGGCCAGCAGCTCGCCGTAGAGCGCGCGCAGCTCGGCGTCGGGGCTGTGGGCCGCCAGCAGGGCCATGCGCTCGTGGCTGCGGGCCTCGATCAGGCCGGCCACCAGGAAGGAATCCAGCATCCGCTCGGGCTCTCCGCGGCGCACCGCCGCCGTGAGGCTGGCCCCATAGGCCGGGGCGGGCAGTGGCCTGAGGGCAAGGCCGCGCCGCTGCAGCAGCTGCAGCACCTGCTCGAAATGCTCCAGCTCCTCCCGTGCCAGGGGGCTGAGCGCCGCGCCCAACCCTTCATCGGAGGGGTAGCGGAACATCAGTTGCAGGGCCACGCCGGCCGCCTTGCGCTCGCAGTGGGCGTGGTCGATCAGCACCAGCTCGGGGTGGGCGATGGCCTGCTCCAGCCAGGCCGCACTGCTGGCGGCGGCCAGCCACTTCACCCGGGCGGTGGGACTGGCGGGGGCCGCCTGCAGGGAAGCGGCGCTCATCGGGCAGCCCGGGCGCGCAGCTGGGCCACCAGTCCCTCCAGGGCCAGGCGATAGCTGGTGGGGCCGAAGCCGGCGATCACGCCCAGGGCCTGATCGGCCAGATAGGAGTGGTGACGGAAGGGCTCACGGGCGTGGGTGTTGCTCAGGTGCAGCTCCACAAAGGGAATCGCCACCCCCAGCAGGGCATCCCGCAGGGCGATCGAGGTGTGGGTGTAGGCGCCGGCGTTGATCAGGATCCCGTCGGCCTGGCCCCGGGCGGCGTGGATACGGTCCACCAGGGCCCCCTCGTGGTTGCTCTGGAAGCAGCTGAGCTCCACCCCCAGGTCCGCGGCCTGGCCCTGCAGGGCCGCCTCGATGTCGGCGAGGGTGCTGGCGCCGTAGAGCCCGGGCTCGCGGGTCCCCAGCAGGTTGAGGTTGGGGCCGTTGAGCAGCAGCACGCGCATGGGGAAGCGCCGGCCAGCCGGGCACCACTGGAACCATCGTAGGCAGGGCACCCGGCCGCCCCGGCCCTGACACCCCAGGGGAGGGCGGCACCGCCGGCTGGTAAATTCTTGGGGTGTGGTTCGGGTCGGTGCCCGAGTGGTTAATGGGAGCGGACTGTAAATCCGCTGGCTCTGCCTACGTTGGTTCAAATCCAACCCGGCCCACCTTCCACATGCCCTTGTAGCTCAGCGGTAGAGCACTCCCTTGGTAAGGGAGAGGTCACGAGTTCAAGTCTCGTCAAGGGCTTTCAATCAGAAGCAACAGCTCCATAAATCTGCGTCGCATCCTGGTCGCCATTTCGGGCTAACTATCCGGATTGGGCACGACCCCTCCCCTGCATCTTGTGTCACGCCTAGGAGAGGCGGCTGCCACTAGACGCCGGGATCCACGAGACTCAGAGACGCCGACGGGGACCGTGCCCGTGACAGCGCTGCGCTGCCTGATCGTCGAAGACCAGCTGATGGTTCTGCAGCTGCTCTGTTCGATGCTGCAGGCCATTCCTGGCCTCAGCATTGCCGCCACGGCCACCAGCCAGGCGGAAGCCCTGGCGCTATGCCAGAGCGAGCCCATCGATCTGCTCATCCTCGATCTCTGCCTGCCCGATGGGGATGGCCTGGTTGTGGCCGCAACCCTGGCCGTGTGCAACCCGAGCGCCAAGGTGGTGGTGCTCTCGGGCCAGGCCGCCAGCTTCATCTGTCCCAGCCGGCTCCAGCCGCTGATCTGTGGGGTTGTGGACAAGACCGCGGCCTTCAGTCAGCTGCAGGCAGTGCTGCAGGACCTGCTGGGCCAGCCCCGCCCGACCCTGACACCCCGCCAGAGACAGGTCTACGGCCTGATCGGCCAGGGCCTCACCAACAAGGAGATCGCCGGTGCCACCGGCCTGGCGTTGGCCACAGTGGAAACCCACCGCAAGGCCATTGCCCAGAAACTGGGCATCAGTGGCGCCGAACTGATCCGCCAGGCCGCCCTGCTGGGCAACGTCGACATGGGTGCCGGATCATGACGCCACAACAGCCGGCCAGGTCGTGGTGGCCCCAGAGCCTGAGCAGCCGCCTCGCCCTGGTGAGCGCCCTGCAACTGCTGCTGGTGGCCGGCAGCCTCAGCGCCCTCAGCTTTGCCCTGGGGCGCCGCAGCGGGCTTCAGCTCAGCGAGGCCTACCGACAGAACGCCTCGGTGGTGGAGCTCTCCACCCGCCTCTCCCGCAAGCTCAACTACCCCCTCTGGATCAACGCGCTCAATCTGCTGGAACTGCAGCAGGACCATGCCGATGGGCTCAACCTGCCGCGGCTCACCCAGACCTTCTGGCGCCAGATGCAGGTGTTCCCGGTCGACTACATCAACGTCGGCACCGCCAATGGAGAGTTCCTGGGTCTGGAGCGCACGGCCAGCGGCGCCCTGCGGCTCAACGAGGACTCCTCCCGCAGCGGGCGCGGGGCCATGAGCGTCTATGCGATGGGGCCCCAGGGCGAACGCGGCCAACGGCTGGAACGGATCCCGGCCATGGAGCCCTTCCACATGGAGGCCTGGTACGTGGACACAGTTCGGGCTGGTAAGCCCAGCTGGAGCTCCATCTACGCCTGGGAAGACCAGCCGGAGGTCTTCTCGATCTCCTACAACGCGCCGGTTCTGGGCCCTGGCCGCCAACTCAAGGGGGTGGTGGGTGTTGACGTGGTGCTCAGCCACCTGAGCAGTTGGCTGGAGAGCGTGTGGCGGCAGCGGCAGGGTCTGGCCCTGATCGTGGAGCCCAGCGGCCTGCTGGTGGCCAGCTCACGGCCCAGCGACACCCTCATCCACTCGGGGGGCAGCACCCGCCGATCCAGCCTCCTCGACCTCAAGGATCCGCTCGCGCAGGCCCTGGCAGACCGCTATGCCGAACGGGGGCCTGACGGCCGGAGCCAGATCCGCGCCAACGCCCTGCAGCCGCAGGCCCGGCCGCAGCGCATCAGCCTTGGCCATCGCCAGTACACGGTCGCCGCTACCCCCTGGGGCAGTGAGGAGGGCCTCCAGTGGGTGCTGCTCACGGCCCTGGCCGCCGATCCCAGCACCACCAGCACCGAGCGCGCCGCCCTGGTGGCCCTGCTGTTCTCGGCGGCAGCCCTGGGCCTGGCGGTGCTGCTCACCAACCGCCAGATCCGCGGCCTGCTGCAGCCGCTGCGCCAGCTGGAGGGGGCGTCTGCGCGGCTGAGCGACAGCCTGGGCAGCGGCAGTCGCGACGATCTGGCCTTTGTGAGCGGCGTCTCCCGCAGCGCAGGGGAGGAGGTGGTGTCGCTCGATGGCGCCATGACCCAGCTGGTGGAGCAGTTCAACGCCCTCACCACCGAACGGCGGCGGCTGATGGAGCGCGAGCGCTACCGGGATGCCCAGACCCTGGCCCTGCTGAAGGACAAGCTCAGCAGCAGCCTGCAGGCCGCCGCGGTGGCCCACGAGATCAACCAACCCCTCAGCGTCGTGCTGCTGAACAGCCAGCTGCTGCTCCAGCAGAGCACCCAGAGCCCGGAGGGCACGGGGCTGCCGCAGGCCTGGCGCCAACAGCTGGAGAACATCAGCAGCGAGGCCCAGCGGGTGGTGCTCACCATCGAAAAGATGCGCACGCTGCTGCGGAACGTGCAGACAGAGCATCGGCCCATCGACCTGCGCGAGGTGGCCCTGAGCGCCGTGCTCTACGCCCGCTCCGCCACAGGGGCCGCTCGCCTGGGCCTCGACAGCAGCAACCTTGAGAGGCCGTCGCCCAGCCCCGCCTGGATTGAGGGGGATGGGGCCCAGATCCAGATCGCCATCGTGAACCTGCTGCGCAATGCCTGCGAGGCCCTGGTGGAGGCCGACGTTCAGGATCCCTGGATCGGCATCAGCCTGAGCCGGCACGGCGCGCACTGGGTACTGGCCGTGGCCGACAACGGACCGGGCTTCCGGGGCGATGAAACCGACGCCGCACCGCTGCACACCACCAAGGCCGAGGGCAGCGGCCTGGGGCTGTTCGTGGTGCGTACCACCATGCAAAACCACCACGGATGCATGGATCTGGGCCGGAGCGAGCAGGGAGGAGCCCTGGTGGAGCTGCGCTTCACCGCCCGCTGATCTACCCACTGGTGGGGATTGGAATCGCCCCACCTGGCCATGCAGATTTCACATATTCCTTGCCCCCCGGGCACGCCATGCCCGACATCCTTCTGGATGGCCTGCCGGTGATCGATCTGCTGGAGATCACCCCCAACACCACCGCGGTGGCGCAGTGGACCCAGCGGGATCAGAGCTCGGTGTCGCGCATCTACCGGCAGGTGAGCAACCGCCTGGGCCTCCATTTCGGCAAGCAACGCGACGGCCTCTACCGCGCCGGGGCGAACCAGGCCCTGCTCGACGGACTGAGGCAGTCGTCGCAGTGGTTGCGGCTCCATCAGCAGCCCAGCGAGCTGCGCTGGGTGGGTCACCCTGGCAATGGCCCCCTGCAGCGCGGGGAGCCTCCGGTGCTGCCGCCCGCCCTTGAGCGCCACTGGGTGGGGGGGCAGCGCACCGCGGCGCTGCTGGAGCAGCGGGTGCTGGATCTGGCCGTTGTGGAGGCGGCGGAGCGACCACCCGCCGGCGGCCCACTGACGGCTGTGCCCCTGGTGCGCTACCGGCTGCTGCTGGCCGCCGATCCGCATCACCCGCTGCAGGGCATGGGCCCCCTCAGCGCTGAACAGCTGTTGGCCTACCCGCTGGTTCAGGATCCTGAGACCCCAGGCCCCCGCCCCAACCCGCTGTTCTGCCTCTCACCCCTGCGGCTGCAAGCCCTGCAACGGGTGCGCCCCCTGGAGCCCCTGCCCTGGACCAGCCAGCGGAGCGGCAGTGATGTGATCCTGGTGCGGACGGAGCTGCTCTCCTGCGCCGCCATCGATCAGCTGATCCAGGCCATCCGGGCGGGCTATCGCCGCCACTTCGAAGCCCTCCCTGGCCTGGACTGGAGCGGCTGAACTCTTCCCAGCCCCCACCCCATGCTCACCCCCCCCATCACCAGCCTGCGCCAGCCGGTGAGTGACGGCCGCACACGCCCCCTCGCCTGGCGGCTGGAGCAACTGCAGCGACTGGAACAGGCCGTGCAGGAGCGAGCCGATGCGGTGCTGCAGGCCCTCGCCACCGACCTGGGCAAGCCGCCGGTGGAGGCCTACTTCGAGCTGGTGGCGGTGCAGCAGGAGCTGCGGCTCACCCGCCGCCAGCTGCGGCGCTGGATGGCCCCCCGGCGGGTGGGGGTGCCCCTGAGCCAGCGGCCGGGCCGGGCGGAGGTGATCAGCGAACCGCTGGGCTGCGTGCTGATCATCGGCCCCTGGAACTACCCCTTCCACCTCACGATCCAGCCGCTGGTGAGCGCGCTGGCTGCCGGCAACACGGCGGTGCTGAAGCCCTCCGAGCACGCTCCGGCCACCGCGGCGCTGATCGCCGAGCTGATCACCGCGGCCTTCCCGCCCCACACCGTGCAGGTGGTGCAAGGGGATGGCCAGGTGGCCGCCGAGCTGCTGGAACAGCGCTTCGACCACATCTTCTTCACCGGCGGCGAGCGCGTGGGCCGGCTGGTGCTGGCCGCCGCGGCCGACCACCTCACGCCGGTCACCCTGGAACTGGGGGGCAAGAGTCCGGCGGTGGTGCTGGCCGATGCCGATCTGGCCGTCACCGCCCGGCGGCTGGTGTGGGGCAAGGCCCTCAATGCCGGCCAGACCTGCATCGCCCCGGACTACCTGCTGGTGCAGGAGAGCGTCCGGGAGCAGCTGCTGCGGCTCATGGGGGAGCGCATCGAGGCCTGCTTCGGCAGCGATCCCCTGGCGTCCCCCGACCTGGCCTCGATCGTGAACGCTGCCCAGTTCCAGCGGCTGTCGGGGCTGCTGGAGGGGGCGCGCCAGCGGGGGCAGATTCTCTGGGGCGGCCAGAGCGATGCCGAGCGCCGACGCATCGCCCCCACCCTGATCCAGGTGGAGAGCCCCGACGATCCGCTGATGCAGGAGGAGCTGTTCGGTCCGCTGCTGCCGGTGCTGAGCGTGGCCCACCTGGATCAGGCCATCGCCCTGATTAACCAGCGCCCCAAACCCCTGGCGCTGTACCTGTTCTCCCAGCAGGGTCTGGCCCAGGAGCAGCTCCTGGAGCGCACCAGTTCCGGGGGCGTCTGCATCAACGACGTGATCATGCATGTGGGGGTGCCCGAGCTGCCCTTCGGCGGCGTGGGGGCCAGCGGCATGGGCGCGTACCACGGCAAGGCCGGCTTCGACACCTTCTCCCACCAGCGCAGCGTGCTGCGGCGACCGTTCTGGCTGGATCTGCCCCTGCGCTACGCCCCCTATGGCGATCGCCTGCCGCTGCTGCGTCGGCTGCTGGGCTGAGCCCTTCCAACCAGGATCAAGCCGCATTGGAGCGGCGGCCTGGAACATTTCCGTGCCTTATCGGCACTGGCGCCGGGCTGGGATCTCCTTAAGGTTCTCCCAGCCGATCGTCCGCCCCATGGGTTGCACCCTCCGCCCGCTTGGCGCCGCCCTGGCCCTGGCCCTGGCCCTGCTGCTGCCCCTGCCGTCCCTGGCGGGCGAGGTGGTGGTGAAGCCGGGCGAAACCCTCTCTGAGATCGCCGAGCGCTACGGCGTGTCGGTGCAGCGGCTGCTGCAGCTCAATGGCCTCAAGGACCCGAAGGACCTCTGGGCCGGCAGCCGCATCCAGGTGCCCGGCGCCCCGGGCGGCAGCACCGCCAGCGGCAGCCGGGGAGCGGGCAACTACACCGTGAAGCCCGGCGAGACCCTCTCCGAAATCGCGGAGCGCTACAACGTGTCGGTGGAGCGCCTGCTCCAGGTCAATGGCCTCAAGGACGGCAAGGACCTCTGGGCCGGCAGCCGCATCACCGTGCCGGGCGCCGGGGCGCGTACCGCAGCGACCGGCAGCCGTACCGCCAGTGCCAAGCCCGCCGTCAACCGAGCGGCCAAGGAGCACAAGGTGCAGCCCGGCGACACCCTCTCCGGCATCGCCGACCTCTACGGCATTCCCCAGGAGCGGCTGGTGGCCCTCAACGGCCTGAGCAAGCCGGATCAGCTGGTGGCAGGCACCAGCCTCCGGCTGCGGGGCACCACGGGCACCGCCACGGCCACCGCCAAGCCCGCTGCCAAGCCGAGCAGCACGGCGCGGAGGGCCACCGCCGTGGCGGCGGCTCCAGCGGCCAAACCTGCCGCCAAGCCAGTCGCTCCCAGGCCCAGCACCACGACCGCGACCGCCAGCGCCAAACCGGTCAGCAGCCAGCCGGTGACCCAGCCCGTGGTGGTGGCCGCCAGAGCCCCGCAGACCACCACCAGCACCAAACCCAGCGCCGCGCCCGCCAAGCCGGACTGGCGCACCTACGGCCCCCTGCAGGTGGACTGGGCCAACTGGCAGACCATGGGCGGCAGCTTCGTGACGCCCAGCCTCAACAGCGAGGGGCAGCCCCTCTACCTGGCCGTGAACTGCAGCGCCCGCCGCATCAATGCCACCGGCCAGTCCGGGGCCTGGCGCAGCTGGGATGCGCCCCAGAGCGAGTTCGAGACCCAGCTGCTCAACGACCTCTGCCGCAGCCGGGGCAGCTGAGGGGCCTCAGGCTCAGGCTGCCAACCGCAGCGGCCAGGGCTGGCGCAGAAAGCGACGGCCGGCAGGTCTGAGCCAGAGCCGCTGGCTGCCGTCGTCGCTCTCACTCAGCAGCTCCTCCTGCACCAGCCGCCGGGCCAGCCAGCGCCAGCGGTCCCCTTCGCCCCCCGGCTCCACCCCCGGCTCTGAAGGGCCTGCCGCCAGCTCGTCGGCCAGGCTGCGCAGGTCCACGCCGCTGCGCTGCTCCAGCAGCCCCAGCACCTGGGCCGCCTGCTCCGACCAGTCCTGCAGGGCCGGCCGGCTGGTGCAGCGATCACAGCGGCCACAGGGGGGCACCAGCTCCCCCACCGCCAGCAGCAGGGCCTGCTCGCGGCAGCCGGGGCCCTCCGCCACGCCCTCCATGCGGCGCAGCTGCTGCTGGGCCAGCTCCAGCCGCAGCGGATCGGCGGCCGCGGCCTCCCCGGCCTGCTGCCCGCCCAGGCGAATCGCCCAGCCCAGGCTGGTGCGGTCCTCCGGATCGAACAGCACGAGGCAGTCGGCCGGCAGCCCGTCGCGCCCGGCCCGGCCCGACTCCTGCAGGTAGCCCTCGGCGCTGGCGGGCAGATCCAGGTGCAGCACCAGGCCCACATCCGGCCGGTCCACCCCCATGCCGAAGGCCACGGTGGCCACAAGCACCGGGGCGGGATGCTCCTGGAAGTGGGCCAGGGCCAGGGAGCGGCTCTCCGGATCCATGCCGGCGTGATACGCGATCGCGGCGATGCCCGCCTCGGACAGCCGCCGGGCCCAGGCCTCCACCGAGCGGCGGGTGCGGGCATAGATCAGCACGGCACCACGGGCCCGCTCCAGGGCCGCCAGCACCTCCGGCAGGGGGTCCTGGGGGCGCCGGCGCATGGCGTAGGAGAGGTTGTCGCGGCGGGCGGAGCGCACCTGGATCAGGGGCCGGCGCAGCTCCAGCAGGCGGATCAGGTCGGCCCGCACCCGCGGCGCCGCGGTGGCGCTGAGGGCCACCAGGGGCACCCCGGGGCAGAGGCGCCGCAGCTCCCCCAGGCGCCGGTAGTCGGGGCGGAAGTCGTGGCCCCAGGCGCTGATGCAATGGGCCTCATCCACCGCCACCGCCACGAGTTGGCCCTGGTCCTGGATCTCCTCCAGCAGCCGGCGGGTGGCCTCCAGCTGAAGCCGCTCCGGCGCGATGTAGAGCAGCCGCAGCCGGTTCTGCCGCACGCGCTCCAGCAGCTGGCGGCGGCTGGCCGGATCCAGGCCCCGGTGCAGGCTGGCGGCCGGGATGCCGCGGCGCTGCAGGTGCAGCACCTGGTCCTGCATCAGGGCCACCAGGGGCGAGATCACCAGCACCAGCCCCTGGCGCACCAGGGCCGGCAGCTGATAGCAGAGCGACTTTCCACCACCGGTGGGCAGAACCGCCAGGCAGTCACGGCCCTGGAGCATCGCCTCCACCACCGGCCGCTGGCCGGGCCGGAAGCTCGACCAGCCGAAGTGGGCCTGCAGGGCCTCCTCCAGCGGGTCAGGCGGGGCGGCGGCGGTCTGGTTCCCTGCGCGCGCCACCCATCCGCCGACGGTCGTCGGGGCGACCTTAACCGGCGTGGGCCGTGACGGGAATCGGCGGGGCCTCGAGCTGGTCGGGCGCCTCCTCCACGATCTGCAGCCGCACCCGCTTGCCCCCGGCCAGCTCCCCCAGGGAGACCCGCATCGTGTTGCCGCTGAGGGTCTGCAGCAGGGTGAGCAGCTCCCGCAGGTGGGGGGTGCTGCTGCCGCTCTCGACCCAGAGGCGCTCCTGCAGGCCGTTGAGCCGCCGCCAGCTGGTGTGCAGCCGCAGCACCGCGCTCTCCAGGGCCTGGGCCTGGCCCACCGCATCGGCCAGCAGCCCGAGGGCGTCGAGGCGCAGGGCCTCCTGCATCGCCTTCTCCAGATCCAGGTTGCCCTGCTGGAAGGCCCGCACCGCCAGGCCCGCCTCGGCGGCCTTGCTCAGCCAGCGGGCGGTGCTGGTCACGTCCTTGACCCGCTCCAGCTCGGGCTCATCGCGCAGCACCTGGCGCAGGTCCTCCTGCTGCTCCTCGGGCAGCTTGGCCAGTTCCTTCACCAGGGGCGCCACGGCCCGGGGGGGCAGCAGGTTGGCGGCGGTGCGCTGGCGGATCTCCTCGGGCAGCAGGGGGCTGGTGGCAGCCGTGAACTCATCACTCAGCTGGCGCACCTGCTTGCGGGTGATCTGCACGCCGTCGTTGGCGGCCTCGCTGATCATCAGCTGCACTTCGGGGTCGGCCTGGGCCGTGTCCATGAAGGCCCGCTTGGAGAAATTGTTGACGCTGGCCTGCTCCAGGGGGCCCTCCCCCACCAGCTCGTCGGCGGCCTCGGCGAGCTGGATCAGGGCGTAGGCGCGGGTCTTGCTGATCTCCTGCTCCCGCAGCCACTGCAGAAAGCCCGTGCCGCGGCCCTCGCCGCCGCGCCGCTCCCGATCCCGCACCGCCTTGAGGATGCGGCCGCGCCAGATCTCGGTCTGCAGGTCGAAGCGGTCACACACGGCCCAGGCCTCCTCGATCCGGGCCAGGAACTCCATGGAGCTGATGCTGTCGCTCTCCGGATCGGGCAGCTCAAGGCTGAAGGTCGGGGCCTCGACCATGGGCTGGCGGCAGGGAGCTCGATCGTGCCACGCAGGCGCCCTGGCGGGGCGAGATCGCCTGGGGCACCGGCCTCCACGGGGTGCTGGAGCGGCGTCCGGTCCCGGCAACGACGTTTCGTGACGGCCCGTCTACAGCCCCCACACAACCCAGGTACATTCACTCTGACAGCCACACCTCTTCAGCGCAGCGATGGCCATCTCCCGCGGCGACAAGGTGCGCATCAAGCGTCCCGAGTCGTACTGGTTCAACGAAGTCGGCACCGTCGCGTCCGTCGACACCTCCGGCATCCGCTACCCGGTGGTGGTGCGCTTCGAGAAGGTGAACTACAACGGCTACAGCGGTTCCGAAGGCGGCATCAACACCAACAACTTCGCCGAAGCCGAGCTCGAGAAGGCCTGAGCGCCATCAGGCCCACCGGCTTCAGCCTCGTCACTGAGCCCAGTGGCTCCGGCCGCTGGGGATCTGACTCAACGCCTCAGGCCTGCGCAGGCAGCACAGAGCGCTTCCGCACTCACAACGGCCGAGCCAAGTCTCCACATCCCCGCCCGGCCTGTCAGCAGGCCGGGTTTTTTCGTGCTTTCCCCAAGCTGCCGGCCGCCGCCACCCCTGGATCTCTCCTGACGCACGCGCCCACCGGCCCACCAGGGCGTCCCACCCAGGAGCCGCCAGGGGCCATGGCAATCTGAGCCGGCCAGCGGCCCAGCCCCCGTGCCCGAACTGCCCGAAGTGGAGACCGTGCGCCGCGGCCTCGAGCGCCAGGTCACGGGGTTCCCCATCGCGCGGGTGGAGGTGCTGCGGGCCCGGGCCATCGCCGCCCCGCCGGATCCCACCGGCTTCCGCGCCGCCCTTGAGGGCTGCACCGTGCAGACCTGGCGGCGCCGCGGCAAATATCTGATGGCCACGCTTCAGCGCGACGGCGAGGACGCCGGCCACTGGGGCGTGCACCTGCGCATGACCGGGCAGTTCCTCTGGCTGAACGATGGGGGGGAGCCCTGCCGCCACACGCGGGTGCGCTTCTGGAACCCGGAGGGCCAGGAACTGCGCTTCGTGGACACCCGCAGCTTCGGCGAGATGTGGTGGGTGCCGCCGGGCCAGCCGCTGGAGACCGTGATCACAGGCCTGAAGCGCCTGGGGCCGGAGCCCTTCGCCACCAGCTTCAGTGCGGCCTACCTCCAGGCGAAGCTGGCCGGCTCCAGCCGGCCGATCAAGAGCGCCCTGCTCGATCAGGCCCTGGTGGCCGGAGTTGGCAACATCTACGCCGACGAATCGCTGTTCCTCAGCGGCATCGCCCCCCAGACCCCCAGCGGCCGGCTGAACCGCCAGCAGCTGGAGCGACTGCACCGGGCTCTGGTGGAGGTGCTCACCATCAGCATCGGCGTGGGCGGCACCACCTTCAGCGACTTCCGCGACCTCACCGGCACCAACGGCAACTACGGCAACGCGGCCTGGGTCTACCGCCGGGGGGGTGAACCCTGCCGCCAGTGCGGCACCCCGATCCGCCGCGACAAGCTGGGCGGCCGCAGCAGCCACTGGTGTCCCAGCTGCCAGGCCTGACGGCTGCAGGCCGTGGCGTGATTCGATGGTTTCAACCGCGCATTCCGCCGTGAACCAGGCCCTGGCTCCGGCCCTCACCCAGGCCATGGCCGCCATCCATCGCCGCGGCTGGTGCGATGGCACCGGCGGCAACTTCAGCTGCGTGGTCCAGCGCGATCCCCTGCAGTTGCTGATGGCTCCCAGCGGCGTCGACAAGGGAAGCGTCCAACCCGGCGAGCTGATCCTGGTGAACGGGGAGGGCCAGGTGATCGAGGGGGCCGGCAAGGCCAGCGCCGAAACGGCCCTGCACCTGGAGATCGTGGCGCAATGCGACGCGGGTGCGGTGCTGCACACCCATTCCCAGGCCGGCACCCTGCTCTCCGGCTGGGCCTGCACGCCCAGGTCCCCGGGCGACACCGACAGCTCCGCCCAGCTGGACCTGCGCGATCTGGAGATGCTGAAGGGACTGCGCGGCGTCCACACCCATGCCACCCAGGTGGCGATCCCGGTGCTGCCCAACGACCAGGACCTGCAGCGCCTCTCCGCCGCCGCCCGCCCCCTGTTGCCGGCGGCGCCCCATGGGCTGCTGATCGCCGGCCACGGCCTCTATGCCTGGGGTCAGGACCTGCCGGAGGCGGTGCGCCACCTGGAGATCCTGGAATTCCTGCTGGAGCAGCGCTGGCGCCAGCTGCTGCTGGAGTGCCTGACGGCGGCCGCCCGAGGGGCCCTGCCATCTGGCGCTTGATCGGGGCCGGGCTGGCTGCAGCCCCGAGGCCTTGGACCAGGCCATCCGCACCCTCAGGCCCCTGCGGAGCCCCTCGGGCCAGAGCCCCAGAGCCACCTCGGCAGCGAACGCCCACTCGAACCAAAGGCCCAGAAGAGCCATCAGACCATCGCGCTCATCACCTGCCCAGGCGCACTGTCATCTCCCCATTCCCCCGTCTCCCATGGCCGCTGTGATCACCCACCTGCTGCTGGACATCGAGGGCACCACCTGCCCGGTGAGCTTCGTGGCCGAGGTGCTATTTCCCTACGCCCGCCAACGGTTGGGCCGCTATCTGGACGAGCACGGATCCGATCCAGCCATCCAGGCCCTGATCCAGGACGTGGACTCAGCCTGGGCGGCTGATAACGAGCGCGAGGCCGTGGAGCTACACCAGCGGCTGCGGGCCGACCAGGCCCCCCTCGAGGCCCGTGCTGCGGTGCCCTACCTGGAATGGCTGATCGATCACGACATCAAACTGACGGCCCTCAAGGACTTGCAGGGCAGGATCTGGCAGAGCGGCTATGCGAGCGGTGATCTGATCGCGCCCCTCTATGCCGATGTGCCCGACGCCCTCAGCCGTTGGCACCGCCAGGGCATGGTGTTGGCGGTGTACTCCTCGGGTTCCGTTCCGGCCCAGCAACTGCTGTATGGCCACAGCCAGGCCGGAGACCTGCGCGCGCTGTTTCAGCACTGGTTCGACACCCGCAGTGGCCTGAAACAGCAGCCGGAGAGCTACCGCAGCATCGCGGCAGCGATGGGAGCGAGCCCCGAGCAGGTGCTGTTCGTGAGCGACTCCCTGGCCGAGCTGGAAGCCGCCGACACGGCGGGGATGGCCGTGCTGTTCAGCGATCGGGACGGCAACCCGGCACGCGATCCAGGCCGATTTGAGAGAATCACCACCTACAGCCACCTGAGCCTGGACGATGGACTGCTCCGCACGTGATCGCGACATCCTGGCGGTGAACCAGGCCATGCTCCAAAGCGTGGTGCGCGGTGACTGGAACACCTATGCCAGCTTCTGCTCCGACGACCTCAGCTGCTTCGAAGCGGAGACCAACGGCGTTCTCGCGGAGGGCCTGCCCTTCCACCGCTACTACTTCGAGTTGCCGGGGGACGCCGAGAGCGCCCCTGCACCTGTCAACGTCAGCATGGCCCGTCCCCACCTGCGCTGGCTGGCGGAGGACGCCGTGGTCGTCAGCTACACGCGTCTGACCCAGAGACTGGCCAACGGAGACCCGATCACCGCCAGCTGCACGGAAACCCGGATCTGGCAACAGCAGCAGGGTCGCTGGAAGCAGGTGCACGTGCACCGCTCCTGAGGCGGACGATTCGCTCGCCCTGGGCTCTGGGGCTGCAAAGCTCTGCAGCTCCGGAGTCCCGGCAATCCGGCACGGAGGCTCCAGCGCCGACCACAAGCCACAAAAAAGCCACCCCGCAGGGTGGCTCTTTCGTCATCTACTCAGACTGGCCAGCAACGCTGACAAGACTGAACTGAGGATCCAACCGAACGCCTCACCTCAAGGAAGGTGGTCAGGTTGGGGGAGGAACAAGTTTTTACCTGGCATCGAGCTATTTTCGCGGGGGGCTACCCCCCAACTATTGTCGCCGCTGCTGCGTTTCACAACCGAGTTCGAGATGGATCGGAGTGGTTCCACAGCGCCATGGACACCAGGATAGACAGTCACTCCTTATCGGAGTAACCGTCAGCTTGTTCCCAGGTGAACCCTGAGAACTGCATAGGTACTAACGCCTGCAGACTGACGAGGCAGCTGCCGGTGCCCGTCTGGAAGACAAGGCCTCTTGCTTCTTGTCGCTTCAAGAGCGTTGATGTGGTCAAGCCCTCGGTCTATTAGTACTCCTCCGCTTCACACATTACTGCGCTTCCACGTAGAGCCTATCAACGGGTGTTCTGCCCGTGACCTTACTGGCTAACGCCATGGGAATACTCATCTTGAGGTGGGCTTCCCACTTAGATGCTTTCAGCGGTTATCCACTCCGCACATGGCTACCCAGCGTTTACCGTTGGCACGATAACTGGTACACCAGAGGTGCGTTCCTCCCGGTCCTCTCGTACTAGGGAGAAATCCTCTCAATATTCCTGCGCATGCACCGGATATGGACCGAACTGTCTCACGACGTTCTGAACCCAGCTCGCGTACCGCTTTAATGGGCGAACAGCCCAACCCTTGGGACCGACTTCAGCCCCAGGTTGCGATGAGCCGACATCGAGGTGCCAAACCTCCCCGTCGATGTGAACTCTTGGGGGAGATCAGCCTGTTATCCCTAGAGTAACTTTTATCCGTTGAGCGACGGCCCTTCCACTCAGAACCGTCGGATCACTAAAGCCGGGTTTCCCCCCTGTTCGACTTGTAGGTCTCACAGTCAAGCCTGCTTCTGCTTTTGCACTCGTCGGCTGATTTCCAACCAGCCTGAGCAGACCTTTGCGCGCCTCCGTTACCTTTTAGGAGGCGACCGCCCCAGTCAAACTGCCCACCAGATACTGTCCGGTCCCCGGATAACGGGTGACCGTTAGAATCCTAGCTCTGAAAGAGTGGTATCTCACCGTTGGCTCACCATCACCCGCAAGCAATGGATCAAAGCCTCCCACCTATCCTGCGCATTCAGAGCCCGGACACAATACCAAGCTACAGTAAAGCTTCATAGGGTCTTTCTGTCCAGGTGCACGTAGTCCGCATCTTCACAGACAATTCTATTTCGCCGAGCCTCTCTCCGAGACAGCGCCCAGATCGTTACGCCTTTCGTGCGGGTCGGAACTTACCCGACAAGGAATTTCGCTACCTTAGGACCGTTATAGTTACGGCCGCCGTTCACCGGGGCTTCAGTCGCTAGCTTCGCTTTCGCTGACCAACTTCCTTAACCTTCCGGCACTGGGCAGGCGTCAGCCCCCATACATCGTCTTGCGACTTAGCGGAGACCTGTGTTTTTGGTAAACAGTCGCCTGGGCCTATTCACTGCGACCACCTTGCGGTGGCACCCCTTCTCCCGAAGTTACGGGGTCATTTTGCCGAGTTCCTTAGAGAGAGTTACCTCGCGCCCCTCGGTATTCTCTACCACCCCACCTGTGTCGGTTTCGGGTACAGGCAATCATGCCTTAACGGGTATAGGGCTTTTCTTGGAAGCTTGACGTCACCAACTTCGCTGCCGTAGCAGCTCGCACTCACGCCTCAGCTCAAACCGTTTTCGCCGGTTCTCAACGCCTCGAACGCTTGGACCAGTAACCAACATCTGGCTTGGCTAGCCTTCTCCGTCCCCCTTCCCAAAACATGATCGGTACAGGAATGTTGACCTGTTGTCCATCGACTACGCCTTTCGGCCTCGCCTTAGGTCCTGACTAACCCTCCGCGGACGAGCCTGCCGGAGGAACCCTTAGGGTTTCGGGGCATGGGATTCTCACCCATGTTTTCGCTACTCAAGCCGACATTCTCACTTCCATGCAGTCCACGCCCGCTTACGCTAACGCTTCACCCCACATGGAACGCTCCCCTACCATTAAACAAGTTTAATCCGCAGCTTCGGTACAATGCTTAGCCCCGTTCATTTTCGGCGCAGGATCGCTCGACCAGTGAGCTATTACGCACTCCTTTGAGGATGGCTGCTTCTAGGCAAACCTCCTGGTTGTCTGGGCAATCCCACCTCCTTTATCACTCAGCATTGATTTGGGGACCTTAGCTGGCGGTCTGGGCTGTTTCCCTTTCGACCATGGAGCTTATCCCCCACAGTCTGACTGCCTAGTTACACACAGGGTATTCAGAGTTTGTCTCGATTTGGTACCGCTCTCGCAGCCCGCACCGAAACAGTGGCTTTACCCCCCTGCTGGAGCACTAGACGCTACGCCTCAACGTATTTCGGGGAGAACCAGCTAGCTCCGGGTTCGATTGGCATTTCACCCCTAACCACAGCTCATCCGCTGATTTTTCAACATCAGTCGGTTCGGACCTCCACTTGGTATCACCCAAGCTTCATCCTGGCCATGGTTAGATCACCCGGGTTCGGGTCTATAAACACTGACGATCGCCCTATTCAGACTCGCTTTCGCTATGGCTCCACCATTCCCGGTTTAACCTGCCAGTGCCTATAAGTCGCCGGCTCATTCTTCAACAGGCACGCGGTCACCCGATCAGTCGGGCTCCCACTGCTTGTAAGCTCACGGTTTCATGTTCTATTTCACTCCCCTCCCGGGGTTCTTTTCACCTTTCCCTCGCGGTACTGTTGCGCTATCGGTCACACAGGAGTACTTAGCCTTACGAGGTGGTCCTCGCAGATTCACACGGAATTTCACGTGCTCCGTGCTACTCGGGATACAGCTAGGCCAGTTTCGCTTTCGGATACGGGGCTTTCACCCGCTATGGCGCGCCATTCAAACGCTTCTCCTAACGTCCCTGGTCCACGTTGCTGTCCCACAACCCCGATGGTCGAAACCATCGGTTTAGGCTCTTCCCCGTTCGCTCGCCGCTACTCAGGGAGTCGTTTTTACTTTCCTTTCCTCCAGCTACTAAGATGTTTCAGTTCGCTGGGTTGGCTCGAGCTACCCTATGGATTCAGGTAGCCGTTCTAGGGGTTGCCCCATTCGGAAATTCCCGGATCAAAGCGTGTTTCCAGCTCCCCGAGACTTATCGCAGGTAACCACGTCCTTCATCGCCTCTGTGTGCCAAGGTATCCACCGTGAGCCCTTTGTAGCTTGACCAATTATCCTCCCAGTGCTTCAGGCTGTTGAGGCCTATTCTCTCAGGATTCTCAGCCTTGCCCTTGCCTCAGCTCCTTGCAGAGCCTCAGCAGAACAACGCCGGAATTCCCAGATCAGACTCCCCTCCTTGGAACACCTAAGGCGTCCAGCTTGGGAAGAACACTGGAAGGTCTCGGCTCTTGAAACAGAAATCCCAACACCTTGATTCCATGATCGATTGCTCGACTTGAATCCAAGATGTGGGCATCTGCAAGATGCTTTATCTTTCCAGACTTACCTATGCAGTTGTCAAGGTTCTGCTGAACAGCAGCTGATGCAGGCACGACTGAGACGTTTCCGCCCAGGCAGCGCCTGGATCAGGCTTGAGTCCAGCGTCCTTTCAACCATTAGTTTTGGCACTGCACCCTTTGGGCAATGACATCCACTTGGCATGAAAAGAAGCTGAAGTCTTCGCTCCAACCCTTTCTCCGATCTCGATCACACACCACAGTTCACGGAATCCAACTCCGCATCCTTGGGGAAACGCGCTTCAGTTAAGGTAGATGGAGGTTAGCGGACTCGAACCGCTGACATCCTGCTTGCAAAGCAGGCGCTCTACCAACTGAGCTAAACCCCCAAACACGAATGGGCCATCCTGGACTTGAACCAGGGACCTCACCCTTATCAGGGGTGCGCTCTAACCACCTGAGCTAATGGCCCAGGAGTTGCTTCCTCATTAGGTTCAATCTCTCAATACCAATCAAGTTCATCAGTCAATTCACTCACACGTCGTGAGACGTGATGAATTCCTTGGCCGATGGCGTTGACTGCCGTTGACAGGTTGACACCCTGTGGGGTGACCTAGACAAAGTTTAGGAACTGAAAAGACTCATCGACACAGATCGTCTTACCCTGACAGGTCTCCCTGGCAGGTCAGTCGTCTTGCCGTTCATCCATTGAGGTACCGATCGACCTAGAGATGACAGGATCATGGCCTGAGAATAAAGTACTCAGACATCACGATCGGGTATTGTCTCCCTGTTAGGAGGTGATCCAGCCGCACCTTCCGGTACGGCTACCTTGTTACGACTTCACCCCAGTCATCAGCCCCACCTTCGGCATCCTCCTCCCTTACGGGTTGGAGTAACGACTTCGGGCGTGGCCAACTTCCATGGTGTGACGGGCGGTGTGTACAAGGCCCGGGAACGTATTCACCGCAGTATGCTGACCTGCGATTACTAGCGATTCCTCCTTCACGTAGGCGAGTTGCAGCCTACGATCTGAACTGAGCCACGGTTTATGGGATTTGCTAGCTCTCGCGAGTTTGCTGCCCTTTGTCCGTAGCATTGTAGTACGTGTGTAGCCCAGGATGTAAGGGGCATGATGACTTGACGTCATCCACACCTTCCTCCGGTTTATCACCGGCGGTCTCTCTAGAGTGCCCAACTGAATGCTGGCAACTAAAGACGTGGGTTGCGCTCGTTGCGGGACTTAACCCAACATCTCACGACACGAGCTGACGACAGCCATGCACCACCTGTCACTGCGCTCCCGAAGGCACTCCCTCGTTTCCAAGGGATTCGCAGGATGTCAAACCCTGGTAAGGTTCTTCGCGTTGCATCGAATTAAACCACATACTCCACCGCTTGTGCGGGCCCCCGTCAATTCCTTTGAGTTTCACACTTGCGTGCGTACTCCCCAGGCGGAACACTTAACGCGTTGGCTACGACACCGAGGGGGTCGATTCCCCCGACACCTAGTGTTCATCGTTTACGGCCAGGACTACAGGGGTATCTAATCCCTTTCGCTCCCCTGGCTTTCGTCCATGAGCGTCAGTTATGGCCCAGCAGAGCGCCTTCGCCACTGGTGTTCTTCCCGATATCTACGCATTTCACCGCTACACCGGGAATTCCCTCTGCCCCTACCACACTCTAGCCTTGTAGTTTCCATCGCCGAAATGGAGTTAAGCTCCACGCTTTAACGACAGACTTTCAAGGCCGCCTGCGGACGCTTTACGCCCAATAATTCCGGATAACGCTTGCCACTCCCGTATTACCGCGGCTGCTGGCACGGAATTAGCCGTGGCTTATTCATCAAGTACCGTCAGATCTTCTTCCTTGATAAAAGAGGTTTACAGCCCAGAGGCCTTCATCCCTCACGCGGCGTTGCTCCGTCAGGCTTTCGCCCATTGCGGAAAATTCCCCACTGCTGCCTCCCGTAGGAGTCTGGGCCGTGTCTCAGTCCCAGTGTGGCTGATCATCCTCTCAGACCAGCTACTGATCGAAGCCTTGGTGCGCCATTACCACACCAACTAGCTAATCAGACGCGGGCTCATCCTCAGGCGAAATTCATTTCACCTCTCGGCATATGGGGTATTAGCGGTCGTTTCCAACCGTTATCCCCCTCCTGAGGGCAGATTCCCACGCGTTACTCACCCGTCCGCCACTAACCCGAAGGTTCGTTCGACTTGCATGTGTTAAGCACGCCGCCAGCGTTCATCCTGAGCCAGGATCAAACTCTCCGTTGTAGTTCAAATCCTCTTGATTACCTCATCAACCAACGATTAACGCGATTAAGCAATCAACCACAAGCCAACTCAAGCAGTAACCTCAATTTGAATTGCTCGTCACCCATCAGCACCCACTGGCGTAGGCCTGGCAGTTGGAGCCACTTCCTCTGACAGAAGCGTTCAAAGAGTGCACTAAAATCTCGTTCGCTTTCGCAACCAATCTCTCGTGACTTTCCAGGATCTCAGATCCGGTCGCAGGTCTCTCCTATCGGCACACCATTGATCGCGCCTCGTGAGGGGCACAACCAAAACACCAACAGAAGATCCCGCTAAAATTTTTGACGGGACCTCACACCTTCACTGCATACTTCTGCCATCTGAACCCTGACCCCTTAAAGTCACCCTCCCTTTCGGAACAGCAAACTCAGGCTTCAGAACCCACATGACGCAGTGAAAGCGTCAGTTCCTAAACTTTTCGGTTGTCCAGGTGCTCCTTCCGCCCTCTCGGGCTTCCGGTTTCAGCGGCCTCGCGACCGCCTCTTGAACTTACAACACCGGTGGCTCGCGCCTCCTTCGTCGTAAGTCACCTCAGA
>NZ_CALROT020000003.1:0-282062 GCF_943369875.1 Vulcanococcus limneticus LL
TACTCCGTCGAACAAAGCGAAACCGGTGCTGATGTACTCACCGCCAAAGCTGGGTCCGAGACCGATGGCGACCTCCGCACGGTCTTCACACTCAGCGTCGACAAGGACGGCTCCTGGGACTTTGACCTCCAAGACCAGCTCGATCACGCAGGCCCTCAGAATCCTGGCGTTGAAAATACGGGACTGGAGTCAGGTCTTGACGGAACGACAACTGTTCCCAGCATTGACTTCTCCTCTATCCTGACGGCAACTGATGCCGATGGCGATATCGTCACTGGCGCGGCTCCCGGCTCCTTTGCTATCACAGTCGTAGACGATATTCCTACAAACAACTTTGGCGATACCGCAGGAACATCTGGTACCGCATCTGCCTATGGAATCAGCGGCACATGGAATGCAAGTGCAGGTGCCGATGAGCCAATCAGCTTTGGAAATATTTCACTTTCGACCGTCACCGTTAACTCAAAAGCATCAACTGGACAAGTCACAAGCCAGGAGACCCTTGAAGATGGAACAATTCTAGTAAAGGGGAGCTATCAATACAACGCAAATGGGGTACAAGGCGACGCAGACGATCAGATTACATTCTCTTTGCAGATCAACAGTGACAACACCTACTCCCTGTCCACAGATATACCTACCTCTAGCAAAACAACCTTCGACACCGTTTCAGATGTCTTTAAGCCTGGCAATCCCAGCCAAGTCAAGTCCGTCGAGATTACCGATACGTTAACAGGCTCAAAGATTGGACTCACACTTGACAGCATGAGCAATGCTGACAAGGTTTACGTAAGCAACCAAGGCGTTGGAGTAAACAATAATCTGTTCGAGGTCGGCGAGACGATTAAGATCAATCCATCTAATACTTATGCAAACGGAACGCCAGCAGTAACAAGCTCAGTCTCGCTTCTATTCACAGGAACAGGCGCCAATCAGTTCACCGAAGTAGATGCCATCTCGTACACTATCTACGGCTTTAAGTCCAATGGAACAGCCACTGCCACGCCAATCAGCGGAACAATTACTACTACTCTGGCAGCTGGTCCCCTTTCCTCGTTCACTTTCACACCATCTGGTGATATGGCTTCAATTGACTACGTAGTCATTAGTGCCGGAGCGACCACAAACGTAAAACTTGATATTGCATTCGAGACTTCGTCTACAGTGGCCGTGCCGCCAGTTCCTGTCACCCTAGCATTCAATGTACCGGTAACCGATGCAGATGGCGACACCGTTGTGGATCAGTTCACCGTTGCCATTACCCCTGGCGATGCAGTTAATCCGCCGATCGCTGTAGACGTTAATAACGACGGTACTATTGAATATCAAAGCCTAGCTCAGTCGCAAGCCTCTTTTGACTTCGATTCCAATGGAATAGCTGAGCGCACAGCCTGGGTTGGCGCAGAGGATGGGCTACTCGCCTTTGACCATGATGGGAATAATATCATTAGCGACGCAAGTGAAATAGCATTTGCGCGTCTAACCCCCGAAAACGATACGGACTTGCAAGCCCTGGCTACCATTCACGACACAAACAAAGACGGCCTTCTCGATGCCAATGATGAGTCTTTCTCCTCCTTCGGTGTTTGGCAAGATGACGGTGATGGCGTTGGCCAGTTAGGTGAGTTTCACTCACTGCAGGACCTCGGGATTTCCTCGATAAACTTAATAGGCGATGGAGTAAGCTATACAACAGCCGATGGCGATGTCTTGGTTCACGGAACCACCACCGTCACCTATGAGGATGGCACTACTACTATTGCCCAAGACGTAGAACTGTCTGCCTTGGTTGACCAAGTCATCGCTGATCCTTCAATACTGACAACATCAACGGATGTCACCGAGACTATAACTGCAGATCCCTCTGCAGTTACCGATACCCACACCATAACCGACGACACGGACATGGGCACGGTGGTCGATGCCTACCTGGCCACAGAACCCGTGTCGGAAAGCACCGTGGCAGAGATTAACCACGAAGTGACGACAACCACAGACCCGATTGAGACCACCCTTGCTGATTCATCCACCTTCGACACCTCAACGACAGATACAGCAGTTCACGACGTGGTAGATACCACGCATACCGACACCAGCCACACTGACAGGTTCGACACCTCTCATTCCGATTCCTCAACAGACTCTCACGTGATCTGATCCCTGGGCCCACTGGTTGCCATCTCAGGCAGCCAGTGGGCCTTCTTTAGAACCCTGCCGAACACCTTCCCATCCAGTGGCGATGGACATGTCAGACGCACCAACTCCCGACTATCCCGTGATCGAGTTGGTGGAAACCTTCTTCGAAGTCCTTTCCTCAGCAGCCGATCTCAGCACCGCAGCCGCCGACCGTCCGGCGGAACTGGTGTATGAACTCGATCAGATGATCAGTTCCTACCTTCAGGAGAACCAGCTCTCCGCAGAGGCCTACAACGCCGTGCAGCAGGACGTGTTCAACACCATTGCCGCCAATCTGCATGAGCAGAGCTTCTCTGAGGCGTCCCCGATAGGCTTTGACAGCCATGGCAACGCCCATGCTGCCGATGTGATCGCAGCCCTCGACAGCCATTTCCACGAGATCGCCTCCACCCCCATCGACGACACCGCCTACAACACCATGGTCCATGGGGACCTCAGTGACAGCTTCAGCTCCCATCCTTTTGACCCTGGAACTGTCAGCTAGGACAACTAGGACAACACGGCAAACAGCAAAAAGCCCCCATCCAGTGGGGGCTTTTTCATGCCAGAGATCAGATGTAGACCGAACGGAAGCTCCTCAGCAGACTGAGAACTCCTCAGCCCTCCGTGACCCCCTCAATCCGATCCTCGATCTCCTGGTAGATCTCCTGCAGCTGCTGGATGTTCTCATCGGAGGTTTCCCAGTAACCGCGGCCATTCACTTCCAGCAGCGTGCCCACGATGCGGCGGAAGCTGTGGGGGTTGAGCTCCATCAGCCGCTTGCGCATCTCCGGGTCGTTGATGAAGGTGTCGTTGGCCTCCTCATACACGAAGTTGTCCACGGCACCGCTGGTGGCACTCCAGCCCAGGGTGAAGTTGAGGCGCTTGGCCACCTCGCGCACACCCTCGTAGCCGGAATTGAGCATGCCCTCATACCACTTGGGGTTGAGCAGCTTGGTGCGCGAATCGAGGCGGATCGTTTCGCTCAGGGAGCGCACCTGGGCGTTGGCCGTGGTGGTGTCGGCGATGTAGCTCGACGGTGCCTTGCCGTCGTCACGCAGGCCCTGGATCAGCTTGGTGGGGTCGCTGTCGAAGTAGTGGCTCACATCGGTGAGCGAGATCTCGGCGGAATCCAGGTTCTGGAAGGTCACATCGGCGGTCTTCATCGCCGATTCAAACACTTCGCGGTTCTGATTCATCTCACCGGGGTTGTCGGCGTTGAAGGCGAAGGTCTTGCGGGAGAGGTACATCTCCTGCAGTTCGTTCTCCTCTTCCCAGGTGCTGTTCTCCACCGCCAGGTTCACATTGGAGCTGTAGCTGCCGCTGGCATTGGAGAACACCCGGGTGGCCGCATCCCGCAGGGAGATGCCGTTGGCGGCCGCCTGCTCCTGGGCGTGACGGCGCACGAAGTTCATCTCCAGGGGCTCGTCGGCCTCGGCGGCCATCTTCACGCCCTGGTCGATCAGGGCCATCTGGTTGATGAACAGGTCGCGGAACACACCGCTGCAGTTCACCACCACATCGATGCGGGGCCGGCCCAGCTCCTCCAGGGAGATCAGTTCCAGCTTGTTCACCCGGCCCAGGGAATCGGGCACGGGACGCACGCCGATGAACCAGAGGATCTGGGCCAGGGATTCGCCGTAGGTCTTGATGTTGTCGGTGCCCCAGAGCACGCAGGCGATGGTTTCGGGCCAGGTGCCCTGCTCGGCCTTCTGGCGCTCGATCAGCCGGTCCACCACCACCTTGGCCGCCGCAATCGCGGCGCGGGTGGGGATCGCCTGGGGATCCAAGGCATGGATGTTCTTGCCGCTGGGCAGCACGCCGGGGTTGCGGATCGGGTCGCCACCAGGGCCAGGCAGCACGTATTCGCCGTCCAGGGCCTTGAGCAGGCTCTCCATCTCCATATCGGCGCAGATCTGCTCCAGGCAGAAGCGCAGGTAGCCGAACAGCTTGTCGAGCTCGGCCTGGTCCACATCGGGGAAGCCGGCGGCGCGGCAGGCACTCAGCCAGGGGCTGGGCAGCTTGAAACCGAACTGCTCCAGGAGCTTGAAGAACCAGCCGAAGTTCTCCCGCAGGGTCACGCGGCCATCGGCGCCGGTGACGGCCTTCACCATCGAGCCCACGGCCGCACGGCACACCTCGGTGATGGTGCGATTGAGCTCCACATCGACGAGCACACCGGTGTCGTTGCCCTTGTAGACATCGGCAATGGTGCGCCCCATGCTCTCGGCCAGCAGGGCCGGCAGCGAGCGCAGGCCATCGTCTTCCCGCTCCAGGGCGGCGATGTTCACCAGGGTGGCGATCGCCTCCTCGGCGGTGGGGGGCTTGCCGATCGTGTGCAGGCCGCAGGGCAGCAGCCGGCTCTCGATCTCCATCAGCTGGCGGTACACCGCCCCCACCACGCCGTCGCGGGCGTCGAGGTCGATCTCGGAGGCATCCACCTCGGGCAGCACCACGTCCTTGTCGAGGTTGCACTGGCGCGCGGTTTCCACGATCGCGTTCACGATCTGCACGCCCCGGCTGCCCTCACGCAGCTGCTGGTAGGAGCCCACCAGCTCACCCAGCTCCTTGAGGCCCTTGTAGAGACCGGCGTTTTCGGCCGGCGGGGTGAGATAGCTGATGGTGGAGGCGTAGCCGCGCCGCTTGGCGATCGTGGCTTCCGAGGGGTTGTTGGCCGCGTAGTAGTAGAGGTTGGGCAGGGCGCCGATCAGCGAATCGGGGTAGCAGGTTTCGCTCATGCCCATCTGCTTGCCGGGCATGAACTCCAGCGAGCCGTGGGTGCCGAAGTGCAGCACCGCATCGGCCTTCCACACCTTCTCCAGGTAGGTGTAGTAGGCGGCGAAGCCGTGGTGGGGGCTGGCACTGCGGGAGTAGAGCAGCCGCATCGGGTCGCCCTCGTAGCCGAAGGTGGGCTGCACGCCCACGAACACATTGCCGAAGTGGCGGCCGTAGATCAGCAGGTTGGTGCCGTCGCTGTTGAGGTTGCCGGGGGGCTTGCCCCAGTTCTCTTCCAGGCGCTCGGAATAGGGGGTGAGGCGCTCGTATTCCTCCACGCTCATCCGGTGGGCGATCGACAGCTCCGGCGCACCTTGGAGAGCTTCGGGATCGTTGATCACCGCCTCCATCAGGGCCTTGGAATCCCGCGGCAGGTCCTGCACGTCGTAGCCCTTGGCCTTCATCTCCTGGAGCACCCGGTGGATCGACCCGAACACATCCAGGTAGGCGGCGGTGCCCACGTTGCCCTTGTCGGGCGGGAAGCTGAACACGGTGATCGCCAGCTTCTTCTCGGCCCGCGGCTTCACCCGCAGCGAGGCCCAGCGGATCGCCCGCTCAGCGATGGCATCCACCCGGTCCTGCAGGGTGTGGGCCTTGCCGGTGGCGTCGTCGCGGCCGGAGAGCACGATCGGCTCGATAGCGCCATCCAGCTCGGGGATGGCGATCTGCAGGGCCACCTGCACCGGGTGAAGGCCCAGGTCGCTCTCCTCCCACTCCTGGGTGGTCTGGAACACCAGCGGCAGCGCCACCATGTAGGGACGGTTGAGGCTCTTGAGCACCTCGATCGCCTTGGGGTGGTCCTGGCGGGCCGGGCCGCCCACCAGGGCGAAGCCCGTGAGGCTCACCACACCATCCACCAGGGGGATGTCGGGGTTGAGGGGGTCGTAGAAGAAGGCGTTCACCGGCTTGGTGAAGTCGAGCCCGCCGCAGAACACCGGGATCACGGTGGCGCCGCGGTATTCCAGCTCCTGGATCACGGCCACGTAGTGGGCCTCATCCCCGGTCACGATGTGGCTGCGCTGCAGCACCAGGCCGATCACCGGACCCTTGCGGGCGGCCTCGGAGAGATCGGTGCGACTGGCGGTCCAGTTCAGGTATTCCTTGAGGTCTTCGAACATCCCCGGCGCCAGGGGGTGCCAGATGCCGAGGTCGGGGAACACCACGGGCTCGGCCACCTCCACGGCGGGCCGGTCGCTGCTGCCGCGGGGGAACACATACTTATCCGCCAGCATCAGCAGGAAGTTCCGGAGGTTGTCCGGCGTGCCGCCCAGCCAGTACTGGAAGCTGAGCATGAAGGAGCGGGCGTCCTGGGCCTTCTCCACCGGCAGATACTTCAACACCGTGGGCAGGGTGTTGAGCAGCTTGAGCATCGCGTCCTGGAAGCCGGCACCGCCGGCCTCCTTCCGCTTCTTCATGAAGCCGGCGATGGCGCTCTTGCTCTGGCCCAGCTGGGCCATTGAAAAGGTGCCGAGCTTGTTGAGGCGCATCACCTCCGGCATGGAGGGGAACACCACGGCGGCCTTGAGCCGGTCGCGGTGGGGGGCCACGGCGTCCACCACCTTCTGGGCCAGGTCTTCGATGAAGATCAGCGAGGCGATGAACACATCCGCCTCGGCCACATCGGCGCAGAAGCTGGCGTAGTTCTCGGGGTCGCGCAGCTCCTCGATCAGGTAGCCGCTCAGGTCGATCGCCAGGGGGCCGTTCTGGTCGTTCAGGGAGGTGGCCGCCTGGGTGAGGGCGTTCTGGTACTGGGGCTCGAGCACCACATACACCGCCCTCATCACGGCCCGACCGTTCACGTCCGCGGGGCTGACGCGGCGGCTGGCGGAGCGGACCTGGGTGAACATGCGGGCGGATTGAGCAATGTGAAGCAGCCTACGAAGCACCGGCGCCCTGCGCGAGCGCTCCGGACAAGGCGTTACAGGGGTTCTGGGGGGCCACCTCCCGGATGCGAGCGTCGGTGAGTGCTGCCATCCGGCCCCATTCCGATTCGCCTGCCCCGACCCCGGCTCACGACGACGCTGGTGGCCCTGTTTCTGCCGCTGGTGTGCGGCACCGGCGCCCTGGTGAGTGCCCTGGGGGTGCAACACACCGCCCAGGTGATCTCCAGCGCCAGCACCCAGACCCTGCGGGCCCTGGTGGGGGAACTGCGGGCCCAGATCGGCCGGGCGATCGATCCGGCCACGGCCCTGCTGGAGCTCAGGCGCATGCAGGAGCTGGCCGAGGACCGCAGCCTCAGCCAGCGCCTGGCCCTGCTGCCCAGCTTCGCCGACGCCCTGGCCAAGAGCCCCACCTTCACGGCCTACCAGGTGGCCGGTCGCCGGGATGATTTGTTCATTGTGGCGCGGGCCATGGGTCCCCGGGGCCCGGTGCTCCCTGACCTGCCCCCCCGGGCCTCGCTGGTGGTGCTGGCCATCGAACCGGGCCGGCGGGTTGGGAAGAAGCTGGTGTTCGATGCCGACCTGCGCCAGCTGAGCGCCACGCAGATGGCACTGCCGCCTGGCTTCGTGCTGCGCGAGCGCCCCTGGGTGCGCCTGGCCCAGGGGGCCACCAGGCCGGTGATCGCCCCCGTGCACCGCTTCGCCTTCGACGGCCAGATGGGCGTGACCCTCTCCCTGTCGACACCCGGGGGCGGAGCGGTGGGCGCAGCCCTGCCCCTCAGCGGCCTGGCCGAGCTGCTGACGCGGTATCGGATCACCCCGGGCACCCAGCTGGCGCTGGTCACGCCCGGGGGGTCGGTGCTGGCCACCCCGGCGATGCAGGGCATGGACCAGCTGAGCCAGAACGGCCAGGGCGCGGTGGTGATGCCCACCCTGAGCCAGCTGGGCATGCCCGCCCTGGCGGCCCTGGCCCCGCGCCTGAAGGAGGCCGGAGCTCGTCCAGGGGCGATCAATCAGGCGCCGGGCTTCAGCCGCTTCCGAATGGCTGGCCAGGTGTGGCGAGGTGCCGTGGTGGGCCTGCCCTCGCCCTTGCAGGGCGGCAACACGGTTCTGCTGATGGCCCTGCCGGAGCGGGAACTGCTCGTCGAGGCCCGACAGCTGGCCCGGGACGGTGGCCTGGCGACCCTGCTGGTGCTGCTCCTGGCGGTGCCCGTGGTGGTGCTGGTGTCGCGGCAACTGTCGGCCAGCCTGCGGCGGCTGGCCGCCCAGGCCGAGGCCATCCAGGGGTTCGAGCTGGAGGGCCACGCGGTGCCCCGCTCGCGCATCACCGAGGTGGATGCGCTGGTGGTGGCCTTCAACGGCATGCGGGCCACGATCCGCCGCTTCCTCCACATCTCGGCCCTGCTGGCCGCCGAGGAGAACGTGGATCGGCTGCTCGAGCAGCTGCTCAACGAATCGGTGCAGGTGAGCGGCGCCTGCGGCGGCACCCTGGTAGTGCCCCCCGACCAGCGCCTGGAGCAGGGGGACGTGGGGGCTCCTGAGGGTGACGCGGCCGCCGAGCGCCTGGCCCTGCCCCTGCTCAGCCGCCGCGGCGAGGGCCTGGGGGAGCTGGTTCTGCACTTTGCGGAGCCGCCCGAGCCGGCCCGGGTGGCCTTCTGCCGGGCCCTGTCGGGCAATGCGGCGGTCGCCCTGGAAACCCGCGGCCTGATCGCCGCCCAGAAGGCCCTGTTTGAGTCGTTCATCCAGCTGATCGCCGATGCGATCGACGCCAAGAGCCCCTACACCGGTGGCCACTGCGCCCGGGTGCCGGAGCTGGCCCGGCTGCTGGCCGATGCGGCCTGCGAGGCCCGCAGCGGCCCCTACGCCGATTTCCAGCTCACCGAGCTGGACCGGGAGGCCCTGCACCTGGCCTCCTGGCTGCACGACTGCGGCAAGGTGACCACGCCGGAATACGTGGTCGACAAGGCCACCAAGCTCGAAACCCTGCACGACCGCATCCACGAGGTGCGCATGCGCTTCGAGCTGCTCAAGGCCGCCGCCGAAACCGACCACTGGCGAGCCGTGGCCGAGGGGGGGGATCGCCAGGGGCTGCAGGCCGACCTGGAGCGCAGCTGGGCCGAGCTGGATGCCGACTTCGCCTTCGTGGCCGACTGCAACCTGGGCGGCGAGTTCATGGCACCGGAGCGGATCGACCGCCTCCAGGCCATCGCCGCTCGCCGCTGGCGGCGCACCCTCGACGACCGGGCCGGTGTCTCCGGGGACGAACTGCGGCGCCGCCAGCGGGAACCCGAGCAGCCCCTGCCGGCCTGGGAGCCCCTGCTGGCCGACCGGCCCCACCACCGCATCGAGCGCCTGCCCCAGCAGCGCCTGCCCCGGGACAACCCCTGGGGCATCACCATGGCGGAGCCTGAGCTGCTCTACGACCGGGGCGAGCTGCACAACCTCACGATCAGCCGCGGCACCCTCAACAACGAGGAGCGCTACAAGATCAACGAGCACATCATCCAGACGATCCGGATGCTGGCGGCCCTGCCCTTCCCGGACCACCTGGCGGCCGTGCCCGAGATCGCCACCGGCCACCACGAGACCACCGATGGCCGGGGCTACCCCCGCGGCCTCACCGCCGAGCAGATGAGCCCCCTGGCCCGGATGATGGCCATCGCCGATGTGTTCGAGGCCCTCACCGCCGCCGACCGGCCCTACAAGAGCGGCAAGCCCCTCTCGGTGGCTCTCGCGATCCTGGTGACCATGGCCAGCGAGCGCCACCTGGACCGGGAGCTGCTGGAGCTGTTCCTCGAAGCCGGGGTGTGGCGCACCTACGCCGAGCGCTTCCTGGGACCGGATCAGTGCGATGCGGTGGACCTGGAGGCGTTGCTGGCGCGGCTGCGGGGCTGAGCGGGATAGCCCAGCCGGCGGGCGCGGGGGCCCATAGGCTCGGCAGGATCAGGCCTGGGCGGTGTCGGCCCCGGCCCTGGCCCTCCTTGCGGCTCCATCCCCTTCCATGACGAACGCCCCCGCTCCCTCCCCCAGCAGCGCCCCGATCGCGGTGGTGGTGGCCGGCGCCCTCGGCCGCATGGGGGCCGAGGTGGTGAAGGCCGTGACCGGTGCGCCCGACTGCCGCCTGGTGGCCGCCATCGACACCACCGCCGGCAAGGAGGGGGTCGATGTGGGCCTCGAGCTGGGCCTGGGCGAGCTGGAGGTGGCGATCACCAGCGATTTCGAGGGGGCCCTCTGCCAGGCCAGCCAGGCCGTGCGCAACGACGGCCCCGGCGGCGGCGCCGTGCTGGTGGACTTCACCCATCCCTCGGTGGTCTACGAGCACACCCGCGCCGCCATCGCCTACGGCGTGCACCCGGTGATCGGCACCACCGGCCTCTCGCCCCAGCAGCTGGCCGACCTGGCCACCTTCGCCGAGAAGGCCTCGGTGGGCGGGGCCGTGATCCCCAACTTCTCGGTGGGCATGGTGCTGCTGCAGCAGGCCGCCGCCGCCGCCGCCCGCTTCTACGACTTCGCCGAGCTCACCGAGCTGCACCACAACCGCAAGGCCGACGCCCCCAGCGGCACCTGCATCAAGACCGCCGAGCTGATGGAGGAGCTGGGCAAGAGCTTCAACCCCCAGCAGGTGGAGGAGCACGAGACCCTGGCGGGGGTGCGCGGCGGCCAGCGCGAGAGCGGCCTGCGGCTGCACTCGATCCGCCTGCCGGGGCTGGTGGCCCACCAGGAGGTGATGTTCGGCGCCCCCGGGGAGACCTACACCCTGCGCCACGACACGATCGACCGCTCCGCCTACATGCCCGGCGTGCTGCTCACGGTGCGCCGGGTGCGCCAGCTGCAGGGGCTGGTGTATGGCCTCGAACGCCTGCTCTGAGGCCCGCCGGCTGGCCGTGAACCCGATGGGCGGCAGGCCCTTGGCCGCTCGACCGCCAGCCGGCAGCATGCACCGATGCTGATTCCCCTCAAGCCCGGCGAGCTGCAGCGCCTGATCCCGGCGGTGGCCACCGGTCCCCAGTTCGCCGCCTGCACCGGCAACCCCCAGAAGGTGCTGCAGCGGGTGCTGATCGCCGTGATCGGCGGCGTGATCACCCTGCTGATCAGCCAGAGCCAGTTCTCCAGCCGCTGGGGTCCGGTGTGGCTGGTGGTGGGCTTCGTGTTCCTGCTCTACGTGCTGTGGGGCCCGATCCTGGAGGCCGGCCAGAAGAACGCCACCCTGCGCCGCTATCCGGCGGGGGCGATCTTCGAGGGGGAGGTGGCGGACCTCTTCACCCGGGAGCGGCTGGAGGGCCAGCAGGAGACCACCGACCGCGAGGGTCGGCTGAAGCTGGTGGAGAACCGCCGCACCTGGCTGTGCCTGGAGCTGGAGGACGAGGACGGCTACCTGGGCCAGGTGCGCTTCCCCTACGACAAGAAGCACCAGGTGATCCGCCCCGGCATGGTGGTGCGCTGCCTGGTGCTGAGCGAGCGCAAGGACTTCTCGCGCATCGGCGCCCTCAGCGACGCCTGGCTGCCCCAGCCCAAGCTGTGGGTGGGCGAGTACCCCTTCCTGCTGCGGCCGGCCTTTGAGGAGCTGTGCCTGAAGCGGTTGCGCTGACCAGGGCAGGGTGGGCTGAACCGCGCTGAAACACGCCTCACTCCGCGGAGCCTCAGATCCGGGCGGGGCCGAGGGCCGGGCAGAGGCACTCCCGGCAGTGTCCAAGGTTCTGTACGGGATTGGCGGACACCGCCGGCCCCCAGCCGCGGGACCCGCCAGCCAGGCCCCAGCGGCGAACCACCACCCACCGGTTAACCGGCCGTTACGGGACGCAATATTGCGTTACATTGTGTTCACCGTTCCCGAGTCGCCCCATGGCCCAAGCCCCTACCGCCTCCCCCATCCGCGGCGCCACCGTCACCCAGGAAGACGGCGGCCGCCTCAACGCCTTCGCCACCGAGCCCCGCATGGAAGTGGTGGACGCCACCGATGGCTGGGGCTTCCATGAGCGCGCCGAGAAGCTGAACGGCCGCATGGCCATGCTGGGCTTCATTGCCCTGATCGCCACCGAATTCGCCCTGGGCGGCGAGGCCTTCACCCGCGGTCTGCTCGGCATCGGCTGAACGTCAGGGCCCCAGCCGGTCACCCTCGGGCCCGGCTGATTGACCCCCAGGTCTGACCTCTCCGCAGGGATGACCACTCCCAACCGCAGCACAGACTCGTGCTGCGGTTTTTTCGTGCCGCCCCACCCAGCCCGTCCCATCTGGCCCGCCCCCCTCGCGCCATGGAATCGCAGCAGTTGCAGGCCCGGGTCCATGGGGCCGGCCCCACCGGGGCCCTGGCGGCCCTCGCCCTGGCCCAGGCCGGCTGGCGGGTGGAGCTGCTCGATCCCCTGGATGCCGCAGCCCTGGGGCAGCGCAGCCGCGCCTACGCCCTCACCCATTCCAGCCGGGAACTGCTGGAGGGCCTGGGCCTGTGGCAACCCCTGGCCGCCCACCTCGCCCCCTTCCGGCGGCTGGAACTCTGCGACCGGGCCCTGCACCGCCAGGTGAGCTTCAGCACCGCCGATCTGGGAACGGCCGACCTGGGACCAGCGGATCGGGTCGGGACAGCCCACGGGGCGGACGCTGCCGTGGGCTGGGTGCTGCAGCACGGTCCGCTGATGGCCCTGCTGCTGGAGCGCCTCCAGGCGGATCCAGCGATCACCCTGCGGCTCGGGGAGCCCCTGGCGCCGGCAGAGCCCGGATCCCAAGAGCCAACGACCCCAAGGCCCGCGAACAGGGACCCGTTCGATCTCGTGGTGGCGGCCGACGGCAGCGCCTCCCCCACCCGCCGGCAGGCCGGCCTGGCCTGGTATTCACGGCCCTACCGCCAGGGCTGCCTCACGGTGCAGGTGCGCCTGCGGGGCAGCGCACCCGATCAGGCCTGGGAGCTGTTCCGCCCCGAGGGTCCCTTTGCGGTGCTGCCCCTGGGCGGCGACGCCTGGCAGCTGGTGTGGAGCGCGCCGCTGCAGCGGCTGCGGCAGCTGGAGGCCCTCGATCCCGTTGCCTTCCTGGACCAGCTGGCGGGCGTGCTGCCCGAGCAGCTCCAGGCAGAGGCGCTGCTGGATCAGCCCCGGGCCTGGCCGGTGGCCCTGGAGCTGGCCTGGCCCCTGGCCCGCCGCCGGCTGGTGCTGGTGGGGGAGGCGGCCCACCGCTGCCATCCCGTGGGCGGCCAGGGCCTCAACCTCTGCTGGCGCGACGTGGCCCTGCTGCAGCGGCTGGCGGCCCGGGCCGCCGCGGGCCGGCTGCGGCCGTCCGCCCTGCCCCGGGCCTACGGCTGGGGCCGCCTGCCGGATCTGCTGGCGATCCTGCTGGCCACCGATGCCCTGGTGCGGCTGTTCTCCAACCGCCATCCCCTGCTGCTGCCGCTGCGGCGCCTGGCCCTGGCGGCCCTGGCCCGCATGGCCAGGCTGCGGCGTCTCAGCCTGGCGGCCATGACCGACGGGCCTTGCCGGCTGCGGCGCGGCTGAGCAGCATGGCGCCATGGTGATCGCCACCTCGCCGCAGCCGGGTCCGAGCCCGGGGCTCCTGCGCTACCTGCGCCAGGGCCTGGGGCTGAGCGAAAGCGCCCTGACGCTCGGCCTCAAGCAGGCCCAGGTGGAGCAGGCGCCGCTGCCGGTGGTGCTCTGGCGCTTCGGGCTGATCAGCCTCGAGCAGCTCGACCAGGTGCTGACCTGGCAGGACCGCCAGGACTGAACCTCAGGCATTGCTGGCTCAGGACCTGAACGTCAGGAATAGATCAGCAGCGACTCGACCGGCACCGCGCCGGGCAGCTTGCGGCGACCGGCCAGCTCCGCCAGTTCCACCACGAAGGCAAAGCCGATCAGCTCCCCGCCCACGCTGGCCACCAGCTCGGCGCAGGCGCCGGCGGTACCGCCGGTGGCCAGCAGGTCGTCGACGATCAGCACGCGCGGGCGGCTCTCGAAGCCGTCGGGGTGGATCTCCAGCCGGTCGGTGCCGTATTCGAGGGCGTAGTCGATGCCGTGCACCTGGCCGGGCAGCTTGCCGGGCTTGCGCACCGGCGTGAAGCCGATGCCGCGGTCGGTGGCCAGAGCGGTGCCCACGATGAACCCGCGCGACTCGATGCCCACGATCAGATCCGGCTGCAGCCGGTCGCAGACATCGCCCAGCTGGCGCACCACCTCGCGCCAGCCGGCGGGATCACGCATCAGCGGGGTGAGGTCGCGGAACAGGATGCCGGGCTTGGGGAAGTCGGGCACATCGCGCACCAGCTGGCGCAGATCAAGCGAGGACATGGGCAGGCGGGCGCCGGGAGCCGGCGGGGTTGGACGGGGTGGGCTGATCGCGTCAGTGGTCTGGTCAGCAGAGCGACCCCTGCGGATGACGAATCGGCTCCACGACTGGCAGTATCGCAGCCATGAGTGAAGCCCTTGCGCCTGCGGCGCCGCCGTCCCAGCAGGCCCACCCGAGCGGGGGGGAACGCTCCAGCCCCCTCTCCCGGCGCGGCATCGAGCGCCTGGACCTGATGCTGCTCTGCGCCGAGGCCCTCGACTACAACGGCGGCGAGGCGATGGTGTGGATGAGCGAGAGCCTGGGCTTCAGCGACCTCTTCCCCAACCGGGTGGAGCTGTGGAAGCGTCGCTGCCACAACCCCCTGCGCCGGGCCACCCGCCGCGGCCAGCTGCAGGAGGTGGAGACCGATGCCCTGATTCGCATCCTCAACGCCCTGGCCGAACGGCTCTACCCGATGCTGCGCCAGCTGCTCTCCAGCGCCGAACCGCCGGAGCTCTCGGCCCAGCGCTGGCAGCTGTTCCGCCGCCGGCTGGCCGATCTGGTGCAGGAGCGCTTCAACCTGCGCCGTGGCGGTGTGCAGCGCCTGCTCGACGAGCGGGAGGGCCCGGAGCTCTGCCGTCAGCTGATCCAGGCCCTGGCCCTCAGCGCCGGTCCAGGGGGCTTCGATCGGCTCAAGGCAAGCCTGATGGATCCGGTGTCCTGAACGAGCGCACCCGCCCTGCCGGGACCCCAGGGCCCCAGGGGCTCCCCCTGACACCGCCAGCCGCAGCACCGCCGCTCCCCATGACCACCGCCGCGCCCCGATGAAACTCAGCGCCCGCTACGAACAGACCAGCTGCCGGCTGGTGCTGGAGGGCTTTCCGGACCTCTCGGCCGGCCATGGCGACCAGGTGCTCGGCATCCTCACGGGCTGGAGCCTGGCCCTGGCCGGCCGCCCGGAGCTGGAGGGCAAGCGCGAGCACCTGGTGGCCCTCTTGCAGGTGGTGCTGCCCTATGCCCGCCACCTGCTCAGCGGAGCGCCCCGGGTCTTCGGCACGGACGAGTCGCCCATGGTGATCGCGCCCCAGGACAGCGGCCACGCGCTGCTGCTGCGCAGCAGCCAGCCCGACACGCCGCCCCTCACCCTGCAGCTCGACGACGCCGAACTGGCCGACCTGGTGCGCTGCCTGGATCAGCTGCGGCTCGATGCCCGCGTGCAGGTGCCGCTGGAGCTGCCCGCTCCCCAGCCGCTCAAGCGCTCCGAGCTGCGCCACCGCCAACCGCTGAGGCGGCGCCTGGCGGCCCCCGCCACCGGCATGGCCGCCCTGGCCCTGGGCTCCGTCCTGGCGCTGCTGCTGCCCACCCCCAAGCCCCCCACCGCACCGGCGGCCGCCCCCGCCGCCCCGGCCCGGCCCGTCGCTCCCGGTTGACGCCCGGGCCTGGCCCAGCACACTGGAGATCAGTGCCGACGACACCGTCGCCGCCAACCCCGTCGCCGCGCGCCACCCTGCCGCCGTCCTTCCCGCAGTCATCCACCCCGCAGCCGTCCACCCTGGTTCCCCTGTCTTCGATGTCGCTGAGCTGGTCCGAACTGCGCCGTCGCGTCACCCGCCTGGGGGCGTCGCTCGACGTGGTGGTGCGCAGCGATCCGGAGGTCTGCGGCCTGAGCGGTGACGGCTTCCACCTCTCCATGCACCACGGCGGCCAGGGCGACTGCACCGTGGGCGCCCTCAGCCTGGTGGACTGCCCCAACGAGCTCGTGCTGATCGAGTTCGAGCGCTGGATGCGCGGCGCCGGCTATCAGCTGGACGCCTGAGCCCGCCCCCGACACCCCCATGAACCGCCCCCGTCGCCGCCTGCACCTGGTGCGCCCGGGGCGGTCCGGCCCCCCCGGCCCGCGCCACGTCTTCCGCCGCAAGCGTCCGCCCAGCCGGGGCCGGCAGCTGCTCGACGGCGTGCTGCTCCTGGCGGGCGGCACCGGCCTGCTGGTGGGCCTGTGGCTGCTCACCGAGCGGTTCGACACCGTGCTGCTGGTGAGTCGGGCCATCAGCGACCTGCTCATCGGCCTGGCGCGGCTGGGGGCGGGGCTGCTGCAGCTGGTGAGCGTGCTGCTGCTCGTGGGCCTGGCCCTGCTGGCGCTGGCGATGCTGGTGGGCGGGCTGGTGCGCCTGGTGCGGGCCGTGCTGGCCCCAGCCCCACCAAAGCGTCGCGAGTCCGTCGGCCTGCGCAGTTGAAGGGTCGGTGGGGGCTTTCTCCTGGCTCCCGGGGCCCGATGGCGCGCCGGGAAACTCTCCCTAACATCCGGCCATGGGCAAGAAGGGCAAGCACAAGGGAAGGGCCTCAACGGCGAAGGCAGCGGCGGGCTTCAACGCCGGCACGCTGCTGCCCCGCCACGGTCGCTTCAGCGATCGCTACTACCCCTCCTCCCAGCTCGATGACCTGCCCGGCGTGGCCGCACCGGAGCCGGCCGCGGATTCGGGCTCAAGCAACGGCAAGCTCGATCGCAAGTTCTACGAGAAGGAACTGAGCCGGCTCCAGGAGGAGCTGGTGAAGATGCAGTACTGGGTGAAGGCCTCGGGCTTCCGCCTGATCGTGCTGTTCGAGGGGCGTGATGCCGCCGGCAAGGGCGGCACGATCAAGCGGGTCACCGAGCCGCTCAACCCCCGCGGCTGCCGGGTGGTGGCCCTGGGCACCCCCTCCGACCAGGAGCGGACCCAGTGGTATTTCCAGCGCTACGTGGAGCACTTCCCGGCGGCCGGGGAGATCGTGATTTTCGATCGCAGCTGGTACAACCGCGCCGGCGTGGAGCGGGTGATGGGCTTCTGCACGCCCACGCAGCTGCGGGAGTTCGAGCAGTCGTGTCCGGAGTTCGAGCGGATGCTGGTGCGCTCGGGCATCGTGCTGCTCAAGTACTGGTTTTCGGTGAGCGATGAGGAGCAGGAGGCCCGCTTCCGCTCCCGCATCGACGACCCCACCCGGCGCTGGAAGCTCAGCCCGATGGATCTCGAATCCCGGGACCGCTGGGAGGACTTCTCCCGCGCCAAGGACGAGATGTTCGCCCACACCAACATCCCCGAGGCCCCCTGGTTCACGGTGGAGGCGGACGACAAGCGGCGGGCGCGGCTCAACTGCATCCAGCACCTGCTCAGCAAGATCCCCTACCAGGACATGACCCCGCCGGCGGTGAAGCTGCCGCCGCGCAAGGCGGCCAAGGGCTACGCGCGCCCGCCGATGAACGAGCAGTTCTTCGTGCCGAACCGCTACCCCTGAATGGAGCCGTCGCCCTCAGGGGGGCAGGGTCTGGAGCTGCTCAGCGGTTCAGCTGCTGGAACCAGAACCCGGCCAGCTGCCAGGACGACCACAGGAAGATCCCCAGGAACAGCCAGTTCAGCCAGGCGGGGCGTTGGTCGTTGTCGAAGCGCATGGGCGGTGGGCCGGCCTCAGGGGAGGGGGGCGGATTCGAGCTGCCAGCGAAGCACACGGCCATCGCCGGCGCCGCCGCGGGCCTGGGGGCCGGGCACCGTGATCAGCTGCAGCCGCTGGGGGCCGCGCCGGTAGTCGTAGCGGCAGAAGCCCGGGCCGGTGCCCGAGCAGGCCGCCAGGCTGGCCAGCCCATTGCCGGCCAGCTCGCGCTCGAAGGCGCTGGGACTCTGCTCGGCATCCGGCCGCCAGCCCTGCTGGCGCAGCCGGGCGTCGGCGGCCTGGACCGGCTGCTGGGCCTGCAGTGGCAGTGGGGGTGACGGCGTGGGTGAAAGCGGAGCCGGCAGCGGAGCGGGCCGTGGGGCGGGCCGATCGGCCGGGGCTTGGGCCAGCAGGGCGGCCGCCACCAGCAGGGTCAGGGCACCGGACGGCGGACCCCAGCGGCGCAGGGCCGCTAGGGGGTCAGGCGGCCGCCACGGCCTGGCGCTGGGCCCGGCGCCGTTCGTGCCGGACCTCGAGCTGGTTGTAGACATCCACGAGCTGGGCACGAATGGCCTCCGTGTCCTCCAGCTTGGCAAGGTTGAGCAGCACGGACTCAATCTGGTCCTTGCTGTCGATCAGCAGGCGGCATTCGCTGGTCCCGGGTTCGTAGGCCATGGCGCAGATGCGGGAGAACTTCTTCGACGCCCATCGAATCCCGGCCGGAGCCGGGATGTGGTCGGGATTGCTGCCGTTTTGGACTTTGTTCAGCCGGGGCCCGGGCAGGCAGCGCGCCGGATCAGACAGAAGGGCAGGGTGACGAGTCCCGCCGGGTGGCGCCCGTGCTGGGGCGTGGGTCCATGCTCAGCCCTGTCGCCCCTGGTCGGCAAGACCTCAACCATGACTGGCGGGGGCCGAGGTGTGAGCGGATGTGACCGGGCCGCCGAGGCCCTGCCCGGGCCCAGACCGGAGTGGCTGCAGCTGAGACCAGCCGCCATGACTAGCCTGATCCCAGAGGCCTGCGGGAACGGCGAGGCGGGATGGAGGGCGAGCCTGCTGAGGGGAGGGCACCGGGCCGGCCGCCGGGGCTGGTGCGGCGTCAGCCATGAGCCAGCAGCGGCGCCAGGAGCCCACGACCCTGCGCCTGCGGGCGGTGCTGGACCAGATCGCGCAGGCCGTGGTGTCGGTCGACGACGGCAGCGGCCGGGCCGAGGCCAACGCGGCGGCGGTGCGCCTGCTGGGCCTGGAGGGCGCTGAACTGCCGGCCCCGGTGGTGCTGGCGGCCCTGGAGCAGTTGGCCGGGCGGTCCATCAACCGCGACGCCACCACCACCGACGCCGGCGAGGGGCCCCAGCTCTGGCGCTTCAGCGCCGCCCCCACCCATCTGCAGGTGCGCTGCACGGCCCTGCGGCAGCCGGGGTTCAGCGGCCGGGTGTGGGTGCTCGACGACGTCTCCGCCCTGATGGCGAGGAACGAGTACCTGGAGGCCGCCAACGCCGCCGGCATCGTGGGCGTGTGGGACTGGGATGTGCCCGCCAACGTGCTCAGCTGGGATCCGGTGATGTACCGGCTCTACGGCCGCGATCCCGGCGACTTCGGCGGCGCCTACGAGGCCTGGGCCGATGCGGTGCACCCGGAGGACCGGGCCTACGCGGAGGGGGAGATCCAGGCGGCCCTGCGGGGGGAGCGGGAGTATGCCCCGCGCTTCCGGGTGATCTGGCCCGATGGCTCCGTGCACCACCTGCAGGCCGTCTCCCACACCACCTACGACCGGGAGGGCAGGCCCCTGCGCATGCTCGGCGTCAACTACGACCTCACCGAGCAGGTGCGCATCACCCAGGAGCTGGCCTCCCAGAAGGCCCTGCTGGACACGGTGCTGGGCCACATCGACGCCCACGTGTACATGAAGGACCGGCAGGGGCGTTACGTCTACGTGAACCCCCCGGTGGCGGCCCAGTTCGGGCGGCCGATCGAGCAGATCCTGGGCCACACCGACCGGGAGCTGCTGCCGCCCGACGAGGCCGAGGCCCTCACCGGCGGCGACGCCCAGGTGTTTGAGCAGGGGGGCGCCCTGACCCTGGAGGAACACCTGCGCGACCCGGACGGGCAGGAGCGCCTGTTCCTCTCGGAAAAGCTGCTGCTGCACCGGCAGGGCCAGGACGACTGCCTGATCGGCTTCTCCAAGGACGTGACCGAGGCCCGGCGCCGCGCGGCGGAACTGGAGGAGCTGCGCCACCGCACCGAGCGCCTGGCGCTGGAGCTCACCGACCACATCCCGGCGGGCACCTACGTGCTGCGCTTTGCGGCCGATGGCACGCCGGTGTTCGAGTTCGCCAGCCGGCGGCTGCTGGAGCTGCTGGGCCTGGAGCTGGAGGCGGTGAAGGCCAACGGCGACCTGCCCTTCCAGCTGCTGCACCCCAGCGACGCCTCCGAGGCGCGGGCGCGGCTTCTGGAGGCCTACCGGCAGCGCCAGCCCTTCACCTGGGAGGGGCGGCTGCTGGTGGAGCACGGGCCGCTGTGGGTGTCGACCGAGGCCCTGCCCCGCAGCCGCGCGGACGGTTCGGTGGTGCTGGAGGGCGTGCTCATCGACGTGACCCGCCGCAAACAGGCCGAGCGGGAGCTGGCGGAGGCCAATGCCCTGTTCCGCCAGTCGATGCAGAACGCGGCGGTGGGGCAGTGCCTCTGCCGGCCGGGCACGGGCGAACTGCTGGAGGTGAACCCCGCCCTGTGCAGCTTCTTCCGCCGCGACGCGGAGACGCTGCTCGCCTGCAGCTGGCAGGAGCTCACCCACCCGGACGACCTGGAGATCGATCGGGCCCTGGCGCGGGAGCTGGAGCTGGGCCGGCTGGACACCTACCGGATCCGCAAGCGCTTCCTGCGGCCCGACGGCTCCCTGCGCTGGGGCGATCTCTCGATGTCGTGCATCCGCAACCCCGACGGCAGCGTGCGGGTGATGCTGGCCCAGATCACCGACATCACCGAGCTGATCCGCAGCCAGGAGCAACTCAAGGAGGAGCAGGCGCGGCTGCACACCACGATCGACTCCCTGATCGATCCCCACCTGCTGCTGGAGCCCGTGCGCGACGTGCTCGGCGTCATCGTGGACCTGCGCATCCTCGAGGCCAACCGGGCGTCCCTGGTGGAGCTGGGCAGGACCCGCGAGAAGCTGCTGGGGCGCACCCTGCTGTCGGTGCTGCCGGGCATCGCCAGCACCGGGCTGCTGGATCTGGCGCGGCAGGCGATCGAGGGCGGCCACGGCATCAGCCTCGACGAGTTCCACTACCCCGAGCACGAACTGGCAGGCGGCGATGTCTACCTGGACGTGCGCATGGTGCAGGTGGCCGGCAACCTCAGCTTCACCTGGCGGGATGTGAGCGAGCGCCGCCGGGCCGCCGAGCAGCTGGCCCACTCCGAGGAGGACTACCGCCTGCTGGCCCTCAACATGCTGGATGTGGTGATGCGCATGGCCGAGGACGGCACCGTGCTGTGGGTCTCGCCCTCACTGACGGCGATGCTGGGCTGGAGCCCCGAGGAGTGGATCGGCCAGAACGGCACCCGCTTTCTGGTGGATGGACCCGACTCCGAGACCTACCGCAGCAACCTGCAGCGGCTGCAGCGCGGCGAGTCGGTGGTGGCCCGCGATCGGGTGTACGCCAAGGGCGGCAGCATCCACTGGGTGGAGAGCCACATCAGCAGCTACCGCCGCAGCGACGGCACGGTCGACGGCCTGGTGAGCACCTTCCGCACCGTGGACCGGGAGGTGATCGCCGAGCAACAGCTCCAGCAGGAGGCCAACTTCGACGTGCTCACCGGCCTGCTCAACCGGCGCGAGATGCTGGAGCGCCTGGGCCGCTTCAGCGGCAGCCGCCGCCAGGGCGAGGGCCGCGCCGCCCTGCTGTTCTGCGACCTCGACTACTTCAAGCAGATCAACGACCAGCACGGCCATCTGGCGGGCGATCAGGTGCTGCGCACCCAGGCCGAACGGCTGCGGCGCTGCATCCGCGACGACGACCTGGCGGCGCGGATGGGCGGCGACGAGCTGGTGGTGGCGCTGATGGGCGTGGGAGGGCTGGAGGATGCGCTGGCCATCGCCGAGAAGATCCGCCGCGCCGCCGCAGAGCCGATCCCGGTGCTGGGCGAGCGGGTGACCTCCAGCCTCAGCATCGGCGTGACCCTGATCGAGTCCGGAGAGAATGTGGATGCGCTGATCGCCCGGGCGGACGCGGGGCTCTACGCGGCCAAGCAGCAGGGCCGCAACCGTGTGATCCCGATCGAGGCCTGATCAGGCGCAGGTCAATCAGCGCCGGCCACTCAGCGCGACTGGGAGGACGAGCCGCGGCGGCGGCCGTCGCCGCGCAGATCCCGGGCCCGCGACACCGACGGACGCACCAGGCCGCTGGCGGTGCGGGCGGTGCCGCCCTCGGCGGGCCGCTCGATCGGGTTGGCCTTGAGCTCGCTGCGCACCTGGTTCAGCAGCCGGAAGTGGCCGGTGGAGTTGTACTTGCGCAGCACGGCCGGATCCCAGGCCATCGGGGCTGTTGTGGAGGTGCCCTCAGCCTATGGCCACGGCAGTGGACCAGGGATCCGTGATAAGTTGTTACCGCGTCAACTGGAAGTCGGTCCGCCTTCGCGAAACCTGCCAACGGAGGCCGGCCCCTGGCCCCGCTCGGGTGCCGCGAAGGAGCGTTCCAAGTTCCGCAACCCCACCATCGTTCTCGCCATGACCCGGCTCGTCGGCCTGCAGGCCCCTGACTTCACCGCCACCGCCGTGGTGGATCAGGAGTTCAAGGAAGTGACCCTGTCCCAGTACCGCGGCAAGTACGTGGTGCTGTTCTTCTACCCCCTGGACTTCACCTTCGTGTGCCCCACGGAGATCACCGCCTTCTCCGACCGCTACAGCGACTTCTCCAGCCGCAACACCGAGGTGCTGGGCGTGTCCGTGGACAGCCAGTTCTCCCACCTGGCCTGGATCCAGACCGAGCGCAAGAACGGCGGCATCGGCGACATCGCCTACCCCCTGGTGGCCGACCTCAAGAAGGACATCGCCAGCGCCTACGAGGTGCTCGATGAGGACGCCGGCGTGGCCCTGCGCGGCCTGTTCATCATCGATCCCGATGGTGTGATCATGCACAGCACCATCAACAACCTGCCCGTGGGCCGCAGCGTCGACGAGACCCTGCGCGTGCTGCAAGCCTTCCAGTACATCCGCAGCAACCCCGACGAGGTGTGCCCCGCCAACTGGACCCCCGGCGAGAAGACCATGAAGCCGGATCCCGTGGGCAGCAAGGAGTTCTTCGCCGCCGTCAACTGACACCGGTCGGCTGAGCCAGACGTGACGAGGGGCCCGCAAGGGCCCCTTTTTGTTGGGATCCAGCCGCTGCGCCCGTCAGTCCAGCAGGGTGAGCGTGCCGGCCGCCGCATCGAGGCGGCAGCGGCGGCCCAGGGGCAGGGCCAGATTCGGTCGGCCATGGCCCACCGCCAGGCCGCTCACCAGGGGCACCCCCAACGGGGCCAGGCGCTCCAGCAGGATCTCCTCCATGGCGAAGTCGCCGGGGAGGATGTCGTCGCGGGCCCAGTCGAAGCGGCCCAGGCCGATGCCCCGCACGCCGCGCAGCAGGCCGGAGCTGCGCCACTGGGTGAGCAGGCGGTCGATGCGGTAGGGGGCCTCGCCGGTGTCCTCGAGCACGAGCACGCAGCCCTGCAGGGAGGGCAGCCAGGGGGTGCCGATCAGGGAGGTGGCGATCGTGAGGTTGCTCACCACCAGCGGGCCCTCGGCCACGGCAGCCGCCTGGGGGCCGGCCCCGTATCCGGCCCCGTGGCCCCGGCCCTGCAGGGGCGCCACCGCCTCGCCCCGCAGCAGCGCCGCCAGGCGGCGCCACTGGGGCCCATCGCCACCGAACCAGCCGTGGATGGCCCCCAGGCTCCCCGCCGCCCGCTGGGCCAGCAGCAGGGCGCTGCAATCGGAGAAGCCCACCGTCCAGCGCGGCCCCGGCGGCAGCGCCAAGCCCTGCTCCAGCAGGCGGGCACTGCCCCAGCCGGCACCCACGTAGAAGAGGGCCTGCACGGCGCTGTCGGCCCAGGCGCGGCGCAGGGCCTCAGCCCGCACCGCATCGGAGCCGGAGAACCAGCGCCAGCGGCCGAACAGCTCCCGGGGCGTCTGCAGGATCCAGCCCTGCTCCGCGCAGCGGCGCCGCAGCACGGCAAGGCCGTCGTCGCCGGACTCCAGCCAGGTGCCGGGGGCCAGGGCGGCGATGCGGCTGCCGGGCGCCAGGGGGGCGGGCCAGCCCCCGCCAGCGGACCCCCGGGCCAGAGACGGGCCGGCGACCAGGGCAGACGCCGTGCCCAGGGAGAGGCGCAGCAGCTGCCGGCGGCGCATCGGCCTCAGCCCAGCAGGCTGGCCAGCAGACGTCGCCCGTCGATGCCGCCGGTGGCGGGATCACAGGCCCGTTCCGGGTGGGGCATCAGGCCCAGCACGTTGCCCGCCCCGTTGGTGAGACCGGCCACATCGCCCACCGAGCCGTTGGGGTTGCGGCTGTAGCGCAGCACCACCTGGCCGTTGTCCTCCAGGGCCTGGAGCTGGTCGGGATCGATCTGGTAGCGGCCCTCGCCGTGGGCGATGGGGAAGGTGACCTCCTCGCCGCTGGCATAGCCCTGCAGCCAGGAGCAGGCGCCCGGCTCCACCCGCAGGCGGGCCGGCTCACAGAGGAAGTGCAGCTTCTCGTTGCGGGTGAGGGCGCCCGGCAGCAGGCCCATCTCGGTGAGCACCTGGAAGCCGTTGCAGATGCCGAGCACCCGGCCGCCGCGCTCGGCGAAGGCCGCCACCTCCTGCAGCACCGGCGCGAAGCGGGCGATGGCGCCGCAGCGCAGGTAGTCGCCGTAGCTGAAGCCACCCGGGATCACCACGGCCTCCAGGCCGCTGAGGTCGCGCTCCTCATGCCAGAGGAAGCGTGTCTCGATGCCAAGGCAGCCCTGGGCCGCCCACTGCACGTCCCGGTCGCAGTTGGAACCGGGGAACACCACTACACCCAGGGTCATGCTCAGGCCTCGGGGGCGGGGTCGGCCAGCTCGAGGCTCCAGTCCTCGATCACGGGATTGGCGAACAGGCGGTCGCTGAGCAGCTCCAGGCGCTCGCGGGCGCTGGCCGCATCGGGGGCCTCCAGCTCCACCTCCACCGCCTTGCCGATGCGCAGGCGGGTCACGCCATCCACGCCGAGGCGGGCGGCGGCGGCCCGGGTGGCCTCCCCGGCCGGATCCAGGACCGAAGGCCTCAGCGAGACCAGCACGCGGGCGGAGAAACGGGGCACCTGAGCTGCACGAGGTTTGTTAAATCTTGGCAGGCCGGGCCCCCTGCCCCCTTGCCCCTGGTCAGGTTGGAGGTACTCCACCGGAAGGGCCATGGACGGCCGCCGTCCCGCCTGCAGATCGCCTCAGGGCTGCTCCAGCCCGCGGGAATCCCGCCTGGTCAGCCTGGACCGGCCGAGCTGGAGCCTGGGGGGCCTGAATGGCCTGGGATGGCGCCGGCTCGGGATGACGACCCTGGCGCTCGCCGCTGCGTCCCAGCCCCTGGCCCAGACCCTGCTGCCGGCAGCGGCCCGGGCCCAGCAGGAGCTGCCGCTGGAGTGCCGCCTCGGCGACGGGGCCTGGCGGGCCTGCACGATGACCATCGCCCGCGCAGGCGAGCACTGGTGGCTGCAGGTGGGCAGCCGCCGGCTGGAGTTCCGCAGCGATGGCCGGGGCGCGATCACCCTCAGCAGCGGAGCGGGACCCGGGCGCTCGGTGGTGCCCGCCTGGCAGCCGGACCGGGCCCTCTGCTGGGATGGGGTCTGCGCCCGCGGCGAGTTTCCCCTGGACTGAGTGCCGGACCGGCTCAGGCCAGCAGCCCGGCCAAGGCCCGCTCGAGGGCCTGGCCATCGAGGCTGAGGCCGAGGGCCACCAGCTCCAGGCCGGGGCCCGGCTGCTCACCGGCACCGGCGCCGCTGCGGGGGTCGTACCAGCACTCCAGCCGCGGACCCACGGCCTGGATCTGCAGGGGCTGGGCCTTGCCCGGCAGCCAGGCCCGACCCTTCAGCCGAAGGATCGACTGCTCCACGATCTGCTGACGCAGCAGCGCCTCCAGCCGGCTGCGCTCGAAGGCCCCCGCAAGCCGCACCGTCGCCGACTGCATCGCCACATGGGTGTGGTCGTGGTGGTCGTGATCGTGATCGTGATCGGCGTGATCGTGGTGGTGGTGGTGGTGGTCGTCGCCGTGATCGTCGTGGTGGTGGCCGTGGGCGTCGGGGCCAGCGGTGGGGCGCTCCAGGCCCAGCAGCAGGGCGGCGGGCACCTGGCCCCGCTCCATCGCCAGCACCGACACCCCCGGCCGCAGCCGCTGCTCCAGCTCGGCGCGCAGCTCGGCCAGCCGCGGGGCGGCCACCTGGTCGGCCCGGCTCACCAGCACCAGATCGGCGGCCTGGAGCTGGTCGTCGAACAGGTCTTCGATGGCGCTGAGGTGGTCGAGGCTGGGGTCGGCCTGGCGCTGGGCCTCCAGGGCCGAGGCGTCGCCCACCACGCTGCCGGCGGCCAGGGCCTCGCCGTCCACCACGGTCACCACGCCGCTGACGCGGGTGCGGGTGCGGATCTCGGGCCAGTGGAAGGCCTGCACCAGCGGCGCCGGCAGGGCCAGGCCGCTGGTCTCCACCACGATCCCGTCCAGCTGGTCGGCCCGCTGCAGCAGGGTCTGCATGGTGGGCAGGAACTCGTCCTGCACGGTGCAGCAGAGGCAGCCGTTGGCCAGCTCCACCACACGGCCCTCGAGTTCCTCCTCGGGGCAGAAGCCGCAGCTGCGGATCAGCTCCCCGTCGATGCCCACCTCGCCGAACTCGTTCACGAGCACGGCCAGGCGCAGGCCGCTGGTGAGCAGCAGGTGGCGCAGCAGGGTCGATTTGCCAGCGCCGAGGAAGCCGGTCACCACGGTGACCGGCAGGCGCGTCTGGGTTGGGGTGCTCACGGTCAGGGCACCAGGGCGGTCCAGGTGAAGCTGGCGCCCACGCCGATCAGCACGCCGGCGGCGAGGCGCAGGTTGGCCGCACTGAGGCCGGTGGCCCAGCGCCGCACCAGGGTGAGCGAGCCGGCCAGCAGCAGCCCCTGGCTGATCAGCAGGCCCAGCAGATAGAAGCCCACCGATGTGGGCTCCCAGCCCAGCACCGCCTCGCTGAGCACGTAGCCGTGCAGCGCGAAGGCGGGCAGCAGCAGTCCGGCGGGCAGGCGGCCCAGCTGCACCAGGCCCACCACCACCAGCGACAGGGCCACCAGCAGCTCAGCGCCGGGCAGTCCAGGCAGGGCCAGGCCCAGCAGGGAAGCGGAGAGGCCCGTGGCGAGCAGGCCCAGCACCCAGCGGGTGGGGCGTTGCAGACCCACCAGGCCCAGGGCCAGCAGGAACAGCAGGTGGTCGGGCCCCAGCAGCGGGTGGCCCAGGCCGCTGAGCAGACCGCTCAGGGGTGAGGGCGTGAGCTGGAAGGTGTCCATCAGGTGATGGGCCGAGGCCGGCGCTGCGGCCAGCAGGGACAGGGCGGCGACCCCGATCGGGAGTGCCGCGCTGGGGCGAAGGTTGGTCATCCGGAAAGCTGGTCCGCGCCAGGGATGGGGTGGGCTTCCGGTGGGCGTTCTGACTGGGGACGCGGCCCCTGGGGGTGCGGCCCTTCACAGCTGCGGGACAGCGCCGGACTCGATCGCTGGCCGCAGCCAGAACCCCACCGGACTTTCCCCGTTACCTCCGCTGGCTGATCCCCAGCGGAACCGGAAGCCGCAATCTAGGCACCCCCTGGAAGCTGGTTGGCGGGGACCCGCCCCTCAGCGGCAGGCGAGGGAGTCGCGGGTGTCGACGCCGGTGCGGGGGTTGGTGCCGCTGGCCCTGGCGCAGAGGGCCTTCTGCTGGGGCAGATCCAGCACCGCATCGCTGAAGTCGGCCCCCGCGATCACGGCGTCCGTGAACTTGCTCTGCATCAACATCGCGTTACGCAGCACGGCCCCAGAGAGGTCGGCGCCATCAAAACGGCTGGCGTAGGCCACCGCGTCGCCCAGGTCAGCGCCGCGCAGGTTGGCCTGCTGCAGGTTGGCCGTGTTGAACACGGCGCCGCGCAGGTCGGTGTCGCTCAGGTCGAAGCCCTGCAGGTTGGCCTTGAGGAACTCCTGCTTCTGCAGGTTGCGGCCGTGCATGTCGCTCTGGAGGTCCTGCAGGCTGCGCTGGCCGCGCAGTTCCGGGGCCGTGATCGCGGCGGCCGGGGCAGCCGTGCCCAGGGCAGCGCCGAGCACGAGGGCCAGCGGCAGCAGCAGGGCGAACAGGCGGCGGCGGAGGTGCTTGCCGCCAAGACCCTGAGCAGCCAGGAGCTGGGGAATCCGCGAACCGGCGAGGGGGGGCAGCACCGCACAACTAACTTGGTCGGCTCAAGCTATGGCAGCGATCCACCGCAGCGCGACCCGATGAGCATGTCCCTGAGGGTGGTCGTCCCCCCCCATCCCCTGATCGGCCACTGGCTCACCGTGCTGCGGGATCAGCAGACGCCGCCGGCCCTGTTCGCCACCGCCATGGCCGAACTGGGCCGCTGGCTCACCTATGAGGCCCTGCGGGACTGGATCCCCCACCGGCGCGTGCCGGTGCAGACCCCCCTGGCCGAGACCGAGGGCACGGTGGTGGACGCGGCGGTGCCGATCCTGGTGGTGCCGATCCTGCGGGCCGGCCTGGGCCTGTGGGAGGGCGGCCGCACGGTGCTGCCGGCTGCCCAGGTGGCCCACATCGGCCTGGTGCGCGACGAGGCCAGCGGCCAGGCCCACTGCTACCTCGACAAGCTGCCGGCGACGATTCCAGCCAACGCCGGCGTGCTGGTGTTCGACCCGATGGTCGCCACCGGCGGCACCCTGCTGCAGGTGCTGGAGCGGCTGGAGGCCAAGGGGGTGAGCGGCCAGCGGCTGCGGGTGATCAGCGCCCTGGCCGCCAGCCCGGGCCTGAAGGTGCTGGGGGAGCGCTTCGCGGACCTGACCCTCTACACCGCCTGCATCGACGCCGAGCTGGACGCCGCCTTCCGGATCGTGCCCGGCCTGGGGGATGCGGGCGATCGGCTCTATGGCACCGAGCCCGACAGCGCACCGGCCGGCGGCTGAAGACAGGAGGCTGAGGGTTGACAGCTGACGACGGGTCCTGGCCCGCTGGGGCCACGATCCCTAGGCTGAAGGTCAGTCCAGCCCAGCCGGCAGCGATGGCCAACCGCGAGAGCAGCTCCAGCCTCCTGCTGAGCACCCTGGCCGGGGCCGTGCTCGGCGCCGCCGGACTCGCCTGGTGGCTGCTGTCGGAGACCGAGAAGCGGCAGCAGCGCCAGCGGCGGGAACGCAACCTGCAGCTCTCGCGCCTCTCCAGCGGCGACGGCGACGAGGTGGACACCAGCCGGCGGCCGGTGCTGGATTCCGAGCTGCAGGACAAGGTGCAGCAGCTCAACAGGGCCATCGACGACGTGCGACGCCAGCTGGAGGGCCTGGGCAGCAGCAGCTGAGGGGGCCCAGGCCCGGGGGCGCCGCTCGGTAGGTTTCCCAGCAGACACCGCCGCCGGCCATGCTCCGCTCCGCCGCCATCACCCAGGGGATCCAGCGCTCCCCCAACCGCGCCATGCTGCGGGCCGTGGGCTTCGGCGACGGCGACTTCAGCAAGCCGATCATCGGCATCGCCAACGGCTACAGCACGATCACGCCCTGCAACCTGGGCCTGAACGATCTCGCCCGCCGCGCCGAGGAGGCGGCCCACGCCGCCGGCGCCATGCCGCAGATGTTCGGCACCATCACGGTGAGCGACGGCATCTCGATGGGCACCGAGGGGATGAAGTACTCCCTGGTGAGCCGTGAGGTGATCGCCGACTCGATCGAAACCGCCTGCAACGGCCAGAGCATGGATGCGCTGCTGGCGATCGGCGGCTGCGACAAGAACATGCCGGGCGCCATGCTGGCGATGGCCCGCATGAACGTCCCCGCCATTTTTGTGTATGGCGGCACGATCAAACCGGGCAAGCTCGGTGCCTGCGACCTCACCGTGGTGAGCGCGTTTGAAGCCGTCGGCCAGTACAGCGGCGGCAAGATCGACGAGCAGGAACTCACCGCCATCGAGAAGAACGCCTGCCCCGGCGCCGGCAGCTGCGGCGGCATGTTCACCGCCAACACGATGAGCGCCGCCTTCGAGGCGATGGGGCTGAGCCTGCCCAACAGCTCCACCATGGCGGCCGAGGATCCGGAGAAGGCGGACAGTGCCGCCCGCAGCGCCGAAGTGCTGGCCGAAGCCATCAAGGCCAACATCTGCCCGCGGGATCTGATGACCCGCGAGGCGTTCGAAAACGCCATCAGCGTGATCATGGCGGTGGGCGGCTCCACCAACTCCGTGCTGCACCTGCTGGCCGTGGCCCGCACCGCCGGCGTGGATCTCTGCATCGACGACTTCGAGACGATCCGCCAGCGGGTGCCGGTGATCTGCGACCTCAAGCCCAGCGGCCGCTACGTGACCGTGGATCTGCACCAGGCCGGCGGCATCCCCCAGGTGATGAAGCTGCTGCTCGATGCCGGCCTACTCCACGGCGACTGCAGGACGATCGAGGGCAAGACCCTGCGGGAGGTGCTGGCTGACGTGCCCAGTGAGCCGCCCGCCGGCCAGGACGTGATCCGCCCCCTCAGCAACCCCCTCTACGCCAAGGGCCACCTGGCGATCCTCAAGGGCAACCTGGCCGAGGAGGGCGCCGTGGCCAAGATCAGCGGCGTGAAGAACCCCGTGATCACAGGCCCCGCCCGCGTGTTCGAGAGCGAGGAGACCTGCCTGGCCGCCATCCTCGACAAGCAGATCCAACCCGGCGATGTGGTGGTGGTGCGCCAGGAGGGACCCGTCGGTGGCCCGGGCATGCGGGAGATGCTGAGCCCCACCGCCGCCATCGTGGGCCAGGGCCTGCTGGATTCGGTGGCCCTGATCACCGACGGCCGCTTCTCCGGCGGCTCCTTCGGCCTGGTGGTGGGCCATGTGGCCCCCGAGGCCGCCGTGGGCGGCACCATCGGCCTGGTGCAGGAGGGCGACAGCATCACCGTGGATGCCAACCAGCTGCTGATCCAGCTCAACGTGGACGACGCCGAGCTGGCCCGCCGCCGCGCCGCCTGGACCAGGCCCGAGCCCCGCTACACAACCGGCGTGCTGGGCAAGTACGCCCGCCAGGTGGGCAGCAGCAGCAAGGGCGCCGTGACCGACCAACCGGACGCCTGAGTCCGGCAGGGGCGGCGCGGGGGCCGGGCCGGCCAGTCTCAGTCGCCGCTGACCAGGGCCCGGATGCGGCGGGCCAGGGCCTCCAGGGCCGGCCCGTCCGCGGGGCGGCTGCAGCGCTCACCGCTGGCGCCATCCATCCACACCGCATGGCTGCCGTGCCACAGCAGCGGGGCCTCGGGATCGGCGCAGCGGCTGAGCATCAGATTGAGCTCCGATCCGCTGCGGTAGATCTCCAGCTCCACATCGGCGTCCTCGCAGCGCCCCCCGGCGGGGTCGCGGGCCTCGATCCGCAGGCAGCAGTCGGTCGGGGCGGCAGCGGCGGGCTCAGGGTCGCGGAAGCGCACGCCATGGCGGCAGGGCTTGAGGCAGAGGTCGGCGGCGGCCGCCACCTGGGCCAGAAAGGGCGCCAGATCGTCAGGCACGGCGGGGAGCATGGCGGAGGCGAGAGGCGAGGCGATCTGGTGTGGCGTTCAGGGCACGGCGCGGATCGCCCGGATGCCGAGCCGCAGGGGCCCGGGCCGGAAGCCCGGATTGAGCCCGCCGGCATCGCCGAACTTGGAGTGCAGCAGCTGCAGCCGGGTGATGCGGCTGGCCTCGAAGTGCAGCGGAGCCCCCAGGGGCAGGCCCTGCACCGGCTTGGCCCGCACACTCGGTGTGAGCCGGTTGAAGGGGACCGTGACCACACTCACGCCCGAGGCGTTGGTGGCGAATTCGGCCACCCAGCGCAGGCCGCCGGGGATCAGCTCGGTGAGGCCCGCCAGGCCATCGGCGCAGGCGATCGCCAGCTTGTAGCGGCGGCCATCCCCCTCCAGCTCCAGTTCCAGGGCGCCGTAGGCGGAGAGGTCCAGGGGGGGCGCGAACTGGGGCGAGCGGCAGCTCACGAAGCCGCCGCCCTGCTCGATCACCTCGGCCTCCATCACCAGCCCCTCGGAGCCGCTGCGGCAGTGGCCCTGGCTGCGGCCCCCCATGATCGTGTCGTTGAGGCTCTGCCAGCCGGCGAAGCCATCGCCCGACACCACCACCAGCGGTGCGGGCGTGGCCGGAGCAACGGCGGCGCTGGCCGGACCCGGTGACGCGGGGACAGGGGCAGGCAGATCCATCGGCGGGGCAGTGGGGGCGACTCCCGGGATGGCCGGGACCAGGGCCTCAGCCTGGCGCAGGGATCCCCTCGGCGGCGGCGGCATCGGCGAGCACCAGCACGGGGCTGCGCGGCTGCACCAGCCGGGCCGGGGTGCGCTCCGGCGATTCGGCCGGATCCAGCAGGCGCTCCAGGGCCTGGCGCTTGCCGGCACCGCTCACCAGCACGATCACCTGGCGAGCCGCGCTGAGCACGGGGGCGGTGAGGGTGATGCGCTCCAGGCCCTTGCCCTCGCCCACGGTCACGGGCCGATCCCGCACCGCCGTCGCCGCGCTGCCGGGAAACAGGGAGGCCGTATGGCCGTCATCCCCCAGGCCCAGCAGCATCAGATCGAACACGGGCGGATCCCCCGGACACAGCTGCCGCACCAGGGATTCGAAGGCCTCGGCGGAGGCGGCGGGGCTCTCCAGCTCCGTGGGCACCGGGTGGAAGCGGGCCTGGCGGGCCGGCTCCTGGGCCAGCAGCGTCTCGGCCAGCAGGCGGGCATTGCTGGCGGGATCGGAGGCCGGCACCCAGCGCTCATCGCCCAGCAGCACATCGACCCGATCCCAGGGCAGGTGCTCCTGGCCCAGCAGCCGGTAGGCGGCGGCGGGCGTGGTGCCGCCCGAGAGGGCGATCTGGCAGCGGTCGCGCTCCTCGAGGGCCAGATCGATCGCGGTGGCGATGCGCTGGGCGGCACGGCGGGCCAGGTCGTCGGGGCCTGGGGCCACCTCGAGCCTGTAGCGCGCGGGGGATGGGCTCATGGCGTCAGGCCGCAGCGATCCCCAGCATGGCCACGGTGCAACAGGGCCACCAGCTCACGGCAACCATTCGGTGTGGAAGCTGCCGGGACGGTCGACCCGCTCGTAGGTGTGGGCGCCGAAGCAGTCGCGCATGGCCTGCACCAGGTTCTGGGGCAGGCGCGGGCTGCGGTAGCTGTCGATGTAGTCGAGGGTGCTGCTCAGGCAGGGCACGGGGATGCCGGCCAGGGCGGCACCGGCCACCACCTGGCGCAGGCCGGGCAGGCGCCGGTTCACCTGCTCGGCGAACCAGGGGTCCACCAGCAGGTTGGGCAGCCCGGGGTTGGCGGTGTAGGCGTTCTGGATGCGCTGCAGCAGCCGGGCCCGGATGATGCAGCCCCCCTTCCAGATCTGGCCGATGGCCGCCATGTCGAGGTGGTAGTCGTGCAGGACAGACGCCTCCTGGAGCAGCGCCATGCCCTGGGCGTAGCTGGCGATGGCCGCCAGCACGGCCGCATCCTGCAGGGGCGCCATGGCGTCGGCGGGGCTGCCCAGGTCGATCGGATGGGCGGGAGGAGCGGGCAGCACCGGGGCGGCGGCGATGCGCTCGGCCCGCTGGGAACTGAGCACCCGCGCATTGAGGGCGGCGTAGATGGTGGGGACGGGCACGCCCATCTCCAGGGCACTCACCACCGTCCAGAGGCCCGTGCCCTTCTGGCCGGCGGCATCCACGATCAGCTCCACCAGGTCGGCGCCACTCTCGGGGTCCTTGGTGCGCAGGCACACCTCGGTGATCTCCACCAGGAACGACGCCAACTCCTCGGTGGCGTTCCACTGGCCGAGCACATCGGCCATGGCCTCGCCGTCGAAGCCGGCGCTGCGCTTGAGCAGGTCGTAGACCTCGGCCAGCACCTGCTCGATGCCGTACTCGATGCCGTTGTGCACCGTCTTGACGAAATGGCCGGCGCCGCCGGGGCCGATGTAGGTGACGCAGGGGCCATCGTCGACCTGGGCCGCCATCTTGCGCACCAGCGGCTCGATCGCCTCGTAGGCGCTGCGGGTGCCGCCGGGCATCATGCTCGGCCCCTCCAGGGCGCCCTTGGCACCGCCCGAGACGCCCATGCCGATGTAGCCGAAGCTCTTGCTCTCGAGCTCCGCCACCCGCCGCTCGGTGTCGGTGTAGAGGGAGTTGCCGCCGTCGATCAGCAGGTCACCCTCCTCCAGCCTCGGGGAGAGGGTGGCGATCAGGTCGTCGATCGGCTGACCCGCCTTCACCATCATCAGGATGCGGCGCGGCCGCTCCAGCTTGGCGATGAAGTCCTCCAGGGAGGTGGAGCCGATGATCCGTTTCCCCGCCCCGCGGCCAGCGAGGAACTCCTCGGTCTTGGCGGTGGTGCGGTTGTAGACGACGCAGGAGAACCCGTTGCGCTCGGCGTTGAGCACCAGGTTCTCCCCCATCACTCCCAGGCCGATCAGACCGAAGTGGGCCTTGTCCATCGAAGGCGACTGCCTGTGCTGACTGGCCTCAGTGTGGCGAGGGCACCGCGGCGGCGCCGGAACTCGGGGGCCTCTGTGAGAGAGACCGCACCGAGCCGGAGCCGCGGCGGGCTCAGATCACGCTGCCGTCGGCGATGGTGGCGTTCTTGACGACCACCACGATGCCGTTGCGGATGTAGAAGCCCAGCTCGGGGCGGTCCGCCTCCTCCACGTGGTCCTTGTTGACGATGGTGACGTTGCGGCCGATGCGCACGTTCTTGTCGAGGATGGCGCGCCGCACCGTGGTGCCCTGGCCCACGCCCATCGGAGTGCCGCCCCGCTCCCGCAGCACGGCCCGCTCCTCGCTGGATTCGAAGTAGTCCGCCCCCATCACCAGGGTGTCCTGCAGCACCACCTCGTCCTCCACCCGGGTCCGCACCCCCAGCACGCAGTGGTGGATGCTGCAGGCCTTGAGCATCGAGCCCTCGCCCACGATCGACTGGGTGACCTGGGCATCGAGCAGCTTGCTCGGCGGCAGGTAGCGGGGCCGGGTGTAGATCGGGAACTTCTCGTCGTAGAAGGAGAAGGCGGGATTGGGCTGGTCGGTAAGGGCCATGTTGGCCTCGTAGAAGGCGCCGATGGTGCCGATGTCCTCCCAGTAGTCGTCGAAGAGGAAGCTCTGCAGGTTGTCGCCGCGCTCCAGGGCCGTCGGGATCAGTTCCTTGCCGAAGTCGGTGGCGGTGGGGTTCTTGGTCAGCAGGTCGAACAGGGTGTCGCGGCTGAACACATAGATGCCCATCGAGGCGAGGTAGGGCCGCTTCAGGGCCTCCTCAGCCGAGAGACCCAGGCGCGAGGTGTCGACCCACATGGCCTTGAGGTCGTCCCCCTTGGGCTTCTCCCGGAATTCGTGGATGCGGCCGGCGCCTTCGGTGTGCATCAGGCCGAAGCCCTCGGCCTGGGCGGCATCCACCGGCAGGGCGCCGATGCTGATGTCCGCGCCGGTCTGGATATGGTGATCCACAAACAGGCTGTAGTCCATCCGGTAGAGCTGGTCGCCGGACAGGATCAGGTAGTGGTCCACATCCCACTCCTGGAACAGCCACTGGTATTTGCGCACCGCGTCGGCGGTGCCTTCAAACCAGCTGGGGCTCTCGGGGGTCTGCTGGGCCGCCAGCACCTCCACGAAACCCTGGCCGAAACCGGCGGAGAGGTTGTAGCTCTGGGTGAGGTGGCGATTCAGCGAAGCACTGTTGAACTGCGTCAACACGTACATCTTGTTGATGCCGGAATTGATGCAGTTGCTGATGGGAATATCGATCAGTCGATACTTGCCGGCCAGGGGAACGGCGGGCTTGGCGCGGGTCTTGGTGAGGGGGTAGAGGCGGGTGCCGGCGCCACCGCCGAGAATGATGGCCAGAACACGCTTCATCACCGCTTCCCCAGGAACCTTCGGGTTGTGGAGACGCTAGGCGATGACCTCGCGGCAACGCTGCGTGGCGCGGCACATTGGGTCAAAAAGACAGGCGTCCAGGCGCACTGCCGGATGGGAAGGTGCCGTGCTGCCGCCGCAGATCTCGGGCTTGCACCCGGGGGCGTCGCAGGACTTCAGGCCTCGGCCGAGCCGTCGTGCAGCTCGAACAGATCCTGGACCACTTTCATGGCCACATGGCGCTGCTGACGCGGCTGGGGCGCCCGCAGATTGGTGACGGGAGTATGCAGAATTTTGTTAATGATGCCCTTGCTCAGGGCCTCCACCACCTTGCGCTCCCGGGCCGAGAGATCGGGGCCCATGCGGCTGAGGGCCTTCTGCAGTTCCTGCTCGCGGATGTCCTCCAGCTGCAGCCGCAGCCGGTTGACGATCGGCACGGCCTCCAGGCCGTCCCACCACTCCAGAAACTGGCGCCCCTCCTCCTGCAGCAACCCCTCGGCCTCGGCGGCGATCTCGCGGCGGGCCTCCTGGTTGCGGGTCACCACCTCCTGCAGGTCGTCCACGTCATACGACTCGACCCCGGCCAGTCCGGCCACATCGGCGGCGATGTTGCGGGGCACGCCGATGTCGATGAGCATCAGCGAGGAGCGGCGGTTGAGCCGGCCCAGGCGCTCGGCGTCGATGATCGGCTCATCGGCGGCGGTGCTGGTGAACACCAGCGAGCAGGTGCTGAGGCAGTGGTCGAGGTCGCTGAGGGGGCGGCACTGCACGGGCAGGCCGGGGAAGTCGGCCGCCATCTGCTCGGCCCGCTCCACGGTGCGGTTGAGCAGCACCACGCCCCTGGCACCCTTGGCCTGCAGGTGCTGAAGCAGCAGGCGGGCCATGCGGCCGGCCCCCACCACGGCGATCTGCTCCTGATCGAGGGGCACCAGGTCGTCCACGCCGCGGGCCTGGCCCACCTTCAGCTGGGCCAGCTCGACGGCCGCCGAACTGATCGACACGGCGCCGGTGCCGAGGTTGGTCTCAGTGCGCACCCGCTTGCCGGTGCTCACGGCCTGGTTGAGCAGGCGGTTGAGGATCGGCCCGATCGAGCGGTGCTCCTGGCCGAGCCGGTACATCTTCTTGACCTGGGAGAGGATCTGGCCCTCCCCCAGCACCAGGGAATCGAGGCCGGCGGCCACCCGCATCAGGTGGGCCACGGCCTCCTCGTGGTGGTAAGTGAACAGATGGGGCGTGAGGTCGCCGAGCTCCAGGCCCGACACCTCACTCAGGAAGGTTCCCACCGCCGTCACACCCTGCTCCGGATGGCGCAGCAGGGTGTAGATCTCCAGCCGGTTGCAGGTGCTGAGGATGGAAGCCTCCAGCACCTGCTCGTCCGCCCGCAGACGCTGGAGGGAATCCTCCATGGTCTGCTCGGCGATGCTGAGCCGCTCGCGGATCTCCACCGGAGCCGTGTGGTGACTCAGGCCGACGACGGCGATGTGCATGGAGGCTGACCTCGGGCGCTGGGTGGGAGTGGATTCAGCGCAGAGCGATGCTCTTGGCCCCGTCCTTGATGTGGATGGTGTTGGTGAAGCGGGCCGTGTTGTCGAGGGTGCTGATCACCAGGGAGCTGGTGCGGACGCAGTCGCTCTCGAACTTGACGCCGTCGAACAGCAGGCCATCGGTGATGCCGCTGCCGGCGAACACCACGTTCTCACCGGAGGCCAGCTCCTCGGCCTCATACACCTTGTCGACATCGGTGATGCCCATCTCGTTGAGGCGGGCGATGTTGCCCTCCTTGGTGTAGTCGGCCCACTCGGAGGTCTGGGCGACGGCGGGGTCGTACACCAGCTGGCCCTGGAAGTGGCCACCCAGGGCGCGCATGGCGGCGGCGGAGATCACACCCTCGGGGGCGGCGCCGATGCCCATCAGGCAGTGGGTGCCGGTGCCGGCGAAGCCACAGGCGATGGCGGCCTGCACGTCACCGTCGGAGATGGGCTGCACGCGGGCGCCGGTGGAGCGGATCTCGGCGATCAGGTCCTTGTGGCGGGCGCGGTCCATCACCACGATCACCAGGTCGCTCTTGGGAACGCCCAGGCACTGGCTGAGGATCTCGATGTTCTCAGTGGCCGACTTGCGGATGTCCACCTTGCCCTTGGCGGCCGGGGGAGCGGCCAGCTTCTTCATGTAGAAGTCGGGGGCGTTGAACAGGCCACCGCGGTCGGAGGCGGCCAGCACCGCCATGGAGCCGCGCTGGTTGTTGGCGCAGAGGTTGGTGCCCTCGCAGGGGTCCACGGCGAAGTCCACGCCGGGGCCGGTGCCGCTGCCCACTTCCTCGCCGATGTAGAGCATGGGCGCCTCGTCGCGCTCGCCCTCACCGATCACGATGCGGCCCTGCATCTGGATCTGGCCCATGCGCTTGCGCATCGCCTCCACGGCGGCGGCGTCGGCTTCATCCTTCTTGCCCAGGCCGGTGAGCTCGGCGGAGGCGATGGCGGCCTGTTCGACGACCTCGAGAATTTCCTGAATCAGCGTGCGATCCACAGCGGTCCGGCGTAGGGAGGGGGCTTGAGCGGGGGAGAGGGCTTCGACGGACGCATCAGGGCCGGCGCAGCCAGGGCGGCAACGGCGAAGCGATGGGGTCGGAGGGAATGGGGCGGGCAACGGAGCTGAACCGAGGGCCGTGTCGCCAGTGGGGACCGGCTGGGAAGTGCTCCCAGGGGCCGGGCCCGGCGATTCGGGCCAGGGTTCAGCAGTTGCAGGGCCTCTCGGGCTTTGAGCGCCGCCCACTGTATCAGCGACGCCCGACAGGGCCCGCCGGGAGCGGGCGGAGGCCGATTCCTACAATCCCCATCTCCCTGCGCCCCGGTGGCCCCTCCATGAGCACCAAGCCCCTGGTGATCTCCCCGTCGATCCTCTCGGCCGACTTCTCCCGCCTCGGCGAGGACGTGCGCGCCGTCGATCAGGCCGGCGCCGACTGGATCCACGTGGACGTGATGGACGGCCGCTTCGTGCCCAACATCACCATCGGCCCGCTGATCGTCGAGGCCCTGCGCCCGGTGACCACCAAGCCGCTGGACGTGCACCTGATGATCGTCGAGCCCGAGAAGTACGTGCCCGACTTCGCCAAGGCCGGCGCCGACATCATCTCCGTGCAGGTGGAGGCCTGCCCGCACCTGCACCGCAACCTGGCCCAGATCAAGGACCTGGGCAAGATGGCCGGCGCCGTGCTGAACCCCAGCACCCCGATCGACACCCTGGAGTACTGCCTGGAGCTGTGCGACCTGGTGCTGATCATGAGCGTGAACCCCGGCTTCGGCGGCCAGAGCTTCATCGAGAACCAGGTGCAGAAGATCCGCGACCTGCGCCGGATGTGTGAGGAGCGCGGCCTCGACCCCTGGATCGAGGTGGACGGCGGCATCAAGGCCGAGAACGCCTGGAAGGTGATCGAAGCGGGCGCCAATGCCATCGTGAGCGGCTCCGGCGTGTTCAACCAGCCCAGCTACGCCGACGCCATCACCGGCATCCGCAACAGCAAGCGCCCGGTGGCCGTGGCGGCCTGAGGCTGAAACCCTGCACCCTCCCGGCGCCATGACTGGCAGGGGCCCCACCATGGGGCCCCTTTTTTGATGCCCACAGCTTTTGGATGCCCCCAGCCGCAGACAAGCCCCGGAAGGCCAGAAGGCCTTCCGGGGCTTGGCCGATGGCGCCATCCCGCCTGGGGGCTCAGCTCAGGAACCAGCCGTAGCTGTGCAGGCCGATGCCCAGCAGGTTCACGCCGATGTAGCAGACGCAGATCACCACCAGGCCGGCCGAGGCCACCAGGGCGGGCCGGCGGCCCTGCCAGCCGCGGCTCAGGCGCGTGTGCAGATAGGCGGCATACACCAGCCAGCAGATCAGGGCCCAGGTCTCCTTCGGGTCCCAGCTCCACCAGCTGCCCCAGGCCTCATTGGCCCACACGGCGCCGCTCACGATGCCGATCGAGAGCAGCAGGAAGCCCACGGTGATCGTGCGGTAGCTGAGGCTGTCGAGCTGCTCGCTGAGGCTGATGCTGGCGCTGGAGAGCTGCAGGGCCGGCGGTGCGGCCAGTGTGGCGGTGGCGGCGCCACGGCCTGGGGCCGCCGTGGCATAGGCGAGCACCTCGCCCTGCGGCGCACTGGGGCCATTCGGCTGGGCCTGGCGGAAACCGCCGCTGCCGATCGAGCTGCTGCGCAGCTCCAGGCCCTGGCCCCGGTCGGTGACCAGCACCGCCACCGACAGCAGGGAGCCCACCAGCAGCGCCGCGTAGCTCACCATGATCACGCTCACGTGCATCACCAGCCAGCTGGAACGCAGCGCCGGCACCAGCGGGGCGGCCTGCTGCAGCTGATCCGGCAGGGCAAAGCTGGCGAAGGCCACACAGCCCAGGCCCATGGGGGTGGCGGCGGCGGCCACGATCGGCGAGGGCCAGCTGCGCTCCACCAGCAGCTGGGTGAGGGTGCAGGCCCAGGCCAGGAAGCAGAGCGATTCGTAGAGGTTGCTGATCGGGAAGTGGCCCGACTGCATCCAGCGCAGCACCAGCTGGGTGGTGAGGCTGAGGTTGGCCGCCGCCACGATCAGCCGCACGGCGGTGCTGCCCTGGCCGCCGCCGCTCACGCTCCAGAAGGCCAGCGGCAGGGCGACCAGCAGCAGGGCGAAGGCCGCCAGGCCCAGGGCAAGCACCGGATCGGTCACGGAACAGTCGTGGCGTTGGAGGTGTGATCAGTCTGCCGCGTGGGGCGGGCCATCAGGGCGCCAGGGGCGTCTGCCCGCCTCAACGGCTGGCCTGGCGTAACAACCACAGGCCCCCGGCCAGGCCGATGAACACCGGCATCCAGGCCGCCAGGAAGGGCATCAAGGCGCCCTTCACCCCCAGCGAGCTGAAGATGAACGACATCAGGTAGTAGCCGAAGATCAGCAGCACACTGATGCCGAAGCCCTGGCTGCGGCTAGTGCGGGCGTTGGGCCGCACCCCCAGGGCGCTGCCGATCAGGCCGAACACCAGACAGATGGCGGGGAAGGCGAACTTCTCCTGGATCCGAACCCGCAGCCGCCGGGCCTCCTTCTGGTTGCCCGCCTGGTTGAGCAGCCGCTCGGCCTCCAGGGCCTCGGCCACGCTCATCTGGGTGGCGTCGCTGGGCAGCTTGCCGATGGCGATCGGGGCGGTGGTGAAGGGGTAGAAGTAGCGATCGAAATTGGCCGTGGTGGTGCTGTTGGTGGTCGCGTCGATGTTGACGATGCGGCCGTCCCGGAACTCCCACATGCCCCGGTCCTCATTCCAGATCCCCTTGTCGGCGATCAGCATCTGCTGCTGGCCCTCGCGGGAGAAGTCGAGCAGGGTGACCTCGAACATCTCGCCCTTGCGGAACTCGCGGGCATAGAAGAGCTGGGTGAGGCCCCGCTGGGAATCGCCCTTGGGGTCGCGGGCGCGCACCCGGCCGAAGCGGGAATAGACGATGTTGCGGCCGCGCTCGGAGGAGAGGGCCCGACCCAGGGCCCGGTCCAGGGTGTCGGAGGCGGTGAGGTTGGTGGCCGGCACGATCGCGTCGTTGAACACGAAGGTGAGGCCGCTCATCAGGGTCGCCACCAGCAGGCCCGGCAGCACCATGCGCCAGGTGGCCACGCCGATGCTGCGCAGGGCCGTGAGCTCACTGGTGCTGGACAGCCGGCTGTAGGCCAGCAGGGTGGCCATCAGCGTGGCCATCGGGAAGGAGAGCACCAGAAAGCCCGGCAGCCGCAGGCCCAGCACCTGCAGCGCCGTGGCCACGGGCAGGCCCGCCTCGGCCACCTTGCGCACCAGCTCGAACACCACGCCCACCGACAGGGACACGGTGGTGAAAGCGGCCACCCCGAAGATCAGCGGTCCGGCCAGTTCGCTGGCCAGCCAGCGGTCCATCAGGGGCAGCTGCTCCCACTGGCGCCGGAGGCGCCGGCCCAGGCGCTGCAGCGGATCGGTCAGAGCGGCGATCACAGGCGGAAGCCCTCCCCGAGGTAGTGGCGGCGCACCTGGGGATCCTCAGCCATGGCCCGCGACGGGCCGGCGGCCAGGATGCTGCCCTCGGTGAGGATGTAGGCCCGGTCGGTGATCGCGAGGGTTTCGCGCACGTTGTGGTCGGTGATCAGGATGCCCATGCCCCGCTGCTGCAGCCGGGCGATCAGCTCCTGCAGGTCGGCCACGGCCAGGGGATCCACCCCAGCGAAGGGCTCATCGAGCAGCAGGTAGCGGGGACCCTGCTCGCCCACGGCCAGGGCGCGGGCCACCTCGCAGCGGCGCCGCTCACCGCCCGAGAGCTGGAAGCCCTTGCGGTGCTCGAAGGGGCGCAGGTGGAAGTCGTCGATCAGCTGCTCGAGGCGCTGGCGGCGCTGGCCCACGGGGGTACCGCTCTGCTGCAGGGCCAGCATCAGGTTGTCGCGCACGCTGAGGGTGCGGAACACGCTGGCCTCCTGGGGCAGGTAGCCGATCCCGAGCCGCGCCCGCCGGGGCATGGACAGGCCCTGCACCTCCTGGCCCTCCAGCAGCACCCGGCCGGCGTTGGGGCGCAGCAGGCCCGTCACCAAGTTGAAGGTGGTGGTCTTGCCGGCTCCGTTGGGGCCCAGCAGGCCCACCACCTCGCCGGGGCGCAGGTCCAGCGTCACCCCCTTGACCAGCGGCCGGCCGCCGATGGTCAGGACGACGTGATCGAGTTTGAGGCTCATGGCGTGGGCTGAGCCGGGGCCGGCGCTGCCGTGGGGGTGGTCTCGATGCGCAGGGTGCTGAACACCTGGCGGCCCGCCGCGGGATTGGCCAGCACCCGCTCCGTTTCCACGAAGTAGATCACCTGTTCAGCCCGCAGGTGGTTGCCGCCCTCCTGGATCACATCCACATCGCCGCTGAGCACCACCCGGCCCTCCTTGCTGAAGTACTGGGCCTGGCGGGAGGTGGCCACCACGCGGCGGTCGGGGTAGACGATGCGCACGTTGCCAGTGGCTGTGACCACCCCGGTGACCTGATCGGCCCGCTGCAGATCCGATTCGATCGTGACCTGGCCCGTGGTGGGGGTGACCGCAGGGGTGGGAGTCGGGGCCGGGGTCGCCGCCGGGCTGGCAGCGGTTGGCGTGGAGGCCGCCGGGTTCTGACCCAGGGCCTGGGCCTGGGCCCGGGCGCCAGCGTCGGCCAGGGGCAGCAGCACGGCCAGGGCCGGGGCCAGCAGGGAGCGCCAGGCCCAGGCCGGAACCAGCGGGGACCGGCGCCCCAGCGGACCCCGGCGATTCGGGCTCGGCCTGTGTACTGCTGCCAACCGACCCCCAGACGCGCAAGGGTCCTAACCTAGAGCCAAGGCGTCCGATTCCCCGGGGGCAGGCTCCAGTCGTGGCAGCGGTTCTGCATCGGGGTCGCGCTGCTGCTGCAGGGCCCGCAACCGGGCCGCGACGACACCGGTGAGGGCCTCCAGATCGAGGCCCAGGGCCGAGGCGCCATAGGGCCGCAGCCGGCCGAGGCCCTCCCCCAGCAGCACCGTGGCGCCGCGGAGGTTGCCCCGCTCCAGATGCAGATGGGCAACCGCCACCTGCAGGATCCCCTGCAGGGCGGCACGCTCGGGCCCCTGGGTCTCATGCCAGAGCTCCTCGAAGCCGTCGTGGCAGGCGTACCACTCACCGGCATTGAAAAGCCCGACGGCCTCCGCGAAGCGCGGGTCGGCCATCAGGCGGAACTCCTCATCCATGGGCTGGGGGTCCGAGGGGGATGAGGGGCGGTGAAAGAGGGGCGGGCCGGAGGCCCGACACCCTCAGCGCTTGGCGGCCTTCTTGGCGGGCAGCTTGCGCAGGCGGATCGACTCGGGGGTGACCTCGAGCATCTCGTCGGGGCCGATGTACTCGAGGGCGCGCTCGAGGGTCATCTGGATCGGCGACTGCAGGGTATCCAGCACCTCGGCACCGGCGGAGCGGATGTTGGTGACCTGCTTGGCCTTGCAGACGTTCAGCTCGAGATCGGGCGGACGGTTGTGCTCGCCCACGATCATGCCCTTGTACACCTTGGTGCCCGGGGTGATGAAGAACTGGCCGCGATCCTCGGCGCCCTTGAGGGCGTAGAAGGTGGCGGTGCCCTCCTCGAAGGAGATCAGCACGCCGTTGCGGCGGGCCTCCAGATCGCCCTGCATCGGGCGGTAGTCGAGGAAGGAGTGGCTCATGATCCCCTCGCCACGGGTGGCGCGGATGAACTCACCGCGGAAGCCGATCAGGCCCCGGGACGGCACCACAAACTCCAGCTGGGTGCGGCCGTCGTTGGTGTTCTCCATGTTCTGCATCTCGCCCTTGCGGATGCCGAGCTTCTCGATGCAGGCGCCCACCGATTCCTCGGGCACGTCCATCACGAGCGTCTCGTAGGGCTCGCTGGGGGTGCCGTCGATGGTGCGGAAGATCACCTGGGGCTGGCTCACCTGGAACTCGTAGCCCTCGCGGCGCATCGTCTCGATCAGGATGCCGAGGTGCAGTTCACCGCGGCCGCTCACGGCGAAGCGGTCGGGGGAATCGGTGTCCTCCACCCGCAGGGCCACGTTGGTGAGCAGCTCGCGCTGCAGGCGATCGCGGATCTGGCGGCTGGTGACGAACTTGCCTTCCTTGCCGGCGAAGGGCGAGTCGTTGACCACGAAGGTCATCTGCAGGGTGGGTTCATCCACCTTGATCAGGGGCAGGGCCTCGGGGTGATCGGGGCAGGCGATGGTCTCGCCGATGTTCACCTCGTCGAAACCGGCCACGGCCACGAGGTCACCGGCGCGGGCCTCCTCGATCTCCACCCGCTGCAGGCCCTGGAAGCCCAGCAGCTTGCTGATGCGGCTGCGCTTGATGCTGCCGTCGTCGCGGATCAGGGCGGCGGGCTGGCCGGCCTTGATGGTGCCGTTGTGGATGCGGCCGATCATGATCCGACCCAGGAAGTCGGAGTAGTCGAGCGTGGTGACCTGCAGCTGCAGGGGCTTGGTGGGATCGCCCACCGGGGGCGGAACGTGGCGCAGGATCGCGTCGAAGAGCGGCTTCATGGTGTCGCTCTCGGTCTTCATGTCCGGCTTGGCGTAGCCGCCCATGCCGCTGCCGAAAAGGTAGGGGAAGTCGCACTGATCGTCGTCGGCGCCCAGCTCCAGGAACAGGTCGAGCACCTTGTCGACGGCCTGCTCGGGATCCACGCGGGCGCGGTCGATCTTGTTGACGAACACGATCGGGCGCAGGCCCTTCTCCAGCGCCTTCTTGAGCACGAAGCGCGTCTGGGGCATGGGACCCTCGTTGGCGTCCACGATCAGCAGACAGCCGTCCACCATGCCGAGCACCCGCTCCACCTCACCGCCGAAGTCGGCGTGGCCCGGGGTGTCGACGATGTTGATGCGGATGCCGTTGTAATCGACGGCGGTGTTCTTGGAGAGGATCGTGATGCCGCGCTCCCGCTCCAGATCGTTGCTGTCGAGCACGCAGGTGGGCACGGCCTCGCCGTCGCGGAAGATGCCCGACTGGCTCAGCAGCGCGTCCACCAGGGTGGTCTTGCCGTGGTCAACGTGGGCAATGATCGCGATGTTGCGGATCGGCGTGGCCTTGTGGTTGCCGTTGGCTGTGGGCGCGGCGCTCATGCAGGAAAGTACGGAGTGGGAGGTTTCTTCTCAGGCAACGCTCAAGCCAGGCCGCGGTGACGGCGCTGGCGGTGGCCCCGATGCCGGAACGGGCCTGGGATGGCGGAGGCCATCACCGGGACGTCGGACATCGGCGGGTGAGGACTTGGACGGATCAAAGAACAGATCACGAGGGCTGCTCGGATCCTCTGCCAGGAAAAGCCTGGAGAGATCCGAACGGCGTGATTGGGATAGACCCGGTATCGGATAGACCGATGACCCCTACGGTGCTGATGGGTTAATGCTAACGCAGCGTCCCGTCCGTCCTCAGGCGCGACGCACCAGGCTGCCCCGGGTCACGCCCAGGCGGCTGTCGAGCTGCTCCTGCTGCCACAGCTGGCGGCCCGAGATCCGCCCGGCCAGGGCGTCGCGGTAGAGGCCGACCTGACGCACCACATCGGCCGGGGTCTCCTCCAGCAGCTCCAGCCGGAAGTGGCGCACCCCCGCGCGCAGCAGCTGGGGGATGGCCTCCGCGGCCGTCTGGGCCTTGCCGTTGAACAGGGTGTTGCGGCAGCCCAGGTCGGCCCGGAGGGGGTGCTCCACGCCGCTGCGGTCCCGCAGCAGCACCGTGTGGTGCTCACAGGGGCGGCCGCAGTCGGTGTGGTCGTGGCCGTCGGAGAGGAAGGCGCAGAACAGGCAGTGCTCCATGTGAAACAGCGGCATGTGCTGGTGCAGGGTCAGCTCCAGGGAGCCGCTGGGGCAGCGGACCACCAGGGCCAGCAGCTGGTCGAGGGCCAGGTCGTAGCTGGCGGTGAGGCGCTCCAGCCCCCAGCGCTCCAGGAACCAGGCGGCCGTGAGCGGGTTGGCCACGTTGAGGGAGAAGTCGCCGATGCAGGGGGCCAGGGGGGTGAGCCGCTCCAGCTGGTCGGCGTTGCGCACCAGGTAGCCGTCGGGTTCAGCCCGCAGCAGCGGCTCCAGGCTCCAGGCCTCATCGGGCCGCACGATGCGGGGCCCCGCCAGCCAGAGGCCACCGGGCCAGCGGCCCCGGCCCAGGGCCACGGCCTGGCGCAGCTGGGCCGGATGTTCGATGTCCACCACCACGCGGTGCAGGGCGGCGCCGGCGGCGTCCGGGGCGTCGGGGAGCGCAACGAGGGCCCGGAGCTGCTCCTGGCTGCGCACCAGCACCGTGAGCTGGGGCTCGGTGGGAGGCGGCGCAGTCGGGGGAGTCGCCGGGGTGCTGGGCTGAAGCTGCCGCCGGGCCTCCGCCAGGGGGAGGCGGACCCGCGCAGACTCCTCCGCCGCCGCAACCGCTGCGGCCCCAGGCCCCGGGCCACCGCCGGCTGCCAGTGCCCGATCCAGCTGCTCCGCCAGCTCGCGCCGCAGCTGGTTGAGCTGGGCCACCGGCAGAAACAGGCCGTCGGGGAGATCGAGCTCCAGGCCCTCCAGCTGCCAGCGGGTGCCACCGAGCCGGCCCAGCTGGGCCGTGAGGCGCTCGGCATCCAAGCCGGCGCCGGTGGCCGGCTGCAGCGGAGCGGCCGAGGCCACCTGCCAGGGGCCACCCGCGAGCCCAGGCACCTGCTCCAGCCGCAGCCGCAGGGGCTCGCCGACGCGGCCGCTCACCTGCAGCCGCAGGGGCAGACGACGCTCAACGGCCTCCTGCTGGGCCATGCGGGCGAAGCGCTTCTCCAGCTGGGGATCGCTGGTGAGCCAGGCGGGGCTGCCGGGGCCCAGGGCCGCCGTGTCGATGCGGCCGGGGCCGAGCCGCAGGGCCAGCCGGCCGCCGGGGCGGGAGTCCACCGCCATCACCCGGGCCCCCACTTCAAACGGGGGTGCCAGGGGATCGCGGCCGGGGGCCTCGAACACCACCCCATCCCCGGGCTTGAGGGCCAGGGCCGTGGCCAGCACCAGCCAGCCGCCCCGCTCCTGGGCCTGCAGGCGTCCCAACAAGGGGCCGCGTTTCTTGCTCCAGCGGCCCTGCACCAGGCGCCGGTGGTTCACCCCCTCCAGCCAGCCCGTGCCCAGGCCGCGGGAGAAGCTCAGCTCCAGGTGTCGACGCAGCTCCTCGGCGGCGGCATCGGTCTCCGGCCCCTGGGGCTGGGTCTCCAGCCGATCCAGGCCCTGGCGGTAGGCGTCCGTCACCGCCGCCACGTAGGTGGGGTCCTTGAGCCGGCCCTCGATCTTGAGGCTGGCCACCCCGGCCGCCGCCAGCTGGGGCAGCAGGTCCCAGGCGGCCAGATCCTGGGGCGAGAGCAGGTAGCGCTGCTCGCCCAGATCCCGCTCCACCCCATCCACGATCAGCTGGTAGGGCAGCCGGCAGGCCTGGGCGCACTCGCCCCGGTTGGCGCTGCGCTGGCCCAGGGCCTCGCTGGTGAGGCACTGGCCGGAATAGGCCACGCACAGGGCCCCGTGCACGAACACCTCCAGGGGCATGGCCAGGCCGCGGGCCTGGAGCTGGCGCTGAATGCGCTCGATGTCCCGCAGGCTGAGCTCGCGGGCCAGCACCACCCGCTCGCAGCCCAGGTCGGCGGCCTGGGCCACCCCGGCGGCGCTGGTGATCGACATCTGGGTGGAGCCGTGCAGGGCCAGGCCCGGCGTCAGCAGGCCCGCCAGCCGGGCCAGGCCGATGTCCTGCACGATCAAGGCATCGACGCCGGCCCGTTCGGCCGCCAGCAGCAGCTCGCCCGCCTCGGCCAGCTCATCGGGGAACACCAGCACGTTCACCGTGAGGAAGCCCTTGACGCCGCGGGCATGCAGCCAGGCCATCACCTCGGGCAGATCGCTGCGCCGGAAGTTCTCGGCCCGCAGCCGGGCGTTGAAGGCCTCCACGCCGAAGTAGACGGCATCGGCGCCATTGGCCACCGCCGCCTTGAGCGACTCCCAGGAGCCGGCCGGCGAGAGGAGTTCGGGCCGGGAGGCCACTGCCGGGTCGACGTCGCTCATCGGCTCGCCAGCCGCTGGGCAGCGGCGAAGGTCTGCAGGGCCTCGGCCGAACCCTCGAAGCGCCAGTGCCAGGGCTCGTAGCTCACCCCCTGGCGGTTGCCGGCGGGGAAGGAGAGGTGGAAGTGAAAGCGGTTGGCGTTGGCCTGCAGCCAGGCGTAGGCCTCGGTGCGCTCAAAGGACGGCGAGAGGTTGCTGGCGGGCACCCGCCCGTCGCCCAGGTCCACCGCGTAACCGGTGCTGTGCTCGGAGAAACCCGGCGGCGCGCTCACCTGGGCCCGCTCCTGGGCGCTCTGGTTGCGCTCCGACTTCACATCAAAGAAGAGGTGCTTCTGCAGGGCGATCGAGCGGAAGGCGCTGAGCACCCGCAGGTCCACCCCATCGGCGGCGGCGGCCCGCTGCATGGCCAGCAGCGACTCAGCCGCGTCGCGCTGCAGTTCCAGGCCAGGGGCAATCGCCATCAGATCTGTAGCCTTGGCCTCCCCGTAGGGGAAGTGGCCGAGCAGCCGACCATCGGCCCCCAGCCGGGCGGCGAGGCCGGCCACCGGCGGCGGGGCCAGCAGCCGGGCCAGGGGCTGGCGGAACACCAGCAGGGCCCCGCCCACCGCCGTGAGCACCAGGGTGGCGGTGACCAGGGCCTGGCGGCCGCCGGAGCGGCGCAGGGCCGGCGACACCGTGCGGCGGGCGACGGGAATTTCCTCGGAGCGGGCGGCTGCAGCGGCCCGGGAGTCGCGGCGGCCCTGACGGCGTTCCATGGGCGCTGGCCGCGGCACCGGGATCTCGATGGCTTCCGTGATGGAACGATGGTAAAGCGATGCGCCAGCGCAACCGACGGCCACCCGCACAGCGGTGTTAGTTTCTGGCCAAAGATCCTTCTGCTGGAGCAGGTTTCAAGATGTTGCGAGTCGCGGTGGTGGGCGGCGGCCCGAGCGGATCCTGTGCTGCTGAAGTGCTGGCCAAGGCCGGCATCGAGACCTGGATCTTCGAGCGCAAGCTGGATAACGCCAAGCCCTGCGGCGGCGCCATCCCCCTCTGCATGGTGGCCGAGTTCGACCTGCCCGAGTCGATCATCGACCGCAAGGTGCGCAACATGAAGATGATCTCCCCCTCCAACCGCGAGGTGGACATCAATCTCGAGAACGAGAACGAGTACATCGGCATGTGCCGCAGGGAGGTGATGGATGCCTTCCTGCGCAACCGCGCCGCCGACCTGGGCGCCCACCTGGTGAACGGCCTCGTCACCAAGATCGACACCGGCGTGAACCGCCAGGGCCCCTACACCCTCACCTACTCCGACTACGCCTCCGGGGAGGCCACCGGTGAGACCAAAACCCTGGAGGTGGACCTGATCATCGGCGCCGACGGCGCCAACAGCCGTGTGGCCAAGGCCATGGATGCCGGCGATTACAACGTGGCCATCGCCTTCCAGGAGCGGATCAAGCTGCCACCCGAGGAGATGAAGTACTACGAGAGCCTGGCCGAGATGTACGTGGGCACCGATGTGTCCCCCGACTTCTACGCCTGGGTGTTCCCCAAGTACGACCACGTGGCCGTGGGCACCGGCACCATGCAGGAGAACCAGGCCCTGATCAAGAGCCTGCAGGAGGGCATCCGCGAGCGGGCCAAGAAGCGCCTGGTGAACGGCGAGGTGATCAAGGTGGAGGCCCACCCGATCCCCGAACACCCCCGCCCCCGTCGGGTGGTTGGCCGCATGGCCCTGGTGGGCGATGCCGCCGGCTACGTGACCAAGAGCTCCGGCGAGGGCATCTACTTCGCGGCCAAGAGCGGTCGCATGTGCGCCGAGCAGATCGTGGAGGCGAGCCAGGGCGGCAAGCGCATCCCCACGGAGGCCGATCTCAAGAAGTATCTGAAGAAGTGGGACCGCCAGTACGGCGCCACCTACAAGGTGCTGGAAATCCTGCAGAACATCTTCTACCGCAACGATGCGGCCCGCGAGGCCTTCGTGGAGATGTGCGATGACAAGGACGTGCAGCGCCTCACCTTCGACAGCTACCTCTACAAGCGGGTGGTGATGATGAACCCCTGGCAGCAGCTCAAGCTCACCCTGCTGACCCTGGGTTCGGTGCTGCGTGGCAATGCCCTGGCACCCCAGGGCTACAAGCCCGTGGACAGCGCCGTGCGCGACGACGCCGAGGTCAACGCCATGCTGGCGGTGAGCACCATCAAGGGCGGCATCAAGGTGAAGGGCCAGAAGAACGCGGCCGCCAAGGCGGCTGACGCTGCGGCACCGGTAGACACCGCTGGTGCTGCCGCCTCCAAAGCGGGCGACGAGGAGCGGGAGCCGGTACTAGCCGGAAAGGGCTGAGGCCCGATCCAGCACGAGCTGCGAGGCTCGTCATGAAGCGCCGGCTGGAGATCCTCCAGCCGGCGCTTTCTTCTGTGTGCTCGTCAGCGTTGGCAGGAATCGAGCACCGAGGCCTGGAGATCAGGCAGACGCGAGGGCCTGCTCCAGGCTGATCAGCCGCAGCGCCTGGTCGTCCCAGAGGACATAGCGGAAACAGCTGGGAAATGCGCTGATCCGCAACCGGTGGCAGGACGCCAACAGCGGGGCGTTGGCCGCATGGCAGGCCCGCAGCCGGTAATTGGGGATCCGCTCGCAGAGGTGGTGGATGCTGTGGAAGGCGATGTCGCAGGAAAACCAGTTCAGGATCGCCGGCATCTCCAGGTTGCTGCTGCCCTCCAGGGCCCCCTTGAGGTAGCTCCAGCCCTCGGTGGCGCTGGTATAGGAGCCCTCGTAGTTGTGCTGCACGAAGAAGATGCAGAGGAAGATCGCCGCCGAGAGCGTCATCACCGTGAGGTAACAGGCCCAGAACAGACCCGTGCCGAGCCAGGCGCCCATCAGCCACCAGCTGGTGAGCACCACCGCGTTGTTGGCCACCAGATCGCGGCATTCGCCGGCGGTGTACCAGTGGCTGGAGCGGAAGGAGCGGCACTGCTCCGGCAGCTCCGCCAGGCCCCGCAGGCCCCTGCGGCCCAGGTGGGCGCCCATGGCGCCGAGCCACTCGGCCGTGCCCAGCAGCAGCTGCAGCCGCGGGCGGACCAGCAGGTAGTAGCAGCCCCCCGGCAGCAGCATCAGCGGATGGCGACTCAGGCCATAGAGCCAGCGCTGCCGCGGAGACAGATCCAGAAAGGCGCCTCGGGTCAGCAGGGCCGAGGGGCCCCGGTAGAGCTGCCAGTTGCCGTTGTGCCGGTGGTGGAAGGCATGGCCGCGGGACCAGGGGTGCTGGGGGATGGCGTTGAGGCAGCCCAGCAGGAAACCGGCCAGCTGATTGAGCCGGCGCGTGCGGAACAGGGAGTCGTGGCCGCAGTCGTGCATCAGGGCGAAGGAGCGCGCCGAGAAGAGCACCAGCAACGCCAGCACCGGCACGACCAGGAGCCGTAGCGCCCCAGTCGCGGAGCCGAGCAACGCGACGCAGCCCCAGAGCAGGGCGGTGGGGACCACGGTGTTGAGCAGCTGCCAGGCGGCGATGCGGTCATCGCTCTGGCGGAAGGGCTCCAGCACGAAATCGCGACGGCGCACAGGGCGGGTCGGCGCCGCGGGGAGCGGAGAGGAGAGAAGAGTCAGGCGGAAGCCCCGGAAGAAGCAGGGAAGGGGTTCCGTGCCAATGGTTCACCTTAGGCAGGAACGAACGGCAGCCGCCAAAGGGGGCGGCGGCACGCCGTGATGTCCTGGCCGCAGCCCTCCAGGCCCCGCGGCGCTCAGCCGGCGATGCGGCTGAAGTCCGCCAGCACCGAGGCCTGGTTGCGCAGCACCCCCAGCAGGTGGAGCCGGTTGCTGCGCACCGCTGGGTCATCGGCCATCACCATCACGCTCTGCTCGCCATCGAAGAAGGCCGCCAGGGTGTCGCGGCTGGCGGCCAGGGCCCGGGCCAGCTCGGCGTAGCGCGCGGCGCCCTCACCGGCGGCGATCGGCTGCAGCTGCTCCAGCACCTGCAGCATGGCCGCCTCACTGGGCTTCTCGAACAGCGCGCCGTCCACCACGCCGGCCGGGCTGAGCACGGCGCCATCGAGGCTGCCCTTCTCGGCCAGCCGCGCCGCCCGGGTCACCACGGCCTGCACGCCGGCCAGCTCGCCGCTGGCGCGCAGGGCGGCCAGCAGGTCGGCCCGCTGGCGGGCATCGGCCGGATCGCTGAGCACCCGCCCAAGGGCCACCCCCTCGCCGGCCACGGCCTGCACGAGATCGCCATCCACTCCCTGCTCCTCCAGCAGGCTCACCAGGCGCTGGCGCAGGAACTCCGCCAGCTCCGTGGCCAGGGCCGGTGCCTCCACCGGGAAGTGGGGCAGCAGCTGGGCCCAGTGGGCCGTGGCCCGCCGCAGCAGGGCCTGCAGATCGAGGCTCCAGCCCCGCTCCCACAGGATCTGCAGCAAGCCATTGCCGGCGCGGCGCAGGGCATAGGGATCGGAGGAGCCGCTGGGCCGCTCACCCTTGGCATAGATGCTGAGCAGCAGCTCCAGCCGCTCCGCCAGGGCCACCACGGCGCCGGCATCGGAGCTGGGCAGATCGTCGCCGGCGCCGCGGGGCAAGTAGTGCTCCAGCACCGCCAGGGCCACGGCGCGGGGCTCGCCCTCGGCCAGCAGGTACTTGCCCCCCATCACCCCCTGCAGTTCGGGGAATTCGCCCACCATCTGGCTCACCAGATCGTGCTTGCAGAGGTGGGCGGCGCGGCGGGCGTGGTCGCCGGTGGCGGCGCCGAGCTCCAGCTGCTCGAGCAGCACGTCGGTGAGCCATTCGAGCCGCTCGACCCGATCCAGCAGTGAGCCCAGGCCCTCGGCGAAGGTGACGCGGGCCAGCCGGTCGCGGCGGTCGATGCTGGGAACGGCTCGATCGGCCTGCACGAAGAACTCGGCATCGGCCAGGCGGGCCTTGAGCACCCGCTCGTTGCCGCGGCGCACCGTGTCGCTGGCGGCGGGCAGGCCGTTGCCGATGCACAGGAACCGGGGCAGCAGCGCATCGCGGGCATCGAGGGCCAGCGGGTCGCTGGCGGCGCCGGAGCGGTAGAGGGGCACGTAGCGCTGGTGGGCGCGCATCACGGTGCTGAGCACCTCCGGCGGCAGGGCCAGCGACTGCTCGGCCACCGAGCCCTCGATCAGCAGCGGTGCCTCCACCAGGTCGGTGAGCTCGTCGAACAGGTCGTCCGGCAGATCGGGGCGAGCGCCCAGGGCAGCGGCGGCCTCCAGCACGGCGGAGCGGATCCAAGCAGCCCGGCCGGAGCGATCCACCTGCACCCCCACGGCGGCCAGGCTCTCGGCATAGGCCCCGGCGCTGGGGATGGTCACGGCGTCGGCCAGCAGCCGGTGGCCGCGGCTGGTGTTGCCGGCACTCACCTCCGGATCACTGCCCTGCAGGGTGACCGGAATCACCGCGGCATCCAGGAGCGCCACCAGCCAGCGCACGGGCCGGGAGAAGCGGCTCTCGCCCTCCCCCCAGCGCATGAAGCGGCGGCCCTGCAGGGCGCCGATCCACTGGGGAATGTGCTCGGCCAGCACGGCGCTGGTGGCGCGGCCCCGCTCCAGCACCCGGGCGAACGCGAAGGGGCCCTTGGGGGTGTCGCGCAGCTCCAGGGCCTCGGGGGCCACGCCGCAGCGCTTGGCGAAGCCGATGGCCGCCGGGGTGGGGACGCCGTCCTTGAAGGCCTGGCCGGCGGGCGGGCCCTTGCGCTCCTCCTCCAGGTCGGCGGCGGCAGCGGGCAGACCCTCCACCAGCAGGGCGATGCGGCGGGGCGTGCTGGTGGTGGTCACCACGCCATGGCTGAGGCGTTGCTCCGCCAGATCGCGGCGCACCAGCTGCTCGAGCTGGGGCAGGGCCAGGCGGGCGAAGTCGGCGGGCAGCTCCTCGGTTCCGATCTCCAGCAGAAAGGTCGACAAGGGGCAGGCCACGGCAGCCCCCAACTTTATGGAAGGGGCCTGCGGCGCCAGCGCAGGAGCCTGCGGCCCCAGACCCCCCGCCCGGCCGCTTCGCTAGCTTCGATTCACGACCGTGGCGCCACTGTGACCGTGACTGGAAGGCAGACCTCTGGATCCAAGCGCGGATCCAGCCAGAAGGGCTCTGCCTCCATCCAGCCCGCCGCCGCCAAGGCCGACGCCGCTGCAGCGCCCGCCAAGGCCGCCAGCCCGACGACCGCCAAGGTGCCAGCGGGCGTGCCTCCCCACATCAGCACCCCGGCCGGGCCGTTCCCGAGCATCGCCGCCGGCACCGAGCGCAGCAAGTTCGAGCAGCTCAAGGCCGACAGCGACTACCTCAAGGAGCCGCTACTCAGCGAACTGGGCAACGACAAACCCCATTTCACGGAAGGGGCCGTGCAGCTGCTGAAGTTCCACGGCAGCTACCAGCAGGACAACCGCGAGAACCGCCAGAAGGGCAAGGAGAAGGACTGGCAGATGATGCTGCGCCTGCGCAGCCCCGGCGGCCGGGTGCCGGCCCAGCTGTTCCTCGCCATGGACGATCTGGCCGACCGGCTCGGCAACGGCACCCTGCGGGCCACCACGCGCCAGGCCTTCCAGATGCATGGCGTGGCCAAGGCCGACCTCAAGGAGGTGATCGGCACGATCGTCCGCTCCCTCGGCTCCACCCTGGCCGCCTGCGGGGACATCAACCGCAACGTGATGGCCCCGGCCGCCCCGTTCGAGAAGGGGGCCTACCCGGCGGCGCGCCAGCTGGCCAACCAGATCGCCGATCTGCTGGTGCCCGTGGCGGCCGAGGGCTCCTACCTCGACCTGTGGGTGGACGGCGAACTCAGCTACCGGATCAAGCCCCAGGCGGCGGTGAAGGCGGTGCGCAGCCGCCAGCTGCAGGGCAAGGTGTTCAGCGGCGACGTCAACGAACCCCTCTACGGACCCACCTTCCTGCCGCGCAAGTTCAAGGTGGCCGTGACGGTGCCGGGGGACAACTCGGTGGACCTGCTGACCCAGGACATCGGCCTGGTGGCCTTCACCGACGCCACCGGCGCCCTGCGGGGCTGCAACGTGTATGTGGGCGGTGGCATGGGCCGCACCCACAACAAGGAGGAGACCTTCGCCCGCACCGCCGACCCGCTGGGCTACGTGGCGGCGGAGCACGTGCTGGATCTGGTGCAGGCGATCGTGGCCCTGCAGCGCGACCACGGCGACCGCCAGCAGCGGCGCCACTCGCGCATGAAATACCTGATCCACGAGCGCGGCATCGCCTGGTTCAAAGCCGAGCTGAAGGCCACCTACTTCCACCACCCGATCAAGGGTCTGCGGCTGGAGCCGAAGGTCAAGCTGGAGGACTACCTGGGCTGGCACCGCCAGAGTGCCGGCCTCTGGTTCGTGGGGCTCCCGCTGCTGAGCGGCCGCCTGGCGGGCCCGTTCAAAGCGGGGCTGCGCCGGCTGGTGGAGACCTATCAGCTGGAGCTCCGCCTCACCCCCAACCAGGACCTGCTGCTCTGCAACATCGGCACCGCCCAGCGCTCCAGCGTGCGGGAAGCCCTGGCGGCCCTGGGGGTGGAGAGCCCCGAGTCGCCGGCCCGGCTGGCCCGCCACGCCCTCGCCTGCCCGGCCCTGCCCCTCTGCGGCCTGGCCGTGACCGAGGCCGAACGGGGCCTGCCGGCGATCCTCGAGCGCCTCGAGGCCCAGCTGCAGCGCCTGGAGATCGAGAAGTCGATCCTGGTGCGCGTGACGGGCTGCCCCAACGGCTGCGCCCGCCCCTACATGGCCGAACTGGGGCTGGTGGGCAGCGGCCCCGACCTGTACCAGCTCTGGCTCGGCGGCGCCCCCAACCTCACCCGCTTGGCCGAGCCCTACCTCGATCGGGTGCCGCTGGAAGACCTGGAGACCACCCTGGAGCCCCTGCTGCTGAGCTGGAAGGCGGCCGGCGGTCGCCGCAGCCTGGGGGACCATGTGGTGAAGCTGGGCCGCGACGCCGTGGACGCCCTGCTGACTGCAGCCGCCTGAGTCCGATGGCCCGTCCCCTGTCAGCTCTTCGGATCAGCACGGCCACCAGGATCGCCCTGGCCAGCGCCGCCCTGGGCCAGGCCCTGGTGCTGGTGCTGGCCGGGCCCTTCGGAGCCGCCTCGGCCAAGACGCCACCGGATCCGGAGGCCGATCGCCGGCCCGCTCCACCGGCCTCGCGGGTGGAGCGCTTCGACCCCGATGCCAGCACCTGCCAGCCCGAGAACCTGCTGCGGGGTTACCGCAACCAGCTCACCCAGTTCGCCGACCAGCCACCGGCGGCCCAGGCCCAGCTGCGGCGGCTGCAGCGCGACCTGGCGGTGGGCAGCATCAACCGCTGCATCCAGCGGGGCCTACTGAGCAAGCAGCAGGCCCGGACGCTGGCCGCCTCGATGGGCATCGATCGGGATGGCACGGCCAAGCCGTAGCCCGCAACACGCCCCTGGTGAGGCCTCGGGTCAGTCCGCCCCCAGCCAGCGGCCGTAGCGGGCGCTGGCTGCAGCGCTGCGCCAGGCCCAGAGCTGATCACCCCAGCTGAAGTGCCACCACTCGTTCGGGTGCTGGGCGAATCCCGCCCCGGCCATGGCGCTGTGCAGCAGCGTGCGGCGGCGGTGCCACTCCTGCGCCTCTGAATCCGCGGCGCCGGCCGCCCCCGGGGCGAAGTGATCGGGCTCCGACACGGCGCCGATCGCGTCGATCGGCGAGCCCAGGCTCAGCTCCTGGTCCTCGGCGTCGGCGAGGGTGAGATCCACCGCGGCTCCGGTGCTGTGGGGCGGCGGGGTGGCGGGGTCGTCGCTGGGGGGCGCCCAGAAGCGGCCCACCTCGGCCTGCACCGCCTCCCGCTCCGGCGACGGCTGGCCCGGATCCACGCCCCGGAGCCGGCATTCCTCGGCGGTGGCGTGCTCCACCATGAACCGCTGCACCGCCAGGGGCCGCCAGGCATCGAAGATCGCCAGCCGCCAGAGCGGTTGCTGGCGCCGCAGGGCCGCATCGGCCAACAGCAGACGCTCGATCACGCCACTGCGCAGCCGGAACGGCGAGGCCCCGGGGCCATAGGGGGCGCCCAGGGCGGCATAGGGATGGGGCTCCAGCCGCAGCAGGGCGCCGGGCAGCTCCAGCAACGGCTCACCGCAGTCGGCGATGGGGATGGCACTCCAGGGGCGCACCGGGCAGGCTCGCGGCTGCCCCCATTCAAGGGCGGGCGGGCCGCTGTGACGAACGACACAGGAACACGTGTCGGCGAGGCGCCCCTAACCCAGCCTTCATCCGGGCCCAGTCTCCCCTTAACGACTGCTGGGCCGAGCTGGTCAAGGCTGACCCACCCGTTCTGCCGGTCGATGCCCCCCTTCCGCCCGGAGCGCCTGCCGCCCCTGTCCCTGCTGATCGGCGGCCTGTGGCTGCTGGCCGTGGCCACCGCCCTGGTGGGCCTGGGGGATCTGCCCCTGCGGGACTGGGATGAGGGCATCGTGGCCCGCGTGGCCCTGGAGACCAGCCAGGCCCCCTGGAGCAAGAAGCTGCTGCCCACCTACTGGGGCGAGCCCTACCTGAACAAGCCGCCGGGGCTGCATCTGCTGATCGCCGCCGCCATCGGCCTGTGGCGGGGCCTCACCGACTCACCGGTCACCGCCCTGCCCCCCGAGTGGGTGGTGCGTCTGGTGCCCGCCCTGCTCTCCACCGCCCTGGTGCCGCTGCTGGCGGCGATCCAGTGGCGGCTGCGGCCCGGCGATCGGCTCAGCGCCCTGGCCACCGGCGCCATCGCCCTCACGCTGCTGCCCCTGGCGCGCCACGGCCGCCTGGCCATGCTCGACGGCTGCCAGCTGGTGGCGATGGCGCTGATCTGGTGGGCCCTGCTGGGCGCCAAGGCCCACCGCCCGCGGCTGCTGCGCTGGGGGCTGGTGGCGGGGCTGGGGGGCACGGCGCTGCTGCTGCTGAAGGCGCCCACGGCCCTGCCGGTGCTGCTGATGGCCCTGGGGCTGCGCCTGCTGGATCGCGACCTGGGCCGCCGCGACTGGGCCTGGCTGCTGGCCGCCCTCGCCGTGGGGCTGCTGCCGGGGCTGGCCTGGCATGGATTCCACGGCCTCGCCCGCGGCGACGGCGCCCTGCACATGTGGACCAGCCAGGGGTTCGCCCGGCTCAGCCAACCGATGGAGGGCCATGGCGGCGGCGCCCTGGAGCCGGTGCTGGAGGTGCTCGAAGGGGGCTGGCCCTGGCTGCCGCTCTGGCCCTTCGGCCTGGGCCTGGCCTGGCGCCAGCGGAGCCGCCAGGCTGGACGCTGGTGCCTGGGCCTGACCCTCGGCACGGCGCTGCTGGTGCTGCCGCTGCGCACCCAGCTGCCCTGGTACAGCCTGCTGCTCTGGCCGAGCTTCGCCCTGGTGTGTGGCCCCGTCTTCGCCTGGCTGGTGGCGCGCGGGCGGGAGCTGCGGCCGCCCGGAACGCGGCTGCTGGCACGGCTGCCCCGGCTGTGGAGCCTGATCGGGGCCGCGGGACTGCTCGCCGCCGGACTGGCCGTCTGGGGGGTGTTCGGCCTCAGCGCCGCCCATGGCCTGCTGGCCCTGGCCCTGGGCCTCGGGCTGCTGCTTGGCGGAAGGGGACTGGTGTCACGGCGCAGCCAGCAACGGTTGGCGGGGGGCCTGGGCACCGTGGCCGGCGTCTGGCTCAGCCTGCTGCTGCTGATGGCGAGTCCCCTCTGGCTGTGGGAACTCAACGAGAGCTGGCGGACACCCGGCGTGGCCAGGATGCTGCAGGAGCGTGGCGTGAGCGGGCCGGTGCGGATCTGGCAGGAGAGCGAGCGGCCCAGCCTCAACTGGTATGCCGGCCGCCGCATCCGCGGCGCCGACCGCAGCTCGGACCTGCTCAGCGGCGCGGCCCCGGGGCCGGCGCTGCTCAGCCGCCAGGCCCCGGGGCGGGAAGAGCTGCACTGCCGTCAGCTGGAGCAGGGCGAAAGCCTGGGCCTCTACCGCTGCCGCCCCGAGTCCGACAGCCGCGACCACGCCCGCACGGTCGCGGCCCCAGACCCGCACTCCTGAGGCACGCCACCGGCCAGCCCCACCCGGCTCGCCTCAGCCCACCTGGGACGGTGCAGCGAGCCCCTGCTCCAGGCGCGCTTCCTGGCGCCGCTCCTGGCGGTGCTTCACCCGCGCCGCGTGCAGATCGTGGCGGGTGATGCGGAAGCCCAGCAGCCGGGCCGCCTGCAACAGGTCCTGCTCGGAACGGCAGCGGCGCAGGCTGCGGCGCAGGCCGCGGTTGGTTTCGGCCTGGTCCACCAGGCGCTGCAGTTCAATCCAGCTCATCAATGGGGATGCCGGGAGCCCAGCATCCCGGCCCGGCCCGGGGGATTCCAGGGCGGCGGCTGTCACAGGTGCGACCAACTGTGACCGACACCTGGTGGGCAAAGCCCCACGCCCCTGCCCCATGACCGCTGCCGAACGGCCAGGGCGCGGCTAAACCAGGCAGGAGCGAGCAGATCCCATGGCCAGCTACACCATCAGCCTGGAGGGCGGCGAGAGCTTCGCCTGCGCCGATGACCAGTACATCCTCGATGCGGCGGAAGCCGCCGGGGTGGACCTGCCCTACTCCTGCCGCGCCGGGGCCTGCAGCGCCTGCGCCGGCCGGATCCTCTCCGGCAGCGTGGACCAGGCGGACCAGAGCTTCCTCGACGACGACCAGATCGCCGCCGGCTTCGCCCTGCTCTGCGTCAGCTACCCCCTGAGCGACTGCAGCATCCGCAAGGACGTGGCCGAGGAACTGGGCTGAGGGGAGGGCCGCCCTGGGGCGGGGCCCGCCAGCAACCAAGAGATCACCCGCATAGCCCATCCGCCGCCAGGTGGATGACCTGCTGCAGCAGGTGCAGCAGCTGGACGACGGTAGCCGCTGCCCCTCCCAGCTCTCGGGCGGTCAGCGCCAACGGGCGCCCCCACGATCTCGAGCTGCTGCGCGAGAGCCAGGGCGGCAGCGTGCCGGCGGTGCTGCGGCGCATCACCCACCTGGGCAAGGAGCTGGTGGCCGAGCTGCAGCTGGAGAACGGCCAGACGCTGAGTGCCCAGCTGCCCCGCAACCGCGAGGTTCTCCACGGCCTCCAGAACGGCGACCGCCTCCACGTCCGCCCCAGGGCCGGCCACCAGTTCTGAGCGGCAGGAGCCTGACGGGGGCCGCTGCTGGCAAGCCGCCGGATCCCCGCCTGTAGCCCGCGACACATGGCCCTGTGACCACGCCTTTCCCACGCGGGGCGCCCGTTCTCTACTTTCATGGCACTCCCCTTGGGGGAGCCCCTATTCGTGTGAGGGTCATGAAACTTTTCCAGCAACTGCTGCTGGCGCCTGCCGCCCTGGGCCTTCTGGCTCCGGTGGCTGCGTCCGCCGCTGATCTCAACATCGCCGGCGTCAAGCAGTACACCAGCTCCGACGAGCAGGTGACCTCGATCACCCAGTTCTCGGACGTGCAGCCCACCGACTGGGCCTACCAGGCGCTGAGCAACCTGATCGAGCGCTACGGCTGCGTGGCCGGCTACCCCAACGGCACCTTCAAGGGCAAGCAGGCGATGACCCGCTACGAAGCGGCCGCCCTGCTGAACGCCTGTCTCGACCGGATCACTGAAGTGACCGACGAGCTGAAGCGCCTGATGAAGGAGTTCGAGAAGGAACTCGCCGTGCTGAAGGGCCGCGTGGATGGCCTGGAGGCCAAGGTGGGTGAGCTGGAAGCCACCCAGTTCTCCACCACCACCAAGCTGCAGGGCGACGCAGTCTTCGTGCTGGGTGCCAACGCCTTCGGCGGCAGCCAGAATGCACCATCCGGCGCCAGCGGCTCCTTCAAGCCCCTGACCCCTGACGGCAAAGAAGGTCCCAGCACCGGCAACAGCGGCAAATTCGCCCGCACCAACCGGGCCCTCTGGGGCGCCACGACGTTCAACTACGACGTCCGCCTCAACCTCAACACCAGCTTCACCGGCAAGGACCTGCTGTACACCCGTCTGCGGGCCGGCAACTTCGCCAACAGCGCCTTCAGCGGCAACCCCTACAACCTGATGGCCCTGGATCGGGCCTACAGCACGAACGGCCAGAACGACGTTCTGGGCATCGACCGTCTGTACTACCGCTTCCCGGTCGGCAAGGAATTCACGGCCCTGATCGGCGCCAAGGCCCGTAACACCGAGTTCCTGGCTGTCCGGCCGTCGTTCTATGACGCCGGCATCCTGGACGTGTTCACCCTGCACGGCGCTCCAGCCACCTACAACAAGGCCACCGGCGGCATGGCCGGTTTCATGTGGAAGCAGAACGTGAAGAAGGGCCAGCCCTACTTCGCCGCCTCCACCAGCTACGTGGCCCCGGCTGGTGACAACAGCGACCCGAACGTCGGCGGCATCATGACCGACGGCAGCAAGGGCAGCTTCACCACCCAGATCGGCCTGGCGTCTCCCCAGTGGGCCCTGGCTGCGGCCTGGCGCTACGGCCAGTGCGGCGACACCATGACCCGCCGCGGCACGCAGTTTGCCCGCCAGACCCTGGATTGCGGCTTCAGTGACGGTGGCTCTGCCTACAGCAACAACTTCGCCCTCACGGCGGCCTGGCAGCCGATCAACGCCGGCTGGATTCCCTCGGTGAGCCTGGGCTGGGGCATCAGCTCGGTCAACCAAGCCGACTTCGCCGTGGCCCAGTCCTACGGCAGCGCCAAGAACATCAACCAGACCCAGTCCTGGCAGGTGGGCCTGCAGTGGAAGGATGCCTTCATCAAGGGCAACGCGGCCGGTATGGCCGTGGGTCAGCCCACCTTCGTGACCGGCCTTGACAACAACGACGGTCTCGGCGGCCCCAACGACGGCAACTATGCCTGGGAATGGTGGTATCGCTTCCAGGTGACCGACAACATCAGCGTCACCCCGGCTCTGTTCTACCTGAGCCGCCCCAACGGCCAGTACACTGCCGGCAACGACACCAACAACGTGTTCGGCGGCGTGGTGCAGACCCAGTTCAAGTTCTAATCCTTCCCGGATCCAGAGCCTGGTCGCTCTCCTCACACACCAGCGACCTCGCCCTCACTCCCACACCCACCAGCCCCCCGGCAAGGGGGGGCTTTTTCATGGGCCAACGGAACCCACAGACCCGCAAAAAAAGCGGGCTCCTCGGCCCGCTCCAGTGGGACGAGCGGCCCCGTTCAGAGAGTCGTCAGGGCGGGCCAAAAACCCGTTCAATCCAGCTCCCGGCGTACACCTTCTAGCCCGAATCAAAGCCAGGATCGCCCTAAGAATCAGCCCTATCGGTAGCTTCACCGCGGCAGACACGTGACAGGCCAGGACGGAGACCATGGCGCCGGGGAGGCCCTTGCAAGGGCAGCGAACGGGGACCCAGCCTATACAGCGATTCCCCCACGCAGTTTCAGGAGTTTCCTCGCGAGTGTGTCCACGGCAACCGACGCCGTGCGCCAAACCGCACCAGCGACACCCAGAAATGGGCTGAGACCGCAGCGCTCGGCCACGCGCTGGATCGCCCGGGGGCAGGACAGCAGGATCGCGACCCGGCCATCGAAAAGGCGTGGACCTTGCAGCCCACGCCTCCACGGCTTGGTTTGCACCTGTGGGCACCAAGCCGACCAGCGAAAACCGCTGGCCGGCTTGGCCCGTTCACTTGGCCGCCGTGGAATCGGGGCCGGTCTGCAGGGGATGGGAGGTGGCGCTGTACTCCGTCCAGGAGCCCTCGTAGACGCGCACGTTGGGATACCCCAGCAGGTGCTTGAGCACGATGTACTGCAGGCTGGCCTCCCGGCCGGTGCTGCAGGAGATGATCACCGTCTTGTCGGGCGTCACGCCGCGCGACGCGAACAGCTTGCGCAGGGCCTCCACCGACTTGAACTTGTGGGGGTTCTTGAGGGCCTCCTCGGCGTTGTTGGCCTCGGTGGCCGCCTGCCAGGGGATGTTGATCGCCCCGGGGATGTGGCCGTTGCGGATGAAGGTCTGGTCGGTGCCCTCGAACTGGGCCTTGGGCCGTGGATCCACGATCACCACATTGGGCTTGCCCACCAGGGGGAGCAGCTCCTTGAGGCTGATGTTCAGGCCCTTCACATCGGTGGTCTTGAAGGTGCCGGGGCGGTAGGTGGGGAACGCCTTGGTGGTGGGGGAGCCGGCGGCCTTGTAACCACTGAAGCCACCGTCGAGCAGGGCGACGCGGGGCACGCCGCTCTTCTCGAGGATGTAGGCCACCAGGGTGGCGCCGAGCACGTTGGTGCCGTCGGAATAGACCAGCACCGAATCCCTGTTGGAGATCCCGGACTTGCTCAGCAGATTGGCCAGATCAGCGGCGGGCCAGATCTGATAGGGCAGCCGACCATTGGAGCCCCGGAAGGCCTGTTCGGAGATGTGCACCGCATTGGGAATGTGACCGGCGACGTAGTCGAGCGGCGGCACGGGACGCACATCGAGGATCTTCCACTGACCCGAGCGGGAGGCCTGGGCGGCCTCCGCGGGCGAGGTCAGCTGGATCGTGGTGTTGGCGGCGGCGGCGCCGGCCTGCAGGGGTAGAACCGACACGGCCGCAGCGGCGGCAAAGCCCGCCAGCAGGCGGCGGCGGGAGGTGAGTTGGCGAAGCACCAGCGTTACCCGGTTATCCCGAGTGAAATTACGAAGTACATCCTAGGGATGGATGTCCCAACCTCGGTCAACCCAGCAACACGCCGACAGGGCCCAAGGGTGGCGCTCAATACGGCCACCCGCTTCCGCCCGAGTCCTCACCCCACAGCAACAACAAAGGTGGCCCCGACGGACCACCCCTGACGACCTACTTAGCCGGCAACGGCTTCAGCCGTAGACGAGCGGATGAACGGTGGGATCGAAGATCGGCCGCTGGCGCGGACTGGCGGCCTCAGGCGTTTCCGGCCAGAAGGAGGCCAGGCGGCCATCGGAGCGGAACTGGGCGAGGGTGAGGCCATCCTGGTGGCGCAGGAGCTGGCCATTTTTGAAGCGCAGGGTGAAGCGTTGGGGCTCAGCAGCGGAGCGGCCGGACGGCCTTGGAGCGCGGAATGCCATGGCAGGCAGGAGAACAGGATGATGGGAACAGTGAAATCAAGGCGTGATCAGACGGGGATCAGAGAACGCTGGGCACCAGGGCCACCGAGGGGATGAACAGATCGTCCTTGCTGATCTGCTGCAACACCCCCTCGCCCTTGTAGCGGTTCAGCATCTTGGTGACGGTCACCCGGGTCAGGCCGCACAGATCGGCCAGCGACTTGTGGGTGAGGTTCATATCCTTCAACGACAGGCGGTAACCGCGGCTGCTCACCTGGCCGAAGCGGCGACCGATCCAGGCGAGCAGGGCGAGCAGGCGCTGGTCGGCGGAGCGAATGCGATTGAGCTGGAAGATCTCCTCGAGGTTCTTGATCTGCTGCAGGAGAAGAGCTTCGATGTCAGCCGGCTCGGGCTGGAACTGCTCCACCACCACGGTGGTGAGGCACTGGATTTCAACGGGCTTGAGGGCGGAGTAGGCGGCGGTGACCCAGTCACCGGGGCCCCAGACGCCGAGGGTGATGGTTTCTCCTTCTTCGTCCCAGGTGGCGGTGCGGATGTAACCCTCCTGGATCGTCCAGTTCAGGTTCTCCGGCAGCACATCATTGGGCTGCAGGGTGAGGCGGAGGGCTTGAGCGGTGGTGGCGGTGGCCATGGCGGAGCGGAGGCGAGAGGTGCATGGGGAACTCGGAAGCCGACATCGGGTCGACTGGAGACATTCGAAACCAACAGCGCATGGAGCTCGGCGCGCAACGGATCGAAAGTTAGCACGGTTTTTCGGTCGACTTAGCGAGCTTTGAGCGGGAGCCGGGCGTGTCTCCTGGAGGCCTGCGGGCTCCAGGGCTGCCGGATCCAGCCCTGCCGATTCCCAGCCCAAGGCCTCCCGGCCCTCACGCTCGAGACCCAATCGCTCCGGGTCCAACGGCTCAGAGCCCCCTGGCCCAGGGCGTCGAACTCAGATGAAGTACATGGCCTGGGCCTGGTACAGGGCATCGCGCCGCTCCAGCAGCTGCTGCAGGGTGGTGCCTTGGAGCAGATCCAGCCGGGCGCTCTCCAATTGGCCGGCCAGACCATGGAGAACCTGGAATTCAGGCGTCCTGCGCTCGATCCCGTCGCGGGAGACGGCATCGCCCTCCAGGCAGCTCACCACCTCAGACACCAGCACCTCCGCCGGGGGCCTGACGAGCTGATACCCCCCTTTGGGACCGCGGATGCTGCGCAGGATGCCGCCCCGGCGCAGGCTGGTGAGCATCTGCTCCAGGTAGCGATCGGGAATCGACTGGCGGGCTGCGATCTCGGCCACCTGCAGCACCGCGCCACTGGAATGGATGGCGGCCAGCTCAATCAGGGCCACCAGGCCGTACTCGGTCTTGGAGCTGAAGGCCACGGGCTCGCGCCGGCGCAGGGTCTGGGCCGATTGTGACAGCCATCCAGCGGGCCCTGGGGGCTCGGCGCAGCGCCCGATGGATGTAGCCGGGACTACTGGCGCCAGACCCGCCAATCCCTAGGTTTTACCTGTACTCGATCGGGCTTACGTGGTTTGTTTTCCATCCTCCCTGCCCCGCCGTCTTGGTGCGGGCCTCGCTGCAGTCGCCCTGACCGTCACCGGCGCCGCCAGCGTCAGCAGCAGCCCGGTGCAGGCCCAGGCCAAGAAACCGGCCGCTGCCGCCAAACCCGCCACTCCGGCCAAACCCCAGCGACTCCTGCTAGTGAGCTGGGCCGTGACCAAGGCGGCCTACGACAGGATCATCCCGCTGTTCACCTCCGAGTGGAAGCGAAAGACCGGCCAGACGGTGACCATCAAGAGCAGCCACGGCGGCTCCGGCTCCCAGACCCGCGCCGTGCTCGATGGCCTGGACGCCGACATCGTGCACCTGGCCATGGCGGCCGACGTGGCGAAGATCCAGCAGGCCGGCCTGATCCAGAAGGGCTGGGAGAGCCGGCTGCCCAACAACGCCACCCCGGTCAACTCCACCGTGGTGGCCTTCACCCGCCCGGGCAATCCCAGGACGATCAAAGGCTGGAAGGACCTGGACAACAAGGACGTGGACAACGTTCTGGCCAACCCCAAGACATCCGGTGGCGCCCGCTGGAACTATGTGGCCCTCTGGGGGTCGGTGACGGAGCAGGGCGGCACTGACGCCGCAGCCAGGACGCTGATCACCGGCGTGTACAAGAACGCCGAGGTGCTGCCCAAGGACGCCCGCGAAGCCACCGACACCGATGTGAAGCGCCGCAAGGGCGACGTGCTGCTGAACTGGGAAACCGAAGCGATCCTGGCCAAGCGCAGCGGCGAATGGACGACGCCCTACAAGGTGTTCAGCCCCAACGTGCTCACCGAGATGCCGGCCGCCGTGGTGGATAGGACCGTGGACAAGAAGGGCACTCGCAAGGTGGCAGAAGCCTTTGCCAGGTTTCTCTACACCCCAGCCGCACAGAAGGCCTTCGCGGACAATGGCTTTCGCCCGGTGACCGCCGAGGGCAAGGCCTACGCCAGGGGCAGATTCCCGCAGGTGACCTTCTTCCGCATCGGCGACCTGGGTGGCTGGCCCAGCTTCGACAGGAAGCACTTCGGCAAGGGCGGCGTGTGGGACCAGATCTTCAGCCAGACCCGCTGATCCTGATCTGGCCTCCCGTGGAGTTCAAGGCAACCCCGGCCCCAGGGCCGGGGTTTTGTCATGGGCCCGCAGGGCGACTGAAACCTGCCCGTAGGCTCATCGCCAGTTGTCGATTCCCGCTGCGCCCGCTCCCCATGGCCTAGCCCCACGCCGCCGCTGCCCCCATCCGGGGCCACCCACGGCCCCCCTGAACCGCCATGTGCGAACTCCTGGCCCTCAGCGCCAACACCCCCACCGACATGCAGTTCTCCTTCCGGGGCCTGGCCCGGCGGGGGGGTGAGACGGGAGTGCACGGCGACGGCTGGGGCCTGGCGAGCTTCGATCCGGCCGGTGGCGCGCTGACCATCTACCGGGAGGAGGTAGCCGCGGCCTTCTCGCCGGTGGCGGCCCAGCTGGCGGACCTGGATCTCAAGGCGCTCTACTCGCTGGCGCACATCCGCAAGGCGACCCAGGGCCTGGTGGCCCTGGAGAACTGCCACCCCTTCCACCGCCGCTGGTGCGGCCAGGACTGGGTATTCGCCCACAACGGCGACATCCAGGGGGTGATTCCGGCCGCCGGTGACTACACCCCGGTGGGCAACACCGACAGCGAAGCCGCCTTCTGCTGGATCCTCAACAGCCTCAACGCGGCCGGGCTCGATCCGGATGACGAGGCGGCGATCTTCAGCACCCTGGTGCGCTGCTCGGATCAACTGGCCCACCAGGGCATCTTCAACTGCCTGCTCAGCAACGGCCGCTGGCTCTACGCCTACGGCGGCACGCGCCTGCACACGATCACCCGCCGCTCTCCCTTCACCACCGCCACCCTGGCGGACGACGATGTGACCGTGGACTTCTCCCAGGTCACCAACGAGACGGACGTGGTGACGATCGTGAGCACCGAGCCCCTCACCTGCAATGAGTCGTGGCGGCTGCTGGAGCGACGGGAAGCGCTGCTGCTGCGCTCCGGCGAGGTGGTGCGGCGCCACGGCGGCGAGCGGAGCTAGCTGGCACGGGAGCCGCCAGAGGGGAACCCTTGGCGGAGGTGGCAGCGCAGCGACGCTCGACGCAAGGGGACATCCATCTGCGCACGGCCTCCAACACCATCCGGAGCCCCTTCAGGGGGGCAAAGTCTGCCCCTGCCGTTACGACCACACGCGCCGGATCGACGCGAGACGCTGTGCCTTCAAGGCTCTGCCCAGGTGGTGACGACGCCATCCGGATCGGGCCCAGCCGATGTAGCCACGGCCACAGCGATGGCCGTGGGATCGCCTGGGGCCCGCGGGATCATGGGCGCCAGCACCCCTTCCCTCGTCCATGACGGCGCCCGTGAGCTTCAGGGCTGCAGCCCGCTACTGGCTGCAGCTGGGCTTCACCAGCTTCGGCGGCCCGGCGGGCCAGGTGGCGACGATCTACAGCGAGCTGGTGGAACGGCGCCGCTGGCTCTCGGATCGGCGTTATCTGCATGCCCTCAACTACTGCATGTTGCTGCCGGGGCCCGAGGCCACCCAGCTGGCCACCTACATCGGCTGGCTGATGCACGGCACCTGGGGCGGCCTGGTGGCAGGGGCGCTGTTCGTGCTGCCGGGGGTGGCCATGCTGATCGGCCTCTCGACGATCTACGTGCTCTGGGGCCAGCTGCCGCTGCTGGCGGCGGTGTTCTGGGCCCTCAAGCCAGCCGTGGTGGCCGTCGTGCTGCAGGCCGCCTGGCGGGTGGGCAGCCGCACCCTGCACACGCCGGCCCTGCGCCTGATCGCCCTGGCGGCCTTTCTCGGGCTCAGCCTGATGAAGCTCCCCTACCCGCTGATCGTGGCGGCGGCGGCCCTGAGCGGCGCCCTGCTCGGCCGCTGGCGGCCGGCCCTGATCGTGAAACCCGGCGCCGGCGGCCACGGGGCCGGGCGGTCCAAGGCCCAGGCCGTCGAGGCCACGCCGGCCGCTGAGCCCGCCAGCGCCCTGGCCCCCGCCCTGCACGACGACCACACCCCCACCCCGGCCCATGGGCGCTTCAGCCGGCGCAGCCTGGCGGTGACGCTGCTGGTCAGTGGCCTGGCCCTGGGCCTGCCCCTGGCCCTGCTGAGCAGGGCGGACGGCTGGGACGGGGTGCTCGCCACCATGGCCCGCTTCTTCACCACGGTGGCCCTGTTCAGCTTCGGCGGCGCCTACGCCGTGCTGCCCTTCGTGGCCCAGGGGGCCGTGGAGCAGTACGGCTGGCTGAGTGCCAGCCAGATGGTGGATGGTCTCGCCCTGGGGGAGACCACCCCTGGGCCGTTGATCCTCGTGGTGGCGTTCGTGGGCTTCCTGGGGGGCTGGCAGGGCAGCCTGCTCGGCCTGGAGCCAGGCAGCTGGTGGGCGGCAGCGGCGGCGGCGCTCACGGTGGTGTGGTTCACCTTCCTGCCCTCCTTCAGCTTCATCCTGGCCGGGGCACCCCTGGTGGAGGCCAGCCGCAACGACCTGCGCCTGGGGGCGCCGCTCACCGCCATCACCGCCGCCGTGGTGGGGGTGATCGCCACCCTGGCGCTGCTGTTCACGGGCCCGGTGCTCTGGCCCCAGGCCGGCGGCGGCCTCGACGGGGGCGCCCTGGCGATCCTGGTGCTCTCGGCGCTGGCGCTGCTGCGCTGGCGCTGGAGGGTCCTGCCGCTGATCGGCGTCGCCGCGGCCGTGGGGGCCGCCCGCTGGCTGCTCACTCTGGGCCTGGGACTGGTGGGCTGATCGGCAGAGCTGATGGCCACCTGCCCCCCCAGCCCCCCAGCCTTCCGTTCAGAGGATCTGGTCGAGGAAGGCGCGGGTGCGCTGGTGCGAGGGGTTGGTGAAGAACAGCTCGGGCGGCGCCTCCTCCACCACCTCGCCGTGGTCCATCAGCACCACCCGGTGGGCCACCTCACGGGCGAAGCGCACTTCGTGGGTCACCACGACCATCGTCATGCCCTCGTCGCGGGCCAGGTCCTGCATCACCTCCAGCACCTCGCGCACCATCTCCGGATCCAGGGCGCTGGTGGGCTCGTCGAACAGCAGGATCTTGGGCTCCATGCAGAGGGAGCGGGCGATCGCCACCCGCTGCTGCTGGCCGCCGGAGAGCTGGCCGGGGAACTTGTCGGCCTGCTCGGCGATGTTCACCCGCTGCAGCAGGGCCCGGGCCTGGGCCTCCACCTCGGCGCGGTCGCGGCGGCGCACCAGCACCGGCGCCAGGGTGAGGTTCTCCAGCACCGTGAGGTGAGGGAACAGGTTGAACTGCTGAAACACCATGCCCACCTCGCGGCGGATCGCATCGATCTGGCGCAGGTCGTTGGAGAGGGCGATGCCATCCACCGTGATCGTGCCCTGCTGGAAGTCCTCCAGTGCGTTGAAGGTGCGGATGAAGGTGCTCTTGCCCGACCCCGAGGGCCCCATGATCACCACCACCTCCCCGCGGTGCACGCTGAGGCTGGCACCGCGCAGGGCGTGGAAGCCGTTGGGGTACCACTTGTGCACACCACTGGCCTCGATCATCCGGTGGGCCGTGGGGGGATGCAGGGCGGAACTCATGACTCGGGGCTTCAGGACGCGGGATTGGGATCGAGGCGGCGCTCCAGGGCCCTGCTGCCCAGGCCCAGGGCCGCGCAACAGCACCAGAACAGCACCGCCAGGGTGAGGTACACCTCGGCGTTGCGGCCCAGGAAGGCCGGATTGGCCATTACCGTGCGGGCGGTGCCCATCAGCTCCATCAGGCCCACCAGCGAGAGCATGGTGGTGTCCTGGAGCAGGGAGATGAACTGGCCCACCATCGTGGGCAGGGCCACCCGCAGGGCCTGGGGCAGCACCACGGTGCGCAGGGCCTGGGGAACGGTGAGGCCCAGGGAGCGGGCCGCCTCCAGCTGGCCGGGGGGGATCGCCACCAGGCCGGCGCGCACGGCCTCGGCCAGGTAGGCCGCCGCGAAGAAGGTGAGCACCCAGGCGGCCCGCCAGACCCGATCCGGCGCCAGCCCCCCCGGCAGCAGGAAGCCGATCATGTTCTGGCCCAGGAAGAGGAGGGTGATCAGCGGGGCGCCGCGGATGAACTCGATGTAGAGCACCGAGCCCCAGCGCAGCAGCGGCAGGTCACTGCGGCGCCCCAGGGCCAGCAGCACCCCGAGGGGGAAGCAGAGCAGGATCGCGAAGCTGGCGGCGATCAGGGTGAGCAGCAGGCCGCCCCAGTCGCTGGGGGGCACCGGCAGCAGGCCCACGCCACCGTTGATCAGCACCATGCCCACCAAGTAGAGCAGGGGCCAGAGCAGGGGCATCAGGGCCAGCACCCGGGTCGGCAGCCGCCGGCCCCAGTGGCCGGCGGCCCAGCGCACCAGCAGCAGCAGGGCCGTGATCCCCCACCAGCGCGCCTGCATCAGCGGCTCCAGCCGCAGCCACCAGGGCACGGCCAGGGCCGTGGCCGCCAGCAGACCCGCGGCGATCCAGTCGTTCTGGGGCCAGAGCTCCCCGCCCCGATCGCGGCGGGGGTGGGAGCGCAGCAGGCCCCAGGCCAGGCCGGCCGCCGCCGCCAGGAGCGCGGTGAGCAGCCAGAGGCGCCACTGCTGATCGAGGGGGTAACGGCCGACGGCGAACAGGGTGCTGTTGGCCCGCACCACGGCCCAGCGGGCCTGGACCAGGCCCCAGTGCAGCAGCCCGAAGCAGGCGGCACCCAGGGCGGCCAGCAGCACCAGGGTGAGGGCGGAATTGCCGGGGCTGCCGAACAGCTCCGCCCGCAAGCGGGTGCCCAGGGGCGGCCGCAGGGAGGGGGGCTCCATGGCGGGGCCGGATCCAGCGGAGGGCCCAGGCTCCGGGGCAGGGGAGGGAGTCGGGAAGGGGGACGTCATCGCTTCAGCGCTCCCGGATCCGCACCAGGCGGTTGAGCCAGCCCATCAGCGCCGAGATCGCCAGATCGATCACCAGGTAGGCCCCCAGCAGGATCAGGATCACCTCCACGGCCCGGCCGGTCTGGTTGAGGGTGGTCTCAGCCACGGAATAGAGGTCGGTGTAGCCCACGGCCACCGCCAGGGCGGAGTTCTTGGCCAGGGAGATGTACTGGGTGTTCAGCCCCGGCACGATCACCCGCAGGGCCTGGGGCAGCACGATGCGGCGCAGGGTGACCAGCGGCCCGAGCCCCAGGGAGGCCGCCGCCTCCCACTGGCCCTTGGGCACCGCCGTGATGCCGCCGCGCACCACCTCGGAGATGAAGGCGCCGGTGTACACCACCAGGCCGGTCACCAGGGCGGAGAACTCCACCGTGAGCCGCAGCGGTGCCCGCCACACCCCCTCCACCAGGGTGGGGCCGCTCCAGCGCAGGCCCTCGCCGAACCAGGCCAGAAACAGCCCCGACTTGGCCAGCACCACCCCCGGCAGCTGCAGGGCCGCCTCGCCGTTCGGCAGGGCCAGAAACACGACGAAATACCAGAACACCAGCTGCAGCAGCAGCGGGATGTTGCGGATCAGCTCCACGTAGGAGCGGGCCAGGCCCCGCAGCAGGGCGTTGGGGCTGAAGGAGGCCAGACCCACCACCGTGCCCAGGGCCGTGGCACCCACCAGGCCCACCAGCACCGCCCGCAGGGTGTTGACCAGGCCCGCCACCAGGGCGCGCCAGTAGGGCAGCCCGGCATCGAAGGGCAGCAGGGTCTCGGAGACGTCGAAGCCGGCGGGCTGCTGCAGCCAGCGGAAGCTGAGCAGCATGCCGGCGGCGCTGAGGTTGCGCACCAGATTGCCCAGCAGGAAGGCGATCAGCAGCAGCACCACCAGGGCCACGGCGCCCTGCACCAGCCAGGGCAGCACCCGCCGGTCACGCCACCAGGGCAGGGGCCCGGGGAAGGGCTCGCCCATCAGCGGAACGGGGGCGAATAGATCAGGCCGCCCTGCTGCCACTGGCGGTTGAGGCCGCGCTCCAGCTTGAGCTTGGAGCCGGTGCCCACGTTGCGCTCAAAGATCTCGCCGTAGTTGCCCACGGCCTTCACCGCCTTCACCACGAAGTCGGGGGCCAGGCCCAGCTGCTTGCCGAATTCCCCCTCGACCCCCAGGAAGCGGCGCAGGTCGGCGAGGTTGGTCTTGGCCTTGGCCTCCGCCAGCTTGGCGTCGATGTTGGCCTGGGTGATGCCCAGCTCCTCGGCCTGCATCAGGGCGTACACGGTCCAGCGCACCGCATCGCTCCAGGCCGGATCGGCGTTCACGGTGGCCGGCGCCAGGGGCTCCTTGCTCAGCACCTCCGGCAGCAGGGTGTGGGCGGCGGGGTCGGGGAAGTTGGTGCGCTTGCCGGCCAGCTGGGAGCGGTCGCTGGTCACGGCCACGCAGCGGCCCTGCAGGTAGGCGGCGTAGGTCTGGTCGCCGGTCTGGAACTTCAGGGGCGTGTAGGCCGCATTGATCTCGCGCATGCGGTCGGCCAGGTTGAGCTCGGTGGTGGTGCCGGTCTCCACGCAGATCGGCTTGCCCGCCAGATCCTTGAGGCCCTTGATGCCGCTGGCCACGGGCACCATCACGCCCTGGCCGTCATAGAAGACGGGCGGCGCGAAGCTCAGGCCGTTGCCGCCGGCCGCGTCGCGGCTGAGGGTCACGGTGGTGTTGCGGGAGAGCAGGTCCACCTCGCCGCTGGCCAGGGCCGCAAAGCGCTCACTGGAGTTGAGGTCGCGGTAGTCCACCTTGGTGGGATCGCCGAGGGTGGCCGCCGCCACGGCCTTGCAGACGTCCACATCCAGGCCGGAGTACTGGCCGTCCGGGGCCACGAAGCTGAAGCCCGGCAGCTTGCCGTCCACCCCGCAGATCAACTTGCCGCGGCCCTTGAGGGTGGCCAGCTTCTGGCTCTGCAATCCGCCCTCCTCGGAGGCACAGCCCACCAGAGCCAGGGCCGCCAGCAGGGAGGCGGCGGAGAGCAGCTTGCGCATTCGGGCCATGGGCGGCGGCAGAGGGCAGCGGGGTGTCGGCGCAGTTTGCCAGGAACGGCCGCAGCGGTGGGGTAGGGAATCAGGCAGCGGCCAGCAGGCTCATCTGGTGCAGGCCATCGAGCCCCTGCCAGCCGAGGTAGATCCCGAGCAGCAGGGCGAACACCCCCACCAGCCACTCGGCCCGGTGCACGAGCCAGTCGTTGAGGCGGGTGAGCGGTTCCCGCAGCCGGCCACCGCTCAGCAGCCAGAGCAGGGGCGGCAGCAGCAGCAGTGAGGTGGCCATGGCCACGAACACCGCCCCCACCTCCAGATCGCCGCGCCAGCTGGTGTGGTTGGCCAGCAGCATGCCGCCCTCCTTCACATAGAACACCAGGTTTTCAGGGCTGATCAGGGCGCAGCCGGCCCCCAGGCCCATCAGCGGCATCCACTCCAGTTCCGGCAGCTGGCCCATCAGCTGCATGGCCCAGCCCTCCTCGCCGATCGTCACCGCCGGGGTGAGCTGGAACAGGCCCAGGCCCACCAGGGCCCCGGCGCCGATCAGGTCGATCAGCACCTGGCCGCGGGAGCCCAGGTGCATGGCCCAGCTGAAGCGCTGCCCCACCAGCACCACGGCGCAGAGGGCCCCGCCATTGGCCATGGCCCAGCCCGCCAGGTAGGTGGCGCAGCGCAGCAGCGGCTGGCGCCCCAGCAGCAGCAGGGCCACCAGGGCGATGTTGATCGGGCTGAAGGCGATGCCCAGGCCGAGGGCGATGGTCTGGGTGAGCCAGTGGAACGGCAGCATGCGGGGAGGCGGGAGACGCGCGGGGCACGGCTGGGCCGGCTCGGCACTGGCCTGGATTCTGGAGCTCAGCCCAGCAGCGCCGCGCGCACCTGCGCCGCGGAGCGGCCCTGCACCGCGATCCACTTGCTGCGGGAGGTGGCGCCCCGCACCAGGGTCACGTCGCGGGGGGGCACCCCCAGGCGCCGGGCCACGAAGCGCAGCAGGGCGGCGTTGGCCTCGCCGTCCACCGGCGGCGCCTGCAGCTTGATGGCGATGGCCCCATCGCGCTCGCCCAGCACCTGGTCGCGGCTGGAGCGGGGCTGCAGGCGGATGGCGACGGCGTCGTGGGCCATGGGGGCACGCTAAGGGCCGGCTCCTAGGGTCAAGGGACGTGCCGCTCCGGGGTTCTTGGCCTCCCACTCCTCCAGCCGCCACGGCGAGCCCCACCCCGAGGGCCCCGAGCACGGGGACCGTGTTCCAGCCAGGCGATCGCGCCTGGAGATGGGCTTCGAGCGCTGGCTGTGGCGCTTCCGGCTGATCGCCATCGTGCCGGTGGTGATGAGCCTGCTGAGCAGCGGCACCGCCTTCCTCTGCGGCACCCGCATCATTCTCTCGGCCCTCAAACTGCTGATGGCCGGCGGCAAGGAGAGCGCCATCATGGCCAAGCTTCTGGGTGAACTGGTGGGCGGAATCGACCTCTATCTGATCGGCATCGCCCTGCTGATCTTTGGCTATGGCGTGTATGAACTGCTGATCTCGGACATCGAGGCGGCACGGATTCCCGGCCAGGACGGCGGCAGCGGCCTGCTCGACATCCGCACCCTGGACGCCCTCAAGGAGAAGCTGGTGAAGGTGATCGTGGTGGCGCTGATCGTGGCGGCGTTCAAGTCGATGCTCGACTTTCCGATCGCCGGCCCCACCAGCCTGCTGGTGTTCAGCGGCAGCGTGCTGCTGCTGGCCCTGAGCGCCTGGCTGGTGGCCGGTGGCCCCCACGCCCGGAGGTCGGCCGAATGAGCCCCACCGCAAGCGCTTCCGGCCCCGCCGCCCCCGGCACCCGGCTCACGATCCGGCGGCCCGACGACTGGCACGTGCACCTGCGCGATGGCGCCATGTTGCGGGCGGTGGTGGGCCACACGGCCCGCCAGTTCGCCCGGGCGATCGTGATGCCCAACCTGCGGCCGCCGATCACCACCGCGGCGGCGGCGGCGGCCTACCGGCAGCGGATCCTGGCGGCGCTGGGGGAGAGCGACGCGGCCGGCGCCCCGGCAGGGCCGGCCTCGGCTCCGTTCGGGGCCGACTTCACACCGCTGATGACGGCCTACCTCACCGAGAGCCTCGATCCCGCCGAGCTGGAGCGGGGCCAGGCCGAGGGGATCCTCACGGCGGCCAAGCTCTACCCGGCCGGGGCCACCACCAACTCCGATGCCGGCGTGCGCGATCTGGCCCACATCGGGCCGGTGTTGGAGACGATGGAGCGGATCGGCCTGCCGCTGCTGATCCACGGCGAGGTGACCGACCCGGCGGTGGACATCTTCGATCGCGAGGCGGTGTTCATCGAGCGCCAGCTGATCCCGCTGCTGGAGCGCCACCCCGGCCTGAAGGTGGTGTTCGAGCACATCACCACCGCCGACGCCGCGGCCTTCGTGGCCGAGGCCGGCCCCAACCTGGCGGCCACGATCACCCCCCACCACCTGCACATCAACCGCAACAGCCTGTTCGCCGGCGGCCTGCGGCCGGACTTCTACTGCCTGCCGGTGGCCAAGCGCGAACGGCATCGCCTGGCCCTGCGGGCGGCCGCCACCTCCGGAAACCCCAAGTTCTTCCTGGGCACCGACACGGCGCCCCACGCCCGCGAGGCCAAGGAATCGGCCTGCGGCTGCGCCGGCATCTACAACGCCCCCTACGCGATCGAGAGCTACGCGGCGGTGTTCGAGCAGGAGGGCGCCCTGGAGCGGCTCGAGGCCTTTGCCAGTACGTTCGGCCCGCGCTTCTACGGCCTGCCTCCCAACACGGGCAGCCTCACGCTGGAGCGCCAGGACACCGAGGCCGAAACGGCCGAAGCGGTGCCCGTTGCTCTGGAGCTGGCCAACGGCACCAGCACGCCCACCCGGCTGGTGCCGTTCCACGCCGGTGAGGTGCTGCCCTGGCGGCTGGTGTGAGGCTCAGGCCTGGAGCTCGGCCGGCGGCTCCGGCTGCAGCCCCAGGAAACTGGCCAGCCACGGCAGGGTGAGGCCCTGCAGCAGCAGGTTGAGCACCACCACCACGAACACGATGCTCTGGGCGTTCTGGGCCAGGGTGTCGACGGTGGCGGCATCGACGCCGCGGAGGCGCGGGATGATCAGCACCACGTTGTAGGAGAGGGCCAGGGGCACGGCGCCGCGCAGCCCGCACCAGGAGATCAACAGCCCCTCGCGCCAGTTGAAGGGGGAGAAGGGCTGGCAGAGCAGCACGCTCAGGGGCCTGGCCACCAGCATCAGCGCCGCGGCAGTCACCACCCCGATCGACAGGGAGGGCAACAGATCGCTCGGCGACACCAGCAGACCGAAGATCAGGAAGATCGTGATCTCGGTCATGGTGTTGAAGGGCAGCAGCACCTCCTGGATCGACTCGTGGTTCACATCGGGGCGGCGGTAGCGCAGGTTGGCCATGAACAGACCCGTCACGTAGACGGCCACGAAACCCGCGCCACCGAGAAAGTGGCTGCAGCCGTAGTCGACGAAGGCGATGGACATGGCCACCACCAGCAGCTGGGCCTTCTCATGCACGAGCCAGTCGATCACGAACTTGGCCACGTAGCCGAAGGTCACCCCCACGATCATTCCGACGCCGATCTGCTGCAGGAAGTCGCGCACCCCGTCGAGCACCGAGAGCTCAAGGCCGGGCCCAGCGGCCGTGGCGGCGCTGGCCGTGGAACCGGCCACGAACACCCCCACGATCAGGCCGTAGACCAGCAGAGCCGCCGGGTCGTTCACCGCCGACTCGAACTCCAGCAGGTGGCGCAGCCGCTGGGGAATCCGATGGCGCACCTGCGTCAGAACACTCAGGGTGGCACCGGCATCGGTGGACCCCAGGCAGGCGGCGATCAGCAGGGCCGCCGCCAGGGGCATGCTGTTGGCCAGCCCCGGAGCCAGCTTGGCCCCCGAATCGGAGGCCAGCCACCAGATCATCAGCCCCAGCACGGTGGACGAGGCGATCACCCCGCCGATGGCGAGCAGCAGGCCGTATTCCAGGAAGCCCCGGATCGCGGCCAGCTCGGTCTTGAGGCCCGCGTAGAAGAGCAGCAGAGCCAGACCGAAGATGTGCAGGTCCTCGGCCTGGTGGTGGCTGAGGTGCAGGGAGTTGACATTGATGAACAACCCCAGCAGCAGCACCCCGAGGATCGAGGGGATGCCGATGCGGATCGAGAAGCGGCTGACGGCCAGGGTGCCGAGGAAGAGCACACCCAAGAACAGCAGCCGGCCCTGGACCGGTACGGCCTCAAGCGCAAGGGAAGCCGTGCGGCCCCCATCGCCTGCCGCCAGACCTGGCGCCGCTTCAGCCAGGACCGCAATGCCACGGAGCAGGGGCAGAGCGGCAACCATCGCGCGGCGGATCAGGGGGTGTGGCGACCGTAGACCCGTGGTCACCGGAAGCCGCTGCCATCTACCCCTGCTGAGGGATAGCGTGGGATCAGGCTTCTGCGGTCTGTTCCCGCTCCAGCCGGATCGGGATGACACAACCCACGGACTTGACCAGACGCTGGGTGCGGGTGGGCAGCTCCACCCTTCCTGACAGCCAGGCGGCCCTGGCCGAAGCCCTCCAGGGGATCGCCGGACCGACGCCGCCCAAGCTGGTGGTGCTCCTGGGGTCGCCCAGCTACGACCTGCCCGCCATCGCGGCAGGACTGCGGCAGGGGCTGCCGGAGGGCACCGCCGTGATCGGCTGCACGACCTCCGGGGAAATCGCCGCCGCCGGCTCCCTTCGCCAGGCCCTGGTGCTCTGGGCCCTGGGGGGTGAGGGCATCAATGTGGCCACGGGCATGGGCCAGGGCAACGACCAGGGGCTGCGCCAGGCCGCCACTGAGGCGGCCTACTGCCTCGAGCGGCTGCCCCAGCGCGAGCACACGGTGCTGCTGCTGCTGGCGGATGGGCTCTGTGGCGACCAGATGGATGTGGTGCGCGGCGCCTACGACGTGGCCAGCTTCGATGTGCCCCTGGTGGGGGGCTGCGCCGGCGACGACCTGGCCATGAAGCGGACCCATCAGATCCTGGGCGATCGGGTGCTGACCCAGGCCGTGGTGGCGGCCGCCATCAGCTCGGAGGCCCCCCTGGGCATCGGCGTGAGCCACGGCTGGAAGACGGCCAGTCCCCCCATGCTCGTGACCGGCAGCAAGGGCAACGTGCTGGCGTCCCTGGACGACCGGCCCGCCCTGGATGTCTACCTCGAGTTCTTCAATCCCCCGGAGCCGGTGCGCCACGACGCCACCGCCTTCGCCGCCTTCGCCGCCTGCCATCCGATCGGCATCCGGCGGCGCGACAAGATCGAGATGCGCCACATCACGGGCGCGGATTTCCAGACCCGCCAGCTGCTCACGGTGGCCGAGGTGCCCCAGGGCGGCCTGGCCTTCCTCACCGAAGGGGACGTGGACTCGGTGCTGGAGGCCGCTGAGGAGTCGTTCAAGCTGGCGATCGGGGCCCTGGATGGGGCCCCACCGGTGGGCCTGCTGCTGTTCGACTGCGTCTCCAGGCGCTCGATCTTCGACGCGTCGAACCTGCACGAGGAAACCGATCTGATCACTGCCACCAGCGGCGGGGTTCCCATGGCGGGCTTCTACACCTACGGCGAGATCGCCCGCACCAAGGGGGCCGGGGGCTTCCACAACCAGACCCTGGTGACCCTGGCCATCAGCTGATGGAGACGTCCTGGTCGCTGCACCTGCTCTCCGAGATCCTCTCGGCCTTCTCCACCGACGATCCCGACAACCTGCGCAATGCGGTGAACCGGGTGACGGAGGCGGTGGATGCCGAAGTGGGGGCGATCTTCGGCAGCGACGGCGTCACCTGCTGCATCGGCCTCAGTCCCCGCGAGGGGGCCCGGCTGGTGGAGCTGGCGGACGAGAGACCGGCCGAGGTTCAGATCCGCAGCGGCACGCTGCACACCTGCTGGGCCACCATCGGTGACGAGCAGCTGTTCGTGGGCAGGCTCGGCGATGCCTTCGACGTGGAGGAACGCTCGCTGTTGCGGGCGATGGCCCGCAGCATCGAACTGAGCATCGGGCTGCTGCGGGCCGTCTCGGCGGAGCGGCACGCCCGGGACAAGGCCCTCCACGACGCCACCCACGATGCGCTCACCGGTCTGCCGAATCGGCGCCTGGTGCTCGAGGCCCTGAACCAGGCCCTCGCCAGCGAGCCGCAGGGGGCGATGCGGCAGGTGGTGCTGTTCATCGACATCGACCGCTTCAAGATCGTCAATGACGCCCACGGCCACGCCGCGGGCGATCAGCTGCTCATCAACGTGGCGCACCAGCTGCGGGAGTCGGTGCGGGGTTCGGATCTGGTGGGACGGCTGTCGGGCGATGAATTCATCGTGATCAGCCAGACCGCCACGGTGGGCGCCGCCACCGATCTGGCCCAGCGCATCATTCAGGCGATCCGCCGGCCGATCGTGGTGGCGGGCACGGAACTGAGCCACAGCGCCTCCATCGGCATCGCCTTCGCCGAGGCAGGGCAGGAGGCCCATGCGCTGCTGGAGAACGCCGACATCGCGATGTATCAGGCGAAAGGCCGCGGCAAGGGCCACTGGGCCATCTTCGAGGAGTCGATGCGGGCCGAGGCACGACAGCGCCTCTACCTGGAAGGGGAGCTGCGCCACGCCATCGAGAACGGCGAGATCGAGAGCCACTACCAGCCGATCTACCGGCTCTCCGACCGCAGGCTGGTGGGTTTCGAGGCCCTGGCCCGCTGGCGCCATCGCCAGCTGGGGCTGCTCCCCCCCAGCGCCTTCATCCCGCAGGCGGAATCGTCGGAGGTGATTGTGCACATCGACTTGGAGGTGCTGAACCAGGCCGCCGGCGCTATCGCCCGCTGGCAACGGATCGACGGGCTGGCGGACCTGCGGCTGTCCTCCAACCTGTCGGCCCGCACCCTGAACGAGGCCCGACTCCAGCAGCGCATCGCCGGGATTCTGGACAGCAACGGGCTGGATCCCGGCAGCCTCTACCTGGAGATCACCGAGACCATGCTCGTCGATGACATCCAGTCGACGACAAAGACCATCAATGGACTGCGGGACCTGGGGGTACGCCTGGCGATCGACGACTTCGGCACGGGCTACTCCTCCCTGCTCTACCTGAAGCGCTTCCCCGTGGGCGTGCTCAAGATCGATCGCTCCTTCGTGGATGGCCTGGTGAGCAACCCGGAGGACGAGATGATCGCCGGGGCGATCATCTCCCTGGCCAAGGCCCTGGGCCTCGAGGTGGTGGCCGAAGGCGTGGAGACGGAGGAGCAGCGGCGCATCATCGAGCGGCTGGGCAGCGACTTCGGCCAGGGCTACCTGTTCGGCCGGCCCCAGGGCCACCTGGAGACCCTACGGCTGATCGAGGGCTATGCCCGCAGCCAGCGGCACCACTCTCATGCCTGAGCGCCCAGCTGAACGGCCTGCTCGGAAGTGAGCCGCCCGGCCGCCAGCAGCACCGCCGTGATGCGGCCGATGTCGAGCACCGCGTGGGTGCGGTAGCCGGCCTCGGCCAGGCGCTGCCGGGCTTGGCCGCCGTGGTCGATGAACACCACCACATCGCGCACCACCAGACCGGAGCTGGCGAGCTTGGCGATGCCATCGAGCACGCTGCCGCCGGTGATCAGGATGTCGTCCACCACCACCACGGTCTCGCCCTCGCGGAAGTCGCCCTCGATCTGGCGGCGGGCGCCGTGGGCCTTCACCTCCTTGCGCGGATAGATCAGCGGCTTGTGCAGCTGCAGCGACAGGCCGGTGGCGGTGGGCAGCGAGCCGTAGGGGATGCCGGCGATGCGATCGAACGTCAGCCCCTGCAGCAGCTCGCTGTAGGTGTGCAACACCCGGTGAAACAGGTTGGGATCGGAGATGATGCGGCGCAGGTCGATGTAATAGCTGAACACGGCACCCGAGGCCTGCACGTAGTCGCCGAACAGCAGGCAGCCGATGTCGAACAGATCCACGATCAGCGCGGCCAGGGGATCGGCCGCTGGGTCGGCAGATAGGGCCGCGGAGGGCGGCTCGGCGGAGGGATCCTCCGGGGCGGACTGCTCGGCGGACGGCGGGACTGCGGCCGGCTGGGGCAGCCACAGGTCGCAGCGGTCGGCGGCGGGGCTGCGGGCGGCGATCACCCGCTCGCGCACGGCGCTGATCTGGCGCTTGAGGGCGGCCGCCCCCTCCGCCAGCCCCTCCTCCCCCCGCAGGTTCTGGGGCAGCGGCAGCCGCAGGCCATCGGCGGCGCTGGTGAGCCCCGCCTGCAGCAGCGCCTCCAGCCGCTCCTCCCGGCCCCAGAGGCTGCGCAGGATCAGCACGTGCTCCGGGGCGGCGGCCCGCACCCGCTCGAGGATGCGCGGGTCGCTGGTACCCACCTCCAGCAGCAGCTGCTCCGGCGTGGCCCACAGCTGGCACTCACGCACCACCCGCAGATAGAAGGGGTCGCTCTCGTCGGGGTGGTGCTGCAGCACCCGCGCCGCCGGACTGGAGCTGTGGCAGGTCACCACCACGGCCCGGTCGGTGTGCAGCAGGAAGGGGGCGGCGATGTCCTGGCCGGCCAGGGGCGAGAGCGACACCGCATCGACGCCCAGGTCGTGGAACAGGTAGTGGGCCAGGGCCGAGGCCGAGTTGAGGTCGGCGTGCTTGGCGTCGAGGATCAGGGGCAGATCGGGCGGCACCAGCTCCCGCACCTCCCGCAGCAGGTCGATGCCCACGGCCCCCAGGGCCTGGTAGAAGCCGAGGCTGGGCTTCACGGCACACACGTGGTCGGCGGTGGCCTCGATCACCGCCTTGATCCAGCGCCGCGCCTGGGAGAGGAACGAGCCCGTGCCGCCGCCGCGGCTGCGGTTCCAGGTGTGCAGCATCTCCGGGTTGGGATCCAGCCCGGTGATCAGCAGCGACTGGCGACTGGCGATCGCCTCGGTGAGCTTGAGAAAGAAGGTCACGGCCGGGCGCCGCCGCTGCTGCTGTTGCCGTTGCTAACCCCCCACCGGGGATGGGCGTGGCTCAGCACACAGCTCTTAAGAAAGGCCTCCGCGCCCAAGCGGCCGGGCCCAGGCAGCCGGGGGGCTTCAATGCCGCCATCCCGCCCTGGCCCCGCTTGAGCGCGTCGCAGACCGATCGCGAATCCCCAGGGGATTCCCCGCCCGAGCCGGGAACCGCCGTGCTGGCCCTCACCCCGGCCCAGCGCCGCAGCGCCGGCCTGGCGGCCCTGCTGGGCAACGCCCTGGAGTGGTACGACTTCGCCGTCTACGGCTACGTAGCCAGCGCCCTGGGCGAGGCCTTCTTCCCGGCGGACGTGCCGGCCCTGCGCACCATGGCCGCCTTCGGGGTATTCGCCGTGGGCTACCTGATGCGGCCGGTGGGCAGCCTGGTGCTGGGCCCCCTGGGCGACCTGCTGGGCCGGCGGCTGATGCTGAGCCTGAGCATCGTGATCATGGGCGGCTCGAGCCTGCTGATCGGCCTTCTGCCCACCCACCAGCAGATCGGCATGACGGCCGGCATCCTGCTGGTGGTGCTGCGGATGCTGCAGGGCTTCTCGGTGGGCGGTGAGTTCACCGGCAGCATCACCTACGCCGCCGAGGCGGCCGGCCACGGCCGCAGCGGACTGCTCTCCAGCCTGGCGGTGTCGGGCGGACTGCTGGGCTTCAGCCTCGGCTCCCTCACGGCGGCGCTGGTGGGCTGGGCCCTCGGCGATGCGGCCATGGCGGCCTGGGGCTGGCGGCTGCCGTTCCTGCTGGGAGCGGGGGTGGCCTTGCTGGGCCTGTGGATGCGCCGTTCGATGCCGGAAACCCTGCCGGATGACGACCAGCGTGCCCCGATCCAGAAGAGCGGCGAGCTGCTGGCGGCCATGGGCTGGAGCCTGCGCCAGCTGGTAGGCGAATGGCCGCTGGTGCTGCGGGTGGTGGGCCTGGTGAGCTTCGCCAACGTGGTGTTCTACGTGAGCTTCGTGTTCCTGGTGGACCACGCCGGCCAGCACGCCGGCAGCAGCGCCGGGGCCAACAGCGTGTCGACCGTGATGCAGACCCTGGGGCTGCCGCTGGTGGTGCTGGGGGGCCACCTGGCGGACCGCTACGGGCTGGTGGCCGTGAACCGCTGGGGCAACGCGGGCCTGGCGCTGATCACGCCAGTGGCACTGCTGATCGGCCAGGGCGGCGGCCTGGCGGGGCTCGCCATCGCCCAGGGGCTGGTGCTGCTGCCGCTGATGACCACCATGGGCGCCCAGGGGGTGCTGGGGGTGGTGATGGTGCCGCCGGGCCAGCGCTGCGCCGTGTTCTCGATCGGCTACAGCCTGGGCATGGCGCTGTTCGCCGGCACCGCGCCGCTGGTGGCCAGCTGGCTGCTGGGGGGCCTGGACTGGCCCTGGGGCACGCCGCTCTACTGCCTGGTGTACGCGGGCTTTGCCCTCTGGGCCGTTCAGGCCAGCCGCGGCGATCTGGCCCGCCGCTCCGCCGAGGCCGGCGCTGCCGACGGCGGCGTCAGGCCCGCGCCTCGCGGTGCATCCAGCTGATCCAGTCGGCGGAGATCTGCTGGGGGCAGACGGCCTCACACTCCAGCTGGCTGCTGCAGCTGCCGAAGCCCTCGGCCACCATCTGCTCCTGCATCGCGGCGGCCCGGCGGGCCCGCTCGGGCTGGCCCTGGGGCAGCTGGCCCAGGTGGGCCAGCTTGGCGGCCACGAACAGGCTGGCGGAGGCGTTGCGGCAGCTGGCGATGCAGGCGCCGCAGCCGATGCAGGTGGCCGTCTCGAAGGCGGAGCGGGCCTGGTCGCGGCCCACCAGCAGGCCATTGGCCTCCGGCGCACTGCCGATCGGCACGGAGCAGTAGCCCCCCGCCGCGATCAGGCGATCGAGGGCCGAGCGCTCCACCGCCAGGTCCTGGATCAGGGGGAAGGCGGCGGCGCGCCAGGGCTCCAGCACCAGGGTGGCGCCATCGGCGAAGTGGCGCAGATACAGCTGACAGACGGTGGTGGCCGGCCGGGGGCCGTGGGCCTGACCATTCACCAGGAAGCCGCAGCTGCCACAGATGCCCTCGCGGCAGTCGTGCTCGAAATGCACCGGCCGCTCGCCGGCGGCGATCAGGCGCTCATTGAGCAGGTCGAGGGCCTCCAGCAGCGACAGATCGGCGGAAACCTGCTCCAGCCGGTGACTCTCAAAGTGGCCCGGTTGGTCCGGCGCGACCTGGCGCCAGAGGCGCAGGGTGATCGAGAGGGTGGAACGCATCGGCCGGCCTCTCGACCCAGCGGGCGAGTTCATTCTGGCCAAGGCGTTCTGACTCAAGTGGGGTACACAATGGGATGTGGTGCCCCCCGTCAGCATGGCTGAGCCCGTTCCCTCCATCGCCTCGCTGCAGGCGGGCGACCGTCCCTTCGTGCTCGCCGATCACCTCGGCAACGTGGTGGCCATCAACCCGGCCTTCCAGGCGACCTATGGCTGGAGCCAGGCCGATCTGGCCGGAACGCCCCTGAGTCGCATCCTGCCGGAGGCCTTTCAGATGTCCCACCAGCTGGGCTTCTCCCGGTTCCAGGCCACCGAGCAATCCACGATCCTGGCCCACCCCCTGCGGCTCAAGACCATCTGCAGCGATGGCCGCGCGGTGATCTCCGAACACTTCATCGTGGCGGAGAAGCAGAGCGACACGTGGGTGTTCGGAGCCACCCTCACCCCACTTCCCGAAGACGCGGAAGAGGAGCCATGACTGGCGCCCCTCCGACCGCCTTGGAAAGCCAGCTGGTCGCGGAACTGCGCCGCACCCTGGGCTGGCTGGAGGAGGCCCTGGACAGCATCGGCGATGGCCTGGTGATCACCGACGCCGAGACCAGGGTTCTGTGGTGCAACGCGGGCTTTGAGGCCTTCTGCAGGCGCTCCAAGCTGATGATGCTCGGAGAGCCGCTGCACGCCCAACTGCCACGCAGCTGCAGCGGCCAGCCCCTCCTGGACGCGACGGCCCTCCAGGGAAAGGGCCGCGATGGGCTGAGCGGGCGGCTGACGGGCGTGCTGAGCCAGGAGCCCCTGCGGGCCGTGGAGATTCAGTGGCGTGAGGTGAAGCGGGAGGCCTCCGGGCCGCTGGTGTTCACCATCCGCGACATCAGCCTGCTGCTCACCAACGCCGAACTCCAGAGCCGGGCTGATCTGGCCAACGAGCGCCGCGCCGAGAGCGAGACCCGCAATGCCCAGCTGCGGGAGCAGCAGCGCAACCTGGCAGCCCAGGTGGTGGAGTGCCCGGTCACGGGGCTGCCCAACCGCCGGGCCCTGCAGAACCGCATCGCCGACGCCCTCGCGGATCTGGAGGCCGAGGCGGGTCAGGTCACGATCCTGTTCTGCGATCTCAACGGCTTCAAGGAGATCAACGATCTCTACGGCCACCATGTGGGCGACGAGCTGCTGGTGGAGGTGGGTCAGCGGCTGCAGCAGGGCCTGCGCCCCGGCGACACCCTGGCCCGGCTCGGCGGCGATGAATTCGTGGTGCTCACCTGCGGCCGCCTCGATGAGATCGAGGCCCTGGAGCTGGGCATGCGACTGCAACAGCGGCTGGCCACACCCTGGATCGCCGAGGACTATCTGATCCGGCCCTCCATGAGTGTGGGCATCGCCGGCACCACCGATCCCGACATCGGCATCGATGAACTGCTGCGGCGGGCCGACCTGGCGATGTACGACGCCAAGGCCAAGAATGATCCGAAGATCTCCCACTACAACGATTCCATCGACCTGGAGGTCAAGCGCACGATCGTCCTCAAGCGCCAGCTCAAGCAGGCCATCGAAGACAACGAACTGAACCTGGTTTACCAGCCGATCGTGACCCTCTCCGACGGACTCCCGGTGGGCCAGGAAAGCCTGGTCCGGATCCAGAGCCCCGGCCGGCCGGCCCTGAACCCCTCGGAATTCATCCCCCTGGCCGAGCGCACCGGCCTGATCCTGCCGCTGGGCCGCTGGGTGGTCAGGGAGGCCATGGACCAGGTGAAACGCCTGCAGCGCCAGAGCCGGTCCCTGCTCACCTCCATCAACGTGAGCCCCCTGCAGCTGAAACAGGAGGGCTTCGCCAGCTGGTTCCTGGCCCAGGCGGAGGAGCGCGATCTCGACCCGGTTCTGTTCAGTATCGAGGTGACCGAAGGCATGCTGATCGATCATCCCGAGCAGACCACCCGTGAGCTGCAGCACCTGCGCCAGGCTGGAGTGCGCGTGTATCTCGACGACTTCGGAACGGGCTACTCCAGCATGTCGTGGCTGGCAAAGCTACCGATTGATGCCATCAAGATCGACCGCAGCTTCGCGGCCGATTTCCTGATGGATCGACGCAAGCAGACCGTGCTCCAGTCGATGATCACGCTGGCCCAGGATCTCAACTTCACGGTGATTGCCGAAGGAATCGAAAGCGAGAAGCAACACCTCGGCCTGCTGGAGATGGGCTGCACCCACGGACAGGGGTATTACTACGGACGGCCGAGGGGCTACAGCGCCGACTGAAGCCCCTGCCACGCCTCCCAGGGATCGATGCAGTAGATCGACTCGCGGATCGATTCAGAGGCTCGATTCAGAATCCAGACAGACCGGTCCTGCGACCCGTCAGGCCTGGATGGCCAGCCGGGTCGTCCAGCTGTCGCGCTCCGGATCGTGTTCGCGGGCCGTGGCCCAGCGGATGCAGTTACGCCCCTCACTCTTGGCGCGGTAGAGGGAGGCATCCGCGGCGGCGTAGAGATAATCGAGATCGAAGCCGAGATGTTCCGTGGCAGCAGCGCCCAGGCTGATGGTCACGGGAATCAGGGTATCGTCCCAGAAACACTCACTGAACTCCACGCTGTCGCGGAGGCGCTCGAGCACCTCATCGGCCATCACGGCATTGCAGCGCAGCAACAGGGCGAACTCCTCACCCCCCAGGCGCGCCACCAGGTCACTGTCCCGCAGGCCATCCCGCAGGATGTCGGCCAACTGCCGCAGGACCGCATCGCCAGCCAGGTGACCATGCTGATCGTTGATCCGCTTGAAGTGATCGATATCGATGATGGCGAGCACGTGGGACGTCTGGGAGACCTCGGCCTGGAGCAGGGCCTGCTGGCTCAGGTCCATGAAGTTGCGGCGATTGGCCAGCGCGGTGAGGCCATCGGTTTCCGCCAGCTGCTGCAGGCCAGGCAGAAGCTGGCGGCGCAGGGCCCAGGTGAGGCTCCAGAGCATCAGGCCCAGGATCAGAGCACTGCTGATCACCATCAGCAACACCAGGTGCAGCACCCCGCTGTTGGTGGACTGGGTGCCGAGACTGATCAGGATCAGATACCGGCTCCGCTTCGGATCGATGCCGAACTGAAACAGCTGCACCTCCCGGAAGGCCATCTGGGTGGTCTCCCAGGGCCAGTGGAAGGGATGCCCCTCCAGCTCACAGGGCTTGGACGTGGGTGACGCTGCCGAAGAGTTCCGAGCCAGGAAGCAGTCGATCCGGCGCTGGGTATCGGCTTCCCGGAACATGGAAATTCTGCGCAGATCCTGAATGGATCGGTTGAGCAGGGCCTGGCGCGAGCTGAGGATCGTGCGCCCGCTGGCATCGAGGACGAGCACCGCATTGAGCACATCGCTCTGGCGGAACAGGGGCTGGTTGCGATAGAGCTGGAGCGCGGCCTGCCTCTCCGGCAGGGTGGCCTCCAGCTGGAGGATGGTGCTCACCGACTGGCTGATCTGGTCGGCCTGGGTGGCCACATCCCGATTGGCCTGGAGCACCGCCAGAGAACCACCGGCCACCCCGGTGAGCACACTGCCGATCAGGCCCACGGCCCCCACCAGGAGCAGCAGCCGTTTGTTGACCTCCTCAGCCAGGGCGGAGCGCAGCATCTAGGTCGTCATCCCTGGATAAGGAGACTCAGGGGGAGGCTCGCCCGGAGGGGGGCCGGCCTGCATGGGCGTGCCGGGATCGGGGATCCTGGTCTGGTTACCAACGTAGAACTTCGGCCGACCGGGAGTGCCCCCCACCGGATAGAGAGTGAGCTGATTCCAGAACGGAGTGCCGTCACGGCGGTAGTTGATCAGCTCCGCGGTGCAGGGCTCGCCGTTGGCGATCGCCTGGCGGATGGTGGCCGTGGTGGCGGGATCCGTGAGGGGGCCGCGCATGAAACGGCAGTTGCGGCCGAGGGTTTCAGCCTCGCGATAGCCCGTGAGGTCGTAGAAGGCCTGATTGGCGTAGATCAACGGGGTATCCGGCTGACCCATGTCCGCAATGGTGACCCCGACGGTGGAGCTGTCCACCACGGAGGCCAGCAGGGAGAGTTCCTCCACCTTGCCCCGCAGGCGCTGCTGAATCGCCTCCTCGCGGTGACGGGCCTCGAGCAGCTGGCCGTTGCTGCGCTGCAGCCGGGCGGACTGGCGCCGGAACAGGTAGACCGCTGCGCCTGCCGTCACACCCACTAGGGCGAGATAGAGCCCCAGATAGGCGAAATCATCACCGCCTTCGGTGTGGAGGTCCTTGATGGTGATCTCCTGGATGCCGCGCACATCGCCCAGCTTCCAGTCGCGCTTGGGCGAGTCGGGATGGGCGTTGTGGCAGGTCACGCAGGCCTTGCGCATCAGCACCGGTGTCGCCAGCCGGTAGCTGTCCTCCCCGAAGAGGGGGGTCTGCACCTTGGTGAACTGCTGCAGCCGCGGGTTCTTGCGAAACTGACTGAGGGCCTCGAGTTCGAAGGAATCGAGGGGCCGGGCACCCCGGCCCCGGAAGGGATAGTCGGAAATGAAGCGGTACTGGATCCGACCATCGTCATGGGCCTGCTCGAACAGCTGACCCAGCTCGATCGAGAGGGTGGCCGGGATGGGGATGCCGCCGTGGATCTCGCGGTAGCGATCGGTGAGAACGGCCTTCCCATCCGATTCCTGAATCCGCTGCACCACGTTGTCGGAGTAGTAGCGGCGGATATCCGTGACCAGGGTGGAGATTTCCCTGGCCTGGAGCTCCATCTGCGACTTGTCCATGCGGCCCAGGGTGCCCACAAGCACCACCGGCAACAGCAGCAGGCAGAGCAGGAACAGGCCGAGCACCACGTTGGCCGTGGTGACCCAGGCGGGGCGGCGGATCCGGGACAGCAAGGGCGAAGCACCCACCTCAGACCACCGCCACTACCTTCGCTGCGGTAAGTCTATGGGCGATTCAGGGCCAGCGTCCACACGCCTGAGCCAACGTCCTGCGCCTCAGGCCAAAACCTCAGCGGTAGCTGCGGGCGCTGGGCTGGATCGCCGTGAACTGGAGCGGCTCGCTGTGGCGCTGCGGCTCGGCCCCCTCCCGAAACTCCCAGGCGGCGATGTGGGCGAACTGCGCGTCGTCGCGGCGGGCCTCCCCCTCGGGGGTCTGGTGTTCCTCGCGGAAGTGGGCCCCACACGACTCCTCCCGGGCCAGGGCATCGCGCAGCATCAGGTCCGCCAGGGGGAAGAAATCGGCCAGCCGCAGGGCCTTCTCCAGTTCAGCGTTGGGACCGCTCCGCTGCTGGGGCAGCCGCAGGTCGGCATGGAACGCCGCCTCCAGGTCCGCCACCTGCTCCAGGCCGCGCCGCAGGCCGTCGGCGTGGCGGCTGATGCCGCAGCTGTCGATCAGCAGCAGGCCCAGCTCGCGGTGGAAGCCATCCACCGGGCGCCGGCCCCCCACCGCCAGCAGCGCCGCGATCCGCGCCTCGGCGGCGGCCTGGGCGGCGCGGCAGGCGGCGTGATCGGGGCCCACCTCCGGCAGGGGCTGGCCCGCCAGCCAGGCCGTGACCGTGGCCGGCGCGATGAACAGCCCATCGGCCAGGCCCTGCATCAGGGCGCTGGCACCCAGCCGGTTGGCGCCGTGCTCGGAGAAGTTGGCCTCCCCCAGCACGAACAGCCCCGGGATCGTGCTCATCAGGTGATAGTCGACCCAGAGGCCGCCCATCGTGTAGTGGGGGGCGGGGTAGATCCGCATCGGCACGGCCAGCGGGTCATCGCCCGTGATCCGCTCGTACATGCCCAGCAAATTGCCGTAGCGGGCCTCGATGGCACCGCGGCCCTCGCGGGCGATCGCCTCGGCCAGGTCGAGGTACACCGAGCGGCCGCCGGGGCCCACCCCGTGGCCGGCGGCGCAGAGCTCCCGGGCCCGGCGCGAGGCCAGATCGCGGGGGGACATGTTGCCGTAGGCGGGGTAGTGCCGCTCCAGGAAGTAGTCGCGCTCGGCCTCCGGGATCTCGGCGGGGGGCCGGCCATCGCCGGGGCGGACCGGCAGCCAGAGGCGCCCGTCGTTGCGCAGGCTCTCGCTCATCAGCGTGAGCTTGCTCTGGTGGGGATCGCCGCTGGGGATGCAGGTGGGGTGGATCTGGGTGAAGCAGGGGTTGGCGAACAGGGCCCCCTGGCGGTGGGCGCGCCAGATGGCGCTGGCGTTGGACTGGAGCGCGTTGGTGGAGAGGTAGTAGACGTTGGAATAGCCACCCGTGGCCAGCAGCACGGCATGGCCGGTGATCGTCTCCAGGGCACCGCTGACCAGGTGGCGGCAGACCACGCCGCGGGCGACGCCATCAACGGTCACCAGCTCCACCATGTCGCGGCGGCTGAGCAGCTCCACGCCGCCGGCGGCCACCTGGCGCATCAGGGCCTGATAGGCGCCGTAGAGCAGCTGCTGGCCGGTCTGGCCGCGGGCATAGAAGGTGCGGCTCACCAGGGCGCCGCCGAAGCTGCGGGTGGCCAGGGTGCCGCCGTACTCCCGGGCGAAGGGCACCCCCAGGGCCACGGCCTGGTCGATGATCGCGCCGCTGATCTCGGCCAGCCGGTGGCAGCCGGCCTCGCGGGCGCGGAAGTCGCCGCCGCGCACGGTGTCGGCGAACAGGCGGGCGATGCTGTCGCCGTCATTGGCGGTGTTCTTGGCGGCGTTGATGCCGCCCTGGGCCGCCACCGAGTGGGCCCGGCGCGGGCTGTCGTGGAAGGTCAGCAGCCGCACCCGGTAGCCCTGCTCCGCCAGGGCGGCGGCGGCCGAGGCACCGGCCAGGCCGCTGCCCACCACCACCACGGTGAACTGGCGCTTGCGCAGCGGACTGATCAGCGGCAGCCCCTCGCGGCAGCGGGTCCAGGCGCCGGCCACCGGCCCGGCGGGGATGCGGGGGTCGGGGGTCATGGCCGCAGCACCAGCAGCAGGGGCACCAGCACAAAGCCGCCGGCCAACCCCGCGGCCAGGGCGCGGCCCCAGCGGCGGATCCGGGCCCCGTTGGCGGGATCCAACAGCCCCAGGCTGCGGTGGGCGGCCTCCGCCCCATGGAGCAGGTGCAGCCCCAGCGCCAGGGCCGCCGCCAGGTAGAGCGCCAGGGCGGCGGGGGAGGCCAGGGCCGCCCGCAGGGCCGCCAGCTCCTGGCCAGCCGCGGGCCGCAGCCAGCGCAGCTGGGCCAAGTGAACGGCCAGGAAGACCAGCAGCAGCGTGCCGCTGAGGGGGGCGCTGCGGGCCGCCAGGGCCGCGAGCGGCTCGCCGCGGCGACTCACCAGGCCCGCAGAACCGGCTGGACGGGGCTCGGCGCCGAGCTTGGCTCGGCGGTTGGCGAGGACCTTGGCCACCGCCAGCACCAGGTGGGTGAGGGCTGCCGCCACCAGGGCCAGCTCCGCCAGCGGCAGCCAGGGGCTGGCGTGCAGGGCGGCGGCGTAGGCCTCGAAGCGCAAGGGATCCAGCGGAGCCAGCGCTACCCCCAGCAGGTGGGCCAGCAGAAACAGCACCAGGCTCAGCCCCGTGGCCGCGACCCAGCCGGAGGCTAGACGCCCGGCGAGGGGACGCGGGACCACGGGGGGCGCGAAGGGGCCACCGGCGTCCCGGTCAGGGGCGGAGAGAGCCCTTGCCAAGGGGCGAGAGGCCTCCACGCCGCAACGATCCACCATTGACCCGAATCCTACGGAGTGCAACCGGCTGGCCCGTCGGGCCCAGGGCCAGCAGGATGGGCCCAGCTGCCGGCCGCCGGCCATGGCCCTGAGCTTCCGTGACCTGCAGGCCCAGCTGCTGCCGGACTGGGGCGACGAGCAGGGCCGCAACGGCACCGACTTCGACCTGCTGGTGGTGCCGTCCCTGACGATGGACCAGGCCCAGATGGAGCTGGTCACCGGGGCGCACCACTACGAGGAGCGCCAGCTGTTCTCGCTGGTGCGGCTGCGGGATCCCGGCGTGCGCGCCATCTACGTGACCAGCAAGCTGCTGCCCGAGCTGGTGGTGGATGCGGTGCTGGAGCTGCTGCCCGGCGTGCCCACCTCCCACGCCCGCCGTCGCCTGCACCTCTTTGATGCCGACGACGCCTCGAGCCGGCCCCTCACCGCCAAGCTGTTGGAGCGGCCCCAGCTGCTGGCGCGGATCCAGGAGCTGCTGCGGCCCGGGCGCAGCTTCATCGCCTGCTACGTGGTGACCGAGCTGGAGAAGCAGCTCTCCGAGCGGCTGCAGGTGCCCCTGCTCGGCACCGATCCGGCCCTCGGTTACTGGGGCAGCAAGGCCAGCAGCCGCGAGCTGTTCGCCCGCTGCGGCGTGCCCCATCCCCCCGGCAGCGGCCTGGTGCACAACCTCGACGACCTGGCCGAGGTGACCGCCGAGCTGTGGGAGGCCCAGCCGCAGCTGCGGCGCTGCGTGGTGAAGCTGAATGAGGGCTTCAGCGGCGAGGGCAACGCCCCCCTGGATCTGGAGGCGCTGCTCCTGGATGGGCTGAGCGGCGCCCAGCGCCGCGGCCGCATCCGCCAGGCCCTGGAGGAGCTGGCGATGCCCCCGCCCCAGTGGCGCGAGCTGGTGGCCCAGCAGGGGGCCCTGGTGGAGGCCTGGCTGGAGGGCGGCGACGCCCTCAGCTCCCCCAGCGTGCAGGGCACGATCCACCCAGGCGGTGGCGGGCGGCCCGGCACGGTGGAGGTGCTCTCCACCCACGAGCAGATCCTGGGGGGCCCCAGCGGCCAGACCTACCTGGGCTGCCGCTTCCCCGCCGCCGAGCCCTACCGGCTGGAGCTGATGCGCCACGGCCGGGCCGTGGGCGAGGCCCTGGCGGCGGAGGGGGCCCTGGAGCGCTACGCGGTGGACTTCATCGCCCGCCACATCGACGGCCAGTGGGACCTGCAGGCGATCGAGGTGAACCTGCGCCAGGGCGGCACCACCCACCCCACGATGGCCCTGCGGGCCATCACCACCGGCGAGCTGGATCCCACCACCGGGCTGTTCCGCTCGCCCACGGGCCAGCCCCTGCACTACATGGCCACCGACAACCTCTGCGATCCCCGCCTGCGGGGCCTGCTGCCGGTGGATCTGATCGACATCGTGGCCGACGCCGGCCTGCACTACGACCCGGCGCGGCTGCAAGGGAGCGTCTTCCACCTGCTGGGCTGCCTGTCGCAGTTCGGCAAGCTCGGCATGACCTGCATCGGCCGCAGCGACGCCCAGGCCGGGGCGGTGTACGAGGCCACGGCCAGCCAGCTGATCGCCCGGGCCTCGGAGCTGCTGGCTCAGGGCTGACTCCAGGCGCAGGCAGCGGCAGCGAGACTGGCAGCCCACGGCAATCACGGCGATGGCGGTGCGCGAGGTGCTGCGTCTGGGGGATCCCCGCCTGCGGGAGGTGGCCCGCCCGGTGCCTGATGCCACGGCAGCGGCCATCGCCGCCCTGATCGGCGACCTGCGCGACACCATGGCCGCCCGCCAGGGCGCCGGGCTGGCGGCTCCCCAGATCGGCGTGCCCCTGCGGGTGGTGATCTTCGGCATCACCCGCAATCCGCGCTACCCCGAGGCGCCGCCGATCCCGGAAACGGTGCTGATCAACCCGCTGATCACCCCCCTGGGCAGCGGCCGGGAGCTGGGCTGGGAAGGCTGCCTGAGTGTGCCGGGGCTGCGCGGCTCGGTGCCCCGCTGGCAGCGCATCCGCTATGCGGCCCTCGACCCCCGGGGCCGCCGGGTGGAGGTGGAGGCGGAAGGCTTCCACGCCCGGGTGGTGCAGCACGAGTGCGACCACCTCGACGGCCTGGTGTTTCCCGACCGGCTGGAGGATCCCGGGCAACTCGGCTTCACCGAGGAACTGCAGGCAGCGGGCCTGATCCCCTGAGGGTCCCAGCCGCGATCCGCTAGGGCTGGGGAGCCTGCTCGATCCGGTCGCGGCCGGCCCGCTTGGCCCGGTAGAGGGCGGCATCGGCCCGGGCGATCAACGCCTCCGGACTGCCGCTGGGGTCGTGGGAGGGCCGGGCGGTGGCCACCCCGAGGCTGATGCTCACCACACCGGAGGGCGTGCGGGGATGGGGCATGCCGCAGGCCCGGGTCGCCTGCAGCAGCAGCTCGGCCAGGTGCCGGCTGCCCACCGCATCGGTGCCGGGCAGCAGCAGCACGAACTCCTCACCGCCATAGCGGCAGGCACTGTCCACCGGGCGGCGCAGCCCCGCGCGCAGCACCTGGGCCAGCTCGCGGAGGCAATCGTCCCCCCGCTGATGGCCGAGCTGATCGTTGTACGCCTTGAAGAAATCCACATCGAGCATCACCAGCGAGAGCGGCTCTTCCCGCCGCGCCGCATCCCCCCAGGCGCGCTGCAGCTGCAGTTCCAGACAGCGGCGGTTGCCCAGGCCCGTGAGCGGATCCTCGAGGGTGAGCCGCTCGAGCTGCCGGTTGGCGACCTGCAGATCCGCCGTGCGCTCCTCCACCAGCTGTTGCAGATCGCTGTTGCGGATCTCGAGCTGCCGCTGCTGCTGGCGCCGGAGCCTGGCTTCCCGCAGCAGCAGCCCCACGCTGGCGGCACAGAGCACGAGCACGAACACCACCTCGCCGATCTGGAGCCAGGTGAGTTCCTGCTCCACCAGGCGCCGGAGGGCAGTGCCGTCCACCCGGTACAGCACGTCGGCATCGAGGGCCGGCAGGGGGGCCACGATCAGCAGGTCCCCACCATCCGCCAGGGTGATCAGCTCCAGGTTCGCCCCGCTCGGCCGGGCCCGCTGCCGCTCCCTGAGGGCCTTGGCCAGGACGGGACGGTAGTGGGCCGGCACGGTCTGCCCGCGGGAGGGGGTCGCCCCCTGACGCACCAGCAGCTGGCCGTCGCGGCGGGCGACGAACAGGGGCGTGGAGCCCAGCACCTTCTGCCCCGGATCGGGGGTGTTGAGCCAGCGGAGCAGATCGGCCAGCACCAGATCGTGGCCCACGGCCCCAGCCCAGCGCCCGTCCTTGTAGAAGGGCGCCACCACGCTGATCAGCCACTCCCGCGCGGCCGGGTCGTAGTCGGGAGAGGTCCAGCGAGGCCGCCCCTGGGGATTGACCCCGGGCGCCGTGAGCTGCACCCAGGGCGTGGAGCGGTAGTCGAGATCGGCGCTGGCGTTGACGATGAAGCGGGGGTTGCCGGGCCAGAAGATCACCTCCCCGTTGGTGAGGGGCAGAACCCAGGTGTTGGCCAGCAGGTCGGTGCCCGCCCCCAGGCCGAAGAGGGTGGTGATCCGCTGCGCCCGCACGAAGAAGCGGCGGGTCTCCGGCGTGAGGGGCACCCCCGGCGGGATCCACACACCGGCCTCCTGCCTGGGATCAAAGCGGCTGGGGCGGGAGCGCCAGGCACCATCGGGATCCTGGGCGACGATCGACTCCAGACGGGCGTCCTCCCCTGGGTCCAGGGGGGACGGCGAGGACAGCACACGGGCGTAGCGGCTGAGGCTCCGCTCAGCCTGCTGAAGGCTGCGGTTGAAGTGGTGCACGTCCTCCCGCACCCGCGCCTGCTGGCTGGCCAGGGTCTTGTCGACCAGCTGGCTGGACACGCGGCGCTCCAGCCACCAGGAAGCGGCACCGCCGAGCAGCACGATGCAGCCCAGCAGGAGCCAGCCCCTGCGGGCCACACCCCGGCTGATCGGCGGGCTGGGAACGCTCAAACGCCTCCTGGACCGTCAGCGCCCATGGTGCCGGCAATCCGCAGGGCGCACCACGGATGGAGCAGGGATCAGCCCGCCTCAGCCCGGCCCGGCACCACCAGCACCGGGATCGGCGCGTGGGTGAGCACCCGCTGGGTCTCACTGCCGAGCAGCAGACCGGCCAGGCCGCGGCGGCCGTGGGAGGCCATCACGATCAGGTCGCAGCCGCGCTCGCGGGCCACCGTCAGGATCGCCTCGTAGACCACCGGATCCACGCTGGTCACCGCGTCGGACTCCAGCCCCGCCGCCGTGGCCGCGGCCCTGGCCTTGGCCAGCAGCTCCTCGGTCCAGGCGGCACTGGCCTTGGCGAACTGATCGCCCATCTTCGTGTCCACGGCTAGCCCCTCGCCGAAGATCGCCATGTCGGGGCGCCCGTAGAAGCTCTCCTGGGCGTGGAAGAAGGTGATCCGCGCCCCAAGGACACCGGCGAGGGCCACGGCCTGCTGCACGGCCGCCTCCGAGAGCTCGGAACCGTCGGTGGGCACCAGCAGGTGCCGGGCGGGCAGGGGGCTGGCCATGGCCGGGGGGACGGATGCCCCGAGGCTAGGAACGATCGCCCGTGGCGCCCAGCGCCTCCAGCCCTGCTCCCGCCGTCCGGCCCCCTGGCCAGGGCCGGGGGCAGTTGCTAGCTCTTGGGTCCACGTCTCGGGCCGCCATGGCTGACGACCAGGTGCAGGCCTTTCTGGAGCGGCTGCAGCACGATCCGGCGTTGCGGGGGCGCTTCGAGCAGGTGGGCGATGTGGGGGCCCTCTCCGCCGGGGTGGCCGCCGGCCTGGCCCGCGAGGAGGGCTACGCGATCAGCGCCGCCGACCTGATCCGCCACCAGGCCCGGCTGCTGCTGGAGCAGGGCGACGAGCAGCTGGAGCAGACCTGGTGGCGGCTGTGCGGCCGCCGCGGCATGGTGCTGATCCGCCACCACTGGGACAGCCCCGAAGCCGACGAGGGCGAGCGCCGGGCTCAGTGATCGGCCCAGTTCATGCGCATGTAGTCGTCGAGGAAGGTGCCCTCCGGCAGCGGGCCAGCCACGAAGCGGAAGCCGGCGAAGGTGTTCACGCCGGTGAGCTTCTGCCAGAGCAGCTCGGCCTGCAGCACGATCGGTTCGATCACCACGTCGTGGCGGAAGCGCAGCTCCAGGCCCTGGCCCAGGTCCAGGCGCGGGTCGCCGTGGATTAGCACACAGGTGCCCTCACGGGCCACATCCCAGAGGGTGCCGTGGTGGTGGGCCTGCGGCAGCACCAGCTCCACCCGCACGGCCCCCACCATGCTCGGCACCTCGTGGCGCGGGTGGGCGCGGCGGCTGGTGGCTGGCTTCATATAGGCGGAACCGCACAGAATCGCTGCATGAACCCTATACCTTCCCCGGGGTGAATCGCCGGGATTCAGGAGCGCCGAAGCCCCTGCCAGCCCGCCAGGTGGGAGGCGGCGGCGGAGCGGGCCAGGGCGCGGGCGGCCGGCAGGGCGGCGTCCAGCCGATCGGAGCCGAAGGGGGGCAACTGGCGGCTGCGCAGCCAGGCGCCCCAGCGGAATTCATGGAAGGGGATCAGGGGGGCGGCGGCCACCACCCCCTCCCGCTTCAGCTTCCAGATCAGGCTGCGGTAGGGGTCGTCCTGGGTGCCGGTGAGCTGATCCGGCAGGGCCGTGGCGGGCAGGGGCCCCAGGCCGCGGCCGTCATACAGGTAGAGCCAGCCACGGCTGTGGAGCTCCTCCAGCACCTGATGGCGTTCGCTCACCGCCAGCTGCAGGGCCACGTACCCGAAGCAGGTGGCCTGGGGATCCAGCTCCATCAGCCCCCGCAGCCGGTGGTGGCGATCCACGATCCAGAACTCGCCGCTGGCGCTGCGCACCAGGGGGGTGGGCTTCTTGCGCAGGTACTGGCGGCGCTGCTCGGGGGTGTCCTTGGCGAAATCGATCTGGCGGCTGCGGATCTCCGCCATCCCCACACACAGCTGGGTGGGCCGCAGCTGGGCCAGGGGCACCTCCAGCAGCCCGGCCTCACCGGCGGGCGGCGGCGGCAGGGGCTGGTAAGGGGGAAGTCGCAGGGCCATGGCTGGAAGCTAGGGCGGCAGCCGCTCCCCGCAACGGGCCGGGCGATGGGCCGTGCCGGTGGGCCGTGGCGACGCCGGCAGGCCCTGGCTAAGCGTGTCCATAGTCAGGACGACACGGTTCCCATGGCAGCCCCCATCCCCCGCGGCCTGACCACCGCCGGCCGGCCGCCCAGGCCACGGCAGACGGGGCCCCAGTCACCCCGGGCTCCACGGGCGTGGCGGCAGCGGCTCCGGGGGGTGCTGCTCGGCCTGGTCCTGGGCCTGGGGCTGCTGCTGGCACCCGCTGGATCGCCGACGTGGGCCGCACCGACCAGCCAGGAGCAGGCCGGGCCAGCCAGCGCCCTCTGTGCGCCGATCGATACGGCCGGCGTGGCGGCCCTGTTCGATCGCTGGAACGCCGCCCTGGCCAGCGGCGATCCCGAGCAGGTGGCGGCGCTCTACGGCGACGATGCCCTGCTGCTGCCCACCCTCTCGCCCATCCCCCGGGCCGACCACGCCGCCATCGCCGACTACTTCGTGCAGTTCCTGGCCCAGGCCCCCGAAGGCCGGATCGACAGCCGCACGGTGCGGCTGGGCTGCAACGAGGCCCTCGATGCCGGCACCTACAGCTTCCTGCTCCATCCGGCGGGCCAGGAACCCCGGCGGGTGGCGGCGCGCTACTCATTCGTCTACAGCTTCGACGGAACGGACTGGCACATCCAGCACCACCACTCCTCGCTGATGCCGGCCGCAGCGGCCTGAGGCGGGCGTGGATCGCGCAGGCGCCAATGGGTGGCGCCTGAATCGCTCACGACACGCCGCTCAGGAGCGGCGCACCGCATCCACCAGCCGCTCCGAGAGCGTGGTGGGACGCAGCTCCACAGCGGATCGATCGCCGAGGGGTTGGTCCGGGGCGGCCTCGGCGGCAAAGTCGCGCTCGAGGATCTGCAGCCGCCGCTCCCGCAGGCAGAACTTGCAGCCGCCGGTGGTCTGCAGGTGCTTCTCGGGGGTGATCTTGATGTCGCGCACCGGATGGATGGTGCAGCGGATCGTCACCGGGGTCTTGAAGCTCTTGTAGACGATGGCGCCGTAGTCGTAGCGGTTCCCGAAGCGGGCGACGGCCCGGGCCAGAAAGGTTTCGCGGCTGATCGGACTGCCCATCGGCTGGTCGCAGGTTCCTGGGAAGGGCCGCAGGTTCCGGGAGTGAGGCGGGCCCGCCTGACTGGCGTTTCGCCTGGGGGCCAGGGTAAGGAGATCCGACAGGCCTGGCAGCGCCTCGCCGTGCAAATCGTTTCAATGGGCGGGCCCTCGGATCGCGGGCAGCTTCCATAGCGGCCTGACAGGGCGATCTGATTGGGCAGCCTTCTCCGGCGGCGGGAGCGGGCACGCCTGACCTGGCGGCCAGGATGGACAGACGGACCGGGGCAGGGGACATGACAGATCCGACCAACCAGGCCGCCGCAGGCCCGGCGACCTCCGACCACCCGGCCCAGCACAGCCCGGCGGACCCGGACCCTGGGCCCGCCGGCGCAACCGGCAGCAACGTCTCCAGGGACAGCCTGGAGCTGTTCACCCGCAGCTGGCAGGCCTATCGCCACGTGGTGGACCTGGACCTGATGGAGCACCGGGCCCTGACCGCAGCCCTGGAAACCCTCCTGCTGCAGCGCGGCGGTGGGGCGCCCCTGGGCTGGATGGCGGATCTGGGCTGCGGCGACCTGGGCCTGCTGGCCCCGATCCTGCGGCGGCTGCCGCTGGCGGGCCTGATCGGCGTCGATGCCGCCGCCGCGGTGCTGCCCCTGGCCGCGGCCCGGATGGAGGGCAGTCCCTTTCCCTGCCAGTGGGTCAGCGCCGACCTGCTGGCGTGGAGCGAGGCCCGGCGCGACCAGCGGGTGGCGGACCCCCACGCCCCCGGCGCCGAGCCCCTCAGCCTGGTGAGCTGCCTGTTCGCCCTGCACCACCTGGACGACGCCCACAAGCGGCGCGTGCTGGAGGCCCTGCGCCCCTGCCTGGCGGCCGATGGCTGTCTGCTGGTGGCCGACGTGTTCCGGGCCGACGGTGAGGACCGGCCGACCTACATCCAGCGCTACCTGCAGCGCGTCGCCAGCCAGTGGCAGGAGCTGCCCGCCGCCGAGCGGCAACTGGTGGGCGACCACCTCAGCGCCAGCGACTTTCCGGCCGAGCGGGAGGCGTTCCGCCAGCTGGCGGCGGCGGCGGGCTGGCGGAGCCGCTGGCTGTGGAACGGCAGCCATGGGGCCGAGGCCCTGCTGCTGCTGGAGCCCAGCCGGTAACCCCGCCAGCCCCACCTGGGGGGCCACCTCCCGATCAGCTGTCGCGATCGGGCCGGCGGCGCAGCAGCCACAGCAGCAGGGCCAGCCCCCAGGCGGGCAGGCTGGCCCAGAACCCCAGCCAGAAGGCGCGGCTGCGGCATTCGGCCGGACGCTCCTCAGGCCCGGCCTCCAGCCGCAGCGGACAGGCGTGGCTGAGGGAGGCCACCCCGAGGCTGAGGGCCCCCACCAGCCCGGGCGGCACCAGGAAGGCCAGGCCCGCCAGCATCAGCACCAGGGGGGTGAGCAGCAGCAGCTCCACCACCTCCGCCAGGGGCCCACCGCCACGGCTCCGACGGCCCGAGGCCGGGGGCCGGCGGGGTCGGGGCCATGGCGCTGGGCCGGCATCGGCCGGAGGAGGGCCGGGCGGCTCGCCGCTGGGAACGACCGACCACGGCTCCAAAGGCAGCTGGGGATGGCCGCGCCGGAAGTCGTCCTGGGCCTTGGCGAGCAGGGCCTCCAGGAAGGCCACGGCCGTGGCGTCGAGGCGGTACCAGTCGCTCTCGGCCAGGCGCTGGGCGGCCAGGCGATGGCGCAGGAAGCGCAGCAGAGCGGTGGGGGCATTGACCGGGGCAACGCCGATCACCCGCGTGGTGGCCCCCACCCCCAGCCCAGGCGCCTGGGCCGGCCAGTCGGTCGCCACGCCGATCCGGTAGAGGCCGTTGGCGTTGGCCTGCAACAGGTAGAGGCAGGCGGGCAGGCCATGGCCAGGGGCCGGCTGATCGGACGATCCAGGGGGCTGACCAGCGGACATGGGGACGCGAACAGCCTCCGGGGCGTGGACCGGGACGGGAGAGCGGGCGCGGCCGGAGCCAGGCCCGGACGAAGCCATTGCAACCCCTCCTGGGTTTAGGTGCTCGGCGCCCTTTCGGCTGCGCGCCCCCGTCAGGCCCCAAGCCCCGCCGGGTGTCTTCGGGGCCGCGACGGCCGCGGCTCCCCAGCCCCGTGGCGGCCTGGACCCGACTCCAGCAAGCTGGCCCCATGCCTCCTGCCTTCCCCAGCCTGGCCCAGGGTCCCGGGCCCACACCGGACACCCGCCCCCGCTGGTTCGTCCCCGGCGACATCGACGGGCTGCTGGGCCTCGGCCTCGACAACCTGATCCAGATCCTGCTGATCCTGGGCCTCTGCCGCGGCGTGCTCGGCTACCCCGATGCGCTGATCTTCGGCAGCATCCTGCCGGCCACCGGCATCAGCCTGGTGGTGGGCAACCTGGCCTACGCCTTGCAGGCCCATCGCCTCGGCCGGCGCGAGCAGCGCGACGACCGCACCGCCCTGCCCTACGGCATCAACACGGTGAGCCTGTTCGCCTACGTGTTCCTGGTGATGCTGCCGGTGAAGCTCACCGCCCTGGACCAGGGCCTCACTGAGGCCGACGCCGTGCGGCTCTCCTGGGAGGCGGGCCTGATGGCCTGCCTGGGCTCGGGGCTGATCGAGGCGGGCGGTGCCTGGTGGGCCCACTGGCTACGGCGCTGGCTGCCGCGGGCCGCCCTGCTCTCCACCCTGGCCGGCATCGCCCTCGGCTACATCGCCCTGGGCTTCCTGCTGCGCACCTATGCCCAGCCGGTGGTGGGTCTGGCGGTGCTGGCAGTGATCCTGGTGACCTACTACGGCCGCCTGCGCCTGCCGATCCCCGGCGGCCTGCTGGCGGTGCTGGTGGGCATCCCCCTGGCCTGGGCCAGCGGCCTGATCCAGATCGACGCGGCGAGCTGGAACGCCAACGCCAGCCAGGTGGGCCTGCACCTGCCGGCGCTGCAGCTGGCCAGCCTTTGGGAGGGCCGCTCCCAGCTCGTGCCCTGGCTGGGGGTGATCGTGCCGATGGGGCTGTTCAACGTGCTCGGCTCGCTGCAGAACATCGAGAGCGCCGAGGCGGCCGGTGACGCCTACCCGGTGAAGAGCTCCCTGCTGATCAACGGCCTGGGCACGATCGCCGCCGCCGGGCTGGGCTCCTGCTTCCCCACCACCCTCTACATCGGCCATCCCGCCTGGAAGGCGATGGGGGCCCGCATCGGCTACTCCTGGCTGAACGGCCTGGTGATGGGGGCCCTCTGCCTGCTGGGGCTGTTCGGCCTGGTGGGGCAGCTGGTGCCGATCGAGGCGGGCATGGCGATCGTGCTCTACATCGGCCTGGTGATCGCGGCCCAGGCCTTCCAGGCCACGCCCCGCTCCCACGCGCCGGCGGTGGCCCTGGGCCTGCTGCCGGGCCTGGCGGGCTGGGGCGCGCTGCTGCTCAAGGCGGGCCTGCGGGCGGGCGGCGCCGGCAGTGCCAGCCAGCCCTTCGGGCCGGCGCTGCTGGCGCCCCTGCAGCGGGCCGATGTGTGGGCCAGCGGTGCGTTTGCCCTGGAGCAGGGCCAGATCATCACCGCCATGCTGCTGGCGGGAATGCTCGTGTACGTGATCGAGCGGCGCTTCCTGGCCGCGGCCCTCTGCGCCGGCCTGGCGTCAGCGGCCGCCTGGCTGGGGGTGATCCACGCCTGGCGCTTCACCCAGTCCGACACGGTGCTGCAGCTGGGCTGGGGCAGCGGCGGCAGCTGGGCCCTGGGCTATCTGCTGATGGCGCTGGTGTTCCTGCTGGCGGCCCTTCAGCGCGAGAAGGGCTCGTAGATCGGCATCCTGGCGAAGCCCAGGGGCGCCGGCACCGGATTGGGACCGGCGGGGATCGCCGTCACCGCAAACAGGTAGGTGTCGCTCTGGAAGGGGTTGCGCCAGGGCCGCAGGGCCACGGTGATGGTCTGGCCGGGCTGGGGCGGCTGGGGGAAGCGGACCCGGAAGACGCGGGTGGCGTCATCGAACTGCCCCTCCACGGGGATGGCTGGGCCCTCGCGCCGGGGTTCGCCCAGGAAGGCGCGGGTGCGCCCCACATCGAAGCTGAAGGTGCGATCGACGCCACGGGTCTGCTGCAGCTCCAGACCGGCCAGGCCCACCCCAGCGGCGGCCGGCAGGGCCACCGTGAAGTAATACTCAGCCCCCACGGCGCCCACCGTGCTGGTGTAGTTGCGGAATTCGACCTTCCACGGGGGCGAAACGAACCAGGTCTGCCCGCCGAGCTCCACGGCCCGGGCCGGGGCGGATGCGACGGCCAGCGGGGCCGCCACCAGGGCGCCGATCAGCCCAAAGCCAAGCCCAAGCCCCAGCACCGGCCGGGCGCTCACCGGCAGCTCCCGCCCACGGCCTGGATGTAGGTGTCCGCCAGCCGCTCGGCATCGGCCTGGCACAGGGTGCCGTTGGTGCTGATGGCGATCCGGTCCAGCACCCAGCGCCGGAAGCCGGGCGATCGCAGGGCGGTGCCGGGGGCCTGGCCCAGGATCTGATCGCGCACCTGCAGCCGCGCGCAGCTGGCCGCCATCTCCTCGCGCTCGGTGGGGGAGGTGATGAAGGCGTCGAAGCGCTGCTGCTGGGCCGCATCCACGGATTTGCAGGCCTGCTGGGCCAGGGCCGGTGCCCCGAGCAGCACCAGGGCGAGGCCGCCACCGGCGACACGGGCCAACAGACCGGCGCAGCGATCGGAACGGGTCATGGCGGGGAGAGTGCCGTTGCTCGAAACCTAGCCACGCCCGCTGGAGCAGACCGAAGCAACAGCCAGACCCTGACCGCGATCCCCAGGCGCAGGCCCGGACCTGGGCAGGGCGGGGTGGAGCGGGGATTTCGCAGCTGAGGGGATTTCGCCGCTGAGTTGATAGGGTTCGCCGAACGCCGGCCGGGGCCATGAACAGGGCTGAACTCGATGCCATCGAACTGATGCTGCGCGACCTGCACACCCGCCACGACGAGATCCGCCACCGGGCCGCCTTTCGCGGCTGCACCCGCGAGCTGCTGGCCCTGCAGCAGGAGCTGGTCCGCTACCTGATGAGCAAGCGCGAGGGACTCTCCAACCGCTGAGCGCCGAGCAACGCCGGCACGCCCCGCGGAACTCCCCAGGCCCGCCACGCTCCGGCTGGCCCCTGCGCTCAGAACCCCACAAGGCACCAAACAGCTCCAGGGTCCGCGGGCTCAGGGGTGGCGGGTCTGATCGGGGTGGATCGATGCCCCAGAGCCGGCATCGCCAACCCGATCCGGCAGATCGGCCACCTCGCTGCGCTCCAGCAGCCGGCCCTCCCAGGCGGAGAGCAGCCGCGGCAGCACCACCACCACGGCCAGCAGCAGCAGGGCGCCGAGGCCGAACTGGAGCACGCCGCTGAGCATGCGCTCGATCGGGATCCAGCGGCCGCCCAACCAGGCCAGGCTCACCATCGAGCCCGCCCAGAGCACGGCACCGGCCAGGTTGCAGAGCACGAAGCGGCGGTAGGGCATGCCCACCGCGCCAGCCATGGGGCCGGCCAGCACCCGCAGCACCGCCACGAACCGCCCCAGCAGCACGGAGAGGCCCGCACGGCGCAGGAAGCCTGTCCGCAGCCGCTCCATCGGCTCCGGCCCCTGCCCCAGCCAGCCGCCCACCCGCAGCAGCAGACCCCAGCCGGCCCGGCGGCCCACCCAGTAGCCCAGGTTGTCGCCGAGCACGGCCCCACCGGCCGCCGCGGCCATCACACCGAACAGGTTGAGCTGGCCGCTGCCGGCGGCGTAGCCCCCCAGCAGGGTGAGCGTCTCGCCGGGCAGGGGCAGGCCGGCGTTCTCCAGCAGCATGCCCACGAACACCACCAGGTAGCCCCAGCGCCCCAGCAGGGCCTGGAGGTCGGCGGTGCTGAAGCCCTCGATCACGGCCAGGGGGGCGTGGGGCCAGCCGAGCGACCCGGCGGGAAGCGGGGCGGCGAGCTGGGCGAGGAGGGCAGCGGCGAGGGGAGCCAGGGCGAATCCAACGCGGGAGAAACGTGAGGCGACGGCCCAGATCGGAGCATGGCAGGCCGCTGGACCGCCCAAGCCTCCGGGCCTGAGGCCGCCGGGGCGGTCCAGGAGCCTCAGGAGCTGAGGCTGGCGATGCGGGCGGCGCGGAAGGGCGTGGGGTCCTGGTCGCGGCGGTGGCGGCTGGGGATCTCCGGGCCCAGGGCCAGGCCATCGAGGGCGGCGGTGGTCTCCAGCGCCTGGCGCAGCCGCCGGGCCGCATGCAGCGACATGTCACGCGGCACCGAGATGCGATCCCGCAGGTAGCGCAGGCCCGCGGCCGTGCCGGCGGGCGGGCGGCAGGGGGCCTCGCCCACCAGGGTCGTGAGGGCCGCGCGCAGGGCCAGCTCCAACCGGGGGCCGCCGCTGCCGCCGGCCTCGGGGTTGAGGGCCAGCAGCCGCTGCCGGTGGCGGAGCACCCGGGCCAGGGCCTCGAAGGCGGCCCCGGCCGGCTCGGGCTGGCGGGTCTCGAGCAGGGCGGGGTCGGCGGAGGGCCAGGGGCCGCCATCGATGGCGGCGGCGGCGGCCCGCTGCACCGGGCTGCCGCTGGCCAGGCAGCAGCCCATCTGGGGCGGCAGGTCGTGGGCGTGGGTGTGGAAGTCGCCCTGGGTGCCCAGGTAGGTGGAGCGCTGCTCCAGGGCGCTGAACCAGCGGTCGATCGCCGGGTGGCGCTGGCGCAGCCCGTAGCCCTTGTAGTAGGCGAGCGAGGCGTTCATGCGTTCCAGGTAGGGCACGAACACCACATCGGCGCTGCTGAAGCCCTCCAGGAACCAGGGTCCGGGCAGGGCCTCCAGGGCCTGCTCCACCAGCTCGGCCATGCGCGTGAAGTGGCGGGCCGCCGGCTCGGCGAAGGGATCGGTGCCGGCGGGGCCCAGGGGGCCGGCGTAGCAGAGCCACTGGCACCAGGCCCGGAACAGGCGCCGCTCGAGCTGGCGCAACGCAAAGACCTCCGGGTCATCGAGGGCCCGGCCCAGGGGTCCGAAGGCGCCCTCGAGGCTGTGCAGGATCAGGTCGCTCTCGGTGATCAGCCGACCATCGAGCTCCAGGGCGGGCAGCATGCCGCTGGGCACCAGGCGCCGGTACCAGTCCTCCTTCTCCCCGTAGCAGTGCATCGTGACCTTGCGCACCCGGTAGGGGATGCGCTGCTCCTCCAGCCACAGCCACACCTTCTGGCAGTAGGGGCACCAGGCGTGGTTGTCGCGGTAGAGGGTGACGCGCACTTCGGCCTCGCTGCGGCCGAACAGGCGCAGCTCCGCCTGGGCGTTGGTGGGGCCGTGGATCCGCAGGGCCCGCCCGTCGGGGCCGGCGGGCAGCAGCGCATCCAGCTCCGACCAGCTCAGGGGAGCGGCAGCGGGAGCGCTGGTCAGAGGCACGGGCACGGGGGGTGGACTGGCCCCGTTCTAGCGATGGGGGGGGCGTGGTCAGGGAACGGGGACCTTTGCAGCCGTCACGACCGCGCGGACGGGGTCCGGCACCTAAGAAGGTTCGACCCATCTGGCTCCCATGGCTCCCTCGATCCGAGACCTCGCCCGCCGCGCCCTGGAAGCCCTGGGGATCAAGAGTGAGGGTCCCGCTGCGGACGGCATGACGGCGGCCAGCCCCGCCGCCGCGGTGATCGCGGCCCAGCCCGCCAGCCCCGCCGCTGTGAGCACCGGAGCTTCGCCAGCCGCCGGGGCGGCCGGCGGCGCCCAGGGCCACTCCTGGGTGAGCTTCGAGGCCCACGGTCCCCAGTGGGGCTTCGCCTTCTGGGAGCTCAGCGCCGCCGATCGGGCCCGGCTGGTGGAGGGCGGCCAGACCCTGAGGCTGCGGATCGCCGATGTGACCGGCCTCAACGGCCAGGACAGCTCGCCCCACGCCCTGCAGCAGCTGCCCGTGGAGGCCACGGCTGGCCAGTGGGGGGTGGCCCTGCCCCTGGGCAACCGCATCTACCGGGTGGAGCTGGGCTTCCAGGCCGCCGGCGGCTGGGTGCTGCTGGCCCGCTCGACCCCCACGCTGATCCCCGGCTACGACGAGGTTCCCAGCACCGCCAGCCCCACCAGCTTTGAGCCCTTCCAGGCGGTGGAGGCCGCGGCCAAGCCGCTGCTGGAGCCCGCCGCCAGCGCTGGCCTGCCCCTGCACGAGCTGATGTACCGCACCGCCACGCTGCGGCTGCGCCAGGTGGGCCGGGGCTCGGAGGCCTTCCACGAACTGGAGCTGATGGAGGGGGCCGCGGCCGGTCTGCAGGCCTCCGGCGTGGGCCTGTGGGCCAGCGGCCGCAACTCCTCCGGCGAAGGCCTGCTGGTGCGCCAGCGCTCCTTCTGGCTGGTGGCCGATGCCGAGCTGGTGGTCTACGGCGCCACCGAACCCGATGCCAGCCTCAGCATCGGCGGCGAGCCGGTGCCCCTCAAGGCCGACGGCAGCTTCCGCGTGCAGGTGCCCTTCCGCGATGGGCGCCAGCTCTACCCGATCGAGGCCGTGGCCGCCGACGGCGAGCAGCGCCGCTCGATCCGCCTGGAGTTTGAGCGCAGCACCCCGGAGGACCACACCAACCCGGCGGCCGAGGCCCGCGCGGAGTGGTTCTGACCAGCCAGGCACAAACCCCGGGGGTCTGATCGGCGGGGTTGTGAGCCGGGCGATCGGCCCCTCAGATCGCTGATCGCCCGCACTCGCGTTGCAGCTTGCATCGCTGTGGCGGCCAGCGGCGTTCAGGCGGCGGGGCGCTGACTAGAACGGAATCAGAGCCTCCGAGGTGGAGCGATGTTCCTCAAGACCCGCGCCGATGGCAGCCTGCTGGAGGTCCTGAGCCTCAAGCAGCTCGCCGATCCCTTTGCCGCCCAGGTGGACGGCCGCCTCCACGCCGGCGAAGAGCTGCAGGAGCAGGAGGCCTTCGCCAAGGCGGATCTGGTCTTCCCCTCGGGTGAGGACCTGCCCCGCTGCTGGGTGGATCCTGCCTATCAGCAGGGCTGAGGGCCTCCGGGCGCGGGCCCGGACGGGGAGCCTGAACGGCGATCCCGCAGCAACGCCTGCACGCTGGCGTCGTCGAGCTGCTCGAAGTGGCGGTACCAGGCCCCCACCGCCGTGAGCCCCTCCACCCGGGCCAGGGCCACCAGGCCATCCACCAGCCCCTCCAGGCTGGACTCCAGGCGGCGGGCCACCTCCCGATCGATCACCGGCACGGCCAGCACCAGCCGCGACGGAACGCAGCGGCGCAGGGAGGTGAGGGCCGCCCGGGCGGTGAGGCCGGTGGCGACGCCGTCGTCGACCACGAGCAGATGCCGGCCCCGCAGCGCCGAGGGCGGCGGATCGGCGAACAGCCGCTGGCGGCGCTGCAGCTCCAGGTCCTGCTCCTGCACCAGCTGACGCCGCAGCTCCCGGGAGAGGTGCAGCTGTTGCAGGTAGGGCTCATCCCAGAGCAGCACGCCCCCCGGCGCCAAGGCCCCCACCGCCACCTCCGGCGCCGCGGGGTGGGCCAGCTTGCGCACGGCCCAGGTGCAGAGCGGCAGGGCCAGGGCATCGGCCAGCTCCGCCGCCACGGCCACCCCGCCCCGGGGCAGGCCGATCACCAGGGCCTGGGGATCGCCGCGCCAGTGCTGCAGAGGCACCGCCAGCGCCTGGCCGGCGGCGGCCCGGTCGCTCCACAGGGGCGGCCGGGGGGAGGCGGCGGGGAACTCCGCCGGGGCATCAAAGGGAGACGGGGAGGGGCTCATGCCGAGGGCTGCAGGGGGGAGCCCGGAAGCGGCGGCCCCGGACGGGAGGACGCCAGCCGGTGGAACCGACGACGCCGTACCACCAGCTTGCGCAGTTCCTCGGCCAGCAGCATCACCACCGGCGCGAGGCCCAGCCAGCCGAGCAGCTCGGGCGGGAAGGGCGCCAGCTGGAAGGCGGCCGCCAGGCCGGGCAGCCCCAGCAGCAGGCCGAAGGCCAGCGGTTCGCTCACCAGGCCCAGCCACAGCAGCGGATTGGCGAACAGCGGCAGCTGGAGCAGCGAGCGCCACTCGGAGCGGCAGGCCAGCAGGTTGCCCATCTGGGCCGCCACGATCACCCCCAGGGTGACCGCCGAGGCCTGCCGCTGGATCGCCACCACCTCGGCGGCGGCGCTGTGGTGCAGCAGGGCGGGGGCAAGCTGGCGCAGCGCGGCCAGATCGATGCCGTAGTGGCGCCAGGTGAGCAGGTATCCCCCCATGGCCAGCAGGGCCTCGATCGGGCCCAGAAACAGGTAGGCGCGCAGCAGCAGCGGCCGGTTCATCAGCGCCTCGCCGGGACGCCGGGGCGGCGCCGCCATGGTGTCCGGGCCGGGCGGCTCGGCCCCCAGCCCCAAGGCCGGCAGCAGGTCGGTGCCCAGGTCCACCGCCAGGATCTGCAGCACCGTGAGGGCCGCCGGGATGCGCAGCAGCAGCATCGCCAGGAACGGCGCCACCTCCGGCACGTTCGAGGCCAGGATGTAGGTGATGAACTTGCGGATGTTCTGGTAGACGGCCCGGCCGTGGCGCACCGTGCTAACGATCGTGGCGAAGTTGTCGTCCACCAGCACGATGTCGGCGGCCTCGCGGGCCACATCGGTGCCGTTGCGGCCCATGGCCAGGCCCACATCCGCCGCCCGCAGCGCCGGGGCGTCGTTGACGCCGTCACCCGTGACGGCCACCACCTCGCCGAGGGCCTTGTAGGCCTGCACCAGCCGCAGCTTCTGCTCCGGCGCCATGCGGGCGAACACCAGGCGCGAGCGGAACTTGATCACCTGGCGCAGCTGCACGTCGCTGAGGCGGTTGAGGTCGTCGCCGCTGATCACCCGCACCGGATCGGCCATGGCCGCGTGCAGCCCGTTCCCGTAGAGCCCGTTGGGGACCGTGCCGCCGGAGTGGGGGCCCAGGCCGTCGTCGGGCGGGGGGTCCAGCAGGCCGATCTGGCGGGCGATCGCCTCGGCGGTGAGGCCGTAGTCGCCCGTGACCATCGTGACCTTGATGCCGGCCCGGTGGCAGGCGGCGATCGCCTCGCTCACCCCCTCGCGGGGCGGGTCGTAGAGCCCCACCAGGCCCACGAACACCAGGTTCTGCTCCTGCAGCGGCGCCGCCGGCTCCAGGGGCCGGCAGGCCACCGCCAGCACCCGCATGCCCAGACGGGCCATGTGGTCGTTGGCGGCCAGCACGGCCGCCCGCTCCGGGCTGCCCAGCAGCACCGCCACGCCCGCGCCCATGGGTCCGGGGGCAGCCGGATCCAGCCAGCGGTCGCAGCAGGCCAGCACCTCCAGGGGCGCCCCCTTGGTGATCGACAGCCGCTGGGTGGCGGCGGGCCAGCGGGGATCGGCCTGCCAGTCGAGCAGCACGCTCATCAGCCGCCGCTCGGAATCGAAGGGCAGCTCCTGCAGCCGCGGCAGCCGCCGCAGCTCCGCCTCCAGATCCAGGCCGGCCGCCACCGCCGCCAGCAGCAGGGCCGTCTCGGTGGGATCGCCCACGGCCCGCCAGGGCTCCGGGGCACGGCCGTGGTGCTCGAGGCGGGCGTTGGAGCACAGGGCCGCCCCCAGCAGCAGCAGGTCGGTGCTGCCCGGGGCGGGGCCAGCCGGGGGGGAGCCGCCGGGGGAGGTGCCGCCGGCGCTGGCGGCCCGGATGGGTTCGGGGCCATCCCCGGGTCGCCAGGTGGCCCGCAGGGCCATGGCGTTGGCGGTGAGGGTGCCGGTCTTGTCGGTGCAGACCACGCTCACGGCCCCCAGGGTCTCCACCGCCGAGAGCCGCCGCACCAGGGCGTTCTCCCGGGCCATGCGCCGCACCGCCAGGGCCAGGGCCAGGGTGACCGTGGGCAGCAGCCCCTCCGGCACGTTGGCCACGATGATGCCGATGGCGAACACCAGGCTCTCCACCGGCCCCATCCCCACGAACAGCAGGCTGGCGGTGAAGGTGAGCGCCCCCATCGACAGGGCGATGGTGGTGATCGTGCGCACGATCCGGCCCACCTGCAGCTCCAGGGTGCTGGGGGAGCACACCGTGCTGGCGGTGAGATGGGCCACCTGGCCGAACTCGGTCTCGGCGCCGGTGGCGTAGACGAGGGCGGTGGCCCGGCCCGCCGCCACGGTGGTGCCGGCCGGCAGCAGGTTGGTGGCCTCGGAGGTCTTGAGCCGCTGGGTGAGGGGCTCAGGGTTGCGGGCCACCGGCAGCGACTCGCCCGTGAGCACCGCCACATCGAGATAGAGCTGCACGGCCCGCAGCACCCGGCAGTCGGCGGGCACGTGGTCGCCCTCCTCCAGCTCGATCACATCGCCCGGCACCAGCTGATCGGCCGCCAGCTCCTGGAGGCTGCCGTCGCGCCAGATCCGCACCCGCCGCGGCAGCACCTGGCTGAGGGCCGCCAGGGTGCGCTCCGCCTGGAACTCCTGCCAGAAGCTGAACACGGCATTGATCAGGATCACGCTCCAGATCGCCCAGCCCAGCTCCGGCGTGCCCGCCACGAAGGCCATGGTGCCGGCGGCCCAGAGCAGCAGGGCCATGAAGTGGCGCAGCTGGTCGGTGAACTTGAGCAGCAGCGAGCGGCGCTTCAGCTGGGGCAGCCGGTTGGCACCGAAGCGCAGCAGCCGGAGCTCCGCCTCGGCCTGGCTCAGGCCCTCGGCGCCGCTGCCGAGGGCCGCCAGGGCCTCGGCGCAGCTGAGGCCGGCGATCGGCCGGGAGGCGGAGAGCAGCACGCGGGGGAGCGGCCGGGCCCTGACCGTAGTCAGGATCGCGGGGCTGCGCAGGTGGCGGTCGTAGCGTTCATGGCTCAGTTCCGGCGGCCCTGGGGCGCTGTGCCATGGCCCGATCCGTCTTCGGCCGCTTCAAGAAGGCCCTGGTGGGGGCACCGCTGCCCACCAGCGCCCACGCCGAGGAGCGACTGACCAACGCCGAGGCCCTGGCGATCCTCAGCTCCGATGCCCTCTCCTCGGTGGCCTACGCCACCCAGGAGATCGTGCTGGTGCTGGGCATGGCCGGTGCCGCGGGCCTGGGCTTCACCCTGCCGATCACCGGCCTGATCATCGCCCTGATGGTGATCGTGGCCATCAGCTACCGCCAGACCATCAAGGCCTACCCCCTGGGGGGCGGCTCCTACCGGGTGAGCCACGAAAACCTGGGCGACCTGCCGGGTCTGGTGGCCGGGGCCTCCCTCTCGATCGACTACGTGCTCACGGTGGCGGTGAGCACCGCGGCCGGCATCGCGGCCCTCACCTCCTACCTGCCCGAGCTGGAGGCGTTCCGCGTGCCGCTCTGCCTGGCGGCGATCGCGGTGCTGATGGTGGCCAACCTGCGGGGGGTGCGCTCCAGCGCCCAGATCCTCAGCGCCCCCACCTTCATCTTCATGGGCACCGTGCTCACCCTTGTGGTGGTAGGCGGTTTCAAGCTGCTGCAGGGCGATCTCACCGCCCTGCCGGCGCTGGAGCAGAACCTGCGCATGACCGAGGAGCACGGGGGCGAGCTGGCGGCGGTGGGCGGCGTGCTGCTGATGCGGGCCTTCAGCTCCGGCTGCGCCGCCCTCACCGGCATCGAGGCCATCAGCGACTCGGTGATGGCTTTCAAGCCGACCGAGTGGCGCAATGCCCGACGGGTGCTCACCGTGATGGTGCTGCTGCTGGCCACGATGTTCGGTGGCATCAGCGTGCTGGCCCACCAGCTGGGCAGCGTCTACCGGGAGAACGGGCCCACCCTGCTCTACCAACTGGGCCAGCAGGTGTTCGGCAACGGCCCGCTGCTGCTGCTGCTCCAGCTCTCCACCCTGCTGATCCTGCTGCTGGCTGCCAACACCGCCTATGCCGACTTCCCGCGGCTGGCCAACTTCCTCGCCCAGGACGGCTACCTGCCCCGCCAGCTCACCTCCCTGGGGGACCGGCTGGTGTTCAGCAACGGCATCCTGGCCCTGAGCGGATTCGCCGGCCTGCTGCTGGTGGTGTTCGGCGGCAGCGTGACCCGGCTGATCCCCCTCTACGCCGTGGGGGTGTTCCTGAGCTTCACCCTCTCCCAGGCCGGCATGGTGGTGCACTGGTGGAAGGAGCGGAGCCAGGGCTGGCTGGGCAAGGCCCTGATCAACGGCTTCGGCAGCGTCGTGACCGCCGTGGTGACGGGTGTGCTGCTCTACAGCAAGTTCCTGCTGGGGGCCTGGCTGGTGGTGGTGGCGATCCCGCTGCTGGTGACCCTGTTCCTCACGATCCACCGCCACTACCGCAGCGTGGCCCGGCGCCTGCGGCTGGCGGCCGATGTGAAGCTCACCCTGCCGCCGGCGCCCTCAGAGGGCGGAGCTCCGGTGGTGGTGCTGGTGGGCCAGCTGCACCGCGGCAGCTTCGAGGCGGTGCGCTACGCCCGCACGATCGCCGGGGAGCTGGTGGCAGTGCACGTGGATCTGGGCCTGGGCAAGGCGGAGGCCTTCCGCGAGCAGTGGCAGCGCCAGCTGCCGGAGGTCCCGCTGGTGGTGCTCGAGTCGCCTTATCGCTCCCTGATCGATCCGGTGCTGGAGTTCGTGCACCGCTTCGAGGTGGATCACCGCAAGAACCGCGACAAGTTCTGCACCGTGGTGCTGCCGGTGTTCGTGACCCGCCACCGCTGGGAGAACCTGCTCCACAACCAGAGCACCATCACCCTGCGGCGGGCCCTGAGGGCCCAGGGCACCCGGGTGGTGGCCACCGTGGGCTTCTACCTCTAGTGACGAGCTCAGCCCTGACCGCGCGCAACCAGGGCTGCACTCAGCCCATTTCCCGATCTAGGTACCGTCCTATAGTCCGCGGCTGGCGCGGCGCCCGAGTCGCCGCCTGGATGCCCCGTCCCTGGGCCTGAACCCACACCCGCATGCTTCCTTCCCTGTTCGCCGCGGCGGCTGCCGGTGAGTCCGCGGCTGTTGCCGGCAGCGCCTTTCTGGAGGTGGCGCGCCAGCCCAGCGGCCTGATCACCCTGCTGGTGTTCGCAGGCGCGATCGTGCTGTTTGTGGGCGGCTGGCTGGCGCCGGAGGTCACGGGACTGCTGGCGGCGGCCCTGCTGGTGACCTTCCGGGTGCTCAAGCCCGACGAGGCCGTGCAGGGCTTCGGCAGCCCGGCCCTGATCACCCTGATGGGCCTGTTCGCCGTCTCGGCCGGCCTGTTCCGCAGCGGCGGCCTCGACCGGCTGCGGGCCCTGATCGGCTCCGACGCCGTGCGCAGCCCCCAGCGCATGATCGCCCTGATGGTGGGGGTGGTGGCGCCGATCTCGGGCTTCATCCCCAACACCCCGATCGTGGCCACCCTGCTGCCGGTGATCGAAAGCTGGTGCCACCGCCGCGGCGTCTCCCCCTCCAAGGTGCTGCTGCCCCTGTCGTTTGCCACGGTGCTGGGGGGCACGATCTCGCTGCTGGGCACCTCCACCAACCTGCTGGCCAGCGACGTGAGCCGCCAGCTGGGCTTCGGCTCCCTGGAGCTGTTCAGCTTCACCGCCATCGGCATTCCGGTGTGGCTGCTGGGCAGCCTCTACATGCTCTGGGCCTCCGACCGGCTGCTGCCGGACCGGGGTCTCGACGACGGCGACCTGCTGGGCACCCTGGCCCGCGAGGGCTACCTCACCGAGGTGCTGGTGCCGGAGGGCTCGGAGCTGGCCGGCCAGTCGCTGCACAACAGCCGCCTGCAGCGCCGCTACGACGTGGACGTGCTGGAACTGCAGCGCGGCGCCCAGATCTTCAGCGCGCCCCTGGCCGATCGGGTGCTGCAGGTGGGCGACCGGCTGGTGCTGCGCTGCAACCGGGAAACCCTGCTGCGGCTGCAGCAGGAGCACACCGTGCTCCTCTCGCCGCAGGCCGACCAGGAGGAGGCCCTCGAGGAGATGGGCCATCCGGAGATCACCACGATGCGCACGGTGGAGGTGCTGCTGCCCAACGGCTCCACGATCACCGGCACCAGCGTGCGCGACCTGCGCTTCCGCCAGCGCTACAACGCCACCCTGCTGGCGGTGCGCCGCGGCAACCAGGTGCTGCGCGAGCTGCTCGGCCAGGTGGTGCTCCAGAGCGGCGACGTGCTGCTGCTGCAGGCTCCCCTCGATGCCATCCGCGGCATGCAGGCCAACAACGACCTGGTGCTGCTCGATGAACTGGAGAAGGACATGCCCACCACCAACCGCAAGTGGGTGGCGGTGCTGGTGGCGGCCCTGGTGATCCTGCTGCCGCTGTTCAAGGTGCTGAACCTGATGGCCGCGGTGCTGCTGGCGGTGGTGGTCATGGTGGCCACCGGCTGCCTGCGCCCGGGCGAACTGCAGCGCTCGATCCGCTGGGACGTGATCCTGCTGCTGGGCTCCCTCTCCTGCTTCAGCGAGGCGATGCAGAAGACGGGCCTGGCCGAGGCCCTGGCCACGGACCTGCTCCACTCCCTCACGGGCTGGCCGGCCTACGCGGTGCTGCTGGTGGTGTTCCTGCTGGCGCAGCTGTTCACCGAGGCCCTCAGCAACGGCACCACGGTGGTGCTGCTGATGCCGATCGCCACGGCCCTGGCCACGGGACTGGGGCTGCCGCCGATGGCGTTCATCTTCGCCATCACCTTCGCCGCCAGCCAGAGCTTCCTCACCCCCATCGGCTACCAGACCAACCTGATGGTGTTCGGCCCGGGCCGCTACCGCTTCCTGGACATGACCCGCTACGGAGCGCCCCTCACCGTGGGCCTGGCCCTGGTGGTGCCCTTCCTGATCTGCCGCCACTTCGGGCTCTGAGCGGAGCAGCCCACAACCAGCCAGGGACCTGGGCCGCGCGTCACACCAGCCGCGAGCCGCTGGCCCGCTGGCGCTGCTCGGGGTCGAACACGGCGGCCACCGTGCGGATCAGCCAGCGGCCCTGGCTGGTCACCGCCACCCGGCCGAGCCCGCCCTGCCGCTCCAGCCGCACCAGGCCATCGGCCTCCAGGGCCTGCAGGTCGTGCCATTCGGTGGCGAAGCGGGCCAGGTCCAGATCCACCTGGAAGTGACACATCACCTCCTGGATCAGGGCGCGCCGCTCCAGCACCGCCGGATCGCGCACCACCAGCCCCCGCTCGACGGGCAGCTGTCCCCGTTCCAGGGCCCCGTAGTAGGCCTTGAGGTCCCGCTGGTTCTGGCTGAACAGGTGGGGGAACTGGCTGATGGCCGTGGGCCCCACCCCCAGCAGATCCAGCTCGCCGCCGGTGGTGTAGCCCTGGAAGTTGCGGTGCAGGCGCTTCTCGCGGGCCGCCACCGCCAGGCTGTCGCCGGCCAGGGCGTAGTGGTCCATGCCGATGGCGTCGTAGCCGGCGGCGCAGAGCAGCTGGTTGGCGTCATCGAGCATCGCCAGCCGTTGTCGCTGGCTGGGCAGGTCCGCCGCAGCGATCTTGCGCTGCAGCGGCAGCTGCTCGGGCAGGTAGGCGAAGGAGAACAGCGAGATGCGATCAGGCCGCAGCTCACGCACCAGCCCCAGGGTGGAGCGGAAGCGCTCGGGGGTCTGCAGCGGCAGTCCGCAGATCAGATCCACGTTCACGCTCTCGAAGGCGGCCTCCCGCAGCCACTCCATGGCGCGGCGCAGCTGCTCCACCGGCACCACCCGGTTCACGGCCCGCTGCACCTCGGGGTTGGCGTCCTGGATGCCGAAGCTGAGGCGGTTGAAGCCCAGCCGGCGCAGGTGCAGGGCCCCGTCGCGGCTGAGGAACTCCGGGTTCACCTCGATCGAGGCCTCCAGATCGGGCGCGAGGTCGAAGTGGTCCGCGATCAGCCCCCAGAGGGTCGTCTGCTCCTCGGCGGTGAGGTAGTTGGGGGTGCCGCCGCCCCAGTGCAGCTGGGCCAGGCGGCGCCGCTGCGGCAGCACGGCGCTGATCAGCTCCAGCTCCTTGGCCAGGGCCGCCAGGTAGGGCGCCACCACCTTGGAGCCCAGCTGGGTGGTGACCCGGTTGCAGCCGCAGTACCAGCAGGCATGGCGGCAGAAGGGCACATGCACGTAGAGGGAGAGAAGCTCGCTGCTGGGCTGGGCCAGCTGGGCCGCCAGGTCACCGGCGCCCACCGCCGGGCTGAAGGCCGCCGCCGTGGGGTAGCTGGTGTAGCGCGGCACGGGCCTGTCGTACTTGAGCAGCAGCTCCAGCGGGCTCGACTGGGGTGACGCCGGCGCCTGGGGTGCTGCGGAAGCACTGGCGGAGCTGGAGGCTGTACCGCCGTGGGCCGTGGAGCCGCAGGCGGCGGAGCCGTGGGCCGTGGAGCTGGCGGGGGCGGGGCTGGTGGAGGCCGTGCGGCTGGCGACAGGAGGCATGGGGCGGTGCGCGGGAGTGGGAAAGGGAACAGGGCGAAGGCAGGGATGGGCGGGGGCCGCCGGCGGGGCATGGGACGGCCGCGTCCGGCAGCCCCAGGGCCGGCGGTCGCCGGAAGGTCGGCGGTCGCTGGGGCGTGAGATCGGGGCCCCGGCGCGCCCCCCCTCAGGCCGGGGCCAGCTCCGCCAGTTCGGCCAGCAGCCGCTGGGTGGCGCGGAAGGCGCCCTCGGCCTCCTCCAGCAGCTCCTCCTCCTCGGCCGGGGAGAGATCCAGCTGCTCGAAGCCGTCGTGCAGGGCCTGTTTCAGCTCGGCGGTGGGCCGATCGAAGGCCCAGAAGTGCAGCGCCGGCAGGCCGTGGGCCTGCAGGATCGCGTTGGCCTGGCCACCCAGCTGCTGGCCGCCGGAGAGGTCACCGCCGTAGCGCACGTAGACGTGGGCCATCAGCCGATGCGGGGCCCGCTGGGCCAGCACCCGCAGCTGCTCCAGCCACAGGGCCGCGGCCGCCGAGGCGGGCGAAGCGGGCAGGACGGCGAGGGCCTCGGCGTCCTGGGCCAGGGCCTGGCTGCGGGCCAGATCCGCCCAGGGGATGGCCGTGGAACCGAGGGCGGCGGCCAGCTCGGGTCCCTGCTGCTCCAGCAGGGCATAGGCCGGCCGCAGGGCCCGCAGCAGGGCAGCCAGCTGGAAGGGGCTCACCTGGCCCTCCAGCAGGGCTCGGGAAAACACCATGCCCTCGGCCTGGCGATGGGCCGCGCCGATGCGGGCATGCAGCCGGCGCACCCGCGGACCGAAGCCCCTGCGCAGGGCGGCATCGTCGCCGCCGGCATGGGTGGAGATGGTGCCCTCGGCATCGGCGGGCTGGCCAGGGACTCCGGTGCGACCAGGGGCTCCGGGATGGGCGGAAGCGCCGGGGTGGCCGGAGGCGCGGGGGGTGCGATGGGTGGTGGTCATGGCAGAAGGCGAAGCGAACGCCGGGAGGGACCCGCAGGCCCGGCTCGAGCCAACGCTATAACGCTATCGTTTTTCTGCTGTTCCGAGGTTGCAATTTCGTTGCAACCCTGCCCGCCATGGCCCCCCCCCCCCCCCCCCCAGTCCATCTCTTCCGCCGCCCAAGACCACACCAACGCCTCTGCCGAAGCCACCGCCGCGGCCGTTTCCAACGGGGGCCGCTCAGCAGGCGCGTCCGCCACCCCAGACGGCTCCAGTCGCCTGGGCCTGCTGCTCGCCCCCCAGGGCCAGCTCAGCGGCGACGGCCAGCTGCGGGAGCTGATCCAGGAGCACCGCGAGCACAAGGGGGCCGAGGCCGCGATCTGGTTTCTGCCGCCGGCCGTGGTGCGGCAGCTGGGCCTGGGCCCGGCCGGGGAAGAGGCCGTGGCCGCCGCCGATCCAGCAACGCTCACCTGGCTGCAGTTGCGCTTCGGTGGGGCCATCCGCCCCTGCGACCTGCAACCGGAGACCCTGACCCAGCAGGCCGCCGCGCTGCCGCCGGCCGCACCCCTGGCAGCTGTGGCTCTGGCTCCGTCAGGGCGGAACTGAGCCCAGGAGAAAGCCCGGGAGACCTTGGGGTCTCCCGGGCCGAAAGGGGCCGGTCAGTCACCACCTCCCGAGGCGGGCCTGACAGCTGCGGAACAATCCAGCAGCCGCGAACCGGCTCAGCCCAGCGGCACCGCCGCCACGGAGCGGAACACCAGCCGCCGGGCCTCGGCGCCGCTGAAGCCGATCGTCACCAGCGACTGCTCGAACAGCTCGCAGAAGCTGCCCACCAGATCGGCGGGATCCATGCCGATCGCGCGCATGTCCGGCGCCACGGCCTGCAGGATCTGCAGGGTCACCGGCAGGGCGCGCCGGCAGATCGCCGCCACCGCCGCAGCCATCTCGGCGAAGCGGCCCTGGAGCCACTGCTCGCCGTAGTTGCGGTGTTCGGCCTCGTCGGCGAGCACCGCCGCGGTGATCGGCTGGGCGTAGGGATCGGCCACGGGCAGGTAGGCGCGGTAGGCCGCCACGGCGAAGCACTCCACGATCAGACACTGGATCACCAGGCAGCCCGCCAGATCACCCGTGCGGTCGCACACCTGGAACAGGGCGTGCAGGGGGGCGAACAGCCGCTTGGCCAGGGCCGCATCGGGCCGCACGCCCAGGTTGGCGCCGCAGCCGATGAAGTCGCGGGCGTGGCGGCCCTCCATCGCCCCGAGGCGCAGGAGCTCGGCGCCGTCCTCCGGGATGGCGCGGGCCAGCCGCCGGAAATGGCGATCGGCCAGGCCCTCGCCCACCACCACCACGCCGTTGATGCGGCTGTAGGCCTCGCGGTAGGTGGGGCTGCTGGGATCGGGGCTGGGGGCTGGGGCGACGGAGTGGCGATGCGTCATCGGGTATGGCGTGAAGGGAAGGGGCGGGTGGCCTGCGACGGGGCGTGCAGGGGGGCCGCCAGTCGGATGCGGCGGGCCAGGCCCAGCCGCTGCAGCAGGCTGATGTGCTGCCAGGTGAGGTCGAGCTCCCACCACTGGAAGCCCATGCGGGCGCTGCTGGGGTAGGCGTGGTGGTTGTTATGCCAACCCTCCCCGAAGCTGAGCAGGGCCACCCACCAGTTGTTGCGGGAGCCATCGCCGCTCCGGTGGCTCACATAGCCCCAGCGGTGGGTGGCGGAGTTCACCAGCCAGGTCACGTGGTAGACGAGCACCAGCCGCAGCGGAATGCCCCACAGCACCAGGGCCCAGCCACCGGCACCCGTGACCTCGCCCAGGGCGTAGAGCACCACGGCCAGGGGCAGCTGCAGCAGCAGGAAGTTGTGGTTCAGCCAGCGGTAATAGGCCACCCGCTGCAGGTCGGGGGTGAGCTGGCGCACGTAGCGCTTGGCGGGCACGTCGTGCAGCATCCAGGCGAAGTGGCTCCACCAGAAGCCCAGATGACTGTTGTGGTGGTCGGCCGGATCATCGGAGTGCAGGTGGTGGTGGCGGTGCAGGCCGGCCCAGTCGATCGGGCCGTGCTGGCAGCTGAGGGTGCCGCAGGTGGTGATCACCGCCTCCAGCCAGCGCGGCACCTGGAAGGAGCTGTGGGCCAGCAGCCGGTGGTAGCCGAGGGTCACCCCCACACAGGCGGTGAGCCAGTAGAGAACCAGCAGCACCACCACCGCCGTGGGGCTCCAGAAGCGCGGTAGCAGGGCCACCAACGCCAGGCCATGGATCGCCACCATGAAGCCGACGGTGCCCCAGCTGAAGCGCAGCCGCCGGGGCTCCACCGCGATGCCCCGCCGCAGCGGCGGCAGCGGGGCCATGGAGGCCGAACTCATGCTCCCTCCGCGCTGGCCACCATCGGCTGGGCGAACTGGCGCAGCAGCAGGCCGGCGAAGCGCACCTGCAGCCCCAGCTTGCGCAGAACGCGGCCCAGGCCGGCGGGCTCCTCGGCCAGGGCCTTGATGGCGCGGTAAGTCTCGACGAGGCGATCGCGCAGCTCGAAGAAGGTGCGGCCCTCCAGGGCGAACACCACCGGGAAGGCCCGGCGGGCGGTGCGGTTGGTCTGGCGCATCACCTCCTCGTCGAACAGGGCCGGATCCATACCGAGCAACCGGTAGAAATTGCCCCGCTCACACACCGTGAGGCTGTGGGTGAGGAACACTGACCACAGGAAGAAACGGCTCAGCAACCGGCCGCGCAGACCCTGGCGCAGGCCGGGGTTGCAGCGGATCAGCACGTTGAAGATGTCGCCATGGCGGTTCTCGTCCTGGCACCAGGGCTCAAAGAAATCGAACAGCGGCGCGAAGCTGTTGTCCGGATGGGCCTTGAGGTGCCGGTCGATCAGGATGTAGCGCCAGTAGCCGATCTTCTCGGAGAGGTACACCGAATACAGCACCCAGCTGAGCGGGAACCAGGTGATCGGCCGCTTGCCACTCAGTGAGGGCAGGTCGATCTCGATGCCCTCGGCCACCAGGGCCCTGTTGAGGAAGCCGGCGTGGCGGGCCTCGTCGCGGGCCATCAACTGGAACAGGCGGCCCAGCTCGGGGCGGCTGGCCTTGAACAGGCGGCGCGAGAGTTCCTTGAACAGCAGGAATCCGGAGAACTCCGACACGCAAGAGCGCACCAGGTAGCTCTCATAGGCCTCCTTCTCGGCCGGCGAGAGGTCCTTGAGGCGGTCGAGGGGAGCCTTGCGATCGAAGTGATCGCGGTTGTAGTCGGTCTCCATCTCGCCGAGCATGGCGTCGAAGGCCTGGCGCTGGCCCTCCAGGTCCATCGTCGCGGCCTTGTCGATCTCGGTGGTGTAGAAGCGCGGGGTCAGCAGGTCTTCCCGCAGGTGGGGAGCCGGGCCGGCGGCGGGGGAGAGGGCAGTGCCCGGGGCGGCGGTGGCCGCGGACGGAACGGTGGCGGTCATGGCGGCGATCAGGCGGGGGTGACGGCGGAGCGGTGAGCCGTAGGGCGGTGAGTCGTGGCGTGGGGATCGGCGGCGCTGGCGCCAGTCGCGGAGGCGGCGGCGGCGCTGGCCAGGGCGTAGGCGTTGGCGTCGGGCCCGGCCCGGTGCCGGTCGAACCAGGTCTGGATGGCGAGCAGCCAGTCGAGGCGGGCGGAGCGGTCCGGGCCGGCCTGGCGGTAGCCCTCGAAGGCCGCGCGGGCGGCATCGCGGTGGCCGGCGCGGTGCCCCGGGCAGAGGCAGCCACTGGCCTCGAGCCAGCGCTCCTCAAGGCGCAGGTGCAGGCGCAGCTGCCAGAGCAGGCGGCGGCAGCAGAGGTCCAGGGCCAGCTGGGCGGCTGGGGTCCCGCCGGGCCCGGCGGCCATCAGGGGCTGGCGGTACAGGTCCACCAGCTCGGCCAGCAGGGCCTCCAGCCGGTCGTGCTGGCGCTCCAGCAGCGGCACCTGCTCGGCCCACTGCCGCGGCCAGCGGAAGCCGGAGGACCGGCCGGGGGAAAGGGATGGAGCGGGAGGCGACGGCGGCGCCAGGACGGAAACCACGGGCATCGCGGCGGAGAGGGATGGACGCGCTCCACACCCTACCAGCGAAACAACACCATCGTGATACTGGGCAGCCGGCAACCGTTGTATCGACACCCCGTGCTGCCGCGATGTTGGTGCTAGCCTTGCCTCAGGCCCCGTTTGCTCGAACTTCCGGCGCAAACCGCTTGCACAGGCCGCCGCCCACTCCGCCACACCCAGCAGCCCACACCCCAATCCACGCCCCCAGTCCCATGGAAGCCCTGGCCGAGTACTTCAAGGTGTTCTCCGAGCCCAACCGCCTGGCGGTGCTCGAAGCCCTGCGCGGCGGCCAGCTCAACGTGACGGCCGTGGTGGAGAAGACGGGCCTCAGCCAGGCCCTGGTGTCCAAGCACCTCAAGCTGCTCACCATCGCCGGCGTGGTGCAGCGCCGGCCCGAGGGCTCGCTCGTGTTCTACGAGGTGATCGACAAGTCGGTGTTCAAGCTGATCGGCCAGGCCGAGAAGCTGCTGCTGGCCGCCCGGCGCCAGCAGCTCGACGCCCTGGCCGCCATCCTCTGATGGCCGCTGGCGGCATGGCCCCCTCCGGACCGCTGCCGGAGTCGCTGGAGGAGCTGCGCTCCGCCCTGGCCGCCGGCCAGCGCTCCTTCCCGGGCCTGAACCTGCTGGATCTCGATGGCGTGGATCTCGATCTCGCCGGCTGCGATCTGCAGGACAGCGGCTTCAAGGAGGCCCGCTTCGGACGGGCCAACCTCAGCGGCGCCAACCTGGAGCGGTGCAGCTTCCAGCAGGCGCTGCTCTGGGGAGCCGACCTCTCCAGGGCCCAGGCCGGCCACTCGCGATGGCATGAGGCCGATCTCTCCGGGTCACGACTGCAAGGGGCCGATTTCTCCGGCGCCCTGCTGCACCGCGCCTGCCTGCGCGGCGTGGTGGCCGCCGGCAGCCGCTGGGTGGAGGCCCGCCTGGTGGAGGCCGACTTCCGCAGCGGCCTCGATCAGCTCACCGACCTGGGGGGCGCCGATTTCCGGGGAGCCGATCTGAGCTTTGCCCTGCTGCAGGGTGCCCAGCTGCATGGGGCCGACCTGCGCTACACCTGTCTCTACGGCACGGATCTGCGCAACGCCGACCTGCGGGAGGCCGACCTGCGGGGCTGCGACCTGCGCGACTGCGTCCTGGATGGCTGCCAGCTGGAGGGGGCGCAGCTGGAGGGAGCTCGGAGCCGGCACTGCAGTTAAGCGTTCGCGCCGAGGCGACCTCTCCAGCAGCTTCGACCCGACCCTCCCGTCCCCGTTATGGGGCCTGCCTTGCGTGGGCATCGCCAAAGCCCGCTTCGCGGGTGAGCTGCTCGGCGAGCTCTCGCAGTGCCATCACCGAGTCCGGGCCCAGGGTGAGCTCTGCATCGGGAGCGGAGTCCACAGCCTCCAGAGGCACCTGCAGGCGCAGGGGCAGGAAACCAGTTGGCGCTGGCTGCAGCCCAGACGCATCGAACTGCGCCGCCGTGGGCGGCAACGGCGCCGGACCCACCGGCACTAATTCCTGGCTGCGGTTGGCCAGCACCCAGACCCCTCCCTGTCCATCCTCAAGGCGCAGGGGGCGCTGATGGTCGAGCGGGAGCTGGGCCCCCATGGCGTTCAGCCGCAGGCGCCATCCCGGGGGATAGGAACGGTCGGACTGGCTCAGCAGCACCAGCCCCCAGCGCCCCCCCGAGCGGTCCTGGAGCGTCCAGCGCGTGGAGGATTCCAAGGCGTGAACCGGGGCCACAGGGAACCAGGCCAAAAACCAGAGCAGCAGCAGCACAAGGACACCGCCCCGCCAGGCCAGGCCCAGAGGCCGATCCAGCCCCGGCACCCCAGAACACCTCAGCCGCAGGCCAAGACCACACCAAAGAGAACCAGCACAGACACCCATCACCGGCTAGCCGTTCTAGCGTTGTTCCACAGTATCGTTATGACAGGCTGACGCAAGGGCCGGTCGGACCCGTGGGTGGCTCTCCGCGCCGCGGGGCCCACGGCCCATCCCGCAGCCCACTCCTGCGTCCTCATCCATCCATGACGACAACCACCTTCGCCCCGCCCCGGGGCCATCGCTGGGGGGCCATCAAGGACTGGATCACCAGCACCAACAACCGCCTGTACATCGGCTGGTTCGGCGTGCTGATGATCCCGACCCTACTCACGGCGGCCACCTGCTTCATCCTCGCCTTCATCGCCGCACCGCCCGTTGACATCGACGGCATCCGCGAGCCGATCAGCGGCAGCCTGCTCTACGGCAACAACATCATCACGGCCGCCGTGGTGCCCAGCTCCAATGCCATCGGCCTGCACTTCTATCCCATCTGGGAGGCCAGCAGCCTCGATGAGTGGCTCTACAACGGCGGCCCCTACCAGCTGATCATCTTCCACTTCCTGATCGGCATCTATGCCTATCTGGGCCGCGAGTGGGAATTCAGCTACCGCCTGGGCATGCGTCCCTGGATCGCCGTGGCCTACAGCGCCCCCGTGGGCGCCGTCACCGCCGTACTGCTGGTGTATGCCATCGGTCAGGGCTCCTTCTCCGATCCGATGCCCCTGGGCATCTCCGGCACCTTCAACTTCATGCTGGTGCTGCAGGCTGAGCACAACGTGCTCATGCACCCCTTCCACATGCTTGGCGTGGCGGGTGTCTTTGGGGGCAGCCTCTTCTCTGCCATGCACGGCTCCCTGGTGACCTCCAGCCTGGTCCGTGAGACCACCGAGACCGAGTCGCAGAACCGCGGCTACAAGTTCGGCCAGGAAGAAGAGACCTACAACATCACTGCCGCCCACGGCTACTTCGGTCGGCTGATCTTCCAATACGCCAGCTTCAACAACAGCCGCAGCCTCCACTTCTTCCTGGCCGCCTGGCCCGTGGTGGGGATCTGGTTTGCCACCCTGGCGGTGATCAGCTTCTCCTTCAACGTGAACGGCTTCAATTTCAATCACTCGGTGCTCGACCACCAGGGCCATGTGCTCAACACCTGGGCCGACATCCTCAACCGTGGTGGCCTGGGCATTGAAGCCATGCACGAGCGCAACACCCACAACTTCCCGCTCGACCTAGCGGCGGTGCCGTCGAAACCAGTGGCCCTGCAGGCGCCCGCGATCGGTTAGTGCGACTTTGAACCGCACCCAGCCTGATCGCCTTCATCGCTCACTCCCGTAGCCATAGCCAGGGCAACACCGGGGTCTGGTCTCAGCCAGGCCCTTTTCTGTGGCCCCCCGACACCGCACCCCAGACCCCGCCCCTACCAATGGCCAGGACGTCCAGGTGCTAGACGGATAAGCCCAGCTCCGCCAGCAGCGCGGCTTCATGCCCGCGGCCATAACCGGGCACCAGCACCCTCCCCTCCCGTTGGAGCGCCAGGGGATGCCGACGCAGAACCATCGCCATGGGCGGAGCGAGCTGGTCAAGTTACCAGCCATCGCTGCCGTCGCGGTAGCGCTGGTCCCAGCGCTCGGCCTCACTCTCTGAGGCCTGGCGAACGCGGGGGGCGGGGTTCGAAGAGTTGAAGGACTGGCCCATGGCTTCAATCTGCTCGGGTTAGGCCGCTCCGGCCCGCATCGGCTCGGTCGCACTGGCCCACCTGGGCAGAGGTGGTCCAGCGCTTGCAGGCGAGCTCCAGGGCGCAGTGAGGGGCATCCACATCCCGTGACAGCAAAGGAGGGCGACCGCAGCCTGGTGCAGAGCCTCAAAGGCGATCCCAGCGAGCTGATCGTGCAGGGTGACGACGCCATCGGCAGCTACGGCATCCAGGCCATCGGCAGCCACCTGGGCTGCGTCGTGCGCGGCCCAGGTCGGGGTGGCCAACGACCAGTGGGCCCAAGCGGAAGGAGACAGCGAGGGCAGCGTCACAAACCGTGGCCGCCACCTGATGGCCTGCTCGCCTGGTGGAAAGTGATCGAGGCCGATCACGTCGATCCCCAGCGTTGCCACCATCACCCCTGCACTCCGGCTGCGGCTGTGCCGCCGACATCGCCGCCCAGGCGGCGCAGTCCATGGAACGGCGCACCCTCTGGGTGGTGCTGCTGATCAACGCCGCCATGGCGGTGGTGGAGGTCGTCTTCGGGATCCGCGCCGGCTCCAGCGGCCTGATCGCCGACTCCCTCGACATGATCGCCGATGCGGGCGTCTATGCCCTCAGCCTGCTGGCGGTGGGCCGCAGCCTCAGGCAACAGCGCCGGGCCGCCGACCTCAGCGGCAGGTTGCAGATCGCCCTGGCCGGGTGGGTGCTGCTGGATGTGCTGCGGCGCTCCCTGCTGGGCAGTGAGCCGATCAGCGCCGTGATGGTGGCCATCGGCACCCTGGCCCTGCTCGCCAACCTCACCTGTCTGATCCTGGTGCGGCGGCACCGCGAGGGGGGCCTGCCCATGCGCGCCTCGGCGATCTTCTCCACCAACGACACCCTGGCCAACCTGGGCGTGATCGTGGCCGGCCTGCTGGTGGCCTGGAGCGGCAGCCGCATCCCCGATCTGGTGATCGGCGCGGGGATCAGTCTGCTGGTGCTGAGGGGCGGGCAACGCATCCTGCGCGAGGCCCGCCCCGTGGCGTGCTGAACAGCCGTGGGCTCAGCACGGCCCTGCCCTAGCCGTTCGGGGCGCTGCTCGGCTCCGTCCTGTTGCCGCTGATGGCGAGCGTGCCGATGGTGACCTTGGTGGGACTCGGGCGGCTGATCCCCATGGAGAGCTGGCGGTGGTGGCACGGAACAGACGCGGGGAACGGCTGAGGCCCCCGGGGCAGGGCTTCCGAGGGTGGCCGGGCCTGCTGCTGGGCCTGCTCCTCGGCCTGCTGCTGACCCTGGGGCCCCGGCCCGCCCTGGCGCAGCCCACCCTGGAGGTGTTCGTGCGCCGGGGCTGCCCCCACTGCGCCGCCGCCGAGGCCTTTCTGCCCCACCTGCAACGCAGCCATCCCGAGCTGGAGCTACGCCTGCGCTCCCTCGACGACGACCCCACGGCCCTCGCCGATCTGCTGCGCCACAGCAAGCGAGCCGGCATCCGCGCCCCGGGGGTGCCCACCTTCGTGGTCAACGGCACGGTGCTGGTGGGGTTCGACAACCCCGGGAGCACGGGCGTGAAGCTGCGGCAGCTGGTGGATCAACTCCACCAGCCGAGCCCGACGGTGCGGGCCGGCCCCCTGGGCGAGCTCAGCGCTCAGCGCCTCGGACTGCCGCTGTTCACGCTGGCCCTGGGCCTGCTGGATGGCTTCAACCCCTGCGCCATGTGGGTGCTGCTGTTTCTGCTAGCCCTGCTGGTGCACTGGCGCGATCGTCGCCGCATGGCCCTGGTGGCCGGCACCTTCGTCCTGGTGAGCGGTGCGGTGTACTACGCCTTCATGGCCGCCTGGCTGAACGTGTTCCTGGCGGTGGGGCTGGGGGATGGTCTGCGGCTGGTGCTGGGGACCCTCGCCCTGGTGATCGGGCTGGTGAACATCCGCGAGATCGCCCGCTCCGGCGCGGCCTTCACCCTGGCAATACCGGCCAGCGCCAAGCCCGGCATCGCAGCCCGGATGCGGGCCGTGCTGCAGAGCCAGGCCCTGCTGCCGGCCCTGGCGGGGGTGGCCGTGCTGGCAGTTGTGGTGAATGCGGCAGAGCTGCTCTGCAGCGCCGGCATCCCGGCGCTCTACACGGCGGTGCTCAGCCAGCAGAACCTGCCGGCCTGGGCCCACTACGGCTACCTGGGGCTCTACAGCGTGGGCTACATGGCCGATGACGCCCTGATGGTGACGCTGGCGGTGCTCGCCCTCAGCAGCAACCGCCTCACGGAGCGCGGCGGCCGCTGGCTGAAGCTGCTGAGCGGGGTGGTGATGCTGCTGCTGGGCCTGGCGTTGCTACTGCGGCCCGGCTGGCTGCTGTAGATCCCTGCCGGCCTGGCGCGCCGATCACGCCATTACGCCGCCGAGAGCTGCTGCAGCTGGTCCTGAAGGCGTTGGCGGAGCCGGTTCTGCACCAGGGCACAGAGGTCATCCACCAGGGCATTGTCGGCACTCCAGATCGTGCGGACGCCATCGCGCTCGCAGCTCACCAGGCCGGCGCGCTGCAGCTGGCCCAGCTGGCGGCTGATGTGCGACTGGGAGAAGCCGGTGGCCGCGATCAGGCCGGCCACATCCATCGGGCCCTGCTTGAGCTGGCAGAGCAGCTGCAGTCGGGCGGGCTCACTCAGAAGCCGGAAGAACTGGCTGTACTCCTCCAGCAACTGGGGGCTGGGCATGGAGCCGTCGGCACCCATGACGACTGCGGTATGGCGATAGACGCATTATGCACCCCTCGACCGAGGGGCGACCGACACCGGAGACTTGCCAACCCTGAGCTATGCGCATAAGCTCATAAAAGCTCTCAGGTTCCGGCCTTGGCTCCCTCTCCTGCCACTTCCCTGCTGCAGCAGGCCGCCGGCGGCGGCCCCCTGCTGCTGCGCCAGCTGTTCGATGCCGCCACCGGCACCTTCACCTACCTGCTGGCCGATGTGACCAGCGGCGAGGGGGTGCTGATCGATCCGGTGTTCGAGCAGCACGCCCGCGATCTGGCCCTGATCCAGGAACTGGGGATCGACCTGATGGCCTCGATCGACACCCACGCCCACGCCGATCACGTGACCGGCAGCTGGCTGATGCACGAGGCCACCGGCTGCGCCATCGGCCTGGCCGCCGCCGCCCGCGCCGAGAACGTGACCCTGCCGCTGCACCACGGCGACCGGGTGCGCTTCGGCGTGCGCGGCCTGGAGGTGCGCAGCACCCCCGGCCACACCGATGGCTGCCTCAGCTACGTGCTCGACGACCAGTCGATGGCCTTCACCGGCGATGCCCTGCTGGTGCGGGGCTGCGGCCGCTGCGACTTCCAGCAGGGCAACGCCCACACCCTCTGGCGATCGATCACCGAGCAGCTGTTCAGCCTGCCCGACAGCTGCCTGCTCTACCCCGGCCACGACTACACCGGCCGCACGGTCACCTCGGTGGCCGAGGAGAAGGCCTTCAACGCCCGCCTGGGCGGCGCCGCCACCGAGCGCGACTTCGTGGGGCACATGGAGTCGATGAAGCTGCCGCACCCCAACAAGATCGCGGAGGCCCTGCCGGGGAACCTGCGCTCCGGCAAGCCGCGCGAGGCCTCCCCGGCAACGGCCGCCAGCTGGGCACCGCTGCAGCGCAGCTACGCCGGCCTGCCGGAGCTCCCGCCCGCCTGGGTGGCGGACCACCGCGGCGCCCTCACCATCCTCGATGTGCGCTCCCGCGAGGAGGCCGAGGGCCCCGATGGGCGCATCGGCGGCAGCCTGCTGATCCCCCTGCCGGAGCTGGAGGACCGCCTCGGCGACATCCCCGTCGATCGGCCCGTGGTGGTGGTGTGCCATTCCGGCAGCCGCTCGGCCCTCGCCACCCAGCAACTACTCAAGGCCGGCCGATCCCAGGTGGCCAACCTGCGCGGCGGCCTGGCCGGCTGGCAGGCCAAGGGCTACCCGATCGCGCACGCCGCCGCTGAACCCCCTTCCGCGTAAGCCAGCCCACCCCTCTCCCTCTCGACCCCAAGACCCATGACCAGCCTCCACAGCCCGATCCGCCCGGCATCTCTCGCGACGGGACGGGTCAGCGCCCAAGCCCTTGCCGATCAGCTCGCCGCCCAGACCGTCACCGTGATCGACGTGCGCGAGCCGATGGAGTACGCCGGCGGCCACATCGCCGGCAGCCTGAATGTGCCGCTCTCGCGTATTACCCAGGCCAATCTGCCGCGCGGGCCCCTGGTGCTCGTGTGCCAAAGCGGCAACCGCAGCGCCAACGCCCTGGCCCAGCTGCTGCAACAGGGCCATCCCGATCCTCTCGCTGAGCTCGAGGGGGGCATCCCCGCCTGGCAGCAGGCCGGACTGCCAGTTCGCAAGCTCAACAACGCACCGCTACCGCTGATGCGCCAGGTGCAGATCGCCGCCGGGTCCCTGGTGCTGCTCGGGCTGATCCTCAGCAACACCGTGGCCCCGGGCTGGATTCTGCTCACCTGGTTCGTGGGCGCGGGCCTGGTGTTCGCCGGCGTCAGCGGCTTCTGCGGCATGGCCCGCCTGCTGGCCGTGATGCCCTGGAACCGCGTGAGCCTCTGATGCTGATGGGCCTCTCGCTCGGCAGCGTCGTGCTGCTCGGCGCCGGCGGCGGCCTGATCGGCTTTCTGCTCTCGGTGCTCGGCGCCGGCGGCTCGATCCTGCTGCTGCCGTTGCTGGTGAGCGGCGCGGGCCTGCCCACCCAGGAGGCCGTTCCCCTCTCGCTGCTGGTGGTGATGCTGCTGGCCCTGGCCAACCTGGGGCCGACGATCCGTCGCGGCCAGTTCGCCCCACGGCCGGCCCTGATCCTGGGGATTCCGGCGCTGGCCGGCAGCTGGATCGGCGGCAGCTGGGTGAAGGCCGGCCACATCCCCGAGCCGGTGCAGCTGGCAGTGTTCGCCATCGCCGCCCTGGTGGCCTCCTGGCTGCTCAACCGCCGCCCGCCGGGCAGGGACAGCTGCGACGCTCCGGCGGAGCAGACGGTGCTGCTGGCTGTCCAGGGGGTGCTGGTGGGACTGCTCACCGGCATCGCCGGGGTGGGCGGCGGCTTTGCGATCGTGCCGGCCCTGGTGTTGCTGGCCGGGTTGCCGATGGCCCTGGCGAGTGGCACCAGCCTGTTGCTGCTGGCGGTGAATGCCCTGGTGGCCCTCGCCGCCCAGGGCCACTGGCCCGCCGCCAGCCTGCCGCTGCTGCTGCCCCTGTTGGCCGGTGGAGCCATCGGGGCCGTGCTGGGCCAGCGCCTGGCCCCGCACCTGAGCGACCGGCACCTGCGCCAGGGCTTCTCGCTGCTGCTGATCGGCTCGGCGGCCCTCACCGGCGCTGAGGCCTGGCGCCGCCATCACCAGCCGCAGGCGAGGCCCCAGCCAGCAGACCCCCATCGCCCTGCCGCGGCTCTCCTAATTTCCGACCAGCCCCGCGGCTCCCGGGCCCCAGCCCCCTCCTCTGCCACCCCACCATGAGCGACCGCTTCGATCTGATCGTGCTCGGCGCCGGCTCCGGCGGGCTGGCCGCCGCCAAGCGCGCCGCCTCCTACGGCGCCCGCGTCGCGATCGTGGAGGGCGACCGGGTGGGCGGCACCTGCGTGATCCGCGGTTGCGTGCCCAAGAAACTGCTGGTGTACGGCTCGGCCTACCGCCACCTGCTCGCCGATGCCGCCAGCTACGGCTGGGATGTGGGCGACGTGCGCCTCGATGCCTCCCGCCTGCTCGCCAACGTGCGCGCCGAGGTGGATCGGCTCAACGGCCTGCACATCGGCTTCCTGGAGAAGGCCGGCGTGGAGCTGGTGCGGGGCTGGGGCCGCTTCAGCAGCGCCAACAGCGTGGTGGTGACGGCCGCCGATGGCAGCGAGCGGCAGCTGGAGGCCGAGCGGATCCTGATCGCCGTGGGCGGCCGTCCCAGCCGGCCCGAGATCCCGGGCGCCGAGCTCGGCTGGGTGAGCGACGACCTGTTCGAGCTGGAGTCGCTGCCCGAGGCGGTGGTGGTGGTGGGCGCCGGCTTCATCGCCTGCGAATTCGCCAGCATCCTCAACGGCCTGGGCGTGCAGGTGACCCAGCTGGTGCGTGGCGACCACCTGCTGCGTGGCTTCGACCGCGAGGCCAGCGAGGCGGTGCGGGTGGCCATGGAGGCCGAGGGCATCGCGATCCGCCTGGCCCACTCGCCCGCCGCGATCACCGGCCAGTGCGCCCCAGGAGAACTCACGGTCACCACCCAGAGCGGCGAGGCGATCGCCTGCGGCGGCGTGCTGCTGGCCACCGGCCGCCGCCCCTTCCTGCAGGGCCTCAACCTGGAGGCCGCCGGCGTGGCCGTGGAGGGACCACGCATCCCGGTGGATGCCGATCAGCGCACCAATGTGCCGGGGATCTACGCGGTGGGCGATGTGACCGACCGGATCAATCTCACCCCGGTGGCGGTGGATGAGGGCCGCGCCTTCGCCGACACGGTGTACGGCCACAGGCCCCGCCAGGTGGACCACAACCTGGTGGCCAGCGCCGTGTTCTCCCAGCCGGAGCTGGCGAGCGTGGGGCTCACCGAGGAGCAGGCGATCGACCGCTGCGGCGTGGAGGGCATCCGGGTGCACCGGGCCCGCTTCCGGCCCATGAGCCAGGCCCTGCCGGCACGGGATCCCAAGGTGCTGCTGAAGCTGATCGTGGACACCGCCAGCCACCGGGTGCTGGGGGCCCACATGGTGGGCGAGCACGCCGCCGAGATCATTCAGATGGCGGCCATCGCCATCGGCATGGGCGCCACCAAGGCCGACTTCGACCGCACCATGGCCCTGCACCCCTCGGTGGCCGAGGAGTTCGTGACCATGCCGGGCTGAGGGCTCAGCCGGCCGCTGGCCGAGGCCCTCAGCCCAGGGGCGCGAGCGCCTCGAAGCGGAACACCTGGCGGCCGGCGGGGGTGTCGCCATGGGCCTCGGTCTCCACCACGCGCTCGCTGAGCACCCAGGGGCCGGCCTCGGTGAGGGGCACGAAGGTGTCGGTGAAGCGGCTCTTACCGCCCTTGGCGGCGCCGGTGGCGGGGTCCGCGTACTGGCTGGTGTAGGTGTGGCTGAGGTAGCCGGCACCGGTGTCGGTGGTGGATTCGGTGAAGATCGTCACCACGGTGCCGTGGATATGGCGGTGCACCATCGTCACCACATCGCCCTTGATGCGGTAGCGATCACCGGCGTTCTTGCCGCCCACGATCACCTCGGTGCCCACCGCATCGGTGTCACCGGCGGTGAAGGTGTTCTCGCCGTGGGTCTGCTCGAAGCTGCGGCGCACCCGGTGGATCGCCACCTCCCACAGCTGCGAGGCCACGGCCTTGTGGATCTCGGTGTCGTCGATGCCCTCCACGGTGGCCTTGAGGTCGGCGCCCACCTGGAAACGGCCCTCCACCCGGCGGTCGGGTTCGTCGCCCGTGCCCGCCTGCTCCCACACGGCCAGGCCCTGGTAGCCGCCGAAGCCCGGATCCCAGGTGTAGCGGTTCTCGTAGGCGGCGCGGAAGGCCGCGGTGCAGTCGGCCCCAGGGGCAAGGACGCTGCTGGGGGCGGTCGGATGGCCGATCGAGATGGGCATGGGGGCAGGGCTGGGGGCTGTCTGGCTCCAACCCTAAGCAGCGCCAGGACTCAGGGGCCGCCGCCTCAGCGGGGCAGAGGCGGATGGATGTCCTGCAGGGCGGTCACCGCAAAGCTCTGCCCCTGCAGGGCCGCGATCGCCTCCACGGCGGCCCGGGCGCCGGCCAGGGTGGTCACCGTGGGCACCGCGTAGTCGATGGCGGCGCGGCGCAGGTACTTGTCGTCGTGGGCGGCCTGGCGGCCCACCGGCGTGTTGATCACCAGCTGGATGCGGCCGGAGCGGATCGCGTCCTCGATGTTGGGGCGGCCCTCATGCACCTTGAGGATCGACTCCACCGCCAGGCCGGCCTGCCGCAGGGCGGCGGCGGTGCCCTCGGTGGCGATCAGCTGGAAGCCCAGCTCCGCCAGGCGGCGGGCCACCGGCAGCAGGGCCGCCTTGTCGCGGTCGTGGGTGGAGAGGAACACCTCGCCGCTGGTGGGCAGGGCCTCGCCGGCCCCCAGCTCGGCCTTGGCATAGGCCAGGCCGAAGCTGGTGGCGGTGCCCATCACCTCGCCGGTGCTGCGCATCTCGGGGCCCAGCAGCGAGTCGGCGCCGGGGAAGCGCTTGAAGGGCAGCACCGCCTCCTTCACCGCCTGCAGGGGCGGCACCGGCTCGCTGGTGAGGCCGAGCTGCTCGAGGGTCCTGCCGGCCATGATCTGGCTGGCCAGCTTGGCCAGGGGCACGCCGGTGGCCTTGGCCACGAACGGCACCGTGCGGGAGGCGCGGGGGTTGGCCTCGATGATGAACACCTCGCCGTCCTTCACGGCGAACTGCAGGTTGATCAGACCGTTCACCTGCAGGGCCAGGGCCAGGGCCTGGCTCCACTGGCGGATCGTGGCCAGGGCCTGCTGATCGAGGCTCACCGCCGGCAGGGCGCAGGCCGAGTCGCCCGAGTGCACGCCGGCGGGCTCGATGTGCTCCATCAGGCCGCCGATCACCACCCGGCCGGTGGCGTCGCAGAGGGCATCCACGTCCACCTCGGTGGCGTTCTCCAGGTACTGGTCGATCAGCACCGGGTGGTCGGGCTCCACCTGCACCGCCTCCACCATGTAGCGGTTGAGCTCCTCCTCGTCGTACACCACCTCCATGGCGCGGCCGCCCAGCACGTAGCTGGGCCGCACCACCACGGGGTAGCCGACGCGGGCGGCGATGGCGCGGGCCTCCTCCTGGCTGCGGGCCAGGCCGTTGCGGGGCTGGCGGATGTCGAGCTGGCGCAGGATCGCCTCGAACTGCTCGCGGTCCTCCGCGGTGTCGATCGACTCGGGCGAGGTGCCCCACAGGCGCGTGCCGGTGGCCAGGCCCTCGGGGCTGGCCAGCCAGCGCAGCAGCGGCAGGGCCAGCTTCAGCGGCGTCTGGCCGCCGAACTGCACGATCACCCCCTCGGGCTTCTCGGCCTCGATCACGTTGAGCACGTCCTCGAGGGTGAGGGGCTCGAAGTAGAGGCGGTCGCTGGTGTCGTAGTCGGTCGACACCGTTTCGGGGTTGCTGTTCACCATCACCGTGGCGAAGCCCTCGGCCTGCAGGGCGAAGGAGGCGTGCACGCAGCAGTAGTCGAACTCGATGCCCTGGCCGATGCGGTTGGGACCGCCGCCGAGGATCATCACCTTGCGGCGCGTCTCGGGCTGCACCTCGCTCTCCGGCGGGATCAGCTCCAGGCTGCCGTCGGCGTGGAGCCGCTCGATGGGCCGCTCGTAGGTGGCGTAGTGATACGGCGTGGTGGAGGCGAATTCGGCGGCGCAGGTGTCCACCGTCTTGAACACGGCATTCACCCCCAGGCCCTGGCGGTGGCGGCGCACCTCCAGCTCCTGGCTGCCGGTGGCCCAGGCGATCTGGCGGTCGGAGAAGCCCAGCTGCTTGAGCTCCAGCAGCGCGGCGGCCTCGAGCTGGGCGAGGGAGCGCCCCTGCAGCAGCCGCTGCTCCGCCTCCAGGATCCGGCGCAGCTTGGCCAGGAACCAGGGATCGATGGCGGAGAGCCGGTGGATGTCGGCGTCGCTGTAGCCGGCCACCATGGCGGTGCGCACCGCGAAGATGCGATCCGGCGCCGGGGTGCGCAGCTCCCGGTCGAGCTCGGAGCGCTCGGGGCTGGCATCGGGGCGGTCGCAGCCCCAGCCGGCGTGGCCCGTTTCCAGGGAGCGCAGCGCCTTCTGGAACGACTCCTCGAAGCTGCGGCCGATCGCCATCGCCTCACCCACCGACTTCATCGCCGTGGTGAGCACCGCCGGGCTGCCGCGGAACTTCTCGAAGGCGAAGCGGGGGATCTTCGTCACCACGTAGTCGATCGTGGGTTCAAAGCAGGCCGGCGTCTTGCCGGTGATGTCGTTGAGGATCTCGTCGAGGGTGTAACCCACCGCCAGGCGGGCGGCGATCTTGGCGATCGGGAAGCCGGTGGCCTTCGACGCCAGGGCCGAACTGCGGCTCACCCGCGGGTTCATCTCGATCACCACCACATCGCCGTTGGCGGGGTTGATGGCGAACTGGATGTTGCTGCCGCCCGTATCCACGCCGATCTCGCGGATGATTGCGATCGACTGGTCGCGCAGCCGCTGGTATTCGCGGTCGGTGAGGGTCTGGGCCGGCGCCACGGTGATCGAATCCCCCGTGTGCACCCCCATGGGATCGAGGTTCTCGATCGAGCACACGATCACCACGTTGTCGGCGGTGTCGCGCATCACCTCCAGCTCGAACTCCTTCCAGCCCAGCAGCGACTGCTCGATCAGGATCTGGGACACGGGGCTGGCCTCGAGGCCGCTCTTGCAGATCGCCCGGAACTCCTCGGGGTTGTAGGCGATGCCGCCGCCGCTGCCCCCCAGGGTGAAGGCGGGCCGGATGATGCGGGGATAGGTGCCGATCTGCTCGCCCACCACCTCCGCCTCCTCCAGGCTGGTGGCGATGCCGGAGGGGCACACGGCCACGCCGATGCGCTCCATCGCCTGTTTGAACAGGTCGCGGTCTTCGGCCTTCTCGATCGCCTGCAGGTTGGCGCCGATCAGCTCCACCCCGAAGCGCTCCAGGGTGCCGTCGCGGGCCAGGGCCACCGCCAGGTTGAGGGCCGTCTGGCCACCCATGGTGGGCAGCAGGGCATCGGGGCGCTCCTGCTCGATCACCCGCCGCACCACCTCGGGGGTGAGTGGCTCGATGTAGGTGCGATCCGCCATGTCCGGATCGGTCATGATCGAGGCCGGATTGCTGTTCACCAGCACCACCTCGAAGCCCTCGGCCCGCAGCGCCTTGCAGGCCTGGGTGCCGGAGTAGTCGAACTCGCAGGCCTGGCCGATCACGATCGGCCCGGAGCCCAGCAGCAGGATGCGACGCAGATCCGTGCGACGGGGCATGGGCGGGGGGATGGCGGCCAAACCTGGCTAGCCTCTCACGCCCCGCTTCGGCGCCCCGTCCAAGTCCGTGCAGGCAAGCCGCTGGCGGTGGCTAGTGTTGACACCACGACCAAGCCCTCCACCACCTCCATGAGCGAACTCCAGCGCCTGAAGGGGCTGCTGCCCCCGGAAATGCAGAGCTGGGTGTTCGTGGAAGCCGCCGCCTCCGCCGATCCCCCGCTGATCACCATCGAGGAGATCGGCCGCGATGAGGTGGAGATCCAGGTGGACCTGGAGAAGTGGGACCAGCTGGCCCTGGACCACCGCAACCTGCTCTTCTGGCACGAGGTGGGCCGCATCCAGAACGACGCGGTGCCCCGCGACGGCTGGGAGATGGCGGCCCTGGCGATCGGCCTCGGCGGCGCCATCGGCGAGCTGTGGGTGCAGGACGGCCTGCTACTGCTGATGGCCCTCGGCCTCTCGGGCTTCGCCGGCTATCGCCTCTACCTCAAGAACAACTCCGAGAAGCGCCTCCAGGACGCGATCACGGCCGACGAGCGGGCGATCGATCTGGCCTGCCGCTTCGGCTACACCCTGCCCAACGCCTACAAGAGCCTGGGCGGCGCCCTCAAGGAGCTGGTGGAGCAGACCCGCAAGAAGAAGAAACGGGCCTTCTACGAAGACCGGCTGGAGGCGCTGCGCAAGAGTGCCGGCAAGGCCCGGGCCGAGATGGCCCAGCAACAGGGGTCCCGTCAATCCGTGAGCAGCGAGAACGTCTATGGCTGAGGCCAGCCCATCCGGGACCAGCCCCTCCCAGGCCAGCGGCCCAGGGGTCCCCAGCGCCAAGCCCAGCCCCGACCCCAGCCGCCCCCGCCTCGATCCCAACGACAGCAAGGCCCTGGCCCTGCTGGCGGCCGAGGCCTGCGACGACCGCAAGGCCGGCGACATCGTGCTGATCCGGGTGGAGGAGATCTCCTCGATCGCCGACTGGTTCGTGATCGCCAGCGGCTTCTCCGACGTGCAGGTGCGCGCCATCGCCCGCTCGGTGGAGGACAAGGTGGAGGAGGCCACCGGCCGGCTGCCCCTGCGCAAGGAGGGCCAGACCGAGGGCCGCTGGGTGCTGCTCGATTACGGCGAGGTGATCGTGCACGCCCTCACCCCCGATGAGCGCAGCTACTACGACCTGGAGTCCTTCTGGGGCCACGGCGAAAAGGAGACCTACCTAGGCTCGACGGGCGACGCACCGGCCTGAGGGCCGAGACCCCATGGCCGCTCCTGGTCCCCCCGATCCCGGTGCGGTGGCGACGGCGGCCTGCCCGGTGCCACCGGCCCAGCGGCCCCTGGAGCAGTACCGCGAGCTGGCGAATTCCTGGTTCTTCGCCTGGCCCCACGCCAGCTTCGCGAGCCTGCTGCGTCCGCTTACCGTGTGTTGGCTGCTGCTGCTGCCCGGGGCCTGGCTGGTGGCCAGCGGCAGCGTGGCCCTGCGCCACGATCCGCCGCGGCTGGTGGCGGCCGGTGCCGTGGCGGCCCTGGTGCTGCCGCTGCTGCTGCTGACACGCCAGTGGCTGGGCTGGACCAGCGTCCAGCGCCGCCTGGTGGCCACGGCGGTGGAGTACGAGGAATCGGGTTGGTACGACGGCCAGGTGTGGGAGAAGCCCCTGGCCTGGCGGGAGCAGGACCTGCTGGTGGCCACCCACCAGGTGCGGCCGGTGCTGGACCGCCTGCAGCGGGCCCTGGCCATCGCCTCCGTGCTGCTCCTGGCCGGGGCGAGCCTCTGTCAGGCTCTCTGAGCCAGCCACCGCGGCGATGACCTTCTCCAGCAGCTTCGGCTCCCCCCAGCGCCCCGGAGTGCCGCCACTGGAGGTGCGCCTGCGCCGCAACGGCATCACCGAATCGGTGCACCGGGTGCATGCGGTGGTGTGCGACCAGCGGGGCCGGGTGCTGATGCGCGCCGGCGATCCCCAGAAGCTGAGCTTCATCCGCTCGGCCCTCAAGCCCTTCCAGGCCCAGGTGTTCGTGGCCAGCGGCACGGCCGATGCCGCCGGCGCCGACGACCGCGCCCTGGCCATCGCCTGCGCCTCCCACGCCGGCGAGGCCCACCAGGCCCGCGAGGCCTTCAAGATCCTCTGGCAGTCGGACCTGGAGACCGACCAGCTGCAGTGCCCGGTGCCGGCGGGCGCCAGCAGCCGGCTCGAGCACAACTGCTCCGGCAAGCACGCCGCCTTCCTGGCCACCTGCAAGCGCATGCACTGGCCGCTGGAGTCGTACCTGCAGGGGGACCATCCGCTGCAGCAGCAGGTGCTCAAGCAGGTGGGTGAACTGCTGGGCATGCCCGGCGCCGAGCTGGTGGTGGCCCGCGACGACTGCGGCGCCCCCACCCTGCAGCTGCAGCTGGCCCAGATGGCCCTGCTGTTCGCCCACCTGGGGGCGGGCCAGCAGCCGGAGCTGGAGCGCCTCAGCCGCGCCATGCTCGCCCACCCCGATCTGGTGGCGGGCGAAGGCCGCTTCGACACGGCCCTGATGCGGGGCGGCCACGGCCAGGTGATCAGCAAAGGCGGCGCCGAGGGCATCCAGTGCCTCAGCCGCGTGGGCGAGGGGCTGGGCCTGGCGATCAAGGTGGAGGACGGCGCCAGCCGCGCCAAGCACGCCGTGGCCCTGCACCTGCTGCGCCAGCTGGAGTGGCTCACCCCCTTCACCCTTGAGGAACTGAGCCAGCAGTTCCTGCACCCCAACGACGCCGTGGATCTGCAGGTGAGCGGCGAGCTGCGCTTCGACGCCAGCCGCTGAGGGGCCGCCGGCCGAGCTAGCCCCCCAGGGCGTCGCCCTCGAACTGCTCGGCGGCCTCGATCGTGGCGGTGCTGGCGAACAGCCCGGCGACGATCGCGGGGCTGATGGTGAAGGTGTCGAGGCCCTCGGCGGCCAGGCGGGCCAGATCCTGGGGCTGGCGCAGGCTGGCCACCAGCAGCCGCAGGGGCGAGCCGATCCCCGCCACGCAGCGCTGCATCGCCGTCAGTTCGGCGTGGCCATCGCGGCCCAGATCGCCGATGCGGCCCAGGTAGGGGGCGATGTAGTCGGCGCCGAGGGCCGCGGCCAGCAGCACCTGGGCCGGCTCGTAGCAGGCGGTGAAGGTGATCGGGATGGCCTCCTCCAGCAGCTGCCGGGCCGCCAGGGCTCCGGCGCGGGTGATCGGCAGCTTCACCCAGACGCGGCGGGGGGCCAGGGCCGCCAGGGCGCGGCCACAGGCCAGGTAGCGCTCGGCCAGGGCGTCACTCGCGTGGTCCCCGGACTCCTGGCTGACGGCTGACCCCGAGCCGGCGTCGATCCCTGCCCAGGCCTGCAGGTGCACCTCCCGCGCCCCCAGGGCCAGGGCCCGCTCGGTGAGCACCGCCAGGTGGTCGAGGCGGCAGGGCTGGCCGGCCCGGCGCAGCAGCGTGGGGTTGGTGGTGACGCCGTGGAACAGGCCACTCGGCAGCCACTCCGCCCAGGCGGCGGGGTCGGCGGAATCCAGCAGCAGACGCAGGGCCATGGCGGTTCCTCAGGCGGGCGGCAGGCCGGCGGCGCCCTGACGGCGGCTGTGGCGCAGGGAGTCCCCCAGGGCCAGCAGCAGCAGCACCACGCCGATCAGCCCGCTCAGCCACTCGGGCACGTGCTGACCCCAGCGGGCCAGCACCACGCCGGCGAGCATCAGCAAGCCCAGGGCGCCGATGGCGTAGTGGGCGCCATGCTCCAGGTAGATCAGCTGCTCGAGGGCCCGCTCGCGGCTGAGCATCACCGTGAGCGAGCGGATGAACAGGGCCCCCAGGCCCAGGCCGATCAGGATCAGCACCAGCTGGTTGGTGATCGCGAAGGCGCCGATCGTGCCATCGAGGCTGAAGGAGGCATCGAGCAGCTCCAGATACACGAGGCTGGCCAGGCCGCCGCTGGCCGCCATCCGCCCCGCGGCCTCCTCCTCGCCGCCGAAGAACTCGGCCAGGGAGGTGCTGAGGATCTGCAGCACCAGGCCCAGCAGTCCACTGAACAGGATCGCGGCCTGCTGGCCGGCGGGCGCGGCGGCGCTGACCGCCAGCAGCACCACCACGGCCAGGGCCACCTCCAGCGACTCCACCCGGCCGGCCCGGCTCAGGCGCGATTCCAGCACCTGGACCCAGTGCAGGGTCTTGGCCTCATCGAAGAAGTAGCGCAGGAAGACCAGCAACAGGAACATGCCGCCGAAGGCCAGGATGCGCGGCTCGGCCACCTCCAGCAGCTGGTGGTAGCGCTCGGGGTGGTGCATCGCCGCCTCGAACGCCTCGCCCAGGCCGATCCCCCCCGCCAGGGCCACGAGCACCAGGGGACCCAGGAAGCGCACGCCGAACACCGGGATCACCAGGCCCCAGGTGAGGAAGAAGCGCTGCTGGGGCGGGGTGAGCCGCTCCAGCACCCGGGCATTGACCACGGCGTTGTCGAAGGAGAGGCTGATCTCCAGGGCCAACAGCACCAGGGTCACCCAGGCGGCCTCGAGGCCGCGGGCGATCAGCACGGCGACAAGCCCCACCCCGCAGCAGAGCAGGGGGAACCGCACGTAGCGGAGGTAGCGGGTCATGGGCGCTGGCGGCAGCCCTCCATCCTGCTGGCCGGCTGCGCCGCCGCCCCCGATCCAGACCCTGAGGAACGCCCCGAGGAACGCCCCCCCTTCCGCCCAGATAACGGGCCGGATTGCGGCCCCGAAGCCCCGTGTTGTATGGTTCATGGGTCGCCGCGGGGTAGAGCAGTCTGGTAGCTCGTCGGGCTCATAACCCGAAGGTCAGGAGTTCAAATCTCCTCCCCGCCACCAACTCCCGAAACCCCGGCCTTCCCTGAAGCGCCGGGGTTTTTCGTTGGGACTTGTTTGCATCGGACGTCGTTGTCGTTGGATCGTTCTGTTGAACCCCGACACCAACGCACGTCGGGCCTGTCCCTTGGGAAGCTGGTCTTGAACCCGCTCCCGATTCCGATCACCCCGGCCTCCCGGCCCTGATCGCAGGGCTGCCTGGCCCGCCTGGATCGCCCTCCCAGATCGGCTCCCACCTGGATCGCCTGCCGCCACGCTGCCCCGCATCGCCATGGATTCCTTCCCGACGTCCAGCCCGAGTGCTCAGGCCGCTGACGGCGCCAGCGCCGCTGCGACGGACGCCGCCACCGCCCCCGCCGCAGCGGCCGCAACACCGGCGGCCGCGGGCCGGCGCTCCGAACATCCGCTGATCTGGCTGGCGCTGCTGGTGTGGCTCAGCGTTGAGGTGATCGGCGAGGGGCTCGTGGCCCTGGGCAGCCTGCTGGCGGACTTCACCCCCACGGCGACGGCCAGCGCCGCCGCGGCCGCCACGGCCCAGGGTGACCAGCTGGCCACCGGCACGCTGGAGGCGAGCACCGCCACCACGGCCGAGGCCCTGCCCACCCCCCAGGTGACCCCCTCCTGATGGCCCAGGATCCCGACGCGATCGTCGTCGGCTCCGGCGCCACCGGCGGCGTGGCCGCCATGGTGCTGGCCCAGGCCGGCCTGCGGGTGCTGGTGCTCGAGGCCGGCCCGGAGCTCAGCGCCCGGCGCGCCTTCGGCAGCGAGCCCCTCAACACGGCCCGCCGCATCGCCGCCCTCAGCAGCGGCCGCCAGCGCCATGCCAGCCACCACCCCGGCTACTGGAAGGCCAACCCGGAGCTGTTCGTCGACGAGCGCCAGAACCCCTACAGCACCCCGGCCGAGCGGCCCTTCCTCTGGACCCGGGGCCGCCAGGTGGGCGGCAAGAGCCTCACCTGGGGCGGCATCACCCTGCGCCTCTCCGACTACGAATTCAAGGCGGCCGAGCGGGATGGCCACGGCCGCAGCTGGCCGATCGGCCACGCCGACCTGGCCCCCTACTACGCCCGGCTGGAAACCCTGCTGCAGGTCCACGGCCAGGCCGATGGCCTGCCCCAGCTGCCCGATGGCGTCTACCGGGATCCCCTGCCCTTCACCCCCGCGGAAGCAACCCTGCAACAGGCGGTGGCCCGGGAGCTGGGCCTGCCCCTGATCCACTCCCGCGGCTTTGCGCTGCACCGCGCCGGCGCCGGGCCCTGGCCACGCTCCAGCTCCCAGGGGGGCTGCCTGGCCGCCGCCCTGGCCACGGGGCGGGTGGAGCTGCGCAGCGGCGCGGTGGCGAGCCACGTGGAGGTCGACTCCGGAACGGGGCGTGCCCAGGGGGTGGTCTACGTGGAGGCGGCCAGCGGCCGGCGCCAGCGGGTCCAGGCCGCCCTGGTGGTGCTGTGCGCCTCCACGATCGAGAGCCTGCGGCTGCTGCTGCACAGCGCCCAGCAGGGTGACCTGGAGGATCCCTCCGGCAGCCTCGGGCGCGGCCTGATGGACCACATCTCCACCAGCCGCTTCTTCGCCCTGCCGCAGCAGCCGCCCGCGGGGCCCAGCGAGCTCTCCGGCGCCGGCAGCGTCTTCCTGCCCAACACCGTGAACCTGGGCGATGGGGCCCCGGGCGGAACCGCCGGCGACGCCGCCACCGACTTCCTGCGCGGCTACGGCCTCTGGGCCGGCATCCAGCGCTTCGATCCGCCGGCGCCGTTCAAGCGGGAGCGGGGGTCGGCGGTGGGCTTCCTGATCGGCCACGGCGAGGTGCTGGCCCAGGACCACAACCGCGTGAGCCTGGATCCGCAGCGCACCGATGCCTGGGGGATTCCGATCGCCCACATCGACTGCCGCTGGGGCGAGAACGAGCGCCGCATGGTGGCCCACATGCAGGCCCGCATGCAGGCGGTGGTGGCCAGCGCCGGTGGCCGGATCGCCCCGCTCACGGATCTGTTCGTGTTTCCGCTGCTGGAGCCCCTGGTGAAGGGCAGCCTGGCGGTGGCCCCGGAGGCGCCGCCGCCCGGCTACTACATCCACGAGCTGGGCGGCGCGCCGATGGCCGCCCGCGACGACGCCGGCGTGCTCAACCCCTGGAACCAGCTGTGGCGCACCCCCAACCTGCTGGTGACCGACGGTTCCTGCTGGCCCAGCGCCGGCTGGCAGAGCCCCACCCTCACGGAGATGGCGATCACCTGGCGGGCCTGTGAGCAGGCCGCCGCCGCCCTGCGGCGCGGGGACCTCTGAGCGGCGGTTGGTGAGGAGGCGCTCACGCCCAGGGCGGAGCGGTGTGCATCACCACAGTTTTCAACGCCGGTCGCCCCCACACTCTGCGGGCGACCTCACAAGGGTCGGGCAAGGGAGAAACACACGGGCGGGGGTCGGCACTCCCGCCTTTTTTCTTGGCCGCTCAGTCGCCGGGGCGCATGAACAGGCCGTTGAGGTAGTGCTGGGCCACGCAGCGGTCGCTGCAGCCGTTCTGGAACAGGAAGCCGGCGAGGGCGGAGGTGATCACCCGGTACTGGTCCCACTCGGGGCGGGCGCTGAGGAAGTTGCGCATGCCCTCGAACAGGGCTTCGGGCACCTCGGCCTCCAGGCTGACCCGCGGGGCCTGCAGGGCGCCGCTGGGGTCCTCGGCGGCCGCTGCCGTGGAGAGGGCGGCCGTAGGGGTGGCGTCGTCGCGCTCCAGGCAGCGGCGCAGCAGATCGCGCTGGGGCAGGCGGCGCGGGGCTTCGGAGCGCTGGGGACGGGCCTGGGCGTGGCCAGGGGCGGGGTGGTCGTGACCGCTGCGCCCCAGGGCGCCTGGCTCCTGCGTCCCCCGATCCCAACCCATGCCCATGTCTGCGTCCAAGCGTCTCACGTCCGTCCTGCCGACCAAGAAAGCCACAGCCCACCCCCCCACGTCAAAGGGCGGGCCGCGGGCGTGAACCCAGGTCGATCCAGCGTGAGACAGGCCGCCGGCACTGGCCCATCCCCGGGGCTGCGGCCCTGGCGGCACGCTCGCCTAGCAGCAAGGGACCGCCTGTCAAGTGCACGGTTGGCCGATCAGCGCAATCCCCAACACCCTCGCTCCGACCGCCGCTTTTCCTCCGGATCCTGTGGAAAACCCCCCAGAAAGCTGGGGAAAAAGCACTGCAACTGGGGAAATCCACTTCGGATAAGCAGGGCTTATGTCGGTGGATCTCATGGGACCCGGACCCTCCGAGACGGATGAGGCAGGGGCCGATCCCCCAGGCGGCCCCCCGCACGCCCGGCTCAGGCGGCCCCATCCGGCCGCTGGGCCGACCGCTGCAGGGTGCGGGGGCCCAGGGGATGGTCGGCGTGGGGATAGGGGGCATGGCCATGGTCATGGCCGTGGTCATGGCTGGGCTCGTGACCGGGGCCGTGCTCATGGCTGTGGTCATGGCCGTGCTCATGGGCATGGCTGTGGTCGTGGCCCTCACCATGGGCGTGGTGGTGGTGGCCCAGGGGGATCGGAATGCCATCGGGCTGGCAGGCGCCGGTGCACTCGTGCTCGCAGAGGGTGCAGCCCTCCACCAGGCCCTCCACGTGGTGGTGGTGGCTGCGCTGGGGCGCCCCCACCTCGGCCTCGAAGCCCAGCACCTGGGCCCGGTACTTGCAGAGGGAGCAGTTCATCTGGGTCTCGCCGCGCACCACCTCCAGCACCCGCTGGCGGAAGGTCTCGATCACCAGCGGGTGATCGCCCAGGTAGGAGGCCTCCAGGAACTCCAGCTCGGGATGGTCCGCCGCCACCAGGGCCGTGTGCTGGCGGATGCGGCTCACCAGCACCCCGGAGAACAGGAAATAGGGGAACACCAGGATCCGCCGGAAGCCGAGGCGCACCGCATGGCGCAGGCCCGGCTCCACCAGCGGGAAGGTGACGCCGGAATAGAGGGTCTCGCCCCAGCCGAAGCCGAAGCCCTCCACCAGCATCCGCGTCACCTTCGACACGTTGGAGTTGGCATCGGGGTCCGACGAGCCGCGGCCCACCACCACCAGCAGGGTCTCGGCCAGGGGCACGGGCTGGTCGCCGCGGGCGTGGGCGGCGGCATCGGCGCCATCGAGGGCCTGGCGCAGGCGGGCGCCGGCGGCCTGGATCATCTGCAGATCCACCCCCAGCTCGCGGCCGTAGTCCACCCGCAGGCCGGTCTCGGCGGCATAGGTGTTGAGCACCGAGGGGATGTCGTTCTTGGCGTGGCCGGCGGCGAACAGCATTCCCGGCACCGCCAGCACCCGCCGCACCCCCTGGGCGCGCAGATCATCGAGGGCATCGCGCAGCACGGGCCGGGCGAACTCCAGGTAGCCGTAGGCCACCGGCAGCGTGGGCATCAGGGCCTTCAGGCCCTCGGCGAGCTGGGCGAACTCGGCGACGGCCTGGCGGTTGCGGCTGCCGTGGCCGCAGATCAGGACCCCGATCGGACCGCCCTCCAACGCCTGGAGCTCGAGCGAATCCTGTTGCGCTGCGGTGGATGTCATGGGGTGCTCTGCCTGAAACGACCCTATCGCCGCCCCAGCCACCGCCAGGACTTCCACATCCTTGGAGAGGAAGCCGCACCTGGCGGCCGTCAAGCGAGCGCAAGAACTCGTTACATTTGGCCGATCACCGCAACCTTCCCCATGGCCAGCACCCCCACCGTCTCCGCCAACGCCAGTGACAGCTGGTTCGAGGCCGCCGCCACCGCCCAGATCCACGCCGAACAGCTGCAGCGCGTGGAGCTGTTCAACGGCCGCGCCGCCATGCTCGGCTTCGTGATCGGCGTGCTCACCGAGGCCCTCACCGGCCAGGGGATCCTGCACCAGATCGGCCTGGCCACCCTGCTGGGCCCCGGCGGCGGCCTCGGCTGACCGCCCGCTCCGGAGCGCGGCCAGCGGCATCGCAGGGCCCTACATTGCGGGTCCAGAGATGCCGGTTTTGGCCCGTCCGAAGCCCCAGCCCGAGGTCGGCATGGCAGGGCGGGGTATCGACTCCGCCGACGCCATCGCCTTTCCCAGCCAGGCGGCCCTCTACCGCCATCTGCTGGATCTCGTCGACGGGGCCTGCACGATCCTCGACGCCGATGGGGGCAGGATCGTCGACTGCAACGTCGCCGCCCACGAGCAGCTCGGCTACAGCCGCGAGCAGTACCTGGCACTCACCCCCCGGGATCTCCAGGCCGACCCGGCCCGCGATCAGGCCTGGGTTGAGGCCATGGTCGTGGAGCTGCACCAGCGCGGCCACCTGACCTTCAGCACCAGCCACCGGCACCGCAACGGCAGCGCCCTGGCCGTGGAGGTGCACCTGGAGCTGGTGACCTGCGACGGCCAGACCCTGCTGCTGGCCGCCACCCGCGAACGCTCCCATCGGCTGCGCATCCAGGAGGACCTGGAGCGCTCGAATCGCCAGCTGCTGGAGGCCGAGCAGCTGGCCCAGCTGGGCAGCTGGCAGCTGCGCAGCCTGCAGGGGCCGATCCTCTGGTCGCCCCAGATCGAGCAGATCCTCGAGCTCCCCGACAGCCGCCGTCCCCAGCTGCGCCGCTATCTCTCCCGGGTGCACCCCGACGACCGACCGGCGCTGCTCCTGGCCATCCGCGAGCTGGCCCAGGGGGGCCGGCCCCTGGAACTGGAGCAGCAGCTACGGCTCAGCAACGGCCGGCGCAAGGTGGTGGTGCTGCGCGCCCGCATCGACGCCGACAGGCGCGGTCGCCCCGTCGGCGTGGTCGGCACCCTCCAGGACGTGACGGCCGCCAACGCCGTGAAGGAGCAGCTGGAGCAGACCGCCTTCCGCGACGCGGTGACCGGCCTGCCGAACCGGGCCGCCAGCCATCGCCACCTGGACCAGCTGCTGCGGGAGCTGCCCCGCACCACCAACCTGGCGGCGATCTGCCTGGACATCGACGACTTCCAGGCGATCAACGACAGCTTCGGCATCGCCGTGGGCAACCGCGTGCTCGAGCAGACCGGCCGCCGGCTGCAGCAGCTGCTGGGTGAGGCCGACTGGGTGGCCCGCACCGGCAGCGACGAATTCCTGGTGCTGAGTCACGCGGTGCACAGCATCGGCGAGGCCCTCAACCTGGCGGTGGAGCTGCAGCGCCAGCTGGCCCGGCCCCTGCCGATCCAGGACCACCTCGCCGTCACCCTCGCCGTCACGGTGGGGGTGAGCGTGTGGCCGGAGCACGCCGGCGATCCGCTGGAGCTGCTGCAGCGGGCCAACACGGCCCTCACTGAGGCCAAGCAGCGGGGACTGCGCCAGCTGGAGGTGTACTCCAACCTGATCAGCGCCCGGATGCTGGCGCGCACCCAGCTGGAGCAGGAGCTGGCCCGGGCGGTGGATCGGGAGCAGCTGCGGCTGGTGTTCCAGCCCCAGACCGACAGCCACGGCCGGGTGGTGGGGGCCGAGGCGCTGCTGCGCTGGACCGATCAGCGCGGCCGGCCCCAGTCGCCCGCCGACTTCATCCCGCTGGCGGAGCGCACGGGCCTGATCCACGCCATCGGCCAGTGGGTGCTGGAGGAGAGCTTCCGCCAGCTGGCGGCCTGGCGGAAGCAGGGGCTGAGGCTGCCGCTGCTCTCGATCAACCTCTCCTCCATCCAGCTGCAGGACCCGGAGCGCAACCTCAGCCGCTTCATCCACACCTCCAGCCGGCAGCACGGCATCGAGCCCCAGCAACTGGAATTCGAGCTCACCGAAACGGCGATCCAGCGGGATGCGGCCCTGGTGACCGAGCAGCTGCAGGAGCTGGCCGGCCTGGGCTTCAAGCTCGCCCTCGACGACTTCGGCACGGGCTACTCCTCCCTGGAGGTGCTGCACCGCCTGCCGCTGGACAAGCTGAAGATCGATCGCTGCTTCATCGATCCGCTGGTGGACCGCCACACCGACCGCAGCATCGTGGCGGCCACCATCGCCATGGCCCGCCAGCTGGGGCTGACGCCCCTGGCCGAGGGGGTGGAGAACGCCAGCCAGGTGGAACTGCTGCTGGAGCTGGGCTGCGAGCTGTTCCAGGGCTACCACTTCGGCCGGCCCATGGAGGCGGTTCAACTGGGGGAGCGGCTGGCCGCCCAGGCCGCCTAGAACGGACGTCCCACGGGCGATCAGCCCAGCGGCGCTCCCACCAGCGGCATGGCGGCCCCGGAGCTCAGGCGGGTCAGCAGACCCTGATGCAGCCAGGCCCCCACAAAGCCGAGCGGACGCAGGGGGTAGCCCACGAAGTCCGACAGCAACTCGAGCGGGTCCAGGAGCACGGGCAGCCGGGCGACTGCAAGCACTGTAACGAATCATTGCCATTCTGAGAGCCTGGGAGAATGGCGCCATGTCCAGCCCCGTCCCTGCGGCCGCCGGCTCCGGCGGCAACCGCGGCCCCGGCCCCAGAAGCAGCAGCAGCACCGGCAGCCGCACTGCCCCCGGCTCCCTCGCCGTGATCGGCGCCGGTGCGGCGGGCTGCGCCGGCGTGGCGGCACTGCGGCGCCAGGGCTGGGCGGGGCCGATCTCCCTGTGGGAAAGCGGCCGGGGGCCGGGGGGGCGCACCGCCACCCGCCGCTCCCGCACCGACCCCGGGCTGCGCCTCGACCACGGCGCGCCCATGTTCAACCTCACGGCCAGCCCGCCGCCCGCGCTGCTGGAGCCGCTGCTGGCCGGCGGCTGGATCGAGCCCTTCACCGACCCCATCGCCCAGCTCGACGGCCAGGGGCAGCTCCATCCCGGCGGCACGGCCCCCTACGGCCTCGGCAGCCTCTACCGGGGCCAGGGGGGCATGGAGCAGCTCTGCCGCGGCCTGCTGGAGCAGGCGGGCCCCGGCGTGGAGACCCACTTCGGCCAGCTGGTGCGCCATCTGGAGGTCACGCCGCAGCGGCGCTGGCGCCTGCTGGGCCCGGATCGCCAGACCCTGGCGGAGGTGGACTGGCTGGTGCTGAGCGGCACCCTGCTGGCCCACCCCCGCAGCCGGCTGCTGCTCGACTGGCCGGAGGTGCCCCTGGCCGCCGCCGCCGCCCAGCTGCAGGACCCGCAGCTGCAGCACGTGCTCGCCGTGCTGGCTTCGATCCAGTCGGAGGCCCGCAGCAACCTGCTGCTGGTGGTGCCCGCCGCTGCGGCGGCCCCCTGGCGCAAGCTGCCGTTCCGGCTGCTGGAGTTCTCGGAGGCGGCCCAGCTGCGCTGGAACCTCTCGCGGCTGTCGGTGCAGCCTCTGGCTGATGGGCGCTGCGCCGTGGTGGCCCACTCCAGTGCCACCTTCGCCTCCGAACACCTGAGCGTGTACGGCTCGCGCTCCTCGATCGCCAGCCAGCTGGGGGTGACGCCGCGACCCGAGCAGGAGCAGGCCGTGATCGAGGCCCTCACCGCCGCCCTGCGGGACGCCCTGGGCCAGGCCCTGGGCCGCTGGTTTTCCGCCGCGGCCCTGCGCCGCTCCCTGGCGGGCGAGCGCCAGCTGATGCGCTGGGGCGCCGCCTTCCCCCGGGCCCCGGGCCTGCCGCTGGAGCTGGCCCTCTGCCCCACCAGCCGGGTTGGCTTCTGTGGCGACTACGTGGCCGGGCCGGGCTTCGGGCGCGTGGAGGGGGCCCTGCGCAGCGCCGAGGCCCTGGCGGGCCGGCTGCTGGCCGCCGCCGCTGGGGAGTCCGCCGCCGCTGCCGCCGTCAACAACCGTTGCGAGTCGAGGCGGGGGCCGACGCCCTTGCTTGGCTGAGGCCAGCACGCGCGAGGCAGCCATGGCGGCCGAAGGCGCACCGGCGCCCCTGCAGAGCGACCCCACCTACGACATCCTGCGCTCCCAGCGCCAACCGCTGGCGGCCCTGTTCCGGCCGCGCACGGTGGCGGTGATCGGCGCCACGGAGCGGCCGGGCAGCGTGGGCCGCACCCTGCTCTGGAACCTGATCAGCCATCCCTTCGGCGGCACCGTGTTTCCGGTGAACCCCCGGCGCCACAGCGTGCTGGGCATCCGCGCCTGCGCCGCCGTGGGGGAGATTCCCGAGCCGGTGGACCTGGCGGTGATCGCCACCCCCGCCGCCGGCGTGCCGGACCTGGTGGGCGCCTGCGCCGCGGCCGGCGTCAAGGCGGTGGTGGTGCTCTCGGCGGGCTTCCGCGAGGTGGGAGCCGAGGGGCTGGCGCTGGAGACGGAGCTGCGCGAGCGGCTGCGCCGCAGCCCGATGCGCCTGCTGGGGCCCAACTGCCTGGGGCTGATGAACCCGCGCCTGGGGCTGAACGCCACCTTCGCCGGCGCCATGGCCAGGCCGGGCCACGTGGGCTTCCTCAGCCAGTCGGGGGCGATCTGCACGGCGGTGCTCGACTGGAGCCAGCGCCAGAACGTGGGCTTCAGCGCCTTCGTGTCGATGGGCTCGATGCTCGATGTGGGCTGGGGCGACCTGATCACCGCCCTGGGGGATGACCCCGACACCCACAGCATCGTGATCTACATGGAGTCGATCGGCGATGCGCGGGCCTTCGTGTCGGCGGCGCGGGAGGTGGCGCTCACCAAGCCGATCGTGGTGATCAAGGGGGGCCGCACCGCCGAGGCCGCCCAGGCCGCCGCCTCCCACACCGGCGCCCTCACCGGCAGCGACGCGGTGCTGGAGGCCGCCTTCCGCCGCTGCGGCGTGCTGCGGGTGGATCGCCTCTCGGACCTGTTCGACCTGGCCGAGGTGCTGGCCAAGCAGCCCCACCGCCCCGCCGGCCCGCGGCTCACGATCGTGACCAACGCCGGCGGCCCCGGGGTGCTCGCCACCGACGCCCTGGTGATGACCGGCGGCGAGCTGGCGCGCCTGGCCCCCGAGACCCTGGCCCGCCTCAACGAGCGGCTGCCGCCCCAGTGGAGCCATGGCAACCCCATCGACATCCTCGGCGACGCCGATCCCCAGCGCTACGCCGACGCCATCGCCGCCGTGCTCGACGATCCCAACAGCGACGGCCTGCTGGTGGTGCTCACCCCCCAGGCGATGACGGACCCCACCGCCACGGCCCAGCGGCTGCGCCAGCTGGCGGCCACCAGCCAGAAGCCGCTGGTGGCCAGCTGGATGGGCGGCGACGAGGTGGCCGCCGGGGAGGCGATCCTCAACGGCACCGGCATCGCCACCAACCGCTACCCCGACGCCGCCGCGCGCCTGTTCAACGCCCTGTGGCGCTACAGCTACAACCTGCGGGGCATCTACGAGACGCCGGAGCTGCTGCCGGAGGCGGAATCCGGCGGTCCAGGATCCGGGCCCGGCGGGCCCGGATCCAGCGAACGGCCGCGGGTGCGCGAGATCCTGAGCGCGGCCCAGGCCCAGGGCCGCCGGCTGCTCAGCGAGATCGAGGCCAAGCAGGTCCTCGCGGCCTACGCCATCCCGGTGGTGGAGACGCAACTGGCCACCACGGCCGAGCAGGCGGTGGCCGCCGCCGGGGCCATCGGCTACCCGGTGGTGGTGAAGCTGCACAGCACCAGCATCAGCCACAAGAGCGAGGTGGAGGGGGTGCGGCTCAACCTGCAGGGCCCCGCCGAGGTGGAGCAGGCCTTCCGCGCCATGGAGCGGCGCCTCAGCGAGCGCCATGACGAGCGCCACGGCCCGGCGGCCTTCGAGGGCGTGACGGTGCAGCGGATGCTGCGGCTGCAGGGGGCGATCGAGCTGATCGTGGGCAGCAGCGTGGACCCCCAGTTCGGGCCTGTGATTCTGTTCGGCACCGGCGGCACCCTGGTGGAGGTCTACCGCGACAGCGCCGTGGCCCTGCCGCCCCTCAACACCACCCTGGCCCGGCGGCTGATGGAGCAGACCAAGGTGTACGGCGCCCTGCAGGGGATGCGGGGCCGGCCGGCGGCGGACCTGGCGGAGCTGGAGAAGCTGCTGGTGCGGGTGAGCCAGCTGGTGCTGGAGCAGCCCCTGATCCGCGAACTCGACATCAACCCCCTGCTCGTCTCCTGGGCCCGAGGCAGCGGCGACGGCGCTGGCGCGGCGGCCGGGGCCCCGACCGGTGGCGGGGCCGGCGGACCGACCACGCAGCTCGTCGCCCTCGATGCCCGCATCGTGCTGGCCGACGCCGCTGGCGACAGCTGCGGGCTGCCCCGGCCGGCGGTGCGGCCCTACCCCAACCAGTACGTGAAGCCCTGGCGGCTGCGCGACGGCACGGCGGTGACGATCCGGCCGATCCGCCCCGAGGACGAACCGCTGCTGGTGGCCTTCCACCGCACCCTCTCGGAGGAGAGCGTCTACTACCGCTACTTCCACATGATGTCGCTGAGCAGCCGCATCACCCACGAGCGGCTGGTGCGCATCTGCTTCACCGACTACGACCGCGAGATGGCCCTGGTGGTGGACCGGCGCGATCCCGACTCGGGCCTGCACACGGTGCTGGCCGTAGGGCGGCTCAGCCGCAGCCATGCCGGTGCCAGCGCCGAGTTCTCGCTGCTGGTGAGCGATCCCTACCAGCACCAGGGCCTGGGCACCGAGCTGCTGGGCCAGCTGCTGCGCATCGGCCGCGACGAGGGCCTGGCGGAGGTGACCGCCGAGATCCTGCACGAGAACGGTGCCATGCAGCGGGTCTGCCAGAAGCTGGGCTTCAGCCTCCACTCCACGCCGGACGTGGTGGAGGCCCGCATCAGCCTGCTGGAGCCGGCCCAGGAGCCCGGCACCTAGGCCGGCTCCAGCAGGGCCGCCACGTGGGCCGCTGCCGAGCGGGCCAGGCCGGCCAGGTCGTAGCCGCCCTCCAGCACCGACACCAGCCGGCCACCGGCATGGCGCTCGGCGAGGCCAAGCACCAGCCGGGTCAGCTCCGCAAAGTCGACATCCAGCAGCAGGAAGTCGCCCAGGGGATCGCCGAGGGCCCCATCGAAGCCGGCGGACACCAGCACCAGCTCGGGCCGGAAGGCCTCGGCCGCCGGCAGCAGCTGCTCCCGCAGGGCCCCGAGCACCGCCGCGCGGCCGGAGCCCGGCGGCAGGGGGCAGTTGATCGTGAAGCCCTCGCCGGCGCCGCCGCCCCGCTGGCTCGCCGCCCCGGTGCCGGGGTAGAGGGGCCACTGGTGCACGCTGAAATACAGCACGCTCGGATCGTCCCAGAAGATCGCCTGGGTGCCGTTGCCGTGGTGCACGTCCCAGTCGACGATCAGCACCCGACCGACACCCAGGGCCGCCTGGGCGTGGCGGGCGGCGATGGCCACGTTGTTGAACAGGCAGAAGCCCATGCCCCGCTCGGGCTCGGCGTGGTGGCCGGGCGGCCGCACCGCCGCGAAGGCGTTGGCCACCTCACCCGCCAGCACCGCCTCCACGGCCGCCAGCAGGCCGCCGGCCGCCAGCCGGGCCACCTCCTCGGAGTGGTCGCCCAGGGGTGTGTCGCCGGTGGAGAGCTGCTCGCGGCCGTAGGCGATGTCGCGCTGCACGGTCTGCAGGTAGCGGCGGCTGTGGCAGCGGAGCAGCTCGGCGTCGCTGGCGGGCCGGGGCGCAATCGCCCGGCAGCGCTGGCGCAGCCCGGCCGTCTCCAGGCCCTGGATCAGGGCCTCCAGGCGCTGGGGCGATTCCGGGTGGCCCGCGCCGGTGTCGTGCAGCCCGAAGGCCGGATCGAACACCAGGCCGGTGCGCTGCCCCATGGCCCGCGGCTCAGGCCGCCAGCTCGCTGGTCTGGAGGGAGTTCAGGTAGCGCTTGCGCTGGCCCGAGGCCCAGGGCTCATCGGGGCCCACCAGGGACGGGGCGGCGTGGAGCGGGGTGACTGCACCGGCACGCCATTCGCTGGCGCTCTGGGTGGACGCTGAAGCCGTAGACGCTGAAGCCGAAGAGGCAGGGGAGGCTGAAGGAGTTGAAGCCGAAGGAGTGGACGTGGATGCGAGAGGGCCGCTCTGCGGCGCTGCTGAAAACTGAGCCATGCCTCGACCCTAGGGCGATTTCCCGGAAATTCCGTATCGGCCCACACGCTGTCGCAGTCGGGAGGAACACCGGCCGGCCCAGGTCCGCAACCCCGTAACGGCGATGGCGCGGGCCTCCAGGTCCTGCCTACGGTGAAGCTGACCACCGAGGCCTGGATGCCGCAGAGCCCGCCGCCGGCCGCCCCCCCCGATACCGACGCCCAGGATCCGGGCCGCCAGATCGTGGCCATCGGCTCCTCCGCCGGCGGCCTGGAGGCCCTGCAGGATCTGATCGGCAGCCTGGTGCCCAGCGGCCGCGTCTCCTACGTGGTGGCCCAGCACCTCTCGCCGGAGCACCGCAGCCTGATCGTGGAGCTGCTGTCGCGGGCCACGGGCCTGTCGGTGGTGCAGGCGGTGGATGGGGCGCGGCTGGAGCCCGATGTGATCGTCGTGGCGCCCCCCAACCACGACGTGACCGTGCAGGGCGACCGGCTGCGGGTGGTGGAACCCAAGGGCCGCTTCGGGCCCAGCCCCAGCATCGACCTGCTGTTCGAATCGGTGGCCGAGCACTGGGGCAGCCGCGGCGTGGCCGTGGTGCTCTCGGGCACCGGCTCCGACGGCGCCCACGGCCTGCGCTCGGTGCGGGCGGCCGGCGGCCTCACGGTGGTGCAGACGCCGGAGAGCGCCAAGTTCGACGGCATGCCCAAGGCGGCGATCGCCCTGGGCGGCGCCGATCTGGTGCTCGATGCCCGCGGCATCGGCCAGCGCCTGGCCGACCTGGTGGCCGGCGGCGGCGACTGGGTGGGCCACAGCCTGCCAACCCCCCGGGCGGAGCTGCTGCAGGACGTGGTGGGCCGGCTCAAGCGGGTGGTGGGGGTCGACTTCTCCCGCTACAAGCCCTCCACCCTGCGGCGCCAGGTGCAGCGGCGCATGGCGATCCGCCAGGTGAGCAGCGTGGAGGACTACCTGCCCCTGCTGGCGGCCGACGCCGACGAGGCCGTGGCCCTGGCCCACAACCTGCTGGTCAACGTCACCGCCTTCTTCCGCGACCCGGAGTGCTTCGAGGCCCTCGCCGACCAGCTGCGCCTCTACATCGCCCACAAGGGCAGCAGCGAGCAGTACCGGGTGTGGGTGCCGGGCTGCGCCACCGGCGAGGAGGTGTACACGATCGCGATGCTGTTCAGCGAGCTGCTGGACCATCCGGTTCACCTGGCCCACCAGCTCAAGATCTTCGGCACCGACCTCGACGAGGGCAGCCTGGCGACCGCCCGCCGCGGCCTCTATCCCTTCGCGGCGGCCGAGGCGATTCCGCCCCGGCTGCGGCAGCGCTTCTTCAGCGAGGGCAGCCAGGGGATCGAGATCCAGGAGGCGATCCGCGAGTGCGCCGTGTTCGCCCGCCACAACGTGACGGAGGATCCGCCCTTCCCGCGGCTGGACCTGATCTCCTGCCGCAACACCCTGATCTATTTCACCGCGCCGCTGCAGGAGCAGGTGCTGGCCCTGTTCCGCTATGGCCTGCTGCCCGGCGGCCTGCTGATGCTGGGCAGCTCCGAACTGCTGGGCAACCGCACGCCGGGCTTCGCCAGCGCCGACCAGGAGCATCGCCTCTACAGCCGCACCGCGGAGAGCCCGCGCACCAGCCTGCCGACGATCAGCGGACCCTCGGCCCGCAGCAGCCTGAGCTCCACGCTGCTGCCGCCCCTGCCGGCCGCCAGCCGCATTGCCATCATCCGCGACAGCGTTCCCGAGCAGCACACGGCCCTGCTGGAGGCGCTGGTGCGCACGGTCTGCGCCCCCTGTCTGGTGCTGGATGAAGCCCACAACCTGGTGGAGGTGGTGGGGGATGTGTCGGCCTACTGCCGGGTGCCGGAGGGGCGGATCACCACCGCCGCCGGCTCGTTCCTGCGGCCCGAACTGCAGGTGGAGGCCCGCACCCTGTTTCTGATCGCCCGGGCCGACGGGGTGCCGATCCAGAGCCGGGCCCTGACCCTGCCCGGCCTGGAGCGGCCGATCCGGCTGGAGGCGCGGCCGCTGCCGGTGGGCGATCGCGAGCTCACGATCCTCTCCTTCCTGATCGAACCGGAGGGCCCCGGGGCCGGCGACGCCGCGACGGGCGGGGCCGCGGCCGGCGGCCAGCCGGCGCGGGTGCTGGAGAAGGATGCCTCCTTCGGCCGCGAGATCGAGCGGCTGGAGCGGGAGCTGCTCAGCAGTCAGGACTGCCTGCGCCGCTCCCTGGCCGAGCTGGAGACCGCCAACGAGGAGCTGGAGGCCTCCTCGGAGGAGCTGCAGGCCTCCTCCGAGGAACTGCAGTCGTCGAACGAGGAGCTGGAGGCCGCCAACGAGGAACTGCAGTCGACCAACGAGGAGCTGGGGATCCTCAACGCCGAGCTGCGCCAGCACAGCGAGGAGCAGGAGCTGCTCAACAACGACCTGGAGAACATCCAGGCGTCCCTCAACCAGGGCATGGTGATCGTGGATCAGGAGCTGCGGGTCACCCGCTACTCGCCCCTGGCGGTGCGCATCTTCGCCCTGGTGCAGGGCGACCTCGGCCAGCCCCTGATCGGCATCCCCACCACCCTGCCGCTGCCGGGCCTGCAGCCGGCCCTGGAGTCGGTGCTGGCGGGCGGGCCGCGGGTGGCGATCGAGGCCAGCGGCGAGGGCGGCGCCTACCTGGTGCAGGTGCAGCCCTACCTGGAGCGGGACGGCCGCCGCCGCGGCGCGATCGTGACCCTCACCGACGTGGGCGAGCTGGTGCGGCTGCGCACCGCCGCCGAGGCGGCCCTGGCGGAATTCACCAACCTCACCAATGCCCTGGAGGAGGCGGTGTGGAAACGCGATGGCGCCATGCAGCGGCTGCTCTATGCCAGCGCCCGCATGGCCAGCCTCACCGGCTGGAGCGCCGCCGAACTGCAGGACCAGCCCGGCCTGCTGGAGGGGCGCATCGATCCGGCGGACCGGGAGCGGGTGCGGGCGGCCCGGGAGAGCGGCCAGCCGCGCTGGGCCGTGCGCTACAGGCTGCAGCGCCGCGACGGCCAGTGGCTGTGGCTGGACGAGGCGGCCACGGTGGTGGGCGAGGGGGCGGAGCGCTGCGTGGTGGGCACCCTGGCCGATGTGAGCCCGCTGCAGGCGGTCGAGGCCCGGGCCCAGGAACTGGCCTCGATCTTCGAATCGGTGTTCCGCACCCAGGTGTTCGGCGTAGCGGTGCTCAACAACCAGGGCCGGGTGGTGATGGCCAACGGGACCTTCTGCGATCTGGTGGGCTGCACGGCGGAGTCGGTGGTGGGGCTCTCGCTGGAGCGGCTGCGGGTGCCGGTGGCGCCGACGCCGGACGCGGACGGCACGGACATCTCCGAGCCGCCCCTGCGCGATGGCCTGCGGGAGCTGCAGCTGCGCAGCCACAGCGGCCGGTTGCTGTGGGTGACGGCGGAGACCCACCTGCTGCCCCAGCCGATCGGCGAGACGGTGGCGCTGCTGGTGCTGCAGGACGTGACCGCCCTGCGCGAATCGACCCGGCTGCTGGAGCGCCAGGCCCGGGTCGATGCCGCCACCGGGCTGTTCAACCGCAGCACCTTCACCGACACCCTGCAGCGGGAGATCAGCCGCTGCCAGCGGGACCGGAGCCAGCTGGCCCTGGCCTGGGTCGACCTCGATCACTTCAAGGAGGTCAACGACCAGTACGGCCACGACGCCGGCGACGTGGTGCTGCAGACGGTCAGCGAGCGCCTGCAGCAGGTGGTGCGCGGCCAGGACTGCGTGGGCCGCCTCGGCGGTGACGAGTTCGGCATCGTCGTGTCGGGCTACGCCGGCATCGGCGAACTGGAGTCGGTGCTGCAGCGGGTGATGGCGATGCTGCGGCAGCCGATCGCCGTCGGCGGAGCCGAGGTGCGGGTGGGCGGCAGCGTGGGCATCAGCCTCTATCCCGACGACGCCGGCGAGATGGAGGGGCTGATGAGCACCTCCGATGCCGCGATGTATGCGGTGAAGGCCAGCGGCGGCGACGCCTTCGCCTACTTCATGCCCCAGATGAATGCCGCCGCGGAGGAGCGGCGCACGATGCAGCAGCAGATCGCCGCGGCGATCCAGGCCGGCCAGTTCGAGCTCCACTACCAGCCGATCCTGAGCGTGGCCGATGGCCGGGTGTGGGGGGTGGAGGCGCTGCTGCGCTGGCGCCGCGACGGGGCCTGCGTGGCCGCCGGCGACTTCATCGCCTTCGCCGAGGAGAGCGGCCTGGTGCGCCAGTTCTCGCCCCTGGTGCTGGGGCTGCTGCGCACCGACCTGGAGCGCCTCAGGACCAGCGGCGCCGGCGCCCTGCGGGTGGGCGTGAACCTGTCGGTGCGGCAGCTCCAGGATCCGGAACTGGCCGCGCAGCTCGCTCCAGGCCCGGAGCCGTCGGCGCTGGCGGGTCTGGTGCTGGAGGCCCGGGAGAGCGTGTGCCTGCCGGATCACGTCCAGGCCCTGGCAACGCTTCAGCAGCTGCGCCGCCAGGGGGCCGAGATCTGCATTGACGACTACGGCATGGGCTGCTCCAACATCCGGGTGCTGCGAAGCCTGAAACCGCGTTACGTGAAGCTCAATCACCAGGTTCTGCAGCTGTGCGGCGGCAACGCCCAGGGCCGGCGCCTGCTGCGGGCCGCCAGCGACATGGGGCACGCCCTGGGGGCCCTGGTGGTGATCGAGGGGATCGAAACCGCGGCGCAGCGGGAGCTGGCGGTGGAGGTGAAGGCGGACCTGATGCAGGGCTACCGGCTGGCCGAGCCGATGCCGATCGAGCAGCTGCTGGCGTGGCTGGCGGAGCGCCCAGGCAGCTGACCTAAGCTGGGGGCTCGGCAACCGGTTCCATCTCCGGAGGCCTTGGCCCACCTGCTCCCGCGGTCCCACCGCGTGGCCACCTCAAGCTGCGCACCCCTGAGGTCCGGGTTCGCATCGTGCCGCACCGGAGCAGCCCCATCCGGCTGTCCCCGCCACCAGACCCCTGCCAGGCCCCACGGCCTGCCGACTGCGAACCCCTCGATCGAAACCCATGAGCGAACAGCCTTCCCTGACGATCGGTGAACTCGAGTCGAAGTACTACCTCTACCGGCGGGCCATGAAGATGCTGGTGCAGGAGGGCCGTGGCGCCAGCACGATCCAGCGCACCCTCTGCTGGAGCCGCCTGGCGACCCTGCACCACTGCCTGCCCCGGCGCTACAAGTCGCCGGACCACATCCTCAACCAGGTGCGACGCGAAGTGGAGGAGGAGCAGGCCTCGGCCCTGCTGGTGGCCGAGGGCTGAAGCCCGGCCCCCGGGGTCAGCCCAGCGGCGCGAGCGGGCACCCCGGCACCCAAGCAGCATCACCCCGGCACGGTCCGCCGGGGGCCACGCCTGGTCCCACGCCAGCGTCCACAACCCTGGGGACCACGACGCTGTCGAGCAGGCACAAAAAAACCGCCCCCGAACTGGGGACGGTTGCGCAGGGCGCCGATCTCGATCGGATACCCAACCAAGTGAGCGGAATGCATGTCCATCCCCGGGGTCCGCGCGGGGCGGACCGGTGGGGATGGAGAGCTTCAGAGGCTCAGGAGATCAGAAGCCGTAGGGCTCGGTTGCCCGGAAGCTCAGTAGCGGTTGCCGCCGCCGCCGCCGCCGTAGCCGCCACCGCCGCCATAACCACCGCCGCCGCCGCCGTAGCCGCCGCGACCACCGCCACCGCCGCCGCCACCGGTGCGTGGCTCAGCCTTGTTGACACGGATGTTGCGGCCCATCCACTCCACATCCTGGAGATCGCTGATGGCCTTGTCTTCATCGGCCGCATTGGCCATGTCGACGAAGGCGAAACCGCGCTTACGACCGGTGTCGCGGTCGAGGGGAAGGGTGCACTTGCTCACCTGGCCGTACTCGGTGAACAGGTGCTCGAGATCGGCCACTTCGGCGTCGAAGGACAGATTCCCAACGTAAATTGTCATGAACTAGAAAACTATGAACCGACTCGTCGACAGCCCTGAAGAAAGTTGCGAGCTTGCTGGAGAGAAATCTTTGAATCGGCTCTCAAACTAGCACGGGGTAAGACACCCCCCGCCTTGATCGGCCGGGGCGACCAAGCCACCGGAGCCTCAATCCAGCTTGACCACATCCACCGGCCCCTGGCCGAGCCGGTTGAGTTCCTCGGCGGCCCGCAGGGCGGCCTCATGGGTGTGGAAGCGGTGGGCGGCCAGGGCATCGGCCACATCCTCGAGGTGCTGGTCCTCCCCGGCGATGGCCAGGTAGGTGCCCCCCTCCAGACGCGTGAGCACGTAGTGCTCCGCCTGGGTGCAGTCCATCGGGTGGGCGGGATCGATCGCGGGAGCCCAGAAGTGCATCGCTGCCGTGCGTCTGCCCCTGCAGGCTAGGAACGATCGGCTGGGGTGCAGCGCTCCGGGTGGAGTGCAACACTCCCGCCCCGGCCAAGGCTCCTAGCGTGCGACACACGACGCTCGGGGTTGGCTCCTCCATGGGACTGGTGGAGATCTCGCTGCTGGTGCGCTGGCTGCTGGGCTGGTTTCTCTGCCTGCGCATGCCGGTCCTGCCCGAGGCCTCCGGCGCCGCGGAGGCGCAGCCCCTGGAGGGGCAGCGCGCCGAGCCGCAGCTGTCGGTGCTGATTCCGGCCCGCAACGAGGCGGCCACCCTGCCGCACCTGCTGGCGGCCCTGGCCCAGCAGAGCCTGCGGCCCCTGGAGGTGATCGTGATCGACGACCACTCCAGCGACGCCACGGCCGCCGTGGCCAGCGGCGCCGGCGCGCGGGTGATCCAGGCCCCGCCGCTGCCGGCCGGCTGGTGCGGCAAGACCTGGGCACTGCACCAGGGCGTGCTCGCCAGCGGCGGCGAGTGCCTGGTGTTCCTCGATGCCGACACCGTGCCCGGCCCCCACTTCCTGGAGCAGCTGCTGGCCGCCCAGCAACGGCTGGGGGGCCTGGTGTCGGTGCAGCCGTTCCACCACACCGAGAAGCCCTATGAGCAGCTCTCGCTGCTGTTCAACCTGGTGGGCCTGATGGCGGTGCCCCTGGGGCCCAACGTGGGCGTGGCCTTCGGGCCGGCGATGGCCACCAGCCGCGCCGATTACCAGCGGAGCGGCGGCCACGCCGCCGTGGCGGGGCAGGTGGTGGAGGACTGGTTCCTGGCCCACCTCTACGAGCGGGCCGGCCTGCCGGTGAGCGCCTTCATCGGCCGGGGCCAGATCGAGTACCGCATGTACCCCGGCGGCCTGCGGGACATGGTGATCGGCTTCGGCAAGAACTTCGCCACCGCCGCCGCCGAGGTGCGCTGGCCCTGGCTGCTGGGGGTGCTGCTGTGGCTCTCGGGCCTGTTCTGGGCCGCCTGGTGCCTGCCGGCCGCCCTGCTGGGCTGGCCCCTGGTGGGCAACCCCGATCCCTGGCTGAACGCAGGGATCTACGGCGCCTTCGCCCTGCAGCTGGGGGTGCTGTCGCGGCGGGTGGGGGCCTTCGGCTGGATCAGCCTGGTGTTCCCGATCCCGGTGCTGTTCTTCCTGGGGGTGTTCGTGACGGCGATCCTCAACCTGGAGCGCGGCACGATCGAGTGGAAGGGCCGCCGCATCCCCACCCGCTGACGTCCGCCGCGGCGTAGGTCCAGTCGCTGAGCGGGGTGGGCCGGCCGAACAGGTAGCCCTGGCCCACCTGGCAGCCCATGGCCAGCAGGATCTGGCGCTGCTCCTCGGTCTCGATGCCCTCGGCCACCACCACCAGGCCCAGCTCCTTGAACACCCGCACGAAGCCGCGGATCAGGGTGGCGCAGCGGGGATCGTCGCCGATCTGGCGGATGTACGACTGATCCAGCTTGACGATGTCCACCGGCAGCTGGCTCAGCCAGGAGAGGCTGGAGTAGCCGGTGCCGAAGTCGTCGAGGGCGATGCAGACGCCCGCCTGCTTGAGGGCCGAGAGGTCGTGGAACGCCTGGGCGTGCTCCCGCAGCAGCACCGTCTCGGTCACTTCGATGCGCAGGCCGGCCAGATCCACGCCGGTGCGCTCCCGCTGCTCGAGCAGCTCCTGCACCAGGGTGCCCTTCTCCAGGTGATGGGGGCTCACGTTGATCGACAGCCGCCAGGGCCTGCCCTGGCGCTGCCACTCCCGCAGGGTGTCGATGGCGCAGGCGACCACCCAGCGCTCCATCGGCACGATCAGGCCGGTCCGCTCGGCCATGGGAATGAAGCGATCCGGCGGGATCAGGGCGCCGTCGGCCCCCTGCAGGCGCACCAGGGCCTCGGCCCCGAGGATCGCCCCGTCCTCCAGGTTCACGATCGGCTGGTAGTGCAGCAGCAGCCGGTCGTGGCGCAGGCCCTGCTCCAGCTGCTGGCGCAGGCCCACGCTCGCCTGCACCGCCTGATCCACATCGGCGTCGTAGACGGCTACCCCGTCGCGGCCGGCGAGCTTCACCTGATACATGGTGAGATCGGCGCGGCGCATCAGCTCCTCGGCCGAGGTGCGGCCGTGGGTGCACATCGCCACCCCCATGCTCATCGACAGCGACAGCTCCTCGCCGCCGTGGCACCAGGGCTCCACCAGGCTGTCCTGCAGGCGCTGGGCCAGCTGCACCGCATCGTCCTCGCTGGCCAGGGTGTCCACCAGCACCACGAACTCATCGCCCCCCAGGCGGGCCAGGGTGTCGTGGCTGCGCAGCACGGTCTGCAGGCGGTGCGTGACCTCCAGCAGCAGGGCATCGCCGGTGGCGTGGCCGTAGCGGTCGTTCACCTCCTTGAAGCGGTCGAGATCGCAGAAGAGCAGCGCCAGCAGGCCCGGCCGGCGCTGCAGCCGGGCCAGGGCCTGCTCGATCCGCTCGGCCAGGCCGCGGCGGTTGGGCAGGCCGGTGAGCGGATCGCAGAGGGCCTGCTGGGCGAGCGCCTGCTCGCCGGCCCGCCGATCCGACACATCCCGCTGCACCGACACCCAGTGGGTGAACCAGCCGTCGCTGTCGGCCAGCGGCGCCACCTTGAGCTCGATCCAGTAGGGGTTGCCGGCGCGGTCGTAGTTGAGCACCTCCATGGCGGGGGAGTCCCAGCGCCGCAGGGCCGCGCCGAAATCCGCCGTGACGGTGGGGTCGGTGTCGGGCCCCTGGAACAGGCGAGGACTGCGGCCCAGCAGCTGCTCGCGGCTGAAGCCCGTGTCGCGCAGCAGGGTCTCGTTGGCGTACACAATCACCGGGCCTGGCCGCTCCGTGGGCTCGGCCAGGGTGATCAGCACGGCGTCCTGGATCGTGTTGAGCAGGCCCTCGAACAGCTGCAGCCGCGAGTCGGCGCTGGCCTCGGCCGCCGGCTGGGCCAGCAGTCCCACGCCCACGCCATCATCGGTGCGGAACAGGCGCAGGTGCAGCGGGCCCTGGGGCGAGGGGAGCTCCAGGTCCAGGGGCCCCTGCTCCAGAGCGTCGCGGTGCCTGGCGATCAGCTCAGCCAGCTCCGGCCACACCGCCGGCAGGGCGGCCTGTTCCAGAGGGGCCGCACGGCTGCCGAGCAGCGACCGGGCGGTGCGATCCACGTGCAGCACCACCAGGGCCTCTGACACCAGCACCAGGCCGTCGCCCGGCAGCAGCAGGAAGCCGTGGCGGGAGGGGTCCCAGGCGCTGCGGGTGGGGGTGGGCTCCTGTAAGTCGCCCTGGGGATCGGGGGAGTGTGGGGCCAGCAGGGAGTGGGGGAGTGGGGGAGTGGGGAAGTGGGGGAGTGGGGCCGACCTTGGCCGGCACGACTCCCCCGAGGCGTTCAGGGATTCTCAGGCCTGGACGGCTGGGCCCGCTCAAGCCGGAGCGCCGCCCTAGGGACGGGCTGCGACGGCACCGGCGCCCACGGCCGGCGCTCCATTCACCGCCACCGGGATGCTGGGCACCGGGAAGCCGTGGCGACCGAGGACGTCCACGATCAGGCGGTTGGTGTCGAAGTAGACCTGCCAGTAGTGGTCGGTGTGGGTGTAAGGGCGCACGGCCAGGCGCGGGCCGCGCTCGCTGAACTCCAGGATCTCCACATCAGCGGGATGTCCCTCGGCCTGGTTGGGGACCGACTTGAGGGCCTCCTTCAGCAGGGCGATGGCCTGGGGCACGTCGGCCTTGTTGTCGAGCTGGGCCACCAGATCCACCCGGCGGAAGGAGTGCACCGAATAGTTCTGGATGTTGTCGCCGAACAGCTTGCCGTTGGGAATGATGTTGCGCACGTTGTCCATCGAGAGGATCGAACTGACAAACATGCCGATTTCCTCAACTGTGCCGGTGACGCCGCCGGCGGTGATGAAGTCGCCCACGCTGAAGGGCCGGAACACCTGCAGGAACACGCCCGCCGCGAAGTTGCCGAGCATGCCGCTCCAGGCGGCGCCGATGGCCACGCCGGCACCGGCCAGCAGGGCGGCGAAGCTGGCGGTCTGGATGCCGAAGAAGCCCAGGATCGCCACCACGAGGATCACCCGCAGCACCGCCCCCAGCACGTTCAGCAGGTAGCTGATGACGGTGGCATCGAGGCTGCTGTGGACCAGGCTGCGGCGCAGGATGCGCAGGGCGAACTGAATCAGCCAGCCCCCCACGATCCAGAGGGCGATCGCCCCCACCAGTTTGAAGATGAAGGGAACGACCGTGTTGGCCACGATCGCGGGCGCGCTTTCCAGCACAGAGGATTCCGCTTGGGGTCGGGGTATCTGAACCGTTGCCACCGGACCTTGTCAACTCAACCTCAAGGGACCCTGACTGGTGTATCGCCGCAGCGGGCCTCCCTAGGATCAATGGTGGCGTTGCGGCGCCGGTGCCTGCCTGCCTCCACGTCCTTGCTGCGCCCTCGCCCATGGCTGATCTCAAGCGCCTGGCTCTGCTGCAACCCCAGCCAGTGAGGGGGCCCCTGGCTGCCGCCTGGGGCTGGGGGCTGGCGTCTGCCCTGCCGCTGCTGGGTCTGACCGCGGTGCTGGCGCCCCAGCCGGCCCGCGCCGGCCTGGGGGAGACGGTGCAGCAGTGGATCGATCGGCCGGGCTACCAGCGCAGCCAGTGCCTGGCCCTGCAGGAGGGCCGCCTCAGCTACCAGAGCGGCCTGGCGAAGCTGGGGATCGAGCCCAGCACCCGGGCCAACGCCAGCCTCTATGCGCTCTGCCGCGAGGTGGGGGCCCCCTTCTTCGCCAGCGGCAACTAGCGGCTGCGCTCCAGCGGCACCACCGCCATGCCCACCGGCGTGAGGGCGATCAGCGCCAGCTTGAGGTGCTGGATGCCGAAGGGGATGCCGATGATCGTCACGAAGCAGGCCAGGGCGGAGCTGAGGTGGCCGATCGCCAGCCACCAGCCGGCCAGCAGAAACCAGATCACGTTGCCCACCAGGCCCAGGGGACCGGTGCCCAGGTCGCCGCGGCCGGTGAGCTCACGGCGGCTCACCGCCTCCTGGCCGAAGGGCCAGAAGGAGAAGTTGCCGATCACGAAACAGGCCCGGGCCCAGGGCAGACCCACGATCGTGATGGCGGCCACCAGCCCGGCCAGCCACCAGCCCAGGCCCATCACCAGACCGCCGCAGACGAACCAGATGACGTTGGCCAGGAAGCGGAGCATGGGTCGCGGCCGGGGCCATCGCTGGACCGCAGCGTAGGGGCGCCGGACACCCGCCCATGCAAAAACCGCCTGCGGGAGCGGAGCTCCTGCAGGCGGTCTAGGGGGCTGAGCAAGTCAGCCCAGGGGACGGATTCAGCCGAGGCCGATCTGGGTGAGGATGCCCTGGCCGGTCAGCAGTTCGGTGCCCAGGCCGATCACGAAGCCGAGCATGGCGAGGCGGCCGTTCCAGGTCTCGGCGAAGGCCACGAAACCGAAGCGGGAGGCGGAGGAGTCAGCCATGGGGGAGGCGAGTTACGAAACTTGAACCGAGCGTAACACCCTGTTAAGCGGGCAGGCTGTGTCGGTCGATGCCACTGGGCCCTGGCCCTGGCCTGGGTGTGGGCCTGGGCCTAGACGCTGAGCAACGGGGCCACGCCGGCCGTCGCGGCCTGGCTAACCGTCGGGGAGCCCCGGTGCGCCATTGACCCAGCTTCATGGGGCAATGCAACGACTGGTATGGCTCCGTGACAGGGGCATTCCCCGCCGGTGGGGCCTGGCTATCCAGGCAGTGGAGAGCCCAGCCACCCCCGGCGGGCCACGGGAGATGCGCCATGGCACCAGGCCCTACCAGCAACCGCTCCAGCGGTTCCCTGGCGAGCAGTCCCCGGGCCGGCGGCATGCCCGCCGGCGGCGCGCCGGCCAACGGCAACCGCGCCAGCGGCACGCGCTCCAACGGCGAGCGCAGCAGCGGCGGCCATGGCCGCGGCCTCGACCTGGACGTCGACGCCAGCGGCGGCCAGCCCAGCCGCCGCGGCAGCCAGGAGATCGTGGAGGCGGCCACCCGCTATTTCGAGGCCCACTACGGCGAGCCGATCGCCACCGGCGACGTGGCCCGGCACCTGGGCATTTCCGAGGGCTGCCTGGCCAGCAGCTTCGATCAGTGCCGGCGCCGCACGCCCTTCGAGGCCCTGGAGAGCTTCCGGCTGGGCCAGCTGTTCCAGCGGGTGCGGGAGCACCCCACCGACTCCCTGGCGACCCAGGTGCGCCAGTGCGGCCTGCCGGCGCTGGCCCGCACCGATCGGCTGTTCGAGGCCAGCTTCGGCATCGGCCTGGCCCCGTTCCGCCACACCAGCCGCCGCGCCGCCGAAGACCGGGCCTTCCGGATCGCCCATCCCGGCCCTGAGGATCTGGTGGTGCCCCCGGACGGCGCCCGCCGCGGCGGGGATCAGGCCACCCCGTTGGCGCGGAACCAGGCCAGCAGCCGCTGCCAGCCCTCGGCGGCCTCCCTGGCGCGGAAGCTGGGGCGGTAGTCGGCGTGGAAGCCGTGGGGCGCGTCGGGGAACACCACGATCGCGCTGCGGCTGCCAGCGGCCTTGAGGGCCTGCTGCATGCGCGTCACCGACTCCAAGGGGATGCCGTCGTCCTGGCCGCCGTAGAGACCCAGCACCGGAGCCTGGAGGCGGGCCGCCAGATCGAGGGGATCGCTGGGCCGCAGGGCTGAGGTGGTGCCCACCAGCCGCCCATACCAGGCCACCCCGGCCTTGAGCCTGGGGTTGTGGGCCGCGTAGAGCCAGGTGATCCGCCCGCCCCAGCAGAAGCCCGTGATGCCGAGCCGACTGGTGTCGCCGCCCCCCTGGCGGCCGGCCCAGGCCACGCTGGCATCGAGATCCTGGAGCACCTGGGCATCGGGCACCTGGACCACCAACGGCATGATCGCCTCGATGCTGGGGAGGGCGCTCACGTCGCCCTGGCGCTCGAACAGGCTGGGGGCGATGGCCAGGTAGCCGGCGCGGGCCAGACGGCGGCAGACATCCTGGATGTGGGCGTGGACGCCAAAGATCTCCTGCACCACCAGCACCACGGGGACCGTGGCGTTGCCGGCCGGCCGGGCCCGGTAGGCGGGAATGGAGCGATCCCCCACCGGGATCGCCACGAAGCCGGCCGTGAGGCCCTGCGCCGGCGTGGTGATCGTGGCGGCGGCGATGGGCCGCGCCGCCAGGGCGAAGCCAGCACCGAGGCCACCGAACAACAGCTCGCGGCGGCCCAGGGTCAGGGGCGACGAGGGGTCGTGGGGCATGGCGGCTCGCCCGCGCGGCGGCGCGGGGCGGACGGGATGGAGCGCGGATGGTAGATGTCCAACCGGATGGCAGCAGCGGCGCACCGCCCGGCGGGGCTGACGCGGCTGCAGCCCCTCAGGCGGCGAGGGCCCGCCAGGCCGGCAGCAGGGCACCCGGCACCCGGCGGGGCCGGTAGTCGCGCGGGTCGCTGGGGCCGTGACGCAGCACCGCATTCACCACCACCGCCGCTGTGCGGCCAAGGTTGATGGCGCCATGGGGCACGCCCGGGGGGATGCACACCCAGGTGGCCTCGTCCTCCCGCAGGCGGATGCGGCGCAGCTGGCGGTCCTCCAGCACCACCAGGTCGATGGCGCCGCGCAGCACCATCAATTGATCGGTCTGGCGGCGGTGGCAGAACAGCTCACAGGAGCGGTCCGGCGAGATTTCGGCGATCAGGGTCTCGTCGCTGGGGCGGGGGGCCGAAAACAGGGCATGGCCCGACCTGGAGCGCTCCAGCGGCACGATCTCAACCCGACGGGGGCGGGCCATGGCATCCGTGACAAGTGGGTGAACATTCGCGACGAAATCCAGCGGCAGGCGTGCGAACCGTTACCCATCGGCTCCGCCTGTCAGGACATCCACGTGAGGGTGGCGAAGCCTCTGCAGGCCCCCTGGCGCGACCGGCCCCCGCGCCCTCCGCCCGCCAGCGGACCCGCGGGTGAGCGACCAATGGCGCTGAAAATCCTTCTAGTGTCGAAGAGCTGCCAGCCAGGGCGCTCGCCGCCCGCCGACGCCGATGCGGTTGCCGTGGGCGGTGCTGTTGCTCACCCTGCTGGGGGGCCGCTACCTGGGCTGGCGCCTGGGCAGCACCCTCAACCTCGACGGCCCCCTGGCCGCGGCCCTGAGCCTGACCATGCTGCTGGCGGAGCTGGCGCTGCTGGCCACGGCCTTCCTGCAGCTCTGGTTCACCCTGGCGCCCGATCCGGGCATCGCCGCCCTCACCGAGCGGGCCGCCACCGCCCTGGAGCAACGCCGACGCCGGGATCCCTCCACGCTGCCGGCGGTGGATGTGCTCGTGCCCAGCTACGGCGAACCGCGGGAGCTGATCGGCCGCTGCCTGCGCGGTTGCCTGGCCATCGACTACCCCAACCACGTCGTGTGGCTGCTGGATGACAGCGGCCGGCCCGAGCTGGAGCAGCTCTGCACCGCCCTAGGCTGCCGCTACCTGGGCCGCGAGCAGCGCCAGCACGCCAAGGCCGGCAACCTCAACCACGCCCTGCCCCAGCTCCAGGGCGACCTGCTGGCGGTGTTCGACGCCGACGTGGTGCCCCAGAGCAACTTCCTGGCCCGCACCGCCGGGCTGTTCGCCGACCCGGCCGTGGGCTTCGTGCAGACGCCCCAGAGCTACATGAACGCCGATCCGGTGATCCGCAACCTGCGGCTCGAGCGCTGGCTGATGCCCGACGAGGAGACCTTCTACCGCTGGGTGGAACCGGTGCGCCAGGGGCTGAATGCGGTGGTGTGCGCCGGCACCTCCTTCGTGATGCGCCGCTCGGCCCTGCTGCAGGTGGGGGGCTTCGAGACCGGCACCCCCTCGGAGGACCTAGCCACCGGCATCCGCCTCGCGGCCGCCGGCTACCGCAACCTGTTCGTGGGCGAAAAACTCAGCGCGGGGCTGGCCCCCTTCACCCTGGCGGCGATGGCGCGGCAGCGCTGCCGCTGGGCCAGCGGCACCCTGCAGACCCTGCGCACCGGCGCGAGTCCGTTCACGATTCCCGGCCTGAGCCCGCTGCAGCGCCTGGCCTTCCTGGAGGGAATCCTGCACTGGTGCAACGTGCTGGCCCAGCTGCTGTTGCTGCTACTGCCCCTGAGCATCGGCGTGCTGGGGGTGGCCCCGCTGCGGGTGAGCGGTGAGGGCCTGCTGCTCTACGCGCTGCCTTTCTACGGAGCCCAGCTGCTGCTGGCCCGCTGGTTCAGCGGCCAGGCCCGCACGGCCCTGCTGCCGGAGCTCTACCGCTGGGTGTTCCTGGTGCCCCTGGCCGCCGCGGTGCTGGCCACGCTGCTGGGCAGGCCCCAGCGCTTCCGGGTCACCCCCAAGGCCCCGACCGCCGGCCGCCGGCTCGGCGCCGAGCCGCGGCTGCTGCTGCCCCTGCTGGCGATGCTCAGCCTGCAGGTGGTGGGCCTGCTGAACCTGCTGCCCCGGAGCGGCCTGGCGCTGGCACCGATCTCCACGGCCACCCTGGCCCTGGCCCTGGTGGGGGCCGGCTGCAACGGGCTGCTGCTGCTGCTGGCGATCCGCACCTGCTGGGACCGCGGCGGCGGCGACGGCACCCCCTGGTTCGCCGTGGACCGGCCCGGCGCGCTGCAGGCCGCGGCGGGAGAGCCCGAGCGGCCGGTGCGGGTGCGGGCGATCAGCGCCGCGGGGGTGGAGCTGGAGCTGGTCGCGGTGGTCCAGGGACGGCAGCCATCCGCAAAGGGTTCTGGACCCGAGGGCTTCCAGGCCAGTCCGCTCACCGCACCGCTGGCGATCACACTGCCGGGCCAGACCGCCCCCCTGCCCCTGCGGCTGGCGGCCATGCGGGGCGAACGCCTCGGGGCCGTCTGGGGCGAGCTCAGCGCCGAGCAGCGGACCCAGCTGGAGCGCCAGCTCTATCGGCAGCCCGGGCTGTGGCCCCGGCGCCGGGCTCCGTTCGAGCCCCTGGCCCTGCTGGCGGTGCTGCGACGGCTGCTGCAGCCGATCCCACCGGAGGACTGGTTTGCCCGCAGCCTGCTGCCCCAGGCCAGCGCCGCTGACCGCGCCCGATCCCCCAGCCAGGCCCCGGCCAGCGGAGCGGCACCCCGATGACAAAGCACGCCAGCTGGGATGACAAGCCCAGGGGCCCTGGCAACAGTGCGGTGTCGCCCTTGCCCCCACGGGGATTCCACCAAGAACGCCTACATCGAGGCCTGGAAGCGCTCCTTCGACTACACGGGCCGCAGCAGCCGCCCCGACTACTGGCTGTTCGAGCTGGTGAACATCATCGTGATCGTGGTGCTGGCCGTGATCGCGGGCAAGGTGGAGGCGATCCAGCCCCTGGTCACGCTCTACACCGTGGCCCAGATCGTGCCGCACCTGCCCGTGACCGTGCGGCGCCTGCGCGATGCCGGCAAGGAATGGCCCTGGATCTTCATCGGCCTGGTGCCCGTGATCGGCGGCATCTGGCTGATCGTGCTGCTGGTCATGCCCACGGTTGCTGGCTGATCACTGGCTGGCACATCAGTGGCGGGCTGATCAGCTCGAGGCCGAGGTGTAGAAGCGCAGGGCAAAGCGCCAGAAGGCCCGGCTGAGCAGCAGGAAACCCACCGCCACCCCGAGGCTGGCCAGGGCCCAGGGGCCGCTGACGCGGCCCAGCACCGCCTCGGCCGGCACCGTGGTGAGGAACGCCACCGGCAGCACCAGGGTGAACAGGGTGCGCAGCCCCGCCGGATAGGCCGTGATCGGGTAACGCCCCGCCGCCAGGGCGGCCCGCAGCACCTCCGTGGCGTTCCAGGTCTTGACGAACCAGATGCTGGTGGTGGCCAGCAGAAACCAGAGGGCGTAGAGGATCACCGTGCTGGAGAGCACCAGCACGGCCACCAGCGCCAGCGTCGCCCCATCCAGGCGCGCACCGGCCTTCAGCCCCGCCCCGAGCATCAGCGCCAGTCCCACAGCGATCTCGGGCAGGCCGGCCGGCGACACGGTGCGGGCCGAGAGCCAGAACTGGCTGTCGATCGGCTTGAGCAGCACGAAATCGAGGGCGCCCTCCTGCACGTGGGTCACGATGCGGCTGAGGTTGGGCCGCAGCAGGGTGCTGGAGACCCCATCCAGCAGGGTGTAGACCCCCAGCACCACCATGGCCTCCGGCCAGCTCCAGCCCCCCAGGCCCGTGCCGGCGCCACCGCTGGCGTTGCCGTAGAAGAGCGACAGCACGAACAGGCTGCCGGCCAGGTTGCCGGCCATGGCCAGCAGTTCGATCAGCAGGTTGAGCTGATACTCCAGCTGACCGGCCAGGGCCGTGCCCCAGAACCGGCGCAGGGTGCGGGCGTAACGGCGCCAGTCGCTCGCCATCAGGCCCCCATCGCCGTGTAGCGGCGCACGCCGGCGCGCCAGGCCAGGGCCGTGAGCGGCAGCAGCAGCGCGATCCAGCCCGCCATGGCGACGAAGCTGGAGGCGATCGGCACGTCGAGGCCCGCCAGCAGCTGGGCCGGGAAGCCGATCATGTAGGGGAACGGCGTGAGAGAGGCTGCCTGGCGCACGCCCGGCGGGAACGCGGCCAGGGGGGCCACCAGGCCCGAGAGAAACAGGTAGGGGATGAACAGCAGCCGTTCGAGGGCCTGGGCCCGCTCACTCCAGAAGCAGAGGATCGCGATCAGGCTCTGCAGCAGGAAGTGGATCGCAAAGGCCATCCAGATCGCCGGCAGCGCCAGCAGGAGGCGTCCCGGCGCGGGCAGGGCGAAGGCGGCGGGCTGCAGCAGGAAGAACAGGCCCGCGATCACCGCCACGAACGGCAGGCGCGTGGCCTGCTCGGCGAGGTGGGCGGCCACGTAGCGCCACAGGGGCTGGAGCGGCTGCAGCAGGTAGGGGGAGAGGCGTCCCGCCACGCTGTCCTCCTCAAAGGCCCACACCACCCACACCACGGTGAACTGACGGGCGATGAAGGCCCCCAGGAAGTAGCGGGCCAGCTCGGCCTGGCTCAGGCCCAGCCCCAGGCCGGCGGCGCCGCCAGCCCCCGCCAGGGCCGCGCTCCAGACCCCCAGCATGATGAAGGGCAGCACCCCCGACAGCGCCCACAGGGCGATCTCGGCGCGGTACTCGAGCATGTAGGCGTATTGCGTCACCAGCAGCGCCCGGGCGATGCGCAGGCCTCGGGCCAGTTCAGGGGCCAGGCCCCTGGGCCAGCGCCTGTTCACGCCACCACCCCCTGGCGGAACAGCCGGCCGATCAGCTCCTCGATCGGCGGATCGCTCACCTCCAGATCCAGCACGGGCAGCTCGTTGAGCAGGCGGGCCACGGCCTCGGTGAGCCGTTGCCGCGGAATCAGCAACCGCACCGCGGCGCCGTCCAGGCTCTCCAGCTCGCCATAGGGGAGGAACGTCTCAGCGGGCAGGGGCTGGGCCAGCTCCAGCCGCACCTGGCGCCAGGGAGCCAACTGCTCGCTCAGCCCGGCCAGCCGCCCGTCGTAGAAGAGCCGGCCCCCGTGGATCAGCAGCACCCGCGGGCACAGGGCCGTGATGTCGGCCATGTAGTGGCTGGTGAGCAGCACGGTAGCGCCGGTGCGGCGGTTGTAGTCGACCAGGAACTGGCGCACCCGGGCCTGGGCGTTCACATCCAGACCCAGGCTGGGTTCGTCGAGGAACAGGACCGCCGGCCGGTGCAGCAGGGCCGCCATCAGCTCGGCCTTCATCCGCTGGCCCAGCGACAGCTTGCGCACCGGCCGGGTGAGCTCCTCGCCCAGCTCCAGCATCTCGGCCAGTTCGTCAATCCGGCGCCTGGCCTCGGCGTCGTCCAGGCCGTAGACGGCGGCGTTGACCCGAAGGGAGTCGAGGGGGGGCAGATCCCAGATCAGCTGCTGCTTCTGCCCCATCACCAGGGTGATCGCCGTGAGGAAGCCGCGCTGGCGCCGGTGGGGCGTGTAGCCCGCCACCGTGGCCGATCCGGCCGTGGGGTGGATCAGGCCGGTGAGCATCTTGAGGGTGGTGGTCTTGCCGGCTCCATTGGGCCCGAGGAAGCCCACGATCTCGCCGGGCTGGATCGTGAAGCTCACGTCGGTCACCGCGGGCACATCGCGGTGGCGACGCCGCAGGAAATGGCGCAGGGTGCCGCCAAGGCCCGGCTGCTTGTCGGCCACCCGGTAGGTCTTGCCGAGGCCGCGGGCCACCACGATCGGCTCCAAGGGGGTCTGGGGCACGGGCGGGCGCGGCGCTGAGGGCACAGTTCCCAGCATCCCCTGCCCGTGGGGGAAGCCGCCGGCGCTCGCCGGCTGCGGCACCGCGGACCAGGAGCCAGGGCCCGAAACCCTGCCTAGCGTCCAGGCAGCGAGCCCGGCCGCACCGATGGAGATCAACCGCCCCAGTGCCAGGCCCCTGACTCCGGAGGAGCAGGTGGTGTTTGAGGAGTTCCGCCAGACGCTGCACCAGAAGGTCCTGGCCGGTGGCCTCCACGGCGACGACATCCGCCAGCTGGTAGCCGGCATCCGTGCCCATCCCGACGCCAGCGAGACGATCGTGGCCGCCGTGGCGGAGGAGGTGCGCAGCCTCGGCCAGCCCCTGGTGGATCTGCGCTGGGACTGAGCACCGCCGGCCGGGCCGACCTCAGGGGCCCTGGAAGAAGCCCCGGCTGTTGAGCCACGCCAGCACCAGGGCCCCGGGCAGGAACACGGCCGCCAGGATCTGCAGCCGCAGCCGCAGTCCCGAGTCCGGATCGGCGCCGCCCGCCGCAGCGGATCCCGTGGCAGAACCAGGCTCGCCAGGCGAGCGATGCCGAACCTTCTTGCGGCGGGCCTTGGCGGCCATGGGCGGGGGGCGATGGGGGGGCGGGGGTCCAGTGTCCAACGCCGCGCGCCATCCTGGGGCGACCCACGCGGCCCTGGGGCCGCCGCGCCACCCCACGCCCCCCTGCCACCGCCGCCATGACCGGAAACCTCGCTGCCATCGGCTTCATGGTCAGCTGGGTGCTGGGCTGGGGCATCGGGGGCTCCCTGATCGATGCGGGCCTGATCCAGGCCGGCGTGTACAGCTTGGAAACGGGCCAGCTGGGCACGGCCACCACCTTCGCCGCCTGGACCCTGGCCTGGGGCGGCTTCGGCTGGTGGCTGTACGGCCGCTTCACCCGGCCCAACCCACCGGGCGCCTGAACCACTGCCAACATGCAGGCCCCTGCCGCAGCCCCGTGAGCGAGTCCGCTGCCCCCACCGCCCCGGAGGCCCCCGGCGGCGCGGCCAGCGACCTGGTGGCCATCGCCGAGGGATTCGCCCTGCCGGCCCCGGTGGCCGCGGTGGAGCCCCTGGGCCAGGGCAACGTCAACGACACCTACCTGGTGAGCCTGCGGGGCGAGGGCCAGCCGCGCTTCGTGCTGCAGCGGCTGAACACGCGGGTGTTCCGCCGGCCCGAGCTGGTGATGGGCAACATCAGCGCCGTGGCCCGCCACGTGCAGCGGCGCCTGGGCCAGGAACCGTCCCAGCCGGGACGGCTCCCCTGGCAGGTGCCCCAGGTGGTGCCGGCCCGCGGCGGCACCACGCCCTGGCTGGTGCGGGACGAGGCGTTCTGGCGCACCCTCAGCTTCATCGAGGACAGCCGCAGCCACGAGACGATCACGGATCTGGAGCACGCCCGCGAGATCGGCTACGGCCTGGGCCGCTTCCACAGCCTGATCAGCGACCTGCCCGCCGCCGAGCTGGCCGACACCCTGGAGGGCTTTCACATCACCCCCGCCTATCTGGCCGACTACCAGCGGGTGCTGGCGGAGAACACGGCGGCGAGCACGGCGGAGCGCAGCGCCGAGGCGGAGCACTGCATCGCCTTCGTGCAGCAGCGCCAAGGCCTGGCCCCGGTGCTGGAAGAGGCCCGCGCCGCCGGACGGCTGCAGCTGCGGCCGATCCACGGCGACCCCAAGATCAACAACCTGCTGATGGCCAGCGGCAGCGGCCAGGCCATCGCCCTGGTGGATCTCGACACGGTCAAGCCCGGCCTGGTGCACTACGACATCGGCGACTGCCTGCGCTCTGCCTGCAACCGCCTCGGCGAGGAGACCCGCGACTGGCAGGCCGTGCAGTTCGACCTGGAGCTGGCCGAGGCCCTGCTGGAGGGCTACCTCGGCCAGGCCCGGGCCTTCCTCACCTCCGACGACTTCGCCCACATCGCCGACGCGATCCGCCTGATCCCCTTTGAGCTGGGCCTGCGCTTCCTCACCGACCACCTGGCCGGCGACGTGTATTTCAAGGTGAGCCATCCGGGCCACAACCTCGAGCGGGCCCTGGTGCAGTTCCAGCTCACCCACAGCATCGAAACCCAGCTGCCGGCGATCCGGGCGATCGTGGAGCGGCTGCAGGCCGAGGTGGCGCCATGAGCGGGACATCCGGGACGACGCCTCCAGCACCAGGGACTCCCCGGAGCTTCCGCCTGGTGCCCTTTGATCCCGCCGCCGCGCCGGCCGGGGTGCAGCTGGAGGGGGAGCTGCAGCGAACCGACAACCGCCTGCACCTGCGCTACCGCCTGGCGGATCCCAGCGGCGCCATCCGGATTCCCTCAGCGGACCCCACCCCCGCCCGCCGCGACGGGCTCTGGAGCCGCACCTGCCTGGAGCTGTTTCTGGCGGTGCCCGGCGAAGCGGCCTACTGGGAGTTCAACCTCTCCCCCTCCGGCGACTGGAACGTCTACCGGCTCAGGGGCTACCGCCAGGGGCTGGCGCCGGAGCCGACCGTTGTGGCCCTGCCCTTTGCGGTGGCGCGCCGCGGGGATGGCCTGGAGCTGGAGCTGGCGTTCGAGCTGGCGCCCCTGGTGGCGGACGATCAGCCGATGCAGGTGGCCGTCACGGCGGTGCTGGAGACGCACGCCCCGGCTGGCGGCACCGACGCGGGGCCCCTTTCTTACTGGGCCCTGGGCCATCCGGGCCCCGAGGCGGACTTCCACGACCGGGCCGGCTTCCTGCTGCGGATCTGAGCCCCACCCCGTACGCTGCCCCCCGACGCAAGCGGCAGCCCTGTGGCGAACGACGAATCCAGCAGAGCAGAGGAACTGAAGGGCCTGGGCTGGTCCGCCGAGGACGTGCGCCGCTACGAAGAGCTCTGGGAATACCGCCAACGCTGGGGCGCCATCAACCTGGAGCGGGAGGACCGGCTGTTCCTGCGCAAGGCGGAAGCCGCCCTGCCCAAGCGCCTCAGCGGCAAGGCCGCCGCCCGCAAGAGCACCCAGGACAAGTCGTACTACCGCTGGCTGCAGCTGTTCCTGGACGCCATGGTCGCCGGGCCCGAGGCGGAGCTGGCGGACGGCGAGATCGGCGCCTGGCGCCTCCTGCTGGAGGAGGAGCTGCGCGCCCTCGACTACTACGAGCCGGTGCTGGGCCTGCCCGACACCCTCAAGGCCAAGACCTTCGGCCCCACCCGCGAGGCCTGGATCCAGGAGGCCGCGGCCCAGGGCCGCACCCTCGCCTTCGACTTCGCCGCCGTTCTGGAGCAGCACAAGGCCAAGGAGACCAGCAACTGGAAGCCCCTGCGCGAGTCGGCCCCGGAGGACACCAGCTATCCGGTGCTCGAGGGCGCCGCGGCCGAGGCCTTCCGCGCCAAGGTGCGGCAGGCGGTGCTGGAGCTCACCCGCAGCACCTTCCCCTCCCTGGCAGACACGGACAAGCCCGCCCCCGCCGACGACTGGCAGCGGGGCTGAGGCTCCTCCTTCAGGCCGCCCGCTCGCCCGCCAGCAGCAGGTCGCGGGCGGCGTTGATGGCCTGCATGGTGCCGTGGTGACCGCCGCGGTCGGGGTGGTGCTCGGCCGCCGCCTGCTTGAAGGCCCGGTTCACCGCCAGCGGGCTGAGCCGGCCGGCCAGGGCCAGCCCCAGCCGGTGGCGGGCCTGGATCGCCTCCAGGTCGGGGCTGCGGCCCAGGGGCCCGCGATCGGCGGCCGTCAGGCCCGTGCCGCGGCGCTTGCGGCCCTTGCCAGAGCCCTTGCCGGTGGCCTTGCCGAAGCCGCGGCTGGCGGATTCGGCGGCCTCCGCCTGGCGGCGGGAGTGGGCGGCAGCCGGCGGCGCCACCAGGCTCGCCACCCGCTCGGCGGCCAGGTCAACGGGTCGGTCCAGGGGGCGGTGCTGGAGGGTCTGGGGCATCACTTCGGGGCCGCGGTCATCCCCCCAGCCTCTCCCATGGCCGAGCGGGGCAATCACGATGGCAGGGACTCCCTGCGGCCCCGCGCCCCTGCGCCGATGCCCAACCTCTGGTCCAGCTGGCCGATCTGGGCCGTGCTGGCAGCCCTGTTCGCGGCCGTCACCGCCCTGCTGGCCAAGCTGGGGGTGGAGGGCATCCCCAGCAACCTGGCCACCCTGCTGCGCACCGTGGTGGTGCTGGCGCTGCTGGCCGGCATCGTGGCGGTGCGGGGGGAGTGGCAGCCCCTGGCGGCGTTACCGCAGCGCAGCCTGGTGTTTCTGCTGCTCTCGGGCCTGGCCACGGGCATCTCGTGGCTCTGCTACTTCCGGGCCCTGGCGTTGGGCCCCGTGTCGCGGGTGGCCCCGATCGACAAGCTCAGCGTGGTGATCGTGGCGGTGCTGGGGGTGCTGCTGCTGGGCGAATCCCTGGATCCCCGCCACTGGCTGGGGGTGGCGTTGATGGCGGTGGGGGCGGTACTGCTGGCGCTGCGGTGAGACCCAGCGGCGGCCATCCCCATCCCCGGCGATAGCCCAGGGGGCGATCCTGAACTACAGAGCAGCCCTCGAATCAGGGCGACGGCCAGCTCCCCATGGTTGACGCTTGCAGTGCGCCAGATCCTCCGCAATTGAGGGCGATTCGATAGGCTCTGCCGGTCAGTCATTCCACTGCGATCCATGCTCACAGGCTCCGATCTGCTCGCCAAGGTGAAGGATTTAGGCGATGCCGGCAAAAGCGAGCTCGTGCGCAGCTGCGGCTACGTGTCCACCAAGAAAGACGGCAGCGAACGGCTGAACTTCACGGCCTTCTATGAAGCTCTGCTGGAGGCCAAGGGCCTCAGCCTCGGCGGCGATGGCGCCAGCCGCGGCAAGGGCGGTCGCAAGCTCAGCTACGTGGCCACGGTGCAGGGCAACGGCAACCTGCTGATCGGCAAGGCCTACACCGCCCTGCTGGATCTCAAGCCCGGCGATGAATTCGAAATCAAGCTGGGCCGCAAGCAGATCCGCCTGATCCCCGCCGGCAGCACCGAAGACGAGGAGGAGTGATCCGCCGCCGCGGCGGGCGCTACCCCCACCCGCCCGGCCACCAGACTGGGGGCTGAGCCCGTCGGCACCTCCGGCGCTCCCCCAGGACCACCGCCATGTGCTTCTCCAGCACCGCCAGCTTCACGGCGGCGGTGGTCCTTGGGCCCCTCGGCCTGCTGGCCGTCCGCCAGGCCCGGCGCAGCGGCCAGGAGGGGAGCCTGCCCCTGGCCCTCACGCCCTTGCTGTTCGCCGTTCAGCAGGCCAGCGAGGGGGTTCTCTGGCTGCGCCTGGAGAACCCCGCCCTCAGCGCCGCCACTGACAGCGGCGCTGGCGCCCTCACCCGGGCCGCAGCGCTGCTGTTTCTGTTCTTTGCCTATGGGCTCTGGCCGGCCTGGATGCCCTGGGTGGCCCTGCGCTTCCTGGATTCCCGCCTGGAGCCCTGGAGGCGCCAGGTGTTCAAGGGGCTGGGCCTGCTGGGCCTGCTGCTCGGCCTGGGGCTCTGGTTGCCCCTGGCGATCGATCCCGATCGCCTCGAACTGCTGGTGGTGAATGGATCGATCCATTACGCCCCCACCCTCCTGGCCAGCGGCGTGATCAGCCATGGCCTGGGCACCAGCCTTTACGCCCTGCTCGTGAGCCTGCCCCTACTGCTGGGACCCTCGCCGCGACTGCGGGTCTGCGGCGTGCTGCTGCTGCTGGCCTTCGCCCTCGCCCAGCTCGCCTACCTCTACGCCTTCACCTCGGTGTGGTGCTACTTCGCCGCGCTGCTCTCGGCCCTGGTGCTGTGGGTGGTGGCGGAGCCGGTCGGCTCACCGCTCACACCACGGCCCCGAACAGCCGGCCCACCGCCGCGGTGACCCCCATGGCCAGGGCGCCCCAGATCAGCAGCCGCAGCGAGGCCCGCAGCGCCGAGGCCCCACCGGCCCGGGCCGAGACCGCACCGAACAGCGCCAGGGCCAGCAGCCCGCTCACGGTGGTGCTGCGGGCCAGGTGCTGGGAACCGGCCACCAGCAGCGTGGCCAGGGGCACGCAGGCCCCCACCGTGAAGCTGGCGGCCGAGGCCAGGGCCGCCTGCACGGGTCGGGCCCGGAGAATCTCGTTGAGGCCCAGTTCATCGCGGGCATGGGCGCCGAGGGCATCGCGCTGGGTGAGCTGCTCCGCCACCGCCAGCGCCAGGTCGTGGTCGAGGCCGCGGGCCTCGTAGATCTCCACCAGCTCCGCCAGTTCCCCCGCCGGGTCGGTGGCGAGCTCATGCCGTTCCTTGGCCAGATCGGCCCCCTCCGTGTCGGCCTGGGTCTGCACCGACACGTATTCCCCCGCCGCCATCGACAGGGCCCCGGCGGCCGTGGCGGCGATGGCCGAGAGCAGCACCGCCTCGCGGCTCGCCCCGGAGGCGGCGATGCCCACCACCAGGCTCGACACCGAAATGGTGCCGTCGTTGGCGCCGAGCACCGCGGCCCGCAGCCAGCCGATCCGGTGGCTGTTGTGGCGCTCGGCATGGCGCTCGGCCAGGCGCCGCCGCCGGCGCCGGTCGGGGGGATCGCTGCTCGCGGGCATGGCAGGGGTGGGAGGCCTGGTACCCCCATCGTGCCGCGACCCAGGGCACCAGCCTCCCCGCGCGGCTCCCCGTTGGCTGGCAGGCCTGGAGGTCCCTAGCCTGCGGCGGTGAAGTTCCCCGATCGGCCGTCACCGTCGCTGCCGCTCCTGGCCGGCGCCGTGGTCCTGGTGGGCCTGCTGGCCGCGGGCCTGGCGCGCTTCAGGGCCCCGGGAAACCCGCTGGCACAGACCCCCGGGCAGCCAGCCAAACCGCACACCGCCCAGTCCCCGGGCTCGGATCCGGCGGGCTCCACCGCTCCCCAGGACGAGCTGCGCGGCACGTTGTTTCTGGCCATCGGCATCCACACCACCCAGGGCCTGACCAGCGCGATGCTGGAGGAGCAGAAGCGCCAGAGCACGGCGCTGGTTCGGGCGTTCCGCCAGCTCCATCCCGGCGTCACGGTCTCGGTGGCCGTGTACCGGGAGGACCAGCTGGATCGGGAACTGGGCGCGCGCCACGCCGCCGGCTTCGGGCCCGATCTGATGCTGGTGAATGGCAGCACAGCCCACAACCTGGAACGCCTGGGCCTGGCGCGTCCCAGGCGCTTCCCGAACCCGGTGACGCGCCAGCTGACCCCGTCGGTGCTGCGGCGGGCCCAGCTGCCGGATGGATCCCTGGTGGGCATGCCGGTGTTCCAGCAGCCCCAGCTGGCCTGCTTCAACCGCCGCCGGCTTCCAAGCAGCCCCAGCGATCTGGCCGGACTGCTGCGGGCCAGCGGCCAGGACGTGGAGGTGGGCCTGGCCCTGACCCCCGGGGAGCTGTTCTGGACCGCCGGCAGCCTCGGCGCCGCCCCGGCCATCCAGCGGGCCGCCGAGGGCCAGCGGCTCAGCAGCGGTGATCACCGGGCCATCCTCGGCTGGCTGCGCTGGCTGCAGGCGGCCAACCTGCAGGAGCGGGTCAACTACTTCCCCGACGATGAGGCCCTGATCCGGGGGATGGTCGCCGGGCGGCTCGACTGGATCCCCTGCCGCAGCGCCAGCCTGTCGCGGCTACGCCACAGCCTGGGCGACCAGCTGGGGGTGGCATCCCTGCCCGGCGGTCCCGGCGGCGAACCCACCCCGATCAACCGCCTGCGGATGCTGGCCTTCGGGGTGGATTCGAGCCCCGCGCAGCGCCGCCTCGCCGACGCCCTGGCCCGCTTCAGCATCAACCCCCTGATCCAGCGCGAACTCACGGTCTCCACCCAGGAGGTGTTGCCCGTGAACCGCTACGTGCCCGCACCGGTGGCCAGTTCGGCGGTGCTCGCTGCCCTGGTGGCGGCCCAGCGCCAGGGGGAAGTCAGCAACCGGATCGCCCACGAGCTGCCGGCCAGTGATTCCCGCTTTCCGCAACTGCTGCGGGAACTGGTGCGGCTGGTGTTCGGCGAGACCACCCCCGAGCAGGCCACCGACGCGCTGATCGCCCTGATGAGGCCGTCGCCATGATCGAGCTGCTGGATCGGATTCTGGGCTGGTTCGGCTACCTGCAGCGGGGGCCGGTGCTGCTGCAGCTGCTGGTGGTGGTCCTGCCGCTGCTGGTGGGCGCCCGGCTGCGCCGGCCCCGGGGCCGCTGGTCTGCCCTGCTGCCGCTGGCGGTGATCGGCCTGGGCATCGGCGCCCTGGCCCTGGCCCGCCAGCCGGTGGGCCTGGCGCTGTTCCTGGCGGAGCTGGTGGCCGGCTGGCAGGCCCTGGGCTGGCTGCACCGGCTGCTGGGACGGGTGATCGAACCGAAGGCGCTGCAGCTGCTGGAGAGCCGCCTGATCCGACCGGGGTTCCTTCTGGTGGCGGGGCTGGCCCTGATCGAGAAGATCGACAACCTCGCCGACCTGGGGGTGACCCCCGTGGGTCGCTGGTTCGGGGCCGAGGTGAACCTGGGGGATCTGGGTGGTGCCCTGCTGATCGTCTACGTGCTGGTGATGGGATCGGGGCCGCCGGCGGCGGGGGCGGCCTGGCTGGTGCAGAAGGGCGTGGGCCTCACGGACGGCAGCCGCCGCGCCCTGCAGCTGATGCTCCGCTACGTGGTGATCGGCCTGGGCATCCTCTGGGCCCTCGATCACATCGGCTTCAACACCACGGCGATCCTGGCGGTGGCGGGCGGCCTGTCGGTGGGCCTGGGCTTCGGCATCAAGGAGGTGTTCTCCAACTTCATCAGCGGCCTGTGGCTGCTGTTCGAGGGCTCGGTGCGGCCGGGCGAGGTGCTCTTCATCGACGGCGATCCCTGTGAGGTGCGCAGCCTGGGCCTGCGGGCCGCCGTGCTCTGGCGCGACCGTGACAACGCCGAGCTGGTGATCCCCAACCAGACCTTCTTCACCGCCACCACCACCACCTATACCGGCAGCGACCGGCTGCGCCGCAGCCAGATCAGCGTGGGCGCCTCCTACCGCCACGACCCCCGGCAGGTGATGGCGCTGCTGGAGGCCACGGCCCTGGCCACGCCGCGGGTGCTGGCCGAGCCGGCCCCGAAGGCGCTGCTGCTGGCCTACGGCGATTCGGCGGTGGAGTATGCGCTGCGCTTCTGGATCGCCAACCCGATGGACAACGTCTCGATCTGCAGCGACGTGAATGCCGCCGTGTGGCACACCTTCACCGAGCAGGGCATCGAGATCCCCTACCCCCAGCAGGTGGTTCATGAGGCCTGAGCCGATGCCACCGACTCCAGACCAACCCACCTCCCCGCGCGGCGATGGCCAGCGCCGGGAACCCGGACCGCCGCCCTGCCGGCCCCTGGCGGAACTGCCGGCCCTGCCGCCGCTGCGGCTGGCGGTGGTGGGACATGTGGAGGTGGTGAGCTTCGTGGGCGTTCCCGCGCTGCCGGCGGCGGGCGAGATCCAGCGGGCCAGCTGGTTTCTGGAGCAGGCGGCCGGCGGCGGGGCCGTGGTGGCGGCCCAGATGGCCAGGCTCACCGGCCAGCGGGTGTCCTTCTTCACCGCCCTGGGGCGCGACGCCCTGGGCGAGCGGGCCGCCGCCGAGCTGGAGGCGCTGGGGCTGGAGCTGCACGTGGCCTGGCGCGAGGCCCCCACGCGGCGGGGCGTGAGCTTCGTGGATGGGGCGGGGGAGCGCACGATCACCGTGATCGGCGAACGGCTGGCGCCGGCGGCAGCCGATCCGCTGCCCTGGCAGCAGCTGGCGGACTGCGATGGGGTCTTCGTGACCGCCAGCGATGCCGAGGGCCTGCGCCTGGCCCGGCGGGCGCGGCGACTGGCGGCCACGCCGCGGGTGCGCCTGCCCGTGCTGCGCGACTCCGGCGTGCGCCTGGATGCCCTGATCGGCAGCGGCCTCGATCCGGCGGAGCGGGTGGAGCCCGAGGACCTGGCGGTGGCGCCGGCCCTGCGCATCGCCACCGCGGGCGCCGCCGGCGGGCTGGTGGAACCGGGCGGGCGCTTCCTGGCCCCGGCGCTGACCACGCCGGCCCTCGATGCCTACGGCGCCGGCGACTCCTTCGCGGCCGGCGTGACCGCCGGGCTTGCCGCCGGCTGGGACCTGGCGGACAGCCTCAGCCTCGGCTGCCATTGCGGCGCCGCCTGCGTGACGGCCCGGGGCGCCTATGCCGGCCAGCTGCGGCTGCCCCCCGAGACTGGCCGCTAAACCCGAGGGCCGATCGGGCGGCTAACCGGCCGGCACCCGACCGCCGCCCGATTAGCTTCATAGTTCGCAATGGAGCGGACCCTGCCCGTCCTTCGCCGCTGTCTCTACGCCCTCGGGCCCGTTCTGATCATCCTCAGCCACCTGGGCTGCCTGATCCTGCTGCGCACCGGCCTGCCCCTCGGTGCCGCCCTCTGGGCCCTGGGGCTCTACCTGGTGCGCATGCTGGCCACCACGGCCATCTACCACCGGCTGATCACCCACGGCAGCTACCAGGCACCGCGGCTGGTGTGGTGGCTGGGCTCCCTGGTGGGGGCCTCGGCCGGCCAGATGGGGCCGAGCTGGTGGAAGGCCCACCACCAGCAGCACCACCGCCACGTGGAGACCGCCCGGGATCCCCACACCCCCCTGGCACCAGTGGGCGGCTGGCGAGGCCTCTGGCGCTCCCAGGCCGGCTGGCTGCTGGCGCCCAGCTTCTACCCCGAAAGCCTGCCGGCCGATGTGGAGGCCGATCCGGTGCTGCGCGCCATCGACCGCCTGCACTTCCTGCCGGTTCTGGCCCTGGCGGCCCTCTCCTGGCAGCTGGGCGGCCTGGCCTGGCTCGGCGCCTTCTGCCTGAGCACCACGCTGCTGTTCCACGGGGTGGCGAGTGTCAACTCGGTGGCCCACCTGCTCGGGGATCAGCCGTTCGCCACGGGTGACGCCAGCCGCAACAACGGCTGGGTGGCCCTGATCACCCTGGGCGAGGGCTGGCACAACCTGCACCACGCCTTCCAGGGCTCGGTGCGCCAGGGCATCACCGTGGAGGGCGGAAGCCTGCGGCTGCTGCCGGACCCCACCTACCGCTTCATCCGGCTGCTGCAGGGGCTGGGCCTGGCCTCCAGGCTGCGGATTCCCTCCCAGCGGGCGCTGCTGGCCCGGGCTGCCTCGTAACGGGCATCCCACAGTGGGGGCTAGCCGCCCCCGCCTGGAGCGCCCGCCATGGACCCGATGATCGCGGCCCTGCTGCGGCCCGAGGCCTACGGCCATCCGGTGGAGGCCCTAGAGCTCCTGGAGACCCACGCCTCCTGGGTGATCCTCGCGGGCGCCTACGCCTACAAGCTCAAGAAGCCGGTGAACTTCGGCTTCCTCGACTTCTCCAGCCCCGAGCAGCGGCTGCACTGCTGCCGCGAGGAGCTGCGCCTCAACCGGCGGCTCTCGCCGGACCTCTACCTGGGCCTGGCGCCGGTGCATGGTCCCGCCGAGCGGGCCAGCTTCCAGGGCGATGGGCCCGTGATCGAGCACGCGGTGCGCATGCGCCAGTTCCCCCAGCGTGATCTCCTGCCCGCCGCCCTGGCCCGGGGGGCCGTGGGGACGGCCGCGTTCGACGCCTATGCCGAGGACCTGGCCCGCTTCCAGGCCAGCGCCGCCGTGGCCCGGCCAGGCAGCGGCTTCGGCACGCCGGAGGCGGTGCGGGCCCCCGTGGACGCCAACCTGCGGGCCCTGGCGGCCGTGCCCGAGGCCCAGCCGGCCCTGGCCCAGCTGGGGCCCTGGGTGGACGCGGAGTTTGAGCGGCTGCGGCCGCTGCTGGAGCAGCGCCTGCAGCAGGGCTGGATCCGCGAGGGCCACGGGGATCTGCACCTGGGCAACCTGCTGCTGCGCGAAGGCCGCATCGCCGCCTTCGACTGCCTGGAGTTCAGCCCCCAGCTGCGCTGGATCGACACCATCAGCGAACTGGCCTTCCTGGCCATGGACCTGGCGGAGCGGGGCCGGCCGGACCTGGCCCACCGGCTGCGGGATCGCCTGCTGGAGCTCACGGGCGATCGCCAGGGCCTGGCGCTGTGGCCCTGGTACACGGTGTACCGGGCCACGGTGCGGGCCAAGGTGGCGGGCCTGCGCGGAGCCCAGCCGGGGCTGGGATCGGCCGAGCGGATGGCCCAGCTGGCCGACCTGGCGGCCTACCTCCAGCTGGCCCTCGACAGCACGCGAGCGGGCCCGGTGGCGCTGGTGCTCACCCATGGCCCCTCGGGGTCGGGCAAGTCGTGGCTGAGCCAGGAGCTGGTGGAGCGGCTGGGGGCAATCCGGCTGCGCTCGGACGTGGAGCGCAAGCGGCCCTTCGGCCTGTGGGGGATTCCGGCGCACGCCGAGCGCCAGGGGGATCCCTACGCGCCGGCCGTGAGCGAGGAGCTGTTCGCCGAGCGGCTGCCGGCCCTGGCCCGCCAGCTGCTGACGGCGGGCTGCCTCACCGTGGTGGATGCCACCTTCGGCCTGCGCCGGGCCCGGCGGCCGATGGAGGCGCTGGCCCGGGAGCTGGGGGTGCCGCTGCTGATCCTGGAACTGCAGACGCCGCTTGAGCTGGCGCGCGCCCGCATCCAGGCGCGGCAGCGGCGGGGGCTCGATCCCTCCGATGCGGACCTGGCGGTGCTGGAGCAGCAGCTCCTGGAGTGGGAGCCTCTGGAGGGGGAGGAGCGGAGCTGGGCCCTGCGGGTGCCCACCACGGCGGCCGGCGACGGCGATGGGGCCGCCACCGCGGCCCTGCTGCTGGAAGCTCTGGCCGCCGTGGAGCCGCTCGCGCAGCCCCCGGCGCCTCTCGCGCCGCCCCCGGGGCCACCCCTAGATTCCTGAGGACGCCTACACAGTTCTCCATGTTCGACGCCTTCACCAAGGTCGTGGCCCAGGCCGATGCCCGCGGCGAGTTCCTCAACGCCGGCCAGCTCGACGCCCTGGCCGCCCTGGTGGCCGATGGCAACAAGCGGATGGACACGGTGAACCGCATCACCTCCAACGCCTCGAAGATCGTCACCGGCGCCGCCCGCGACCTGTTCGACCAGCAGCCCTCCCTGATCGCCCCCGGCGGCAACGCCTACACCCACCGCCGCATGGCCGCCTGCCTGCGCGACATGGAGATCGTGCTGCGCTACATCAGCTACGCGATCTTCGTGGGTGATGCCTCCGTGCTGGAGGACCGCTGCCTCAACGGCCTGCGCGAGACCTACCTGGCCCTGGGCGTGCCCGGCGCCTCCGTGGCCGAGGGCATCCGCAAGATGAAGGAGACCGCCCTGGCCATCGCCGGCGACCGCAACGGCATCACCCCCGGCGACTGCTCGGCCCTGATGAGCGAAGTGGGCACCTACTTCGACCGCGCCGCCGCCGCCGTCGCCTGATCGCTGGGCTGATCGCCCGGTTCCGTTCCTCCCCGTCCGCCGGCAGCCCTCACCAGGGCCTGCCGGCGGCTTTCTCTTGTGACTGCCATGGCAGCTCTGCTGGCCCTGATCACCGCCCTGCTGCTGGGGCTGACGCCCCTGGCGGCCCAGGCGGCGATGCCCCTGGCGGCCCTGCCGGCACCCGAGGGCGGCTCCTACCGCTGCGACGGTGAGCCGCTGGTGGCCCTCTACGACAACGGCGCGGTGGATGCCGGCGGCATCCCCAACACCAGCGCCGGCACCGTGCCGGGGGCCGTGGTGGTGCTGCAGTGGCGGGATCAGACCCTGGCGCTGCCGCGCACCAACAACGCCGGCCCGCCGAGCTACAGCGATGGGCGCTGGTGGTGGAGCCCGGCCGATCCGGAGCACCCGGAGTTCAGGCAGCGCCGCGGCGGCATCAGCCGCTACGCCTGCGACCGGGAGCCATGAGCCAGCCGGAGCGACCGCCGGATCTGCCCCCCTGGCGGCCGCTGCTGCGGGCCGCCCGCCAGCGGGAGGGGCGTGCGCCCCAGGCGCGTTGGCTGCAACTCGCCACGGTGGCCGGTGATGGCAGCCCCAGGGTGCGCACCCTGGTGTTCCGCGGCTGGGGGGGCCCGGCCCGCCTCGATCTGCTCACCGATGGGCGCAGCAGCAAGGCCGCGCAATTGCAGGCCGATCCCCGGGTGGAGCTGTGCTGGCTGCTGCCGAAGGCCCGCAGTCAGTTCCGGCTGCGGGGCCGGCGCCTGGAGCTGGAGGCGGAGCCCCTGGAAGCCGCCCGCCGGCAGCACTGGCAGCAGCTGCAGCCCAGCGGCCGGGCCCTGTGGGGCTGGCCGGCGCCGGGGCAACCCCTGGAGGCCGGCGCCGCCTTCCCAGCGGAACTGGACGACGACACGCCGCTGCCGGCCAGCTTCGAACTGCTGCGCTTCGAGCTGGAGCAGGTGGACCTGCTGGAGCTTGTGGGGCATCCCCACCGGCGCCGGCGCTGGCGGGCCTCCGAGGGGTGGGCCGAGCAGGCCCTCAATCCCTGAGGGCGAGGCGCAGCTCCTCGAGCCGGTGGGCATTCACCCCCAGATCGGAATCGCCGAGCCGGGAGACCGAGCGGGCCTGGATCTGACCCGCGGCGGCATCGGCATAGAGCTCCAGGTCGTCCACGAAGCCGAACAGGCGGCTGGTGGCGGTGGCATGGAGATAGGTGGGCGTGCGCTCCACGACGGAGGTGCCCTCCAGCGCCGCGGCGGCCTCCGCCAACCGGGCGAGGTCCGCGGCGGGATCGGCGCTGGACCAGGTGGCGCGGGCGCAGTGGGCCGGGCTCGGGCAGGCGGCGAGGGATCCCCCGCGGACGCCGAGGTCCTCGGGAACGGGCCCCTCCAGGTGCAGCAGGGACGCCCGGGCGGGGACCGGCGCGGCGACGAGCACCAGCCAGGCCAGGGCCAGCGACAACAGAAGGCGGCGCAACGGAATCATCGGAGTGCGGGAAGGCTGCACAGAACAAAGCCGCCCCTGCCGGCAACGGAAGGCCAGGCGGAGGCGGCGAGTGGTTTCAGGCGGGACCGCGGCCCCAGGGGGCGCGGACTCAGCCGAGGCCGATCTGGGACAGGATGCCCTGGCCGGTGAGCAGCTCGGTGCCAAGGCCGATCACAAAGCCGAGCATGGCCAGACGGCCATTCCAGGTCTCGGCGAAGGCCACGAAGCCGAAGCGGGAATCGGAGGAAGCCATGGGTGGCGAAAACTTGTGGACATCCGGATTGTAACGAGTCCTGAAGCAAGGTTGCGGAATCTTGCGATACCGCAGCGCCAGGCCCCGGCGGTGGATAGCTGGGAGACTGGCGCATCGCCCCGTCGTTCGCCGCCTCTGCCCATGTCCCGCGAGCAGCTCCACGGCTTCCTGGCCCGGGTGCAGGACGATCCCGCCCTGCGCCAGCAGGTGCAGGCGGCCGCCACCGCCGACGACGTGGCCCAGCTGGCCCTGGCCCTGGGCTTCGAATTCTCCGGGGACGAACTGCTGCGGGCCTCCGGCCAGCGGATCGGCCGCGTGACCGTGACCAAGAACGACATCCCCGGCGAATACAACTGAGCGGAGCCGCTGGCCGGCTGCGCCGGGCGCCCCTCAGCTCGCCGGAGCTCCCGGCTCCAGCTGCCGGCTCCAGTGGCACAGGGGCCCCTGGCCGCCGCCGATCGCCAGGGCGTGCACCAGGCTCCGCTCCACGTAGGACTTGGCGGCGCGCACCGCCTCCAGCAGGGGCAGGCCCCGGGCCCGCTCCGCCGTGATCGCCGCCCCCAGGGTGCAGCCGCTGCCGTGGCTGTGGGGGGTGTCGATCCAGGCGCCCCGCAACCAGTGCAGCGCGCTGCCGTCCCAGAGCAGATCGACGCCCTGGAACCCCGGCAGGCCGCCGCCCTTGAGCAGCACCGCCCGCGGCCCCAGGGCGGCCAGGGCCAGAACCGCCGCCTCCAGGCCGGCCGCGTCGGCCACCGGCAGGCCGGTGAGCAGACGGGCCTCATGGATGTTGGGGGTGAGCAGGTCGGCGCCGGGCAGCAGCAGCTCGGCGTAGGCCGCCACCGCCTCGGGCTCCAGCAGCACCGCTCCGGCCCGCGACACCATCACCGGATCGATCAGCCGCGGCACCGCGGCCGGCAGCTGGGCCAGGGCTTCGGCGGTGGCGACGATCAACGACCGGTTGAGCAGCATCCCCGTCTTGAGGGCCGCCACCGGCAGATCGCTCAGCACCGCCGCCACCTGGGCCGCCACGGCCTCCGGCGCCAGGGCATCGACCCGCTCCACGCCGCGGGTGTTCTGGGCCGTCACGCAGGTGATCGCCGAGCAGCCGTGCACCTGCAGGGCCGCAAAGGTCTTGAGGTCGGCCTGGATGCCGGCACCGCCCCCCGAATCACTGCCGCCGATGGTGAGGGCCACCGGCGGTGTGAGCGGCCGGGCCGGCTGGGGCTCCCGGGCCGGGGGGACGAGGGAAGACGGGGCCATGGCGGCAAGCGAAGGAGATCCGGCGTGAACAGACGAGGCTGGCCGGCTGGGCCCTGGACAGAGCCTGGCCCGCCTCAGATCCGCGGCAGCCCGCCCGGGGGCTGGGACCAGCCACCCGGCGGTCCGGCTGGGACCGGGGGCCGAGGCTGATTCCCCGGCTCCAGCGCCGCCAGGGCCGCCCCGAGGCCCAGTAGCACCAGCAGCCAGCCCAGGGGCCGGCGCGGACGCCAGGCACCTAGTCGCGGCAGGCTCAGGGAGCGGCGTCCACCCCGCGAGCGCGAGCCCCCCGGCGGCCGGGTGCCCAGGGGCAACCCGCAGCGGCCGCACACCATGCGCCCGCCCAGGCTGCGGTCGGCCTTCACCGACCAGCTGCCGCAGTTCGGACAGGCCATGGGGAACGACGCCCAAAGGGAGTGGCCATCCTGGCCCCCTCAGCCCGCCAGGAGGCGGCGGGCCTGGATGCGGAACAGGCGCTCGCGGCGGTCGGGATTCCAGGTGTAGAGGGCGATCTCGCTGAAGATGACGGGGGCGCTGGGCGGGGGCGCCACCGCCATCCAGCGGGCCATCGGCTCCCGCAGCCGCTGGCCATCGCGGCGGCGGGGCCGCAGCAGGGTCACGTGGGGCAGGGGCGCACGCCGCTCCGCCGGCCGGCCCGCCGCCGCCAGGGCCGGCGGACCCCAGACGGCGAGCAATCCCGCCAGCTCAGGCGCGCCCCGATCCAGGCCCAGGGCATAGGCGGAGGGGGCCGCGGCCGGCCCCATGGCCCGCCAGCCCCCGGCCGTCGCCTGGATCGCCCCCTGCCGCAGCGGTGCCACGGCCCCCCAGGCCGCCAGGGCCGCCGCCTCGCCGCAGGGCCCGAGGAAGGCCACGGTGAGATGCAGATCGAGCGGATCGAAGCGGCGCAGCTCCGGCGGCGCGCTGGCGGCCGCACGCTCCCAGCCGCAGCCCGCGGGCAGGGGCAGGGCCAGAAACCAGTTCGCCGCGGGCGGAGTGGCCGGGCCCTGGGCCTCGGGGCGGCAGGCGGGCATCGGCGCGGTGGCCGCAGCGGCCCTCCAGCATGGGCGCTCCGCCGCGCCAGCACCCGCCATGGCCCAGCCACCCTCCCCCCTGCGCCTGCTGAGCGAGGAGCAGCGCCGCAAGCTCGACGAGAGCGACGACGCCCTCTTCTACGCCCAGCCCCGCTTCGTGCAGCACCTGGACGGCGCCTTCCGCAGCCGCCTCACCCGGCTCTACCGCGAGAAGCTGCAGCCGGGCTCCGTGGTGCTGGATCTGATGAGCAGCTGGGTGAGCCACCTGCCGGACGACGTGGCCTACGCCGAAGTGATCGGCCATGGCCTCAACGCCGAGGAGCTGGCCGCCAATCCGCGCCTGGATCGCCACTGGGTCCAGAACCTCAACCGCGACCCCCAGCTGCCCCTGGCGGACCGCAGCGTGGATGCCGCCCTGATCGTGGCCGGCTGGCAGTATCTGCAGCAGCCGGAGGCCGTGGCGGCGGAGCTGCGCCGGGTGCTGCGTCCTGAGGGCCAGCTGATCGTGGCCTTCAGCAACCGCATGTTCTCCAGCAAGGCCCCGCGCATCTGGCTGGAGGGTTCCGACCGCGACCATCTGGCCTACGTGGCGCGGGTGCTGCTGGGCCAGGGCTGGCGCGTGGAGCCCCTGATCGCCGAGGGCACCCGGGCCGAGGGGCCCCTGGGCTGGATCGGCGGCCAGGGGGATCCCTTCTTCGCCGTGATCGCCAGGCCCTGATCCCCAGGCGCTGAACGCCAGACCCCAGCGCCCCTCGCGTAGGCCCCAGCGCCCCTCCCTTAAGAATGTTCAAGCGGACACGAAACGGCGCGGATCCGGCGCAGGCTGGACGTCGATGCGGGGGCTGAGATGCGACTGGGGACTCCAGGGCTGGCGGCGCTGCTGTCGGGATCGCCGGGCGGCCGCCGCCGGCGCGTCTACCGGCTGATCAACGCCTGGTGCGAGCCCCATGGGCACCTCGATGCGCTCTACAGCTCCCTGGAGGAGGCCATCGCCGATGCCATCGCCTGGTGCCAGGAGCATGGGATCGACCCCCTGCTGCGGGAGATCGGGGTGGAGGTCTGCACCGCCAGCGGCGACTGGCGCACCGTGCGCCTGCCGCACCAGCTGCTCTGCCCGCTGCTCTGCCCGGTTGAGGGCTGACGTCTAGCGGCGGCCCCGTCCAGCGCGGTCAGAGCCGCGTCAGGGCCTGGCCAGCCGCCAGAGGGCCAGACCACCACCCCGCCCCCGGGCCGCCAACCAGGCGGGATCAGCACCCGGATCCGGGGCCAGGCCGGGCGACGCTTCGGAGCGGGAGGCTCCGATCAGGGCAAAGAACGGCAGCCGGCGGGGCGCCATCGGCGCCAGCGGTCGCGCCAGCAGCAGGGCCGAGCCGAGCCGCAGCTCCAGCCGCTCAAACCAGAACTCCAGCAGCGGCCGGGCCCCCCGCAGGCGCCCGGCCCCCGTGAAGCGCAGCTCCAGCGCGCCGAGGCGCACGCTGTTCTCGATCCGCAGCGGGGCCGCCTCGCCTCCGGCTGCGGGCGCGGGCGCGATCGCCAGCTGCGCCCCCAGGCCGCGCAGCAGCACCCCACTGAACCGCTGGGGTTCAGAGCGGCCCTTCGGCCACACCTGCTCCAGGCGCCACGTGCCCTGCAGCTGTTCGATCGTGAGCCCGCTGCCCAGGCGCCGGGCGCACTGCTCGAGCGCCAGCAGCGCCGGCCCATCCGGCACAGCCGTGGCGGCCGGCGCTGCTGGCGCTGGAATCGGGCGATCGGACTCGGGTGGGAACGGGGACAAGGGCATCGGCCCGATGGCCGCAGGGGTCGTCCCAGCATGGTGGCGGCGGCCGTCACCGGAGCTGGGCCAGCTCGGCTGGCAGCAGCAGCTCCGCCAGGGACAGGTCGGGACGGCGGAGCAGGGCGAACACGGTGCCGGCATTGCCGCGGCAGATCCGCAGCTCGGCATCGAGCACGGTGATGTCCAGCCAGGCCGGAAAGGACTGCTGCACCGAGCGCAGCAGCTGCAGCCGACCCGGCCCCAGGGCTGGGCCCAGCCAGCCGCCGCGCCGGAAGCGCACCTCAACCCGCTGCCGCGGCGCTGGCCCGGCGGCCTCCACCGCGATGGAGGCCTCCACGGCAATGGCGGCCAGGGGCCCCAGGGGCCCGGGCAGGCGCAGCAGGTTCATGCCCCGCCCCTGCGACGGCGCCAGCAGCTGCAGGTTCTCCAGCCAGGGCCCCACCGCCAGGTAGGGCTGGCGGCCACTGCTCCAGCGCAGCTCCCAGACCCCCTCCAGCTGCTCCAGGGCCCCCGCTGCCGCGAGATCGGCCGGCAGGGACCGCTCCAGGGCGTCGATCAGGGCCCTGAGCCGGGGCTCCTGCCGCTTGGCGGCACCGCGCGGCTCCAGGCGGAGCAGCTCGAGCAGCGCCTGGCGTTGCCGGGCAGGGTCCTCGGGGATCAGAATCGCTGGATCAGCCGGAACCATGGCGAGGGCGAACGGGATCCAGACCAGGATGGCCGGGGTCGCTGAACGCCTGCGCAGGGCGATGGGGAGGGTCGCCGCTCAGAAGCGCGAGCCCGGGGTCTGCAGGAAGGCCAGTTCCTCGGCGGTGCTGCAGCGGCCCAGGGCGGCATTGCGGTGGGGGAAGCGGCCGAAGCGGGCGATCACATCGCGGTGACGCCTGGCGAACGCGAGGGTGCGCGGATCGGTGAACTGCTCGAACAGCGGCAGGGCAGCGTCCTGAATCGCCAGATCCTCCGCGTGCATCCGCGGCATCAGCCAGAACTGGCGGTGCGCCGGATCGGGCTCCGCCGCCAGCCAGCCCCGCTGCGCCGCCCGCAGACTCAGGCCCAGGGCCTGGCCATCGCCGGCAAAGGCCAGGGGCGTGTCGCGCCAGATCTGGCGCGGGAACTGATCCAGCAGCAGCACCAGCGCCAGGGCGCGCGGCGCGTCCGCCCCCCAGGCCGACAGCTCGGCGGCGATCGCCGCGCGGGTCAGCGCGCCGAAGCGCTGGCGCACCCGCTGGTCGAAGCCGGGATCCTTGGCAAACCACTGGCGCGGTCTGGTCTCCTCGAACCAGAAGTGCAGCACCGCCCCTGGCTCCGCCTCCGCAGCGCTGGTCACGGCCACCTCCCGGCAGAGCCCCCAGCCTGGCGGACGCCTGGGCTCAGGCTCCTGGTGTGACCCGGCGCCGGCGTTCGGCGCAGTAGGCCCGCCACTTGCGATCCAGGATCAGCCCCGCGCTCACCAGGGTGATCGCGTTGGCGACGATCAGCGGGCCATCGCCGGTGAGCAGGCCGTAGAGCCCCCAGAGGGCAATGCCGCCGGTGAACAGGGCATACATGCGCAGCGAGATGCCGCTGGTGTCGCCGGTGCGCAGGGTCTTCACCACCTGGGGGATGAAGCTCACGGTGGTGAGGCTGGCGGCCAGGTAGCCGAGGACGGCGATGGCAGGCGAGGGGGCGCTCATGGCGAGAGGGCTGGCCTGCTCCTCAACGCAGGTACCAGCGCAGCAGCGCCAGCAGCTGGCCGGCCGGCCCATGGCCAGTGATCCACTCGCCGATCAGGGCGGCGGCGAAACCGAGCATGGCGACGCGGCCATTGAGCCGCTCCACAGCGGCCAGCGCGGCCGTGTTCCAGGGCCGGCGGGTGGTGAGGCCCTCACCAAACCGCTCCAGCGGCTCGTACTGAAACGACTCGTCGGGCACGGGGAGGAGGCAGGGGCCCTGAGCCTATGGGGCCTGCAGCACGGGCCGGGTGCGGGAGTCCCGAACCCCCACCGGCGGGGCGGGGGTCAGGGGGATGGTCCGGCCTGCGGTGACGGGCAGGCCGCCTTGAGCTCGGGCAGCAGCGCATCGGCCGCGCGGGCCAGGCGTGCCCCCTCGGCGGAATAGAAGAGAAACTGCTGGCGGTTCGTGTACAGCACCGCATGGGTGCGCCCCAGCAGGCCTTCCGCCTGGTGCCGGCAGCGGATGTAGGCCCCGAAATCAAGGGGAGCGGCCTGGCTGCTGGGATCGCCGCTGGCCGTGCCGCTCGGGTTGGCCTGCTCCGCCAGGGCCTCCTCGCGCGGGCAGAGGCGGCGGCGGATCGTCTGCACCAGGGCGATCTCGGCCCGCATCGCCTGGGTGGCGAGCTGATCGCGCTGCTCCCGCAGGGCCGGGCAGGCGGGAGCGCCCCCCAGGCCCTGGGCGACCAGCAGCAACGGCAGCAGGCCGAGGGTCCGCTGTCGCGGCCACGCCAGGCACGCCACGGCGTGGTGCCGCCGGACCCCAGGGCGATCGACCATCCCGAACCCAGCGGCCATCGCCCCCAGCCTGGCTCCAGCCCATGTAAAAGTCAGACTGGCGCCAGCCCAGGGGCTGGTGCCTCTAGCGCCGATGAAGCTGCTGGTGGTGGAGGACGACACGACCCTGCAGGCGGCGCTGCTGCGCCTGCTGGGCCAGTGGGGCTATGCCACCGAGGCGGCGGCGAGCGGCTGGGAGGCCCTGGCCTGGCTGGATCGGGAGGTCTTCGATCTGGTGCTGCTCGATCTCGGCCTGCCCGACACCGATGGCCAGGCGGTCTGCCGCCAGCTGCGCCAGGGCTGCCACCATCAGCCCCTGGTGCTGATGCTCACGGCCCGCGACGGCCGTGGCGATGCGTTGCAGGGCTTCGCGGGTGGGGCCGATGACTATGTGGTCAAACCCTTCGATCCCGACCTGCTGCGGGCCCGCCTCGGCGCCCTGCTGCGCCGCGCCGCCCGGCCGCTGCAGCACCAACTGAGCTGGGGGCCGCTGCTGCTGCAGCCGGGGCAGACCACCCTGCAGGTGGCGGGCCAACCGCTGGAGCTCACCCGCAAGGAGGCGCTGCTGCTGGAAGTCCTGCTGCGGGCCCAGGGAGCCTGCTGCCACAAGGCCCAGCTGCTGCATGGCAGCGGCGATGGCCGCCGCGCGGTGGGGGAGGACAGCCTGCGGGCCCACATCCGCAGCCTCCGCTGCAAACTCACGGCAGCCGGCTGTGCCCCCGGGCTGATTGAAACGGTCTATGGCCTCGGCTACCGGCTCGCCATCGCCCCTGCCACCTGATCCGCTGCGGCTCAAGCAGCGGCTGCTGCTCCAGGGCGGCGGCTTCGCGCTGCTGCTGCTGACCGCCTTCTCCGGGTCGCTCTACTGGGGGATCGTCCAGCAGCGGGAGCAGGACCAGCGCGCCGAGCTCAGGCAGATCGCCGCGGGGGCCGCCGCCCAGCTGCCCCTGGTGCTGCACGAGGCCAGGGAGGTGGAGAGTCCGCTCAAGTTTCGCGGTGCGCCCGCCAGCGTGGCCATCGCGGGGCTGGAGCAGCAGCGACTGCAGTGGTTCGACCGGGCGGGGCGCCTCCAGGGCGAGCAGGGACAGCTGGCCCTGCCGCCCCTGCGCCGGCAGGGCCAGGCGTGGCGCTCCCAGGCCCAGTGGCAGCGCTGGCCCGGTGGGCTGAGCCTGTGGCAACCGGTGCTGAGCCGGGATCCCAGCGGCCGGTCCACCGGCGCGTCCCTGAGCGGCTACGTGCGGGTGGCCCACTCGGACCAGGCCAGCCGGCGCGATCTGCAACGGTTGCAGAAGGGCGTCCTGCTGGGCTGGGTGGTGACCGTGCTGGCGGCGCTGCTGGTGGGCCGCCGCATGCTGCGCTCCGCCTTTGCCCCCCTACAGCACCAGCTGGAGGCCCTGCAGCGGTTCACGGCCGATGCCTCCCACGAGCTGCGCCATCCCCTCACCGCCATGCGCACCCTGCTCGCTGCCGTGCCGGAACCCGAGCGCCACCGCCCCCCCTTCCCCTGGCAGGAGCTCGACCGGCTCAGCCGCGCCATGGGCGAACAGCTCGATGACCTGCTGCTGCTCGCCCGCCAGGAGCAGGGCGAAGCACCCCGGTCGTTCGATCTCCTGGAGCTGCTGGAGGACCTGCTCGACCGCTATGGGCCCCAGGCAGCGCAGCGCGGCATCCGGCTGGACCTCCGTCCGGATCCCGCCGGCTGCCACCTGCCGATCAGCGCCCACCCCGAGCAGCTGCAGCGGCTGTTCACCAACCTGCTGCTCAACGCCATCCGCCACAGCCCCGAGGGCGGCACCGTGTCCGTGGAGGTGAGCCCATCGCCCCAGCGCCTGCAGATCGCCGTGGTGGATGCGGGGCCCGGGATCGCGGCCGGAGAGCGGGAGCGGGTGTTCGAGCGCTACTGGCGGGGCAGCGACCAGGGTGGGCACAGCGGGCTAGGGCTGGCGATCGCCCGCTCCATCGCCCGGCGCCACGGCGGCGAGCTGCGGCTGGGAGAGAGTCAACCGGGTCGGTGTGTGCTGCTCGTGGAGCTGCCCACCGCCCGCTCCAATCTCATGACTTTTTCATGAGCTCCGGCGCACACTCCCTCCATGCCCACTCCCCTGACCGCCGATCCGGGCCTGGCGGCCTTCGGCTCAAGCCTCACGGCGATCACCCTGGCCGAGCTGGGTGACAAGACCTTCTTCATGGCCCTGATCCTGGCGGCGCGCCACCGGGGTCGGGACGTGTTCATCGGCGCCTTCGCGGCCCTGGCGGCGGTCACGCTGATCTCCCTGGGGCTGGGCTACGGCCTGCGTGAACTGCTGCCGGCCACGGTGGTGCCCTGGCTGGCGGCCGCCCTGTTTCTGGGCTTTGGCCTCAAGCTGATCGTCGATGCCCAGGGCATGGCCGACGGCGAAGCCCAGGAGGAGGAGAAGGAGGCGGAGGAGGCCATCAACCAGGCCGAGAGCCACGGCCCGATCAACGCCACCACCGCCGTGATCTGGGAGGCGTTCGTGCTGGTGTTCATCGCCGAGCTGGGCGATCGCACCCAGTTCACCACCATCTTCCTGGCCACGGCCCCCGCGTTCAGCTTCGCCGGGCTGCTGGCCGGCTCCCTCGCCGGCCATGCCTTCGTCACCGCCCTCGCCGTGGGCGCGGGCCAGTGGATCGGCACGCGCCTCAGCGAGCAGCTGCTCTACCGCCTCAGCGGCGGCCTGTTCATCGCCTTTGGCCTGGTCGCCCTGCACCAGGCCATGGGCTGAGACGGATCGCCATGGCTCGTCCCTACCAGCCCTCCCTGCTGCGGATCCTGCACGGCGCCGTGGCGGTGCTGGTGCCGGCGGCCTGGATCAGCGGCCTGGTCGTCTACTCCCTGCACGATGGCCGCTGGGGCCGCCTGCCCTGGCACCCTGGCGGCGACTGGATCGACATCCATGGCAGCTTCGGCGTGCTGCTCTGGCCCCTGGCCATCGCCTTCGGCCTCTATGCCCTGACGCTGGGCCGGGCCCGCCTGCGCCAACCGGAGAACGGCGCCGCCCTGCTGGGCCTGGCCCTGGCCGTGGGCAGCGGCAAGCTGATGAGCGAAGACTGGCTGCGGCAGGGCGAGCTCCAGGAGGCGACGTACGGCCTCCACCTGCTGGCCTGGCTGCTGATCGGCGCCGCGGTGCTCTGGCACGTCTCCGGCGTTCTCCGCCGGGGCGGCCTGCCGCTGGCCCGCTCGATGGCGAGCCTCCAGGCACGGGCCAACGATCGGCCCGGCCACTGGCCCGGGCAGATCGCCCGCTTCTTCAGGCGACCGGGCTGAGCGGACCCGCCGCCAGCCCCAGCTCCTCCAGCAGGGCCCGCTGGGCCGCCGCCGGCACGAAGCTGTGGGCGGCGGCGGCGCCGCTCACCGCCACCGGCGGCACGCCGATGCCCGGGAAGGTGCAGGCGCCGCACAGCACCAGGCCCTCGATCGGCGTGGTGCCGGCGGGGAACGGTCCCTGGTCGGCCCCGAGGGCCGGGCCGTAGCTGCCCCGCTGCACCCGCAGATAGCGCTGGTGGGTCCGGGGGGTGCCGTGGAGTTCGAGCACCACCCGATCGGCCAGATCCGGCACCAGCTGCTCCATCACCTGGCGGAAGATCCCGCAGCGCTCGGCCTTCAGGGCCGCGTAGGCCGCCGTGCCGGGCTCCAGGTCCCGCCACAGCTCCCAGGGCTCATTGGCGGGGGTGTAACCGTGCAGCACCTGGTGGCCCGCCGGCGCCAGGGAGGGATCGAGCCGCGACGGCATCGACAACACCACCATGTTGCGTTCGGCCGTGATGCCGCGCTGCCAGTCCCCCACCCACACGTGGTGGATCGGCAGGTGGTCGAGCCCCTCGCCGCGCAGGCCCACATGCCAGTGCAGGAAGCTGGCGCAGGCGGGGGTCTCGGCCCGCTGCTGGCGCCAGCGCGGGGGCAGGGCCTGGGCATCCAGCAGCTCCAGGGTGTCCCAGGGGCTGGCGTTGCTCACCACGCCGCGGCGCGCCCGCAGCAGGCGGCCATCCTCCAGGCGCACACCGCTGGCCCGGCCGCCCTCCACCAGGATCTCGGCCACGGCGCTGCGGCAGTGCAGCTGGCCGCCGTGGCGCTCCAGGCCCCGCACCAGGGCCGCCACCACGGCGGGGGAGCCGCCCAGGGGGTAGTCGAGGCAGGCCTCGGGCTCGAACCACTCCCCGAACAGGGTGGCCATGGCCGCGGCGCTGGTCTGATCCAGGGGCAGCCCCGAGATCAGGAAGCTCAGCATCTCCACCCAGTGGAGCAGGAAGGGATCGCGCAGGTGGCGCCGGGCCAGGGGCCCGAAGGCGCCGCCGAGGGCTGCGAGGCGGGGAGCATGGCGCAGCAGGGCGCCGGTGCCCCGCACCCCCAGCACCCCCGCCATGCCCAGGCCGGGCCGCAGGGCCAGCAGCGGCAGGGCGGCGGTGGCGCGGCAGTAGGGCTCCAGGGCCACCAGGAAGGCATCCCACTCCTGGGCCACCGCCGGCCCGCGCAGCTGGCGCACCAGCTCCCGGAAGGGTTCGGCGCCCACGCCCACGGTGAGCCGTCCCTCCGGCAACAGCAACCCCCAGTCGCTGTAGGGAACCACCGGCACGCTCTCACCCACGGCCCGCAGCACCTGGGCCAGGGGGTTGGTGCTGGGCCAGCGGCCCAGGCCGCTCCACAGCGAGGGGCCCGACTCGAACTGAAAGCCGCGGCGCTCGAAGCCGTGGGCCGCGCCGCCGGGCCGGTCGTGGGCCTCCAGCACCAGCACATCGAGGCCATGGCGGGCGGCCAGGGCGCCGCAGCAGAGGCCGCCGAGGCCACTGCCGATCACCACCAGGTCGCAGTCGCAGGGGGCGGAACTCAACGGAGTCGGGGCAGGTCGCAACCCCGATGATGCAGGACAGGAGCGGCTCCCATTGCCCGCCACTGCCGACTCCGGTAAAAACGGCTGATACTGCTCTTTAGCCCCGGTGGTGCGTCCAGGCTCCCCGCGTCAGCTCCGGTCCCCCGATCGGAACCGACGGGCATCCGGCCCGGACCGACAGCGCGGCCGCTGATGGCCACCCCCCCGCGAGGCGCCGCCGCCCGATCGACGGCCGCACCGGGCTCACCCCGCGGGGGCCAGGCGGCCGGTCCGTTCCGCCTGCTGCGCGGCCTGTGGCGGCGGATCACCCAGCCGGCGGCGGTACTCGGCCTGCTCATCGTCAGCCTGCTGGCCCTGCCCTTCGCCATGGCCTCCACCCTCTCGGGGGCCATGGCGGCCCAGATGGAGGTGCAGGCCGACGAGATCTCAACCCTGGCCAGCAGCATCCGCAGCTACTACGCCGACAACATCGTCTCCCGGCTGCAGGCCTCGGGAGGAGAGGCGGTGTTCTCCGAGAACTACCGCCAGATCCACGGCGGCATTCCCATCCCGGCCACCCTGGCCATCGAGCTGGGTGACCTGTTCGACAGCGCCAACGCCGATCGCCGCATCTCCTACGGCTTCATCTCAGACTTTCCCTTCGCCAAGCGGGTGAGCCAGCCGCTCGACGGCTTCGAGATCGAGGCGATCCAGGCGTTCCGCGCCAACCCCAGCCTCGATCGCTACACCCGGCTCAAGCAGAGCTGGCTCGGCCAGCCCTCCTTCCGGGTGGCCACCCCGGTGCTGATGCGCCAGGCCTGCGTCAGCTGCCACAACACCCACCCCGATTCCCCCAAGCGCGACTGGAAGGTCGGCGATGTGCGCGGCATCCAGGAGGTGACGGTGCGGGGGCTGGACATCAAGGGGCTGGGCCGCTTCGGCTACCTGATGGCCTACATGGGCCTGGTGGGCCTGGTGTCGGTGGGGGCCGCGGCCGCCTTCCAGCGCCAGGCCAGTGCCCTGGAGCGGATCAACAGCCGCCTGCAGGATTCCAACGACCGCGAGAGCGAGATGGGCGACCAGCTCCGCTCCCAGGTGGAGGAACTGCGGCTGCTGAGCGCCGTGGCCGAGCACGCCACCTTCGGCGTGTCGATCGCCGACATGCGCCAGGACGACTACCCGCTGATCTACGTCAACGAGGCCTTCAGTCGCATCACCGGCTATCCGCGCGAGAAGGCCTCCGGCTTCAATTGCCGCTTCCTGCGCGGTCCCGACACCGACCCGGAGATGGTGGAGGCGATCGCCGCGGCCATCCGCGAGGGTCGTCCCTTCCACGGCGAACTGGTCAACTACCGGATGGACGGAACCCGCTTCTGGAACCGCCTGACCCTCTATCCGGTGGGCGGCACCACGGGCCGACCCGACTTCTACGTGGGCAACCAGATGGATGTGACGGCCCTGCACAGCGCCCAGCAGCGCGACCTGGACCAGCTGATCCAGCTGAGCGATCCCACCGCCGCCGCCCTGACCAGCCTGGAGGAGCTGCTCGCCCACCACGCCGCCCTGCAGGCCTCGCTGCAGAACCGCGAGCTGCTCAGCGACACGATGGCATCGTTCTTCGCCGCCGAGCGCCGCAGCCTGGAGGAGCTCCAGGCCCAACTGGAGGCCAACCGGGGCGCGATCCAGCAGCTCCGCTCCGAGCTGCGGCCCAGGGAGGGCGCCACCCCCGGCCCGGAGGAGCGCCAGCCGTGATCCGGCCGCCCCGCCTGCTGGGCCGTGAGCCGCGCACCGACCTGGCGCGCGACTCCAACCAGCGGGTGGTCGAGGTGCTGATCCTGTGGGGCCTGGCCTGCGTGGGGCTGCTGACCCTGGTGGCAGCGGGACTCGGGGTGGCCGCGGCCAATGCCGATGCCCGCCACCAGAACGAGGAATTCCGCTCCCTGGCCTCGGCGCTGGTGGAATCCAACGCCAGCCTGGAGGATCGCCAGCGCATCCTGCTCAGCTTCCAGAACAGCCGCTTTGAGGACGATGGCGAGGGGATGCTCTCGCTGCTGCTGATCGATGACGCGGGCCGCATCGCCCTGAGCAATCGCCCCAGCTGGCTGGGCCGCCCCCTGGAGCCCTCGCTGCTGCCTCCCGCCGCGGCCCGCAACCCCCGGCTGCGCGGCATCGCCGACTGCCTGGCCCGCCGGGCCCCTGATCGGAGCGCCTGCTTCGTCGCCAGCAAGGACCTCTACCTGCCCTGGAGCGAGACCCTCACCCTGGCCAGCCCCTTCCGCATCTACGACCGGCGGCTGGGCCTCCAACCACGCGACTACCTGCTGGTGGTGAGCTTCGATCCGGGGGCCTACACCGCCAGGCTCACGGTGCAGCTGGGCCTGGCGGTGCTGGCCTCCACCCTGGCGGTGGCCGCCGTGGTGGCGCTGCTGGGCCAGCAGCTGCAGCGCGGCCTGCTGCCGAATCTGCGCCAGTTCGCCGAGACCGATGGGCTGACCGGCCTGATGAACCGCTCGGCCTTCATGGACCTGGCGGTCCAGCGGCTGGCCCAGGGGCAGCGCCAGGGCCTGCCCTACGTGCTCAGCGTGATCGACATCGACCACTTCAAGGCGATCAATGACGGCTATGGCCACGTCTGCGGCGACGAGGTGCTGCAGAAGCTGGCGCGGGTGCTGGAGGGCAGCCTGCGCGACGACGACCTGGTGACCCGACTCGGAGGCGAGGAATTCGCCGTGCTGCTGCAGTGCACGACGGCCCGGGGCGAAACGCTGATGGAGCGGCTGCGCACCCAGGTGGAGGTCAGCCGGCTGAGCTTCGAGGGCCGGCCCCTGCGGATCACGGTGAGCCTCGGTGCCGCCAGCACCGAACAGCTCGGCTACAACCTCGACTACCTCTATTCCGCCGCCGACAGCGCCCTGTTCCGCGCCAAGCGGGAGGGGCGCAATCGGGTGCGCTGGGCCAGCGCCAGGCGGGAGCCGCTGACGCGGGAGGGCTGGTCCCCCGGGGAGACCTGGCGCCAGACGTTTCAGGGCGGCAGGCCGGACCGCGACCCCGGTCCAGCTGGCAATCCGGTCCCCGGAGACGGCCGTGGCGCCGCTCCCTCCCCCATAACTGCGCCAGAGCCCCCGAGGCCGCACCCGTGATCCCCGCACCACACCCTGAGGACGGATCCGGGCGGCCCAGCCCGGACCAGGAGCTGCCGACGGGAACCCCAGGGGCTGGGGCCGATCCCGCCCCTGTCGACGACGCCGACCCCCTCGCCCTGCGGGGACCCTGGCCCGGCTCCGGTGTGAACCCGCCGCAGCGGCGGGCGGGCGATCGCCCCAACCCCGGCCATCAGCCCGGCCGCAGTTCCCTGGATCTCCTGCTGAGCCGCAGCCGCTTCACCCAGCAGCTCGCCGATCTGGTGGGCCCGGAGGCGGAAGGGCACTTCGCGGTGCTGCGCTGCCGCTTCAAGGAATACGAGCGGGTGAGCGCCACCCTCGGCGGCAAGGCCGCCGAGGCCCTGATCGACGAGGGGGCCCGGCGCCTGCTCAACACGATTCCGCGCTCGGCCTCGGCCGCCCGCCTCTCGGACTCCGACCTGATCTCGGTGCTGCCGGGGCTGATCGAGCCGCCGAGGATCTCCGCGTTCGCCCAGCGCCTGATCGATCTGTGCGCCGTGCCCTACCGCTTCGATGAGCAGCGGCTGCCGTTGAACGTGGCGATCGGCATCGTGATCAGCCGCGGCAACTACGAGGATCTGGAGGCGATCCTCTCGGACGCGAGCATGGCCCAGCGGATCGCCGGTCGCCACAACCAGAGCCAGTACCGCTTCATCGACCTGGAGACCCGCAACCAGGCCCGCCGCAGCTACGAGCTGGAGGCGGACTTCCGCGAGGCCCTGCAGCAGGGCCTCCTCCAGCCCTTCTTCCAGCCGATCGCGGAGCTGCGCACCGGCGAGCCGGTGGGCTACGAGGTGCTGGCGCGCTGGCCCCGCCCGGACGGCAGCTTCGTGACGCCGGATCGCTTCCTGCCGATCGCCCGGGAGACCGCCCTCACCGGGGAGCTGGATCTGCAGATCATCGAGAAGGCGCTGATCGCCGTGGCCGAACTGGCCCGGGAGGTGCCCTGGCGCTCGATGCTGCTCAGCGTCAATGTGTCGGCGAATCTGCTGGAGGACAGCGGCCTGCGGGAGCGGCTGCTGGAGCTGATCGTGGAATCGCCCCTGCCCCCGGGCTGGTGGCTGCAGGTGGAGCTGATTGAGGAGGCCCTGCAGGACACCAGCTCCGCCTTCGACACCTTCCTGGCGCGGCTGAGTGAGCTGAAGGTGACGATCGCCATCGACGACTTCGGCACCGGCTATTCCTCCCTGGCCCGGCTCCACAGCCTGCCAATCGACAGCTTCAAGATCGACAAGAGCTTCGTCGACAAGATCGACGACACCGAGGCCTCCAGCAAGAAGCTGCTGCTGACCATGGGCGCCCTGGCCTCGGACCTCAGCCTCAGCTCCACCGTCGAGGGGGTGGAGACCGAAGCCCAGCGCCAGTGGCTGCTGCAGAGCGGCTTCCGCACCAGCCAGGGCTACCTGTTCGGCCGCCCCCTGCCCCTGGATGAGGCGATCGTGGAGCTGCGGCGCCACAACCTGCGGCCGCCCGCCATCCAGGCCGGCCTGGAGGACGAGGACGGCGGCAGCCCCCGCCTCGGGCTGCGCCAGCGGCTGCGGCGGCGCCTGCGCTGGCTGCTGGGCTGATGCCCTGGGGCGGCGCCGTTAGCGCTCCAGCTTGCTGGGAATCCCCTTGACCGCCCCCGCCAGGGTCTGGCGGGAGCGGGCTCCGCTCCAGGAGGCGAGGTAGAGGCGGGCCTCGGCCCCCAGTCCCCGCAGGTCGGCCAGGTTGGCGTTCTCCACCACGGCCCCGCTGCCGGCGCCGCTGGTGCCGTCCCAGGGCCGCTCCGCCCCGGCCGGGCTGGCCTCGTCGACGGAACCCCAGAAGAAGCGGGTGCCCTCCAGGCGGGCGCCGTTGAGGTTGGCGCCCGAGAGGTTGGCGCCGGCCAGGTTGGCCTCGCTCAGGTCGGTGTCCTGGAGATCGGCGGCACGCAGGTCGGCCCCGTTGAAGTCGATGCCGCGCAGGTCGGTGCCGGCGAGGTTGGCGCCGCGCAGCACCTGATGCAGGCGGATTACCGGCAGGCCATCGAGCCGGTCCTCCTCGTAGGAGCCGTTGCCATCGAGGATGGCGCGCCCCAGGCGGTTGTCGCGCCGCAGGGGGGTGAGCAGACGGGCATGGGAGAGGAAGCGCAGCACCTTGGCCTTGCCGTCGGCGTCGATGCTGCCCAGCACCGCCGCCAGCCGGCCCTCGGCCAGCATCCGCTCCAGGGGCCAGTCCTCAAGCATGCCCTCCTCGTCGGCGATCAGGTCGGTGATGCCCTGGATGAAGCTGTCGACGGTCTGGGCCTGGGTGATGCGGTTCTGCTGGGTGGTGAGTCGCTGATCCACCTGGAACTGGCGCCAGGCGATCACCAGGGCCACGAAGGCCACCAGGATCTGGCCGAAGGCGCCGATCACCCCCTCCCCCAGGGCGCCGATCGCCTCCCAGTTGCCGCTGGTGTAGATGGCCAGCAGCGGCTCCCACCAGCCCAGGAGCAGCGAGATGCTGAGCAGGGCCAGGCACGCGGCCAGCAGGGCCAGGGTCTGCAGGGTGGCGGGCTCCTCCAGCCGCAGCTTCAGGGCGAGCCACAGGGGCGGCAGCAGCTGCAGCAGGGCCAGCGCCAGGGTGAGCAGGGCCGCGGCCCAGGCCAGGGGCGGCCAGCCCAGCAGCAGGCCGGCCAGGGTGAGGCCGGATGCCAGCAGCAACTGCAGGGCGGGCTGCTGGCGCAGGCGCACCCACAGGGCATGGCTGCGGAACGGCTGCACCGGACGATCGTCGAGGGAGGCGGCCACCGGCTCAGGCCCCCTGGAAGTAGAAGCCCGCCGCCAGGATCAGGTAGGCGGCGAGCAGCAGCACCCCCTCCAGCCAGTCGGAGCGACCATCGAGGCTCACCAGATTGCTCACCAGCACGGCGGTGGCCACGGCGACCAGTTCGTAGACATCGAAGCTCAGATCCAGCGGATGGCCCAGCAGCGGGCCCACCAGCACCAGCACCGGCACCACCAGCAGGGCCACCAGCAGGGTGGAGCCCAGGGCCACGGACACCGCCAGGTCCATCTTGTCCTTGCGGGCCATCGTCACGGCGGTGAGGTATTCGGCGGTGCCCCCCAGCAGCGGCAGCAGCACCACGCCCGTGAACAGGGCCGAGAGGCCGAAGCCCTCGGTCACGGTCTCCACCACGCCCACGAACAGCTCCGACTCCACGGCCACACCGGCGGTGGCCGCCAGCAGCACCAGCAGCCAGGGCAGCAGCGGTGGGCGGTGCTGGGGCTGACCGGCCTCCAGCGAAGCTTCCTCCGGGGCCTCGCCCAGATCCGCCTCGGCCACGGCGTAGAGGGCGCGGTGGGTGCGCAGCGAGAAGACGAGCGTCAGCGCGTAGACCGCCAGCAGCACCCAGGCCACGAAGCCAGAGAAGGCGAGGTTGCCGGCCGCCACATCGCGGCCGGAGGCCAGGGACAGGCTCGGGATCAGGATCGCCAGCACCGCCAGGGTCATGGCCGAGCCGTTGACCCGCGCCACCACCGGCTGGAAGCGCTGCTCCTGGCGCCCCAGGCCCCCCAGGGCCATCGAGAGTCCCAGGGCCAGCAGCAGGTTGGCCATCACCGTGCCGGTGATGCTGGCCTTGACGATGTCCACCAGGCCGGCCCGCAGCGCCACCAGGGCGATGATCAGCTCGGTGGCGTTGCCGAACAGGGCATTGAGCAGGGCCCCGATCGAGGGCCCCAGGGCCAGGGACAGCTCCTCGGTGGCGGTGCTCAGCCAGATCGCCAGGGGCAGGATCGCCACGGCCGAGCTGAAGAACACCGGCAGGTCGCCCCAGTGCCACCAGACGGCGGCCCAGGAGAGGGGCAGCGCCGCCAGCAGGCCCGTGGCGGCCAGCTGGCGCAGCGAGGGCGTGCGGTGCGGCTGGTCACGCGTGGACACCATGGGAATTGCCATCGCCCGGCCCGGTAGCGGCATTCTGCTCGGATTGGCCAATGGCGCCCAACCTCGGGGCGGCGGAGGGAGGTCAGCCCGGATCCGCCCCAGGCTCAGGGCCGGGGCCGCTCCGCCAGCACCGCCCGGTCGATCTCCTTGCCCTGGCTGTCCCAGGCCCTGAGGCTGAGGCGCTCGGGGCTGGCCTCCAGTTCCGCGAAGCTGAAGGTGCTCAGGGCCCGGGCGCTCTGGGGCCCGGGAACCACCCGGCGCAGGCTGGCACCGCCGCCGCCCACGATCAGGTAGGTGATGCCGTCGATCGGACGGGTGCGCTCGTAGTTGTGCTCGTGGCCGTTGATGTAGAGCGCCACGCCGTAGCGGCGCATCAGCGGCACCAGCCGCGCCTGGGCCCCAGGATCGTTGCCGTAGAAGCCTGAGGAGAAAATCGGATGGTGGCCCACCACCACCTTCCAGGGGGCGGTGCTGGCCGCCAGCACGGTGCGCAGCCAGCTCAGCTGGCGCTGGCGGTCGGTGTTGCCATTGGTATCCAGAAAGAAGAACTCCACCGGCCCGCGGCGCAGGTTGTACCAGCGGCCCGCCATGCCGAAGGGCTTGTAGGCGATCTGGGGCTCGCCGTTGGCGGTGCGGATGTCGTGGTTGCCCAGCACGGCGTGGAAGGGCACGCCGGCCGCCAGCAGCTCGGCATAGGGGCGGCGGAAGGTGGCCTCGATCAGGGCCATGTCTCCCGACGGGTAGATGTTGTCGCCACCGAGCACCACCAGATCCACCGGCCGCTGGCGGTGCACCGCCGCCATCTGGCGCCCCACGGCGCGCTGGTTGGCATCGCCGCTGCCGGTGTCGGCCACGGCCAGGAAGCGCAGGGGGCGCTGGGCCCCCTGGGCCCGGACCTGCCGCAGGCCCGGCAGCAGCAGCCCTGACGCCACCGCGCCCGCCACCAGGGCAGGAACCAGCTGGAGCAGGGCGCGGCGCCGCATGGGTGGGAAGGGGTGGAAGCGGCTCCAAGGTTGCCGCAGGGATGGGGGATCCGGGCCGTGGCGGCCCGCCGTGATCAGGCCAGGCGCACTGGCCTCAGCTGGCCGCCAGCGGCGCCGACTCCACCAGCTCCGGGGCCAGGCGCAGGCCGCCCTGGCCAGCCGGCACCACCAGCAGCTCAGCCTGGCGGATGCGCGAGAGCAGCCGGGTGGTGGTGACGCGGGTGGCGCCGATCAGCTCACCGATGCGCTCATGGGTGAGGCGGAAGGGCAGGTCGCACCAGGGGCCGCAGCGGCGACCCAGGCGCCGCACCAGCAGGGCCAACAGGGCATGCAGACGCTGCTCGGCGCTGCCGAGGTGGCGGATGCGCAGCAGCTGCAGGGTCCACTCGTTCACCGGATCGAAACCGTCGCCGAGGCCCGGCTCCCCATCACAGCGGAACTGGAGCGGCGTGAGGGCCTCCACGCAGATGCCCTCGCTGCAGAGGCGGTCGGTGCGCAGCTGATCGCCCTTCTGGAGGAAGGCGAGGGTCATGCCGGCGGTCTCCTCGCAGGGGCAGTAGACGCGGGCCACCCCCTCCAGCACCGCGATGCAGCTGCGTTCGCCGCGCAGGCCGGGATCGAGCAGCACGCTCTGGCCAACGGGCACGCGCACGGGCAGGGAGACGGGGGAGGCGGCGGGGGCGACAGCAGCGGAGGGGAGGCGGAGAGCCATGGACGGGGAGCGGCCGCGCGGCGACCTATTGCGAATGACTCGCAAGATAAACAACCCCGCGGCCTTTTGCAAGCGATTCTCAGTAACAACTGGATGTTGCGAGGCCGGGGCCCGGTTCGTCCGGGCCCCAGGGGCTCACTTCCAGCCGCTGGCCTCCATCAGCCGCACCGCCGCCCGGTTCTTGGCGCCCATCTGCTCCGCCGAGACCCGGTCGGGCGTGAAGGCCCCGAAGCTCTTGAGGATCGCGTTGTCGCCGTAGCCCTTGAGCGGGTACTCGTGGTTGGCCTCGGCGTAGCCCTTGCCGCCGCTGGGGGAGGCCAGGAATTCGATCAGCTTCAGGGCCGCCTGGGGATTCCGCGAGTGGGCCGTCACACCGGCGCCGCTGAGGTTCACGTGGGCCGGCCTGGGAAACACCGGCCGCAGGCGGCGGGCCAGGGCCTGATCGGCGGCCCCGCTCTCGCCCGAGAGCATGCGGGCCACGTAATAGGTGTTCACCAGCCCGGCGCCGCACTGGCCGTTGGCCACCGCCCGGGCCAGGGGCGTGTCGGAGGTGAAGTAGGGCTGGCCCACGTTGGCGGTCATCGCCTTGACCCAGGCCGTGGCCGCGGCTTCGCCCCGCAGGATCATCTGGTCCGCCACCAGCGACTGGTTGTAGACGCTCTTGCGATCCCGCAGGCAGAGCTTGCCCTTGAGGGCCGGCTTGGCCAGGTCGGCGTAGGTGCGGATGCTGGCGGGATTCACCAGCTTCGGGTTCACCACCACCATGCGCACGCGGCGGGTCAGGCCGTACCAGCGCCCCTTGGAATCGCGCAGGTCGAGCGGCACATCCCGCAGCAGCGCGGCCGACCGCGTCGGCCGGAACAGGCCCAGGTCGGCGGCCTTGTCGAGCCGAGCCGCGTCCACCAGCACCAGCACGTCGGCGGGGCTGTTCTTGCCCTCGCTGCGCAGGCGCTCGATCAGGGCGTCGTCCTTGGCCTCCAGCAGCTTCACCTTGATGCCGGTGCGGGCCGTGAAGCGGCGGTAGAGCTCCTGGTCGGTGTTGTAGTGGCGGCCGGAATAGACGCCGATCTCCTTGGCGCCGGCGGCACCGCCACCGGCCTGCTGGGCCCTGGCCGCCAGCATCGCCGCACTGAAGCTGATGGCCAGCAGGGCCGCCCCCGCGAGCCGCACGGGCGTGAAGGCCGCCCGCAGGCCTGCAGGCGCGGCGGGCCTGGACGGGGTGTCGTGCAACGGAGAACGGGACTCAGAAGGGGACATGGTGGGGTCGTCAGGTCGGATCGGAACACCTGAGGGGACCCTAAAAACCGCCTGGCTCCAGCCCGCCGCACCGATGGCGCAGGTCAACGTGACGATTGCTACAGGGCGGCGCCCCACCCGGGCTGGTCAGCCATGGGGCTCAGTCGCGCACGTCCAGCTCGCGCATGCCGCTGCGCCGCACCAGATCCACCAGGGTCACCAGGTCGTTGCCCTGGATCAGGCCGATGCAGCCATCGGTGCCGCTGCGGCGGCCCAGGCCGGCACTGGGATCGTGGTGGATGCCCAGGCCGCGGCGGGCCGTGGCGAACAGCGGCTCCAGGCCGATCCAATGGAGCCGACCCAGCTCCGGATTGTCGCCGCTCGGGATCTCACTCAGCTCGCTGATCCGGTAGCGGCCCTTGGGCAGGGGCGCCTGGCTGCCGAGCTGGTGGCGATCAGCCGCCTGACGGGCCGCTCGCCCCACCAGGGCGTCAAAGCGGCGCGGGGGCTGGCCGGGGATCAGCAGGGCCAGCTCCCAGACGGGATCGCCCGTGGCCTCCAGATGCCGCTCGGTGCGGCTGAGGCTGATCTGCCCGGAGCTGGCCGCGGGGAGCGGCTCGGCCAGGGCCGGCGGGGGGAGGGCAGGCGCGGCCAGCAGCAGGGCCGCCAGCAGCGGCAGCGGCGGACGCCGTGCAATCGGGGAACGGTCCACGGCCGGCTGGCGAGTGGCCCGGTGTTAGCGCGCAGACGCAGCTGGCACCAGGGCCTATGGTGTAGGGATCCGGCGGTCGCGGCGAGCCCTCAGGGGCCCACCCGGCGAGAACCAACAAGCCAGCGCCGGAACCCAGCACCGCTTGACAGACCGGACGCGCTTCCCCGTGGGACGCGTCGAGTTTCGAGACAGACACGGCCCCCGCGACCCGGGCCGACCCCCCAGCTCCACAGCTGGCCTGAGATCCCTTCCCCCAGAGCACCCAAGCGTCTGGAGAGCGGGTCTCGGTGCGACATCCATATCCACATCCCATCCCCACCTCCGGGGAGATCTCCATGACACGACAGACCCCCAGGCCTGCCCACGGCAGCCCGACCCCCGTGCGCAGCGGCGCGCGCCAGCCGCACCGCCCGGCCCAGCCCCTCCCGGCGACGCCCCCCAGCTGGGAGGACCTGCTGGGCCGCCGCTGAGCGCCCCTCGGCTGTGCGCACGGTGAGCGCCCTTCCGTGAAACGCCCCTCAACCGGAGCCCCGTCCCTGCCTACCCTGGCCCCAGGACCATCCCGGCCCGCCATGACCCGGTCACACACCCCCCAGGGCCCTGGCCCACTGACGGCCACGCTGCTGGCCGGTGCGCTGCTGGCGCTGGGCCCCGCCGCCCAGGCCCAGACCCTGCTGGATGCCACCGGCGCCAGCGCCATCCAGGGCACCCTCAACAACACCGCCTCGCCCCAGTACGGCAACACGCTGCAACAGGTGAAGAACAGCCTGGGCAAATCCCAGAGCCAGGGCTCCCAGGCCATGGGCCCCAGCAGCTTCAGCCCGTCGGGCGGCTCCTCGGCCGGCGGGCCGGCTGGCGGGAGTCCGGAGGGCTCCTCCCCGTCGAGGGACAGCGGGGCAACGGCTGGCGGACCGCCCAGCGCCGGCCCCGGCACCTATGTGAACGGCCACTACGTGGCCCTCTGCTCCCACGGCGGCCTCTGCCTGGGGCAACTGGAACGGGCCCTGCGGCGGCCCTGAGGCAATGGGGGCAGGGGGACTTGAACCCCCACAACGTCACCGTCTACCGATTTTAAGTCGGTTGCGTCTACCACTTCCGCCATGCCCCCGGCCAGGCGCGCCCAGCGGCCGGCCCGGCCATCCTAAATTCACCCTCAGAACTACGCCGCCAGCCCCGTGCCCCTGCCTGGGATCCTGAGCCCCCTGGCCGCCCTGCCCTCCCTCGGCGCCCTGGTGGACCAGCTGGGAACGGAGTCGCTGCTCGTGCTGGCCGCCTACGTCGCCCTGGCCGGGGCCTATCTGGTGGTGGTGCCGCTGGCCCTGTTCTGGTGGATGAACCGCCGCTGGACGGTGATGGGCAAGCTGGAGCGCACGGCCGTCTACGGGCTGGTGTTCCTGTTCTTCCCCGGCCTGATCCTGTTCGCCCCCTTCCTCAACCTGCGCATGGCGGGCCAGGGCGACCTCTGATGCCCGCTCCCTCCGGCATCAGCCGCGGCACGGCCCTCCTGGCCGGCCTGGCGGTCTTTGCGATCGGCGGCCTCGGCTACTGGGGCTTCCAGGCCGCGGGCTTCGAGGGCTTTTCGGCCGGCATCGCCGCCCAGGCGGTGCTGGTGGTGATCGTGCTCGGCTGGACCGGCTCCTACCTGCTGCGGGTCGTGACCGGCAACATGACCTACATGGAGCAGCGCCGCCGCTACCGCGACGTCTACGACGCGGCCACGGACGATGCCCTGCAGCAGCGCTTCGATGCCCTCAGCCCCGCCGAGCAGGAGCAACTGCTGCGCGAGCTGGGCCAGCTGGAGGACACCGCGGATCTCTGAGGCGCGCCCGCTGATCTCAGAATCCCGACCGCGGATCGCTGAAGCCCGACCACGGATTTCAAGGGCCCGACCCCCGACCCCATAGGCTCACTGGCACCGCGTCCACCGGCCCATCTGGCGCTGCCGTGACGACTGCTGCCGCGACGACTGCCGACGTGATCCACGCTGCCGTGACCAACGCCTCCCCGATCCAGCAGCGCTTCGCCCAGCTGCACGACCAGGGGCGCTGCGCCCTGATGCCCTTCCTGATGGCGGGAGACCCGGAGCTGGCGATCACCCGCTCCGCCCTGCTGGCCCTCGAGGCCGCCGGCGCGGACCTGATCGAGCTCGGCATCCCCTACAGCGACCCCCTGGCCGACGGCCCGGTGATCCAGGCGGCCGCCAGCCGCGCCCTGGCCGCCGCCACCACGCCCGGCCGGGTGCTGGAGATGCTCCGCAGCCTCCAGGGCGAGCTCACGATCCCGGTGATCCTGTTCACCTACAGCAACCCGCTGCTCAACCGCGGCATGGAGGCGTTCTGCCGGGAGGCCGCCGCCGCCGGCGCCGCCGGCCTGGTGGTGCCCGATCTGCCCCTGGAGGAGGCCGAGACCCTCTCCACCATCGCCGCCGGCCACGGCCTGGATCTGGTGCTGCTGGTGGCCCCCACCACCCCGCCCGAGCGCATGGCCCGCATCGCCGCCAGCAGCCGCGGCTTCACCTACCTGGTGAGCGTCACCGGGGTGACGGGCGTGCGCACCACGATCGAATCGCGGGTGGCCGATCTGGTGCGGCAGCTCAAGGCCCTGGGCCCCACGCCGGTGGCGGTGGGCTTCGGGATCTCAGGCCCCGAGCAGGCCCGCCAGGTGCGCGACTGGGGCGCCGACGGCGCCATCGTGGGCAGCGCCCTGGTGAAGGCGATGGCCGAGGCCGGTGCCAACGGCCAGGACGTGGCCGCCGCCGCCAGCCGCTTCTGCGGCGAGCTGCGCGCCGCCCTGGACGCCTGAACCGCCCGGACGCGCCGCCACCGTCACGGCCGGCGGCCCTGTTCGAGGCGGTGGCGGCGGACTATGCCGCCTTTCGGCCCACCTACCCGCCGGCCTTCTTCGCCGCCTTCGCCCGCCGCTGCGCCGCCCACAACGTGGTGTGGGACTGCGGCTGCGGCAGCGGCCAGGCCGCCCTTGATCTGGCTGCCCAGTTCGCCCGGGTGGAGGCCAGCGACGCCAGCGGGGCCCAGCTGGCCCAGGCCGTGCGCCACCCCCTCATCCGCTACCGCCAGGCGCCGGCCCAGGCCAGCGGCCTGGCCGGCGCCAGCGTGGACGGGGTGCTGGTGGCCGCCGCCATCCACTGGTTCGCCGGCCCCGACTTCACCGCGGAGGTGCGGCGGGTGGCCCGGCCGGGAGCCGCCATGGCCTGGATCGGCTACCTGCCGCTGCGGCTGGAGAGCGCAGCGCTGCAGGCACGGCTCGATCGCTTCTACGACGCGGATCTGGCCCCCTGGTGGCCGCCCCAGCGGCAGCTGGTGGATCGGGCCTACGCCGATCTGGAGTTCCCCGGCCGGGAGTGGCCCTTTCCCCGGGAGCTCTGGATCGAGCGCCACTGGGATCTGACCCAGCTGCTGGGCTACCTGGGCACCTGGTCCGCCGTGCAGGCGGCGCGGGAGCAGGGGGTGGAGCCGCTGGCGGAGCTGGGCCGGGAGCTGGCCGGCCATTGGCCGCAGCAGGGGGCCGCGCCCCTGCTGGTGCGCTGGCCGTTCATGGGCCGCTGGGGCCGGATCGGCTGACAAGCCCCCATCCCGTTTCTACGGTTCGGGTACCACGGGAGCCGGCCATGCACACCCACGACATGGAAAACCACGACAACCTCTACGCCGACGAGGTGGCGATGGTCGCCGGCGAGACCCGGGCCGACGCCAACCAGCACGCCTTCTGGGCCGTGGCCGTGATCGCGGCGATGATCACCCTGCTGGGCATCGGCCTCAGCATCAGCTGAGCCGGCCCATGGGCGCGCCGCGGCCGGGCCCTCAACGCACGACCCGGGGAGCGCGGCACCAGCGCCAGCTCTCCAGGTTGATCAGCAGCCCGATCAGCACCATCACCCCCATCAGCAGCACCTGATCGAGCCGGGAATCGGGGATCAGGATGTCGACCACCATGTGGGCGATGTTGGTGACGGAATACAGCAGCCCCAGCCCCAGGTGAAACCAGCGCCAGCGCCGCCAACCGCTGGCGCTGGTATCCGCATAGGCGATCAGCACCAGGGCCGCCAGGGGCACCAGGAAATAGCCGAGCATCGCCCCGAACACCGCCGGCAGCTGCGCCGGATCCACATGGCTCTCGATCTCCGGCGACAGCCCGTGGAACAGGGGCATCAGGCCGAGGTCGGTGTGGAACAGCATCGCCAGAAACCAGGCGATCCACAGGGTGAGCAGCCGCAGGGCCGGACCACCCGCCGGGGACGGGCCTGGCTTCTGCGGCGGTAGTGGGGTGGGCAGGGAGTCCATGGGCTGTCCGCCGGGCAGGGCCTGACCGATGCTGCTGCCGGCAGGCCGTCAGCGGAAGCCCCGGGCGGCGCTGGACCCACGGCCCGAGAGCGCGGACCCCGGGAAGGAGCCGAGGCGCGGCGGGGCCCTCGGCCAGCCGGCGCCTAGGGTCGGGGCCTTTCACCCGCCAGCCGCCATGCGTTTCGTGCTCTGGGGCACCTACTGCGACGACGCCCTCACCAGGCGCACCCCCTACCGGGAGGAGCACCTGGCGGGGCTGCAGCGCCAGAAGGAGGCCGGCCTGCTGGTGACGCTAGGCCCCACCGAGGACAGCAGCCACGTGTTCGGCATCTATGAGGCCGAGAGCCGAGAGCAGGTGGAAGGGCTGCTCCATGGCGACGTCTACTGGCGCCATGGCATCTGGACCGACCTCCAGGTGTACCCCTGGATCCAGGCCTTCTGATCGCAGCTGGCCGAGCCGCCGGGGCTCAGGCCCCGGCGGCCGCAGCCCCTCTCACCACAGGCCGCGGATGGGCGCAGGGGCGGGAGCCGGCTCGGGAGCCGGGGCCGGGGCCGAGTAGCGGGGCGCGGGGGCGGGAGTCGCCACCGGCTCGGCTGCGGGACGCTGGGCGAAGCGATAGCGGAAGCCCAGCTTGGCGCCCCAGCTGTTGAAGGAGCCGAAATCCACGTCGTTGACGGTGTGGCCCGTGGCGCCCTGGTAGACGCCCTCCAGGAAGATGTCGGTGTTGTAGCTGGCGATGTAGCTCACACCCAGCTTGGCCTGATAGCCGAAGGCACCGTAGTTGCCACCGCCCGTGTTGATGTTGCCCACCCTGATGTTGGGCGTGCCGATGTTGGAGTAGCCGATGCCGCCGCCCACATAGGGCGACCAGCGCGAGCCCGTGGGGATATCCCAGTAGGCGCTCAGCAGCACATCGTTCTTGTCCACATTGCCGGAGGCATCCACGCTGCCACTGCCGAAGCGGTTGGTGCTGATGCTGATGTCGTTGACGCTGGAGCGGCTGTAGCCGTAGGTCAGCTCGGTGCGGATGGCGCCGAAGTCGTAGCCGAGGCCGATATCACCCGAAAAGCCGCCGCCGCTGTTCACATCGCCGTCGATGCCGGTGTTGTTGACGTCGAAGCTGCGGTGCTGGGGCCACTGGGCGCCCAGGCCGATGGTGGCGTAGAAGCCCTTGCCCTGCTCGTAGGGCACGGGTTCCGGCACGTAGCCCTGGGCGACCTGCACGTTGGCCTGGGCCAGCTGCGGCCCGGCCTGGGGAGCCTGGGCGATCTGGCTCTCAGCGGCCTTGCCCTGGGCCACGGCCGCCGCCACCTGGGCCGGCGGCTCCTGGCCCAGGGGGTCCTCAGCGGCCCGGACCGGAGCGGCACCGAAGCCCGAAGCGCCGAGCACGGCACCGGCGCCCAGCAGCAGGGCAGCAAAACGGGCGTTGGCCATGGGGGGTTCCTAACGATCTCCCTTCTCTGTAGTCATCGCCACAGACACCGGGATGGCACCGCGCCCGGATTGATTCCTGGCACAGGGAGCTGCGGCGAGCCTCTGCCCTCAGCCCCGGGGCCAGCCGGCCTGGGCCTGCTGCCACACCCAGTCGGCCACCGCCTCGGGGCCGCCCTCCCCGAGCACTGCGGCATAGCCGCCCATCTGGCCCACACCGGCGGCGGCGATGGTGGCGATCACCGCGGGATCGGCGCGGCCGTAGCGCTCCAGGGCCGCCAGCTTGAGGGTCTTGCCCCGGCGCAGGATGTTGCCGCCATTCACGTGGCAGCCGGCGCAGTGCTGCTCAAACAGCTGGGCGCCCCTGGCCTCGGACAGCCCCCAGGCGGGCCGGGGCCAGACCACGAGCAGGAACAGGGCCGCCAGCACCAGCAGCCGCAGCCACCAGCGCACGAGGAGTCCACCCGGCCGGCCGGCAGCGGTTTCAGCGGAGCCAGGCAGGACAGCGGCCATCGGCACGGAGCGACACCGCTCCAGTCTGTCGGTGAGCCCGGGCGCGCCGGACGCCCCGCAACGCCCACCAGGCGCTGGAATGGGCATCCGCTGGATCGGGCCGCACCATGCCGTTGTTTCTGCACAGCGCCGACTGGCAGATCGGCAAGCCCTACGCCCGGGTCCACGATCCCGACAAGCGGGCCCGCCTGCGCCAGGTGCGCCTGGACGCCATCGATCGGATCGGTGCCGCCGCCCGGACCCATGGCGCCGGCTTCCTGGTGGTGGCGGGCGACCTGTTCGACTCCCCCACCCCCAGCAGCAGCGACGTGAGTGCCGTCTGCCAGGCCATCGGTCGGCTGGAGATCCCCGTGCTGGTGATCCCCGGCAACCACGACCACGGCGCCCCCGGCAGCGTCTGGCACGGGGCGTTCTTCCAGGCCGAGCGGCAGCGGCGGGCCCCCAACCTGCAGCTGCTGCTGGAGCGCCGGCCCCTGGAGCTGGAGCAGGCGGTGCTGCTGCCCTGCCCGCTGCTGCGCCGCACGGACGCGGAGGATCCCTGCGGCTGGCTGCGCCAGCTCGACTGGGCCGCCCTGCCGGCCGGCAAGGCCCGCATCCTGCTGGCCCACGGCTCGGTGCACGGCTTCGGCGGCGCCGACCTGGATGCGGATGAGGAGAATCCAGCCGCCGCCGTCAATCGCCTGCAGCTGGAGGCCGGCCTGCTGGAGCAGGTCGACTACGTCGCCCTGGGCGACTGGCACGGCCTCAAGCAGGTCCATGCCAAGGGCTGGTATGCCGGCACCCCCGAACCCGACCGCTTTCCGCGCAGCCCCGACTACCAGGGCGGCCAGGTGCTGCTGGTGCAGGCCGAGCGGGGCGCGCCGCCGCGGGTCGAGCCCCTGCCCACCGGCCAGCTGCGCTGGCTGCCGCTGCGGGTCCACTTCGGCGATGACGATGATCTGGCGCGCTTCGAGGCGCAGCTCGAGCAGCTGCTGGGTGATGCCCTCGGCCAGGACCTGCTGCTGCTGGAGGAGAGCGGCAGCCTCAGCCTGGAGGGCCATCGGCGCTACGAAGCCCTGCTGGAGCGGCTGGAAGCCCAGCTGCTGCGGCTGAAGCGCCGCGGCCGCTGCGAGGAGGCACCAGGGGAGAGCGAGCTGGCGGAGCTCACCGGCCGGCCCGGGGATCCGCTGATCGCCCGGGTGGCCGCCGGCCTGCAGGCCGATCTGCTGGCGGCCGCAGCGAGCGCTGCCGTGGCCAACGGGACAGCGGCCAGCGATGGGCCGGGCGACCCGCCCACCCTGATCCGCCGGGCCCTGGGCGAACTGCACCGCTGCCTGCAGGCAGCGGAGCGGGGCTGAGGAGGAAGCGATGCGTCTCCTGCACTGCCGCCTGCGCCAGGTGCGCCAGCACCGCGACCTGGAACTGCGCTTCGGCCGCCGCTTCACCCTGATCGGCGGCGCCAACGAAACCGGCAAGTCCACCCTGGTGGAGGCCCTGCACAAGGGGCTGTTCCTGCGGGCCACCGCCACCGGCCGGGGCGTGGAGGAGCTGCGCTCGCGCCTGCATCCGGGCCTGCCGGAGGTGGAGATCGGCTTTGAGGCCGGCGGCCAGCCTTGGCAGCTGCGCAAGCGCTTCGCCGGCGCCAGCGGCACCTGCCAGCTCAGCAACGGCGCCGGCGTGGCCCTCTCGGGGGCCGCCGCCGAGGAGCAGCTGGCGGCGCTGCTGGGGGTGGAGGGTCCCGTGGCCGGCACCCAGATCCGCCAGCTGCCGGAGCGCTGGGCCCACCTGTGGGTGCGCCAGGGCGAGGCGGCGCGCAACCCGCTCCAGGCCAAGCAGGAGAGCTACGACTTCAGCCGGCTGGTGGATCAGCTCCAGCAGCGCGGCAGCAGCGGCGCCCTGGAATCGCCCCTGGACCGGCGGGTGCTGGAGCTGCTGCAGGAGCGGCTGGCGGAGCTGTTCACCAGCACGGGCAAGGTGCGGGCCGGCTCGCGCCTGGCGGAGGTGCAGCGGCGCGAGGCCGAGGCGGCCAGCCAGCTGGGCCTGGCCCGCGAGCGGCTCAGCGAACTGGAGGCGGCCATGGAGCAGCTGCGCGCCATCCAGGAGCGCCTGGGCGCCATCGACGACCAGGAGCGGCCGGCCCTGCTGGCCCGCCAGCGGCAGCAGGCGGAACGGCAGCGGCAGCGGGAGCAGCTGGAGCAGCGGCGGCGCCTGGCCATTGCCGAGCGGGATCCCCTGGCCGAGGCCCTGGAACGGCGGCGGCGCCAGCAGCGCCAGCGGCAGGAGTTGCTGGGCCAGCAGGCGCAGCAGCTGGAGGACCAGGCCCGACAGGCCGCCGCGGTGCAGCGGCTGGAGGCGGAGCTGGCGGAGAGCCGCGCCGCCTGTGGGCAGGGCACCCAGCAGCGGCAGCGGCTGGAGGACCAGCGCCAGCAGCTGCTGGAGCGCCAGGAGCTGCTGCAGCTGCGGCTCGACCAGCTCCAGCTGGAGGCCGAGGAGCGCCAGCTGCGCGAGCACCAGGAGCAGCTGGGGCGGCTGCAGGCGGAGGCGGAGGGGCTGAAGCAGCAGCTGGCGGCCCTGCCCGCCATCGGCCCCGAGCAGGTGCGCGAGCTGCGGCGGGCGGAGGGGGCCCTGGCCGAGGCCAGGGCCCGCTGCCAGGCCATGGCCGCCAGCCTGGAGCTGCTCAGCGCCGACCTGCCGGTGCGCCTCGATGGGGTGGCCCTGGAGATCGGCCAACCCCAGCGGCTCAGCGCCAGCAGCGAGCTGGAGGTGGGGGCGGGGGTGCGCCTGCGCCTCAGCCCCGGCGGCGGACAGGCCCTGCCCCAGGCCAGGGCCGAACTGGAACGCAGTCAGGTCGCCCTCACGGACCTGCGGGAGGGTCTGGGGGTGGCGGACAGCGAGACGGCGGAGGCGATCGAACGCCAGCGGCGGGGCCTGGAGAGCGAGCTGGCCAACCTGCGCAAGGCTGCGAGTGCCATTCCCTGGTCGGGGCTGCAGGAGCGGATCACGGCCCTGGAACCCCGGCGCCAGCGCCTGGAGCTGGGGCTGGCTGCCCTGGATCCCGTGCGCCGGGCCCTGGCCGCCGATCCGGAGTCTCCGGCCCTGGACGGGCTCGACCGCCAGGGCCTGGAGGAGGGGCTGCAGCGGCTGCGGCAGACCACCACCGTGCTGGTGCGCCAGCTGGAGCAGACCGTCCAGCAGCTGCAGCAGGCCGAGGAGCGGGAGCGGGAGCAGGGCCGCCAGCTGGTGGCCAGCCGAGGGCGGCTTGAGCAGCTGGCCGGATCGCTCGGGGCCCTGGCCGAACGGCTGGCGGCCGCGGAGGCTGAGGCGGGAGGCGACGGGGCCGCCGCGGCCCTGGCGGAGCTGGAGGGGCAGTGGCGCGAGCGCCAGGCTCAGATCGCGGCGGTCGAGGCCGCCCTGGCAGCCCTCGAGGTGGCCGCGTCCGCGCCCGACGGCGCGAATCTGGGCAGCGCTGCCGCTGCTGATCCAGCCACCGCGGCCGCCCCCGATCCCGCCGCAGCGCTCGGGGCCGCCGTGGAGCGCCTGGAGCAGGAGCGGGAGAGCCTGCTCACCCAGCTGGGGCAGGCGGAGCAGCGCTGCGCCGGCCTCGGGGCCGAGAACCCGGTGGCGGAACTGGAGCGCCGCCAGGCCGAGTGGGAGGCCGCCCGGGCCGAGTGCGACGCGATCGAGGGCCAGGGCCAGGCCCTGCAGCTGCTGCAGGCCCGCTTCCACGCCGCCCAGACCGACCTGGCCAACCGCTACAGCGAGCCCCTGGGGGAGGCCATCGCCCCCTACCTGGCGGCCCTGGGCCGCGACCCGCGGGCGCCGCTGCTCCGCTTTGACCCCGAGCGGGGCTTCCAGGATCTGCAGCTGCGCCAGGGCAGCGAGGCCTACGACTTCGAGAAGCTGAGCGGGGGCATGCGCGAGCAGCTGGCGGGGGCCCTGCGGCTCGCCCTGGCCGAGGTGCTGCAGCCCGCCTACGACGGCTGCCTGCCGCTGGTGTTCGACGACGCCTTCACCAACAGCGATCCGCAGCGGCTGCCAGGACTGCGGCGCATGCTGCGGCTGGCCATCGAGCACGGCGTGCAGATCGTGCTGCTCTCCTGCGATCCGGCGGCCTATGGCGAGGACGCGCTGCTGCAGGCCGATCCGGACTGGGAGGAGCCGGAGGAAGCCATCCGGCTGATCCAGCTGGGCTGACATCTCTGGAGCACGCCGTCTGGCGGACTCCCTCTGGACGGTGCCTGGCCACCAGCCCCTTTCGGCTTCTACGGTCTGGCGATGGTCACCCTGCGCCGACTGCAGAGCCGGGATCAGCCGCAGGTGCTGGCGATCTACCGCGCGGCCGTCCGCGGCCTGGCCCCCGGGCGCTACGACCCGGCCCAGGTGCAGGCCTGGGCCCGGCAGGCCGAGGCGGACGCCCCCGCGCTGTGTCGCTGCCTCGATCGCGGCTGGGGCCTGGTGAGCTGCGACGACGACGGCCAGCCCCAGGCCTTCGCCGTGCTGGACCCGCCGGATCGGGTGGCGCTGCTCTACTGCCACCCCGACGTCGCCCGCCAGGGACGGGCCGCCGCCCTGCTGGAGGCCCTGGAGCAGCAGGCCAGGCGCCAGGGGGTGGCGACCCTGCGCACGGAGGCCAGCGTGCTGTCGCGGCCGCTGTTTGCGCGGCGGGGCTGGCGGGTGAGCTGGCTCGAGGAGCTGCGCATCGGCGGCATCGGCTTCCGCCGCTTCCGCATGGCCCTGGACCTGACGCCCCCCAGCAGGGAGCCCGGGGCTGGCCCCTGAGCGTTGCCGATACTGGGCCGATGGCCGAAGCCCAGCTGCAGCAGTTCCTCGCCAAGATCGCCCAGCTCAACGCCTTCGTGGCCCTGAGCGAGGCCGATCCGGCCCTGCGCCAGGCCCTGCGGGACTGCAGCTCGCACCACGAAGTGGTGGCCCTGGCCGCCGGCTTCGGCTTCGACATCGGCCGCCGCTGGGGCGACCAGCCGGCCCGCCGCTCCCCCGGGCCCGCCGACCAGCCCAACCTGCTGGAGGGCCTACCCCCGGAGCCGGGGCAGGAGCGGGTGGAGGTGCTGCTGCAGACGCCCGGGTTGCGGCTGGAGCGGATCCACTCCAATGCCGCCGCCAGCCCCGCCGGCTTCTGGTATCAGCAGGACGAATCGGAGTGGGTGCTAGTGCTGCGGGGCAGTGCCCGGCTGCAGTTCGAGGACGAGCCGGAGCCCCGGGATCTGTGCGTGGGCGACAGCCTGCTGATCAGGGCGGGCCGCCGCCACCGGGTGGTGGCGACGGATCCGACTCCAGGGACCCTGTGGTTAGCGCTCTTCTGGTCGGCATCCGCGTGATGTGCGACTGGCGCACCAGCCAGTAGGCCGCCGCCAGGGCCAGCACCGCCGCCCCCAGCCCCACCAGTTCGGACGGATCCTTCTGGATGCCGGGAGGCATCACGATCACCTTCCGCGCCAGGGCGGTGAGGGCCGTGATCAGCACGAGTTCGATCTGCACCACGTGCTCGCGCAGGTAGGCCGTGAGGTTCTGCAGCACCTCCAGGGCGATCAGGATCACCAGGATCTGATCCAGCAGATGGATCAGGGGCTCCCCGATCCACTGGACGCGCAGGTCGGCCAGATCCGCGCCCAGGAACCAGAGCAGCTGGGCCGTGGCGACCAGCACCACGAACACCAGCCCCAGGGAGAGCACCTTGGCGATCATCCGCTCGAAGCCGTGGATGAAGCGCAGGAAACCCGCGTCCTCCACCCAGGGCCCGATCCGACCGCGGAAACGCAGGGGCGAGCTCAATTCTTGAAGGGATCGAACTGGGGCTTGGCGGGCGTGTCACCCACGGGGTTCACCAGCTTGGTGTCGCAGGTGACGGCGCCATCGGCGGCGGTGACGCAGTTCTTGGGCTCCACCTGGGTGGCGGGGCCCACGGTGCTGCCGGGGCCGAGCAGGTAGCGCTCGCTCTGGGCCTGAACCGGATCCCCCAGCAGCAGGGCAGCGGCGGTGGCGGCCAGGGTCCCCAGCCAGCGGCCCAGGCCCGGGACTGGAATCGGATGGGCAGAAAAGGCCGTCATGGGGTGCGGGGTGTCTCCACCCACTCTGCCGGCCAGGACGGTGCTGGGAAGGTGCAGGTCACCTACGGCTTGGGCGGGCGGCCCAACTCAGCTCTCGCCGCTCTCCAGCCGGATTTCCTGCAGCAGCAGATCCAGCTGGCCCAGGGAATCCTCCAGTTCCGGGGCCAGATCCGCCTGGCCGCCCTGGTCTTCGCCCTGCCAGAGGCACTCGATGGCGCAGAGCCGCTCGGCCAGCCCCACCAGGCCCTCGCGGCCATGGATGCCCATGAGCTCCTCCAGGAGCACGGGCATGCGGATCGAACTGGCCCGCAGGGCGCGGCGCAGGTCGGACTGGGTGCGGCCGCTGTGGCGCAACCAGTCCTTGAGGAAGGCCTGAAGATCGTCGAGATCGTCGGCCGTCAGCGGGGCCATCAGCGCGCTGGGGGGAACCAGCGATCCAGTTTGCGCTGCGCCCGGGCCCGGATGTCGTCGTTGAGGTGGGTGGTGCACAGACCGAGCAGGGCCGTCAGGGCCACCAGGTCGTCGCTGAAGCCGGCGGCGGGGATGAAATCCGGGATCAGGTCGAGGGGCACCAGCAGGTAGGTGAGGGCCGCCAGCATGGTGATCCGCACCTGGGGCGGGGTGTTGCCATCGAGCAGCAGCTCCAGGCACTCCAGGGCCGGGCGGGCCAGGGTGCGGCCGGCCCGACGCAGCAGGCGGCGCAGGGCCCCCTCATCCACCTCACTGCTGCCCAGCACCTCGGCCTCCACGTCGAAGCCGCTGGCGGCCTGGGCGGCGGAGCTGGCAAACGGGCCGCCGGCGGAACCGCCGGAGGACGATTGGGACGAGGCCATGGCTGGTCCCCGCTGTCGAAGAACGAGTCCAGTGTGGGCGCGCTGTCGCTGAAATCCCAGGGCGGTTGGCGCGGCAATCGATGGCGGCTATCCGGCGGGAGCCGCCCGCCCCCTCAGTCGGCCTCCACCAGGCCGCTCTGGATGCCCGCCTTGCGCAGCTTGCGCAGGGCCCGCTGCACCACCTGGCGGCAGTATTCGCGGCTGCAGCCCAGCTGGCGTGCCACCTCGGCCAGGGTGCGCCACTCGTGGCCACCGTCGAGGCCGAAGCGGAGCATCACCACCGTGCGCTCCTTGGGGGTGAGGTTCGACTGGTCCAGCAGCTTCCACACCGAGGCACTGCGCTCCGCCAGCTCGGCCCGCTCCATCGGCGGCATCTCGTCACTGGGGAGCACATCCACCAGCTCGGTGGGATCCGACTTCGACTTCACCACCCCCTGCAGGCTCACGGTGACGCTGCGCAGTTCGCAGCCGAGCAGGTCTTCCACCTCCACGAGGGGCAGATCCAGGGCGCGGGCCAGCTCGCGGGGGCCGGGCGCCTGGCCCGTGGCCTGCAGCAGCCGGGCCTTGGCGGCCCGCAGGCGGGTGAGCTTCTCATTCACATTCACCGGGATGCGAATCGTGCGGCTCTGGGTGGAGAGGGCCCGGTTCAATCCCTGACGAATCCACCAGTAGGCATAGGTGCTGAAGCGATGACCGCGGGTGGGGTCGTACTTCTCCACGGCGCGGGTGAGACCGAGGGTGCCCTCCTGGATCAGATCCAGCAGATCCAGACCCTTGCCCTGGTAGCGCTTGGCCAGATTCACCACCAGGCGCAGATTGGCAGTAATCATCTGATCCTTGGCCCGCTCCCCCAGACGAATGGAACGTCGTTCCACCTCGCTATAGGTGCAGGCTTCACCGGTGCCCCCGGCCAGACTGCAGCGCTCGTGCAGCGCCACCATCGCCTGCACTTTGCGGCCCAGGGTGAGCTCCTGTTCAGGAGTCAACAACTGATGGCGACCGATTTCACCGAGGAAGGCACTGAGCGAACTCGCCATGGTCTGCCGTCGTCACTGAATTGAACCTAGGGGGTTTCACTGGGCCCCGCGAAACCACCCGAAAGACTTCCAACTTCTCGAATGGCCACCTATTTCCTTCGGATTGACGCCCACAAGCCGCTTCCTTTCTGGCCTGCGCAGTGGAGCGCCAGCCAGCCAGCGGCTGCAGCCACCGCCCGCCCCCAGAGATCCAGTGTTAGTTCTTCACAACCGCAGACAATGAGTCCCTGACTTGCAACACAAATCCGGAGACTTTCCGGTCAATCACCACCAACCACGCCCCCTCAGGAGGACAATCGCAGCGCAGCGTGGAGTGCGCAGGCCAGGGGCCGGCTCGCTACGGTCGGGCCCTCCCATGCTCAGTGCCCCATGGCCGGCCTCGCGGCGATCCCCCCCGACGTGCTCTCCCGCGCCGGAGTGGCCTACGTGCACTACCTGAGCTTCATGGTGTGCTTCGGCGCCCTGGTGTTGGAGCGGCGCCTGATCCAGCCCAACCCGAACAAGCGGGACGCCACCTTGATGGTGATCACCGACATCGTCTACGGCCTGGCGGCCCTCGCCCTGCTGGGCAGCGGCATCCTGCGGGTGCTCTACTTCGGCCAGGGCAGCGCCTTCTACACCGAAAACCCCCTGTTCTGGTGGAAGGTGGGCACCTACCTGGCGGTGGGGGGCCTGTCGCTCTATCCCACGATCACCTACATCCTCTGGGCGATTCCGCTGCGCAAGGGCGAGCTGCCCCAGGTGAGCGAGGCCCTCGCCAACCGCCTGGGCTGGATCCTCAACATCGAACTGGTGGGCTTCGCCGCCGTTCCGCTGCTGGCCACGCTGATGGCCCGTGGCGTGGGGCTGCCCGGCGCGGCCTGATGGCGGAGCGGGTCCCGGGGCCGCGGCTGGGGCCAGGCCTGGGTCTGGCCAGAAGCCTGGGCCTGCTGGCCGTCCTGGCCGCGAGCTCAACCCCCGTCGCCATGGCGGCCCAGCCCGAACCCACCGACGCCGGGGCACCGTCCCCATGCCCGAGGCAGCAGGCGGTTCGGCCTGCCCCGCCACCGCCAGCAGCCCTGGCCCCAGTCCCCTCAGCGCTGACATCCCCAGCTCCGGTCCCCGGCGCAGCTGGTCCGGCGGCCCCCGGCGGCGGTGCCGCCGACTACCGCCAGGCCATCCGCTTCACCCCCTGGGGGCCGCCGCTGCTGCCCCACTGGTGCGTGTGGATCGAGCCCGCCAGCGGCACCGGGCCCCAGGCCTGGCTGGAGAGCCGCTGGCTCAGCGCCGTGGAGCAGGCCCTGGCCAGCTGGACGGCACTGCTACCGATCACCCGCGTGGACGAGCCCGAGCGGGCCCATCTGCAGCTGCTGCGCCGCCGGCCACCGCGCCGCAGCGACGCCAGCGGCCGGCTGCGGGCCAGCCACGGCCGCGCTGAGCTGACCGTGCTGGAGGTGCAGCGCCAGGGAGGCTGGCGGCTGGAGCCGAGCCTGCGGGTGCTGATCAGCCCGGATCAACGCCAGGAGGCGATCCAGGCCACGGCCCTGCATGAGCTGGGCCACGGCTTCGGGCTGTGGGGCCATAGCCCCGATCCTGGCGATGCGATGGCGGCGGTGCCCGGCGGCCGTCCCGTGCTGCAGCTCACGGCCCGGGACCGGGCCACCCTGGACTGGCTGCGGCGGCACCCCACCCCGTTCGGCCAGCCCCTCGGCACTAGCCCGGCCGCCGGCGCTGATCGCCGCCCCTGATCCGGTCAGCCGCGGCGCGGCGCCCCCCGCCGCCGGGCCAGCACCTCCTGCACCCGGCGCCAGCTGACGCCGTGGTGGGCCAGGGCCACCTGCAGGTGGAAGACGATATCGGCCGCCTCGCCGGCGATCTCCTCGGCGTTGTCGTCCTTGCAGGCCATCACGAACTCGGCGCTCTCCTCGCCGATCTTCTTGAGGATGCGGTTGTCGCCGCCCTCCAGCAGCTTGTTGGTGTAGCTGCCGGGCTCAGGCTGGTCGCGGCGCCCCTCGATCACCCGCATGAGCTCGGTGCACACGTCGGCCGGGGGTGGCGCCGCGGCCGGGCCACCGGCCGTGGGCTCGAGGCCGTCGTCGTAGAAGCAGCTGCGGGAGCCGGTGTGGCAGGCCACGTCGCCGCGCTGCTCGATCGTGAGCAGCAGCACGTCGGCGTCGCAGTCGTAGCGGAGGCCCTTGAGGGTCTGGAGGTGGCCGCTGGTGGCGCCCTTGTGCCAGAGCTCCTGGCGCGAGCGGCTCCAGTAGTGCACCTCCCCGCTCGCCAGGGTGCGGGTGATCGCCTCCCGGTTCATCCAGGCCACCATCAGCACGGCGCCGTCGAGCCAGTCCTGGGCCACCGCCGGGATCAGGCCCGCGTCGTTGAAGCGCAGCCCGGCCAGCAGCTGCTCGATGGCCGCGGCATCCCAGCCGGACGCTTGGGCGGCATCCGTGGCGCCATCCCTGGCGGGGTCCGTGGCGTGACCGGTGGCGCTGTCACCGGCGCGGGTCGTGCCGAGATCGCTGGGCTGGGGGCTGGCCGCCACGGGCAGGGAAACCGGTTGGCTCGATCTTCCCCCAGCGCCCGATCCGCCCCCGTCCGTCAGCTGACCCACCCGTTCGTTGAAGATGACAGCAGCAAGCGCGCGCCATGGCCGGGGCCTTCACCTGCAGCAAGACCTTCAGTGGCTTTCCCTGCAGCCACCGCCAGTGGCGGCATCCGGGCCACTGCCGCTTTGTGCACGGCTACAGCCGCAGCTTCACCTTCTGGTTCCGGGCCCGCGAGCTGGATGTGCACGGCTTTGTGGTGGACTTCTCGAGCCTCAAGGAGCTGGAGGCGCAGCTGACCGCCCAGTTCGACCACACCTTCCTGGTGAATGCCGACGATCCGCTGCTGGCCCAGTGGCAGGCCCTGCATGAGCAGGGCGCCCTGGACCTGCGGGTGATGGCGAATGTGGGCATGGAGGCCAGCGCCGAGCTGGTGTGGGGCTGGGCCAACGCGCTGCTGCAGGGCCGCGAGCAGGGCCGCAGCTGCTGCTGGAAGGTGGAGGCCCGCGAGAACGCCAGGAACGCGGCCTGCTTCGAGCGGCTGCCGGACTGGTTCAAGGGCTGAGTCCGCCGCGATGGTGCTCCCGGCCCTGCTGCTTGAGCTGAGCGCACCGGCGCTGAGCATTCCGGCGCGGCTGGTCACCGCCTGGGCCGTGTTTCAGGGCCTGCTGCTGGAGGCGCTGCCCTTCCTGCTGCTGGGGGTCAGCATCGCCGCCCTGGCCCGCTGGCTGGCGCCGGGCGGGCAATGGCTGCAGCGGCTGCCCCGCCATCCCCTGCTCGGCCCCCTCACCGGCGCCGCCCTGGGCTTCGCCCTGCCGGCCTGCGAGTGCGGCAACGTGCCGGTGGCCCGGCGGCTGCTGGCGGGCGGTGCCCCCCTGGGCACCGCCCTTGGCTTCCTGTTCGCCGCTCCGGTGCTGAACCCGATCGTGCTGGCCAGCACCTGGGCGGCCTTCCCGAACCAGCCCTGGCTGCTGGCCGCCCGGCCCCTGGGCGCCCTGGCGGTGGCCCTGGTGCTGGCCAGCCTGCTACGGCTGCTGCCGGAGGCGGAGCTGCTGGTGCCCGAGGTGCTGGCGGAGCGGCGGCTCAGCCAGCCCCTGAGCGCCGTGGGGCTGCTGGAGCGGCGCAGCGGGCTGGTGGGGCTGCCGGCGGCTCCGGCAGGCCTGGCGCCCCCGGCCCCGGCAGCCACTGGCGGCTCCGCCGCCAGACCCCCGCTGGCCGAGGTGCTGGAGCACGGCGGCCGCGAGTTTCTCGACCTGGCGGCCCTGCTGGTGCTGGGCTGCGCCATCGCCGCCCTGGTGCAGACCCTGCTGCCGCGCAGCTGGCTGCTGGCGGTGGGCAGGGCCCCCACCCTCTCGATCCTCAGCCTGATGGCCCTGGCGGTGGTGGTGTCGGTGTGCTCCAGCGTGGATGCCTTCCTGGCCCTGGGCTTCGCCGCCCAGGTGACCCCCGGCGCCCTGCTGGCGTTTCTGGTGCTGGGGCCGGTGGTGGATCTGAAGCTCGTGGGGCTGTTCGGGGTGCTGCTGCGGCCCCGGGCCATTGCCCTCACGGTGGCGGGCGCCAGCCTGGCGGTGCTGCTGATCGGCCAATGGGTCAACCTGCTGCGGCTGTGATGGAGACCGGCCTGCGCGCGCTTGGGCTGGCCCTCTGGGGGGCCGTGCTGCTGCAGAGCAGCCTCGCCGGACGGCTGGATCTGCTGCTGAGGGCCGACTTCCATCCGCTGGTGTGGGGGAGCGGCGTGCTGCTGCTGGGCCTGGCACTGCTGGATCTGGGGCTGACCCTCCACGGGCGCCGGGCCCGGAGCGGGCGGCCGTTGGCGGGGGAGCGCCGCCGCCAGCTGGTGTGGCTGCTGGCGGCCGGCGCCGCCCTGGCGGTGCTGGCGCTGCCCCCCAATCCCTCCTTCGCGAACCTGGCGGCCAACCGCCCCTCCGAACAGCTGGAGGAGCCGGAGCTGAACTTCGTGCTGCCCCCGGCGGAGCGCAGCCTCACCGACTGGGTGCGCCTGCTGCGCAGCCAGCCCGATCCCGCCCTGCACGACGGGGATCCCGTGCGCATCAGCGGCTTCGTGCTGCCCCAGCCCGGCGACCGTCCCCAGCTGTCGCGGCTGCTGGTGCGCTGCTGCCTGGCCGACGCCACGCCCGTGGGCCTGGCGGTGCGCTGGCCGCCGGGCCGCCAGCCCCGGGCGGACCAGTGGCTGGAACTCCAGGGCGTGATGGCCGTGGAGCGCCACGGAGACCAGCTGCGCAACGTGGTGATCCCGCGCCGGATCACCCCGATCCGCCGGCCGGCCCGGCCCCTGGAGCCATGAGCACCCGGACGGGCGCCCTGGTGCTGGCGGGGGGGGTGCTGCTGGCCCTGCTGCAGCAACAGCTGCTGCTGAGGCGGCCGCCGCGGCTGGAGTCCCTGGCGGCGGCCCCCGCCAGTTCGGGGCCGGCCGCCCTGGACCTGCGCTTCAGCCGGCCGATGCAGAACGCCAGCGTGGCCAGGGACAGCCGGCTGACGCCGCCGCTGCCGCACCAGTGGCTGGGCGACGGCACGCCGCTGCGGCTGCTGCTCGGCAGCGGTCAGACCGTGGCGGAACCGCTGCAGCTGGAGGTGGCCGGCCAGGACCGCCGCGGCCTGGCCCTGGCGCCCCAGCGCTGGCGCTGGGACCCGCGGCCGCGCCTGCTGGCGGTGGTGGCCCTGGCCGGCGGCGAGCAGGTCCAGCTGCTGGGCCACGACGGCCGCTGGAGACCGCTCTCGCCGATCTGGCCGGCGATCCCCACCCTCACGCCCCTCGGCGACGGCTCCGCCCTCGCCTTCGCCGCCACCGACGGCGCCGGCCGCCAGAGCGTCTGGCGCCTGCCGCTGCGCCAGCACAACCTCAGCGGCGCTGGGCGCGATGGGGCCGCCGCGCCGCTGCGGGAACCGGAGATCGGCCGCCTGGAGCGGCTGTCGGAGCAGCCGCTGGTGTTCGCCCACCTGAGCAGCAACCGCCGCGGCGATCTGCTGGTGCAGGCGGGGAGCCAGGTCCTGGCCGGCACCAGCACGACCCTGCGGCGCCGGGATGGCCGCCGCCTGGCCCTGCCCCAGACCAGCAGCGGGCCGATGCAGCTGCTGCCGGAGGGCAGTGGGGTGGTGGTGCCGCAGCTGGAGGGCCTGAGCCTGCAGGCCCTGCCGGGGCAGCCCCCCCGGCGGCAGCTGCTACCCGGCAGCCGCGACCTGCTCGGCTTCTGCCCCGTGGGCGGCCGGGCCCTGCTGCGGCGGCACTGGCCCGACTTCCGCCGCTCCCTGGAGCTGGTGGAGCCGGGCCAGGCGCCGCGGCAGCTGTGGCTGGGGAGCGAAGCCCTGCTCGCCGTCGCCTGTGAGCGGGGCGGCGAGCGGGTCTGGGCCCTGGTGAGTGCGGGGCTGGAACGGCCCAGGCTCGAGCTGCTGGTCCTCGATCGGCGTGGCCGGCTGGTGGCACGCCGATCGCTGGCGGGCTGGGAACTGGAGCCGGGCACGGGGCTGCAGTTCGATGCCACCCGCCGCCAGCTGCTGCTGGCCCTGCGCCGCCAGGGCGCCAACAGTCCGGGGGTGGCCGACGCCGCCCGGCCGGCCCTGATCGAGGCGGGCAGCCTCAAGCTCAGGCTGCTGGACAGGCCGGTGCGCCAGGTGCAGTGGCTCACGGCCGGCTGAGGGGCAACGGAGGCGCTGCCGGCCGCCCCTTCAGGCCCGCCGCAGGGCCGCCAGGGGCAGCAGCCCCATGCACAGCACCCCGATCAGGGGCCCCGGCGGCAGGTTGACCGCCGGCTGGATCGCCAGCAGGAAGCCTCCCGCGCTGAGGGCCAACCCCACCAGGGCGGCCCGCAGCAGGGCCTGGCGCAGGCTTGTGGCGCCGACCAGGGCCACCAGGGCCGGCGCGCCCATCAGGGCGATCACCAGCACCACCCCCACCGCCGTCATGGCACTCACCACGGTGAAGGCCGTGACCAGGGTGAGCAGCAGCCGCAGGCGCCGCACCGGCAGCCCAGCGCTGGCGGCGCCCGTGGGATCCACGCCGAGATAGACGAGCTGGCGGTAGCGCAGGGCCAGCAGCAGGCCCAGGGCCGCCAGGGCCAGGAGGGTGCGCAGCAGATCGACCGGACCGGCGGCCAGCAGGTCGCCGAACAGCACCGCCTCCAGATCCACCCGGATGTGCAGCAGGGGGATCAGCAGCACACCGAGGCCCAGGAAGCCGGCCAGCACGGTGTTGAGCACCGCCTCATCGCCACCCGGATCGGCCCGCTCCGCGCGGCTGAGCCGCTCGGCCAGCAGCGCCCCCGCCACCCCAGTCACCACGCCGCCGACACCGGGATCCAGGCGCAGGGCCACCGCCAGGGCCAGGCCCGGCAGCACGGCGTGGGAGATGAGGTTGGCCTGGAACAGCCGCCGCTGCACCAGCAGCAGGGTGCCGGTGAGCGGGCAGAGGGCCCCGATCAGCAGGGCCAGGACCAGGGGCAGACCCCACCAGACGTCACTCATCGCGGGGAAACAGGCAGCACAGGACGCAGGGGGGATGGCAGCAGGGAGAACGGCGACCGGAGCCCTCCATAGGATCGGGGCCAGCCGCCCCCATCCCCCGGCCATGCCCCTCCAGGTTGCCGCGCCCAGCGAACGGCAGCAGCAGTTGTTGGAGCAGCTGCGCCGGGCCGACCGGGAGCTCTCCGGCCAGGACCTGCACGCCCTGCTGCGCCAGGGCCCCCAGACCATGGGCCTGGCCACGGTGTACCGGCACCTGCGCCAGCTGCAGCAGCGGGGGCTGGTGCGCTGCCGCCACCTGCCCAGCGGTGAGGCCCTGTTCGCCCCCACGGACCGGGACGAACACCACCTCACCTGCGTGGACTGCGGCCTCAGCGTGGTGCTGGAGCACTGCCCGATGCATGACGTCCACCTGCACGGCCCGCAGACCGGAGGCTTCCGGCTGCTGTTCCACACCCTGGAATTCTTCGGCCTCTGCGAAGCCTGCCAGCAACGGCAGGCCCAGCCCTAGGGGCGACCGCAAGCGCAGCCGTCTCAGCCGCAGCAGTGGTTGCCGACCCGCAGCTCCCCGAGGGACTGGCGCACCTGGGCGGGGGTGCCGTCGGCGAGCAGGCAACGGTCCAGCACCAGCACCCGGTCGTAGCTGTCCAGGTCCAGACCCCAGTCGTGGCTGCTGACCAGCAGGGTGAAGCCGGCGTCGCGCAGCTGGCCCATCACCCCGAGCAGCTGGGTGCGGGAGGGCGGATCGATGGCGGCGCAGGGTTCATCCAGCAGCAGCACCCGGGCGGACTGCACCAGGGTGCGGGCCAGCAGGGCGCGCTGCTGCTGACCGCCGGAGAGCTGATCGAGGCGGCGGCCGGCCAGATCGGCGATGCCGACCCGCTGCAGCGCCGCCTCCACATCGCAGCAGCCGGGGCGAGTGGCGGAGAGTCGGCCGAGGGACACCAGCTCCCGCACCGTGATCGGGAAGTGCCAGGCGATCTCGCTCCGCTGGGGCATCAGGGCCAGCCCTTGCCGTGCCAGGGCAGGGCTGAGGGGGTGGCCGTCGAGCCGGATCGAACCGGCGACGGGGGTGAGCTGCCCCTCAATGGCCTGCAGCAGGGTGCTCTTGCCGGCGCCATTGGGACCGACCAGCGCCGTGAGACTGCCGGGCTCCAGCCGGAACCCCACGTTCTCCAGGGCCAGGCCGGTGCCGCGACGCACACAGAGATCGCGAACTTCAAGCGCCAGGAGACCAGCAGAAGCAGCCGAACCAAACCTAGTCGGACCACAGGCATGAGAACCGTTATCATTCGCCCAGTCCCCGTGCCTGCCGTGCCCGCGCTCCGCCCTGCCCTGGCTGCCGGCCTGGCTCCGCCCCTTCTCGGCCTCGCCCTGGGGCTCTCGGCCTGCGGCCCCAGCCCGCGGGAGCCAACGGGGGGCAGCACGGCTCCCATGGTGGTGGCCGCCGACGGGGTGCTCTGCGACCTCACCACCCGGCTGGCGGGCCCCGACCTGCGCGTGCGCTGCCTGCTGGCCCCCGGCGACGACCCCCACCAGTTCCGGCTCACCCCAGCCCAGAAGCGGGACCTGGCCGGCGCCGCCCTGGTGCTGATCAACGGCTACGGCCTCACCCCCTCCGTCGCCGGCCTGCCGGGGGCCGTCCCCGTCGCCGAACTGGCGGTGCCGGAGAGCCCGCAGCTGCCGGGGGCTGCCCAGCCCCTGCCGCCCACCGCCGGGGGCCATGACCATGACCACCACGACCATGGCAGCCAGGATCCCCACGTCTGGCACGACCCGCGCCAGGCCAGCGCCATGGTCCGTCTTGTCAGCGAGCGGCTGGCCCAGCTCGCACCCACGGCCGCACCGGCGATCCGGCGCCGCGCCAGCACGATGACCACCCTGCTCGCGGCCCTGGACCAGTGGAACCGCCGCCAGCTGGCCACCATCCCCCGCGACGCCAACGGCCAGGCACCACCGCTGGCCAGCGGCCATCGGGCCTTCACCAGCCTCGCCCGGCGCTACGGGCTGCGGGAACTGGCCATCGTGGATGGCAGCAGCAGCAGCAACAGCCTGCGGCCCCAGGCCTTCGAAGCCGTGGTCCGTCAGCTGAAGCAGGAGCGGGTGCCGATCCTGTTTGCCGAACAGCAGCCTGCCCCCCGCAACCTGGAGCGCATCAGCAGCCTGAGCGGCGTGCCCCTGGCTGCCCAGCCCCTCCTGGCCGATGGCCTGGCCGCAGGCAGCGACGGCGACGGCAACCTGCTGCTCACCCTGACGGGGAACACCTGCGCGATCGCCGAGGGCCTCGGGGGCCAGTGCGACCGGAAGGGCCAACGCCAGCTGATCCGCCAGTGGGAGGCCATCCGGTGATGCCTGAAGCGATCCGCCGCCACCGCCGGGGTTCCGGCCCTGATGTGCTGCAGCTTCTGGAGCCCAACGGCTCGGGCACCGGTCCTGTCGACGGCAGAACCCGCGGATGTGAGCAAAGGCACGGCCGAGCGCCTCAGGCCTCCGCCCATCCGCCGCAACACGACCTACGGTCTGGCCACCCTCCGGAGGCCCGCAGCAATCCGGACATCCCGATCGCTCTGAGGAGCATGAAACTCTTCAAGAATCTGCTGCTGGTACCTGCCTCCCTGGGCCTGATGGCTCCGGTGGCCGCGTCCGCCGCTGATCTCAACATCGCCGGCGTCAACCCGTACGCCAGCTCCAACGAGCAGGTGACCTCGATCACCCAGTTCTCGGACGTGCAGCCCACCGACTGGGCCTACCAGGCGCTGAGCAACCTGATCGAGCGCTACGGCTGCGTGGCCGGCTACCCCAACGGCACCGTCAAGGGCCAGCAGGCGATGACCCGCTACGAGGCGGCCGCCCTGCTGAACGCCTGCCTCGACCGGATCACCGAGGTGACCGACGAGCTGAAGCGCCTGATGAAGGAGTTTGAGAAGGAACTCGCCGTGCTGAAGGGCCGCATGGATGACCTGGAGGCCAAGGTGGGTGAGCTGGAGGCCACCCGGTTCTCCACCACCACCAAGCTCAGCGGCCAGGCCACGTTCGTGGTGGGGGCCAACGGCTTCGGCGGCTCCGCCTCGGATCTGGTGACGGGCAGCCGGCGCGACTTCGGCGCCGCCACGTTCAATTACGACCTGCAGCTCACCTTCGACACCAGCTTCAGCGGCAAGGATCTACTGCGCACCAATCTGCGGGCGGGCAACTTCGACATCCCGAGCAACAGCTTCGGTGGCGCAGGCCCCAGCAGCCTCTCGCAGCTGGAGGTGGCCTTCCAGGAGGACTGCGGCACCGGCAGCGACTGCGGCGATGTGGTGGCCATCGATCGCCTCTTCTATCAGTTTCCCGTGGGGGATTTCACCATCACCGTTGGGGGTGTTGTGGGGCAGGACGACATGCTGGCGATCTGGCCCAGCGTCTATCCCGCGGACACGGTGCTGGACGTGCTGACCCTCGGCGGCGCACCGGCCGCCTACAACAAGAACCAGGGGTCCGGGGCCGGCGTGTGGTGGCAGAAGAACGGATTCGCCATCAGCGCCAACTACGTGGCCGCCAACGGTGACGTGGGCAACCCCGACACGGGCGGACTGGCGACAGCCGGGGCCGGCGGCACGGGAACCGTTCAGATCGGCTACACCACGGAGCAATGGGGCCTCGCCGCCATCTACTCCTACATCCAGAACGCCAACGATCTGATCACCTACGGCACCAACTTCACCCTGAACAGCTACGCCAATCCCGGCAACACCTCCGCCTTCGGCCTCAGCGGTTACTGGCAACCCTCCCAGTCGGGCTGGATCCCCTCGATCAGCGCCGGCTGGGGCCTCAACACCAGCACCTACGCCAGCCACGCCAACGACGACGTCAGCAGCGACGGCCTCAGCAGCGACGGCCTGGTGGCCACCAGCCAGTCGTGGAGCGTGGGTCTGCAATGGCAGGACGCCTTCCTCAAGGGCAACGCCCTGGGCCTGGCGGTGGGGCAGCCCACCTTCGCCACCAGCCTCCAGGGGGGAGACACCCCGAACGACGGCAACCTGGTCTGGGAGGGGTGGTACAAGTTCCAGGTGACCGACCGGATCGCCATCACCCCGGCGCTCTTCTATCTGAGCCGTCCCCTGGGAGGGGACACTCCGGCCGGCGAGAGCTTCCACCAGCTGGGTGGCCTGGTGAAGACCTCCTTCCACTTCTGAACGGGGGCCTGGGCGGTATCCCCGACCCCCACAACCCGGCCCCCCTGGGCGACCCCGGCGGGGCGCCAGACTGGGGTCCGGGATGCCGTCCCGCAGCCCCTCCGGTTCCCTCCGCACCATGACCGCCACCCCAGCCGCCAGCACCAGCCCCGCCACGGCTCCGGCCGGCGGACCTGAACCGGAGGCCCTGCGGCCTCCCCTGCCGGTGACGATCCTCACCGGCTTCCTGGGGGCCGGCAAGACGACGCTGCTGAACCACATCCTCAGCAATCAGCAGGGTGTGAAGACCGCCGTGCTGGTGAATGAATTCGGCGAGATCGGCATCGACAACGACCTGGTCATCGCCACCGGCGAGGACATGGTGGAGCTGAGCAACGGCTGCATCTGCTGCTCGATCAACGGCGAGCTGCTGGAGGCGGTGGATCGGATCCTGGATCGGCCCGACCCGGTGGATTACCTCGTGGTGGAGACCACCGGCCTGGCCGATCCGCTGCCGGTGGCGATGACCTTCCTGGGCAGCGATCTGCGTGAGCAGACCCGGCTCGACTCGATCATCACCCTGATCGACGCCGAGAACTTCAACGACACGATCCTGGAGGGCGACGTGGCCCGCGCCCAGGTGGTGTACGGCGACATCCTGCTGCTCAACAAGTGCGATCTGGTGAGCGAGGAGCGGCTGGAGCAGCTGGAACAGCACCTGCGGGAGATCAAGACCGACGCCCGCATCCTGCGCTCGGTGAAGGGCGAGGTGAGCCTGCCGCTGCTGCTGAGCGTGGGCCTGTTCGAATCGGACAAGGTGGCGCTGCAGGAGCAGCCCGCCGATGGCCATGACCACAGCGGCTGCGACCACGACCACGGCCACTGCGAGCACGAAGCCGCCGGCCATGACCACGGCAGCCATGGCCACGGCCACAGCAGCCACGACCATGGTCATGACCACAGTCATCACGACCACGGGCACGACCACGATCACAACCACGGGCACAATCACAGCCACGATCACGCCCACGCCGCCGATCAGCACGCGATCGAAGGCTTCACCTCGCTCTCCTTCAGCAGCGACGGCCCCTTCGCCCTGCGCAAGTTCCAGAACTTCCTTGACAACCAGCTGCCCGCCGGCGTGTTCCGCGCCAAGGGCATCCTCTGGTTCAACGAGAGCGACAAGCGGCACGTGTTCCACCTGGCCGGCAAGCGCTTCTCCATCGACGACACCCCCTGGACGGGCGAGCGCCGCAACCAGCTGGTGCTGATCGGCAAGAACATGGACCACGCCCAGCTGCGCAAGCAGCTGCAGGCCTGCGTGGCGAAGCACGCCGGCAAGGGCTTCGCCTGAGCCATGGGCAGCGGAGACCCGTCCCTCAACAACGGCATCACCGAACACACCCGCCCCAAAAACCCTGGCTAGGTTGGGGCGACCCGAGCCGAGCTCCATGGCCGATGTCGTGCTTTTCACCGCTGTCCTGGCGCTGTTCGGCCTGGCCTACTGGCTCACCGCCGGCTCCGATGACGACAACGGTGGCGGCGGCCTGATGCAGCCCGTGCTGGTGCCGGTGCGGGCGCGCCAGTCCCGCTGAACCCCCCGGAATCCATTCCGCGGCCTCCAGCCCCCGATCAAATCCAAGGCCGGCAGCCTCCGGCCGTGAGCAGGCGCCCCCAGGGGCGCCTTTCTTGTTGGCGGCGTCCTTGTTGCCGGCAGTCTTGGTGCCGGCGGTCTTGGTGGCGGGGGCCTTGAGCCCGCCAGCACCTGTAGCTGAAGGGGCCCCAGCCAGGCCCTGCCTAGGGTGGCGGCCCAGCGATCCGCGCCATGGTCGCCGCTCCACCAGACACTCCCGCGCCCCCCTCCACCGCCCCCCTCCCCGCGAGGCCCGGCCAGCTCCTGCAGGACCGCAGCGGCCTTGCCGTGGCGGTGCTGGTGCTCTGCGGCCTGGCCCTGCTGCCGCTGCTGCGGCTGGGGGGCTTCGCCCTGGCGGGAGGCCTGGACCTGATCCAGCTGGGGGCCGAGGGCCAGCAGCAGCTGGCCGGCAGCCTGGGCCTGGTGCTGGCGGTGGGCCTGGGCTGCGCCCTGCTGGGCACCACCAACGGCTGGCTCACCGCCAGCTGCCGGTTTCCCGGCCGCCGCTGGCTGCGGATCGCCCAGCTGCTGCCGATGGCCTCGCCGGCCTACCTGCTGGCCGCCACCCTGGTGGACCTGGGCAGCCGCTGGGGCCAGCCGGTGCACGGGCCCGTCTGGGCCGTGGCGGTGCTGACCCTCAGCACCTACCCCTACGTGTTCCTGCTGAGCACCGAGAGCTTCTCAATCAGCGGCCGGCGCCAGCTGGAGGCCTGCCGCAGCCTGGGGGTAGGCCCCTGGGGCGGGTTCCGGCGTGTGGCGCTGCCGATGGCCCTGCCCGCCATCGGCGCCGGCATCGCCCTGGCGGGCATGGAAGTGGTGAACGAGCTCGGGGCGGTGGAGCTGCTCGGGGTGCCCACCCTCTCCGCCGGAATCCTGCAGCGCTGGCAGGCGGAAGGGGACCCCCAGGGGGCCGTGGGCCTGGCCCTGGTGGCCCTGGTGATCGTGGGCCTGCTGGTGGCGGCCGAGCGCCAGCTGCGCAGCCGCAGCCGCTGCTGGAACCTGGGCCACGGCGGGGAGGCCGAGCACTCCTGGCCCCTGGCGGGCCCGCGGGCCCTGGCGGCCCAGCTCTGCTGCCTGCTGCCGCCCCTGCTCAGCCTGGGGGTGCCGCTGCTGTGGGCGACCACGAGCCTGGATCAGCTGGTGAGCCAGCCCCTGGGGGACCTGCTGGCCCTGGCCGGCCGCAGCCTCGTGCTCGCCCTGGTGGCCGCGGTCCTCACCGTGGCCTGCGGCCTGCTGCTGGCGATCGCCCGGCGCTGGATCGCCCAGCCGCTGCTGCAGCGCCTCAGCTTCGTGGCGGGCCTGGGCTACGCCGTGCCCGGCACCGTGCTGGCCCTGGCCCTGATGCTGGTGGGCGGTCCCCTGGGCCTGGCGCCGCTGCTGCTGCTGGTGTGGGGCTATGGCGACCGCTTCCTGGCGGTGGCCAAGGGCGGCCTCGATGCGGCCCTGGAGCGGATCCCCCCCAGCGTCGACGAGGCGGCCACGGGCCTGGGCTGCCGCTGGCCGGAGGTGCTGCAGCGGGTGCACCTGCCGCTGCTGCGGGGGCCGTTGCTGGTGGGCGCCCTGCTCGTGTTCGTGGACACCGTGAAGGAGCTGCCGCTCACCTTCGCCCTGCGTCCCTTCGACTTCGACACCCTCTCGGTGCGCGTCTACCAGTACGCCAGCGACGAGCGGCTGGGGGCGGCCCTGGTGCCGGCGCTGCTGATCCTGCTGCTGGGGCTGGCGGCCTCCCTGGCCCTGGTGCCGAACCTGGAGCGCCGCGGCCCGTCGGGCTAGAGGCGCTCCAGGTTGAGGCCGCGGGTCTCGATGCGGAACCACCAGGTGACGGCGGCCCCCAGCAGCGAACTGGCCGCCAGGCCCGCCAGCAGCGGCCCGCTGCCGAAGTGCTGCAGCAGCGCCGGGAACAGGAAGGCCGTGAGCACGGCCCCCACCTTGCCCGCCGCCGCCGCCAGGCCCGAGCCCAGGCCCCGCAGGGGGGTCGGGAACACCTCGCCGGCGATCAGATAGGTCTGGGCGTTGGGGCCCAGGTTGGTCATGAACTGGAAGACCACGAAGCCCAGCACGATCAGGGCCAGGTGAGCCGGCTGCCCGGGGCCGACGGCGCCCAGGCCGGCGGCCGCGACCCCGCTGCCGGCCATGGCGATCAGCAGCCCGGCGGCGCAGCCCAGAAAGCCCAGGATCTGCAGGGGGATCCGGCCCCAGCGATCCGCCAGCAGGATCGCCACGCCGATGCCCACCAGGAAGCCCACGTCGATCAGGGCCGTGCCCCGGGCCCCCACGATCACGCCCTCGATCAGGGCGGCCAGACCGGCGGCCGCCTGCCCCGGGGCCGCGGCCAGCTCCGCCGCGCTGGCCGCTGGGCTGCCGAAGGCCGTGGCCACGATCAGCGGCGTGAACAGGCCGATGCCGTAGGTGCCCAGGTCCTGCAGGAACCAGGGCAGGCAGGCCAGCACCAGGGCCCGCTGGTGGCGCGGGCGGAACAGGTGGCGCCAGTCGGCCAGGTGGTGGGGCTCCAGGTGGGGGTGGGCCTCATGGGGCTGCAGCAGGTTCAGCCCTGGCCGGTGCAGCAGCCGGGCCAGGGCGGCCTCGGCCTGCTGCCGCCGCCCGCGGCTGATCAACCAGTGGCTGCTCTCCGGCAGCAGCAGCCGGCCCGCGAGCACGGCGGCCACCGGCAGGGCCGGCAGCAGATAGAACAGCCGCCAGGTGTCGAGCTCCGGCCTGGCGTCCAGCAGCAGGGCCGCCACGGCCGTTCCCAGCACGGCGCCGAGGGCCTGGAAGCTGAAGGCCGCCAGCACCAGCCGGCCCCGGGCCGCCGCCGGGATGCTCTCGGAGATCACCAGGTGGGCGGTGGGGTAGTCGGCGCCGAGGGCCAGACCCATGGCGAACAGGGCCGCCACCAGCCAGGCCGGGCTAGGGCTGGCGGCCGCGGCCAGCAGGGCCAGCAGCAGCAGCGCCATCTCGCCGATGAACACGGGCCGGCGGCCGAAGCGATCCGCCAGACCGCCCAGCAGCAGGGCCCCCAGCAGGATCCCCAGCAGGCCCGCGGCCGTCACCAGGCCCATGGCGGCAGGGCCCAGACCGAACTGGGCCGCCTGCAGCGGCAGGGCGATGCCGCCCATGAACACCACCAGCCCCTCGAAGAACTTGCCGGCGCTGGCCATCGCCCACACCTGCCACTGGGTGGCGGTGAGGGGCGGAGCGGCGAAGAGCGGCTGGCTGTCCCAGGCGGGGAGGTCCTCGATCCAGGCCTGCACGCTGCGGGCCCCGGGGGAGGGGCCGTCCGGGCTGGCGGACCCAGGGGCAGCGGATGGGGCCATGGCCTGGCCCTCAGCCCTGCTCGGCGGCGGCGCAGCGGGGGCAGAGGGCCCGCACATTCAGCACGCACTCCAGCAGCCGGAAGCCGTGCAGCTCGGCGGCCTGCTCGCCCGCCTGCAGCACCGCCTGGCTCTCGAACTCCTCGGTGTGGCCGCAGCGCACACACACGAGGTGGTGGTGGTCGCGGTGGTCGTCGCCGGTGGCCAGCTCGAAGCGGCGGCCGCCCTCCGGCAGCTCCAGCTCCCGCAGCAGTTCCATCGAGCTCAGCAGCCGCAGGGTGCGGTACACGGTGGCCAGCGACACCCGCTCCTCGGCCCGCAGCAGCCGCTGGTGCACCTCCTCGGCGCTGAGGTGGCTGCCCTCGCCGATGCGCTCGAACAGGGCCAGCACCCGCTGCCGCTGGGGGGTGAGCCGCTGGCCGCGGCCGTGCAGCGTGGTGCGCAGTTGGTCGGCCTGGGGGTGGGGAGCCGGGGCTGGGGGCAGGGCCGCGGCCATGGGGACGACGCGAGGGGACTGGCAGGGGCCGGCGCGCCGGGAACCCACGCAGTGCTTCTCAACAGTAATGCCTGTTGCGAAGGGCTGCCAGACTGCTCGGCACCCCCAGCGCCGGCGCCGCCCATGCCCCCAACCCCCACGCGGCCCCGGGCCGTGTTCCTCGATGCCCTCAGCCTGGGGCCGGTGGACCTGAGCCCGCTGGAGCCATGGGCGGAGCTGGAGGCCTGGCCCGTGACGGCCCCGGAGCAGCGGCTGGAGCGGCTGGCCGGCGCGACGATCGCGATCACCAACAAGATCCCCCTGGATGGGGCGCTGCTGCGCCAGCTGCCGGCCCTGCGGCTGATCTGCACCGCCAGCACCGGCACCGACCAGGTCGACCTGGCCGCCTGCCAGGAGCTGGGCATCGCGGTGCGCAATGCCGGCGCCTATAGCCGCGCCTCGGTGGTGCAGGTGACCTGGACCCTGATCCTGGAGCTGGCCACCCGCCTGCAGGCCCGCCGGGAGCGGGTACGCGCCGGCGACTGGCAGCGCAGCCCGGTGTTCGCCCTGGTGGAGCCGGAATTCGACGAACTGCAGGGCCAGCGCCTGGTGGTGGTGGGGGCCGGCGACATCGGCCGGGGCGTGCTGGCCATCGGCGCGGCCTTCGGCATGGACACCGTGGGCCTCACCAGCCGCTCCAGCGCCGCCGAGCTGGAGGCCGCCCTGCGCAGCGCCGACGTGGTGAGCCTGCACGCGCCGCTCACGCCCGCCAGCGCCGGATTGATCAACGCGGAGCGGCTGGGCTGGATGAAGCCCACGGCCCTGCTGGTGAACCTGGGCCGCGGCGGCCTGGTGGACACCGGCGCCCTGGTGGAGGCCCTGCGCCAGGGCCGGCTGGCCGGGGCCGCCCTGGATGTGCTCAGCCAGGAGCCCCCCGGGCCGGAGCTGGAGCCGCTGCTGGCGGTGCCCAACCTGATCCTCACGCCCCACATGGGCTGGACCTCACGCCAGGCCCGGGCCCGCCTGGTGCAGACCCTGGCGGCACACCTGCAGGACTACGCCCGCTCGTCGGCCGCGGCCTGAACCTGCGGGTCGGGGGTGGCGGCCGCCAGGGCCAGCAGGCCGCCATCCAGCCGGGCAGTGCCGGCGGCGATCAGATCGGCCAGGGAGGTCACCAGGCGGTAGCTGAGGGCCACCGCCAGCAGGGGCGCCTCCGGCACCGACACCCCCAGCCGCAGCAGCAGCACCGCTTCGAACACCCCCAGCCCCCCTGGGGCGCCCGGCACCACCAGGCCGGCGGTCCAGGCGAGGGCGAAGCCGGCCAGCCAGCTGCCCCAGGGGATGGCGAAGGCCACATCGAAGGCCTGCACGCAGCAGGCGAAGCCGGCGAAGCGCAGCAGCACGAAGGCCAGCTCCGCCAGCAGCGGCAGCAGCGGGTAGCCGGGCAGCCGCAGCTGGGGGGCGGGGATCTCGTTCGGCTCCAGCAGGCCGCGGCGCTGCAGCTGGGCGGCCCGGCGCCGCTCCAGCCGCTCCAGCAGCGGCGCCAGCCAGCGCGGGGCCAGGGCCAGCAGCGGCAGCAGCCCAAGGGGTCCCAGGCCCGCCTGCCAGCCGCCCAGGGGCAGCAGGGCCAGGGCCGCGGCCGCCATCAGCAGGGGATCGAGCAGCACCGCCACCAGGGCCTGGGCCGTGGCCAGGGGGGCCGGCAGGGGATCGGCGGCGGATCGGCCGGGCCCGCTGACCCCATCGCCCGGGGCCAGTCCGGAGCGCTGCAACACCCGCAGCCGGGCCACCAGGTGCCAGACGCCACCGGGCAGGTACTTGCGCAGGTTCGAGCCCAGGAACAGCAGCACCGTGGCGCCCCAGCGGGGCCGCAGCCCGAGCCAGCGCAGGCCCACGCCCCAGGCCAGGCCATTGACCACCAGGCTGAGCAGACTCACCCCCACCCCCAGCAGCAGCCACCACCAGCCCTGGCCATCGAGGCTGAGCTGCAGCAGGGAGCGCAGGTTGGCGGCCAGGGCCGCCAGCACGAAGCCGAAGCTGGCCAGGCCCACCCACAGGCGGGCGCCACCGGGCAGCTGGCCGGCGAGGGCCCCCAACCGGGCAGCCACGGGCTGCAGCCAGCCCCCCAGGCGGGCCGCCAGGGCGCCGCCGGCAGCGAGGCAGCGGCGCAGCGTCAGCACGGCTCGGTGGGGCACGGAGAGAAGGGGGTGGGGTCGGCGTTGGGGTCGGGGGGAGGGCTGGCCGCCAGGGCCGCCAGCGCCGCCTGGCGCAGCTGGGCCAGGGGCAGGCCGTGGCGGCGGGCCAGGTCCGCCAGATCCCCATATTCGGGCTTGTGGGTCAGGCCCCCATCGGGCCGGCGGGCCGTCTTGATGCGCACCGGTCCCCAGGCGGTGGAAACGGTGTGGCTGGACCGGGGCAGGGCCCAGCGCCGCAGCCACTGCTCCCGCACCCCCAGGCTGCTGCCGTGGCGCCACCACACCGCCCGCAGGGCCTCGGCCTGCTCCGGCCAGGCGATCACGCTGAGCAGCAGGCCGGGGCGGCCCTTCTTCATCAGGATCGGCTGGCTGAACACCTCCAGGGCGCCGGCCTCCCGCAGGGCGTCGGCCAGGAAGGCGAGGTCCTCGGGGCTGGCGTCATCGATCTGGGCCTGCTGCTCCAGCACCGTCTCCAGCCGGGGGGCCGCGGCGCCCAGGCCCGCATCCGTCCCCGGCGCGGCTCCGCCCAGGCCCTCGGCCGACGCGCCGAACCCAGCGTGGGCGGCCTCCCCCAGCACCAGCCGCAGCAGGTTCGGCCGATCCAGGCTGCGGCTGCCCAGCCCCACCCCCACGGCCCGCGGCACCAGGGCCGGCGCCGGCCCGAAGCCATCGGCCAGGGCCGCCATCAGGGCCAGACCCGTGGGGGTGGTGAGCTCGCCGGCGGGAAAGCCGGCGCTGGAGGCCAGGGGAATGGCGCCGCGGCGGGCCAGCTCCAGCACCGCCGGGGCCGGCAGGGGCAGCACCCCATGGGCGGTGCGCACCGTGCCGTGGCCGGCGGGCGGCACGGCGCAGATCAGCCGCTCCACCCCGAAGTGGGCCAGCCCCGCGCAGACCCCCACCACGTCCACCAGGGCATCGAGGGCCCCCACCTCATGGAAGTGCACCTGCTCGGGCGCGTGGCCGTGCACGGCCGCCTCCGCCTCCGCCAGGCCCGTGAACACCGCCAGGATCCGCTCGCGCAGCGGCGGCTGCAGCGGCGCCGCGGCGATCCGGGCGCGCAGCTCGCTCCAGTGGCGATGGGGCGGCTCCGCCTCCAGGCTCTCGACCGCCAGGTGCAGGCCCCGCAGGCCACCGCTGCGGCGCTCCTCGAGCGCCAGCCGGTAGCGGCCCTCCAGACCCAGGGCCGCCAGGGGCGCATCCACGGCGGCGTGGGGCAGGCCCAGGTCGAACAGGGCGGCCAGCAGCATGTTGCCGGCTAGACCCGTGGGGCAGTCCACGACCGCCAGGGGGGTGGTCATGGCTGGCTCGGGGCAGCGGCGGGTGGCACCGGGGTGAGCGGGTGCGGGGCGAGGGGCAGTGCTGCCGGGGCCTGCGGCGGCTCAGCCGGGGCAGACAGCCGGGGTGACGGGTTCAACAGCCGCGGTGCCGCGTCCAGCAGCTGTTCCGCCTGCTGCTCCAGCTGGTCGCGGCGGGCGCGCAGCAGCTGGTCCACCTCGCGGCGGGCGCGGCGCTGCTCCCGCTGGGCCGTGGCCACGTCAAAGCCGGAGAGGCCCCAGAGCCGGCCCAGCAGGGCCCGGTCGTCGACGCCGCCACGGGAGCTGCCGTAGATTAGGGTCTCGGCCACCATGCCGGCCTGCAGCACCCGGCTCCAGCGGCGCAGCTCCTCGGCCGGCAGCTTGGCGTGGGCCGGTGGCTCGAGCTCGGTGCTGCCGCTGGCGGCCAGGCCCTGGCGCAGGCAGGCCAGGCTGCCCACCAGCACCTGCTTCACGGCCATGGTCTCCTCCGCCGCCACCAGCACGTGGCCGGCCTCATGGATGGCGATGCGCCGCAGCCGGGCCCGCCCGCCGGGCAGGGCCTCGGCCAGCAGGTGACCGCCGCGGCCCCCAAAGCGGGCCGCATCCACACTGAGGGCCACCAGGGCGCCGCCGGCGGCCAGGGCGATGACGGCGGCCGAGAGGCCCAGCGGCGGCCCGAGCACGGCCACCAGGGTGACCGCCGCCACGGCGAGCCCCACCCGCAGGGCCTCGCTGGAGCCGGCCGAGTCCTCCGGGCGCCGCAAAGGCGGGCGGGCGGGCTGGGGCGGTGAGGGCTGGGTAGAGCCCGGCTGGTCAGACGGTCCCTCGGGGGGAGGGGGTGCAGGCATGGCGGATCAGCGCCGCGTCACCGCTGCCGCCGGACGGCCGCCGCGGCCCGGGGCACCGCCGGGGCCGCCCGGACGACCACCACGTCCCTTGGCCTTGCCGCCGCGGTTGCCGCGCTGGGGAATCGGCGCGATCACCTCAAAGGCCTCCAGGGTCAGGGCCTGCCCCTGGCGGCGCAGGTCGAGGGAGACGAAGTGGCGCAGGTGCTCCAGGGGGATCTGACCCTGGAGCTGCAGCTTGAAGGGGGTGGGCCGGCTGCCGTCGGAGCGGGGCTGCTGGCGGATCTTGACCACCACCTCGCCGCTCTCGGGCCGGGTGTAGATGAGCTCGCCGCGCACCGAGAAGTAGTCGTCGCCCTCGGGCAGCGCGTCGTCGGGGAGGGCGGCCGCGGGCGCAGCGGCTGGGGCCTCGGCTGTTGGGGCCTCGACAGCCGGCTCGTCGGCAGCAGGGGTGTCCTGAAGCGTGGCATCGGCGGATACCGCTGGCTCCGCTGCGGGCTCGCCCTCCGGGCGCTCCAGCGCGGCCTGGGCCGCCGCCAGCGTGCTCGGCTCCCACACCCCCACCAGCTGCAGGTGCAGCTTGTCGGCCTCGCGGTAGCGGGGGTAGGCCACCCACAGGTGGGGCTGGCTGAGGTCGAGGTGGCGGCGCATCAGGGTGAGCACCCGGCCCAGCACCACGGCCTCCAGCTCGCTGCCGTCGGCGGTGCGGATCAGGCCGCGGGTGAGCTGCTCCGGATCGCTGGGCTCGTAAACACCCCGCACCACGCCGATGGCCCGGTACTGCAGCGGCTCGGTGACCGGGGAAATGGGATGGTGACGCATTGTGGCTGGAACCCTCTGGGCGCGCGGGACCAGCAGGGCCCGAAGGCCAATGTAGCCAGGCCGCGGCGGCAGACTGGCGCCACTCCCCGCCTGTGCCATGCCGCCCCGACCCAGTCCTGGTTCCCGCTCCGGCCTGCTGCTGGCCCTGGCGGCCCTGGCCCTGATGGGCCTGGCCGGCGCCGGCGGCTGGTGGCTCGGCCAGCGGGGCGGCGGCGGCGATCGCTCGCGGCTGGCCCTGGAGCGCCAGGCCGATCAGCTGCGCAGCAAGGTGGATCAGGGCTCCGCCAGCGACGCGGAGCAGGAGCGGTTGGTGCAGCTGCTGCTGGCCCTCGACCAGCAGCGGCAGGCCACCCAGCTGCTGGAGACCCTGGCCGACCGGCAGCCGGAGCGCTGGCAGCTGCGGCTGCTGCTGGCCGAACTGCGCCGCAACGGCGACGACCGGGCCGGGGCCGAGCGGGAGCTGCGCCAGCTGCTCAACCTCAGCCCCGATCGGATCGAGGCCCTGCAGCTGATGACGCTGCTGCAGGTGGAACAGGGGCGCGGCCAGGAGGCGGAGCGCCAGCTGCGGGCCCTGCTGGCCAAGGCCAGCAAGCCGACCCTGCAGCCCCAGGCCCTGCCGCTGGGCCTGCTGCTCGGCGACCTGCTGCAGCGCCAGGGCCAGAAGGGCGCCGCCGAGGCCCTCTACCTGCAGCAGGCCCAGGAGTTCGCCAAGGATCCCCGGCCGCTGCTGGCCCTGGCCCTGCTCAAGCAGGAGCAGGGCGACACCGCAGCGGCCCAGGCGGCCCTGGCCAAGGCCCGCGAACGCCAGCCCGAGAAGGCCAGCCAGCGCCTGGATGAGGTGGCCGCCAGCTGGGGCCTGGCGAAACTCAGGGCCCCTTCAGCGGCGGCGAAACCCCAGGCTGCGCCGGCCCCGACTGGGCCTCCAGGTCCTTGAGGGCCGCATCGATCGCGTCGCCGGGGTTGGTGGCGTTGTCGAGGGCCATGCCCTTGCGGAGCTTGTTCATCAGCTCCAGGGGGTTGGTGGAGTCGAGGATCGAGCCCCCCTTGCTGGTGCCGGGCCCGCCGGGGCCGTAGTCGTAGACGTCCCGCTCCTGCTTGGACAGGCCGGCGGCGTAGTCGGCGCGGGCCGGAGCGGCGGCGGCCAGCAGACCCGCGGACAGCAGGCCGGTGGTGAGCAGCAGGGCTGGGATGGGGGAAGCGAGGCGGCTACCCATGGCCTTCGCAGCGCAATGGTCGTAAGGGGATGCTAGAAGCATCGGCCCACCGCCACGCCCCGACCCGGCCCCCATGCGCATCGCCACCTGGAACGTGAACTCGGTGCGCACCCGGCTGGAGCAGGTGGTGGCCTGGCTGGAGCGGGAGCGGCCCGATGTGGTGTGCCTGCAGGAAACCAAGGTGGAGGACGGCCTGTTCCCCACAAGCGCCTTCACCGACCTGGGCTATCAGGTGGTGATCAGCGGCCAGAAGGCCTACAACGGCGTGGCGATCCTGAGCCTGCTGCCGCTCGAGGATGTGCAGATCGGCTTTGACGCCCTGCTGCCGGACGACCCCGAGTCCCCGGGACTGAGCGAGCAGAAGCGGGTGATCAGTGCCCTGATCGAGGGGGTGCGGGTGCTCAACCTCTACGTGCCCAACGGCAGTTCGCTCACCAGCGAGAAGTACGCCTACAAGCTGGAGTGGCTGGCCTGCCTGCAGCGCTACCTGGCGGTGCAGGAGCAGCAGGGCGATCCGCTCTGCATGGTGGGCGACTTCAACATCGGCCCGGAGGCCCGCGACCTGCCCGATCCCGAGCGCCAGAGCGGCGGCATCATGGCCAGCGACGCCGAGCGGACGGCCCTGGCGGCCTGCCTGGGCGAGCGGCTGCAGGATGGCTTCCGCCTGTTCGAGCCGGCCAGCGGCCACTGGAGCTGGTGGGATTACCGCAGCGGCGCCTGGGACCGGGATCGGGGCTGGCGCATCGACCACATCTATCTGTCGGAGGAGCTGGTGGAGCTGGCCACCGGCTGCGTGATCCACCGCGACCAGCGCGGCCTCGAGAAGCCCAGCGACCACGCCCCGGTGGTGATCAACCTGGCCTGGCCGCCCCCGGACGACGCGGAGGACGACGACGGGGACTGGGGCTGAGGGGCGCTTCGCCTCAGGCCTCGCCCCAGCCCAGGCGGCGCGAGGCGGCGTAGAGCGGATAGCCCAGGGCGATGAGGGCCAGGGCCGCCAGGCTGTTGGCCGTGTCGCTCCAGAGGGCGGCCACCAGGAAGGCCAGGGAGCCGGCCGCGATCAGCAGCGGCGTGACCGGATAGCCCCAGGCCCGGAAGGGCCGCTCCAGCTCCGGCTCCCGCCAGCGCAGCACCAGCAGCGCCACGATGCCGGCCAGATAGATGGCCACGTAGAGAAACGAGGCCATCCCCAGCAGCCGCGCGAAGGAACCGCTCAGCACCAGGGCCGCCGCTCCGCCGCTGGTGATCGCCAGGGCCGCCAGCGGCGTACCGCCGGCCGTCACCTGCTGGGCGAAGGCCGGCACCAGACCATCGCGGCTGAGGCCGAAGAGAATCCGCGGCGCGGCCATCACCACGGTGTTCACCAGCCCCAGCAGCGACAGCAGCGCCAGGCCTGAGATCAGGTGCCCCCCCAGGGGCCCCACCAGCCGGCGGGCCGCATCGGCGGCCGGCAGGGCCGAGGCCGCCAGCTGCTCCAGCGGCAGCACCCGCAGCAGGGCCCCGTTCACCAGCAGGTAGATCACCAGCACCGCCCCCACCCCGCCCAGCAGGGAGCGGGGCAGGTCGCGGGCGGGCTCGCTGAACTCCTCGGAGAAGTAGATGGGGCTGGCCCAGCCGTCGTAGGTGGTGATCACGGCCTGGAGGGCCAGCACCGCCGCGAGCGCGAAGCCGGAGCCGCTGACCAGGCCGGTGCTCAGGCCGGTGCCGGTGAGCGGGCCTGCGCTGGCCTCAGCCGCCGCCCCCAGGGCGCCAGCGGCCTGGCCCCCGGCCGGATCGCCCAGCAGGAAGCAGGCCAGCACCAGCGCCAGGAAGGCCGCGGCCTTCACCAGGCTCAGCAGCTGCTGGCTGGCGCTGCCGGCCCGCACCCCCAGCAGCTGGATCAGCGAGAACACGGCCAGCACCAGGCAGGCCGTGGCCCTGGGGCCCAGGGGGAAGGCCGGCAGCAGCGCCTCCACGTACTCGCCCACCGTGATCGCCACCCAGGCCAGGCCCACCACGTGGCCTAACCAGTCGGTCCAGCCCACGCTGAAGCCCGCCCAGGGCCCGAAGGCCCGTTGGGCATACACGTACCAGCCGCCGGCCCGGGGCAGGCTCGCCCCCAACTCCGCCACGCACACCGCCCCCAGCAGGGCATAGAGGCCGCCCACCAGCCAGGCCGCCAGGATCAGCACCGGACTGCCCAGCTGGGCCGCCACCAGGCCGGGGGTGCGCAGGATGCCGGCACCGATCGAGCCCCCCACCGCCCCGGCCAGGCCAAAGCCCAGCCCCAGGATGTGCAGCAGGCCGCCCCTCGGGGCCGGCTCCGGCGGGCCGGTCATCGGCGCCCCGCCGCTCAGAAGGCCACCACCGGCTCGGGCAGCTCCACCCCCTGCTCCCGCAGCACCGCCACCCGCCGCGCCGACTCGCCGCAGCTGCGGGGCGTGGGGAAGATCTTGCCGGGGTTGGCCAGGCCGTCGGGATCGAAGGCGCGGCGCACCAGCTGCATGGTGGCCAGGTCTTCGGGGGCGAACATCCAGTCCATGTAGCAGCGCTTGTCGCTGCCCACGCCGTGCTCGCCGGTGATGCTGCCGCCGGCCTCGATGCAGAGGCGCAGGATCTCGGCCCCCAGCTCGCTCACCCGCTGCTCCACCCCCGGCTCGTCGGCCCGGTAGAGGATCAGGGGATGCAGGTTGCCGTCGCCGGCGTGGAACACGTTGGCCACCGGCAGGCCGTAGCGGCGGCTGAGGCGCTCGATCGCCGCCAGCACCCGCGGCAGGGCGGTGCGGGGCACCACGCCGTCCTGCACGTAATAGGTGGGGGTGATGCGGCCCACCGCCGCGAAGGCGCTCTTGCGACCCTTCCAGAGCAGGGCGCGATCGGCCGCGTCGCTGGCCTGGCGGACGCTGCGGGCGCCGGCGGTGCGGCAGAGCTGGCCGGCCAGGTCCACGGCCGCCGCCACCTCCCGCTCCTGGCCATCGAGCTCGATCAGCAGCACCGCCGCCGCATCGCGCGGGTACTCGTCGTGGCCGAACAGGTCGTCCACGGCATTGACCGTGAAGTTGTCCATGATCTCCATGCCGGCCGGCAGCACGCCGGCGGCCGTCACGGCCCGCACCGCCTCGCCGGCGGCCTCCATGCTGGCGAAGTCAGCCAGCAGCACCGCCACGCTCTCGGGGGCCCGCAGCAACCGCAGGGTAATGGCGGTGGCGATGCCGAGGGTGCCCTCACTGCCGATGAACAGGCCGCGCAGGTCCAGCTCCGGCTGCTCGGGCAGCGCTCCCCCGAGGGTGGTGACCGTGCCGTCGGGCAGCACCACCTCCAGCTCCAGCACGTGGTTGCTGGTGACGCCGTACTTGAGGCAGTGCACGCCGCCGGAGTTCTCGGCCACGTTGCCGCCGATCGAGCACACCTGCTGGCTGGAGGGATCGGGGGCGTAGTAGAAGCCGTCGCCGGCCACGGCCCGCGTCACCCAGCTGTTGATCACGCCGGGCTGCACGGTCACCCGCTGGTTGGCGAGGTCCACCGCCAGCACGCGGCGCATGCGGCTGGTGACGATCACCAGGGCCTCGCTTTCGGCCACGGCGCCGCCGGAGAGGCCGGTGCCGTTGCCGCGGGCCACGAAGGGCACCTCCAGCTCGGCGCAGAGGCGCACCACCGCGGCCACCTGCTCGGTGGTCTCGGGCAGCACCACCAGGGGCGGCTGGTGGCGGTGCAGGGTGAGGCCATCGCAGTCGTAGGCCAGCAGCTCCTGGCGCTTGGCCACCACGGCCTTGGCGGGCAGCAGGGCGCGCAGGCGGCGCTCGATCGCGCCCCAGTCGGCGCTGGATCGCCCGCGGGAGGCCCCACCGCTGCCCCTCGTCCCGACCGGAAGGTCCGGGGAGCTGGCCGAGGGGCTCGCGGAGGGCGTCACAGGGGGTACGGGCGTCGGACTACTGCCGGGCCAAGGCTAATCACCGCCAGCGACCTGGCTCCCCGGCCTGGATCGTCCCACCAGGTGTCCGGTCGTCAGCCCACGGCCTGACGAGGACGAGGAGGCGCCCGCCATCGGCCCCGGCGACGGCCGGCCGCTTCCTCCACGAAATCTGACCTGGCTCCCACAGCTGTGGGGCTCTGGGTCAGGATGGAAGGTGCGTCCCAGCCACCCGTCCGCGGATCCCGTCTTGTCGGCTTCTCCCACAGCGCCCGTTTCGACTCCTGTGCTCAACACCACCCGGTCCCAGGAGATCTTCACCGCCGCCCAGAAGCTCATGCCCGGTGGCGTGAGTTCACCGGTGCGCGCCTTCCGCTCGGTGGGGGGCCAGCCCATCGTGTTCGACCGCGTCAAGGGGGCCTACGCCTGGGACGTGGACGGCAACCGCTACATCGATTACATCGGCAGCTGGGGCCCCGCCATCTGCGGCCACGCCCACCCCGAGGTGATCGCCGCCCTGCACGCCGCCCTCGATAAGGGCACCAGCTTCGGCGCCCCCTGCGAACTGGAGAACCAGCTGGCCGAGCTGGTGATCGAGGCGGTGCCCAGCGTGGAGATGGTGCGCTTCGTCAACAGCGGCACCGAGGCCTGCATGTCGGTGCTGCGCCTGGTGCGGGCCTTCACCGGCCGCGAGAAGATCATCAAGTTCGAGGGCTGCTACCACGGCCACGCGGACATGTTCCTGGTGAAGGCCGGCTCCGGCGTGGCCACCCTGGGCCTGCCCGACTCGCCGGGCGTGCCGCGCACCACCGCCGCCAGCACCCTCACCGCCCCCTACAACGACCTGGAGGCGGTGAAACAGCTGTTCGCCGAGAACCCAGGGGAGATCGCCGGCGTGATCCTCGAGCCCGTGGTGGGCAACGCCGGCTTCATCACCCCCGAGCCCGGCTTCCTGGAGGGCATCCGCGAACTCACCAAGGAGAACGACGCCCTGCTGGTGTTCGACGAGGTGATGACCGGCTTCCGCATCAGCTACGGCGGCGCCCAGGCCAAGTTCGGTGTCACCCCCGACCTGACCACCATGGGCAAGGTGATCGGCGGCGGCCTGCCCGTGGGCGCCTACGGCGGCCGGGCCGACATCATGGGCCTGGTGGCCCCGGCGGGCCCGATGTATCAGGCGGGCACCCTCAGCGGCAATCCCCTGGCGATGACCGCCGGCATCAAGACCCTGGAGCTGCTCAAGCAGCCCGGCACCTACGAGCGCCTCGACGCCATCACCAAGCGCCTCAGCGCCGGCATCCAGGACGCCGCCCGCAGCGCCGGACTGCCGATCACCGGCGGCTCGATCAGCGCCATGTTCGGCTTCTTCCTCTGCGAGGGCCCGGTGCGCAACTTCGAGGAGGCCAAGGCGGCCGACACGGTGCGCTTCGGCAAGCTGCACCGCACCATGCTCGAGCGCGGCGTCTACCTGGCCCCCAGCGCCTTCGAGGCCGGCTTCACCTCCCTGGCCCACTCGGACGCCGACATCGACGCCACGATCGCGGCCTTCCGCGACGCCTTCGCCCAGGTGGCCTGAGGGCCTGGAGCGAGCAGTCGAACGGCCAGCGGATGCCGTGCCGATGACGAGCGCACCGCCGCCAGCGACGGCCGTGAGCCACGACAGGTCGGGGAGCTCCACCCCGATCGAGCGCCGCCAGCGCGGCGCCCTGAGGCTGGCGGCCCTACTGGCGGCCGGCATCGGCGCCCTGGCCTGGCTGGGCCGCAGCAGTGATCCCGCCGCCAAGCCGCTCGCAAGCGGCCCCCTCACCCTCGGGGCCGCCATCGCCTTTACCGGCAACGCCAACCTCTACGGCCAGGACCAGCGCATGGGCCTGACCCTGGCCGAACGCTGGGCCCAGCAAGCGGGAGCCCCTGCCCGGCCGGTGCGCCTGCAACTGGAGGACGGCGCCTCCGATGAGCCCAGCGCCATCGCCGCCTTCAACCTGCTGATCCGCCAGGGGGTGATCGCCCTGATCGGCCCCACCCTTTCCCAGCAGGCCTTCGCCGCCGATCCGATCGCCCAGCGCCAGGGGGTGCCCGTGGTGGCCCCCTCCAACACGGCCAAGGGCATCCCCGAGATCGGCCACTTCATCAGCCGCGTGTCGGCCCAGAGCTCGGTGATCGCCCCGCTCTCGATCGCGGAGGCCCTGCAGCGCGATCCCTCGATCCGGCGCGTGGCCGTGTTCTACGCCCAGGACGACGCCTACAGCACCGCCGAGGTGGCCATCTTCCAGAAGGCCCTCGCCGCCCGCGGGCTCACCCCCGTCACGGTGCAGCGCACCCAGCTGGCCGACAACGACTTCCAGACGCCGATCACCTCCGCCCTGCAGCTCCAGCCCCAGCTGGTGGTGCTCTCGGTGCAGGCGGTGGCCGGCGGCAACCTGATCCGCCAGCTGCGTGAGCTGGGCTACCGCGGTCAGATCGTGGTGGGCAACGGCCTCAACACGCCGAACATCTATCCGATCTGCCAGCGCTGGTGCGACGGCATCCTGATCGCCCAGGCCTACAGCCCCGAACTCGACACCCCCATCAACCGCCGCTTCCAGCAGCTGTTCCGCCAGGCCCACGGCGATCGGCCGCCGCCGCAGATCACCGCCCAGGCCTTCACCGCCTACCAGGTGCTGTTCGAAGCCATCCAGCGGCTGCAGCGCCAGGGGGGCCTCACGGGTGTGACCCTCGGCCAGGCCCGCGCCAACCTGATGGCCGAGCTGCTCCGCGGCACCTACGACACCCCCCTGGGCCCGATCGGCTTCAGCCCCGAGGGTGAGGTGCTGCAGGATCGCTTCTACGTGGCCGAGGTGCGCATGGCCCCCGGCGGCCGCGACGGACGCTTCGCCCTGGTGCGCGAGCGCCGGCTGCAGGAGGCCAAGCCGTGATCGAAACCCTGCTGCAGACCCTGCTCAACGGCGCCGCCAGCGGCGGCGTGTATGCCCTGGTGGCCCTGGGCTACACGCTGGTGTTCTCGGTGCTCGGGGTGATCAACTTCGCCCAGGGCGCGCTCTTTTCCGTGGGCGGCTACCTCACCTTTCTATTGATGGGCGGCAGGATCGGCGTCAACGGCGCCCTGCCGGGCTGGGGGCTGCCGGGCGGGCTGCCCTTCTGGCTGGCCCTGCTGCTGGCGGCGGCCGGCTCCGGCCTGGTGGGACTGCTGGTGGAGCGGGTGGCCTTCGCGCCGCTGCGGCGCCGCAACGCCGAGCCGCTGCTGGCCCTGATCACCAGCCTCGGTGCCGGCGTGGTGCTGGTGAACCTGCTGCAGCTGCTGATGGGGGCTGAGGGCTACGCCTTCCCCCACGGCACCGATGCCCTGGGGGGGCTGCCCGATGCCCTGGTGATCGCCGGCGCCCGCATCCGCACGATCCAGCTGCTGCTGCTGCTGATCTCCGCCGCCGCCGTGGTCGCCCTCAGCCTCTGGCTGGAGCGCAGCAAGGGCGGCCGGGCCCTGCGGGCCGTGGCGGAAGACGCCACCACCGCCCAGCTGCTCGGCATCCACAGCGAGGCCATGGTGCGGCTGGCGTTCTTCCTCAGCGGAGCCCTGGCGGGCCTGGGCGGCGGCCTGATCGGCGTGAGCGTGAGCCTGCCGGGCCCCTACTTCGGCATCGGCTACGGCCTCAAGGGGCTGGCGGTGCTGGTGCTGGGCGGCCTGGGCAGCGTGCCCGGCGCCATCGCCGGCGGGCTGCTGATGGGCCTGGCCGAAGCCCTGGTGCCCAGCGAGGCCTCCGGTTGGCGCGATGCCCTGGCCTTCGCGATCCTGTTCGTGGTGCTGCTGCTGCGCCCCCGGGGCCTGCTGGGCCGGCGCACGGTGGAGAAGGTGTGAGGCCATGAGCATCCCCCGCGGCGAGGTGGCCCCGTGATCGACAACGGCCTGCTGGTGCAGATGCTGCTCGGCGCCCTGCTGGGTCTGTCGGTATACCTACCGCTGGCGGCGGGGCAGCTGTCGCTGGCCACGCCGGCCTTCTACGCGGTGGGCGGCACCCTGGCGGCCCTGCTCTCCACCCGCTGGAGCGCCCTCGGGGCCACGGCCGATGGCGGGTTCCCCGTGCCCTCGCTGCTGCTGGAGATGGCCCTGGGGGGTCTGCTGGCCGGGCTGCTGGCCCTGCTGGTGGGACGGCTGGTGCTGCGGCTGCAGGGGATCTACCTGGCCATCGCCACCATCGCGTTGGTGGAGATCGTGCGGGTGGCGATCCTGAATCTGCCCTTCACCGGCGGAGCGGTGGGGATCTTCGCCATCCCCCAGCCCTTCGCCACCGCCGCCGGCTACCTGCTGCCGGCCCTGGGGCTGCTGGCCCTGACCGGCTGGCTCTGCCAGCGGCTGGAGCGGATGCCCCTGGGCCGCGCCATGGCCGCCATCCGCGACGACGACCTGGCCGCCCGCTGCATGGGCATCGACACCACCCGGGTGAAGCTGAGCGCCTTCGTGCTCAGCGCCGTGCTGGCCGGCAGCACCGGCGCCCTGGCCGCCCACTTCCTCAACACCTGGAACGCCCGCCAGGGCTCCTTCGACGCCAGCATCACCACCCTGGCCTTCGTGATCCTGGGGGGCTCGCGCACCTGGCTGGGGCCGGTGGTGGGGGGCCTGCTGCTCACGGCCCTGCCGGAGCTGCTGCGGCCGGTGGGCGATGTGCGCCTGGTGCTGTTCGGCCTGGTGATCCTGCTAGGGCCGGTACTGGCGCCCCAGGGGCTGATCACCCCGGCCCTGCTGGAGCGCCTGGGGGCCTGGGGCCTGGGCAGCGCCAGCGGCGCCAGACGCAAAGCCGAGGAGGCCCAGCCATGAGCCAAGGCCCAGCCAGGAGCGCGCCCCTGCTGGAGGTGCGGGATCTCAGCCGCCGCTTCGGGGGGCTGCTGGCCGTGGATCGGGTGAGCTTCGCCGTGCAGCCCGGCGAGATCTTCGGCCTGATCGGCCCCAACGGCGCCGGCAAAACCACCCTGTTCAACCTGATCTCCGGCGTGACGCCGCCGAGCAGCGGCGCGGTGCTCTGGCGCGGCGAGCCGATCACCGGCCAGCCGCCGCATCGGCTCAACCGCCTGGGCCTGGCCCGCACCTTCCAGAACCTGCGCCTGTTCGAGGGTCTCTCGGTGCTGGACAACGTGCTGGTGGCCCTGCAGCGCCGCCCCCGCAGCAGCGCCGCCGGCGGTCTGCTCAACAGCGCCGGCCACCGGCGCGCCGAGCGCCAGCGGCTGGAGGCGGCCTGGCAGCTGCTGGAGGAGCTGGGGCTCACGGCCCTGGCCGAGCGGCAGGCCGGCACCCTGGCCTACGGCGATCGGCGCCGGCTGGAAATGGCCCGGGCCCTGGCCACCGGCCCCTCCCTGCTGCTGCTGGATGAACCCGCCGCCGGCCTCAACCCCGCCGAAAAAGACCAGCTCTGCCAGCTGATCAGCGCGCTGCGCCAGCGCCACCAGCTCACGGTGGTCATCATTGAGCACCACGTGCCACTGCTGATGCGCCTGTGCGACCGCATGGCCGTGCTGGATTTCGGCGTGCGCATCGCCCTGGGCACGCCCGAGGAGGTGCGCCACGACCCGCAGGTGATCGAGGCCTACCTCGGCACCGGAGGCCCTGCGTCATGACCACCCCCCTGCTCGAGCTCCAGGGGCTGAGCGTGCACTACGGCAGCGTGCAGGCCCTGGCCGGTATCGACCTGCTGGTGCACCCCGGCGAACTGGTGACGCTGCTGGGCTCCAACGGCGCCGGCAAGAGCACCACCCTGCGGGCCATCTCGGCCCTGGTGCCCGCCGCCGCGGGGCAGATCCTCTGGCGCGGCGGCAGCCTGGCGGGGGTGCCGGCCCATCGCCTCCTGAAGCTGGGCATCGGCCACTGCCCCGAGGGCCGGCGGGTGCTCAGCCGCCAGAGCGTGGTCGACAACCTGATGCTGGGCGCCTACCTGCGCCGCGACACCGCCGCCATCCACGCCGACCTGGAGCGCTGCTACGGGCTGTTCCCCCGCCTGGCGGAGCGGCGCCACCAGCTGGCCGGGGGCCTCTCGGGCGGCGAGCAGCAGATGCTGGCCATTGCCCGGTCGCTGATGGGCCGGCCGGAGCTGCTGCTGCTGGATGAGCCCAGCCTGGGCCTGGCCCCAAAGCTGGTGGGCGAGGTGATGGCGGCCCTGGCCCAGCTGCACTGCGAGGGGCTCACGATCCTGCTGGTGGAGCAGAACGCCCAGGCCGCCCTGGGCATCGCCGACCGGGGCGTGGTGCTGGAGGCGGGCCGCCTCACCCTGGCGGGCCCGGCGGCCGAGCTGCTGGCCGATCCCACCCTGCAGGCCGCCTACCTGGGGGGCTGAGGGCCACGGGCCAAGGGACTGAGCGATGGCCTGGCGCCCTAGCGGAAGGGCGGCGCGATCAGCAGGCCGCCGCGGTTCCAGAGCTGGTTGGCGCCACGCTCCAGCCCCAGGGATGACCCCTGGCCCAGGTTGCGCTCGAACAGCTCGCCGTAGTTCCCCACAGCCGCCACCGCCCTGGCGGCGAAGTCGGCCGGGAGGCCCAGGGAGCGGCCCAGCTCGCCCTCGAGGCCCAGGAACCGCCGCAGCCGCGCCTGGCGCGGATCGGAGCGGGCCCGGGCCGTGAGCGCCGCCAGGTTGGCGCGCGTCACCCCCTGCTCCTCCGCCTCGATCAGGGCGTAGGCGATCCAGCGCACCGCATCGGCCCACACGGGATCGTCCTGGCGGCTGGCGGCCGCCATCGGCTCCTTGCTCAGGGCCTCCGGCAGCAGCCGGTGGGCGGCCGGGTCGGGGAACAGGGTGCGGCGGGCCGCCAGGCCGGAGCGATCACTGGTCACGGCGGTGCAGCGGCCGGAGAGGTAGGCGGCGAATGTCTCATCGGCGTTGCGGTAGCGCAGCGGCACATAGCGCAGGCCCAGGCTGCCCATGCGATCCGCCAGCACGCCCTCGTTGGTGGAACCGCTCACCACACACACAGGCCGGCCGGCCAGATCGGCCAGGCGACGGATGCCGCTGGCGACCGGCACGAGCACGGCGCCACCGTCGAAGAAGAGGATCGGCGCAAAGGCCAGGCCGTTGCCGCCGGGGGCATCCCGGCTCAGGTTCACGGTGGTGTTGCGCGAGAGCAGGTCCACATCGCCGCTGGCCACGGCGGTGAAGCGGTCGTTGCTGGAGAGCAGGCGCAGCTCCACGCGGGCGGGATCCCCCAGCACCGCGGCGGCCACCGCGCGGCAGAACTCCACGTCGAAGCCCGTGTAGCGGCCGTCGGCGCCGAGGCTGCTGAAGCCAGGCAGCTGGCCGTTGATCCCGCACACCAGGGTTCCGCGCTGGCGCGCCTGGCGCAGGCGCTCGCTCTGCAGCTGGTCGCCCCCAGCCTCACCAGCGGAACCGCCGCAGCTGGCCAGCGGAGCGGCCGTGAGCAGCGCCAGCACGGGCAGAGCCAGGCCTGAGCGGATCCAGGGGCGTCGGGAGGCACGACGCAGGGGGCGTCGCAGTCGCGGCAGCGCCATGCACCTCCAGCAGAGGGACGCGAATCTAGGTGCCATAGCCGCCCCCACCCGGGGTCTCGATCCGCAGCCGATCGCCGGGGTCCACCGCCCGTTCAGCCCGCCCGCCCAGCTCCTCCCAGGCGCCATCGGCACGCTGGAGCCGGTTACGGCCCAGGGCCGCCGCGCCGCCGCCGGCCAGGCCGAAGGGCGCCACCCGGCGCGAGCCACTCAGCAGCGACACCGTCATCGGCTCCAGGAAGCGCAGCTGCCGCACCACCCCGTCGCCGCCGCGCCAGTGGCCTCCGCCGCCGCTGCCGCGGCGGATGGCGAACTGCTCCAGCCGCACGGGGAAGCGCTCCTCAAGGATCTCGGGATCGGTGAGGCGCGAGTTGGTCATGTGGCTCTGCACCGCATCGGCGCCGGCAAAGCCCCGGCCGGCGGCGTCCAGCCCGGCGCCCGTGCCGCCGCAGATCGTCTCGTAGTACTGGCAGCGGGCGTTGCCGAAGCTGAGGTTGTTCATCGTGCCCTGGGCGGCGGCCATCACCCCCAGGGCGCCGAACAGGGCGTTGGCCACGGCCTGGGAGGTCTCCACGTTGCCGGCCACCACCGCGGCGGGCGGGCGTGGATGCAGCAGGCAACCCTCCGGCACCACCAGCTCCAGGGGCTCGAAACAGCCGGCGTTGAGCGGGATCGGCCGATCCACCAGGCAGCGGAACACGTAGAGCACCACGGCCTTGGTGATGGCCAGGGGGGCATTGAGGTTGCCGTCCGTCTGCTGCGGGGAGGTGCCGCTGAAGTCGATGCGGGCGCGGCGGGCCGCCCGGTCCACCGTGATCGCCACCGCCACCTCCAGGCCGTCGTCGAGGGGCAGGCGGAAGGCTCCGTCGTGGAGCCGATCAATCACACAGCGCACGGCTTCGGCGGCGTGGCGCTGCACGTGGCCCAGATAGGTCTGCACCAGCGGCAACCCCTCGCGCCGGATCAGCGCCTGGAGCCGCTCCACCCCCAGGCGGTTGGCGGCCACCTGGGCCTGCAGATCGGCCAGCAGCTGGTCGGGATTGCGCACGGGCCAGGGTCCCGCCTCGAGCCGTTCTCGCCAGATCCCCTCCTGGAAGACGCCGTCCCGCAGCAGCGGCACGTTGTCGAGCAGCAGGCCCTCCTCGTCGATGCGGCGGCTGTGGGACGGCATCGAGCCCGGCGTGATGCCCCCCACATCGGCGTGGTGACCGCGGGAGGCCACGAACAGCACGGGGGCAGCCGGGAACCCGGCCACGTCCCGTGAATCCGGCAGCTCAGCGAACACCGGCGTGATCACGGTGATGTCCGGCAGGTGGGTGCCGCCGTTGAAGGGGTTGTTGGTCACCACCGCATCGCCGGGGGACAGCGGCGGATGCTCGCCGCGGCGGACGGCGGCCAGCAGAGCCACCACGCTCTCGCCCATCGAGCCCAGGTGCACGGGGATGTGGGGCGCATTGGCCACCAGCGCCCCCGCCCCATCGAACACGGCACAGGAGAAATCGAGCCGTTCGCGGATGTTCACCGACGAACTGGTGAGCTGCAGCCGCGTGCCCATCTGCTCGGCGATGGCGGCAAAGCGGTTGTGGAACAGCTCCAGCAGCACGGGGTCGGGGGCGGGCGGGTCCTCCGGAGCCCCAGGGTGCTGGCAGGGCAACACGGGCACGTCCGGCTCCTGGCAGCGCAGCTCTGGGCCGTCTGCGTCCTGGCGACGCAACCCGGTTACCTCAGCAGCCCCAGGAACGGAGGAGCCTTCGACGGAGGACAGGTCGGCGGAAGGTGCAGCCTCGTGGCGGAACAGCAGTTCCCCACCTGCGAGCAGCTCGGCGCTCCAGCCCGGCAGCAGCAGGTTCGTGCCGGTGGGATCCACGATCAGGGCCGGTCCCGGCAAGGGGCCCGCCCCGCCCAGCGCCCCCCGCTGGAGCAACGGGGCCTCGCACCAGCCCCCGGCGACGTAGAGCCGGATCTGCCGGGTTTCCGCCCTCGGTGCAGCACCCCTGTCCGGTGGGATCGCTACTTCGTCGTCGGGCCTTGAGCCGGGCCCCGCCGCCGTACCGCGCTGCAGGGGCTGACCCGCGCGAATGCGCTCCACGCTGAGCCGTTCCACCACCGGCCGCAGCGGCTGACCCTCCCGGTCCATGGGCCGGTAGCCGAAGCGCTGCTCGTAGCGACTGGCAAAGCCCTCCAGCAACGCATCCAGAGGGGACCAGGGGAGGGGGATGACGCTGTCGCTGCCGGGGGTGCGCAGCTGCAGCTGAACGTCGTAGCACTCAAGGGCCGGACGCTCACGGTCCGGGTGCTCACGGTCCGAGCGCTCACCGTCCTGCTTCTCAGCGTCCAGCTGGTCACCATCCCGCTGCACACCATCCCGAACTGGAGCGCCCGCCAGGGACTCCATCAACTCCTCCCTCAGCGCCGTGAGCTCCTCCAGCAGCTCCGGGGTCAGGGGTCGGCGCACCGTGCGCTCCAGCAGGCGACGCTCCTCCGCCAGGCCGATGCCGTAGGCGGAGAGCACCCCGGCCAGGGGGTGCAGCAGCACCTGGCGGATGCCCAGGGCCTCGGCCAGGGCGCAGGCATGCTGACCGCCGGCGCCGCCGAAGCAGCAGAGGGCGGCGTGGCGCACGTCGTGCCCCTGCTGGATCGAGATACGTCGGATCGCCTCGGCCATCCGCTCCACGGCGATCGCCAGGGCACCCTCCGCCAGCGACTCGGGCAAGCGTGGCGGCACCTGCGTGGCCGCCGCCAGCTCCTGGCCCAGAGCCTCAAATTTCAGGCCCACCACCGCCGCGTCGAGGGGCTGGTCGCCCTCGGGCCCGAACAGGGCCGGGAACGCCTCGGGCTGCAGCCGGCCCAGCAGCAGGTTGGCGTCGGTGAGGGTCAGCGGCCCACCGCGGCGGTAGCAGGCGGGGCCCGGATCGGCCCCGGCGGAGGCGGGGCCCACCCGCAGCCGCTGGCCATCGGCGCTGATCACCGAACCGCCACCGGCGGCCACCGTGTGGATCTCCAGCATCGGAGCCTGCAGGGTGAAGCCGGCCACCTGGGCCTGCTCCCGCCGCTCCCACACGCCATCGGCATAGCAGACGTCGGTGGAGGTGCCCCCCATGTCGAAGCCGACGACCGTGCTGAAGCCAGCGGCCGCCGAGGTGCGCACCGCCCCCACCAGCCCCCCGGCGGGTCCGGAGAGGATCGTGTCCTTGGCCCGCAGCTGCTCGGGGCCGATCAGCCCGCCGCTCGACTGCATCACCCGCAGCGCCACCCCCTCCCCGAGGGCGGTGCGCACCTGCCGGAGGTAGTCGTCCAGCACCGGCCCCAGGTAGGCCTCCAGCACGGTGGTCTGGGCGCGGGGTACCAGCCGCGGCAGGGGGCTCACCCGGTGGGACAGCGCCACTGAAGCGAACCCCAGCCGCTCGAGCCAGGCCCCCAGCTGCAGCTCGTGGCGGGGATGGCGGTAGGCATGCAGCAGCGCCACCGCAACGCTCCGGTAGCCATCCTCCTGGGCTTGGCGCAACGCCACCTCCAGGTCTTTGCCAGCAAGGCCAGCCAGATCGAGGGGCTCCAGCTCCTGGCCATCGGCCGCCAGCCGGCCGGGCACCTCCAGCACCCGGCCCTCCAGGGGATCGGGCCGCTCGATGCGCAGGGCGAAGAGATCGGGCCGGTGCTGGTCGCCGATGCGCAGCAGATCGGCGAAGCCCCGGTTCACCAGCAGCAGCGTGGGCACGCCGCGGCGCTCCAGCAGCGCATTGGTGGCCACCGTGGTGCCCAGCCGCACCTCCTGCACCAGGCCCGGCGGCAGTGGATCGCCGCCGGCAGCGGCCGCCGGCAGCCCCAGCACCTCACGGATGGCCCGCACCGCCGGATCGTCGGGGCGATCCGGCTGCACCGAGAGCACCTTGCGCACCACCAGCTCGCCCGTGGGGGCGCAGCCCACCAGGTCGGTGAAGGTGCCGCCGCGGTCGATCCAGAAGCGCCAGCCGCTGCGATCAACGGGCGGAGCAGCAGGCATCGGCGCAGGGAGACGAGGGCCCCATTCAAGCTGGGCCGCCCCAGTTGCATCCGGTCACAACTGGGGGCGGAGCGGTTGCAGGCGAGTCACCCGCCGCCGGGACAGTGCGGGCAGGCTCTGGACCCCGGCCCCTTGTGACATCCCATGGCCAACACCCTGCTGGAGCGGCTCTGCCGGCTCGTGCTGCTCTCCGTGCTGCTGGTGGCCGGCGTGGTCGGCGCCACCCAGGAGGCGAACGCCAACGGCGGCAGCCGAGAGCTCAGCACCAACGCGAACGTCGTCAGGCCTCAGCGCTAGTTCTCAAACCAAGGAGCTCTGTCGAGACCACTGCGCCGCTAGGGATCTGAAGAGGCCTGTGACCTGACCGATTCGCCCCGTGTTAGCCGGACAGCGGACCTGCAGAAACTGTTCACACGGGTCAAATCGGGTCACTCACAGGCCGCGGCCCTGGCCTGGTGCTACGCGCGATGCCACCGCGGCCAGGGGGGGCTGCGGAATCTGGAGACCCTGCCTCCGCTGCATTGGTCCAAGCAGGAGAGACCTGCTGACCAGCTCCACGTCGCCGTCTCCGACACCACATGGCTGACCTTCATACCCCAGGGTGCGCTTGCTGAGCCTTTGAGGCGCTAATGGACGAGCAGATGCCAATGGCGATTGGGGTCTTGAGTCGGGCCGTCGCCTTGCTCAACGCCCAGAGAATCGAGTGCCGCAGGGTGATGAACAAAACAGACTCACCCGCATCTCCAAAAGATTCGCCAAGTTCTAAGGAACCCCGGGACTCGAGCACATCCGCACCAGGCGCTTCACATCCAGAACCAACGACTAGGCCAAGAGAGATGGCCTCAGACAGACCTCGCCTACATCCAGATCCACCGATGGGGATAGGCCTATAGCAAGGACAACACGAACGCTGACGCGCAGGGCCGATGGCTGCCCCGCAGGCCTGGGTTCACCGTCGCGCAAGCCAGGACAGGCCTGAGATTGCGAGCAGGACCAAAAACCTGCAGGACAACGGCAGCCTCAAATGACGACGCTCCTCGAGCAATCCCCACCAACAGGCCCAGCGGCAGTGAATCCGGAGTGAAGTTCCAACTCCTGGATCAATCCATGAGTCACCCCAGGATTCCCGATGTAATGGCTGAAATACCCTGGATGCCCAAGTCATCACCGGTGTAGACAGCCTCAAGCACACCGCCGGAGAAAATACCGATACCGCTGTACGACACTCCCTGGATCGTCACTGTCGTTTGCTGGAAGGTGAGGCTCGCTGTTGTCACTCCCTCAATCTGCACCCTATCGCTTTGGTCAAGGTCTGTAATGATGTCGGTCCGCTGACCATCAGCGTTGTTACCGCTTGTACCCGTCCCAGGGTTGACCAGAAACTGATCACTTTTGAGGATCAGAATGTCAGCAGAACCGTCGCGACTCCCAACGAAGGTGTTACTGCCGAATCCGCCACGAAGCTCATCGCTGCCAACACCACCATGCAGGTAATCCCTGCCAGCGCCGCCGATCAAAACATCGTCGCTTTCGTCTCCATAGAGATTGTCGCTGCCGAGGCCCCCGATGACACGATCGTCGCCTAGGCCCCCATGGGCATTATCCCCACCGGCGCCACCGAGGAGACTGTCGTCGCCGTCATCGCCAAACATGTCATCGCTACCTTCTCGGCCATAGATATTGTCATCACCGAGGCCTCCGTAAAGGTCGTCGTCTCCCGATCCCCCATCAAGGTCGTCTGCACCGCCGCCGCCATTAATGTCATCATCCCCCTCGTTCCCGAATAAATCGTCACCTCCCAATCTCCCGCGGATCACATCATCCCCAAAGAGCCCCCTCAGGGTCTCAGAGAAAATACTGCCTTGAATGTCGTCATCGTCATTTGTGCCATCCGCCGAATCGTCATCAACACTTCCGTCACCACGAACCTTGACAAGAACCCCATTGATCAGAACGTAGTCATCATCGCTGCTGTCGTCGCTGCTGTCGTCGCTGCTGTCGTCGCTGCTGTCAGAGAAAATGCCGAGACGGCCGCTCTCGTCGTCAATACCGAAGCTCATCGCAAAAACGCGCCTTCCCTGACAATGAGGCATGTCTCCCACATCCGTCAAGCAATCTCTTCAAAAGCATTGCGACAATTTGCAGAGATTCTGAGCGTTGCGCACCGACGGCTCAGCCACTGGAAGGCTACTAGGTTTTCCGTCTCACCAGTCCGTCTCAGCAGGTTGTTGAGCTCACACTGGACCCTGGCTAAGGGCACCAACTACCCAACCTGTCATCAGCGAGAAACCAAACCGAGCAAGATTTTTTACGGGAACCAGAGGCTCAGCGATAGTTCTCAAACTGCAGCGGCACCTCCACGTCCTGGGCCTTGAGCAGCTGGATGGCCTGCTGCAGGTCGTCCTTGCTCTTGCCGGTGATGCGCAGGCTCTCGCCCTGGATCGCCACCGTCACCTTCTTGAGGTTGTCGCGCACGGTCTTGCTGAGGTCCTTGGCCAGCTCCTTGCTCAGGCCCTTGCGCAGCTTCACCACCTGCTGCACCCGGTTGCCGCCCACGGGTTCGGGGGTCTGGAAGTCGAAGATCTTGAGCGAGAGGTTGCGCTTGGTGGCCTTCTGGCGCAGCACATCCTCCACGGCCTGCAGGGTCAGGTCGCTGGCGGTGGTGATCGTGAGGCTGGTGTCCTCCAGGTCGATCTCGGTCTTGGAGTCCTTGAGGTCGTAGCGGGTGGCCACGTCGCGGCGCACCTGATCCACCGCGTTCACGAGCTCCTGGCGGTCGAAATCTGAAACGACGTCGAAGGAGTAGGAATCGGCCATGGGGTGAGAGACAGGGGAGCAGCTCCTCCACAGCCTAGAAAAGGGTAGTTCCAAGGCCCAGCTTCCCCTCGCAGGCCTGGTCACGATGCCCATGATGTCCCTGAGCGGCGCCTCCGCCCTGCCTGTCCTCGCCCTCGCCCTGCCGCGCCACCTGGTGAGCGCAGCCGGGGCGCCGTTCGCCTGGTCACTGCTGCTGGCCAGCGCCACGGTGATCGCCAGCGTGGTGCCCCTCGGCGCCGCCCGCTCCCAGGCCAACTTCGAGGTGGCCGACCTGGCGGCGCCCCGAGCCATGTTCGAGCGGCTGCCGGACTGGGGCAAGCGGGCCAGCTGGGCGCACCAGAACAGCTTCGAGGCGTTCACACTGCACGCTCCGGCTGTCCTGCTCTGCCTGCTGGCCGGCGTGGATGCACCGCTGGCGATCGCCGCGGCCTGGCTGCACCCGCTGCTGCGCCTGCTCTACATCCCGGCCTACGTGGCCAACGTGCCGCCGCTGCGGGCCCTGTGCTGGGCCCTGGGTCTGACCTGCACTGGCCTCCTCTATCTGGAGGGGCTCAAGGCGGTGCTGGCGGCGGGCTGAGGGGCCCGGGCTGAACACCGCAGCGCGGAGCCTCAGCCCTTCTCCTGCAGATTGCGCAGGGCCGTGAGCAGCGAGGCGGGGCTCTGGGGATCCACCAGCAGCACGCTGCCGCCCGGGGCCTTGGCCAGCTCCTCGCCCATGGCCATCCAGTCCTTGGCGAGCAGCAGCCGCAGGCTCTCGGCCGCCGCCGGATGGGCTTCGATCACCTTGGCCAGCTCGGCGGCCGCCTCGGCCCGGGCCTTGGCCATCAGGGCCTGCTGCTTGGCCTTGGCCTCGGCATCGAGCAGCAGTGATTCGGCCCGACCGCGGGCCGCATTCACCTGGGACTCGCGCTCCCCCTCCGAGCGCAGAATCGCGGCGCGCTTCTCGCGCTCGGCGGTCATCTGCTGCTCCATCGCCTGCTGCACCCCCTGGGAGGGCACGATGTCGCGCATCTCCACCCGGGTGACCTTCACACCCCAGGGGTCCGTGGCCTGGTCCAAGTCCCGCAGCAGGGCCTCATTCACCTCGCTGCGGGTGGTGAAGGTCTGGTCGAGGTCGAGCTTCCCCATCTCGGCGCGGATCTGGGTGAGCACCAGGTTCACCATCGCCGCCTGCAGGTTGTCGACGGCGTAGTAGGCGCGGGCGTGCTCCAGCAGCTGCCAATAGACCACCGCATCCACCTCGATCGACACGTTGTCGCGGGTGATGCACTGCTGGGGCGGGATGTCGAGCACCCGCTCCTTGAGCGATTCGTGGCTCACCACCTTCTCCACCACCGGCAGCACGAAGGAGAGGCCGGGCTTGAGCTGGCGGTCGTACTTGCCGAGCCGCTCCACCAGGCGCGACTGGCCGCCGCTGGTGACGCGCACGCTGCCGAAGCCCAGGAAGGCCAGCAGGGCCAGGGCCGGCAGGGAGAACAGGGTTTCCATCGCGATCGGAGACAGGTGGGGCCGGGGTCAGGGGCGCCCAGAGCGCCGGGGGTTGAGCCGGCATAGCGGCCCGGAGGTGCCTTCAGGCTAGGAAGATCCGCCAGGACGGACCAGAATCAGGCCATGTCCTCCCTGCTCTGGCTGGCCCTCGCCGGCGTGCTGCTGCTGATCGAACTGGCGGCCCCGGGCTTCGGCGGCTTCCTGATGGGGGCGGTGGCCGCCCTGATCCTCGCCAGCCTGGCGGGCCTGGCCCTGGCACCCGGCCTGCAGTGGGCCCTGTTCGTGGGCCTCACGGTGGCGGGCACCGCCGTGATCTGGCGCTGGTCCCAGCGGCGCGGCGCCGGCCGCGAGCTGGAGAGCGCCCAGGCGGAGCTGGCGGAGGTGATCGAGGGGTTCGGCGCCGAGGCCAGCGGCCCGCGCCCGGGCGACGGCAGCCTGGGCCGGGTGCGCTGGCAGGGCCAGAGCTGGGCCGCCCAGAACCTGGATCCCGAGCGGGCCTTGCCGGCCGGCAGCCTGGTCAGGGTGCTGGGCCGCGAGGGCACGCGCCTGCAGGTGCTGCCCCAGGCCTCCCTGGATGGCCCCCCGCTCAGTCGAAGAACATCAGGCTGACCACCTTGCCCATGTCCTCGGCGCTGCGGCAGCTGGCCAGCAGCGTCTCGCTGTCGTGGAAGGCGTAGCAGATCAGCTGATCGCAGCGGCTGATGATCTCCTGGTTGCAGAGGCTGCTGGCCATCGGCAGCGGCAGCTCGTCGTGCTCTGGCTTCTCCACCAGGTGCAGCACCTGCTCCAGCTGGTCGCGGGATTCGCGCGGCTGGCGGTCCAGGCTCTGGGGCAGCAGCACCGTGAGCCGTGAGGGCTCCACCTCCAGCACGCTGCGGATCACGGCGGAGTTGACCCCCTGGGCGCCGGAGGTGATCAGGCTGTGGCCCTCCTGGGCCAGGGAGCGGGCCACCAGCTCCACCAGATGCACCGACACCACCGGCACGTGGCGGCTGCCGAGGATGGCGATGCGCCGCTTGCTGCGGTCCTGGAGCATGGCCAGCTCCTGGGCGAGGGTGTCAATCCGGTCCAGTGCCGGTAGATCGAGGGACCGGGTCACTGCACGCCGAAAACCGTTGGCTCGAAACTAGCAGTGCCGCAAGGGAAATCGCTCTGCCGGCGCCCCTGATGGCACCCCGGATCCGCCATCCGGCTCAGGCCGCCACCGGCAGGCGCAGCTGGCGGTAGAGGCGCTCGAAATCGCAGTGTTCCTCCACCAGGCGGAAGGCGTAGCTGGCCTTCACCGACTCATGCAGCCGCACATGGCCGAAGGTGCGCTCGATCACCTCCACGGTGGTGAGGGTGTCGTGCTCCACCTTGAGCAGGGGCACCTCCAGCTCCTCGGCCCGGGAGATCAGCTGGGACAGGGGCTCACCGGCGCCGGTGAGGATCAGGCACTGGGTGGAGGCCTCCAGGGCCGCCAGCTGGATGTCGGTGCGATCGGCGCCGGTCACCACGGCCATGTTGCGGCGGCGGCGGAAGAACTCCATGGCGGAGTTCACGTTCATGGCGCCGATCGAGAGGGTCTCCACCAGCAGGTCGAGCCGCTCGCGGCAGCAGAGCACGCGGGCATCGAGGCGGCGGGCCAGCTCCTCCACGGTCACGCTGCGCAGCAGCGGGCTGCGGGGCATCACCCCCAGCACGGGGATGCCCAGGCGCTCCAGGGCCGGCGCCACCTCGGCCCGCAGCTGGGGCACGGCCTCGGGGGTCACGGCATTGAGCACCACGCCGGCCAGCAGGCTGCCCAGCAGCCCATGGGCCTGGAGCAGGGCATCGGCGCTGCTGGCGTCGTTCCAGGGGTGCACCAGCACCACGGGGGCCTGCAGGTCGCGGGCCAGCTGGGGCAGGCTGAGGCCGTAGAGCAGCCCCTCGCAGAGGCTGCCGGCGGCCTCCAGCAGGGTGAGGCCCTCGCCGGCGGCGGCCAGGCGGGCCTTGAAGCGGTCGAGGCCGGCACCGGCATCGAGGTCACCGGCCAGCAGCCGTGCCTGGGCGGCGGCGGGCTCCAGCAGGTGGGCGGAGGGCAGCAGCTGGTCGTCGGCGAGGCCAAGGATCTGGCCCACGAAGCGCACGTCGTCGTCGATCAGCTCGGGGCCATCTGGCCCGGCGGCGGGTGCCTCCGCATCAAGGCTGGTGGCCAGGGGCTTGCCGAAGCGCACGGGCAGGCCCCGCTGCAGCAGTTGCCGGGCCAGGCCCAGCACCAGGGCCGACTTGCCGCTGAAGGGCTCGCAGGAGCCCACCAGGAGGGCGGCGCCGGGAGCGGAGGGGCTGGCCTGGCCCATGCCGGAGGTGCGGGTCGAGGGAATCTAGGTGGCCGCCGCAGGCGGCAAGGCGCCCACCAGCAGCCAGCGCCAGAAGCTCTCGGGCAGGTCTGGCGGGGTGCCGGGACCCTGCGGGGCCTCCAGCAGATCCATCAGCCAGAGCACCAGCAGGTAGGTGGGCAGGCTGAAGGTGTAGCTCACCTCCGGCAGGGCCGGGAAGCGCAGGATGCAGCTGCTGAGCTCCTGGGGCGAGCCCGCCGCCGACCAGCTGAAGTCGAAGTCGTGGCCGCCGCCGGGTCGCAGGGCCCGGCGGCCACTGGTCCTGCCGCGGGCCATCAGCTCAAGGGCCTGCTCCAGCCGCGCCGCCCGGTTGACGCCGTCGCAGTAGGGGGCATACAGGGCCACCAGGGCCGCCAGGCCGCCCAGCTCCTGATTCAGATCCTGGGGCTGGTCCTGACCCAGCTGTTCACCGAGGCCCGCTGCCATTCAGCCCAGCACGCATGGACCAAGGATGGCGCATGCTGGCCACAAGACCACCCCCCCGCAGCAGATCCGTGGCTCCGCTCCCAGGTTCGCCGGCCGGTCCCTGGCAGGGGCGACGCATCGCCATCACCGGCGCCAACGGCAGCCTGGGCCGGGCCCTGATCCGGGTGCTGCACCGCCAGGGGGCCACCATCGTGGCCCTCACCAGTGCCGCGGCGGGTGCCGACACTCCCCTGCTGGAGTGCGATGACGCCGGCGTCCCGATCCCGCTGGAGCTGGTGTCCTGGCAGTGCGGGGCGGAGGCGGAGCTGGCGGGCGTGCTGGCCGGTGTGGACGTGCTGGTGCTCAACCACGGCGTGAACGTGCACAGCGCCCGCAGCGCCGACGCCACGGCCCTCTCCCTGGAGGTGAATGCCCTGAGCAGCTGGCGGCTGCTGGAGCTGTTCGCCGGCCTGGAGCCCGGCCCGCAGGCCAGCCCGAGCGGCGGCCGGCCCCGGGAGGTGTGGGTCAACACCTCGGAGGCGGAGATCCAGCCGGCCCTGAGCCCCCTCTACGAGCTCAGCAAGCGGCTGCTGGGCCAGCTGGTGAGCCTGCGGGCCCTGGATCTGGCCGGCCCGGGGCTGCGGATCCGGCGCCTGGTGCTGGGGCCCTTCCGCTCCGCCCTCAACCCGATCGGCGTGATGGGGCCCGACTTTGTGGCCCGCGAGATCGTGCGCCAGGCCGGCTGGAACCTGGGGCTGGTGATCGTCACCCCCAACCCGCTCACCTACGTGCTGATGCCGCTGGCGACCCTGGGCCGCTGGCTCTACTTCCGGCTGCTGACGCGGCCGTCTGTCGACGGGGTGTGAGCCCGCCTCAGACGTCGCAATCTCAGAAGTCGCGATCTCAGAAGTTGCGATCCGTGAGGATCTCGCAGCCGTCGCTGGTCACGGCAATGGTGTGCTCCCACTGAGCCGAGAGGCCGCCGTCCACGGTCACTACCGTCCAGCGGTCCTTGAGGGTGCGGCAGGCCTTGCTGCCGGCGTTGAGGATCGGCTCCACCGCCAGGGTCATGCCGGCCCGCAGCTTCATGTTGGGAAGGTCGCGTGTGCGGTAGTTGAACACCGAGGGCTCCTCGTGCAGGTTGCGGCCAACGCCGTGGCCCGTGTAGTCCTCCACCACCGCAAAGCCGTGGGCCTCCACGTGGTCCTGCACGGCGCCGGCGATGTCGAGCAGGGTGTTGCCGGCCTTGATCTGGGCCAGACCCTTCATCAGGGATTCCTGGGCTACGCGGGTGAGGCGCTGGGCCTCCTCCGTGGCGCCCTCACCCACACAGAGGCTCACGCAGCTGTCGCCGTGGTAGCCGTCGAAGTAGGCGCCGGTGTCGATCTTCACCAGGTCCCCGGCCTTGATCACCCGCTTGCTGCTGGGGATGCCGTGCACCACCTCGTTGTTGATCGAGGCGCAGATGCTGGCCGGGAAGCCGTGGTAGCCCTTGAAGCTGGGCACGGCGCCCATCTCGCGGATGCGCTTCTCGGCGTGGCGGTCGAGGTCGCCGGTGGTCATGCCGGGGGCGGCGATCTCCAGGATCTCGCGCAGCACCGTGGCCACGATGCGGCTGGCCTGGCGCATCGTCTCGATCTCGCGGGCGCTCTTGATCTCCACGCCGCGGCGGCTCTTCTGGATGCGGGGGCCGGTGGCGACGGCGGTGGCCACCGGGGCCGTGATCCCCTTGCCGGCGCTGCCATTGGCCCCAGCCGCCCGGTTGGAGCTGGCCAGCAGATCGGCAAAGAGGTTCATCGGGTCAGTCCAGGGCCGGACTTCAAGTTAGAACTTCGGCCCGGGAGCTGACGGTTCCCGGATCACCTCCGGCCTGGCACCGCCTGGCCTGCCACCCGTCCCGCCACCGCTGCCCCGCCACCGTCCCCCCGACACGGCCCCATGGCGCCTTCGTCCCAGTTCTTTGCCCAGGCGCGCCGCGTCCACGGGGCCATCGCCCCGGTGGTGCTGGCCCCGCTGCTGATCACGGTGCTGAGCGGCATGGCCTACCGGCTGCTCAAAGACTGGGGCGGCCTCGGCCGTGACCAGGTGCACTGGCTGATGGTGGTGCACGAGGGCGAGTGGCTGGGGCAGGCCGCCGAGCCGGTCTACGTGCTGCTCAACGGCCTGGGACTGCTGTGGATGCTGGGCAGCGGCAGCCTGCTGCTGGTCCATAAACTGCAGCAACGGTGGCAGCGGCGGCCTGGACCGCCGGCCGGGGAGCCTGGGAGCTGAACCCCGAGCCGGTACACTCGCTGTTTGGCCGGGCGCTTTTTCCAGCCGGATTGGCAGCTGACTCGAAGGACATGACTGACGACATCAAGGACACGGCTGCCGAAGCCACCAGCGCCACGGCGACGGCTGTTGACACTGCAACGGCTGCTGACACGGCGACGGCCACCCCCGCCAGCAAAGCCACCACCGGCAAGCTGAGCGCCCACGACCTGCTGCGCGCCTTCGAGGCCGAGCAGCTCAAGAGCGACCTGCCTGAGATCTACGTGGGCGACACCGTGAAGGTGGGCGTGCGGATCAGCGAGGGCAACAAGGAGCGCATCCAGCCCTACGAGGGCGTGGTGATCGCCAAGCGCCACGGCGGTCTCAACGAGACCATCACCGTGCGCCGCATCTTCCAGGGCATCGGCGTGGAGCGGGTGTTCATGTTGCACAGCCCCCAGGTGGCTTCCGTGAAGGTCGAGCGGCGCGGTAAAGTGCGCCGAGCGAAGCTCTTCTACCTGCGCGACCGAGTGGGCAAAGCCACCCGCGTCAAGCAGCGCTTCGATCGCTGAGGTCGGTTCCGGGTTCCACCCGGTTCTTCCGCACCCTCAAACCTGGCTGGTCTACCAACCAGCCAGACGATGCAATCCCATGCATCGACGGGGAGACATCGCCCTGCGCCGTTAGTTCAGTTGGTAGAACGCAGGTCTCCAAAACCTGATGTCGGGGGTTCAAGTCCTCCACGGCGCGTTGATGTCTCCCCACTGCAGTCTCTCGGTTCCGGACATGGAGTTGGATCTACAGCCCGGTGATGTGGTCAAGGTTCTCGAATCCGCCGCTTTGGGCTGGGTTCGTGCCCGGGTGATCCGCGTGAAATCCGGCGGTCGCGTGGTGGTCCAGAGCGACCAGGGCCGGGAATTCACCGCCCGCGGCAATCAGGTCCGCCTGATCGAGCCCGCCGGCTTCCGTCCCTGAAGCCCTCAGCGAAGCCCTTCAGACCACCCCTCTCGGCTCGACCGAAGTGGCTCTGAACAGCAAGCAGCCAATGACGCCCTGGCCAAAAGCCCCCCTGACTCTGAATTGATCCTCAGAGACTCCGCACCAAAATTTCGCTGAACGCCCGCCTCTGTGCGGGCTTTTTTATGACCTTGGCCCTTGGGGGCGGGGCCGCGGTCACACCGGCGCGGCCGCGACGTTCCCTGGCTGGCCACGATGACACCTGGGTGGCTGCGCCGAAAAATGATGGCTGCGACGACTCAGGAGGAGCGGCGACACCGAGGCGAGCGACGACAGCAACGGGGTGGGACAGCAACGGTGCGGGGCGGCATCGACACCTGGGCGAGCCAGAAAGCTGGAGCCGAAGTGCGCGAGCCGAGGCTTCCGTCAGCGGTTCGGGACGGGACCGCGCCGATGTCCAGGCCTGCGTCCAGCCACTGTCCTGGCCGAGGACCCGCTGGTTGCCCACGGATGCGAGGCGAATGTCGAGTCGGTGCGCGGTGGGTTCCGGCTGACGTCCGGCTGACGTCGGGTGGGTGTCGGGTGGGTGTCGGGTGGGTGTCGGGTGGGTGTCCAGAAATGGCGAGCCATGGCTCACCATTTCTGGACACGGCGGGGAGTGGCTCCACACCGGCCTCAGCCAAAGGTCCATCCCTACGGATGGGTTACAGGAGGCATCGCACGGACACCCCAGCCGAGTCTCCCGATCCAGCGCAGGGGGATCCGGAGCGCACCTCCGCCGCGTGCCTTACCCCGGACCCAGCTCAGCCCAGGCCCAGCTCAGCCCTGCCCCGAGTCCAAGCCCAAGCCCGCCTGCCCGCATCACGCCGCCCCGAACGCCTGGCCGACTCGTCCGCCCTGTCCGCTCCCTCCGTTTCGTTCGACCAAAGCGGTCACGCGGTCCAAGCTTTTCCCCAGCTCCCAGCCCCTGCCAACCAGGCGCTGACAACGAACCCTGAGCGACCGCCAGGCGTGTTGACGAAGGGCCCCACGACAACGGATACTTCTGGGGTCGCTGACGCGGCGCAGACATGGCCCAAAAGCCTGTCTGGGCGTGCTCTCAGAGCACTTGGGACTGTAGTTCAATCGGTTAGAGCACCGCCCTGTCACGGCGGAAGTTGCGGGTTCGAGCCCCGTCAGTCCCGCTCTCCACTCCTTGAGGATCAGCCAGGTGGCAGCAACTGGTTCGGCGGTACGCGTTCGTCTCGCCCCCAGTCCCACCGGCACCCTGCACATCGGCACCGCCCGCACGGCGGTGTTCAACTGGCTGTTCGCCCGGCGTCACGGCGGCCAGTTCCTGCTGCGCATTGAGGACACCGACAAGGAACGCAGCAAGCCCGAATACACCGCCAACATCCTGGAAGGCCTGGCGTGGCTGGGGCTGCACTGGGACGGCGAGCCGGTGATCCAGAGCGAGCGGATCGCAGCCCACCGCGCCGCCATCCAGCAACTGCTCGACGCGGGCCGCGCCTACCGCTGCTACGCCAGCGAGGCCGAACTCACGGAGATGCGCGAGCGGCAGGCGACCGAGAACCGCGCCCCCCGTTACGACAACCGCCACCGCGACCTCAGCCCCGAGCAGGAGCAGGCCTACATCGCCGAGGGCCGCGAAGCCACGGTGCGCTTCCGCATCGACGATGACGCCACGATCACCTGGAGCGACCTGGTGCGCGGTGAGATGCGCTGGGCGGGCAGCGATCTGGGCGGCGACATGGTGATCGCCCGCCGGGCCCCGGCCGACCAGATCGGCGATCCCCTCTACAACCTGGTGGTGGTGGTGGACGACGCCGCCATGGCCATCAGCCATGTGATCCGCGGCGAAGACCACATCGCCAACACCGCCAAGCAGCTGCTGCTCTACGAGGCCCTCGGGGCCACCGCTCCGGTGTTCGCCCACACCCCGCTGATCCTCAATCAGGAAGGCAAGAAGCTGTCCAAGCGCGATGGCGTCACCTCGGTGAGCGACTTCCAGCGCATGGGCTACACGGCCGAGGCCCTAGCCAACTACATGACCCTGCTGGGCTGGTCGCCGCCGGAGGGCATGGGCGAGCGCTTCACGCTGGCGGAAGCCGCCAGCGTGTTTGATTTCGAGCGCGTGAACCGGGCCGGGGCTCGCTTCGACTGGGACAAGCTCAACTGGCTCAACAGTCAGGTGCTGCACGGACGCAGCCCGGCCGAGCTGCGCGATGCCCTCATGCCGCTCTGGCAGGCCGAGGGCTGGAGCGCCGATCCCGCCTGGCAGGAGCAGCTCGCGGAGCTGCTCGGCCCCTCGCTGGTGCTGCTCGCCGATGGGGTGGAGCAGGCCCGACCGTTCTTCGAGCGGCCGGAGCTCAACGACGCGGCCGTGCAGCAGCTGGCCAGCGACGGCGCCCGCCCCGCCCTGCAGGCCCTGCTGGAGCGCCTGCCCGTAGGGGCCCTGAGCAGTGAGCAGGCCCAGGCGTTGCTGGGGGAAGCCGTGGCCGCCGCCGGCGTGAAGAAGGGCGTGCTGATGAAGAGCCTGCGGGCCGCCCTGCTCGGCAGCCTGCAGGGCCCAGACCTGCTCAGCACCTGGCTGCTGCTGCAGCCCAGCGGCGAGGCCGCCGCCCGGATCCAGCACAGCCTCTGAGGCGCAGCCTCTGAGGCGAAGCCAGGCAGGCTGCTTAAACCTCCACCAGCCCCAGCCGCCGCGCCAACGCCGGAGCCGTGAAGCCCTGCAGCCCCACGGTGAGCAGGATCATCAGGAACACCAGGCCCTTGAGGGCGGAGGCGCCAGGCACGCCGGCCGCCTCGAGCTGCAGCGCGAACAGGCTGGCCACGGCGGCGCTCACGATGCCCCGCGGCGCGATCCAGCCGAGGATCAGCTTCTCGCGCCAGCCCAGGGACGGCAGCCCAATGGCCCCCAGCTGGATCACCAGCCAGCGGTAGAGCATCAGTACCAGCACGCAGGCCACACCGCCGAGGCCGAGGGGGCTGAGCTCAGCCCAGGAGAGGTCGGCCGCCAGCAGCGGAAACAGCACCGTGATCGCCAGCTGGGCCAGCTGGCGGATCAGTTCATCGAGCTGGGTGGCCTCCTTGTCGAGGCGCAGGCCCACCACCACCCCGGCCGCCACGGCGGCGGGCAGGCCGGCGCCGGGCAGCAGTCCCTCGCTGCCGCTCACCAGCAGGAACAGGGCCCCGAGGCTGAGCTGCAGGGGCAGGCTGTCCTCACTGATGCGCACGGGGGCGCCGGGATCGGCCTGCAGCGCCTGCAGCCGCCGCAGCAGCTCCGACAGCAGCCAGCCGCCCGCCGCGCCGATGGCGGCCCCACCGCCGAGGCGCAACAGCAGCAGCGAGGCCACCGCGCCCAGGCTGGTCAGGTCGCCGAGGGCCAGCTGGAGGAGCAGCAGGGCCAGCACCGCCCCCACCGGCTCCAGGATCAGGCCTTCGGCCTCCAGGATCTGGCCGAGCACCGGGATCAGCCGCATCTGCTGCACCATCGGCGTCACCACCGTGGGGCCGGTGGCCAGGGCCACGGCGGCGAACACCCAGGCCAGGGGCCAGTCGAGGCCGGCGAGGGCATGGGCCAGGGCCGCGGCGCCGAGCAGGCCGAACACCGCCCGCACCAGCACCACCTGGATCACGGTGCGCTGCAGGTCGCGGCCGGCCAGGCGCAGGTTGAGGCCGCCATCGAACAGCACCAGGCTCACCAGCAGCCCCACCAGGGGCTCGAGGCCATGGCCCAGGGCCTCGGGCTGCACCCAGTGGAAGCCGGCACGGCCGATCACCAGACCCACACCGAGCAGCAGCACCACCGCCGGCAGTCCAGTGAGCCGCGCCACCAGCTGGGCCAGGGAGCCGGCGAAGAAGGCCTCACCCCAGAGCAGTTCCAGCCTGTTCATGGGAGCGCCTGAGGCACGGGTCCATCCAACGAACGCGCTGCAGGGCGCACCTCCGGGCTCAACTCCGGGCTCAACTCCGAGATCAACTCTGGGCTCGCTTCATGGCGACGGCAGCGGGGGCCGCAGCCGCGGGGATCGCTCAATCCTCCAGGGCCCCGTACTGGGGTTCCACGCGGATGCCCACCACGCTGCTGGGGCGGATCACCAGGTATTCACCCTGGAGTTCGGTGATCGGCACGTTCACGAAGGTGTCGGCGGGGCCGGCGTTGAGCACGCCGCCGTACCACTGCTGGAAGGCCTCCAGGGTGGCGAAGTGCACCACCTGGTGATGGCCTCCGGCCAGGAAGAGGTGAATGGCGAAGCGGCTGGGGGTGCGGGCCATCGGCGGCAGGCGGCGAAGCGTCGGGGGGAGTCGCCCCCACAGGATGCCCCAGATGGGCCGCCAGCGCCCGTCTGCCAGGCTGGGCCGATTCAGGCGCAGGCCAGCCGCATCGCCATGGCAGCAGAGGGTTCCAGCGTCGCCGGCGGCTCGGGCACAGGCGGCAGCGACAAGCCCCTGCTGCTGCTGGTGGACGGCCACTCCCTGGCCTTTCGCAGCTTCTATGCCTTCGCCAAGGGCGGCGATGGCGGGCTGAGCACGCAGGCGGGCGTGCCCACCAGCGTGACCTACGGCTTCCTCAAGGCCCTGCTGGACAACTGCAAAGGCCTGGCGCCCCAGGGGGTGGTGATCGCCTTCGACACGGCCGAGCCCACCTTCCGCCACGAGGCGGACGAGGCCTACAAGGCCCACCGCGACGAGGCACCCGAGCACTTCTTCCAGGACCTGGCCAACCTGCAGCAGATCCTGGTGGAGGCGCTCGACCTCCCCCTGTGCATGGCGCCGGGCTACGAGGCCGACGACGTGCTGGGCACCCTGGCCAACCGGGCGGCCGATGGCGGCTGGCGGGTGCGGATCCTCTCGGGCGACCGCGACCTGTTCCAGCTCGTGGACGACGGGCGCGACATCGCCGTGCTCTACATGGGCGGCGGGCCCTACGCCAAGAGCAGCGGTCCGCTGGAGATCCGGCGCGAGGGCGTGATCGCCAAGCTGGGGGTGACCCCCGAGGAGGTGGTGGACCTCAAGGCCCTCACCGGCGACAGCTCGGACAACATCCCCGGCGTGAAGGGCGTGGGGCCGAAGACGGCGATCAACCTGCTGGCCGCCTACGAGCATGTGGACGGGATCTACGCGGCGCTGGAGGCCCTGGAGCAGGCCGGCCCCAAGGCCAAGGACCCGAAGGGCGTGCTTAAGGGCGCCCTGCTGCAGAAGCTGCGCGATGACCGCGAGAACGCCTACCGCTCGCGCATGCTGGCCGAGATCCTGGTGGACATCCCCCTGCCGAGCGAGCCGCGGCTGGCCCTGGGGGAAGTGAAGGTGGACGCCCTGGCCGGCAGCCTGGAGGAGCTGGAACTGCACAGCCTGGCCCGCCAGGTGGAGCGGTTCGCCCAGGTGTTCACGGCCCAGCCGCCGTCGGGGGCGGGGGCGGGCAGGGATGGGGGTGCGGCGGTGTCCGAAATGGCTCGCCATGGCGAGTCATCCAGCGACAGTCGGGGCGAGGCTGAGGCCGCACCGACGGATGCAGGCCCCAAGACCGGAGGCACCGTCAGCAACGGCGGCACAGCCAGCGGCGCCACCAATGCCGTCCCCGCCGACTCCACCCCACCAACCCTCGAGCCCCAGCTGATCACCACCGCGGCCGAGCTGGAGGCCCTGGTGGCGCGGCTGCTGGCGGCCACCGATCCCGCCGCGCCGATCGCGCTCGACACCGAGACCACCGCCCTCAACCCCTTCCAGGCCGAGCTGGTGGGCATCGGTCTGGCCTGGGGCGCGGGCCCGGCAGACTGCGCCTACATCCCGATCGGCCACCTGCCGCCGCTGGCGCCGGATCTGCTCACCGAAGCCCCGCCGGCCCCGCCCCAGTTGCCCCTGGATGCGGTGCTCAGCGCCCTGGCCCCATGGCTGGCCAGTGCGGGCCACCCGAAGACGCTGCAGAACGCCAAGTACGACCGGCTGGTACTGCTGCGCCACGGCCTGGCCCTGGAGGGCGTGGTGATGGACACGCTGCTGGCCGACTACCTGCGCGACGCCAACGCCAAGCACGGCCTGGACGTGCTGGCGGAGCGCAACTTCGGCTTCACGCCCACCAGTTACAGCGCCCTGGTGCCGAAGGGTGCCACCTTTGCCGCCGTGCCGATCGAGGAGGCCGCGCTGTACTGCGGCATGGACGTGCACGTGACCTGGCGACTCACGGGCCTGCTGCGGGATCAACTGGCGGAGCTCGGCCCGGCTCTGCCGGCGCTGCTTGAGCAGGTGGAGCTGCCGCTGGAGCCGGTGCTGGCGCTGATGGAGGCCACCGGCATCCGCATCGACACGGGCTACCTGGCGGAGCTCTCCACCGAACTGGCGACCACCCTGCAGCAGCTGGAGATCGATGCCCGGGCGGCGGCGGGGGTGGACTTCAATCTCGCCTCCCCCAAGCAGCTGGGCGAGCTGCTGTTCGACACGCTGGGGCTCGACCGCAAGAAATCGCGCAAGACCAAGACCGGCTGGAGCACCGATGCGGCCGTGCTGGAGAAGCTGGAGGAGGCCCACCCCGTGGTGCCGCTGGTGCTGGAGCACCGCACCCTCAGCAAGCTCAAGAGCACCTACGTGGATGCACTGCCGGCGCTGGTGGAGCCGGAAACCGGGCGGGTGCACACCGATTTCAACCAGGCGGTGACGGCCACCGGGCGACTGAGCAGCAGCAACCCCAACCTGCAGAACATCCCGATCCGCACGGAGTTCAGCCGACGGATCCGCAAGGCCTTCCTGCCCCAGGAGGGCTGGAGCCTGATCAGCGCCGACTACTCCCAGATCGAGCTGCGCATCCTGGCCCACCTGAGCGGCGAGGAGGTGCTGGTGGAGGCCTACCGCGCCGGCGACGACGTGCACGCCCTCACGGCCCGGCTGCTGCTCGACAAGGCCGACGGCGAGGCGGTGAGCAGCGACGAACGGCGCCTGGGCAAGACAATCAACTTCGGCGTGATCTACGGCATGGGCGCCCAGCGCTTCGCGCGGGAAACGGGGGTGAGCCAGGCCCAGGCCAAGGAGTTCCTGAGCAAGTACAAGCAGCGCTACCCGAAGGTGTTCGCCTTCCTGGAGCTGCAGGAGCGGCTGGCCCTGAGCCGCGGCTATGTGGAGACGATCCTGGGCCGGCGCCGGCCCTTCGGCTTCGATCCCTCGGGCCTGGGGCGCCTGCGGGGCAAGGACCCGCTGGAGATCGACCTGGAGGTGGCCCGCCGCGGCGGCATGGAGGCCCAGCAGCTGCGGGCGGCCGCCAACGCGCCGATCCAGGGCTCCAGCGCCGACATCATCAAGCTGGCGATGGTGCAGCTGCACCGCCGCCTGGCGGAGACCGCCCTGCCGGCGCGGCTGCTGCTGCAGGTGCACGACGAACTGGTGCTGGAGGCGGCCCCGGAAGCCCTCGAGGCCGTGCTGGTCCTCACGCGCGACACCATGGAGCAGGCCGTGGCGCTCACAGTGCCGCTACTGGTGGAGACGGGCGTGGGTCCGAACTGGATGGAGGCGAAATAGGGCGACACCCAGCCCTACAGCTCGCAACAGGACATACCCCACAGGTAGGCCCCATAGCGCTCCAGGATCCAACTCCTCAGACCACCTCCGAGGGCATCCAACCATCAGTCCCGCCAACGCTGATCGGGGTTCAGTTCCTCGTCTATCGCTGCCCAACATGCCAAAGCGTGGCAGGCCGGGGCGAACAAGGCACGTCACTGCTCTGGAAAGAACGGCGGACAGGGCCACCCTGCCCCCGTCGGGGGGAGCAGCCAGGCCCAATGAGCTCAGCAAGGCGCCACCTGATAGTCGCAGACAGCGCGTGTCTCACCAGGGCAACGATCACAATCAGCGGGACTGATTGCCCACACGCACAAACCGGCGGCGCAGTGCTGCGCCAAGCTGGCCAGACCCGATTACAGGGCCCCGCTCACCGGCCAGGGCAGGAGGACTATGCGCTTTCTGCATAACCACTGCGGATACCAACCGCAACTGCAGGAGGCTGGCCGTGGTGATTGAATACAGATAACAAGCAAGCAGCGGCTCGATGACATCTGCTCGATCGCGCAGGGGCATCATCCTGGCCGGAGGCAGCGGCAGCCGGTTGCATCCGATCACCCAGGCGGTGAGCAAGCAGCTGCTGCCGGTGTACGACAAGCCGATGATCTACTACCCGCTCAGCACCCTGATGCTGGCGGGAATCCGGGAGGTGCTGATCATCAGCACGCCCCAGGATCAGCCGGCGTTTCAGCGGCTTCTTGGCGATGGCAGCGCCTGGGGCATGGCGATCGCCTACGCGATCCAGCC